>NZ_JBEFTL010000009.1:0-216908 GCF_053484035.1 Mycolicibacterium sp. XJ662 | reverse complement strand
GCTAGGCGGTCACGCTCAGCAGCGTTCGAGACCTGGCTGGATCAGGACCGGTTCGGTGGGGCGCCCCGCCTCCTGGCCGGGCCGCTCGCCCAGGACGTTGCAGACCAGCGACGTCAGGCTGCGGGGGCCGATGGTTCGAAAGTTGAGCCAAGCCGGCAATGCAGTAGTCATACTCGCTCCTCCCCGTTGTGCTCGCACAACAGTGATTCCGGTACGAGTGTACCGACGCAGGCGCCTCGATTGGCTGCCCGAACCGGCGGGTATGCGTGCCGTTGAGCACAACGTCACGGGAGAAAAGTCATGTCAAGTTCACTGAACGGTAAGAAAATAGCGTTTCTGGTCGCGCCGGAGGGCGTCGAGCAGGTCGAGTTGACCGAACCGTGGAAAGCGGTGGAGCAGGCCGGTGGAACTCCGGAACTCGTATCGACCGAGGTCGGCAAGATCCAGGCGTTCAACCATCTGACCCCGGCGGACACCTTCGAGGCCGACAAGTCGGCTGACGCCGTGTCGGTTTCGGAGTATGACGCGCTGGTGCTGCCCGGCGGTGTCGCCAACCCGGACTTCCTGCGCACCAACGCTGCGGCGGTCGCGCTCACGAAGAGCTTCTTCGATGCTGGCAAACCGGTCGCGGTGATCTGTCACGGGCCGTGGACGCTGGTCGAGGCCGACGTGGTGCGCGGCCGGATGATGACGTCGTGGCCCAGCGTCAAGACCGACCTCGTCAACGCCGGTGCCAACTGGGTCGACGAGGAGGTCGTCGAATGCTCGCGCGGGCCAAACACTTTGGTGTCCAGCCGTAAACCCGATGACCTTCCCGCGTTCTGCGACTCGCTTATCAAGACCTTCGCAGGCAGCGCGGAGTAACGCCAAAGCAGGCCCACGACACGGCGCCCCTCGGTAACGTCGCGGGCATGCTGATGGCCGCCCTCCGCGACATGCAGTGGAGAAGGCGGCGTTTCGCCATCGCGGTGATGTCGACGGCGATCATCTTCGCGATGACGCTGGTCCTCACGGGGTTGGCCAACGGATTTCGGTGGGAAGCCGAGCGCACCGTGAACACCTTGGGAGTGGATCAGTACCTGGTCAAGTCCGGCGCGTCCGGGCCGTTCGTCGGTGCGACGCCGTTCGCGCCGACGGAGTTGGCGCGGGTCGCCCGCGCGCCGGGGGTCGAGGCGGCGGCACCGCTCGTGTACGCCGGCGGCACCGCCACGCTCGCCGACGACACCCGCAATATCGGCATATTCGGTGCGCCCGAACGGGGTCCCGGTATGCCCGCGGTGTCCGAAGGCAGGGCGCCGGTGTCCGCCAAAGAGGTCGCGGTGTCCAGCACGCTGGGGCGCGGTCTGGGCGACGAGGTCGAAATCGCCTCGCGCACGCTGCGCATCGTCGGCATCGTGGAGAACTCCACGGCGTTGGCGAACCTGCCGAACGTCTTCTTGACCACCGACGGCGCCCGGCAGTTGGTGTACGGCGGCCAACAACTGGTGTCCTCCATCGGAATTCGCGGCACCCTCGAACAGCCGCCCGACGGTTACCGCACGATCGACCGCAACGGCGCGATCGACGACCTGCTGCGGCCGTTGCGGGTCGCGGTCAACTCGATCACCATCGTCGCGGTCCTGCTGTGGGTGGTGGCGGCGCTGATCGTCGGATCGGTGGTTTACCTGTCGGCGCTGGAGCGGCTGCGAGATTTTGCGGTGTTCAAGGCAATTGGGGTGACCACCCGGGCGGTGATGGGCGGACTGGCCCTGCAAGCAGTCATCGTGGCGCTGTTGGCCGCGCTGCTGGGCACCGCGCTGTCGGTGCTGCTCGGCCCGTTGTTCCCGATGCAGGTGATCGTGCCGGGGCAGGCCTATGCCGCGTTGCCGGTGCTGGCCGTCGTGGTCGGTCTGATCGCGAGCGCCACAGGCCTGCGCCGAGCGGTTTCGGTCGACCCGGCCGTCGCGTTCGGAGGGCCGTGAGCATGGGTGATCTGTCGGTGCAGAACCTGGTCGTCGAATACGCCAACGCCGGATACGCGGTACGCCCCATCGACGGGCTCAACCTCGACGTGGCGGCCGGCTCGCTGGTGATCCTGCTGGGCCCCAGCGGTTGTGGAAAGACGACCCTGTTGTCCTGCCTCGGCGCGATCCTGCGCCCCACCGCGGGCACCATCAAGTTCGGCGACGTCGACGTGACGGCGCTGGACGCGCGCGAGGTGTCGACGTTTCGGCGCGAAACCGTCGGCATCGTCTTCCAGGCGTTCAACCTGGTGCCCAGCCTGACCGCACGGGAGAACGTGATGGTGCCGCTGCTGGCGTCGGGCATGTCACGGCGGGCGGCGTCCAAACGCGCCGACCAACTGTTGGCGCGGGTCGGCCTGCACGACCGGCTGCACCACCGCCCCGGCGACCTCAGCGGCGGACAGCAGCAGCGGGTGGCGGTGGCCCGCGCCGTCGCGCTGGACCCGCCGCTGATCCTGGCCGACGAGCCGACCGCGCACCTGGATTTCATCCAGGTCGAGGAGGTGCTCAAGCTGATCCGCGAGCTGGCCTCCGGTGATCGGATCGTGGTGGTCGCCACCCACGACGCCCGGATTCTGCCGCTGGCCGACCGGGTCGTCGATCTCGTGCCTGGGTTCACCACCACCGACCGGGGCCCCGAGACGACGGAGTTGGCCGCCGGCGACGTGCTGTTCGAACAGGGCACGATGGGCCAGCTGATCTATCTGGTGTCCGAGGGCGAACTCGAGATCGTGCGCGAACTGCCCGGCGGCAGTGAGGAAATGCTCAAGCTGGCCGTCGCGGGCGACTACTTCGGCGAGTTCGGCCCGCTGTTTCACCTGCCCCGCTCGGCGACGGTGCGGGCCCGCACCGACGCGGTGGTGGTCGGCTACACGGTGCAGGCGTTTCGCGAACGGCTCGGATCGGGCACCCGCGACCTCATCGAGCACCGGCCGCTGTCAGCCCAGGAGGACCCCGAAGACGATTAAGCGGGCACCAGGCTGAGCATCACGTCCGGACCGATCGGTTCGAGGCCGTCGAAGCGCCATCGTTGGGCGTGGGCGATGGACAGCACACCGACGTCGTCGACGGCGGTTACCGGGCCGCCCAACAGGATCGGCGCTACATAAGCCAGGATGCGGTCGATCACCCCCGCCCGAAGCAAGGCACCCGCCAACGTCGGCCCGCCCTCCACCAGCACGTCGGTGCGGTCCGACAGCGCCTTGAGCACCTCGTTCGGATCTCGGGTGCGGATCACCATCGTGTGTGAATCGTCGTTCAGAACCTTTGCATCAGAAGGTATCTCGCGTTCGCCGACGACAACCCGCAACGGTTGGCGCTCAGCGAGCGAGCCGTCGGGTAGCCGCGCGGTCAGCGCGGGGTCGTCGACGAACACGGTGCCGGTGCCGACCACGATCGCATCGGCCACCGCACGCCTGCGGTGCACGTCGGCGCGCGCGGCTTCACTGGTGATCCACTGGCTGGTGCCGTCGGCCGCCGCGCTTCGGCCGTCGACGCTGGTGGCGAACTTCCAAGTCACATGCGGCTTTCCGGTGCGCTGTTTGTGCAGCCACTCCCGTAGCGGGCCGCCCGCGACGTCTGTCGCCAGCACCCCGGCGAGCATCTCGATACCCGCCTCACCCAGCCGCGCCGCACCCCCTGCGGCCACCGGGTTCGGATCGGTCACCGCGTAGGCGACCCGTGAAATCCCCGCCGCAACAAGGGTATCCACACACGGCGGGGTCCTGCCGTGGTGGTTGCACGGTTCCAGCGTCACCACCGCGGTGCCGCCGACGGCGCGCTCCCCCGCCCTGCGCAGCGCGACCACCTCGGCGTGCGGACCGCCCGGCGGTTCGGTGGCGCCGACGCCCGCCACCTCGTCGTCGCGATCCAGGATGACCGCGCCCACCGGCGGGTTCGGATACGTCCTGCCCTTGACCTCGTTGGCCTTGTCGACTGCCAGCCGCATCGCGGCCTCGAGGTTCATCGAAGGTGCGTGGACGCCGCAGCAGCCTGGCGGCGCAACGAGTCCACGGCGGCGGCGGGATCTTCCGCGCTGTACACCGCCGAACCGGCCACGAAACAGTCCACCCCGGCCGCCGCCGCCTGCTCGATGGTGTCGGCGTTGATGCCGCCGTCGATCTCGACCAGGATGGTCAGCTCGCCGGCGTCGACCAGGCGGCGCACCACACCCACCTTGGGAAGCACCTCGGGGATGAACTTCTGCCCGCCGAAGCCCGGTTCCACCGACATGATCAGCATCGTGTCGAACTCGGGCAGGATCTCCAGGTAGGGCTCGATCGGCGTGCCCGGTTTGACCGCGAGTCCGGCCTTGGCGCCCGCGGCGCGGATGTCGCGGGCGACCGCGACGGGTTTGTCGGTCGCCTCGGCGTGGAAGGTGACGTTGTGGGCGCCGGCCTCGGCGTACGGCGGTGCCCAGCGCTTCGGGTCCTCGATCATCAGATGGCAGTCCATCGGGATGTCGGTGGTGGGCAGCAGCGCCTCGACCACCGGAAGCCCGATGGTCAGGTTCGGCACGAAGTGGTTGTCCATCACGTCGACGTGCAACCAGTCCGCGCCCTTCACGGCGGCGGCCTCCTCGGCCAACCTGGCGAAGTCTGCTGCCAGAATCGACGGCGCGATCAGGGGCTTCGACATGTTGGTCACCTTATCTGCAGCGCGGCGGCGAACATCGCGTCGGTGCCGTGCCGGTGCGGCCACAGCTGCACGTACGGTCCGTCACCCAGCTGGTCGACGGGCGCGAAGAGCGGCCGGGTGTCCTGGGCGCTCACCGGGTGTCGGCGCAGCGCGTCGGCGACGATGCCGACCGTCTCGGCCAGATGCGGCGAGCACGTCGCGTACAGCACCACCCCGCCCGGGCGGGTCAGCGAGATCGCGGCGGCCAGCAGTTCGCGCTGCAACTTGGCCAGTTGCGGCACATCGTCGGGTTGGCGGCGCCACCGCGCTTCCGGCCTGCGCCGCAGCGCGCCCAGCCCGGTGCACGGCGCGTCCACCAGCACCCGGTCGAAGCCGGGTTTCAGACCGCTCTCGCGCCCGTCGACGCGCAGCACGTCGACGGCCAGCCCCCGGGTGTTCTGCTCGACGAGCTCGGCGCGGCGCGGGTTGGGCTCCACGGCGGTCACCTGCGCCGCGCCCTGCTCGGCGGCCAGGGCGGCCAGCAGCGCGGTCTTTCCGCCGGGCCCGGCGCACAGGTCCAGCCACCGGCCCGTATCGGGTCCGTCGAGTTCGGCCAGCGTCAGCGCACGGGCCACCAGCTGGCTGCCTTCGTCCTGCACCAGCGCCGCGCCTTCGCGTACGGGCTCCAGCCGGCCGGGGTCTCCCCCGCCCAGATACACCGCGTGCGGTGAATACCGCCCGACGGTGCCGTCGACCTGCGCGGCGAGTTCCTCGGCGGTCAGCGCGCCCGGGCGCGCGGCCAGGTGCACGGCGGGCCGGGCGTCGTTGCTGGCCAGCAGCGCGTCGAGTTGGCCGGCTTCGGCGCCGAGCGCGTCGGCGAACGCCTGCGCGATCCAGCGCGGGTGGGCGTGCACGAACGCCGCGTGACCGATCGGATCGGCGGCCTTGTCGGGCGCCAGCTGCTGCACCCAGGCGCTCTCGTCGCGCCCGGCGATGGTGCGTAGCACGCCGTTGACGAAACCCGCACGGGCCGAGTCGAATTCGATACCGGCCTGTTCGACGGTGGTGGACACGGCGGCGTGTTGTTCGACGCGGGTGCGCAACAGCTGGTAGGCGCCCAGCCGCAGCAGATCGAGCAGCACCGGATCGATGCGGTCGGTGGGGCGTCCGGCGGCATGGCTGATGATCGCGTCCAGCAGCCCGCGGGTGCGCGACGTGCCGTAGGCCAGCTCGGTGGCGAATGCCGCGTCGCGCCCGCTGATTCCGCGGTCGCGCAGCAGGGCGGGCAGCGCGAGGTTGGCGTAGGCGTCTTTCTCCGATACCGCGCGCAGCACGTCGAAGGCCGCGCGCCGGGCGGGGTCGAGCGGGCGGCGGCGCGGGGGTCGGGGGCGGCGGGGTCTGGTCATGTCGCCCGCGCATCGTCGTCGAGTCGGGCGCCGCGGGCCCAGTCGGCGGCGTTCATCGGCTTCTTGCCGGGCGGCTGGATCACGCCGAGCCGCACCGGGTGCGACGCGGTGCCGATCCGCACGCTTTTGCGGTCGGTTTGAATTGCGCCGGGCGGCAACGGTTCAGCGTCGTCGTCGACGGTCACCGGCCCGAGCTTGACCCGCAGGTCGCCGATCGTCGTCCAGGCCCCGGGGTGGGGGGTGACGGCGCGGATGCGTCGTTCCACCACATGGGCGGGCAGGTCCCACCGCACGCGGGCCTGCTCGACGGTGATCTTGGGGGCGACGCTGACCCCGTCGGACGGCTGCGGGACCGGGGTCAACGTACCGTCGGCGATGCCGTCCAGCGTCGTCTCCAACAGCGCAGCGCCTGAAACCGCCAGGCGGTCAAGCAGATCCCCCGCGGTGTCGGTCGGCTGGATGGTCTCGGTGACCACGCCGTAGACGGGGCCGGAGTCCAGAGCGGGTTCGATCAGAAACGTCGTCGCACCGGTCACGGTGTCGCCGGCGGCGATCGCGGCCTGCACGGGCGCGGCGCCGCGCCAGGCCGGCAGCAGCGAGAAGTGCAGGTTGACCCAGCCGTGTCGGGGCACGGCCAGCAGTTGCTCGCTCAGCAGCGCGCCGTAGGCCACCACCGCGCAGCAGTCCGGGCTCAACTCGGCCAGTTCGGCGATGAACTCATCGGAGTTGGGCCGCGCCGGTCGCAGCACCGGAATGTCGTGTTCGAGCGCGACGCGAGCCACCGGCGACGGTGCGGGTTTGCCCCGCCGGCCCGCGGCGGCGTCGGGGCGGGTCAGCACCGCGACGACGTCGTGGCGTGGCGATTCGAGAAGCCGGCGCAGCGACGGCAGGGCGGGTTCCGGGGTGCCGGCGAAGACGATGCGCACCGAGCCAGTCTAGTGAGACGACGGCGGCGCTGCTGTCGCGAGATCTACACCATGGTCGCGATTCGGCGCCCGCGACAGCCCTGGAGTAGATCTCGCGACAAATTGGCGGCGCTCACCGTGGCGTCTGGTAGAACTCGCGTTCGGACACCCCGACCAACGGCGCCACGAACATCCACGGAATCGTGGTGATGAGCCGGTTCACTGTGGCGACCGCGTCGTTGTAGTACTGGCGCGCGAACGCCAACTTGTCCTCGGTGTCGGCGAGGCTGTTCTGCAACTGCAGGAAGTTCTGCGACGAGTTGAGCTGCGGATAGTTCTGGCCGAGCGCCAGCAGCGGCACCAACGCGCTGTCGAGTTCCTTCTCGGCCACGCTTCGCTGCGCCACCGACTTACCCGTCGTCGCCGACGCCAGCGCGGCGCGCGCGTCGGTGACGTGGTCGAGGATGGCCTTTTCGTGCGCGGCGAACGTCTGCACGGTGTGCACGAGGCTGGGGACCAGCGACGCCCGGCGCATCAACTCGACGTCGATACCCGACAGCGCCTCCGACACCCGGATATCGGCGGCGCGAATCCTGTTGTAGCCCATCACGAAGCCGACCAGCGCCGCCACCGCGAGCACCAGCAGAACGATCAGCAGCAACCTCACCATGATCCGCCTCCACCTCCTCCTCCGCCGCCGCCACCGCCACCGCCTCCGCCGCCGCCGGAAGACGAAGACGACTGCGAGGCGGTGTAGGCGCTGATCGATGACGACAACGCCGATTCAAAACTGTCGAAGTTCGCCCCGCCGGACCCGCCGGTGAAACCCCACCCGCTCGACGCCGGCGCGTGATACCAGTCCGGTTGCGGGGCAGGCTGACCCATCACCGCCTCGTACTTCTTGGCCCACAGCGCCGCAGCACCCGCGGCCACCGCGAACGGAATGTAGGCGGTGTAGAGCTCCTTGCGCGCCGCGAAGTCGAACCGGCTCTCGGCGGAGTCGGTGGCCAGCATGCGGTGAAATCCGCCTGCGCGCGACCACAGTTCGCGGCCCGCAGCGGTGCGGCGGGTGCCGACACCGGGCAGCCAGGCCGGCGTGGTCAACAGGAAGAACACCGCGAACGGCACCGCCCACAGCGTGTTGACGACGCCGAACCACCGAAAGAAGGAGCACATCATCAGCACGAACGCGACCGCGTTGGCCGCGCGCAGCCACCACTCCGAGCGCTTCTTGACGATGAGTTTCTCGTCGAGCGCCCAATTACGCACTGCCGCAGCCAGATCGGTTTTGGCCTTGCTCAACCGCTCCCCCGACTTGACGGTCCGCTTGGCGTCGAACTCCTTACCGGGCCCCAGCACCTTGAGCGTCGCACCGACCCTGACGCCGACGGGATCGACGTCGGCCCATGCCCCTTCGTCGGCGATCCCGCGGATCTTCCAGTGTTTGTCGCTGATCTGCTGCAGCGCGATCAGCCGGCGTTCGGCCAGGTGGAACAGCGTGGCGGTGAGCGCGTTGGTGGGCACGTCCTCGGTGCGGATGTATTCGGTCTGGACCGGGCCGAGCCCGTCGGGTGGGCTGTACTGCACCGGAAAACCGGGCGGGGTCTCCAGGATCCGGCCGTACCACCACATGGCGAGCAGCGCCGCGGCGACGGTGAGCCCGCCGACCCACACCAGCCCCGACACGGACTGGCCCAGCACCCCGTCCCATGCCTGCGGCCACGGCAGCGCGTGGCGCGGCGGGGCTGGAACGTCCAGGCTCGCCCGCACCGTGACCGGCGTGCGCGGCGGCAGGTTGACCGCCGACAGTTGGACGGTGCCCGCGGATGCGCTGACACCGCGGCACGGTGATCCGACGCCGCCGCCGATGGAACACTGCACGCGGCCGACCTCGCCGGGCAGGGTGATCGAGATGTCGGCGCGCTGGATCCGGTTGTTCCACGACGGGGCGATCACGTTCCAGAAGAACACCGACTCCGCGGTTTCGGCCGAACCGACCGACGTCGCGAACCGCCTGTCGGCACCGATGTCGGCCGGGTCGAGCACCCCGTCGATGGTGTAGCGGATCTCGAAGACGTGGGTGCCCGGGCTCAGGTACACGTCGGGGTCGCCGATCTTGGCGACCCGAAAGCGCGTGCCGTTCTCCCACAGCATCTCGTGCATGGCCGGTTCGCCGTCGAGCAGGATCGAGGTGATCTGCGGTCGCTGCCGGATGCCGGGAACGTTGGGGTTGGCGACATCCCAGTACCGGAACAGCCCGTGGCGTCCGCTGGGGAACTCGGCGGTGATGGTCTCGACCGCGTCGAGGCGGCCGTCGGCGGCGACGGTGAAATCGGCACGGAATTGGCTGAACACCACCGGGTCCACGGCGTCGGAGGCCTGCTCCGACCACGAGTCGATGAGCCGCGGCCACAGCAGGCCAAACGTGATGAGTCCCAACAAGATGAGCACCAGGAGTAGCCGCCGCATACCCACCTCCGGTTCCGTGTGCGCCTTACCCTATGTGCAACGGGTCCATTTGCACACGAACCGGGTGCTGATCGTGGCGGGCGCTGAGCAGGCCGATGGCGCGGCGCAGGGCGGTAGCCAGTGCCAGGCCGCCGCCGCGGGGCACCCGCACCAGCGTCCGGCTCACGGCGCTCCCCGGCGGTACACCCGGCGGCCGCCGCGCCCCGACAGGCAGGTCGACGGGCCCCAAAACCTCTGCGGCATCGGGCATTTCCACGGCGTCGAGCAGCGCGCGCACCGATTCGGGCACCCCGTCGACGGCGGCCATGTGCATCGCCGGCGGCAGCCCGACCTCGGTTCGGGCGTCGAGTTCTTCCTCGGCGTGACCGACCGGATCCCACCGGATCAGCGCCTGGACAGTGGGAATCGCCGAGTCGGCGACCACCGCCACCACGCCGCCGTCGGCGCGGCTGCGCACCAGGGCCGCAGCGGCCATCCAGCGTCGCAGGGTGTCCTCGGCCGCGCGCAGGTCCTGGCGGCCGAGCAGGGCCCAGCTGTCCAGCAGCAGCGCCGCGCCGTACCCGTCGGCGGCCGTCGGCTCGGCGCCGGGCGTTGCGACCACGAGCGCAGGCGCCGCGGCGACGTGAGACACCATCGCGTCGCCGCCGGAGGTGATGACCGTCGTACCGGCGAACGCCCGCCCGAGTTCCTCGGCGGTGCGGCGGGCGCCGACGACCACCGCCCGCACGGCGTCGGATCCGCAGCGCGCACAGCGCAACCCGGTGTCGGCGCGCCCGCACCACCGGCACACCGCCCCGGCGGTGTCGCGGTCCGGAAGCGACAGCGGCCCGGTGCAGTGCCTGCACCGCGCCACGGCGCGGCAGCGGTTGCAGGCCAGCGCGGGCACGTATCCGCGTCGCGGTACCTGCACCAGCACCGGGGTGCCCTGATGCAGTGCGGTGCGCGCGGCCTGCAGCGCCATCGACGGCAGCCGCGCGGTGCGGGCGGCGGGATCGCGTTCCTGCGCGTAGCCGCTGTCCTCGATGGCGACGACGCGCGCCGAAGCGGTCCGCACCGCGGTGCGCGGCGCCACCAGGTCGTGCGCCCAGCCGCTGCGCACCAGCGCCTGGGCTTCGGCCGTGCGGGCATAGCCGCCGATCAGCGCCGCGCAGCGCAGTTGGTGCGCGCGCAGCATCGCGACCTCGCGGGCGTGCGGATAGGGCGCGCGTGGCTCGGCGAGGGTGTCGTCGCCGTCATCCCACACCACCGCCAGGCCGAGGTCGGCGACGGGTGCGAACACCGCGCTGCGCGTGCCGATCACCACCCGGGCGCCGCCGCGCAGCACCGATAGCCACCGCCGGTAGCGCTGCGCGGGACCGAGACCCGCCGACAGCGCCACCACCCGGTCCTCGTCGACGTAGGCGACGGCGGCGGCGTGCATGGTGTCGATGTCGCTCTGGTCGGGCACGATCACCAACGCCCCGCGCCCGGAGTCGACGGTGGCGGCCGCGATCTCGGCGAGCCGCTCGGCCCAGCGCTCACCGGGCAGCGCCTGCCAGACGGCACGGGCGGCGCGGCCGTCGCTCAGCGCTGCCAGGAACCGCTCCCCGCCGCCGTAGGCCGACCAGGCCGTGGGGTCAACGGGTTTGACGGTCAGCGGCGCCGGCTCGGTTTGGGGTTGCTTCTCGACGCGGGCGTGGCGCGGCGGAATGGCCAGGCGCAGCACGTCGGCGCGGGTACCCGCGTAGCGCGCGGCGACCGCGTCGGCGAGCCGGCGCACCTCGGGGGTGAGCACCGGCTCCGCCGACAGCACCCGGTCCAGCCAGCCGAGTTTGCCGACATGGTCGGTGTCCGAACGCCTTTCGAGGATGAAGGCGTCGACCAGCCGACCGGAGAACCGTACCCGGACCCGCACACCGGGCTGGGCGTCGTCGGACTGCTCGGCCGATACCAGGTAGTCGAACTCCCGGTCGAGGTGCGGCACCGACAGCATGGGCAGCACGCGCGCGATCGGCTCATGCTCGGCAGCGGCCGAACGTTCCTTACCGCTCGACATTTCTCCGCGAATTCGAGCGGTAAGGAACGTTCGCGGCGGAGGTCCGGCCGAAGAAGAAGCCCGCGGTGATGAGCACCAGCGAGGCCGAGTACCCCCACCAGATCGGCACGGCCAACGCCTCGGCGTTCTCGGGGGCCAGCACGAACTTGCTGATGCCGATCATCGCGTCGGACACCGCGAAACACACCGCGCCCAGCGCGGTCCACGGCGTGGGCAGCCGGGCCAGCAGCGCCGCGCACACCATCGCCCCGAGCACCGCGATGTAGAGCACCACCGGCACCGCCATCCCCTCCGCGATCAGCCCCGGCCAGAACCAGATCAGCAGCGCCACACAGGCGGCGATCGTGACCGTCGCAAACGCCACCCCCGGCGCCGTCCGCTCGATCAGCGGCACGAGCGCACCCAGAAAACACAGGTGGGCCACCAGAAACGCCGACAGTCCCAGCACGAACGACGGCTCCCACCACGGCAGCGCCAACAGGAAATCGCCGGCGGCCGAGAACAGCAGGGCGCCGATCAGCCAGCGTCGTTCCCGCGCGATCGGATGGCTGACGGCCGCGACGGCCAGCAGCACCGCGGCCAGCGCCTTGGCCGCCGGTTGCAGGGTGAACTGACCGGTGAGCTCCGCACCGGCGGGCAACCGGATCGCGGTGACGATCAGAAACACCCCGTAGCAGGCGGCGACCACCGCGGCGCTCACCCAGAGCAGCTTGGTGCGCCGGGAGACGTACGGTGTTGCCATGTCCGTGGCTGAAGAGAAGCCGGCCGTTGATGCCATCCTGCAGAAGGTACTAAAGGCCGTTCCGTTTCAGTTGACAACCGAAGGAGGGGCCGACGCCGCGCGCCGCCGGTTCCGCGAACTGCCGCGCCGCGAGGTCCATCCCGAGGTGCGTACCGAGGACCGCACTGTCGACGGGCCCGCGGGCCCGATCCCGGCCCGCGTGTACTGGCCGCCAGGGGCCGACGGGGCCGCGCCCGTTGTGGTGTTCCTGCACGGCGGCGGCTGGTCGGTCGGTGACCTCGACACCTACGACGGCACCGCCCGCATGCACGCCGTCGGCGCAGGCGCGGTGGTGGTGTCGGTGGACTACCGGCTGGCGCCCGAGCACCCCTACCCCGCCGCCGTCGACGACGCCTGGGCAGCAACGCAATGGGTCGCTGCCCACGCCGCGGATTTGGGCACCGACCCCGACCGGCTGGCCATCGCCGGTGACTCCGCGGGCGGCAACCTCGCGGCGGTGGTGTGCCAGCTGGCGCGCGACGCGGGCGGACCGGCGATCGCTCGGCAGCTGTTGTGGTATCCGTCGACGACGTTCGACACCGGGTTGCCGTCGTTCGCCGAGAACGCCGACGCCCCGGTGCTCAACCTGGCCGCGTGCAAGGGCTACAGCCGTTGGTATATCGGCGATCTGGACATGTCTGATCCGCCTGCGACGCTGGTGCCCGCCCGCGCGACCGATCTGACCGGGCTGCCGCCGGCCTACATCGCCGTCGCCAACCACGACCCGCTGCGCGACGACGGGATGCGCTACGCCGAGTTGCTGACCGCCGCCGGCGTCCCCGTCGAGGTGCACAACGCCGAGACGCTGGTCCACGGCTATCTGGGTTACGCGGGGGTGGTGCCTGCGGCGACGGCGGCGATGGAGCGGGGGTTGGCGGCGCTGCGCCGTGCGCTGCATTCCCGCTAACGTGGGCCTATGACCGATTCGACGGCAGCGCGGCCGGGTATCGACCCGGACTACGACACCGTCATCGTCGGCGCCGGCTTCTCCGGTATCGGCGCGGCGATCAAGCTGGACCAGGCCGGGCTCGGCAACTACCTGGTGGTCGAGGCCGGCGACGGCCCCGGCGGCACGTGGTACTGGAACACCTATCCCGGTATCGCCGTGGACATTCCGTCGTTCTCCTACCAGTTCTCGTTCGAGAAGAGCGCGGACTGGACGCGCAGCTACGCGCCCGGCCACGAACTGCGGGCCTACGCTGAGCACTGCGTGGACAAGTACGGGCTGGCGCCCAAGATCCGGTTCAACACCAAGGTGCTGACCGCCGACTTCGACGACGACGCCGACCTGTGGCAGATCCGCACCGATCCCGGGGGCGTCGTCACCGCGCGCTACCTGATCAACGCCTGCGGCGTGCTGATCACCCCGAACTCACCCGACATCGACGGTGTCGACTCGTTCACCGGTGTCACCATGCACACCGCACGCTGGGATCACGACCTGGACCTCACCGGTAAACGCGTCGCGGTCATCGGCACCGGCGCCTCAGCGGTTCAGGTGATTCCGGAGATCGCGCCGATCGTGGAGCAGCTCACCGTATTTCAGCGCACCCCGATCTGGTGCTTCCCGAAGTTCGACGTGCCGCTGTCACCGGCGTTGCGGGCGTTGATGCGGCTGCCGGGCGGTCACACGTTGCAGCGGCTGATCAGCCAGGCCTACGTCGAGCTCACGTTCACGCTGCCCGCGCAGTACTTCACGGTCAACCCGATGGCCAAGCGGATGGCGAACATCGGCAAGTACTACCTGCGCAAAGAGGTCGACGACCCGCAGGTCCGCGACAAGCTCACCCCGCGCTACGCCGTCGGGTGCAAGCGGCCAGGGTTTCACAACACCTACCTGTCGACGTACAACCGCGACAACGTCGAGCTGGTGACCGAACCGATCGACAAGATCACCGGTACCGGGGTGGCGACCGCCGACGGGCAGACCCGCGACATCGACGTGCTCATCCTGGCGACCGGGTTCAAGGTGATGGACCCCGACAGCGTGCCGACCTATGCGGTCACCGGCCCGGGGGGCCGCTCGTTGTCGAGCTACTGGAACGAGCAGCGGCTGCAGGCCTACGAGGGCGTCAGCGCGCCCGGCTTCCCGAACTTCTTCACCGTGTTCGGGCCGTACGGGTACGTCGGAAGCTCCTACTTCGCGCTCATCGAGGCCCAGACCCACCACATCGTGCGGTGTCTGACCCACGCCCGGCGTAACCACGCCACCCGCGTCGAGGTGAAACAGGAAGCCAACGACCGCTACTTCGCCGAGATGATGCGCAAACGGCATCGCCAGATCTTCTGGCAGGACAGCTGCAAGCTCGCCAACAGCTACTACTTCGACGTCAACGGCGACGTGCCGCTACGGCCGGCCACCACGCTGGAGGCGCACTGGCGCAGTCGCCGGTTCCCGATCGACGACTACGCGTTCAGCTGAGCGCCTAGACCGCGGCCTTGAGCTCGTCGACCTTGTCGAGGCGCTCCCACGGCAGGTCGACGTCGGTGCGGCCGAAGTGCCCGTAGGCGGCGGTCTGCGCGTAGATCGGGCGCAGCAGGTCCAGGTCGCGCACGATCGCGCCGGGCCGCAGGTCGAACACCGAGGTGATGGCCTTCTCGATGCGGCTGGGATCGACGGTCTCGCTGCCGAAGGTCTCGACGAACAACCCGACCGGGGCGGCCTTACCGATCGCGTAGGCGACCTGCACCTCGACACGTTCGGCCAAGCCCGCGGCGACCACGTTCTTTGCCACCCAGCGCATCGCGTACGCCGCGGAACGGTCCACCTTGGACGGATCCTTACCGGAGAACGCGCCGCCGCCGTGGCGGGCCCACCCGCCGTAGGTGTCGACGATGATCTTGCGGCCGGTCAGCCCGGCGTCGCCCATCGGCCCGCCGAGTTCGAACTTGCCGGTCGGGTTCACCAGCAGGCGGAAGTCGGAGGTGTCCATCGTGCTGTGGTTGAGGTCGGCCAGCACGGTGTTGACGACCTTCTCGCGGATGTCGGGCGTCAGCGTCGCGTCCAGGTCGATACCGGCGGCGTGCTGCGTGGAGAGCACCACGGTGTCGAGGCGCACCGGGGTGACGCCGTCGTAGGCGACGGTGACCTGGGTCTTGCCGTCGGGGCGCAGGTAGTCGAGCACACCGCTCTTGCGGACCTCGGTCAGCCGGCGCGACAGCCGGTGCGCCAGCGCGATCGGCAGCGGCATCAGCTCAGGGGTGTCCTTGATGGCGTAGCCGAACATCAGCCCCTGGTCACCGGCGCCCTGGGAGTCCAGCGGGTCGCCTGCGCCCTCGACGCGGGTCTCGTGGGCGGTGTCGACGCCCTGGGCGATATCGGGTGACTGCGCGCCGATGCCGATGTTGACGCCGCAGGTCTCGCCGTCAAAGCCCTTATCCGACGAGTCGTAGCCGATCTCGAGGATCCGTTCACGCACGGTGTTGGTGATGTCGGCGAACGCTTCCTTGGCCGCGGTCGTCACCTCGCCGACGACGTGCACCTGGCCGGTGGTCACCAGTGTCTCCACCGCGACGCGGGATTTGGGATCGTCGGCCAGCAGCGCGTCGAGCACCGAGTCGCTGATGGCGTCGCAGATCTTGTCCGGATGGCCCTCGGTTACCGATTCACTGGTAAACAGCCGAGCTTGCGTCACGGTGTGATCCTTCCGAAAGTTAGTTGGACGAATTCTATGTCTTGGGGTTTGGTCCGCCTGATGCACCCAAGCGTGTGCGTGGGTTCGGCGCAACCCTTAGCCGCAGCATGGCGCGTGCCTCGAGCTACCCGGCGCCGCTCCCGAGGAACGCGGCGATCGCGTCAACGATACGGCTGGCCATCAGCGTCTTGGAGCCGTGTTCCAGCGCGGACTCCGTGCCGTCGGCCGCGAGCAACCAGCCGGCGTTGTCTTCCACCTCGAACGCCCGGTTCTCCCCGACCGCGTTGACCACGAGCAGGTCGCAGCCCTTGCGCGCGAGTTTGGCCCTGGCGTGGAAGAGCACGTCGCCGTTGGCGTCCCCGGTCTCGGCGGCGAACCCGACGATGGCGCGCATGTTCGGCAGCTGCCCGTCGGCGCGGGCGCGCACCGCGCCTGCCAGCACATCGTCGGTGCGGGTCAGCTCGATGACGGGTTCGCCTTCGCTTTCCGGGCCCTTCTTGATCTTGCTGGTGGCCTGGCTGACCGGGCGGAAGTCGGCGACGGCGGCCGCCATCACCAGCACGTGCGCGTCGGGCGCGTGTTTGGACACGGCGTCTTTGAGTTGGGCGGCCGATCCGATGTGCACGACGTCGACGCCGGCGGGGTCGATCAGCCCCGCGGTGTTTCCGGCGATCAGCGTGACCTCCGCGCCGCGCTGGGCCATCACCCGTGCCATCGCGTAGCCCTGCTTGCCGGAGCTGCGGTTGCCGATGAACCGCACGGGATCGATCGGCTCGCGGGTGCCGCCCGCGGTGACCAGCGCCTTGACGCCGGCCAGGTCGTAGGGCAGGGCTGGAGATTCGACGCCGCGGGCCAGCAGCAGGTTGGCGAACGTAGTGATCTCCTCGGCCTCGGGCAGCCGCCCGGCACCGGTGTCGGCGCCGGTGAGCCGGCCCGACGCGGGTTCGAGCACCACCGCGCCGCGCCGGCGCAACGTGGCGACGTTGTCGACAGTCGCGGGGTGGTACCACATCTCGGTGTGCATGGCCGGGGCCAGCAGCACCGGACATCGCGCGGTGAGCAGCGTCGCGGTCAGCAGATCGTCGGCGCGTCCGACGACCACACGGGCCAGCAGGTCGGCGGTGGCGGGTGCGACGACGACGAGGTCGGCTTCCTGGCCGATGCGGACGTGCGGCACTTCGTGCACGTCGTCCCAGACACCGGTGTGCACGGGGTTGCCGGACAGCGCTTCGAACGTCGCGGCGCCGACGAACCGCAGCGCGGACTCGGTCGGGACGACGCGGACGGAATGTCCGGCCTCGGTGAGTTGGCGGACCACGGTCGCCGCCTTGTAAGCGGCGATGCCACCGGCGACGCCGACGATGATCCGCTTGGGCTCCATGCGGGCCGCTCCTGGGTTGCTACTCGCCTTCGGTGTGCTCGAGCAGGTCGGCGTGGATCTCGCGCAGCGCGATCGACAGCGGCTTCTCCTGCAGACCCGGCTCGACCAGCGGGCCGACGTACTCGAGGATGCCGTCGCCGAGCTGGTTGTAGTAGTCGTTGATCTGGCGTGCGCGCTTGGCGGCGTAGATGACCAGGGCGTATTTGCTCGATGCGCGCTCCAGCAACTCGTCGATCGGCGGGTTGGTGATGCCGAGCGGCGTGTCGTAGGCGCCAGCTGAGGCGTTCATGGACGTGTCGAAGTCGTCCACAGCGGCCAGCTGCGTATCGGCGTGCGGGGTACTCACGTAAAAATTCTCCTGGCGTTCGTCTGTGAGACTAGGTTTGCCTGTGACTAAAGGGTGGCTATCGGGGACGTCTGCGCCCGGTTCGGCGCTGGGTCAATCGTGGGCCACCAGCAAGGATACCAATTCGGCGCAGGCCGATTCCAATTGGCTGTTGACCACGACGGCGTCGAACTCGCCCTGTGCGGCCAGTTCGGCCTTGGCGGTGGCCAGCCGGCGCGCCATCACCTCGGGGGTTTCGGTGCCCCGCCTGGTCAGCCGGCTCTCAAGCGTGGCCCAGTCCGGCGGCGCGACGAACACGGTGAGGACCTCGGGCATCGCCTGCTTGACGGACCTCGCACCGGCGAGGTCCACCTCGATGAGGACGGGATGACCGGCCGCCGTGGCGTCGCGCACGGGCTGCGCAGGGGTGCCGGAGCGGTGCAGGCCCCCGTGGATTTCGGCCCACTCCAGCAGGGCCCCGCTGTCGATCAGCTGGGCGAACTGTTCATCGGTGATAAACGCGTAGTCGACACCGTCGACCTCGCCGGGGCGAGGCGCCCTGGTGGTGACCGACACGCTGAAGTACAGGTCGGGAATGCGTTCGCGCAGACAGCGCACGAGCGTCGATTTCCCGACGGCAGAGGGGCCGGACAGCACAACTACCCGGCCGGCCCCTCGGCCGGCGCTCAACTTCTGCGTCCGGGAACTACTGGTCGAACTTTTCCAGCAGCGCCTTGCGCTGACGATCGCCCAGGCCGCGCAGTCGGCGGGTGGGGGCGATCTCGAGCTCGGTCATGATCTCCTGCGCCTTGACCTTGCCCACCTTGGGCAGGGCCTCCAGCAGTGCGGAAACCTTCATCTTGCCGAGGACCTCGTCGGTCTCGGCGTCCTTGAGCACCTGCTTGAGGTTGGTGCCACCGCGCTTGAGCCGATCCTTGAGTTCGGCCCGGATTCGACGTGCGGCGGCAGCCTTCTCCAACGCGGCCGCGCGCTGTTCGTCGGTCAACTGGGGAAGGGCCACGGGGTTCCTCCGTCTCATCACCATCAATTGTTTGAAATCGGCTGCTCGGACAAGTCCACAACAGCCAGCGACGACGACCGTACCCACGCATCCTGACGAATGCGAACCCCACCCCCCGGTTGCGGGGCCAAAAGCCCAGCGTGTAAGGCGGTGGGCCGCCAGACGCCGGGCCGCGGCGCTCAACGCGGCAAGCGCGTAATCGGGCGGCGATCGAGCGGAATTTCCTAGCACTCAACGGATTTCGTACGAGCTCCCGAGCACGGCCGACGCGACGCCGGTTTTCCGGGTGGTCCGAGGGCCGGCACGGCGGGGTTTTCTAAAAATTTTCGCTGGTCAGCGCGTGTCGGGCGTGTCGAGCAGCGCTGATGCGACACTTCCTGTGACACCTGATGCCAATGTTTGCTGTGTTACAGCTGTGACTTTCCTGGCTCCGGAGGCGGCTCAAATTTGCGTCCAGGGTTGTGCCGAGGCGCCTGCCACCGCCCTCAGCGCAAAACCGCGAACCGCGTGCTCAGGCGAGGTAGGCCACCGCGTCGCGCATCGCCTCGGCCGCCGCCCGCAGCGCGGCCACATCCGGCCCGGCCCGCAGCACCTCCCGCGATACGGCGGGCAGCAACTGGCCCGGCTTTGCCCCGCCGAGCCCGGCCAGGGCTTCGGGACGCCCGCCCTGGGCGCCGACGCCCGGAACGAGCACCGGACCGCCCAACGCGCTCACCTCGGGCGGGTCGGACACCGTGGCACCGACGACGACGCCGACGTTGCCCGGTTCGGGTGCGCCGCCCCGGTTGATGGCTGCGGCGGCGTCGACGATCGACTGCGCGACGGTGCGGCCGTCGCCAAGCGCACGCTGGACGGTGTGGCCTTCCGGGTTGGAGGTGGCGGCCAACACGAACACCCCGCGTCCGTGTGCCAGCGCGGTGTCGAACAGCGGCTGCAGCGAGCCGAAGCCCAGATACGGCGAGGCGGTCACCGCGTCGGCCGCCAGCGGTGAATCGCCCGCCCACGCCTGGGCATAGGCGGCCATCGTGGATCCGATGTCACCGCGCTTGGCATCGGCGAGCACCAGCACTTCGGCTTCGCGCAGCGCGGCGATGGTGTGCTCGAGCACCGCATAGCCTGCCGCGCCGTAGGTTTCGAAGAACGCCACCTGCGGCTTGACGATCGCGAACCCGGTGAACGCCGTCACGCAGATGTCGCAGAACGTCCGCAGCCCGTCGGCGTCGGCCGAAAGCTCCCACGCCCGTAGCAGTTCGGGGTGCGGATCGATGCCCAGGCACAGCGGTCCGCACGCCGAGACGGCCTCGGCCAGCCGCCGACCGAACCCGGTCACGTGCCCAGCGCGCTGTGCAGTTCCTGCAGGGCCATCACGCCGATCTCACCGCGGATCGCCGCCTCGATGCCCTGCACCGCCGCCGACGCGCCCTGCACCGTCGTCACACACGGAATGTTGTTCGACACCGCCGCCGAGCGGATCTCGTAGCCGTCGACGCGCGGCCCGGAGTTGCCGTACGGCGTGTTGATCACCATGTCGACCTCGCCGGCCCTGATCGCGTCGACCGCCGACATCTTCGGCCCGTCGGCTGTCGGCTCCTGAAAGTGCTTGCGCACTTCGTCACACGGAATCCCGTTGCGGCGCAGCATTTCCGCGGTGCCCTCGGTGGCCAGCACCCGAAAGCCCAGGTCGGCGAGCCGCTTGACCGGAAACACCAGCGACCGTTTGTCCCGGTTGGCCACCGAGACGAACACCGTGCCCTCGATCGGCAGTGAGCCATAGGCGGCGGTCTGGCTCTTGGCGAACGCGCTGCCGAAGTCGCGGTCGATGCCCATCACCTCGCCGGTGGATTTCATCTCCGGGCCCAGCAGGTTGTCGATCTGCGCGCCGTCGGCGCCGCGGAACCGGTTGAACGGCAGCACGGCTTCCTTGACCGCCACCGGGGCGCTGCGCGCGGTCGTCGCACCGTCACCGGTCTTGGTCAACACACCTTCGGCGCGCAGTTCGGCGATCGTGGCGCCCAGCATGATCCGCGCGCACGCCTTGGCCAGCGGCACCGCGGTGGCCTTTGACACGAACGGCACCGTACGGCTGGCGCGCGGATTGGCTTCCAGCACGTAGAGCACGTCGTCTTTGAGCGCGTACTGCACGTTGAGCAGGCCGACGACGCCGATTCCGTGCGCGATGGCCTCGGTGGCGCTGCGCACCGCTTCGATATCGCTGCGGCCCAACGTCACCGGCGGCAGCGCACACGATGAGTCGCCGGAGTGGATACCGGCCTCCTCGATGTGCTCCATGATGCCGCCGATGTACACCTCGGTGCCGTCGCACAGCGCGTCGACGTCGATCTCGATGGCGTCCTCGAGGAACCGGTCGACGAGCACCGGGTGCTCGGGTGAGAGTTGAGTGGCGCGGGTGATGTAGCCGTGCAGCGTCTCGTCGTCGTAGACGATCTCCATACCGCGGCCGCCCAGCACGTAGGACGGGCGGACCAGCACCGGGTATCCGATGTCGGCGGCGATCCGGCGGGCCTGTTCGAAGCTGGTGGCGGTGCCGAACTTCGGTGCGGGCAGCCCGGCGTTGGTCAGCACTTCGCCGAACGCGCCGCGGTCCTCGGCCAGGTCGATCGCGCTGGGGCTGGTGCCGACGATCGGCACCCCGGCCTGTTCGAGGCGGTCGGCGAGGCCGAGCGGGGTCTGCCCGCCGAGCTGCACGATGACGCCGACGACACCGGGGCCGCCGCGCCCGGATTGCTGTTCGGCGTAGTAGATCTCGAGGACGTCTTCGAACGTCAGCGGTTCGAAGTAGAGCCGGTCGGCGGTGTCGTAGTCGGTGGACACGGTTTCGGGGTTGCAGTTGACCATCACCGTCTCGAAACCCGCGGCGCTCAGCGTGGTGGCGGCGTGCACACAGCTGTAGTCGAACTCGATGCCCTGGCCGATGCGGTTGGGACCCGAGCCGAGGATGAGCACCTTGGGCCGCTCGGTCTGCGGGGCCACCTCGGTCTCGGCGGCGGGATCGAGTTCGTAGCTGCTGTAGTGGTATGGCGTTTTGGCTTCGAACTCGGCCGCGCAGGTGTCGACCGTCTTGTAGACGGGGTGGATGCCGAGTCTTTCCCGCAGCGCCCGCACCCCGACCTCACCGGCCAGTTCGGGTCGTAGCGCGGCGATCTGGCGGTCGGACAGGCCGTGGTACTTCCCGCGCCGCAGCAGATCGGTGTCCAGCACGGGGGCCTCGACGATCTCCGCGCGCAGCGTCACCAGCCCGGCAATCTGCTCGGCGAACCAGGGGTCCACACCAGAGGCCTCGGCCACCTGCTCGACGGTGGCGCCGAGGCGCAGCGCGTACTCGATGTCGTAGAGCCGGCCGTCGGTGGGTGTTTTGAGGTTCTGCAGCAGTTCGTCGACGCTGAGGTCGGGGTCCGGCGCGGTCCAGAAGCCCGCCCTGGTGGTCTCCAGCGAGCGCATCACCTTGCCCAGCGACTCGATGAAGTTGCGGCCCAACGACATTGCCTCGCCGACGGATTTCATCGTGGTGGTCAGCGTGTCGTCGGCGCCGGGGAACTTCTCGAACGCGAACCGCGGGGCCTTGACGACCACGTAGTCCAGTGTCGGCTCGAAGCAGGCCGGGGTCTCCTTGGTGATGTCGTTGACGATCTCGTCGAGCGTGTAGCCGATGGCCAGCTTGGCGGCGATCTTGGCGATCGGAAATCCGGTGGCCTTCGAGGCCAGCGCGCTCGAGCGCGACACCCGTGGGTTCATCTCGATGACGATGAGCCGGCCGTCGGCCGGGTTGACGGCGAACTGGATGTTGCAACCGCCGGTGTCGACGCCGACCTCACGCAGGATCGCGATGCCCAGATCGCGCATCGTCTGGTACTCGCGGTCGGTGAGCGTCATCGCGGGCGCGACGGTGACCGAGTCGCCGGTGTGCACGCCCATCGGGTCGACGTTTTCGATCGAGCAGACCACGACCACGTTGTCGTTGCCGTCGCGCATCAGCTCCAGCTCGTATTCCTTCCACCCGAAGATCGATTCCTCGATCAGCACGTTGGCGCTGGGCGAGGAGGCCAGGCCGTGACCGGCCATCCGGTCGACGTCCTCGGCGGAGTACGCCATCCCCGAGCCGAGCCCGCCCATCGTGAACGAGGGCCGAACCACCACCGGCAGCCCCAGGTCGGCCACTGTCTCCCTGACCTCGTCCATCGTGAAACACACACGCGAGCGGGCGGATTCACCACCGACCTTGGCGACGATGTCCTTGAACCGCTGCCGGTCCTCACCGCGCTGGATCGCCTCGAAGTCGGCGCCGATCAGCTCGACGCCGTAGCGCTCCAGCACCCCGTTCTCGTAGAGCGCGACGGCGGTGTTGAGCGCGGTCTGCCCACCGAGGGTGGCCAGCAACGCGTCGATCTTGTTGCCGCGTTCGGCCTGCTGGGCGATGACGCGCTCGACGAACGACGGTGTGATCGGTTCGACGTAGGTCTGATCGGCGAACTCCGGGTCGGTCATGATGGTCGCCGGGTTCGAGTTGACCAGGCTGACCTGCAGCCCCTCGGCCTTGAGCACGCGGCAGGCCTGGGTGCCTGAGTAGTCGAACTCGCAGGCCTGCCCGATCACGATCGGCCCGGACCCGATGACCAGCACGTGGTTGAGGTCGGTGCGTTTAGGCATCAGCGCTCCCCTGCCATCAGGTCGACGAACTGGTCGAATAGGTAGTTCGCGTCGTGCGGACCGGCCGCGGCCTCGGGGTGGTACTGCACCGAAAACGCCTTACCGTCAAGCAGTTTGACGCCCTCGACCACGCCGTCGTTGGCGCAGGTGTGGCTGACGATCGCGGTGCCGAACGGGGTGTCGAACCGCTCGCCCGCCTCACCCTCGAGCGCGAACCCGTGGTTCTGGGCGGTCACCGCGACCCGTCCGGTGGCATGGTCGATGACCGGGATGTTGATGCCGCGGTGCCCGAAGACCATCTTGTAGGTGGATCGGCCCAGCGCGCGGCCGAGGATCTGGTTGCCGAAGCAGATCCCGAACAGCGGGATCCGGGCGCCGAGCACCTCGCGGGTGACGCCGACGATGTGGTCGGCGGTGGCGGGGTCGCCGGGCCCGTTGGACAGGAACACGCCGTCGGGTTTGAGGTCGGCGATCTGCTCGAACGTGGCCGACGACGGCAGCACGTGGGTTCGGATGTCGCGGCGGGCGAAGCTGCGCGGGGTGTTGGTCTTGATCCCGAGGTCGACGGCGACGACGGTAAAGCGCGCCGGCCCTTCGGGTTCCACCACATAGGCGGTATCGGTGCTGACCTCGTCGGCCAGATCGGCGCCCAGCATCGACGGCTGCGCCTGCACGCGGGTCACCAACTCATCCAACGACGCCGCGGCTTCATCTCCACTGAACACGCCGGCCTTCATCGAGCCGCGGCTGCGCAGGTGTCGCACCACGGCGCGGGTGTCGATGTTCGCGACGCCGACGACGTTCTGGCGCACCAGTTCGTCTTCCAGCGTTCCGGTGGCGCGCCAGTTCGACGCGCGCGGAGACGGGTCACGCACCGCGTATCCGGCCACCCAGATCTTGTCGTCGCGGCTCTCGGCGTCCTGGTGGTTCCAGCCGGTGTTGCCGATCTGCGGTGCGGTGGCGACCACGATCTGGCGGTGGTAGCTCGGATCGGTCAGCGTCTCCTGGTAGCCGGACATCCCGGTGTTGAACACCGCCTCCCCCAGCGTCTGCCCGACGGCGCCGTACGCGGTGCCGGTGAAGACGCGGCCGTCCTCGAGCACCAGTACCGCTTTGGAATTCATGCAGCCTCCTCAAGCCATCGCGCATATTCCCCCCGGTCATCGGCACGAAACCCGGTGTCGAGCTCGGCGCCCGACGGCAACCGCCACCGGATGGCCAAGATTCCTTCGTGCGTCATGGCCTTCCCGGCGATCGCGCGTTCGGTGCGGATCGCGGTGATCGACTCGTCGGGGATCCAGATCGGTCCAGCACCGCTGCGCTGCACCATGATTCCCTCGGGGTAGCGGGTCAGCACCGCCTTGGCGCGAAAGCCGAGGTCGCCGACCACGACGCGGTCGTTCCAGCGCGGCGCCAGTGTACTGCCGACGTAGAGGCCCTTGGTCGGCGCGACGATCGCTTCGCCGACGGTGTCCGGCAGCGGCGGCAGTGTGCCGATGAGCTCGGCCTGCCGTTCGGCGCGACGGCGCCAGCCGCGCATCATCGCCTGGATCAGCACCGCGATCACCACAACGAGGATCGCCGCCAGCACCAGCGACCCCACCAACGTCCCCGTGTTCACGTTGAACTCCGCAACCGTGGCCCAACGGGACAAACGGGCGCAAAAGTGCGAGTAGTTTGCGCCATTTCGTCGGTCTCGACGCTCATGCCGGGCATTTCCCGTCGCGTGCTGTGACCTTGCCGCGCAGCATGGTAAGCGTGATCGACGCCGGCAGCTCCATCGTTTCGTAGGGGGTGTTGGCCGACCGGCTGGCCAGCGCCGCGCCTTCGACCGTCCAGGTGGCGTCGGGGTCGACGACGGTGAGGTTGGCCGGCTCACCCACCTCGAGCGGCCTGCCCTGGTCGGGCAACCCGACGATGCGGGCCGGGTTCTCACTCATCACGCGCGCCACATCGCGCCAGCTCAGCAGGCCGGGCCGCACCATCGTCTGCACCACGACCGATAACGCGGTTTCCAGGCCGAGCATTCCGGGCCGGGCTTGGGCGAACTCGCAGCACTTCTCGTGCTCGGCATGCGGGGCGTGATCGGTGGCCACGCAGTCGATCACCCCGTCGGCCAGGGCCTGGCGCAGCGCTTCGGTGTCGGCGGCCTCCCGCAGCGGCGGATTGACCCGGTTGCGGCCGTCGTAGCTGGCCAGCCGCCCGTCGTCGAGCAGCAGGTGATGCGGCGTCACCTCGGCGGTGATCGAAATACCTTGTGCCTTAGCCCATTTGAGGATCTCTACCGTGCCAGCGGTCGACGCGTGGCAGATGTGCACCCGGGACCCGGCGTCGCGGGCCAGCAGCGCGTCGCGCGCCACGATCGACTCCTCGGCGGCGCGCGGCCACCCGGCCAGCCCGAGTCGGGCCGCGTTGGGTCCTTCGTGCGCGACGGCCCCGACGGTGAGACGGGGCTCCTCGGCGTGCTGGGCGATCAGGACGCCAAGCCCCTTGGCGTACTCGAGGGCGCGACGCATGATCAGCGGGTCGTGTACGCAGATGCCGTCGTCGGAGAACATCCGCACCTGCCCGACGCCGGCGGCCATCAGGCCCATCTCGGTCAGCTGGGCGCCGGCCAGCCCCATGGTGACCGCCCCGACCGGGTGCACGTCGACCAGGCCGACCTGCTGGCCGCGGTGCCACACGTGGTCGGTGACCACCGCGCTGTCGGCGACCGGGGTGGTGTTGGCCATCGCGAACACCGCCGTGTAGCCACCTAAAGCCGCTGCTGCCGAACCGGTTTCGATATCTTCGGCGTACTCGCGGCCGGGCTCGCGCAGATGGGTGTGCAAATCGACGAAGCCGGGCAGCAGAACGTGGTCGGTGGCGTCGAACACGTCGGCATCGTCGGGAACACCCAGCGCGGCGCCGATCTCGGCGATCTGACCGTCGGCGACCAGCACGTCGACCCGGTCGCCCTCGCCGTAGCGCCGAACTCCTCGAATCAGCGTGCTCATGCGTTGAGAACCTCCCTGTCAGCTCCCACGAGCAGGTGGAACAGCACGGCCATCCGCACGTGCACACCGTTGGAAACCTGTTGCAGCACCGCCGATTGGGTCGACTCGGCCACCGAGAACGCGATCTCCATGCCGCGCACCATCGGGCCGGGATGCAGCACCACCGCGTTGCCGGGGAGCATCGCCTGCCGCTTCTCCGAGAGCCCGTAGAGCACCGAGTACTCGCGGGCCGACGGGAAGAAGCCGCCGTTCATCCGCTCGGCCTGCACCCGCAGCATCAGCACCGCGTCGGCGACGGGCAGTTCGGCGTCGAGGTCGTGTGACACGGTGACCGGCCAGCTGTCGACCCCGGCGGGCAGAAGCGTGGGCGGCGCGACGAGAACCACCTCGGCGCCAAGGGTGTTGAGCAAGAGCACGTTCGACCTGGCGACCCGGCTGTGCAGCACGTCGCCGACGATCACCACCCGCTTGCCCTCGATGTCACCGAGTCGCTGGCGGATGGTCAGCGCGTCGAGCAGCGCCTGGGTGGGATGCTCGTGGGTGCCGTCGCCGGCGTTGATCACCGCGGGTCCGTCGCCGCCGGAGGCCGTCCATTCGGCGAGTTGCTGCGGCGCACCGGATGCGGGATGGCGGATGATCAACGCATCGGCGCCGGCCGCGCGCAGGGTCAGCGCGGTGTCGCGCAGCGATTCACCTTTGGACACAGACGATCCCGTTGCGCTGACGTTGATGACGTCGGCGCTCATCCACTTGCCGGCCACCTCGAACGACACCCGGGTGCGGGTGGAGTTCTCGTAGAACATCGTGACGACGGTGCGCCCACGCAGCGTCGGCAGCTTCTTGACCTCGCGGCCCAGCAACGCCTGGCTGAACCG
Organism: Mycolicibacterium sp. XJ662; assembly: GCF_053484035.1. Classification (NCBI taxonomy): domain Bacteria; kingdom Bacillati; phylum Actinomycetota; class Actinomycetes; order Mycobacteriales; family Mycobacteriaceae; genus Mycobacterium; species Mycolicibacterium sp. XJ662. Next base: position 189,795 of record NZ_JBEFTL010000009.1, on the reverse strand, counting down.
GTCGGCGTCGTCGAGGATGGCCAGGGCCTCCTCACGGGACAGGTCGGCGGCGGACAGCAGGTGCCGGCTCGTCACTTGGAGATCACCACCCCGTCGCGGTCGTCGTGTTCGGAAAGCAGCAGATGGACGCTCTCACTGCGCGAGGTCGGCACGTTCTTGCCCACGTAGTCGGCGCGCAGGGGCAGCTCCCGGTGGCCGCGGTCGACCAGCACCGCCAGTTGCACGGCGCGGGGCCTGCCGATGTCGCGCAGCGCGTCCAGCGCCGAACGCACCGACCGCCCCGAGTACAGGACGTCGTCGACGAGGATCACCAGCGCGTCGTCGATACCACCCTCGGGTATCGAGGTGTCCTCGAGCGGTCGCGGCGGTTTGATGTTGAGGTCGTCGCGGTACAGCGTGATGTCCAGCGCGCCGTGCGCGACGTCGACGCCGGAGAACTCCTTGATCTTCGCGGCGAGCCGGGTGGCCAAAATCACACCGCGGGTGGGGATGCCGAGCAGGACGACGCGTGGTGCGTCGGAACCGTCGAGTGCGGTCTTTTCGATGATCTGATGGGCGATACGGGAGATGGTCCGGCCGACGTCCGCTGCGGACATCAACTCCCGGTCGGTGCCTGAAGAGCCCAAGCGACTCTGACCTCCTTCTCCGCCTCTCGGGACGGCTCTTTAAAGGACGTCGAAACTTCGCCGAGCTTAGCACCTCCGAACGCGTCCCGACGCGCTGGATACGCTGGCGCGGTGAATCTCGACGGCAATCAAGCATCCATCCGCGAGGCCATCGACGCCGGCCTGCTCGCAGGCGCCGTCACGCTGGTGTGGCGGGCAGGCGAGGTGCTGCAGGTCAACGAACTCGGTTACCGCGACGTCGAAGCGCGGCTGCCGATGCAACGCGACACGATCTTTCGCATCGCGTCGATGACCAAGCCGGTCACCGTCGCCGCGGCGATGTCGCTGATCGACGAGGGCAAGCTGGCGCTGACCGACCCCGTCACCAAGTGGCTGCCCGAATTCGAGCAGATGCGGGTGCTCGACGCGCCCGGCGGACCGCTGGAAAAAACCCATCCGGCGCGCCGGGCGATCACCGTCGAAGACCTGATGACGCACCGCAGCGGGCTGGCCTACTACTTTTCGGTGGTGGGGCCGCTGGCGCGCGCCTACTCGAAGATCTCGATCCGGCAGAACCCCGACGGCTGGTTGGCCGAGATCGCGGCGCTGCCGCTGGAGCACCAGCCCGGCGAGCGGATGACCTACAGCAACGCCACCGACGTGCTGGGCATCATCCTCGAACGCATGGAGGGCGCCTCGCTGCAGGACGTGCTGACCCAACGAATCCTGGGTCCGTTGAACATGGCCGACACCGGCTTCTACGTTCCCTCACGCAACCGCAACCGCGCGGCCACGATGTACAAGCTCACCGACGAGCACAAGCTCAGCCACGACGCGATGGGTCCGACGCCGGCATCCCCGCCCCCGTTCTGCATGGGCGGCGCGAACCTGTTCTCCACCGCCGACGACTACCTGCGGTTCGCCCGGATGCTGCTGGCCGGCGGCGAGATCGACGGTGTGCGGGTGCTTTCCGAGGACGCGGTGCGTTCGATGCGCACCGACCGGCTCACCGATGAGCAGAAGCAACACGACTTCCTCGGGATGCCGTTCTGGATCGGGCGCGGCTTCGGGCTCAACCTCTCGGTGGTCACCGATGCGGCGAAGTCACGTCAGCTGTTCGGTCCGGGCGGGCCGGGCACGTTCAGCTGGCCGGGCGCCTACGGCACGTGGTGGCAGGCGGATCCCAGCGAGGACCTGATCCTGCTCTACCTCGTGCAGAACTTTCCGAACCTCGGACCCGACGCCGCAGCGGCCATCGCGGGTAACACATCGCTGCTGAAACTGCAGTCGACACAACCGAAGTTCGTCCGCCGGACCTACGAGGCGCTCGACATCTGAGTTCACTCGGCGATCAGACACGGCGCCGACCACCGCAATGCGGTGCCCTGGTCGGGCGCAGTGTGCACGCTGAAGGTGCCGCCCATGTCCGTCGCGCGTTTGCGTAGGTTGTTCAGACCGCTGCGGGCGACGTCATCGCCGAAGCCGCGGCCGTTGTCGATGACCTCGATGGTCAGTTCGTCTGCGACGACGACGCTGATGCCCAGCGTGGTGGCGTTGGCGTGCCGGACCGCGTTGCTGACCGCCTCGCGGACAACGGCTTCAGCGTGCTCGCCGAGTTCGACGTCGACGACCGAGAGCGGCCCGGTGTACTTCACCGTGGTGTGCAGGTCCGCGGTGGAGAACTGGGCGATCGCCTCGTCCAGCCGCTGCCGAAGCCCGGTCGTACCGGCCGGCGAATTGTGCAGATCGAAGATGGTCGTGCGGATCTCCTGGATGACCTCTTGGAGATCGTCGATGCTGTCCGAAAGACGTTGTCTCACTTCTGGAACGCGAGCCCGTGGGATGACACCTTGCAGTGACAAGCCGACCGCGAAGAGCCGCTGGATGACGTGGTCGTGTAGGTCGCGGGCGATGCGGTCACGGTCGGCCAGGATGCCCACTTCGCGCATTTGGCGCTGCGCGGTGGCCAGCTGCCAGGCCAGCGCCGCCTGATCGGCGAACGCCGCCATCATGTCGAGTTGGTCGTCGGTGAAAGGCGGTGCTCCCGTACGGCGAAGCGCGACAAGGACTCCGGCGACCGTGTCCGCGGCGCGCAGGGGAAGCACGAGGGCCGGACATCCGGCTGCCGTGTCGGCGAGCACGTCGTCGAATCGGTCGTAGCGCCCGGGCCGCCGTTCGGTGAACGCTTCGCCAACCAACGTGCCCTCCACCGGAATCGTTTGCGCTTCCGATGCCGCGACGTTGCCCGATGTCGCTGCGATGACCAGTTCGTCGACCTCGTCGGGCGCCGACTCCGGGTCTGACGGTACCGCGACCAACGTCAGTTCGGCGCCGCTGAGCGTGCGGCATTCGGCCGCGACCAGGTGGAACACCCGAGCCGGGTGGGTGCCGGCCAGCAGTTCGGTCCCGATGTCGCGGGTGGCCTCGATCCACGCTTGCCGGGTTTTCGACGACTCGTACAGGCGCGCGTTGTGGATCGCGATGCCCGCCGCGGCGGCGAGGGCCTGAACCAGCACTTCGTCGTCTTCGCTGAACGGCTGGCCGCCCGCCTTCTCCGTCAGGTACAGGTTGCCGAACACTTCGTCGCGGACCCGCAGCGGCACGCCGAGAAAGGTCCGCATCGGCGGGTGGTTCGGCGGAAACCCGACGGATGCGGCGTGGTCGGCGATGTCGTCCAGGCGGATGGGTTTGGGATCATCGATCAGAACTCCGAGCACGCCACGCCCCTGGGGCAGTTGGCCGATGATCTCGCGGTCCTCATCGGAAACGCCCTCGTAGACGAACTCCACCAGTTCGTGGCCGCGTCCGCGCACACCGAGGGCCCCGTACCGGGCGTCGACGAGGTCGATGGCGGTGCCCACGATCGTCTTGAGGGTCTGGTCGAGCTCCAGACCCGACGTGACCACCAGCATGGCCTCGACGAGACCGTCCACGCGGTCGCGCCCCTCGATCTGCAGTTGCGACAGGGTTTCTCGCAACGGAGCGCCGCTGGACTTCAGCCGCGGGTCTGCATCGTCGGTCACGCCACCATCGTCCACTTATTTCGCCGTCGCGCCTACCTCGCGGTGGTGGCCAAGGCTCGCGGTGAGGCGGGTGTGCCTTCGCTCGGGATGAGATAGAGCATGTGCATGTTGTTGGCCCGCCGCGCCGATGTGCTGATCGCGAGCAGTCGGGCCACGGTCTGCTCGATACCGTGGGCCAGCTCGCCGATGTCGGGCAGCGCATCGTGATCGGAGGTGACGCCGATCGTGAGCTTATCGGCGTAGCTCACCATCGCGACCCCGGTGCGAAGGCCGACTCCGATGGCAGGAATCGGCAGCAGCCGCACGATATCTCGCCCCATGAACCGCAGCCGACCGTGCGGACCGGATTCGTCCGTCGTCAATGCCACCACGCCGCGCTGCGGCAGGCCGGGCAGCGCGGAAACCGGGTGGGTGATCCACGGCCCGTCGGTGACGCTCAACCGGCCATGGGCGGTCCGCAACCGTTGGACCGGGTCGGGCTCGTCGACAGGTAGTGCCACTGCGGCGGGGGCGCCGGCCGCGGTGGAGACCACAGCGCGCAGCCCATCGCAGTGCGGCCGTCGGCCGTGGCCGATCAGCAGGTCGCGGTAGCTTCTGCCCATCGCGGCAAGCGTGATGTCCTTGATCGTGACCCCGAAGGTGTCACACACCCTCGTGACGTCGTCACGGCTCAGTTCCACTGAGGCGTAACGACGTAGGCCGGTGAGGTGTCCGCCGCAGGCCGACACCTCAGGGCATGTGCCGGGCCGCGTGATACCGGCGGTGTCCGCCACAGCGCGTACCGCCGCGACGGTCATGGCCGTAGACGACCGCCACATTCCGCCAACCCATTTCAGCGGGTTGAGCGTGCGCGCAGACGACTCGCAACTGCACCGCGACGGCGCCTCGGCGTCACCGCCGTCGGACAGCCGCATCAGCGTGCGCACCACCTCGGTCTCATCGACGATGCTGGCGTGGGTCTTGAGCAGCAGTGCCCAGCGGTCCTCCGAAAGTCCTTCGACCACCCAGCATTCCCACAGCGGGTGATCGTGATGGAGTCGCCAGCTCATCACGTCGGAAACCAGGTCGAACAACGCCTGGTCGTCACCGGGACGCGGGACCGCGATGTGGTGTACATGGCGGGAGAGGTCCTCGCGGGCAGCGACCATGCGCGGCGCGGCGAGATCGAGCGGATACCGACGCACCACCCGGCTGAATCGGCGATCGGTGTGCAGTCGCGCGGCCAGCACCTCGAGCAGCGAATCGCTGTCGGGCAGCGGACCCTCCAACACCGCCAGCGCACCGACGGCGAAGTTGGTGTGCGGGTCAGCGTCTTCAACCTTCAGCAACGTCGTGTTCAAACCTGCGTGCGCCATATCCGTAACCTCCAGTTACATGTATTCTTAACATATTGTCGTCGGCTTCGGAAGGCCTCGGCAGGGCCGAAAGTCCCTGATATCGGGGCCGAACCGCCTGCCGGAGCCTAGGGACCATAGACCCTGGTTTTGCCAGATGATCGCGCCCAAGCTGAGGGCATGGGTAATGCCCGGGTGGATATCGACCAGATCAGAGACGTCGTGCAAACGGCGGGCCGTGCACCGTCGCTGTACAACAGCCAGCCGTGGCGGTGGGTCGCAGACATCGCCGCAACAAGCCCTGCGCTTCAACTTTTCCTCGACACCGACCGGGTGCTCTACTCGGCCGACCGCTCGGGCCGCGAGGCGGTCATGGGCTGTGGGGCGGCGCTGGACCACTTGCGGGTGGTGGCCGCCGCGACGGGTTGGCGCACCGTCGTGGACCGGCTTCCCAACCCCAACGATCCCCGGCACCTGGCATCGGTCGACTTCAGGCCGATGGAGACCATCACCGATGGGCAACGGCGCCGTGCCGAGGCGATACTGCGGCGCCGGACCGACCGGTTGCCGTTTCGAGCTCCCCCGGACTGGGATCCGGTTGAGGCGCAACTGCGTAGGGCGGTGACATCCGCGGCGGTGCGACTGGATGTTCTGGCCGACGAACTGCGTCCCGAACTCGCGCAGGCTTCGCGCCTCACCGAGTCGCTGCGTCTCTACGACACCTCGTATCATTCCGAACTGTCTTGGTGGACAGGACCCTTCGAGTCCGTCGACGGTGTTCCGCACAGCACCCTGGTGTCGGCCGCCGAAGCCGACCGCGTGCAGGTCGCCCGCGACTTTCCCCGCATGCTGCACGGTGATCGGCGGCCCGAGTTCGGGTATGACGAGTCCAAGATTCTGGTGCTGTCGACCTTCGACACCGACCGCACCAGCGTGCTCGAATGCGGTGAGACGCTTTCCGCTGTCCTGCTCGAGACCACGATGCAAGGGTTGGCGACGTGTCCGCTGACCCACATCACCGAGCTGTGGGCCAGCCGCGACGTCGTCTCACGGCTGATCGGCCAGAGCACGACACCGCAGGTGTTGATCCGGGTCGGGCTGGCCCCGGCGCACGAGGATCCCCCTGCGCCGACGCCGCGGCGAGCGATCGACGACGTGCTCGAAACCGTATGGTGAGGACAACGTTCACTTCGCGCGAGTTCGGAGGCTTCACATGGTCACGGTCTTTCTCGTCGACGACCACGAGGTCGTGCGGCGGGGGCTGATCGATCTGCTCAGCTCGGATCCCGAACTCGAGGTCGTCGGCGAGGCCGGATCGGTTGCCCAGGCGATGGCGCGGATTCCCGCGGTGCAACCCGATGTCGCGGTGCTCGACGTGCGGCTGCCCGACGGCAACGGCATCGAACTGTGCCGCGATCTGCTGTCGCTGCTGCCCGATCTGCGCTGCCTGATGCTGACCTCATTCACCTCCGATGAAGCGATGCTGGACGCGATCTTGGCTGGCGCAAGCGGATTCGTCGTCAAGGACATCAAAGGCATGGAACTGGCCAAGGCCGTCAAGGACGTCGGCGCCGGCCGTTCCCTGCTCGACAACCGGGCGGCCGCGGCGTTGATGACGAAACTACGCGGGGCGGCCCAACGCGACGATCCCTTGGCCGAACTGAGCGAACAGGAACGGGTACTGCTGAACCTGCTCGGCGAGGGGTTGACCAACAAACAGATCGCCGCCCGGATGTTCCTCGCCGAGAAGACGGTCAAGAACTACGTATCGCGGTTGTTGGCCAAGCTCGGGATGCAACGTCGCACCCAAGCAGCGGTGTTCGTGTCCAAGCTCGACCGAGGTTCGCGCAACCAGGACTGAATCGCGCCGTCAGGACGGACGCGCGACGATCACCGGCGTCCGCGCGGACTCCGCGACAGCCGTGCTGACCGAGCCGAGCAGCATTCTGGCGAAGCCACCGCGACCGTGGCTGCCGACCACCGTCAGCTGGGCCTTCTCCGACTGCTCCAGCAGTTGCCGCGCGGGCCGGTCGGGCACGACGACCCGGTCCACCGTGACGTCGGGATAGCGTTCCTGCCAACCCGCCAGCCGCTCGGCGAGGGCCTCCTCGGCTTCGGTTTGTACAGCAGACCATTCGACACCTGCGAGCTCGGCCACCCCGAGATCGTTCCAGGCGTGCACGGCGACCAGGTGTACACCGCGGCGCGCCGCCGCGTCGAAGGCAATGGCCGTCGCCGACTCGGAAGCAGGCGACCCGTCGATGCCGACAACCACCGGAGCCTCGGCGCGCTCGGTTGACGGCGGATCCTCGTCGTGGATCACGGCGACCGGACAGCGGGCATGGCGAATCAGGCTTGCACTCACCGACCCAAGCAGGCGACGCCGGATGGCTCCGAGCCCGCGGCACCCGACGACGATCAGCTGGGCTTCGTCGGATACGTCGATCAGGGTGTGCACAACGCCGGCGGCGACCATCTCGGTTTGCACGTCGATCGCGGCGTCGCCGATAGCCTCCTGAGCGCATGTGCGGGCGGCACTCAGAATCTCTTGGCCATGCTGTTCGAGTTGCGCGACTAGGTCGGGCGGTGTGGACACCTCGGGCCACATCTGCACCGGGGGTGACTGGAGCACATGGACGACGGTCAGCGGGAGTTTGCGCATCGCGGCCTCGCGCGCTGCCCACGCCACCGCCACCGTCGACGGCGGTGATCCGTCGACGCCGACGACGACGCCGTAATGCCTTGGCGGGGTGGGCATTTCACACTCCCCCGGCGCTATTCGAAGACCGAGCCGTCGAGTCCGGTGACCACCTCCGACAGCGGGCGTCGAGGCGTCGCGGGCAACGGGTCGGCGTTGACCGGCGCCCATCCGACCCGCAACATCATTTGCGGATAGGCACTGTCGCCGAAGACGTCGCTTCGCACGGCTTCCCGGGTTTCGGGAAACTCCAACGGCTCGGTGATCGGGCAACTCGACAGGCCCAACGCGGTCGCCGTCAGCAGGACCAGGCTGGTCGCCTCACCGGCGCGCAAGCGCGAGAGGCTGCTGTCGTCCTTGGTGCCGAGCGCCAGCACCACCGCGCTGTCGTCGGTGGGGTCGGCGTCTTCGGGCTGGGCCAACGCGGGTCCGGCGAACACGCGCCCGGGTACCGGCGACAGCGGATCCGACGGCGGCGTATTACGCGCAGGCACGCCCGATACGGAGGCGTAACGTCCGCTCCACGTGGCCAATTCGGTGAGGTAGTCCTGATCGAGGGCGTGCCGCCACGCCGCCTCCGCGACGACGCCCTGCAGCTTCGGCAGCGCCTCGACCTGTCGCAACATCACCCCCGCGCGCGCCGCACGCGCGCCCATCAACGTGATGTCGGCCGCCGGTACGGGCCACCAGCTGTAGAGCCGACGGTCGGTGCGCCTGCGCGGTATCGCGGCGGCGAGCATCACGTCGAGTTCGGTGGCGGTGTGCCGCTGCAATTCGATGCTGGCCAGATGCTCCGGCTGCAGCGGATCCGGCAGCCGGTGCACCTTGGCCTGCCAGCCCAGCGCGGCCAGCGCGACCACCGCGTGGTGCAGCGCCGTGCCGCAGCTCAGCAGCAGATCGCGGCTGTCGGGGTCGGTGTTGGGCAAGTGCCGTTCGGTGTCGGCATACAGATGCAGTGACGCGTCACCCACCCGCCACCGCCAGGGCTGGGTGTTGTGGATCGACGGCGCCCTGACGGCCAGCGACAAGGCCGTGTGGATCGTTCGATGATCCGGGAAGCGGCTACTCATGTCTCCAGCATCGCCTCGCGGGTGGACCCGGGCAAGGGAACAAAGTCACTCGACGTGGGGAATTTCTCCGACGTGTAGGTGCGCCCGGCACAGGTCGGGTTCGACGAACGGTTCGAGCTTCTCGACCGTGACGGGTGCGTTCCACGCCTCCAACGCGCCGCGCATCAGCCCGAGGTGCACCGGGCAGACGACGTCGGTGCTGTGCTCGGCCAGCTCGAGGAACGGGCAGTGCCGCAGGTCGACGCGGCGCTTGCCGCCGACGGTGCGTAACCGCGGGGCGAAGCCGAGCTCATCGAGGAACTTGACGAGCCGGCGGGCCGATTGCTCGACGCTGACCGCAGTGCGGCCGTCGCGCTGGCTGATCCTGCGGGCCCACGCACGCCCGGCGTTGGCCGCCTTGTCCGCCGCGTTGCGCTGGCCGGCCAGGCTGAACAACAGAACTTCGGCGAGCACCTCATAGCGCCGCGGACCGCCGGGGTCCATGCCGTGCACGGCGCGAAACATCGACGGTGGGCGGCCCGGCCCGCGCCGGTCGGATTCGACCTGTTCGGCGCGGCCGTCGGCGACCAGCGTGTCGAGATGGAACCGGACCGTGTTGGGGTGCACGTCGAGCTTGTCGGCGATCGCGACGATGGTCATCGGCTCATCGGTGGCGCGCAGCGTCGCGAGCACATCTTCGCGACGACCGGCAGACATGCCCGATAGTTTATCCAAGTTTGCTCGTAACAACGAAACACCGGGAAACCGGGCTCGAATGTGGGTTTGTGGCACGCGGTCGACCCTCACCGCGTGGCACAACCCCACACTCGCCGGGCAGCGGCCGAGCCGTCACCAGCCGCGGCGTTGCGGGTGTGATCCGACCAACTCGCCCTTACCCGCCACGTCGCGGCTGCGGTACACGATGTAGGGACGGAACAGGTAGGCGATGGGTGCGCTGAACACATGTACGAGCCTGGTGAACGGCCACAGGCAGAACAGCACCAGCGCGATCATCACGTGGATGTGGAACCACAACGGCGCGGTGACCATCAAATCGCCCCGGGGCTGCAGAATCCAGATGGACCGGAACCACGGTGACACTGATTCGCGGTAATCATGTTCGGCACCAACGGGTGTGGCGCCGATCAGGGTGCAGGCCAAACCGGCCACGATGGCCAGCACCAGCACGGCGTACATCACCTTGTCGTTGACCGTGGTGGCCAGAAACACCGGCCCGGTGGTGCGACGCCGGTACACCAGCAGCGCGATGCCGCCCAGCGTGGTGACCCCGGCGATCGCGCCGAGCACCATGGCCTGGATGTGGTAGACGTGGTCGCTCATCACCAGGTCGGTCCACGACTCGGGAATCACCAACCCGATGATGTGCCCGACGATGACGACCAGGATGCCGAAGTGAAACATCGGGCTGCCGATGCGCAGCAGACGCGACTCGTAGAGCTGAGAAGACCGTGTGGTCCACCCGAACTTGTCGTAGCGGTACCGCCACCACGTCCCGACCGCGACGACGGCCAGCGTCACATACGGCACCACATCCCAGAAGATCACCCAACCCGACATGTCAGTGAGCTCCTTCGGTACGGCGTGGCGGTACGGTCAACGTAAACGGTTCCAGCCCAACGGCTTCGGCGGGTGGACCGGCCTCGGCGAGCCGCTGGGCGCGCTGGGTCTCCCGGTCGGTGGGTTGCGGCAGCGTGGTGCGCACCGCGGCGACGGCGGGTGCGTACGGCGAATCGGTGTCGTGAAGCGACGCATAGAGCACGTCGATCGGGACGCGGTGCTCCACCAGGAGACGACGCCCGCCCACCGGGTCGACGGTCGCGGCGAACTCCAGCACCACCGGAAGGTAGTCGGGGGCTTCCTTGCACGGCGGCGGTACGCCGGCATCGCGGTACGCGGCGTTGAACGCCAGCATGTGGTGCCCGCGGTTGCGGGTGTCGCCGGCGGTCCAGTAGGTCAGATACATCGTCGAAGAGCGCCGCATGTCGAAGGTTTCGACGTAACGGGCGGCCGCGGTGGTCGCATCGGTGTGCCGCAGCGCGGCGGCGGTGCGGCCGAGCAACGTCGAGGCCGGGTCACCGATGTGCGCCAGCAGTTCGTCGACGGTGTGCAGACGCTCGAAGCACCGGTCGTCGGGATAGCACAGCAGCAGCGACGCCGCCTGCCACACCAGCCGATCGGTCAGCGTCGCCGAATCAGGTTTGCGGCCCAGGAGTTTCATTCCGGGCCGCCTTCGTCTGGGAACAAGCCCGACGGCGCCCCGCGGCCGTCCCAGTTGAGCAGGTTCACCCGGGACGGACGTTCGGCGTTGGCGGCCATGCCGTCGCTGGTCTGGCGGTGCTGCAGGGCGTGGAATGTTTCGACCGCCACCGGCACCGGGCCGCCGCTGGCCTCGCCGAACGGACCGGACTCGTACATGCCGGGACCCCCTTCGAACGACAGCGAGCACCCGGGCTCTTCGAGTGCCTGTGCCTCGAGCGCGTGCGCGTCGGCGGCGTATGCGGTCGGGATGACGTAGCGCTCGTCATATTTGGCCAGCGCCAGCAGCCGGTACATCTCATACATCTGTTCCTCGGTCATGCCGACCGATTCGGGGATGTGCGGCTGGGTCTCGCGGCCGAGGTTGATGTCGCGCATGTAGGAGCGCATCGCGGCCAGCCGGCGCAGCACGCCCTCCACGACGGAGGTGTCCCCGGCAGTGAACAGCCCTGCCAGGTACTGCATCGGGATGCGCAGCGCCTCCAGCGCGCCGAACAGGTTGCCGAGTTCCTCACCGTCGTGGCCGTCGCGGGCGACGGCGTCGACCACCGGCGACAGCGGCGGGATGTACCACACCATCGGCATCGTGCGGTATTCCGGATGCAGCGGCAGCGCAACCTGATACTTGTGGATCAGCGCGTAGATCGGGGAACGTTGCGCGGCTTCGATCCACTCGTCGGAGATGCCTTCGGCGTGTGCTCCGGCGATCACCTCGGGGTCGTGCGGGTCCAACAGGATCGACTTCTGCGCCTCGTAGAGGTCGGTGTCGTGCTCCACCGTGGCGGCTTCCAGCACCCGGTCCACGTCATAGAGCACCAGGCCGATGTAGCGCAGCCGGCCCACGCAGGTCTCCGAGCACACGGTCGGCAGGCCCACCTCGATACGCGGATAGCAGAACGTGCACTTCTCGGCCTTGCCGGTCTTGTGGTTGAAATACACCTTCTTGTACGGACATCCGGACACACACATCCGCCAGCCGCGACAGCGGTCCTGGTCGACGAGCACGATGCCGTCCTCACTGCGTTTGTACATCGCGCCCGACGGGCACGACGCCACGCAGGACGGGTTCAGACAGTGCTCGCAGATGCGCGGCAGGAAAAACATGAACGTCTGCTCGAGTTCGAGCTTGATTTCTTCGCTGACCTGTTTGAGCACCGGGTCGCCGGGCACGATCTCCGGTGATCCGCCGAGGTCGTCGTCCCAGTTGGCCGACCACGAGATATCCATCGGTTCACCGCTGATCAGGCTGCGCGGTGGGGCGACGGGCATCTGGTCCGACAGCGGCGCCGACATCAGGTTGTCGTAGTCGTAGGTCCAGGGCTCGTAGTAGTCGGAGATGTTGGGCATCTTCGGGTTGGCGAAGATCCGGAACAGTTTGGACAGCCGGCCGCCGTCACGCAACCGCAGCCTGCCCTTGCGGTCGCGGATCCACCCGCCCCGCCAGCGTTCCTGGTCCTCGTACTGGCGCGGATAGCCCTGCCCGGGCCGGGTTTCGACGTTGTTGAACCACACGTACTCGGTGCCGGGACGGTTCGTCCAGGCCTGTTTGCACGTGACCGAACAGGTATGGCAACCAATGCATTTGTCCAGGTTCATCACCATGGCCATCTGCGCCATGACCTTCATAGGATGCCTCGCTCTCCACGTTTCGCTCGGCGCATTAGAAGACGACCTCCTGGCTGCGCCGCCGCACGACCGTCACTTCGTCACGCTGATTACCGGTCGGTCCGAGATAGTTGAACGCGAACGCGTTCTGTGCGTAGCCGCCTGCCAGGTGACTCGGTTTGATCAGCAGCCGGGTCAGCGAGTTGTGGATGCCCCCGCGCTTACCGGTCGTCTCGGACAGCGGCACGTCGATGGTGCGCTCCTGGACGTGGTAGACGAACACCACCCCGTCGGGCATCCGATGGCTGACGATCGCCCGGCACACCAGCACGCCGTTGCGGTTGACGGCCTCCACCCATTCGTTGTCTGCCACACCGATCTTCGCGGCGTCACCGGGGCTCATCCACATCGTCGGTCCGCCCCGCGACAGCGACAACATCAACAGGTTGTCCTGGTACTCGGAGTGGATCGACCACTTGGAGTGCGGCGTGAGGTAGCGCACTGTCAGGCCCACCCCCTCCGTGCCGATCTGCGATTCGCCGAACAGCCGGTTCATGTCCAGCGGCGGCCGGTAGATCGGCAGCTGTTCGCCGAGTTCCTCCAACCAATCGTGGTCGAGGTAGAAGTGCATCCGGCCGGTCAGCGTGTGAAATGGCTTGAGCTCCTCGATGTTGACGCTGAACGGCGCGTACCGGCGGCCGCCGGTTTCACTGCCCGACCACTCCGGGCTGGTGATCACCGGCACCGGGCGGGCCTGTGTGTCGGCGAAGGTGATTCGGCGCTCCTCGCTGCCCTCCGCCAGGTGCGTCAGACGCCTGCCGGTGCGTCGCTCCAGGTCACGGAACCCGTCGACGGCGAGGCGACCGTTGGTGGTCCCCGACAACGCCAGGATCACCTCGGCCATCCGCTCGGCAGAGGTGATCGCCGGACGTCCTTCGGCGACACCGGAGTTCATCACACCGAACTTGGCGGCGAGCTCGTCGACCTCCTTGTCCGGGTGAAACGTCACACCCTTGGTGGTCAACCCGAGCCGGTCGACGAGCGGCCCCAGCGTCAGCCACTTGTCGATGACGGCCGGGTAGTCCCGCTCGACCACCGCCAACGGACCCATCGTCTTACCCGGCACCGGGGTCTCCCCGGTTTCGCGCCAATCATGTTCGGTGCCACCGGGACACGCCATCGCACCGGGTGTGTCATGTTGCATGGCGCCCATCACCACGTCGGTGCGCTTACCAAGATGTTTGGCCGCCAGCGCGCTGAACGTCCGCGCGATCGCCCCGAACGCCTCGTAGTCGGACCTGGTTTCCCACGGCGGGTCGATCGCGGCGTTGAACGCATGCACATACGGGTGCATGTCGGTGCTCGACAGATCGTACTTCTCGTACCAGGTGGCGGCCGGCAACACCACGTCGGACAGCAAGGTGGTCGATGTCATCCGGAAGTCGATCGACATCAGCATGTCCAACTTGCCCTCGGGGATGTCACCGGATTCGTCCAGGGTCCAGGCAACACCGTTGGGGCGCAGACTCTCCGGCGCGGGATCGGCTTGCAGGTTCGAGTCGGTGCCCAGCAGGTGGCGCAGGAAGTACTCGTTGCCCTTGCTCGACGAGCCGAGCAGGTTCGAGCGCCACACGCTGAGCACCCGCGGCCAGTTCCCGGGGTCGTCGGGATCGGTCACGGCGAGTTTGAGCTCGCCCGACGCCAGCTGCTGTGCGACGTAGTCGCCGATGTCCTGGCCGGCCTCGCGCGCATCGTCGGCCACGTCCAGGCTGGACCGGTCGAACTGCGGGTAGAACGGGCTCCACCCCATCGCCGACGCCGAGGCCAGCACATCCATCGTGTGGCGATCTTTGAACTTGCCGCGCCCGGTCGGGCTGGCCAGCGCGTCGGCGCGGTAGCCGTCATAGCGCCACTGGTCGGTGTGGACATACCAGTACGACGTGCCCGGCATCTGCCGCGGCGGGCGTGACCAGTCGGTGGCCATCGCCATCGTCGCCCACCCCGTGACGGGCCGGCACTTCTCCTGGCCGACATAGTGCGCCCAGCCGCCACCGTTGCGCCCCATCGAACCGGTCAGTAGCAGCATCGCCAGCACCGCGCGGTAGGTCGCGTCGCCGTGGAACCACTGGCAGATCCCGGCGCCCATGATGATCATCGACCGGCCGCCGGACTCCTCGGCGTTGCGGGCGAACTCCTTGGCCACCCGAATCGCCTGGGCCGCAGACACTCCGGTGATCGGCTCCTGCCACGCTGGGGTGTAAGGGTGGACGGGGTCGTCGTAACCGGACGGCCACTGTCCCGGCAATCCCGGCCTGGCCACCCCGTACTGCGCCAGCATCAGGTCAAATACCGTGCACACCAGGTGCTCGCCTACCCTGCGCACCGGCACGCCACGCGCCAACGTGGTGGCCTGCCCGTCGATGCTGTCGAAGCGTGGCAGCACCACCTCGGCCACCTCACCCTGCTCACCCGGTGCGGGCGCGACGGTCAGCGCGGGCGCCACCTCGCCGAGATCGAGGTTCCACTTCCCCACGCCGTCGTCGCCGTAGCGGAAGCCGAGCGAACCGTGCGGCACCACGACCGTGTCGGTGACACCGTCGAGCACGGCCGGTTTGAACGCCGCGTTCTCCTGCTCGGAGAACCCTTCGCCCAGGTCGGCCGCGGTGAGGTTCTTACCGGGCACCAGCGCGCCGTCGCGCTCCTCGAGCTTGACCAGGAACGGCAGGTCGGTGAACTTCTGCGCATAGTCGATGAAAAACGGAACACGTTTGCGCACATAGCATTCGGTGAGAATCACGTGCCCCATCGCCATGGCCAGCGCACCGTCGGTACCGGCGACGCAGGGCATCCATTCGTCGGCGAATTTGGTGTTGTCGGCGTAGTCGGGGCTGATGGCCACGACCTTGGTGCCGCGGTAGCGCACCTCGGCCATCCAGTGCGCGTCCGGGGTGCGGGTGACCGGGACGTTGGAGCCCCACATCATCAGATAGGCCGCGTCCCACCAGTCGCCGGACTCCGGCACGTCGGTCTGGTCGCCGAACACCTGCGGCGAGGCCACCGGAAGGTCGGCGTACCAGTCGTAGAACGATGTCATCACCCCGCCGAGCAGTTCGATGAACCGCGACCCGGCCGCGAACGACACCATCGACATCGCCGGGATCGGCGAGAAGCCGGCGACCCGGTCGGGGCCGTACCGCTTGATCGTGTGCACGTGCGCGGCGGCGATCATCTCGGTGGCCTCGGCCCAGCCGACCCGCACCAGCCCGCCCATTCCGCGGGCCCGCTGATATCGGCGGCGTCGCTCGGGGTCGGCCTGGATGTCGGCCCACGCCAGCACCGGATCGCGCAGCCGCGCCTTGGCTTCCCGGTACATCTCGACGAGCACACCGCGCGCGTAGGGATAGCGGACCCGGGTCGGCGAATAGGTGTACCAGGAGAACGCCGCCCCGCGCGGGCAGCCGCGCGGTTCGTACTCGGGGCGGTCCGGGCCGACCGAGGGGTAGTCGGTCTCCTGGGTCTCCCAGGTGATGATGCCGTCCTTGACGTAGACCTTCCAGGAGCAGGATCCCGTGCAGTTGACGCCGTGGGTGGACCGAACGACCTTGTCGTGGCTCCAGCGGTCGCGGTAGAAGACGTCGCCTTGGCGGCCACCGCGACGGGTGATGGTGCGCGCGTCGGCGGAGACCTCGCCGGGAGTGAAGAAGCGGCCGCTGCGTTCGAGAAGTTCCTCGATCCGGCCGCCGGTGCGCGGCGGTGTGGTGGTCATTGGGTGGCCTCCTTGCGGGCTGCCGTCGGTTCGTGCGCGTGTAGCCGAAATGCGGTGTAGGTGAACGCGACCAGCGCCGTGGCCACCAGCAGCACCAGCCCGGTCGAGTAGTCGTTGTCGACGTGGTCGTAGGTGGCACCCATCACTAGCGGTGGGAAGTAACCACCCAGACCGCCTGCGGCGGCGACGACGCCGGTGACCGAGCCCACCGACTTCGCGGGCGCCCGCAGGGCGACCCAGGCGAACACGCCGCCCGTGCCGATACCGAGGAAGACCGCCAACGTGATGAACGTCGCCGCCGACCACACGTCCGGCGGGGGCTGGAACATCGCGATGAACGCCAGCAGTGCGGTCCCCGCGAACGACGTCAGCACCACGTATTTGGGTCCGAACCTGTCGGCGAGCACGCCGCCGACGGGGCGGGCCAGCACCGCGGCCAGCGCGAAACCGGCCGTGCGCGCCCCCGCGTCGACCGCCGAGAAACCGTAGATCGTCTTGATGTAGGTGGGCAGGTAGTTGCTGAACGCGACGAAGCCGCCGAACACCACCGCGTACAGAAACGACATCTCCCAGGTCACGCGGAGCTTCGCGGCGGCCTTCAGTTTCGGCATCACCCGGTCGGTGTTGGCGACGAACGTCGGTGAGTCGCGCATGGCCACCATGCACAACACCGCGGTCAGCGCCAGCGCGACCGCGATGATGACGTGGGTGGGAAACAGCCCGAACCAGCCGACGAACCGCGGGGTGAAGAACGCCGACAGCGCGGTGCCGACCATGCCCATGCCGAACACGCCTGTCGCAAAGCCGCGCCGCGACGCCTCGTACCAGTTGTTGGCGAACGGGATGCCGACGGCGAAGATCGTGCCGGCGATGCCGAGGAAGAAGCCGCACACCAGCAACGCCGGATAGGAACCGGCCGCCCCCGCTGCGCCCACCGCAAGCACCGGAACGATGGACGCCAGCGAAATCGCGATGAACATCACGCGTCCGCCGAACCGGTCGGTCAGCGACCCGATGACGATCCGGCCCAAGGAGCCGACCAGGATCGGTGTCGCCACGAGCATCGACGCCTCGGTGCTGCTCAACGACAGGTCCCCGGCATATGACGTCGACAGCGGGCCGATCATGTTCCAAGCCCAGAAGTTGATGGCGGAGACCCACGTTGCCAACGCCAGGTTGACGATGCGTTGTGCGCCGGCGTTCGGCGTGGTCGCCGTGTTCACCATCCCAGACAACCATCGAATGCTGAACTCAGTACCGTTTTGGCGTAAACCGATGTGGCCCTAGGAATCAGAAGATCACCTACCTATCGCGTACCGCATGAAGCCGGGCGGTGGTGAGCAGGTGGTACATCATCGCCGCGAACGTGCAAGCCCATGCTGTTAGCGCGATCCAGATCTCGACACCGCCGATCGCCGCCACCACCGGCAGCTGATCGGCCTGCCCGAGGTAGAGCGCACCCACGCCGTACATGCCCAGCGGGAAGATGACGCTCCACATTGTCGCGTCGTAGCGCAACGGGATGTTGTGGATGAAATGCCGCCAAATACCCCCCGCGATCAGCGGCGGGATCAGCCAGCTACCGAAGGCCCAGAAGGTCACCGACGCGCCGGCGATGAGGCCGCGGGTGGCAGCAACCATTGGGGCATCGGCCATCTCGACGATTCGAGCCCCGGCGAGCACGGTGATCGCGGTGGCGCCCATGGCCACCCAGTACGGCGGGGTCAGGTCTTCGGGCTGGAACGGATACAGCATCACCCGGACGATGACGAGCACCGCGACGACCGCGTACAGGAACACCCCCACCGACCAGGAGAACACCGCGATCAACGCCAATTCCCGCTGGCCAGAACCGAGTTGGGGCTGCAGCACGGCCGCCAGCACCGCGACGGACTGGCTGGCGACCACCCAGATGAACCACGCCCCGTTGGCGACGTGCAACGTGGGGCGCAGCCGGTGCCCGAGGACCGCGGTCCACGGCACGACGTAGCCGAGGACCACCCAGGTCACCACCGCGACGACCAACAGCGTCAGCGCGGTCCGGTAGTGGGCGTCGAGGGCCAGCCGGGTGCCGAGCACGTTGGTGGCCGCGACGAACGTGAACATGCCGAACCCGCGGCGCGGGTCGGCGAGGTCGGCGCTGAACTCGGCGCGGAACGCGAGAACGCGCGCCAAGCTCAACGCGACGAGAATCGCGTAGGCGATGCAGGTGAGCCACAGCAGGGCGACCGAGACGGCGTCTGCGGCCTTGTACTGCATGGCGATCGACACGATCCCGGTTGCCATGACCAGCGCGAAATAGCCGGGGTGCAAAGTCCGTACGGCCTTGCGCACACCGGATTCCGGCTGCGTCGGCGCCGAGCCCTGTTTCGACATGCGCACCTGAGCCTAATGTCCTTGCTGGGCCGACCGCGGGAACGGCGGCCACTGGCGTTGCGCCGCGCGACGGGCCATGCTGGGCGTTGGCTGAAGGAGATGATGTCAGTGCGGTTTCGCGTCGCCGTCGTGTCGGTTGTCCTCCTGGTCGCAGGGATGCTCGCGGCGTGTGCCGAGCAGACCGGTGAACCCGACGAGCAGGACCAACCGCAGCCCGCGGTGTCCGGCTCGGTGTGGGTCGCCAACGAGGGGGCCGACAGCCTCTCGGTCGTCGACGCCGCCACCGATGCGGTCGTGATGACGGTCGAGGGCGTCAAGGCACCCCACAACGTCCAGCTGGGTTCGGGTGGGGATATCGCGTACGCGGTGAGCGGCAGCACCAACACGGTGGTCGCGATCGACGCCGCGGCGTACGCGGTCAAGGCCGTGGCCCCGACCGGGGCGGCGCCCGCGCATGTGATCGAGGCCCCGAACGGCAACGTGTATGTGAGCAACGCCGGAGACGGCACGGTGTCGGTCTACGGGGGTACGGAGTTGACGCCCGTGGCCACCATCGACGTGGGCGGTATGCCGCACGGACTTCGGGCGGCGGCCGACGGTTCGGTGGTCGTCGTCGCCAATATGGAAGGCCGGCTCGACCTGATCGAACCGACGACCCATTCGCTCACCGGCTCCGTGCCGGTGGGCACCGAACCGGTACAGGTCGCCGTCTCCGCGGACGGCCGCTACGTCTACAGCAGCGTCAGCGAACCCCCGAAGGTGGTGAAGGTCGATTTGACCACGCAGAAGGTGGTCGGCAGCACGGACGTTCCGACACCGCCGGTGCAGGTGTACTTGAGCGGCGAGGAAGACGCGGTGCTGAGCGCCAACCAGGGAACCGCCGAAACGCCCGGCCGTACCGTTTCGGTGATCGACACCGAGACCATGACACCGCGGGCGGTCGTCGAGGCCGGATCAGGGCCGCACGGTGTCGTCATCGACGACACGGCGACGCGGGCCTGGGTGACGAACACGTTCGACGACACGGTGTCGGCCATCGATTTGGATGAGGCGTCGGTGACGGCGACCATCCCGGTCGGCCACGAACCCAACGGCATCAGCTATTCGCCACGCCCACCCGCGCCGGCGTCTGCACCCACCACGACCCTGAACCTGCCCGCACCCGAGCAACCGTCCGACCACGGCCACGGCCACTAGGCCGGACGCGCGCTATTCGCCGTCGCCCCGCACGGCTCGGGCGGCGGCCCGGATCTGCGGCGTCACGAGCATGACCTGTCCCAGCACGCCGTTGACGAAACCCGGCGAGTCATCGGTGGACAGGTGTTTGGCGAGCTCGACGGCTTCGTCGACGGCCACGGGTTCGGGCACGTCGTCGGCGTGGAGCAGTTCCCACACCGCCACCCGCAGGATCGCGCGGTCGACGGCGGGCAGCCGGTCCAGGGTCCAGCCCTGCAGGTGCGCCGAGATCAGGTCGTCGATGTGCGCGGCGTGCTCGGTGACGCCGCGGGTCACCGTCACCGTGTACGGGTTCAGCGGTGCGACGTCGGGTTGCTTGTCCGCCAAGGCATTGCGCGCATCGGCGGCCTCGGCAGGAGTGATGTTGCGCGCTTCGGCTTCGAACAGCAGGTCGACGGCGCGTTTGCGGGCCTGGTGGCGGCCACGCTCGGCCCGACGTTCAGGCATTCACCCTTCCTAGGTAGCTGCCGTCGCGGGTGTCGATCTTGAGCTTGTCGCCGGTGTTGATGAACAACGGCACCTGGATCTCGGCGCCGGTTTCGACGGTGGCGGGCTTGGTGCCCGCGCTGGAGCGGTCGCCCTGCAGTCCGGGTTCGGTGTGGGTGACCTCGAGTTCCACCGAGACCGGCATCTCCAGGTACAGCGGCGTGCCGTTGTGGAAGGCGATCTGCACCGGCATGCTCTCGAGCAGGTAGTTGGCCGCGTCGCCGACCATCGATTCGGGCAGCGGATTCTGTTCGTAGTCCTCGGAATCCATGAACACGAAGTCGGAGCCGTCACGGTAGAGGTAGGTCGCATCACGGCGGTCCACGGTCGCGGTCTCGACCTTGACGCCGGCGTTGTAGGTCTTGTCGACGGTCTTACCGGACACGACGTTCTTGAGCTTGGTCCGCACGAAGGCCGGGCCCTTGCCGGGCTTGACGTGCTGGAACTCGACGATCTGCCACAGTTGGCCGTCGATCACCAGGACGAGGCCGTTCTTGAAGTCGGCGGTCGTTGCCACAGTCGGTTGTACTCCTGTTCAGAGAATGGCCAGTTCCTTGGGGAACCGGGTGAGCAAGTCGGGTGTGCCCGATTCGCCAACGACGAGCGTGTCCTCGATGCGGACGCCGCCACGGTCGGGCAGATAGACACCGGGCTCCACGGTCACCGCGGAACCAGCAAGCAGTGTACCGGCGGACGCCGCACCGATTCCGGGCGCTTCGTGGATCTGCAACCCGACGCCGTGGCCGAGGCCGTGGCCGAAGTTGTCCGCGTAGCCGGCGTCGGCGATGACCTGCCGCGACGCCGCGTCCACCTCCCGCAGCGATGTGCCAGGGACCAGGGCCTCGCGCCCGGCCCGCTGCGCCGCGGCGACCAGGTCGTAGATCTCGCGCTGCCAGTCCGCGATCGGCCCCAGCACGAAGGTGCGCGTCATATCGGAGTGGTAGCCGCTGACCAGCGCACCGAAGTCGATCTTGACGAAGTCCCCGGCCGCCAGGACCGCGTCGGTGGGCCGGTGG
Organism: Mycolicibacterium sp. XJ662; assembly: GCF_053484035.1. NCBI lineage: Bacteria > Bacillati > Actinomycetota > Actinomycetes > Mycobacteriales > Mycobacteriaceae > Mycobacterium > Mycolicibacterium sp. XJ662. The sequence continues at coordinate 168,324 of NZ_JBEFTL010000009.1, read as the reverse complement.
TGCGGGATCGCCGAGTTCGCCCCGGCCGCCACGATGGTCTCGAACGAGGGGCCGTCGGCGCCGTGGTCGAGCATCAGCGATTCCAGCTCGCGGCGCACCTCCTTTTCGGTGCGGCCCGGCCGCAGCCCGCCGCGCTCGACGAGGTCGGCCAGCGCGGCGTCGGCTGCCTCGCAGGCCAGCCGCAACAACGCGACCTCACCGGCGTCCTTCACCTCGCGCAAACCCTCCACGGTGCCCGCCGCCCGCACCAGCTCGACGTCGTCGCCTGCCGCGTCGGCCAGCGCGGTGTGGGCGTCCACGGTCACGACGTGGCTTTCGAAGCCCAGCCGTCGCACCCCGTCGGCGGCGGCGCGGCGCGCCAGGTGCGGTCCGCATGCCCGCTCGATGACGATTTCGGCGTCGGGGACCTGCTGGGCGGCCTGGGTGCGGTAGCGCCCATCGGTGGCCAGCACCGGCGCTTCGGTGTCCTCCCGGACCAGCAGCGCCGCGTTGGATCCGGTGAAACCGGACAGGTAACGCACGTTGACCAGGTTCGATATCAGCATGGCGTCGAGGTCGGCGGCGGCGAGCCGGTCACGCAACCGGGCCCTGCGCTGTGAAATAGTCACAGGTGATGAAGCTACTCGCTAAGGTGATCCCCCATGAGTAAGTGGTTGCTGCGCGGACTGGTGTTCGCGGCCCTGATGGTGATCGTGCGATTGCTGCAGGGGGCGATGATCAATGCGTGGGAAACCAAGGCCGGCTTGATCAGCGTCGTGCTGGTCGTGCTGTACGCCATCGCGGTGTTCGTGTGGGGGGTGGCCGACGGCCGCGCCGACGCGAAGGCCAACCCCGATCCGGACCGCCGCGGTGACCTGGCGATGACCTGGCTGCTGGCCGGCCTGTTCGCGGGCATCGTCAGCGGGGTGGTGGCGTGGTTCATCTCGCTCTTCTACCAGGCGCTCTACGTCGAAGCGCTGATCAACGAGGTCACCACGTTCGCGGCGTTCACCGCGCTGCTGGTGTTCGTGATGGCCATCGCCGGCGTCGCGCTCGGGCGTTGGCTCGTCGACCGCAAGGCTGACCAGACCCCGCACCTGCACCACAGCGACGACGACCGCGCGGACACCGACGTGTTCGCCGCCGTCCGCCACCCCGGCGGCGCCGACGAAACCCAGACCACCGAAGTGCGTCGCGAGGATCAACCCTGATCGGGGCTGACCGCCACCCGCTGTGAACCCGGACGAGTTCTGCACGTCCGACCAGTGGAGCGTGCTGTCCTCGGCCGCGTCGAACTCCCAGCTCGCCGGTGTTCTCGGCGGTTTCCTGATCACCGCGATCGCCCTGCTGTTCGACAAGAACAGCCGCGAAGGCGTGCACACGCTGGCGTTGTTCTCCTCCGCGGTGCTCGTGTTGATGCTGGACAGCTTCCTGTTCAGCCTGATCACCGGCACCCAGGTGCCCGACGGCGCGCGGCGCGCCACGTGTGCGATCGCCTGGACGCAGGGCGCGGTGTCGACGGGGATGCTGGCCGCCGGTGCGGTGGCGCTGTTCGGCGGGCTGGGTTGGATGTTGGCCAGCCACGCCGTCAATAAGGTGGCCGATCAGGACCCTGACGACGTCCGCGCGTACTGCTTCATGGCGGAACTGGGCGGTTGGCTGACGTTCGCGGCCGCGATGACGGCGACTTTGATCGTGTCGGAGACCTCGATCGACTACCTGCGCTTCATGTACGGGCACCGGCCCGCACTGTGGCTGGAGGGCGCCATCATCCTGGCCTGTGCGGTGTTCATAGTCGCCGATTTCGCGCTGGTGTCCGTGCGCACCCGGGCGTTGCGAAAGTCGTTGTCCAACACCGCCGAACCGACCCTGCTGGAGTTGCGGTCGATCAAGTTCGCGACGGCGGGAATCGTGGTGCTCGCGATCGGCGGGTCCTGGTTGGCGGTCAGTTTGGCGCGAGTTCCCGACGCCTGGCTGACGGAACCGAACCTGGTGATCGTCGGGTTCGTGCTGCTGCTCACGCTGGTGTTGCCGACGATCATCTCGACCGCGATCTGCTACTCGGTGCCCTCCACCGACGAGCGACCTTCGGCACCGAGGCTGGCCAGATACCGCAGGGCCAGCAGATAACCCTGCACCCCCAGGCCGACGATCACGCCGGTGGCCACCGCGCTGATATAGGAGTGGTGCCGAAACTCTTCGCGGGTGTGCACGTTGGAGATGTGCACCTCGATCAGCGGTGCGCGCAGCTCGGCGCAAGCGTCGCGCAGCGCGACCGAGGTGTGGGTCAGCGCGCCGGCGTTCAGGATCACCGGATCGCCGGCGTCGGCGGCAGCGTGGATGAAGTTCAGCAGCTCGGCTTCGCTGTCGCTTTGCCGCACAACGGCTTTGAGCTCCAGCTCCGCGGCCTCGCGTTCGATCAGCGCGACCAGGTCCTCGTAGGTGGTGCTGCCGTACACCTCGGGTTCGCGGCGGCCCAGCCGGCCGAGGTTGGGGCCGTTGAGGACGAGCACCGTCTGGGTCATGACGTCACCTCCGAGTACGCCGCAGCCAGCAGCGACGGATCGGGGCCCTCCAGGCGCCCCGGTTTTGCGAGCCCGTCGAGCACGACGAACCGCAACACCCCCGCGCGGGTTTTCTTGTCGCCGGCCATGTACTCCAGCAGCTGTGGCAGCGCATCGGGGTCGTAGCTCACCGGCAGGCCCAGCGCGGTCAGGATCGACCGGTGCCGCGCCGCGGTGTCGTCGTCGAGCCGGCCGGCCAGCCGGCCCAGTTCGGCGGCGAACACCAACCCCACCGACACCGCGGCCCCGTGGCGCCACCGGTAGCGCTCGCGGCGTTCGATGGCGTGGGCGAGCGTGTGGCCGTAGTTGAGGATCTCGCGCAGCTGCGACTCCTTCTCGTCGGCGGCCACCACCTCGGCCTTGACCGCGATCGCGCGCCGGATCAGCTCCGCCAGCACCGTGCCAGTGGGGTCGAGCGCGGCCTGCGGGTCGGCCTCGATCATGTCCAGGATCACCGGGTCGGCGATGAAACCGGCCTTGACGATCTCGGCCATCCCCGCGACGAGTTCGTTGCGCGGCAACGTTTCCAGCGTGGCCAGATCGACGAGCACGGCGGCGGGTTGGTGAAACGCCCCCACGAGGTTCTTGCCCGCGTCGGTGTTGATGCCGGTTTTCCCGCCGACCGCCGCGTCGACCATGCCCAGCAGCGTGGTGGGTACGTGCACGATGTCGACGCCGCGCAACCAGGTGGCCGCGGCGAACCCGGCCACGTCGGTGGCCGCTCCCCCGCCGAGGCTGACGATCGCGTCTTTGCGGCCGATGCCGATGCGGCCCAGCACTTCCCAGATGAACCCGACGACGGGCAGGTCCTTGCCCTTCTCGGCGTCGGGGATCTCGATGCGGTGCGCGTCGATGCCGTTGTCCGCCAGCGCCGTTCGGATCGCCTCCGCGGTCTGCGCCAGCACCGGCTGGTGCAGGATGGCGACCTTGTGTCTGCCCTGCATCGTCTGTCGCAGTTCGGTGAGCAGACCGGTGCCGATGATCACCGGATAGGGCGGGTCGACGCGTACGTCTACGGTGACCGGGCCGGTCACGGGTTCAGTCACGGTTGGCCTTCGGGTTGCGAGCGGCAAGGGCAGCGGGCGACGGCGGCGCCTCGGTGCTCGGTTCGGCGGTCAGCGACGACGGTCCACGTCGCCACGGCTGGCGGCGCCGACGACGCGGCGGCTGGGGCGCGTCGGGGTTCTCCAGCCGGGTCACGATGTAGCGCACGACGGCACCGGGATTGCGCCGATTGGTGTTGACGCGCATGGTGGCGACCCGCCGGTACAGCGGAACCCGTTGGGCCATCAGCGCTTTGAACTTCTCGCTGCGATCGCCGCCGGCCAGCAGCGGGCGTACGGTGCTGCCGCCGGTACGGCGCACCCCCTCGGCGGCGCTGATCTCGAGGTAGATGACCACGTGGCCGTCGAGCGCGTCGCGCACCCCCGCGGTGGTGATCGCCCCGCCGCCCAGCGACAGGATCCCGTCGTGGGTCTGCAGCGCGTCGCGGATGACCTCTTCCTCGATGCGGCGGAATTCCTTCTCGCCGTCGGTGGCGAAGATGTCGGCGATGGTGCGCCCGGTCTTCTGCTCGATCGCGACGTCGGTGTCGAGCATCGTCAGGTCCAGCGCCTTGGCGAGCCGGCGCCCGATAGTCGACTTACCCGAACCGGGCAGACCGACCAGAACCGCTTTGGGTGCCATCAGCCCGACGCCTGCGCCGACTGCGCCGACGGTTCGCGGTCACGCACCATGCGCAGATAGTTGTCGATGTTGGCCCGGGTTTCGGTCAGCGAGTCGCCACCGAACTTCTGCAGCGCGGCGCGCGCCAGCACCAGGGCCACCATGGTTTCGACCACCACGCCCGCGGCGGGCACCGCGCACACGTCGCTGCGCTGGTGGATGGCGACGGCCTCGTCGCCGGTGGCCATGTCGACCGTGGCCAATGCGCGGGGCACGGTGGAGATCGGCTTCATCGCGGCCCGCACCCGCAGCGGCTGGCCGTTGCTCATGCCGCCCTCGAGGCCGCCGGCGCGGTTCGTGGAGCGCACGATGCCGTCGGCGCCGGGATAGATCTCGTCGTGGGCGGCGCTGCCGCGGCGGCGCGCGGTCTCGAAGCCGTCGCCGATCTCGACGCCCTTGATCGCCTGGATGCCCATCACGGCGCCGGCCAGCTGGCTGTCGAGCCGGTTGTCGCCGCTGGTGAACGAGCCCAGCCCGACCGGAAGGCCGTGCGCGACCACCTCGACGACGCCGCCGAGCGTGTCGCCGTCGCGCTTGGCGGCCTCGATCTCGGCGATCATCGACTCCTCCGCGGCGGCGTCGAACGCGCGCACCGGGCTGGCGTCGATGGCGGCCAGATCCGACATCTGCGGCGGCGGCCCGGCATAGGGGTCCGACGCGCCGATGGAGATGATGTGGGACAGCACGTCGATGCCGAGGGCCTGTTTGAGGAACTGCTTGGCGACCGTGCCTGCGGCGACGCGGGCCGCCGTCTCGCGGGCGCTGGCGCGTTCGAGCACCGGGCGGGCGTCGTCGAAGCCGTATTTGAGCATGCCGGCGTAGTCGGCGTGCCCGGGCCGCGGCCGGGTCAGCGGCGCGTTGCGCGCGGAGTCCTCCAACTCGGCGGGGTCGACGGGGTCGGGTGCCATCACCGTCTCCCACTTCGGCCATTCGGTGTTGCCGATCTGGATCGCGATCGGGCCGCCCAACGTGACGCCGTGGCGCAGCCCGGCCAACATAGTGACCTGGTCCTGCTCGAACTTCATCCGGGCGCCGCGGCCGTAGCCCAGCCGGCGCCGGGCCAGCTGCGCGGCGATGTCCTCGGTGGTCAGCTCGACGCCGGCAACCATGCCCTCGACCACGGCCACCAGCGCGCGGCCGTGGGATTCACCAGCAGTGGTCCATCGCAACACGCAGCCATTCTCTCATGGCGATTTCGGCGCGTTTACCGTCGCTGAGCGTCCATTAGCGCGCCGAAATCGCAAACTAGTCGATCGCCAGCGCGGCCAGCACGCGGTCGATCTCGGCGAGCGCCTGGCGGTGGGCGGCCTTCTGGTCGTCGGCGCGCGCGACGATCATCGCGGTCTCACACAGCGCGCCGTAGAGGAAGTTGGCCAGCGGACCCGTCGGGCGCCGGGCGATTCGGCCGGCGTCGATCGCGCCGGCGATGCCGCGTTCCATCATGCCCAGCAGCGGAGCCTCTAGGCGGCGGACCTGCTCCCAGCCGATCGCCGCGGGCGCGTCGAGCAGCATGATCCGTTGCAGCCCGGGATCGAGGCACTCGTCGAGAAAAGCGCGGCAGCCGGCCGCGAACGCGTCCCACGGGTCCTTCTTGCGGCCGTAGGCGGTCGCCACCGGCGCCATGATCCGTTCCACCTCGCGGGCGAACACGGCCTCGAACAACTGCCGCTTGCCTTTGAAGTGGTGATACACCGCGCCCTTGGTCACCTCGGCGCGGGCGGCGACCGCGTCCAGCGACGTCGCGTCGTAGCCGTCGCGGGCGAACAGTGCGCGTGCGGCGTCGACCAGCGCGGCGGTGGTCGCCTCGGTGCGCTGCGCCTGGGTGCGTCGTGCCGCGTTCGTCGCCACAGCAGAACGATAGCCCGAGGTCATCGCGTCATCGGCTCCAAGACGATCAGCGGCAGCGGCCGTTCGGTGAACCGGGCATAGAACTCGGCCTGCGGGTACATCTGCACGAATCGTCGCAGCATCCGGTCGTACTCGGCACCCTTTAGTTCGCGCGGCCGGACCGTGCGCCGCTCGCGCCCGACGATCACCTCGCCGCTGCCGGCCGCCTTGAGGTTCAGCCACCACGCGGGTGTTCGCGCGGCGCCGGCGTTGGCGGCCATCACCACCAACGCGTCGCCGTCGCGCAGATAAAGCACCGGCGTGCTTCGGTTTTCACCGGTGCGACGCCCGACGGTCTGCAGCACCATCACCGGAGCGCCCGCGAACCAGCGGGGCATGACGCGGCCCCCGCTGACCCGGTACAGGCGGGCGTGCATCCGCGACATGGCGCGCTGGGCGCGCGGCCAGCGGCGCACCACCCGATTGGATTGGCGGGCAAGGCGTTCGTGGTCGGGAATGGCGGTCACCGCACCCGGTAGACGCGGTAGTCGATGTGGTCGGGCGACAAGATGTTGTAGCCGACGGCCACCACCTCGCTGAGCCACGCGTAGCGTTCGTCGGCGGTCTCGAAACTCGGGGTGGTCCGCACGTAGGTCTCGTCGAACCCGAGCGCCTCGCCCGCGGCCAGCCGGCCCATGCCGTCCGCCGGGATCTTGATGACACCGCCAGCGCGGTAGTGGATGAGCGCGCCATCGTGGGTCCGCAGCGTCGCGCGCACGTCGACCCGACCGACGCCGTCGCTGCCGACCAGCAGCCAGTCACCTCCGCCGGGCAGGATCTCGCCGCGCAACCGGGGGCCGTCGATGACGCCGCCAGTCGTGACGAAGGTCAACCGGGTACCCAGCGGCGTCGGGATCGCCTGTGCGGGTTGCAGATTGACCCCCATGTCGAAGAGATGCTCGACCGGTAGCGCGGTCACCATCGGCAGCTGGTCGACGGTCACGCTGTCTTCTCCAACGCGGCCTGCAGTTGTGCCGCGTCGATGAACGTGTCCTTGCGGGCCACCAGGCCATCGGGTGACACGTTGACGACGTCGAGGCAGTCGAACCGGATGTCTCGCGAAATCAGCGCCCAATCCAGGATCCAGTGGTCCGGCCCGTAGAGCACCCGGTACGTCTGCCAGGTGAAGTCGGGGAACTGCTCGAAGATGCCGGCGAAGGCCGCCCTCACGTTGGCCCGGCCGACGACCGGTGCCCCGCCGGCGTGCGTCCAGAACTGGGTGTCGGCGGTGTGCAGGGCCGCGATCGCGTCGGGGTCGCGTGCCGCCCATGCGGCGAAATAGCGCTCGGAAATGGCGGTGAGATCCACGGGTGCTCCGTTTCCTTTAGTTACATACTTTGGGTAGGTATTAACGTACCACGGGTAGGTAACTGCGGTCTAGAGCACTGCGAGCGACACCGCCGCCGCGGCGGCCAAGCACATCGAAGGGCCGTGCGGCACAGTGGTTTCGTCCCGGCGAATCGCCGCGACGATCGCCCATCCGGCGGTCAGCAGCGGCGCCACCAGTGCCGCCAGTGCCCACACGTCGACGCCGAACGCGCCCGTCAGCGCGCCGACACCGGCCGCAAGTTTCACATCGCCCGCGCCCATCGCCGTCGGCGCCAGCAGGTGCACGACCAGGTAGGCGGCGAACAGCGCGACGGCGCCCAGTACCGCGGAGACCCCGTGTCCCGCCACCGCGGCCGCGGCGAGAATCACCGTCGCGCCCGGCACCGTCAACCAGTTCGGTAGCCGGCGTTGGGTGATGTCGAAAACGCTCAGCGCCGCCAGCCACCCCAGCACGGCCGCACACGCCACTGCCCCCACTTTCGAAGGCTAACTGCGGCGCGGCACACCGTTATGCGCCGATTTCTGCGCCAGGGTCGTGGATCCGCGCGGCCAACAGCCCTGCGGTAGAAATCGGCGTCGGCGCCGCACGGTCTATCCCTGGCCGAGCGCGGCCCTCATCGCTTCTTTGGGTGCGGGCATCCCGGTGAACTGCTCGACCTGAGCGAACGCCTGGTGCAGCAGCATCTCCAGGCCGCTGATCACCCGGCCGCCGGCGGCGGAGACCGCGGCGGCCAGCGGTGTCGGCCAGGGGTCATAGATCGCGTCGAGCAGCGCGGGAACACCGGCGACCGTGTCCGCGTACTGCGCGGCGACGTCGGCGGGGATGGTGTTGACCACCACATCGACGCCGCTGAGTTGCGTGCCCAGCGCGACCCAGCGTGTCTCGGCGCTCAACCGCTCGCCCAAATCGACCAATGGGCGCGCCTTGTCGGGGTTGCGCGCCACGATGGTGATGTCCTGCACGCCGAGTTGGGCGAGGCCCGCGACGACGGCCGGTGCGGTGCCCCCCGAGCCCAGCACCGCAGCGCGGCCCGACGCCGCGCCCAGAGCGCCCGCCACGCCGTCGACGTCGGTGTTGTCGGCGCGCCAGCCGTCGGCGGTCCGCACCAGGGTGTTGGCCGAGCCGACCAGTTCGGCGCGCGGGCTCCGTTCGTCGGCGAACCGCAGCGCCGCGAACTTGCCCGGCATCGTCACCGACACCCCGACCCACTCCGGTCCGAAACCGCTTACTACAGACGGCAATTGCTCGGCCGTGCATTCGATGCGCTCATACGTCCAGCCGGCCAACCCCAGCGCGCGGTAGGCGGCCAGGTGCAGCTGCGGGGACCGCGAATGGCTGATCGGCGACCCCAGCACCGCGGCTCTCCTGCGATTTGTGTGCGATTTGTTGCGCTCAGCGCTCCTAAACGCGCCCAAATCGCTTACCGTGCCGAATCCAGGACGCCGTTGCCCATGGCCAGCTCGATGTTCGCCAGGTGCTGCCCGTAGTCGCGGGTGAACAAGGTGGTGCCCTGCATGTCGATGGTGACGAAGTACAGCCAGTCCCCCGGCTCGGGCCGCTCGGCCGCGGTCAGCGCCGGCTGTCCAGGCGAGCAGATCGGGGTGGCCGGAAGGCCGGGCCGCACATAGGTGTTCCAGTCGGTGTGCTGGGCGCGGTCGGCGTCGGTGGTGGCCACCTCGATGCGGTCCAGCGGATAGTTCACCGTCGAGTCGAATTCCAGCGTGCGGTTCTCGGCCAGCCGGTTGTAGATGACGCGGGCGACCTTGCCGAAGTCCTCCGGGGTGGCTTCGCGCTGCACCAACGACCCGACGGTCAGCACCTGATACGGCGACAGGTTCATCGCCGTCGCGGTGTCGAGCAGCCCACCCTGGGCGTACTGGGTCGCGCTGGCCCCGATCAGCGTCGACAGGATCTGTTCCGGGGACGCCGACGGGTCGATGTTCCACATGCCCGGCGCGATCAACCCCTCCAGCCGGCGGTGGTCCTGGCCCAGCGCGGTGACGGCATCGGTGGCCCAGTCCGGCACCGACAGCGTCGCCGGCGGGGCGGCGGTCGCGATGTTCTTCAGATCCTCTGCCGACACGCAGCGACGTTCCCCGTCGAGGTTCACGCACGTGGCACGCGAGATCAACGAGAGGATGCCGTCGGTGACGGCGTTGGTCTTGACGTCGCGCACGTCGTCGAGCTGACGACCCTCGGGGATCACCAGCTTGCCCACCCGGTTCTGCGGGTCGGCCAGGCGCTCAACGGCATTGGAGGCCGGGATCTCGGTGCGGACCTTGTAGAAGCCGGGCTGAATCGACGAGATCGCGGTGTTGCCTTCGGCGGCGTTGAGGAACGCTCCGACGGTCGCGACGACGCGGTGCTCCTGCAGCGTCTGCCCGATCGCGGTGGTGGAGTCGCCGTCGTGGACCTGGATGACCACATCGTTGACGCCTTCACCGGTGTAGTCGTTGCCGGTGCCGAAGAAGGAGTGCCACAGCTTGGAGCCCAGGAACACCGCGGCGACCGCGATCACGATCAACGTGGTCAGCGTCAACCCGCCGACGATCCGACGCTTACGCCGGCTCCGCGCCTCGCGGATCCGGTCGGCGCGCGTCCTGCGGCGCCTCGGCGGACCGACCGCGACGGGCTCTGCGCGTCCGCGGCTCCATTGGTCAGTCATCCCCAACCTCTCCGTGCCCGCTCCTCGCAGTGCGGCGTTGATCCAACCAGTTCTGCAGAATCCCCACCGCGGCCGCCTGGTCGATCACCGACCGCTGACCCTTGGCGCGGATTCCGGCTTCGCGCAGCGACCGCTGCGCCACGACGGTGGTGAGACGTTCATCGGCCAACCGCACCGGCGTCGGAGCCACGCGGCGGGTCAGCGCGTCGGCAAGCGCGACGGCGTCCTGCGCCGACGTGCCGGAGCGGTCGGCGAGCGTGCGGGGCAGGCCCACCACCACTTCGACCACGTCGAGTTCGTCGACCAGCGACGCGAGCCGACGGATATGGCGGTCGGTGCGGTCGCGCCGGACCGTCTCCAGCGGAGTGGCCAGGATGCCGTCGGGGTCGCTGACCGCCACCCCGACGCGCACGGTGCCCACGTCGACGCCGAGCCGTCGTCCCCGGCCGGGGTCGGGCGGATCGAGGTCACGTCCGGGCCGATCGGGTAGGCGGTCGGTTTGGGCCACGAGGTCAGCTCCGGTCTATCTCTGCGCGCAACGCGGCCAACGCCGCGTCGATCCCCGCCGCCCCCTTGCCAGAACCCTGCGCCAGTTCGGCCTTGCCGCCCCCACGGCCGTTGACCGGTGCTGCCAGCTGCTTGACCAGGTCGTTGGCGCGAAGACCGAGGTCTTGCGCCGCCTGGTTGACCGCCACCACGAACGGGACGGTGTCGTTGTCACCCTCGGCGATCAGCGCGACGACCGCCGGGTCACTGCCCAGCTTGCCGCGAATGTCACCGACCAGGGTGCGCAAGTCAGCGGCCGACATCCCGCCGGCCATCCGTTGCGCCACCACTCGGACCTTACCGATAAGTTCAGCGCCCGCGGCGGCATTGGCTGCGGCGGCCTTGGCGTTGGCCAGCCGCATCCGGTCGAGTTCCTTTTCGGCCGCGCGCAGCCGCTCCACCAGGTTGGCCACCCGCGCGGGCACTTCTTCGGACGGCACCTTCAGCGTCGACGCCAGACCGGCCATCAACGCGCGCTCCTTGGCCAGATGGCGGTAGGAGTCCAGGCCGACGTAGGCCTCCACCCGGCGCACACCCGAGCCCACCGACGACTCACCCAGGATCGTCACCGGGCCGATCTGCGCCGAATTGCGCACGTGCGTGCCGCCACACAACTCGAGGGAGAAGGGGCCGCCGATCTCGACCACGCGGACCTCGTCGGGGTAGGCCTCGCCGAACAGCGCCATCGCGCCCATCGCCTTGGCCTTCTCCAACTCGGTGGTGAACGAGTGCACCTCGTAGTCGGCCTCGACGGCCTGGTTGGTCACCTCTTCGATCTGGTGGCGCTGGTCTTCGGTGAGCGCGCCCTGCCAGTTGAAGTCGAACCGCAGGTAGCCCGGCCGGTTCAGCGAGCCGGCCTGAACCGCGTTGGGGCCCAGCACCTGCCGCAGCGCCGCGTGCACCATGTGGGTGCCCGAGTGGCCCTGGGTGGCGCCGTGGCGCCACCGCGGGTCGACGGTGGCGACGACGGTGTCACCCTCGACGAACTCGCCCGATTCGACGTTGACGCGGTGTGCCCACAGCGTTCGAGCGATCTTCTGCACGTCGGTGACGGCGGCCTTCGCCGAGGCGGATGCGCCGGTGCCGGAGATGTCGCCTTCGTCGGCGATCTGACCGCCCGACTCGGCGTAGAACGGGGTGCGGTCGAGGATCAGCTCGACGTGCTCGGAGCTGGCCGAGGTTTCGTGGTTGACGACGGGAACCCGTCGCCCGTCCACGAAGATCCCGAGAATCGTTGCCTCAGAGACCAACTCGTCGAACCCGGTGAACTCGGTGGGCCCGGTATCGACCAGATCGCGGTAGGCCGACAGGTCCATGTGGGCCTGCTTGCGCGCGGCCGCGTCGGCTTTGGCCCGCGCGCGCTGCTCGGCCATCAGGCCGCGGAACCCCTCCTCGTCGACGGACAGCCCCGCTTCCGCGGCCATCTCGAGGGTCAGCTCGAGCGGAAAGCCGTAGGTGTCGTGCAACGTGAACGCGTCGGCGCCGGACAGCACCGTCGCGCCGGAAGCCTTCGTCGCGCCGGCGGCCTCCTCGAACAACCGCGATCCCGAGGCGAGCGTGCGGTTGAACGCGGTCTCCTCGGCCACCGCGATGCGTTGGATGCGGTCGAAGTCGCTGACCAGTTCCGGATACGACGGGCCCATCGCGTCACGCACCGTGGTCATCAGGTCGGCGACGATCGGGTCCTCGATGCCCAGCAGCTTGGCCGACCGGATGATGCGGCGCAGCAGCCGGCGCAGCACATAACCGCGGCCGTCGTTGCCGGGGCTGACCCCGTCGGCGATGATGATCGCCGCGGTGCGGCTGTGGTCGGCGATGATCCGGTAGCGCACGTCGTCATCGTGGTTGCCCTGGCCGTACCCGCGCGGAGCGAGGCCGGCGACCAGGTCGATGACCGGGCGCACGAGATCGGTCTCGTAGACGTTGTCGACACCCTGCAGCAGACACGCCACCCGCTCCACGCCCATGCCGGTGTCGATGTTCTTGCGCGGCAGCGGCCCGAGGATCTCGAAGTCCTCCTTGGAGGTGCCCTCGCCACGTTCGTTCTGCATGAACACGAGATTCCAGATCTCGATGTAGCGGTCCTCGTTGGCTTCCGGGCCACCCTCGATGCCGTATTGCGGGCCGCGGTCGTAGTAGATCTCCGAGGACGGTCCGCACGGTCCCGGGATGCCCATCGACCAGTAGTTGTCGGCCATGCCGCGCCGCTGGATCCGCTCGGCGGGTAGGCCTGCGACCTCCTGCCACAACGCGACGGCCTCGTCGTCGTCGACGTAGACGGTGGCCCACAACCGCTCGGGGTCGAAACCGTAGCCGCCGGCCTCGACCGGGTTGGTCAGCAGCGTCCACGCGAACTCGATCGCGCCCTTCTTGAAGTAGTCGCCGAACGAGAAGTTGCCGGCCATCTGGAAGAAGGTGTTGTGCCGGGTGGTGACCCCGACCTCGTCGATGTCGGGCGTGCGGATGCACTTCTGCACGCTGACCGCACGCTTCCACGGCGGGGTGCGCTGGCCGAGGAAGTAGGGGACGAACTGCACCATGCCGGCGTTGACGAACAGCAGGTTGGGGTCGTCGAGGATCACCGAGGCGCTGGGCACCTCGACGTGGCCCGCGTTCACGAAATGATCGAGGAAACGCTTCCTGATCTCGTGTGTCTGCACGTTGCTACTGTCCTCGCCGTCGTGTGTTGTTCCGCAGGTACCTGCGACTATTCGACCGCACTACAGTACCGGTCGCGGTTGGCGGTCCTGAAAGGTCAACGAACGGGCGCGGCTGGCAGTGCCGCCTCAGGACGTGACGAAGCTCAACCGCACCGAACGCCGCGGGTTGTCCCGGTTCAGGTCGACGAGCACGACGCTCTGCCACGTTCCCAGCAGCGGCTCACCACCCTCGACCGGCAACGTCACCGACGGTGACACCAGCGCGGGCAGCACATGGTCGGCGCCGTGACCGGGTGAGCCGTGGGCGTGTCGGTAGCGATCGTCGCGGGGCAGCAACCGCTCCAGCGTGTCGACGAGGTCGTGGTCGGAGCCCGATCCTGTTTCGATGATCGCCAGGCCGGCGGTGGCGTGCGGGACGAACACGTTGCACAGGCCGTCCCCGCGGGAGCCGCAGAAGTCGCGCACCGCGTCGGTGAGGTCGACGATGCGGTCGCGGGTCGTGTCGATGGTCAGCACGTCGGAGTCCACGTCTTCGAGCCTACGAGGCCGCCGAGCGTTGACGCCCGCGTTTATTCGCCGGGGGCGCGGGGTATCGCACTCCCACGCCCGACCTTGGAGGACTTATGACCATCACCGGAGTGATCACGGCAATACTCATCGGCATCGTGGTCGGTGTGCTGGGCCGCCTGCTCGTGCCGGGCCGCCAACCGATCGGCTTTCTGGTGACCATCCTGGTCGGCATCGTCGCCGCGCTGATCGGCACCGCGCTCGCCAGGGCGCTGGGTATCCCGACCGCGACGAGCGGTATCGACTGGTTGGAACTGCTTGTCCAGGTGGTCGTCGCGGCGATCGGCGTGGCGCTGGTGGCCGCGCTGATGGGCCGCAGGGACACCGGTGTGGTGGGCAGGCGCCGCGGCATGCTGCGGCGGTAGCCACCAAGAGTTGGGGTGCACGTTGCCGTCGGGGTCGGCGGATCGGTGTGGAGCGCGTCCCCCCAGCGCGTCCCTCGATCACCGCGCCGCCCCGGCGGCAACCCCACTGTGGCGCCGAAAGGGACAAACGTTCTGGCGCAGTCAGCGCTTGCGGCGGATGATCGCCCGTAGCTTCTCCAGCCGGGCGGCGATCTCGCGTTCGACGCCGTGGGTGGTCGGCCGGTAGTAGTCGACGCCGACGAGCTCATCCGGCGGGTACTGCTGGGCGACCACCCCGTCGGGGTCGTCGTGGCTGTACTTGTAGCCGATCGCGTTGCCCAGCTTCTCGGCGCCGGAGTAGTGCCCGTCGCGCAGATGGGTCGGCACCAGCCCGGCCTTACCCGCGCGCACGTCGCTCATCGCGGCGCCCAGCGCCGTGGTGACCGCGTTGGATTTCGGCGCCGTCGCCAAGTGCACGGTGGCGTGCGCCAGGGTCAGTTGCGCCTCCGGCATGCCGATCAACTGGACGGTCTGCGCGGCGGCGACGGCGGTCTGCAGTGCGGTCGGATCGGCCATGCCGACGTCTTCGCTGGCCAGGATCATCAACCGCCGGGCGACGAAGCGCGGGTCCTCCCCCGCCACCAGCATCCGGGCCAGGTAGTGCAGCGCCGCGTCGACGTCGGATCCGCGGACCGATTTGATGAACGCGCTGATGACGTCGTAGTGCTGGTCACCGTCGCGGTCGTAACGCACGGCGGCCTGGTCCAGCGACTGCTCGATGGTTGCGACGGTCACCTGCTCCCCGGTTTCCGAGGCCACCTCGAGCGCGGTCAACGCGCGTCGCGCATCGCCGGCCGACAGTTGCACCAGGAGGTCGACGGCATCGTCGGTGACCTTGACCTTGCCGCCGAGCCCGCGCGGGTCGGCGATGGCGCGGCGCACCACGGCGCGTACCGCCTCGGCGTCCAGCGGCTGCAACTGCAGGATCAGCGACCGCGACAACAGCGGCGCGACCACCGAGAACGACGGGTTCTCGGTGGTGGCCGCCACCAGCAGCACGACGCGGTTCTCCACCGCGGACAGCAGCGCGTCCTGCTGGGTCTTGGAGAACCGGTGCACCTCGTCGATGAACAGCACGGTCTGCTCACTGTGGGCAGCCGCGCGGCGCGCGACGTCGATGACGGCGCGGACCTCCTTGACACCCGACGACAGCGCCGAGAGCGCCTCGAACCGGCGGCCGGTGGCCCCGGAGATCAGCGCGGCAAGCGTCGTCTTTCCGGTGCCCGGCGGGCCGTACAGGATGACCGAGGCGGCGCCGGAGCCCTCGGCGAGCCTGCGCAGCGGCGAGCCCGGTTGCAGCAGGTGATCCTGCCCGACCACTTCGTCGAGGGTGGCCGGGCGCATCCGCACCGCCAGCGGCGTCGACGCCCCGACCGGGCCGCCCGCGGTGACGCTCGGCTCACCGGGGACGTCGAACAGACCGTCGGACACGATCCCTGCTTACCACGCCGCTACGACCCCGGCCCGGCCGTCACGAAGTCGATCAGTTCCTCGACGCGCCCGATCAGCGCGGGCTCGAGGTCGTTCCAATCGCGCACCCGGCCCCGGATGCGCTGCCACGCCCTGGCGACGTCGGCCTGCTCGGTGTGCGGCCAGCCCAGCGCCCGGCACACACCCCGCTTCCAGTCGACGCCTTTGGGGATGACCGGCCACGCCGAGATGCCCAGCCGGACCGGTTTGACCGCCTGCCAGATGTCGATGAACGGGTGTCCGACCACCAGCGTGTGGTCTCCGCCGGGCCCGCGGCGGACCGCCTCGGCGATGCGGGCCTCCTTCGACCCGGCGACGAGATGGTCGACGAGCACGCCGAGCCGCCGGTGCGGCGCCGGTTCGAAGTCGGCGACGATGGCGGAGAGGTCGTCGACGCCGCCGAGGTGTTCGACGACGACGCCTTCGATGCGCAGGTCGTCGCCCCAGACCTGTTCGACGAGTTCGGCGTCGTGGCGGCCTTCGACGTAGATGCGGCTGGCGCGCGCGACCTTGGCCCGCGCGCCGGGCACGGCCACCGAACCCGATGCGGTGCGGGTGCTCTTCGGTGCGGTGCGCTTGGGTGCGGTGAGGATGACGGGCCGGCCGTCGATCAGGTAACCCGGCCCGATCGGGAACGGCTTGCGGCGTCCGTGGCGGTCCTCGAGTTCCATTCGGCCGTACTCGATCCGGACCACCGCGCCGACGTATCCGGTCTGGGCGTCTTCGACAACCAGACCCATCTCCACCGGCTGCTCGGTGGAGCGCAGCCTGCGGGGATGCGGGTTGTTGGCCAGGACGTCGGAGCCATAGCGATCAGCCACCGGGCGATCGTAGGGTCACCGGCGCGCTGAGCGCGTGCGACACGGCCGAGGGACGGGCGGCGCTAGGTTCGACGCCTGCTGATGCGCACGGACAGTTCGTCGGGCGGGACGACGTGGCCGACGGCGCACCGGATCTGCACCGTCGCCTCGGCACCGCAGCCCTTGTGCGCCAGGCGCAGCGGGGTGCGGTTGGGCAGGTGTCGTCGTCCCCACTCGAACATCGCCCACACCACCGGCATGAACTCGCGGCCCGCGTCGGTGAGCACGTACTCGTCGCGGCTGCGCTGCCCGGGTTCCTGATAGGGCCGCCGGACCAGCAGACCCGCCTCGACCAGGTCGTTCAACCGTGCGGCGGCCGCGGCTTTGGTGATCCCGACGCGCCGCCAGAAGTCGTCGAACCTGGTGGTGCCGTAGTAGGCCTCGCGCATGACGAGCATCGCCGACTTCGTTCCGAGCACCGCCATCGTCTTTTCGATCGGGCACTCACCCACCGCCGACCACGCGTCGCGGTCGGCCAACCGCCCCTCCAGCACTGTCATGGAAGTCACTCTACCCCTGAGTTGCCGTCGCTATACCCAGAGTGGTACACCTGAGTATAGAAACAAGTACCCAGCGTGGAGTGAGGAGAAAAGCCATGGCGGGACATTCAGGCCGCGACGCGGTCATCGTCGGCGCGGTACGCACACCGGTCGGTAAAGGCAAGGCCAACGGAGCACTGCACGACGTGCTGCCCGTCGACCTCCTCGCCCACAGCCTCAAGGAACTGGTGACGCGCACCGGGATAGACCCGGGCCAGATCGACGACGTCATCGCCGGCGCCGTCACCCAGGCTGGCGATCAGGCGGCCAACATCGCCCGCAACGCCGTGCTGGCCGCGGGATTTCCGGAGACGGTGCCCGGCACCACCATCGACAGGCAGTGCGGCAGCAGCCAGCAGGCGATCCACTTCGCCGCGCAAGGGGTGCTCTCCGGCGCCTACGACATCGTGGTGGCCGCAGGTGTCGAGTCGATGTCGCGGGCACCGATGGGATCCAGCGTGCTACCCGGCAGCGACCCGTTCGGGGCGATGGCGCAGCGCTACCCCGAAGGCCTTGTGCCGCAGGGGATCAGCGCCGAGTTGATCGCCGCCAAGTGGGGCCTGTCCCGTCAGCAGCTCGACGATTTCTCCGCGAGCAGCCACGAGAAAGCCGCCGCCGCAACGAAAGAAGGCCGCTTCGACAACGAGCTGGCGCCGATCGCCGGGCTGGCCAGCGACGAGATCATCCGCCCGGGCACGACGGTCGACACCCTCGCCGGGCTGCAGCCCGCGTTCTACAACCCGGCATACGAGCAGCGGTTCCCGCAGATCGGCTGGCAGATCACCCCGGGCAACTCGTCGCCGCTGTCGGACGGCAGCGCAGCGCTGCTGATCACCAGCAGCGAGACGGCCGCGCGGCTGGGCCTGCGCCCGCTCGCGCGCATCCACTCCATGACCGTCGTGGGCTCCGATCCGCTGTACATGTTGACCGGCGTCATTCCCGCAACCGAAAAGGTGCTGCGGCGTTCAGGGTTGACGCTCGAAGACATCGACCTGTTCGAGGTCAACGAAGCCTTCGCGCCGGTGGTGCTTTCGTGGGCGCACGACGTCGGGGCCGACCTGGCCAAGACCAACGTTCACGGCGGCGCGATCGCCATTGGGCATCCGCTGGGCGCCAGCGGCGCGCGCATCATGACCACCCTCGTCAACGCTCTGGAACAGCGCGGCGCGCGCTACGGCTTGCAGACGATGTGTGAGGGCGGCGGCATGGCCAACGCCACGATCATCGAGCGGCTCTAGCCGGGGATTTCACGCTCTCCGGAGCTCGAACAGCGGGATGACGCGGCTGGTCTTGGCCTGGTACTCGGCGAACACCGGTGCGATCTCGACCACCTTCGGATAGAGCTCGTCGCGCTCGGCGGTCGGCAGCTCGCGGGCGATCACGTCGTACGCCGTGGTGCCCACCTCGACATGGGCCCGCGGCTCGGCCCGCAGGTTGTGCACCCACGCGGGGTGCACATCAAGTCCCGCATACGAGCCGGCGATGAGAATCTTGCCGTCGATGTTGAAGTACGCCAGCGGCGAGATGCGCGGCTGGCCCGATTTGGCACCGGTCGTGGTCAGCAACAGCAGCGTCGCGTTCTCGAACGGACCGCCGACCTTGCCGCCGTTTGCGCGGAACTCGTCGACGATGTTTGCGTTGAATGACTTGATGTCGGAGAGGTCGGTCATGCGGAGTTGAGCGCACGAAGCCGCGCCGCTATTCCCGTTTCCGCATAATTGGGCCATGCGGGTGATTGTCACGGGCGCCAACAGCGGCGTCGGCAAGGCGACGGCGGCGGCGCTGGCCGCGCAGGGACACAGCGTCGTCATCGCGTGCCGCACGATCGCCAAAGGTGAGCAGGCCGCCGCCGAGATGGGCGGCGACGTCGACGTGCGTCACCTCGACCTGGCCGACCTGGCCAGTGTGCGGGTGTTCGTCGAGTCGGTGGAAAGCGTTGACGTGCTGGTGAACAACGCCGGTGTGATGGGAATGCCGTTGACGCGCACCGCCGACGGGTTCGAAGCCCATTTCGGCAGCAACCACCTCGGGCACTTCGCGCTGACGTGTCTGCTCGGCGAGAAGATCACCGACCGGGTGATCTCGGTGGCCAGCGCCACCTACCTGTTCACCCGCCTTCACCTCGACGACCTCAACTGGCATCACCGCAAGTACGCGAAGTGGAGCGCATACGGCGAATCCAAGCTGGCCAACCTGCTGTTCGTCACCGAGCTGGCCGCCCGCGGTGTGCGCGCATACGCCACCGATCCCGGCGCCACCGACACCGACATCACCCGATCACTCGGGATGGGCGACCATCAACGGATACGGCGGCTGTTGCACACCCCGGCCCAGGGTGCGCGGGCCAGCCTGCAGGCGGTGACGACCGACCTGCCCAGCGGCACCTATCTGGCGCCGCGGTTCAACCAGATCGGCCCGCCCAAGGTGACCCGGTTGTGGCCGAAGGCACGCGACCGGGCGATGGCGCGCCGATTGTGGGACGCGTCGGCCGAACTCACCGGATGTGACTGGCGCTAGTCTGTTTTCGGCTTGGCGTCGATGCCGGATTCCTTGCGCTGCTGCGGCGTGATCGGCGCGGGTGCGCCGGTCAACGGGTCGAGGCCGCCGCCGGACTTGGGGAACGCGATCACGTCGCGGATCGAGTCGGTGCCCGCGAGCAACGCGGTGATGCGGTCCCAGCCGAACGCGATCCCACCGTGCGGTGGTGCGCCAAAGGTCAAGGCGTCCAAGAGGAATCCGAACTTCTCCTGCGCTTCGTCCGCGCCGATGCCCATCGCCTTCAACGCGCGCTCCTGAACGTCACGGCGGTGGATACGAATCGACCCGCCGCCGATCTCGTTGCCGTTGCACACCAGGTCGTAGGCCTCGGACAGCACGCCGCCCGGGTCGGTGTCGAGCAGGTCGACGCACTCGGGCTTCGGCGCGGTGAACGCGTGGTGCAGTGCCGTCCATGCGCCGGATCCGACCGCGACGTCACCGTGCGCGGCCGCTTCGTCGGCCGGCTCGAACATCGGGAAGTCGACGACCCAGACGAACGCCCAGGCGGCTGTATCGATCATGTCCAACCGCTTGGCGATTTCGACGCGGGCCGCACCCAGCAGCGCGCGGGAGGACTTGGCCGGCCCCGCCGAGAAGAACACGCAGTCCCCCGGTGACGCGCCGACGGCCCCGGCCAGCCCTTCGCGTTCGGCTTCAGAGAGGTTCTTGGCCACCGGGCCGCCCAGCGTGCCGTCGTCGTTGACCAGCACGTAGGCCAGCCCGCGGTGGCCGCGCTGTTTGGCCCATTCCTGCCAGGCATCAAGTGTGCGCCGCGGCTGCGACGCCCCACCCGGCATCACCACGGCGCCGACGTAGGGCGCCTGGAACACCCGGAACGGGGTGTCCTTGAAATAGTCGGTCAGCTCGACGAGTTCGAGGCCGAACCGCAGGTCGGGCTTGTCGGTGCCGAACCGGCGCATCGCCTCGGCGTAGGTCATCCGGGGCAGCGGCGTGGGCACCTGGTAGCCGATCAGCGCCCACAGCGCGGTGACGATCTCCTCGGAGACCGCGATGACGTCCTCGGTGTCGACGAAGCTCATCTCCATGTCGAGCTGGGTGAACTCGGGCTGGCGGTCGGCGCGGAAGTCCTCGTCGCGGTAGCACCGCGCGATCTGGTAGTAACGCTCCATGCCCGCCACCATCAGCAGCTGCTTGAACAGCTGCGGGCTCTGCGGCAGCGCATAGAACGTGCCCGGCTGCAGCCGCGCGGGCACCAGGAAGTCGCGTGCCCCCTCTGGCGTCGACCGCGTCATCGTCGGCGTCTCGATCTCGACGAAGTCATGGCGCGCGAGCACCTCACGCGCCGCCGCATTCACCTTGGAGCGCAACCGGATTGCGTTGCCTGGGCCCTCCCGCCGCAGATCGAGATAGCGGTACTTGAGGCGGGTCTCCTCGCCGGGCTGCTCATCGAGTTGAAACGGCAGCGGCGCGCTCTCCCCCAGCACCGTCAGCGACGTCGCGTTGACCTCGATCTCGCCGGTGGGGATCTCGGGGTTCGCGTTACCCTCGGGCCGGATCTCGACGACGCCGACCACAGCGATGCAGAACTCCGCGCGCAACCGGTGGGCCACCTCGAGCACCTCGGGTTCACGGAATACCACCTGCGACACCCCGGATGCGTCGCGCAGATCGATGAAGATCACCCCGCCGTGGTCGCGGCGGCGTGCCACCCAGCCGGCCAACGTCACCTTCTGACCGGCGTCGGCGGGCCGCAACGACCCGGCGGCGGAACTGCGCAGCACTGAAACTCCTGAGGAAATCGGCTGATGGGACAACTGCCCAAGTGTAAAGGTGCCGTTTCGGCCGGTAGCTTGGCCTGCGTGCGCACCACCATCGCCGTCGTCGGCCCCGGAGCGATCGGCTCCACCGTGGCGGCGCTGCTGCATGCGGCCGGCCACCAGGTGATGTTGTGCGGGCGGACGCCGCGTGACGCGATCGAGGTGAGGCCGGACAACGGCGAGCCGATCGTGGTGCCCGGGCCCGTACTGACCGACCCGGCGCGCGTCGACGGCCCGGTCGACGTGGTGCTGTTGGCGGTCAAGGACACCCAGAACGCCGGCGCGGGGCCCTGGCTGGCCAAGTTGTGCGACGAACGCACCGTGGTCGCCGCGCTGCAGAACGGCGTCGAACAAGTCGAACGCGTCGGTCGTTACTGTCCCGCATCGACCATTGTTCCTGTGGCCGTGTGGGTTTCGGCTGAACCGGCACCGCAGGGCCACATCCGGTTGCGCACCGCTGCGCGGCTGGTGCTGCCCGAGGTACCCGCCGCGCAGACGATCGTTGACCTGTTCGACGGCAGCGCAGTCGCCGTCGAGATCGATCCGAACTTCCTCAGCGCGGCGTGGCACAAGCTTCTCGTCAACGCGGTCGTGGGGTTCATGGTGCTGACCGGGCGCCGCGCCGGCATGTTCCGCCGCGACGACGTGGCCGCCCTGGCGCGCCGCTATCTCACCGAGTGCCTGGCGGTGGCGCGGGCCGACGGCGCGAAGTTGGGCGACGAGGTGATCAAGCACGTCGTCAACCTGCTCGCCAGGTCGCCGGAGGACATCACCACGTCGATGCTCACCGACCGCCAGGATGGACGGCAGTTGGAGTGGGATATCCGCAACGGCGTGATCCTGCGCAAGGCGGCCGAGTACGGCATCCGCACCCCGATCAGCGACGTGATCGTTCCGCTGCTGGCGGCGGCGAGCGACGGGCCCGGATAGACACCGAAACCGACGCAGTGGTCGATTCGGCGGCCGAAAACCAGCCAAAGCGTCGGTCTCGGCGCGCCTAACTCGCACGGGCGGCCCGCGACGGCGATATCGTTTTCGCACCGATAGAGCGACGGCCTCCTGGAGGCGCGGAAGTGGCACCGGCACACTGCCCCACCTGTGCGACCGAAGCGCGTGCCGGCGCCCGGTTCTGCGACAACTGCGGAACACCGCTGGTCCAACCCCACGTCGCCGAGTACAAGCAAGTGACCGTGCTGTTCGCCGACGTCGTGCGGTCGATGGACATCGCCGCGGCGCTCGGCCCCGAACGGCTCCGGGAAGTGATGACCGAGCTCGTGCGGCGCGCCACCGCCGTGATCCGTCGCTACGACGGCACCGTGAACCAATTCACCGGCGACGGAATCATGGCGCTGTTCGGCGCTCCACGCGCGTTGGAGGATCATGCTCGTCGGGCATGTCTGTCCGCGCTCGACGTCCAGGACGAGGTCCGTGCCCTGGCCGCGGAGACCGCCCGCGGTGACGGGATCTCGTTGCAGCTGCGGATCGGGCTCAACTCCGGGATGGTCGTTGCCGGCGACATCGGTCCGGAGGCTCTTGCGTACACCGCGATCGGCGAGCACGTTGGGATGGCCCAGCGGATGGAATCTGTGGCGCCGCCCGGCGGGGTGATGCTCAGTGAATCCACGGCCCGATTGGTCGAGAACGACGCTCGACTCAGCGATCCGCAGTCCGTGCGCATCAAAGGGTCAGCCGGAACGGTCACAGCACGCCAGCTCCTTGCCGTGCGCAATCATCGCCGCGCGGGGCCGCGCACGACCCCGCTGGTAGGCCGAGATCGGGAGATGAGCGTGATAGCGGCCGCGTTCGACGAGGCGCTCAGCGGCCACGGGCGCGCCATCGGGATCAAAGGGCCGCCCGGGATCGGTAAGAGCCGGCTCACCCAGGAAGCCGTGGCACGAGCTGCGGACCTCGGCGTCGACGTCTTCTCGGCGTACTGCGAATCGCATTCCAGCCAGATTCCGTTCTTCGCCGCCGCCGAACTGCTGCGCTCCTTCTTCGGTGTCGACGGGTTAGACCCGGCCGACGCCGCGCTCAGGATCCGCACCAGGGTGCCCGAGGCGAACCCCGAAGATCTCCACCTCCTGCACGATCTGCTCGGGATCGGTGATCACGGCGCAGTCAGCGGCATCGACCCGGACGCCCGCAGGCGCCGGCTCACCGGTTTGCTCGACGCGGCTCTTCTGGCGCGCACCGAACCCGCCGTCTACGTGATCGACGATGTCCAGTGGATCGACGCCGTAAGCGAGTCGATGCTCACCGATCTGCTCGCCATGGTCCCGAAAACAGCTGCGCTGGTGCTGATCACGTACCGCCCCGAGTATCGCGGCGTGCTGAGCCGAACAGGCGACACCGGTGTGGCCGCTGACGTGCTCCCGCTGAGCGCACTGGACCGCTCGCAGACATCGACCCTGTTGGCCGAGTTGCTGGGGTCGGATCCGTCGGTCGCACAGATCACCGAGCGCGTTGCCGAGCGTGGCGCCGGCAACCCGTTCTTCATCGAGGAGATCGTCCGCGATCTGGCTGAGCGCGGAATTCTTGTCGGTGCGCGCGGCGCGTACGTCTACCGCGGCGACGGCGAAGTGAGCGTTCCGTCGACCGTCCAGGCCACCATCGCCGCCCGCATCGATCGCCTCGGCGCGGCCGCCAAACGAACGCTCAACGCGGCATCGGTGATCGGTTCGTCGTTCGGAGTTCGGCTGCTGCGTGCACTCGATGTCACCGAGGTGGCCGAGTTGATCGATGCCGAACTCGTCGAACCGGTGTCGATGTCGGAGTATGCGTTCCGGCATCCGTTGATTCGCGCGGTCGCCTACGAATCGCAGCTCAGGTCGAGCCGTTCACAGCTGCACCGACAGGTCGCCGCCGCCATCGAACATCAGGATCCGTCGTCAGCGGACAAGAATGCCGCACTGATCGCGACGCACCTCGAGGCAGCGGGCGACCTGCATGGGGCCTTCGATTGGCACATGCGCGCCGGGACATGGTCGGTGCACCGCAATATCGCCGCCGCGCGGATGAGCTGGGATCGGGCGCGTGCCGTGGCAGAAATGCTGCCCGAAGACGATCCCCGTCGGTTGGCGATGCAGATCGCTGCGCGAACGTGGTTGTGCGCCACCATTTGGCGGGTCGGTGGGAACCTCGAGGACGTCGAGTTCGACGTGCTACGCGATCTCACGACCGCCGCGGGTGACAAACGGTCGTTGGCGATGGGGATGATCGGGCAAGTCCAGATGCTCAACTTCCACGGGAAGTTCGCGGAAGCATCGCAACTCGCCGCCGAGTACGTGACCCTGCTCGAGTCGACAGGCGATGCGGAATTGACCATCGCGCTTCTCATGACTCCGGTCCTCGCGAAGT
Source organism: Mycolicibacterium sp. XJ662 (assembly GCF_053484035.1). Classification (NCBI taxonomy): domain Bacteria; kingdom Bacillati; phylum Actinomycetota; class Actinomycetes; order Mycobacteriales; family Mycobacteriaceae; genus Mycobacterium; species Mycolicibacterium sp. XJ662. The sequence goes on along the minus strand of NZ_JBEFTL010000009.1, from coordinate 143,455 downwards.
GGAACGCCGGCGAAATCTCTGCGGCTATGCGCCTGGCGCAACGCGTAATCGATCTTTGCGACGGCGATCCCACCGTGGGCAATCTGGTCATCGGTTCACCCCTTGCCATGGCGCTGGCACTGCGCGGATCGGCACGGTGCTGCCTGGGCATCCCGGGATGGCGCGATGATTTCGATGGTGCGATCGCGATGGCGCGTAGGGTCGACCCTTTCACCTTCTGTGGAGTCGTTCAGTTCAAGTACATCGCCGTGTTGAACTGGGCGCTGCAGGCTGACGACGTAGCGCTTCAGGACACTGCAGAGGCCGTGGAGATCGCTCGCCAGGGCGCTGACGACTTCACCCTCGCCAACGCGGAGTTCGCCCATGGTCTGGTGCTCGTGCGCCACCAAAACGCGGACCACAAACGCGGTTTCGGGTTGCTCGAAAGGGCCGCCGAGAAAGCGCGCCAGCACCGTTACACCATCATCGCGGCGTGGTGCGCCGACCTGGATAGGGCCGCGGAGATGATCAGAAGCGGAGACTGTGAGACGGCAGTCAAGCTGGCCCGCGGTGTCCTGGAGAACGAACTGCGAAGCGGAGAGTCGATCAATCAGGGCTGGACCACAACCGTGCTTGTCGAAGCGCTGCTCGCCCGTGGCGCCGAGGGTGATATCGACCTTGCCCGGGCGGCCGTCGAACAGCTGGCGAGCTTGCCTGCCGAACCCGGCTTCCTCTATCGCGAGTTGCCGCTGATGCGACTCAGCGCTCTGCTGGCGAAGGCACGCGGCGACGACGCGACCTATGCCGATCTGCGCGACCGCTACCGCGCGCGGGCTGAGGAGACCGGCATGGAGGGTCACATCGCGATAGCCCGCGCGATGGACTAGACACCGAAACCGCCGCAATGGTCGATCGGCAGTCGAAAACCAGCCAACGCGTCGGTCTCGACCGAATTCGAACACTCCGGCTAGACACCGTCCCCTAGGGTGTATGGCCATGCACGCATGCGAGCGCGTCGGCCTGGACTTCATCGACGACGCCCCGTTTCGGTTCGTCAGCACCGTCGACCTGGCGATCACACCCGAGCAGTTGTTCGAGGTGCTCGCCGACGCCGAATCCTGGCCGCAGTGGGCCACGGTGATCACCAAGGTGACGTGGACCAGTCCGAAGCCTCGTGACGTCGGCACCACCCGCACCGTGCACATGCGCGGCGGGATCGTCGGCGACGAGGAGTTCCTCGCCTGGCAGCCGCACAGCCACATGGCCTTTCGGTTCAACGAAGCCTCGACGAAAAGTATCGCGGCGTTCGCCGAGGACTACCGGGTGGTGAAGACCCCGGGCGGCTGCCATCTGACCTGGGTGATGGCGATGAAGCCCCACGGTGTCGCGGCCCGCATCGGCATGTCGCTGGGAGGTCCGGTGATGGGCTGGATGTTCCAGAAGTTCCTCTACAACCTGCGCGACTACTCGAACAAGCGGTACCCGGTGGGCTGAAACGGCGCGATTATTTCGCGCCTTACCGCAGTGTGCAAAGCTGGTCGACATGACCTTCAACGAGGGCATGCGCATCGACACCAGCACCACATCGAGCAGCGGCGGCGGGCGCGGGCCCGGCCGGGGTATCGCGATCGGCGGAGGTGTCGGCGGCCTCCTGGTCCTCGTGGTGGCCCTGTTCCTCGGGGTCGACCCCGGCACCGTCATGCCCGAGCAGCAGATGGGCAACGCCGACGTCGCAGCCCCGGGATTCGATCTGAGCCAGTGCCAGACCGGCGCGGACGCCAACGAGATGGTCGAATGCCGCGTCGTGGCCACCGGCAACTCGGTCGACGCCGTGTGGCAGCGCCTGATGCCTGGCTATGAGCGGCCCCGTGTCGAGCTGTTTACCGGATCCGTGCAGACCGCATGCGGCGCGGCCACGAGCGACGTCGGGCCGTTCTACTGCCCGGGCGATCAGACCGCCTACTTCGACGTCGACTTCTTCGACGTGCTGAAGACCGAGTTCGGTTCCAGCGGCGGCCCGTTGGCGCAGGAATATGTGGTCGCCCACGAGTTCGGCCACCACGTGCAGAACCGGACAGGCACGCTGGCCCGTGCGCACGGCGCCGGCGCCCAGGGCCCCACCGGCGGCGGCGTGCGCACCGAACTGCAGGCCGACTGCTACGCCGGCGTGTGGGCGCACCACGCGGCCATCACCAAACAGGAGAGCACCGGCGTGCCGTTCCTGGAGCCGTTGAGCGACAAGGACATCAACGACGCACTATCGGCCGCGGCGTCGGTGGGCGACGACCGCATCCAGAAGAAGGCCACGGGACAGGTCAACCCCGAGGCGTGGACGCACGGTTCGGCCGCGCAACGGCAGAAGTGGTTCACCGAGGGCTACCGCACCGGCGACCCGAACAGCTGCGACACGTTCGCCACGAGCGATCTTGGCTAGGACACCGTCGGCGGTCGATGCCGTCGCCGAACGCTACCTGGAGCGCTTTGCCGAGTTAGACCCCTGCGCCGCAACGGATATCGGTATCACGGGCCATGACGACGCCATCACCGACTACTCCCCCGACGGTGTTGCCGCGCGCGCCGAGGCGGCCCGAAACGCGTTGCGCGAACTCGACGCAGCACAGCCCGCCGACGACGTCGACCAGGTCACGATCGCCGCGATGCGCGAGCGGCTCGGGGGGCTGATCGAACTGAACGACGCCGGCCTCGACGTCGGCCCGTTGAATGTGATCGCCTCGCCACTGCAGTCGATGCGCGACGTCTTCGACTTGATGCCCACCGAAACCGAGGACGACTGGGCGCTGATCGCCGTGCGGCTGTCCCGGCTGCCGGAGCGGGTCGGCGGCTATATGGATGCGTTGCGTGCGGCCGTGACGGCCGGGCGCGCCCCCGCAGTGCGCCAGGTCGTGCGCGGCATCGAGCAGGCCACCGGCATCCAACAGTTCTTCGTCGACATGGTCGCCGACGCCGTACCCGATAACGCGGCGCTGCAGGAGGATCTGCGCCAGCACGCGGCCAACGCGGCCTATGCCTACCGGGAGCTGGCCAGGATCTTGGGCGACGAGGTCGCGCCTTACGCGCGCGCCGACGACGCCGTCGGCGTGGACGACTACCGGCTGTGGTCGCGCTCGTTTCTGGGCGCGACGGTCGATTTCGAGGAGACCTACCAGTGGGGTCTTGAGCAGCTGAAAAGCATTGTCGCCGAACAGCAAACCATCGCCCGCCAACTCTATCCCGACGCCACTGTGGCCGATGCGCTGCTGCGTCTCGATCAGGAGGAGCGCTACCTCGTGCACGGGGTCGACGAACTGCAGGCCTGGATGCAAAAACTCTCCGATCAGGCCGTGGAAGCGTTGGCCGGCAGCCATTTCGACATCGCCGCCCCACTGCGGCGGTTGGAGTGCCGGATCGCGCCCACCTACACCGGTGGCATCTACTACACCGGCCCGTCGGAGGACCTGACGCGGCCGGGACGGATGTGGTGGTCGGTACCGCACGGTGTCGACACGTTTCATACCTGGCGCGAAACGACGACCGTGTACCACGAGGGCGTGCCCGGCCATCACCTGCAGATCGGGCGCGCCGTGGTGTTGTCCGACCGGCTGAACCGGTGGCGTCGACTGGGCTGCTGGCTGTCGGGTCACGGTGAGGGCTGGGCGCTGTACGCCGAGCGGCTGATGGCGGAGTTGGGCTGGCTCGACGATGCCGGCAAACGGTTGGGAATGCTTGATGCTCAGCGCTTCCGGGCCGCCCGGGTCTGCATCGACATCGGGGTGCACTGTGGAATGACCGCGCCCGATGGCGGCGTGTGGGATGCCGAGCGGGCGTGGGAGTTCCTGCGTACCCACAGCGCGATGAACGACGAACACCTGCAGTTCGAACTGGACCGCTACCTGGGCTGGCCGGGTCAGGCCCCGTCGTATGCGATCGGGCAGCGGATCTGGCAGCAGCTGCGCGATGAAGCCCTCAGCTGCGGGATTTCGCTCAAGGAGTTCCACAGCCGCGCGCTGGATCTGGGTGGCCTACCGCTCGACGTGCTCAGGTCGGCGCTGATGAGCGATTTCGCGACGAGCTGATCCGCTGCGCGCGGCGCCTGCGGGGCCTTAGCGTCATGGCCATGGACACCGTGACCGTCACGCCGAATCTCACCATGCTGCGCGTGCACGGCTGGCAGGTCTACGTCTGGAACGACGGGGACTCCGTGACGCTGATCGACACCGGCGCACCCGGATCCGGAGCGGAGATCGCGGCCGCGGTCCCCCGCGTCGACAGAATCGTGCTGACGCACGGGCACGTCGACCACATCGGATCCGCCGCCGAGCTGCGCAGCACAACCGGTGCCGCTGTATTCGCCGGCGCAGGCGATGCGCAGGCGATCCGCACCGGTACCGCCCTGCCGCCGCCGGTGTTCGAAGACTGGGAAGTGCCTATCCACCAACGCGTTTCGGCCGGTCTGCCCGACGCGGCACCACCGGTCACCGTCGACCACGAACTCGTCGGCGGTGAGCGGCTCGACTTCGGCGGCGGCGCCGAGATCCTGTCCGTGCCGGGTCACACCGAGGGCAGCATCGCCATCCACCTGCCGCAGCACGGGGCGCTCTTCACCGGTGACACCGTCGCGCACGTCGGCTCCGTCATGCTCGGCACCTTCAACCAGGACCGCGCCCGAACCGTCGCCTCGTTGCGCCGACTGGCCGCCCTCGATGTTGAAATCGCATGCTTCGGTCACGGCGAGCCGATAGCGTCGTCTGCCGGCTCGCGAATTCGCGAAGCCGCAGCGGCCCTGTAGCCCAGGAGGTCAGATCATGCGTATCGCGGTCGCCGGCGCGACGGGCAACATCGGGGCGCGCGCGGTCACGTTCCTGGAAAACGACGGCCACGACGTGGTGCGGATCAGCAGATCGCTGGGCGTGGACCTGATGACCGGCGCCGGACTGGATGCCGCGCTGGAGGGCGTCGACGCCGTCCTCGACGCCATCAGCGCACCGCCCACCGACCGCGAGCAGACGCAGGCGTACTTCGGCACCACCACCGCGAACCTGTTGTCCGCCGAACTCCGCGCCGGGGTGCGCCACCACGTCCTGTTGTCGATCGTGGGGATCCACAGCATCGAGGGCAACCCCCACTATTCGGGTAAGCGCGAGCAGGAGCGGCTGGTTTCCGAAGGGCCAGTGCCGTGGACCATCGTGCCCGCCACGCAGTTTCACGATTTCGCCGCCATGGTCGCCGGGTGGACCGAGCAGGACGGCGTTGCCACCATCGCTCCGCTGCTGGTGCAGCCGATCGCCCCGGATGACATCGCCCGCGTGCTGGCCGAGGTGGTGGCCGGCGAGCCCCAGGGCCGTTATACCGATGTGGCCGGCCCGGAGCCGCAGGACCTGGTCGACATGGCCCGGCGCACCCTCGACGCCAGGGGGCATCGGGTCAAGCTGGTGCCGACGTGGTCGGGAATCTTCGGTGTTTCGATGGCCGGAAACGTGTTGTTGCCCGGGGAGAATGCCCGCATCGAAGCGACGACGTTCGACGACTGGCTCGCCGCCGGCGCCGACTGACAGGAGATCCCCACCGATGACGAACCCCGACACCCCGTTGGCCGGCAAGGTCGCCTACGTGACGGGCGCGGCGCGCGGACAGGGCCGCGCGCACTGTGTCCGACTGGCCCGCGCCGGCGCGGACATCGTCGCGATCGACGCGTGCGGGCCGGTCGCCGAGCACAACGGCTACCCGCCCGCGCTGCCCGAGGACCTCGCCGAAACGGTGAGCCTCGTCGAAGGCGAGGGCCGCAAGATCGTCGCCGACCGGGTCGACGTCCGCGACGCCGCCGGACAGCAGCGGGTGGTGTCCGACGCGGTGGAACAGTTCGGCCGCCTCGACATCGTCGTCGCCAATGCCGGCGTGATGAATTGGGGCCGGCTGTGGGAGATCTCAGCCAAGCAGTGGCAGGACGTGCTCGACGTCAACCTGACCGGCGTGTGGAACACGATCAAGGCCGTCGTGCCGCCGATGATCGAGGCGGGCAACGGCGGATCGATCATCACGATCAGTTCAGCCGCGGGGATCAAAGCCGTTCCGGGTTGCGGCCACTACTGCGCCAGCAAGTTCGGCGTCGTCGCGTTGACCAACTCGCTGGCGGTCGAACTCGGCGAGTACGGCATCCGGGTCAACTCGGTGCACCCCTACGGAACCGATACCCCGATGGGGAACGACACCTCGATGTGGCAGATCTTCGCCGACCACCAGGGCTACATCCACAGTTTCTCGCCCGGGGCGCTGCCGACCGACTCGCTGGCCGACCCGGACCTGATCTCTGACATCGTGGTCTGGTTGGCCAGCGACGCGTCATCGTTGGTGACCGCGGCCCAGATTCCCGCCGACAAGGGCTATCTGAAGATCTGAGCCCTCACCTTCCTCCCGCGAGCAGACGCAAAGGGCCCCGTCTCGCCGCAGATATGGGCCCTTCGCGTCTGCTCGCGCTGAAAAGGTGCCTAGAGGCGCGACTGTTCCTTGATCGCGGTGTCGGTGGTGCGCAGCGGCCGGATCAACGCGTCCTGGGCGAACGAGGCGATCAACTCACCTGCTTCGGTGTGCACCGTCCCGCGCACATAGGACATGCCGGCGCCAACCTGTGTGCTCTCATGGGTGTAGAGCAGCCAGCCGTCCCAGGAGAACGGCTCGTGGAAGCTCACCGACACCGTCATCGGCGCGGTGGAGACGGTCAGGTGCGCCTGCGCGGTGCCAATACCCGCATGCGCCCGCATCGTCGTCGAAATACCAAGGTGGCCAGTGAAATAGGCGATCAACGCCTTGGCCAGATCATCGCGCGTCGGGATCGGCTCGTAGTGCAGCCAGGCGTACAGTTCCGGCAGCCCCACGTCGTCGGGGCTGTTGACGTCGACCACATCGACCAACCGGACCTGCCGCCCGGTCATCGGCATCTCCGAGACGTTGGCGTCGGCAGGCCCCGCCACATCGGGGCGGGGCAGGTGGTGCCGGATGACGTCGGCGGTGGGCACGTCGGCCAGCACCGTCACCGTGATACACCGCTTGCCGTTCTGCTTGGCGGCTACGACAGCCGTTGCGGTGGAACGTCCTTCGGCGACGACGTCGATCTCGAGCTCCACGGGCCCGGCCCCGACCATCACCGCCCGGGAGAACACCCCATACACCGAGCGCACCGACTTGTCCGGAAACCTTTTGGCCGCAGCGACAATCGCCTGCGCGAGCACCTGGGTGCCCTCGACCACCTGACGGGCATCCTCACCCGCCGGGCCCGTCTGGGCGATGAAACGGTCTTGTCCGTCGGGCTCCACGTCGAACAGCTCGAGCAGTCCTTCAACGGTCCATGGCGTCTGCGCTGAATCTGTCGTCATGGGACCGAACAGTAACCGAGCATCGGCAAAAGCGGTAACGTCATTACCAGCCAGTCATCGCGAGCCCCGGAAGGTGGTCCAGCATGGCGAAGAGCACCGGCCGCTCGGCCGGCGCCGCCCGGTCGGCGTCCACTACCGGTGCTGCCGTCGTCGACCAGGAGTCGCGCGCCAAGCGCTTCATGAAGTCCGCGCTGGCGATTCTCGGCGAGACCGGACGTACCGACTTCACGGTGCTCGAGGTGGTCGAGCGCTCCAAAACCTCGCTGCGCTCCTTCTACCAGCACTTCTCCACAAAGGATGAGTTGCTGCTGGCCTTGATCGACAAGATCATGTCGGAGTCCACCCGCAGGTGGCGCGACGAAACCGAGGGCCTACCGAGCCGTAGGGCACTGCGCGTGCTCATCGACCGCATCTGCACCCCGGCCGAATCCACCACCCAGGACAAGGTCAACCGCGGTCTGACGTACTACAACGACCACCTCGCCGAAACCCTGCCGCGCGAGTACGCCCGCGTGCTGTCCCCGCTGCACGAACTAATCAAAGACATCATCGAGCGCGGCATCACCGAAGGGGTGTTTCGGTCCGGCTTCGACGTCGACGCCACGGCCGCGCTGATCATGCAGTCCGCGCTGGGCGCGATGCGGCTTCAGGTGTTGGGCGCCGAACTCAACGGCGTGCCTGTCGGGGCCGACCACATCTACCAATTCTGCGTCGGCGGCCTGCAAGCGGCACCCGACGACCGCACCTGACCTGCGCGGTACCGGCCCCGACGCTGGCGGGTCGGGGGTGATGTTTACGCTGGTCCAGACGTGGTAATGTCATTACCAGCATTGCAGAACCAGACTCTCCAGGAGGCGGAAATGGCCCGCAAGCTCCCCTATCCGGTGTTCGACGCCGACAACCACTTCTACGAGCCCAAAGAGGCGCTGACGCAGTTCCTGCCGGATCACCGCAAGAACGTCATCGACTACATCGAGGTCCGCGGCCGCACCAAGATCATGGTGCGCAACCAGGTCAGCGACTACATCCCCAACCCGACCTTCGAGGTCGTCGCGCGGCCCGGCGCGCAGGAGGAGTACTTCAAGCACGGCAGCGGCGGCAAGAGCTTCCGCGAGGTGATGGGCAAGCCGATGAAGGCGATCCCGGCGTTCCGCGAACCCGCCGCGCGCCTTGAGGTGATGGACGGGCTGGGCCTGGACTACTCGCTGATGTTCCCGACCCTGGCGAGCCTGGTCGAGGAACGGATGAAGGACGACCCCGAACTCATCCTCGACGTCATCCACGCGCTCAACGTGTGGATGTATGAGACCTGGCAGTTCAACTACGAGGACCGCATCTTCTCGACCCCGGTGATCAACCTCGGCATCGTCGACCGCGCGCTCGAGGAACTCGAGTGGTGCCTCGAGCGTGGCGCCAAGACCGTGCTCGTGCGTCCCGCACCGGTGCCCGGCCTGCGCGGCACCCGCTCGTTCGGGTTGCCCGAATTCGACCCGTTCTGGGACGCCTGCGTCAAGGCCGGCATCCCGGTCTCGATGCACGCATCGGATTCCGGATACGCCGAATACCTCAACGACTGGGAGCCCGCCGACGAGTTCCTGCCGTTCAAACCGACGGCGTTCCGGATGGTGTCGATGGGCAAGCGGCCCATCGAGGACTCGATGGCCGCGCTGGTATGCCACGGCGCGCTGACCCGCAACCCCGAGCTGCGGATCCTGTCGATCGAGAACGGCGCGGACTGGGTGCCCTACCTGTTCAAGCAGTTCGAGAGCACCTACAAGAAGATGCCGCAGGAGTTCCCGGAGGATCCGATCGAGGCGTTCAAGCGCGGGGTCTACGTCGCGCCGTTCTGGGAGGACGACTTCGCGCAGATGGCCGACCTGCTCGGCATCGACCGGGTGATCTTCGGTTCGGACTGGCCGCATCCCGAGGGCCTGGCCGAACCTACCCACCTGATCGACGACCTGCAGGCGCTCGACAAAGAGGGGCAGCGAAAGATCATGGGCGGCAACATGATCGATCTGTTCAAGGTTCCCAACGAGATCGTCCACAACCCGGACGTGCCGCCTCTCGTCATCCCCGCCTGACCCTCGAAGAGGTAGCACCGACCCCATGACCGACGCCGCAAACCCCGAGGTGCTGCTGTTCGCCTCGACCACGCAGTCGTTCCTCGAAAAAGAAGCGTCGCTGAGCGGACTGCGCGAACTGCACGACGCCGGCACCTCGTTCGACACCGGCTGGTGGCGTCGGGCCGCCGAACTCGGCTGGACCAGCCTGCTCGTTCCCGAGGACCTCGGCGGCGGCAGCGTGTCCGGAGACGGGGTGAAGGACCTGGCGCTGGTCGCCGAACTCGTCGGCAAGGTCGTCGCGCCCGGTCCCCTGCATCCGGTCAGCACGGTGCTGGCTGCGCTGGCCGAGGCGCCCGAAAACCACGGCGACACAATCGAATCACTGGTATCCGGTGAAACGGTCGCGTCGTGGGCGGTCTATGAGCCCGGGAAACCGTGGTCACCGATGACGCCCTCGGTCACCGCCACCGCAACCGGCAGCGGCTTCCGTATCGACGGGGTCAAGGACCGCGTCGAAGCCGGCGCCGACAGCACCGTCCTGCTGGTGGTCGCCGAGTGCGACGGCGCCGTGCGCCAATTCCTGGTGCCCACCGACGCGGCGGGCGTGCGCGTGGAACGGCAACGCTCGATCGACATGGTGAAGAACTACGCCCGTGTGCATTTCGACGGCGTGGAGGTCGACGGCTCGGCGGTGGTCGGGTCGGCCGAGCAGACTCCGGCGATCATCGCGCGGCAGCACCAGATCGCCGTGGTGCTCCAGTGCGCCGAGATCGTCGGCATCTTGGACACGGTGCTGGACTTCACCGTTCAGTGGGGCTTCGACCGGCATTCGTTCGGCCGCCCGATCGGCTCGTATCAGGCGCTCAAGCACAAGTACGCCGACCTGAAGATCTGGTTCGAGGCGTGCCGCGCGACCACCAACGCCGCGGTGGCCGAGGTGGCGGCACGTTCGCCGGGCGCGGAGATGGCGGTCAGCGTCGCGAAATCCTATTGCGCAGAACACGCACCCGGGATGTTGCAGGACTGCATTCAGTTACACGGCGGCATCGGCGTGACTTGGGAGCACGACCTGCACCTGTACCTGCGTCGCGCCACGCTGTACCGCTCGATGTTCGGCACCCCCGAAGAACACAACCTGCGCGTTTACGCACTGACCAAAGAGGGCCGGGAATTGGAGCACGCCGGATGACCGAGACTGCTGCGGCGCCAACACAAACCACGGAGTCGGTCGAGGAGTTCGCCGCCCGCGCCCGAGCGTGGCTGGCCGAGAACATGCCCGCAATCGACCCCAACAACCCACCCGAGCACGACCGCGGTGAAGAGGAACCCTGGCTGCGCGCCCGTGAACTTCAGAAGAAGCTGTGGGAGGGCGGGTTCGCCGGGATCTGTTTTCCCAAGGAGTACGGCGGCCTCGGCCTTCCGATCGCCTACCAGAAGGCGTTCGACGCGGCCTCGCGCAACTACGAGCTTCCGGTCATCCTCAACACGCCGACCTTCACGATCTGCGCGGCGACGATTCTGGACACCGGCAGCGAAGAGCAGAAGCGCCAGCACATTTCGGCGGCGCTGCGTGGCGACGAGGTCCTCGTCCAGTTGCTGTCGGAGCCCAGCGGCGGATCCGATCTCGCCGGCGTCATCACCCGCGCCGACCGCCAGGGCGACAAGTGGGTGATCAACGGCGCCAAGACGTGGAGCACGAGCGCGTTCGCCGCGGACTACGGGTTGATGCTGGCGCGCACCGACTGGGATGTGCCCAAGCACGAGGGCCTGACGATGTTCCTGGTGCCCATCGACAGCCCGGGCATCACGCTGCGCCGGATCAAGCAGGTCAACGGTTCGGTCGAGTTCTGCGAGGAGTTCTTCGACAACCTCGAACTCGGCGATGACGCCGTGGTCGGCGAGGTCAACGGCGGCTGGCAGGTGGCGTCGCGGCAGCTTTACCACGAGCGGCGCGCCGTCGGTGGCGGCTCGGAGTTCGCCTCCGGTATCGGCGCCGAGGGCAAGTCCGATGTGCCCACCGACTATGTGGCGTTATTGGAGGCGGCCGGCCAGGCCGACAGCGAGCTCGCCCAAGAGATGGCCGGCCGCGCGTTGGTACACCGCGCCGTACGGGAACAGCTCATCGAGCACGTGTACCACGGTGTGCTCGACGGTTCGCTGCCCCCGGCGGCCGGTTCGATCATCCGCATCGCGCACGCCGACATCCACCATCTGGAGTTCGACACCGCGCTGGCGATCACGGCCGGCGGCGGCGTCGTCGACACCGGCGACGATCTGATCCGCCACGGCGAGCGCTACCTGTCGCGCCAGGCGGCGGCGCTCGGCGGCGGCACCACCGAGATCGCACGCAACATCATCGGTGAGCGGGTGCTGGGCTTCCCCCGCGAGCACGCCGCCGACCGCGGGGTGCCGTTCAAAGAGGTCAAGCGCAACAAGGGCTGACGCGGCTCAGAACAGCGTCGGTTGCAGCGGCTGGGCCGGCTCGACGGCCGGCGTCGCCGTCATGCGAAACGAGCGGCGGTGCGGCGCCAGGCCGTGCTTGGCGATCAGCGGGGTCACCCGCTCGTGCAGCAGCTTGCGGTAGTCCTGCGGCAGATACGCTCCGCGCCGGTACAGGTCTCGGTAGGGCGCCACGAGTTCCGGATGCGCCCGCGCCAGCCACCCCATGAACCAGCCCCGCGTCGAGCCCCGCAGATGCAGCCCGAACGCCGTCACCCCGGTGGCCCCGGCGGCGGCGATCTGGCCCAGCAGCGTGTCGAGGTGCTCGGCCGAATCGGTCAGATACGGCAGCACCGGAGCCACCATGACGTGGCAGTCCAGGCCGGCCTCACGCACCGCGGAGATCAGCCCGAGGCGCGCCTGCGGCGTCGGCGTGCCGGGCTCGACGTCCCTGTGCACCTCCGGGTCGGCCACCGCGAGCGACACCGCGACGCTGACATCGACCCGACGGGCGGCCGCGGTGATCTGCGGCAGGTCCCGGCGCAGCAGCGTACCCTTGGTCAGGATCGAAAACGGGGTGCCCGAATCAGCCAGGGCGGCAATGATTCCGGGCATCAACGTGTAGCGGCCTTCGGCGCGCTGATACGGGTCGGTGTTGGTGCCCAGCGCGACGGTCTCATGCGACCACGACGGGCGCGACAGTTCGCGGCGCAGCACCTCCGCCACGTTGGTCTTGACGACGACCTGGCTGTCGAAGTCCGCGCCGCAGTTCAGGTCGAGGTACTCGTGGGTGGGCCGGGCGAAGCAGTACCGGCAGGCATGCGAGCAGCCGCGGTAGCCGTTGACGGTATAGCGGAACGGCAGTTGCGAAACCTTCGGCACCTTGTTGAGCGCCGATTTGCACAACACCTCGTGAAACGTGATGCCGTCGAACTGCGGGGTGCGCACGCTGCGCACGAAGCCGATGCGCTGCAGGCCCGGCAGCGCGCCGTCATCGACGCTGACGCCCTGACCGTCCCACCGCATACCCTTATTCGAACTGACGTTCGAGACGATGTCAAGGTGGTGGCGGGCGCGTCGGTAAGCTTGTTGGCAGCGCTCGACCGTTCCCACTCCAACATAGCGCGCGGCAGGGGGCTTGCGGCAAGACCGGGGTGATGCGTCAAACTCGTTGGCCGAAGCGCAAACTCACGAAATGAGGCATGTGACAACCCGTAGATCGAAGGAACTGCAAGCCGAGCAGAGCTATGTGGCGGGGCTCTACGCGCGGCTGGATGCCGAGCGCGCCCGGCTCAAGGACCGCTACGACGCCGCGCTGCGCGCCCCCATCGACGCCCAGGACGGCGGCACGCTCGTCGACCGCGACGCCGCGGTGCGCGGCTTGGCCGGGCAACTGGACCGACTCAACGTCGCCGACCATGGGCTGTGCTTCGGCCGGCTGGACGACCGCACCGGGGAACGCACCTACGTCGGGCGCCTCGGGCTGTTCGACGAGACCAACGACTACGAGCCGCTGCTGGTCGACTGGCGTGCGCCCGCGGCGCGCCCCTTCTACGTCGCCACCGCGGCCAACCCGGAGAACCTGCGTCGGCGCCGCCAGTTCCGCACCCTCGGGCGCCGGATCACCGACTTCACCGACGAGGTGTTCGTCGGGCCGGGCGAAGCCACCGACGACGACACCGCCTTCGCGGGCGATTCCGCGCTGCTCGCGGCGGTAAACGCGCCCCGCGGCCCGGGGATGCGCGACATCGTCGCCACGATCCAGGCCGAGCAGGACGAGATCATCCGCCTCGACCACCCGGGGGTGCTGGTGATCGAGGGCGGCCCGGGCACGGGAAAGACCGTGGTGGCGCTGCACCGGGTGGCCTACCTGCTCTACACCCACCGCAAACGGATGGAAAGCCACGGGGTCCTGGTGATCGGGCCCAACCCGGCGTTCCTGGATTACGTCGGCCGGGTGCTGCCGTCACTGGGCGAGACCAACGTCGTGTTCATGACGGCCGGCGACCTGGTGCCCGGCCTGCACGTCACCGCCCAGGACGATCCGTGCGCCGCCGCGGCCAAGGGGTCGCTGAAGATGCTCGACGTGCTGGCCGCCGCGGTCGCCGATCATCAACGGCTGCCACAGGATCCGCTGCCGATCGAACTTTCCGACGTCACCGTGCAGATCGACGCCGAGACCGCCGAGTGGGCGCGCCAGGAGGCGCGCGACAGCCGCAGGCCGCACAACGCGGCGCGCGCGGTGTTCACCGAGATCGTCACCTACGTGGTGACCGAGCGGGCGATCGCACGCATCGGGCGCGGCTGGTTGACCCGCGACGACCGCAACGCGTGGGAAGAGCTTCGCGCCGACTTGATCGAGGAGCTTCGCGAAAACCAGGCGTTCACCGCTGCGCTCGACGAGCTGTGGCCGCTGCTGACGCCCGAACGTGTGCTGTCCCAGCTGTATTCGTCACCGGAGCGGCTCGCCACGGCAGGTGCGGACCCTGCGCTGCATCGCGCCGATGGCGACGCCTGGACGGTGTCCGACGTGCCACTGCTCGACGAACTGGTGGACCTGCTGGGCCGCGACAAGGCCGCGGACCGGGCCGCCGAGCGCGAACGCAAGGCCGAGGCCGACTACGCCGCAGGTGTGCTGGAACTCATGGTCGCACGCGAAGACATGATGGACGACGAGGACCGCCTGATGGCGCAGGACCTGCTCGCCAGCAAGGACCTCGCCGAACGGTTCGTCGAGCGCGACACCCGCGACGTCGCCGAACGCGCTGCGGCGGACCGGGATTGGACGTACGGACACATCGTCGTCGACGAGGCCCAGGAGCTGTCCGAGATGGACTGGCGGGTGCTGTTCCGGCGTTGCCCCAGCCGGTCGTTCACGGTGGTCGGCGATCTGGCCCAGCGCCGGTCGGCGGCCGGAGCGACGTCGTGGGACGCGATGCTGGCGCGGTATGTGCCCGACCGCTGGGTATACCGGTCGTTGACGGTCAACTACCGCACGCCTGCAGAGATCATGGACGTGGCCGCCGCGCTGCTCGCCGAGTTCGCCCCCGGCGTGCAGCCGCCGGAGTCGGTGCGCTCGTGCGGAATCCGGCCATGGTCACGACAGGTCAGTGCCGAGGACCTGCCCCCCGCCATCGACGCGTTCGTGCGCGAAGAGGCCGGCCGCGACGGCACCAGTGTGGTGATCGGGCCGCCGGGCGTCCCGGGTGCGGTGACCCCGGCCGAGACAAAGGGGTTGGAGTTCGACGCCGTGCTGGTGGTGGAACCGCATCTCATCCTCGACGACGGCCAGCGCGGCGCGGCCGAACTCTACGTCGCGCTGACCCGCGCCACCCAACGCCTCGGCGTGCTGCACACCGCCGCGCTGCCGTCGGCGCTGAGCGGCCTCGACACGCTCGTCGACGCGGGTAACCAGCAGTTGACGTAGCGCGTCGATTTGGAAAGATGCGCACCATGGCCGGAGCCGAACCCTACGGACAGCTGCAGTACAAGGAGATCCACGGCAGGCGGATGGCCTACGTCGACGAGGGCGCGGCCGTCGACGGCTGCACGATAGTGTTTCAGCACGGCAACCCCACCTCCTCGTACCTGTGGCGCAACGTGATGCCCCACCTCGAGGGATTGGGCCGGCTGGTGGCCTGCGATCTGATCGGGATGGGTGGTTCCGACAAGCTCGAGGACTCCGGACCCGACCGCTACCACTACGCCGAGCAGCGCGACTACCTGTTCGCGCTGTGGGACGCGCTCGACCTCGGCGACCGCGTCGTGTTGGTGCTGCACGACTGGGGTTCGGCGCTGGGTTTCGACTGGGCCAACCAGCACCGTGACCGGGTGGCGGGCATCGCCTACATGGAAGCCATTGCGATGCCGATAGATTGGGCGGACTTCCCCGATCCGGTGCGCCCGCTCTTCGAAGGGTTCCGCTCAGCCGACGGCGAGGCGATGATCTTGGAGCAGAACCTGTTCGTCGAAGCCGTCCTGCCCGGCGCCGTGCAACGCCCACTCACCGACGAGGAGATGAACCACTACCGCGCGCCGTACCTCACCGCCGGTGAAGACCGACGCCCGACGCTGTCGTGGCCACGCAACATCCCGATCGAGGGTGAGCCCGCCGACGTCGTCGCGATCGTCGACGAGTACGGCCGGTGGCTGGCCGGCAGCGACGTGCCGAAGCTGTTCGTCAACGCCGCGCCCGGCGCGATCACGCGCGGACGGGTGCGGGACTTCGTGCGTACCTGGCCGAACCAGACCGAGGTCACCGTCGCGGGCACGCACTTCATCCAGGAGGACAGCCCCGACGAGATCGGCAACGCCCTCGCGGCGTTCGTGCGCGCGCTGCGCGCGGCAAACGATTAGGTCTGCGTCACCAGTTTCCGAGCTGGCAATGCGCGGTGTAGGGGCCAGAGTTCGAGACGACGACCTCACCGTCGACGGCGATCTCGCAGTGCGGGTTCGGTGCGCCCTGCATGGCGTGCACGCCGGTGCTCGCGGTCAGAATCGCCCACTGCGGATCCTCGAGCGTGGTCTCGAACACCCACGGCGCACCCGGGCCCAGGTCGATCTGCTCGCTCTTGAGGTAGGCGTACGCGTCGGCGTTGTAGGCCTCTTTGCTCGCCGGCTGCGCGATCAGGTAGTTGAGTTTGTAGTCCGCGGTGTTACCCGGTGACGTGAGCGTGTAGCGGACCTGATGGGTGGTCGGCTCCGCGTTCGCGGCGGCCTGACTGACTCCGATGGATGCGGCCGCCAGCGCGAGCGCTGCCCCGACCCGAATTGTCGCAGTTCGCATGTCCCTCACATCGCCGCACCATACCGAATCGTTACACCCCCATCTGTGGCGAGCGTGCGTGTTTGCGGCCGACACGCCGACCATCTGGGCGATTTCACGCACGCTCGCAACAAGCGAGGTGGCACGCTGCAGGCGTGGACACGTCATCGCAACCCCGGGTAATCGCTGACACCGGCGGCCTCGTAGTCACCGACGACGGACGCCGCGTCCTGGTCATCGACCGCGGGACCGGGCCGTCGGCGGTGCTGGCCTTCGTGCTGGGCGTGCTGGTGCTCGTCGCCGGCGGCTTCGGCGTCGTCGCGCTGGTGACGGGCACGCCGTCGGCGGCGCTGGGCGCGGCGTTGGTGGCGGCCGCGGTCGTGTCGGCGGTGTTCGTCGTCGTCGTGGTGCGCAGGATCCGGCGCAACCGGGGACGTCCGCTCAACGAATGCCGGCCCGTGGCGGTGATCGACCGCAAGCTCGGCCTGTTCAGCTACCGGGGCGGCGCGATCGTGCAGCTGGATCAGGTGCGCTTCGCGCGTCGACTCCAAATCGGTTCGAGCTCACCGAAATTGGTCGCGGTGACGCCCGGTGGCACGAAGGTGCTCAAGCGCGGAAACCCGTTCGACGGCGGCGTCGGCAGCATCGACGAGATCCTCACCAACGTCGCGCAGGGCTCCGATACGACGGATCAGCGCTAGTGTCCGGCGGTTCTGTCGCCGGAGTCGTCGGCCATTTGAGTTTCCGACGAGCGTGCGTGTCTGTCGCCGACACGCCGCGAAATCTCAGCAGTTAGCGCACGCTCGCACCGGTTTTCGCCGCACTGCGCTAGTTCCCCGTGGTCCTGGTGGTGTCATGCCAGTCGACCCACGCACGGGTGAAGTAGCTGGTGTCAACGATGCCGTTGTTGACCCGATAGTAGCCGTCGTAAACGGTGTATCTCTGGTCACCGGTTTGCTGGGTACCGAGGCCGTTGGTGTTGCCGCCCCAGGTCATCGTGTGTGCGTCACCCAGGTTGACGGTGACGGAGCCCCGTTCGAGGGTGTACCACGGGTCACCGTTGCCGTTATTCGAGGTATTCAGGCCGCCGCTCAGATCATCGCCGTCTGGGTCTGTCGTCGTGATGGTAATGGTGCAGCTGGTGAACGCACACGCCAAGGGACCGAGGCTCAGCGTGGGACTGGAGTTGATCGCGTAGATCGGCACCACGACCGTGACCTGCGCGGTGCCGCCGAACCCGTCGGTGACCGTCACGGTGAACGCGTCCTGGTAGGCGGTCAGGGAGACACCGTTGTAGGTGCTGCCGGCAGCCCCGATCCTGGCGGCGGCGTGCCGCTGTGCGGTCGTCAGGGTGCTCGTGTAGGTGAACTGACCGTCGGCGGCGATGGTGACGGTGGCTCCGCGCGAGCTGGTCACACTGGTCGGCCAGATCGGAGCGTCGCCGTCGGCGTCGTAGTACGTCAGCTTTCCGGAACTGGTCTGTGTGGTGCCGATCAGCGTGCCGACCGTCGGCGCCTCAGTCAGTGTCAGGGTCGGAGCGGTGTTGGGCACGTCCGGCTGGACGGGCAACCGCAGGGTGACCGTGCGGCCGTCGGCGTCGGTCGCGATGATGGTGAATACGTCGTCGGCCGTCGTGCTGTGGCCCAGAGTCCAGTCGCGGACGTAGGTGAAGGTCCCGGTGATCGGGTTGAACGCCGTGATCGTGCCCTTCGTCGGGAGCGTTCCAAGCGAGAAACCGGTGAAGATGCCGGCGTCGGCGGGCGGGATCGGCACCGATCCATTGACGACATACTGCGCCGGCTTGGTGACGTTCGCCGGGTTGATCGAGGTCACGTTGGTTACGGTCACGGTCACGGTCGCACTGCCGTGGTGACCGTCGCCGACCCGCACCTGGAAGCTCTGGGTGGCGCCGGCCGTCGCCGACGACACGTAGGTGAAGTCGCCTGTCGTCGGGTCGATGGTGACGATGCCGCCGTTGCCACCCGAGCCGTTCTTGGTGTAAGCGGAGTTGCCGTTCAGATCGTTGACCGACGACGCGACCAGCGTGTAGGTCAACGTGTCGCCGTCGGAGTCGCTGGCGTTGATCTTGCCGCGCACCACGCCCAGGGCGTCGGGGGCGCCCACGGTGGGCGCGCTCGTGGTCGGGTTGGCGTTCGTTCCGTCGACGATCAGAATTCTGAACGGGAGCGTGTAGGTGACGCCGTCCACGGATTCCACCGGGATGTAGACGACGTCGTACCTGTCGGCCTCGTTTTCCGAGGTTGCCCGGTGGTAAAACGCATTGCCGGGAAGCGTGTTGGTGTAGGTGTAGCCTCCGCTGCCACTGTTGATGGTGACCAACGCCCCACCCTCCGAGACAAATGTCCCGAGCAGCGATCCGCCGAAGTCCACCCCGTTGCCGTCGGGATCGGACGCATGGAACGATCCCGCCGCATACATGGAGCCAAGAGACGTATATGGCGCACCGCTATAGGGCCAAAGCTGCGAGTACGTCGTCCAGGTGTCGAACTGGGTCAGGACCGCCATCTCCTGGAACCGCTTGTAGACCCCGACGAGCCCCACGTAGACGGCGAGCGTGAACGGGTTCACTTGTTCGGCTGTCCAGGCGGGCAGAATCACATCCCAGGCCCGCTCCGGTTCGTGGAAGGCGCCACCGTCTCCGAGCCCGAGAATCGCCGCCGTCTGCGCTGCGGCGACCTTGGCCAGGAGGCTGTCGAAGTCGTTGAGGTCCGCTTCGGTGACGACCGCGCCGGTGGTCGCCTTGATGATGTCGATCTCGATCAGAACCGGGTCATAGACGCCGTTCAGCATGTTCTTCAGAACCGTTGCCGTCCCGACCACGGCGGCGCCCATGATCTTGTACGGGGTGATGACGCCGAGAGTGTCTGCCCCGGGGGCGATCGTGAACGGCGGCACTACCCGGTTCAGAAAGTCACCCATCGCATTGAGCGTGTCGACGAACGTATAACCCGGGATGGCCGATACGAAGAACAGCCCGAGGATGTTTTGGAGGTCCGGCACCCACCGCGCGGGACTGCCCGGAAGCGCACCGGCGAGCACCCCCTCAAGTTGGTCGTTGGCGAGGTCGAGCGTCCAGTCGGTTTGGTAAGTGGTGATGTCGGTGAAGTTCCACGGTGGCCCGGGCCAGCCGACCAGCCTGTTGACGGCCCGGGTGAGGACGCCGTGGAAGTACCACTCGGCCGATCCGGGCGTAAGCGTCGCCAAGGCCACATCGGCAGCCTGGGCCCCAAAGAGTGCGGCACCCGGGGCGCCAAAGAGTGCAGCACCCGGTGCGCCAAAGGGTGCGGCAACCGGGCCGCCAAAGAGCGCGGCACCCGGGGCGCCAAAGCCAAAGAGTGCGGCCATGCCGGAGACCGAGTTGATCCCGCCGTACATATCGGCTGCAAGTGGCGCACCGATGATCGGAATCATGCCGACGAAATCACGTGCAAGATCATGGATCTCGTCAACGATGTCATCCTGATCGCCACGCACCACGGCAGAGACCAGTGCGGAGGCGTTGAATATTGCGCTGACCCCGTACATCACCGTGCCCACTCCGGGAATCCAGCCGATCGACCGGCTGACCTCTGCAAGCACCGCTTCGCCCACCATCTCGGCGACGGCACCGACCGCTCCGGCCAGCGCAATGAAGGGGTCCTCGTTCCGACGAGCGGATACCCACATCGCTTGAAGCAACATACCGACGGGCGAATTCGGCGCTGAGTTGCCGTCCGGGGTGATTCCGAGTTGCCTCAACAGCTCACGCGACATCTCGGTGACAGCTACTTCAAGTTCCGCGGGGTCGATTTCCTCGTCCTCGGCGGGGTTTTCGGACGAGGACGAGGTTGCCGGCCCGTCGGGGCTGTCGGCCAAAACGACAACATCCGAAGTGTCCGCTGGTTCAGTCGGCGCTTCGGTGCCGACGAAATCGGGGCCGTCCGCAACAGCGGTGTCGTCGGACGAGGGTTGCGCAGCGCCCGTGTCAACGGCTAATTCTTCAAGTGCGCTGGGCTGCCCGGACTCCGGGGTGATCTCCGGATCATCGACCTCTTCGGAACCCTCCGGTTCCCCGTCATCTTCTGGTTCTGCGTCATCTTCTGGTTCTGCGCCGTCGTCGTCGACGGTCTCGGTGTCGTCTTCAGACAGATCGTCCTCGGTGTCCTCCTCGGACAGATCGTCGTCCCTGAAGTCGGTGTCGTCGAGATCGTCGTCACCGTCGTCGATGTCGTCGATGTCGTCGACGTGGGAGCCTTCGTCTGTGTCCTCCGCTCCAGAGGAAATGCCCGGCGCACCGGCGGTTTCAGCCCCATCGGTCTCACTCCGGCTTTCGGTGCCGCCAGCACCGGGGTCACCCTGCGAGGTCGTCGAGTTCGCCGACTCTGCCGCCGCCACACCCTGGCCGGTGACCAGTGCCGCGGCCAACCCGGCGCCGACGGCGCCGGCCCTCAGCCAGTTCTGGGTCTTGGCGGGTTTGCGATGACGGCCTTTCGTCCGACGCGGCTTTCGCGGGCTGGGAGCGGCCAACGCATCTCCTTAGCTGCATCACTCTCGGTCTCGCCGATCTGCAACGTGTGTCAGTTGCCAGCAAAGGGGCCAGCGCATGGTTCACCGGTGCAATCCGACGATGTTTCGCCGCCATGACCGGGCGGCGCCACTAGCAATCAAATTAACATGATCGACAATATTTTAGAGTGGCAAATGAAGCCGAGTTCTCTGCTCGGTTCGGCAACCGCACACTGACGCTGGCGTGAGCGTGCGCAAAATGCGCAAAATCCACGGCGTGGCGCCCTCAGACGCGCACGCTCACGGGAAAGGGGAGGCTCGAGGGGCGTTAGGCGCGGCCCAGGCGTGACAGGACCTCGGTGAGCACGTCGTCGGCGGGCACGTCGACCTGCTCGCCGGTGGCCATGCTCTTCAGCCCGATGGTGCCCGCCTCGATGTCGCGGTCGCCGGCCACCAGCGCGATCGAGGCGCCGGAGCGGTCCGCGGCGCGCATCGCGCCCTTGATGCCGCGGTCGCCGTAGGCCAGGTCGACGCGTACCCCGGCGGCACGCAACCGGGCGGCCAACACCACCAACTCGGCCTTGGCCTGCTCCCCGAGCGGCACGCCGAACACCTGGACCCGAGCGGTGCCCGCGACGGTCTTACCCTCGGCCGTCAGCGCCAACATCGTGCGGTCCACACCGAGCCCGAAACCGATGCCCGACAGGTCTTTTCCGCCGAGCTGGCTCATCAGCCCGTCGTAGCGGCCGCCGCCGCCGATACCCGACTGAGCGCCGAGGCCGTCGTGCACGAACTCGAACGTCGTCTTGGTGTAGTAGTCCAGCCCGCGCACCATCCGCGGGTTGATCGCGTAGGGCACCGACAGCGCGTCCAGATGCGCCAGCACGCCGTCGAAATGCTGTTTGGCGGCGTCGGAGAGGTGGTCGAGCATGACCGGCGCCTCAGCGGTCATCTCACGGATCGCGGGGCGTTTGTCGTCGAGCACGCGCAGTGGGTTGATATGCGCG
Organism: Mycolicibacterium sp. XJ662; assembly: GCF_053484035.1. Classification (NCBI taxonomy): domain Bacteria; kingdom Bacillati; phylum Actinomycetota; class Actinomycetes; order Mycobacteriales; family Mycobacteriaceae; genus Mycobacterium; species Mycolicibacterium sp. XJ662. Next base: position 121,326 of record NZ_JBEFTL010000009.1, on the reverse strand, counting down.
CGACGGCGGGTCTCCTCGTCGAGGTCGAGCTTGAACAGGAAGTCCTGCAGCAGCTCGCGGTACTGCGGGCGACAGCTGTCGTCGCCCAGCGAGGTGATCTCCAACCGGAAACCGTCGAGGCCCAGCGACCGAAACCCGGCGTCGGCGATCGCGATCACCTCGGCGTCCAACGCGGGGTCGTCGACGCCGATGGCCTCCACCCCCACCTGCTGCAGCTGCCGGTAGCGGCCGGCCTGGGGCCGCTCGTAGCGGAAGAACGGCCCGGCGTAGCACAGCTTGACCGGCAGCGGCCCGCGGTCCAGCCCGTGTTCGATGACCGCGCGGATCACCCCCGCGGTGCCCTCCGGGCGCAGCGTCACCGAGCGGTCACCGCGGTCGGCGAAGGTGTACATCTCCTTGGACACCACGTCGGTGGACTCCCCCACACCGCGGGCGAACAGCGCGGTGTCTTCGAAGATCGGCAGCTCGACGTCGCCGTACCCGGCGCGGCGGGCGGCCTCGAGCAGGCCGTCGCGCACGGCGACGAACCGCGCCGACTCGGGCGGAAGGTAATCCGGGACGCCCTTGGGCGCCTGAAATTCAGTCACTGGCTCAAGCCTTCGAGAAACGGGTTGTTGCGGCGTTCGAAGCCGATCGTGGACTTCTCACCGTGCCCAGGTAGTACCACGGTGTCGTCGTCGAGCACCAATAGTTTTGTCACGATCGAACCCAGCAGGTCACGGCCGCTGCTGCCCGGCAGGTCGGTGCGGCCGACCGAACCGCGGAACAGCGTGTCGCCGGTGAAGACGACCTCCTGCGGCCCCTCTGCGGTGCGGAAGACCACCGATCCGCGGGTGTGGCCGGGGGTGTGGTCGACGGTGACCGTGATGCCGCCGAGTTCGAGTTTGTCGCCGTCACGGTCGAGTTCGACGAGTTGCCTGGGTTCGCGGAACAACGCGCCGAACGCGAGCTGAGCGAGCCGGGGCCCGAAGTCCTTGATCGGGTCGGTCAGCATGTAGCGGTCCTCAGGGTGGATGTAGGCCGGGCAGCCGTACATGTCGGCCACCTTCTGCGCCGACCAGATGTGGTCGATGTGGCCGTGCGTCAACAACACCGCCGCCGGGGTCAGGTGGTTCTCGTCGAGGATCCGGCGCAGCGGCGCCATCGCGCGCTGGCCCGGGTCCACGACGATGGCGTCGGCCCCGGCCCGCGGGGCCAGCACGTAGCAGTTGCACGCCAACATGCCCGCCGGAAAGCCGGTGATCAACACGACCTCCAGTTTTCCATCCCGCCACGACGTGGGGCGCAGCGCCACTCACAGCAATGCCTGGCACACTCATTTCGGACCAAAAGCGACACGAGGAGGACACAGGCGGTGCCGACCAACGAACAGCGTCGTGCCACGGCGAAGCGCAAGCTCGAGCGGCAATTGGAGCGCCGGGCAGAAAAGGACCGCAGGCGCCGCATCTTCACGATCGTCGGCGGGGCCGTCGCGGCGGTCGTCGTCGTCGCCGCCATCGTCGCGACCGTGGTCATCACCAACCGCGACTCCGACACCGAAACCGCGTCGGACACGACAAGCCCCGCGCCGACGACCTCGGCGCCGGCCGAGGCCGGTCCCGGCGGCCTGCCGCCGTTTGCCGCGCCCGCGGGTCTGGGCGAGAACTGCCAGTACCCGGCGGCGCCGACGCCGGCCGCCAAGGAGGTCGATCCCCCGCGCACCGGCAAGGTGCCGACCGAGCCGGCGCAGGTCAGCGCCAGCATGGCGACCAACCGGGGCAACCTGGGGTTGATGCTCGACAACGGCAAGTCGCCGTGCACGGTCAACAGCTTCGTCAGCCTGGCGCACCAGGGCTATTTCAACGACACCCCGTGCCACCGGCTGACCACCAGCCCGTCGTTGTCGGTGCTGCAGTGCGGCGACCCGACCGGGCAGGGCAACGGCGGCCCGGGCTACCAGTTCGCCAACGAGTACCCGACCAACCAGTACCAGCCAGACGATCCCAAGCTGATGGAGCCGGTGACCTATCCGCGCGGCACGCTCGCGATGGCCAACGCCGGTGCCAACACCAATGGCAGCCAGTTCTTCCTCGTGTACCAGGACTCGAAGCTGCCGCCGAACTACACGGTGTTCGGCACCATCGACGAGACAGGGCTGGAAACGCTCGACAAGATCGCCGCGGCCGGGGTGGCCGGCGGCGGTGAGGACGGTCCGCCGGCGCAAGACGTCCAGGTGACGTCGATCATGCTGGACTGATGCGGTGACCGGTCCGCCGCCGTACGGCTACGGTTATCCCCCGCCCCGGGGCACCAACGGGTTGGCGGTCGCGGCGCTGGTGTGCGCGTTCCTGTTTGCGCCGCTGGGCATCGTGTTCGGGCACCTGTCGCTGTCGCAGATCAAGAGGACCGGCGAAGAGGGCCGCGGCCTCGCCATCGCGGGTCTGGTCATCGGCTACCTGATCACGGCGGTGACGGTGATGGTGATCGTCGTGAGCGTGCTGTTCGTCCTGTTCTTCGCCAGCGCCCTCCAAGACGTCGACCTGTATCCGGATTCGCCCCGCTACACGGTGGCACCGCCCGCCGAGCTGCCCGCGTTCGATCCGCCCGCGACGCCGGGGTCCAACTGCCAGTACCCGGCCACCATCGAGCGCGCCAGCAAGCCCGTGGAACCGCCGAGCGTGGGTCGGGTGGCGACGGATCCGGCCCGCGTCGACGCCACGATCGTGACGAACCAGGGCGACATCGGGGTGCAGCTGCACAACGCCGAGGCCCCGTGCACCGTGCACAACTTCACCAGCCTGGCCCGGCAGAAATTCTTCGACGCCACCACGTGTCACGCGCTGAGCACCACGGCGTCGCTGCACGCGTTGCGGTGCGGAGATCCGACCGGCGGGGGCACCGGCGGGCCCGGCTACCAGTTCCCCAACGAGTACCCCACCAACCAGTACCGGCTCAACGACCCGGCGTTGCGGCTTCCGGTCCGATATCCGCGCGGCACGTTGGCGATGGCCAACAGCGGGCTGGGCACCAACGGCAGCCAGTTCCTGCTGATCTTCGAGGATTCGCCAATGCCGCCCAAATACACGGTGTTCGGCACCATCGACGCCGCCGGGCTGGCCGTGCTGGAGAAGATCGGCGCGCAGGGTGTCGCCGGCGGCGGCGACGACGGCAGGCCGGCGTTCGACGTGACGGTCGAGTCGGTGCAGATCGACTAGTTCTATCGGTACCCGCGCTTCAACAGGTACCGGGCACCGGCGGTCATGGCCTCGGCGCTGGCCAGGTCGAAATCGAAGGCGTCGGCCAGCCGGTCGGTGATGTTGAACGCCAGGCACACCGCCAACGCGTCGCTGATCTGCTCGGGTGAAACCCCTTGGGCCAGTACGGACCGCATGTCATCGGCATCGACGTGGTGTTCGCGCGTCAGCTTTCCGAGAAGGCCGAGAGTGGCCCGCAGCCCGTCGTCGATCGGTGCGGTCGACAGGTCGGCCAGCGTGGCGGCGACCTTCTCGTCGTCGCCGTACCACAGCCCCGATGTGGCCGAGTGTGCGGCGATGCAGAACTGGGTCTGGTTGACGTGCGACACGTAGGCCGCCATCAGCTCACGGTCGCCGACCGACCACGGCGAGGCTCCGCGCATCGCCTCATGGGTGAGGTCACCGGCACCGTAGAACTCCGGGCGGTACATCGCCAGCTTCACTGCGTCGACGACCGGCTGCCGAGACACCAACCGCACGAGCGCGAACAAGACTTTGGTGCGCAGGCGGTGGCCCCGCTCGAGAACGGTGAGCCTCATCGCTCGCGCCCCTGGGTCGCCGCGGCCAGCGCCGCCACCGCGGCTTCGTACTGGCGGCTCGCCTGCCCCACGGCGGCGCACACCACGATCTCGAAGATCTGGTCCTCGCTCAGGCCGGCGATCCGCGCGTCGGCGATGTCGTCGTCCGTCACCGCGTGGGCGCGGTGGGCCACCTTCTCGGTCAGGGTGCGCAGCGGCTCGGGTAGGCCCGCGTTGTCGAACGCGGCGCGGCGCAGCGCCGACGGCGCCTGTCCCCCGTCGCCGAGAACGCGGGCGATCAGCGCGTGGTGCAGTTCGGTGATGTCAACCATTTTCAATCGTCCAAGAACGCCACTCTTTGACCCGTTCAGACGATACGCCTACGTTCAGATCACCCCGGTTGATACGAACGTGAACGTGTGAATGCGAAAAGGATGTCCATGGTGAACTCCACACGGCGGAACTTCTCGAGGATCGGAAAGGCAACCGGGGTGCTCGCGCTCAGCGCGTTGCTTGCGCTCACCGGCTGCTCGCGGGTGCCCGAGGGCGGTGAAGGCGACACCCTGCAACGGGTCAAGGACGCCAACTCGATCAAGATCGGCATCGCGGGCGAGGTGCCCTACGGCTACACCGTCGACGGTGAGGTCACCGGGGAGGCACCGGAAGTGGCCAGAGCGGTGTTCGCCGCGATGGGCATCGAGAACGTCGACGCCACCCAGGTCGAGTTCAGCCAGCTGATCCCGGCGCTCAACGCCGGGCAGTTCGACATGGTCGCCGCGGGGATGGCGATCCTGCCGGCACGCTGCAACAACGCGCAGTTCTCCGCGGTCGACTACGTCACCCCGACGGCGATGCTCGTGCCGCAGGGAAACCCGGAGCAGGTCAACAACTTTGACGACATCAAGGCCAAGGGCCTCAAGCTCGCGGTGCTCTCGGGCACGGTCGAAGAGGCGGTGGCCCACGACCTGGGTATCCCCGCGGCCGACATCCAGCCCTATGCGGGTCAGCCCGAGATGCTGCAAGCGCTGCTGGGCGGACGCGCCTACGCCGGCGCGTTGACCGACATCTCGCTGCGCCGGATGCTGGCCGACAACCCGACAGCGCCGCTGGAGGTCACCGAGGGCTTCGTGCCGGTTGTCGACGGCGAGAAGCAGATTCAGGCCGGCGGCTTCGTCTTCCGCCAAGGCGACGACGGGCTGGTCGAGGAATTCAACACCGAACTCGAAAAGCTGCACAGCAGCGGTCAGTGGCTCGAGATCGTCGAGCCGTTCGGGTTCACCGAGGACAACCTGCCGCCACAGGATCTGACCACCGAGCAGTTGTGCGAGGCTGCCTGAGGCGTTCTTGATGCCCGACAACATCGGATTGTTCGTCGAGACGATCTCTTCGGGGCTGCTGCTCACCGTTCAGGCGACGGTCGGCGGCATCCTCATCGCGACGGTGTTGTCGTTCGTGTTCGGGCTGGCGATGCTGTCGGGCTCGCGGGTGGTCCGCGCGTTCGCCCGGATGTACGTGGAGATCTGGCGCGGCACCTCCGAGGTGGTCCAGCTGATGTGGATCTACTTCGTGTTGCCGGTGCTCGTCGGGTTCCAGATCGTTCCGCTGGCCGCCGGCATCATCGTGCTCGGGCTCAACCACGGCGCCTACGGTGCCGAGATCGTGCGGGGTGCCATTTCGTCGGTGCCCAAGGAGCAGTACGAAGGGGCCGTCGCGCTGAACTTCACCCGCAGCCAACGGATGCTGCGCGTCATCCTGCCGCAGGCCCTGGCCGAAATGGTGCCGCCGTTCAACAACCTGTTCATCCAGCTGCTCAAGAACAGCTCGCTGCTGACGATCATCACCGTGCACGAGATGACGTATCAGGCCCGCGAGGTGTTGGTCGACCGGTTCATCTCACAGGCGGCCACCATCTGGACCATCGTGTTGCTGTTCTACCTGGCGCTGGCCGTACTGATCACCCTCGCCATGCGGGTGCTGGAACGCTGGACTGCCAAGCTGGCGGGGCGCAGGCCCCCGCAGCGCCGCGGCCTGATGGCGACGCTGACGGCCCGGCGAGCGGGCTGAGCTGTGCTGTGGGACTGGGAATTCGCGTGGGAGGTGCTCCCGAAAATCGTCGTCGACGGGCTGCGCATCACGGTCGTCGCGACGGTCGCCGGCTCGATCCTGGCCTACACCCTGGGGTTGGTGCTGGCGCTGCTGCGACGCTCACCCATCCGCGTCGTCAGCACCGCCGCCTGGGCGTTCATCGAATTCGTTCGCAGCACACCACTTTTGGTGCAGATCTTCTTTTTCTTCTTCGTGCTGCCCGACTTCGGGTTGAAGTTCGAACCGTTGACCACCGGCATCATCGCCATCGGACTGCACTACTCCACCTACACCGCCGAGGTGTACCGGGCCGGGATCGAGGCGGTGCCGGCCGGGCAGTGGGAGGCCGCCGTCGCGCTCAACCTGCCCCGCCACCGCGTCTGGGCCGCGGTGATCCTTCCGCAGGCCGTCCCGCGGGTGCTTCCGGCGCTCGGCAACTACACGATTTCGATGCTGAAGGAGACACCGCTGCTGTTGATGATCGGCGTGCTCGACATCGTCGGTGTCGCCAACCAGGTGGGCTCGCGCGCGTTTCGCTACGTCGAGCCGATCACGATCGCCGGCGTGCTGTTCCTGGTGCTGAGTTACTCGGCGTCCCTGCTGGTTCGATGGATGGAGCGCCGTGTCCGATACACCGGCTGAGATGATCCGCTTCGACGACGTCGTCAAGCGCTTCGGCGACACCAGAAACATCAACGTGATCGACCACCTGAGTTTCTCGATGCCCCACGGTCAGTTCGTCGCGCTCATCGGCCCCAGCGGTTCGGGCAAGACGACGATCCTTCGGCTGCTGATGACGTTGGAGCGCGTCACCTCGGGACGCATCGTCGTCGGCGGGCAGTGCCTGACCCACATGAGCCGCGGCGGCAAGGAGGTGCCCGCCGACGAGAAGCACCAGCGGCAGGTACGCAAACGCATCGGCATGGTGTTTCAACAGTTCAACCTGTTTCCCAACATGCGGGTGCTGGAGAACATCACCGAGGCGCCGATCCGCTCGCTCGGTTTGGCGCGCACCGAGGCCGAGGACCGGGCGCGGGAACTGCTGGAGATGGTCGGTCTGGCCGACAGGGTCAGCGCACGGCCCTACGAACTGTCCGGCGGCCAGCAGCAGCGGGTGGCGATCGCCCGGGCGCTGGCCATGCAACCCGACGTGCTGCTGCTCGACGAGGTCACCTCGGCGCTGGACCCCGAACTGGTGGCGGGCGTTCTCGCGCTGCTGCGAGACATCGCCGCCACCACCGACATCACGTTTTTGTGTGTGACGCACGAGATGGACTTCGCCCGCGACGTCTCCGACCGGGTGATCATGCTCGATCACGGCCGCATCGTGGAGGACGCGCCACCGGACAAGTTGTTCACCGACCCGGAGAACGACCGGACCCGTGCGTTCCTGCGGGCCGTGCTGGAGCGCCGTTAGGCGCGGTTTCAGGACCGCGGGCAGCACCCACGGCGAGCAGACATAGAAGGCCCCAAATTAGCCCGGTTCAGGGGCCTTCCGCGTCTGCTCGCGAGAGGAAATGAACTAAGCCGCCGACGTCACCCGGTAGACGTCGTAGACGCCCTCGACGTTGCGCACCACGTTGAGCACGTGCCCCAGGTGTTTTGGATCGCCCATCTCGAAGGTGAACCGGCTGATCGCCACCCGATCGTTGGAGGTGGTCACCGAGGCCGACAGGATGTTGACCTTCTCGTCGGCCAGCACTCGGGTCACATCCGACAACAGCCGGTGGCGGTCCAGCGCCTCGACCTGGATGGCAACCAGGAACACCGAGGACGGCGACGGCGCCCACAGCACCTCGATGATGCGTTCGGACTGTTCTTGCAGCGACGCGGCATTGGTGCAGTCGGTGCGGTGCACGCTGACCCCGCCGCCGCGGGTGACGAAACCCATGATGTTGTCGCCGGGCACCGGCGTGCAGCACTTGGCGAGCTTGGTCAGCACGCCCGGCGCGCCGGGCACCGAAACCCCGACGTCCTCGGAACTGCGCTGGCGCACCGGCATGGTGGCCGGGGTGGACCGTTCGGCGAGTTCGTCGACGGCTTCCTCGTCGCCGCCGAACTGGGCCAGCAGGCGCTGCACGATGTGACGTGCCGACACGTGACCCTCGCCGATAGCGGTGTACAGCGCCGACACGTCGGCATACCGCAGGTCTCTGGCCAGACCCGACATCGATTCGGCACTGACCAAGCGCTGCAACGGAAGTCCGCCTCGGCGCACCTCCCGCGCGATCGCGTCCTTACCGGCCTCCAGCGCCTCCTCGCGACGCTCCTTGGCGAACCACTGCCGGATCTTGGCCTTCGCGCGCGGCGACACCACGAACGTCTGCCAGTCGCGTGACGGCCCGGCGTTGGGTGCCTTGGACGTGAAGACCTCGACGACTTCCCCGTTTTCGAGTTTGCGTTCCAGCGCGACCAGCCGGCCGTTGACCCGCGCGCCGATACAGCGGTGGCCGACCTCGGTGTGCACGGCGTAGGCGAAGTCCACCGGCGTCGACCCCGTCGGCAGCGTGACCACGTCGCCCTTCGGGGTGAACACGAAGATCTCTTGTACGGCAAGGTCGTAGCGCAGCGACTCGAGGAACTCGCCGGGGTCGGCGGCCTCCCGCTGCCAGTCGAGCAGTTGGCGCATCCACGCCATGTCGTCGATCTCGGCGGCGGCGTGCGGATGCGGAACACCGTTGCGGCCCTTGGATTCCTTGTAGCGCCAGTGCGCCGCGATCCCCCACTCGGCGGTCTTGTGCATGTCGTGGGTGCGGATCTGGATCTCCAGCGGCTTGCCCTCAGAGCCGACGACGGTGGTGTGCAGCGACTGGTACACCCCGTAGCGCGGCTGGGCGATGTAGTCCTTGAACCGGCCGGCCATCGGCTGCCACAACGAGTGCACCACGCCGAGCGCGGCGTAACAGTCGCGGATCTCGTCACACAGGATCCGCACCCCGATCAAGTCATGGATGTCGTCGAAGTCGCGACCCTTGACGATCATCTTCTGATAGATCGACCAGTAGTGCTTGGGCCGGCCCTCCACCACCGCGTTGATCTTCGAGGCGTTGAGCGTGGCGATGATCTCGTCGCGCACCTTGGCCAGATAGGTGTCGCGCGACGGCGCGCGGTCGGCGACCAGCCGCACGATCTCGTCGTACTTCTTGGGATGCAGGATCGCGAACGACAAATCCTCGAGCTCCCATTTCACCGTGGCCATACCGAGGCGATGGGCCAGCGGCGCAATGACTTCCAGCGTTTCGCGGGCCTTGCGGGCCTGTTTCTCCGGCGGCAGGAAACGCATGGTGCGCATGTTGTGCAGCCGGTCGGCGACCTTGATGACCAGAACGCGCGCGTCGCGGGCCATCGCGATGATCATCTTGCGGATGGTTTCGCCCTCGGCCGCTGTGCCCAGCGCGACCTGGTCCAGCTTGGTGACGCCGTCGACCAGGTGGCCCACCTCGGTGCCGAACTCCTCGGTCAACGCCTCCAGCGTGTAACCGGTGTCCTCGACGGTGTCGTGCAGCAGCGCGGCGATCAGCGTGGTGGTGTCCATGCCGAGCTCGGCCAGGATGTTGGCCACCGCCAACGGATGCGTGATGTAGGGGTCACCGGAGCGGCGCATCTGGTCGGCGTGCCGAGCCTCGGCCACCTCGTAAGCCCGCTGCAGCAACTGCAGGTTGGCCTTCGGGTAGAACTCCTTGTGCACCGCGACCAGCGGTTCGAGCACCGGGTTGACGGCGCTGCGCTGTGCCGTCATCCGGCGGGCTAGCCGGGCCCGCACCCGCCGTGACGCGCTGCTCGCCGTTTTGGACGTGTCTGTCTTCGGCACCTCCATCGGCTGGGTTTCTGGCGAATCCGCCTCGGGAGGCGACTGCACAGCCTGACCCGTGCGGGAAGGATCTCCGCTGGAAGCCATCGTCACCTCCTGTCCGGCGAGAACGTCCAGACTTCGAGGATATCGTTCACACGGTGTGCAGGGACGTCACCGTGAGTCCCGGCAGCGCGGCGCGGCCGTCCAGCGCCGTCAATTCGAGCACCATCGCGGCGCCGGTCACCGTCGCACCCGCATGTTGCAGCAGTTTCACCGTCGCGGCCGCGGTTCCGCCGGTGGCCAGCACGTCATCGATGACGAACACCGAACGGCCGGTCAACTCGATGCCCTCGGCGGGAATCTCCAGCACCGCCGTACCGTACTCCAGCGCATAGGTTTCGCTGCACACCGGCGGCGGCAGCTTGCCGCCCTTGCGCACCGCCAGCACCCCGGTGCCCAGCCGGATCGCGACGGCCGCGGCCAGCAGGAAGCCCCGTGCGTCGATGCCGGCCACCAGGTCGGCGCCGCGCGCCAGGTGCGCCAGCGCATCGGTGACCACCGCAAGGCCGTGCGCGTCGGCCAGCAGCGGGGTCAGGTCCTTGAACTGGATGCCCTCTTCGGGAAAGTCGGGCACCTCGCGCAGCATCGCCGCGATCAGCGTCGAGACGTCCTGGCCTGAGGACCCGGTCATCGCGACAGCGTCCAACGGTCCATATTCCACCCCGCACCCCAGCGCGTCGGATTGCTCTCCACGGCGAACATCTTGTTCGACGTCAGCACGGTGCGCTGCTGCCGGTACAGCGGAAGGGTGGGCATGTCCGCCCACAGGATGGCTCCGCCCTCACCGAGCAACCGGGCGGCCTCCTTGGGGTCGGCCGTCACCGCCAAGGTCGCGATGATCTCGTCGACGCGCGGGTTGGAGTAACGCGACAGGTTGTTGGCGTTGGCCGTATGCAGGTCGTAGGCGTCCACGGCGGACGATCCACTCGACCCGCTGCCCGGCGCCCCGCCGGTGGTCGCGATCAGCGCGTCGATTTCATTGTTGCGCAACGTCATCGGTCCCGTCGTTTCCGTGGCGACGTCCTGCACGGTGATGCCCGCGGGGGCGCATGCCTGCGCGATGGCGCCGACCGCCGCGGCCAGCCGCGGGTTCGGGCTCAGGTAGCCGATGCGCACGGTCAGCGGTTGGCCCTCGATCGCGGCGCGTGCGGCGTCGGGATTGGCCGCGACGAACCCGCTGCCCTCGGCCGCGCCCTCCACGGCGCTGTAGGCGTCTTCGGTGGCCGGGTTGAGCCGCGCGTTGACGATCGGCACGCCGGCGTTTCGGGCGATCGCGTCGCGCGGCGTGCAATGGGCCAGGGCGCGGCGCGCCGGGGTGGCGGCCAGCGGGCCTTCGGAAGCGAAGATCAGCTGCTCGATCGACGCCGACGGCGACTCGGTGCGCACATAGTCGTCGGGCGGGTTCAACGTGCCCGATGACCCGGTCGCGATGTCGACGACGTCGTAGGCGCCTTCGTTGACCCGATCCTGCATCGCGTCGGGGCGCGGGTGCACGGTGATCTCTTTGGTGACCGGCGCTGCGCCCCACCACATCTCGTTGGCGACGAGCACGACGGCGCCGTCTTCGGTCACCGAGTCGAGCTTGTACGGACCCGATGACGGGAACTTCTTGAGGTCCAGGTCGGGGGCGAGCTCCCAGGTGCTGTTCCAGACCTGCGCGATGCGTTCGATCGTCGGGCCGTCGTTGTCGGCGATCGCGGTGGCCAGCCCGCCGTCCTGCAGGCCGAGCACGTCGGCGATGACGTGCGACGGCATCATCGACGTCGCGCTGAACAACTGGCCGTAGTCGACGAATCCGCGCTCCGGGAGAAACGACACCCGCGCCTTCTTCTGCCCGGGTGTGCACTCGACGCCGGCGATGTCGCTGTAGCCCGCGCGGCTGGCCGCGTCGAAACCCGGGAACCGCCCGGACTGCGACGCCCACGCCAGCACCATGTCATCGCAGGTGACGGGCTTGCCGTCGGAGTAGACCGCGTCCGCGTTGATCTCGTAGTCGAGCAACAGCGGGCTGCGCCCGACCACGGACACCGAGCCGAAGTCCTGATCGCCGACGACCTGGCCGTCCGGTCCGTGATAGCTGAAGCCGGTCAGCACGCGGGCGAAGGCCTGCGGAGCCGCCGACGCGGCCCCCTCGACGGTGTTGGTGTTGTACGTGGTCAACGGGCCGTCGACGGCGTAGTCGACGCTGTCGGCGGGGCTGCGCGAACACGACGCCAACCCCGCGGCCAGCAACAGCACAGCCGCCAGGACGCCGCCGCGCCGGCACCGGCCAGTCATCTCCGGCTACCGCCGCCGCGTATTGCGTTTACCCGACGGTCGCCCCGTTCGGCTGCTCGTCGGCCGTACCGGGCGGGCGCCCGGTGCCGGCTTGTCCGGTGCGGGGGTGCTGGTGGCCACCGATGCCGCCGCGACGGTCTCCGGCTGCTCCTCGGGCTCGCTGTCGCTGTCGGTGTCGGTATCGGCGGCGGCCTTGGCTTCGATGCCCTTGCGGCGGTTCATCACGCGGCGGGTGTGGTTGCGCACCAGGTCGGTGCGCTCACGCATGGTCACCAGCAGCGGGGTGGCGAAGAAGATCGACGAATAGGTTCCGACGATCACCCCGACCAGCTGCACCAGCGCCAGGTCCATCAACGTGCCGACGCCCAGCAGCCACACCGCGATCACCATCAGCGCCACGATCGGCAGCACCGAGATCACGCTGGTGTTGATCGACCGCATGAAGGTCTGGTTGACCGCCAGGTTGGCCTGTTCGGCGAACGTGCGCCGGGTGGTGTGTTCGAAGCCGTGGGTGTTCTCCTCGACCTTGTCGAACACGATGACGGTGTCGTAGAGCGAGAAGCCCAGGATCGTCAGCAGGCCGATCACCATCGCCGGGGTGACCTCGAAACCGACGATCGAGTACACGCCCGCAGTGACGATGATGTCGAACGCCAGCGTGGCCATCGCCGCCAGCGACATGTAGCGCTCGTAGCGCACGGTGATGTAGATGGTCGCCAGGACGATGAACACCACCAGCGCGATCAGCGCCTTCTGGGTGATCTGACCGCCCCAGGTTTCCGAGACCGCCGAGTCGCTGATGGCCAGCCTGCTCGGAACGCCGTCGGCGTTGAGCGGTTTGAAGGCGTCGAACAGCGCGGTGCGCAGTTCTTCGGTCTCCTCGTTGGTGAGGTGCTCGGAGCGGATCTGCACGGTCGCCGATCCGCCGCTGCCGACGAGGACGACGGATTCGGGCGCTTTGCCCAGCGTCTCGGTGAACACGTCTTCGACCTGCTCCACCGAGATGGTGCCCGTCTCGGTGGCCGCGGGTACCGCAACCTTGGTGCCGCCCTCGAAGTCGATGCCGAGCGTGAACCCGCGCAACAGCATGCTGGCGATGCACACCGCGACGATGACGCCGCTGACCGTGAACCACAGCTTGCGCTTGCCGACGACCTCGAACGCCCCGGTGCCGGTGTAGAGGCGGACGAAGAAGTTGTGCTTGGGCGTCCCGGATTCCAGGCTGGGCGCCTCGACGGCGGTCGATTCGGGTGAATGCTTAGCGGCCATATGTCAGTCCCGTCCCGTCGCGTGTGCCGCCGCTCGTCGTTCCCGGGCGATCTGCTGCACCGCACCGAGGCCGTTGAACGCCGGTTTGGCGAATGTCGTCGACTTCGACGCCAGGTACACCAGGGGCCAGGTCACCAAGAAGACCACCGTGACGTCGAGCACCGTGGTCAAGCCGAGCGTGAACGCAAACCCCTTCACCTGCCCGACCGCCAGGATGTACAACACCACCGCGGCCAGAAGCGTCACGGCGTTGCCGGACACGATCGTCTTGCGGGCCCTGGCCCAACCGCGTGGTACCGCGGACCGGAACGAACGGCCTTCGCGTATCTCATCTTTGATGCGTTCGAAGAACACCACGAACGAGTCAGCCGTCATACCGATACCGATGACCAGACCCGCGATGCCCGCGAGGTCGAGGGTGTAGTTGATCCATCTGCCGAGCAGCACCAGGATCGCGTAAACCATTGCGCCGGAAGCCACCAGCGACAGCGCGACCAGCACGCCCAGCAGTCGGTAGAACAGCAGCGAATACAACAGCACCGCGACCAGCCCGACCGCGCCGGCGATCAGACCCGCCCGCAGCGAGGACAATCCCAGTGTGGCCGAGACGGTTTCGGCCTCTGAGGACTCGAACGACAGCGGCAGCGAACCGTACTTGAGCACGTTGGCCAGTTCGCGCGCCGACTGCTGGTTGAACTGGCCGGTGATCTGGGTGCGGCCGCCGGGAATCGCCTCCTGGATCGCCGGTGCGCTGACCACCTTGGTGTCGAGCACGAACGCGGTCTGCGTGCCGACGTTGGCGGCGGTGAAGTCGGCCCAGGTCTTGGAGGCGTCGCTCTTGAACTGCAGGTCCACCACGTATTCGCCGCGCTGCTGGTCCAGGCCCGAGTCGGCGGTCTCGATCTGCTCGCCGTTGATGATCGACGGAGCCAACAGGTAGACCTCGTCGCCGTCGGTGGAACAGGTGATCAGCGGCAGGTTCGGGTCGTCGTGGCCGGCCAGCACGTCGTCTTCATCGCAGCGGGTGGCCTGGAACTGCAGCGCCAGAATCTGGATCTGCTGGTCGTTGCTCTGCCGCAGCTGCTTCTCATCGGCGATGCGCTGCTCCAGGGTCACGTCCTCCGGGGAGGTCGGCGCGGCGCCAGGTGACGGCGCCGGTGGCGGCGGCGCGGGGCTGGGCGACGGCGACGGCGCAGGCTGGGCAGGCGGTTCCTGCGGATACGGACGCGGCTGCGGCGCGGGCGCCTCCTCTGCGGGCGCGGGCGCCACCGGAGCGTCCGGTTGCCCCGGCGCGATCGGCGGGGTCCCGGGCATTCCGGGTGTGCCGGGGGGCGCTCCCGGCGCGCCGGGCGTACCGAACGGTGAACCCTCGGGCGCTCCCGCCGGTGGCTGCTCCATCGCGGGGATGGCGTGGATGACCGGACGGATGTAGAGCCGGGCGGTCTGGCCGAGGTTGCGCGCGTCGCTGGTGTCGCTGCCCGGCACGGTGATGACCAGGTTGTTGCCGTCGATGATGACCTCAGAGCCCGAGACGCCGAGACCGTTGACGCGGTCGTTGATGATCTGCTGGGCCTGGTTGAGCGCCTCGCGGGTCGGCGGTGAGCCGTCGGGTGTGCGCGCGGTCAGGGTCACCCGGGTGCCGCCCTGCAGGTCGATGCCGAGTTTCGGCTCAGCCTGTTTGTCCCCCGTCAGGAAGACAAGGGAGAAGGCGCCGATAAGCAACGCCAGAAAGAGCGTCAGATAGCGGTAGGGGTGCACCGGCGCCGAAGACGATGCCACGTTTCAGGGTCTCCTAGAGGTCAGTTCGTCAGCACCGCAGAGCGTACGTGCTCTTGCTGAGTCCTCAGTTGTCAGTCTTTGTTGTTGGGGCTCTCGGTGAGTTCGGAGGCGCTGTCGGTGTCCTCGTAGTCGTCGTCGAAGTCGTCCTCGATGCGGTCGCGCACGGCCAGCTTCATCCAGGTGGTGACGACACCGGGGGCGATCTCCAGGTCGATGTTGTCGTCGGAGATCGCGGTGATGGTGCCCTGCAGACCCGACGTGGTGTGGATCCGGTCCCCGATCTGGAGCGAATTGTGCAGGTCGATGGTGGCCTGCATCGCCTTCTTCTGGCGTCGCGACGCGAAGAACATGAACGCGCCCAGCACGATGAGCAGAGGCAGGAAGATGACGAGGTCCATGAAGGTAACTGTCTTTCGTGTAGGTCTTGTGGTCACGGCGCGCAGACGGCAGGCCAAAGCGCCTCGTAAGTGACCAGTGTGCCATTGTGCCGGGTGACACCGATGGACGCACCTGACCCCCTGCCCGATCCGACGAAATTCGTTGCCGATCCCGCATACGGGCGGTGATCCCGTTGCCCGGTCCCCTGCTTAGTGACCGAATCGGTGAATCCGGGCCGGTTCTCGTGGCGACTTGAGGAGCGCGAGCCGCGCTCAGCGCGGGTGCGGCTCCACAGTCGCGGGCTTTAGAAGACGCCGTCGGTCATCAGGGTGGCGACGAAGCGGTAGATCTCCTCGGCGGTGAGTTCCACGCCGTCGGCCTCGAAGTCGATCAGCTCCGACAACAGGTCGTCGGTGGGCTTCCAGCACCGTTCGGCGATCTTGACGTCGACGTACTGGAAGAGGGCTTCTTCATCGCGCGGCGCCATCGGAGCAGCAGCCCAGCGCGCGAACATCGGCCAGTCCTCTTCGGGAAAGCCGAACGCCTCGCACAGCGCGGTGGCCGAATTCTGGCGTGCAACAACAGAACTGGTGACGCCAGGCCTGTCAGGCATAACTAAACTCCTTGGAAATCGCGACTAGGACTACGGGTATAACGTTTAGATAGGCAGGCTATCTTCCGAATACCCGTGTCACCGTCACGCAGATCACATGCGGCGGGTGAACCTCGTCCCACCCGCTGCGGCGCTGCGATCCACGTCACCGCACACGAAACGGCGCAAAGCGCCCGATGGGCACTTTGCGCCGCTGTCGCGTTTCCGAGAGTCGCTTACCGGTGCGCGAGGCGCTGTCCGCGGTGATCGCGCGAGCGGAACCGGTCGAACAAGCCCCGCTTGCGTGGTTTCGCGGTGTCGGCGGTCGGGCCGATGACCTCGGTGTGCTGACCCGCCGTAGCGGGCGCGGGTTCGTCGACGTGTTCTGTGGTGGTGGCCGCTGGCGCAGGCGCGGCGACGGCGGCGGTCGCGGAACGATCCGCCCATTCGACGTCACGCACGCTGCGTACCGAGATGCGGCCCAGCGCGGCGGCACCCAGGAACACGATCAACGCGCCCAGACCGTAGAAGTAAGTCAGCTCCAAGGCCACCCGCTTGGCCTCGGTGGCGGCGACGGGCACGCCCGCGTCGCCGATGGCCAACGGACCGGCGAAGGCACGGCCGATCACGAACCAGGCACCACCCGCGACGGCCAGCCAGCCGCCGAGCATGGCGGTGGCGCGGTTGCGCGACACCAGCAACAGCAAACCGCCGATCACGGTCACCACCCCGGGCAACACCTGCAACCAGCCGCGTCCGGTGGTCCACGTCCAGGCCTGGTCAGGGCTGAACGCAAAATTGAACAGCGGTCCGATGAACGGAATCAGCGCCCCCCACGCGCCTAACAGAATCAACAGCAACCCGCTTGCCGCGCCCCGACTGCGGGGCATGTGCAAACGGCCGCCTCTGGCCGGTACACGCGTCTCGGTCATGATGCCTCCTTGGTCACTGGATGAATACCCACGCGCTGGGCCGTGTAACCGGGCATGACTACGTTGGGCGGTATGCGGCTCGACGGTGATGCGGCGCGCGAAGTGCTGGCCGACGCCTGGGAGCGCTGGGCCCGCCGGTGCGACCAACTCACGGGCCAGGAGTGGTCGGCGCCGACGCGCTGCGGGGGCTGGGACGTCGCGGCGCTGCTCGCCCATGTCTGTCCGGAACCGGCGATGTGGGACCGGCTGGCCGAAGCGGTCGTCGATCCGCCGGCCGCAGTCACCGACGCCGCGATTCTGTTGCGGCGCTTCAATGAGCCCGGTGGTGTGGCCAACACGAACGCCGACGGCATCGCCGAGGAGGCGGTGGCCAACGCCGGGACGTTGACCGCCACGGCAGCGGCTCGCCGGTTCGCCGGGGCCGCCCGGACCCTGCGGGCCAGCACGATGCCGGCGAGCACCGTGGTCGCCTATCCGTTCGTGGGCAGCACGACGATCGCGGTCATCGCCGAGACCGCGCTGATGGAAGCCACCGTGCATCTGCTGGACCTCGCCGCCGCGGTCGGCGGCGTCGAACCCTCGCCAGAGGCGCTGACGGCCACCCGCGATCTGCTGATCGCCGTGCCGGATGCCACAGCCGCGGTCGAGGTGCTCGCCGGGCGTGCCGCCTTGCACACGGCGCTGCCCGCGATTCGCTGACTCTGGTGTCGCGCCCGGCTCACGCGCCGGCGCGGACCAGGTCGACGACCCCGATGATGTTGTCGGCGACGAACTTCGGTTCGTAGAGCATCAGGTTGTGGCCGCTGTCGGCAGCGATGACGTTGGTGGTGCCGAGCGCCTCGGCCAATTTGGTGTTGGCCTGGTGGATTTGTGCCAGCGTGTAGTTGTCGGGTGTGAGCGTCTCGGGTGGGACGAACTTACCGGCGCTCAGCACGATCGCCGGAACGCGCGGCAGCGGTGGCGCGGACTCGATTCGGGCGAACGCGTCGCCGCCCAATATGCCCTCTGCCCCGGGTTCGGCCGGCGCCGTGATGTCGCGTTCGAATGCGGCGTTCTGCGCGGGGGTGCCGAGGGAGGGCAGGAACTCCGACACCCCGTCGACCATCACAATGCCCGCCACCAACTGCGGATGTGTCCTCGCCAGCAGGTCGAGGACGAGGCCGCCGTAGGAATGCGCGACGAACACGAACGGTCCCGGCAACTGTGCGGCCCCGAGCAGGGCGAGCACGTCATCGACGTCCTGTTGGACGGTATGGGGTTGCGCCACGTCGGTCGACCGGTCGGCACCATCGGGCCGGGTGTTCGGCCGGTCATAGACACATGTCCGGCTCACCTTGGCGACCCTCGGTTGCACCGCGTCGGGACTGGGCACCAACTGGGCCTGCGTGATGATGTCGTACGGCGACGATCGGATCGGGTCATCCTGTGGCACAACATAGTTCCAGGCTTCCGCGTAGCTGCCCTTGCCGGGGATGACGAACACCGTGGGCGCACCGGAACCCTGGCAGTCCAGATACAGCGATCGGCCGTCGCCGATGCCGACTAAGCCCGGCGAGACGGGATCGGCGGAGCTGTGAGCGCACCCGGCCGCGACGAGGACCGCCGGCAGCACAGCCAGGATTCGCCTCACACAGCGACGCTACAGCGTGACGTCGACGCCCAACAGCACCAGCATCACACGCCCACGCTTTCCACTCGCACGACCGGCGGAAGGGCCAGCATGAACACGCCCGTCAGCGCGATCCACGCGGCGGTGGTGTAGGCGGCGGGCAGCCCGACCCAGGTGTGCAGCAGCGCAGGCACGCCGAGCACCGCGAACGCCACTGACCATTTCGGCAGCACCGCGGTGCGCCAGACGACGTAGGCGGTTGCGAAAATCAGTGCGGCGGCGCCCAATTGGCTGTAGTGGTACAGCCACATCGACAGCCCGAGGAACGGCTGCGAGAACTCCGTCACGGTCACGTCGTCGAATTGCACGATCGCGGCGGGCACCGCCACCTCGGCGGCCAGGCCCGCTGCCATCAATGCGAGGAACACCGTGCCGCCGATGATCGCGGTGTACACCGCCCCGGTGGGCCCGGCGGCCGACCGTAGCGTGGCGGTCAGTACCCCGAGGAACAACATGCCGAACAGGATGTGCAGGAGCGGCAGGGTGCCGTTGGCGGTGAGAAACGATGCGGCGCTGTCGAAGTAGGTCTGCACGCGGCCGGGATCGTCGGGCGTTTCCGGAGAGCCGACGAGGTAGGCGGGCACGATCACCGCCGCCGATGCGATGCCGCACAGCCCGCCGACCCGGATGGTTCCGCTTCCCATCGAAGAACTCCCTCTATTCGAACAGGCCCGGCTGGCCCAGGCCGTTGACGCCACTGGGCGGTGTCATGCCCAGGTGCGTCCACGCCGAAGCGGTGGCCACCCGGCCCCGCGGCGTGCGCGCGATCATCCCGGCGCGTACCAGAAACGGCTCGCAGACCTCCTCGACCGTGGCGGCCTCCTCCCCGACCGCGACGGCCAGCGTGGACACCCCGACCGGGCCACCGCCGAAACTCCTTGTCAACGCGGACAGCACGGCCCGGTCGAGTCGGTCCAGGCCGAGCTCGTCGACGTCGTAGACCTCCAGCGCCGCCTTGGCGATATCCCTGGTGATGATGCCGTCGGCTCGCACCTCGGCGTAGTCGCGGACCCGGCGCAGCAACCGGTTGGCGATGCGCGGGGTGCCGCGGGAGCGGCGGGCGATCTCGGTCCCGGCGTCGGCGCCCAGTTCGATGCCCAGGATGCCCGCGGAACGCTTGAGCACCAGTTCGAGTTCGGCCGGCTCGTAGAAGTCCATGTGTGCGGTGAAGCCGAACCGGTCGCGCAGCGGCCCGGTCAGCGCACCGGAGCGGGTGGTGGCGCCGACGAGCGTGAACGGCGCGACCTCCAACGGAATCGACGTCGCCCCAGGGCCTTTCCCGACGACCACGTCGACGCGGAAGTCTTCCATCGCCAGATACAGCATCTCCTCGGCCGGGCGGGCGATGCGGTGGATCTCGTCGATGAACAACACGTCGTGCTCGACGAGGTTGGACAGCATCGCGGCCAAATCCCCCGCGCGTTCCAGCGCGGGCCCGGAGGTGACCCGCAGCGACGACCCCAGTTCGGCGGCGATGATCATCGCCAGCGACGTCTTACCGAGCCCGGGCGGACCGGACAGCAGGATGTGATCGGGTGTGCCGCCGCGGTTCTTGGCGCCCTCGATGACCAACTGAAGCTGTTCGCGCACCCGGGGTTGGCCGATGAACTCGCCGAGCGAGCGCGGTCGCAGGCTGGCGTCGATGTCGCCTTCTCCGACGGTCAGGGCCGGCGACACCTCGCGGTCGTCGGGATCCTGCTCGGGGTCGTCGAATCGGCTCACTTCTTACCCAACATGGACAGCGCCGCCCGCAGCGCGGTCGACTGGGTGGCCTCGGGGTCGTTGGCCAGCACCTTGTCGGTGGCCTCCTCGGCCTGTTTGGCCGCAAAACCCAGGCCGACAAGGGCCTCCACCACCGGGCCGCGCACCGAGTGTCCGTTGAGCACGGTGGCGCCCGACGGGGTGACCGCGCCCATCTTGTCGCGCAGGCTGAGCACCATGAGCTCGGCGGTTTTCTTGCCCACCTTGGGGATTCGCGTCAGCGCCGTGATGTCGCTTTCGGCGATGGCCTGGCGCAGGGTGGGGCCGTCGTACATGGCCAGCGCACCCAGCGCGATGCTCGGCCCGATACCGGATACGCCGAGCAGGGTGAGAAACAGGTCACGGGCGTCGCCGTCGGGGAAGCCGTACAGCGTCATCGAGTCCTCGCGCACGATCATCGCGGTGATCAGCCGGGCGTCGCTGCCGCGGCGCAACGTCGCCAGCGCGGACGGCGTCGCCATCACCTTGTACCCCACCCCGGCCGCCTCGATGACGACGTGGTCGAGTGCGACGTCGAGAACCTCGCCGCGGATGGATGCGATCATCGTGCTGCTTTCACTCTGGCCTGCTGGGTCTTCAACTTCGCCTGGTACTTGCGCTTCTGCTCGGCGGCCAGCGCTTCGGCGGCGGCCATCCGCGCGATCATCGGGGCGCGCCAACAGTGACAGATCGCCAGCGCCAACGCATCGGCGGCGTCGGCGGGCGTCGGCTTGGTCTGCAGCGCAAGAATTCTGGTGACCATCGCGGTGACCTGCGCCTTGTCGGCGTTACCGTTGCCGGTGACCGCGGCCTTGACCTCGCTGGGCGTGTGGAAGTGCACGTCGATGTCGCGTTTGGCCGCGGCCAGCGCGATGACACCGCCGGCCTGCGCGGTCCCCATCACGGTCGACACGTTCTGCTGGGAGAACACCCGCTCGATCGCGATGACGTCAGGGTGGTGGGTGTCCATCCAGTGCTCGACGGCGTCGCTGATCATCAGCAGTCGGCGGTGCAGCGCCTGATCCGAGGGGGTGCGCACCACGTCCACGTCCAGCGCGATGACCTGCCGGCCCTTACCGCTCTCGATGACCGAGAGGCCGCAGCGCGTCAACCCGGGGTCGACACCCATCACCCGCACGGCCGCTCCTTCTGTGAACACCTGTTCGAGAGCTTAACGGGAGAAGTCGACACCTTCGGGCAGACACGCTCGGGGCCGACACCGCTACGAGCGCGCCTCCGCGCGCTCCTGCGGCCGCAGTAGTGGCGTGCCGCGGTACTGCGGGGCCAGCGCGCGGCCCGCGGCCAGCAACGGTTCGGTGCTGCGCAGCGTGCGTGCCAGGATGAACGCACCTTCCAGCGCGCCGACCAGGGCCAGCGTGACGCCGCGGGCCTGCGGTGCGTCCAGACCCCGTCCGACGAAGTAGGCGGTGCCGCCTTCGATCCACGCGTCGAACACCGAGGCCGACGTGGCGCGCAGTTCCTCGACCGTGTCGGCGACCTCGGCCGCGACGGTGCCGACCGGGCACATGTTGGCGAAGCCAGTGCCCGCCATGTCCTCGGCGGCCTGGGTGTAGACGGCTTCGATCGCCGCGCCGAGGTCGGTGTGCTCGTCGACGATCGCCGGGATCAGCAGCGCGTAGGCGGCGCCCGCGTTGATCAGCGCCTCGCGCGCGATCTGCACCTTGCCGCCGCGGAAATGGTGGTACAGCGAGCCGATGGGCGCGCCCGCGGCCTCGGCGATGTCCTTCATGCCGACCGCGCCGTAGCCCTTGCGGCGCATCAGCTCGGCGGCCGCCGTCAGAATCGCTTCCCGGGTGGACCTTGCCATTCTCGCCTCCTGCCTCCAGACTAGAGCATACGTTCTAGAATCAACGTTCTAATCGGAAGAGACCGCCATGAGATCCGTCGACATCACCGCAGGCACCATCGAGTACCGGCAGGAGGGCGACCCGGACGGAGCGCCGGTGGTGTTGCTGCACGGCGTGTTGTTCAACGACACCCAGTGGGACCTCGCGTTGCCGCTTCTGCCGACGGGATACCGGTATCTGTTACCGGTGCTGCCTCTGGGCGGGCACCGCATCCCGATGCGTAACGACGCCGACCTGACGATGCCGGGAATGGTCAACATCGTCGCGGATTTCCTCGACGCCCTCGACCTCACCGACGTCACGCTCGTGGTCAGCGACTGGGGCGGACCGCTGTTTCTGACCGACATGGGCCGCGACAAACGCGTTGCGCGCCTGGTGATCTGCCCGTCGGAGGCGTTCGACAACTTTCCGCCCGGCTTGCCGGGCAAGATGGTCTGGCTGGCCAGTCGCACCACGGGCACGGTGGCGCTCGCGCAGCGCCAGCTCAGGATCGGCTGGCTGCGACGGCAGTTCTTCATGCTCGGCCAGATGACGAAAAAGCCTGTCCCCCAGCGCATTGCCGAGGATTGGACCACCGCCGCCCTGGCCGACAAGCGAATTCGGCGCGATCTGCTGAAGTACTGCCGCACCAAGTTCGACGACCGGGAGTTGATCCGTGCGACCAACCGGCTGGCGGAGTTCGACGGCGACGCCCTGGTGTTGTGGAGCCGCAACCCCGTCATGCCCGTCGCGCACGGCGAGCGCCTGGCCGCGCTGTTACCGAAGGCGCAGCTGCGTTATGTCGACGACGCCTACGTGCTCGTCATGCTCGACAACCCGCACCAAACCGCGCAGGCGCTGAGCGCCTTCCTCTCGCCGAACCCGACGAATTGGTCGAAAAGTGCGCACGAAATCCGCCAAAACGTCGGTCTCGACGCAAAGGGGAACGACGCGGGGCGTTAGTCTTCGTCGTCGAGTTGGGCCGCGACGTCGTCGGGGACGTCGATGTTGGTGTAGACGTCCTGCACGTCGTCGAGGTCCTCGAGCGCGTCGACCAACTTCATGATCTTGCGCGCACCGTCGAGGTCGACGGGCACGGTCACCGACGGCTCGAAACCGGCCTCGGCCGAGTCGTAGTCGATACCGGCGTCCTGTAACGCGGTGCGCACCGCCACCAGATCGCCGGGTTCGGAGATCACCTGGAAGCTGTCACCGAGATCGTTGACCTCTTCGGCCCCGGCCTCGAGCACTGCGGTCAGCACGTCGTCCTCGCTGAGCCCGTCCTTGTCGAGCGTCACGACGCCCTTGCGGGAGAACAGATAGGCCACCGAGCCGGGATCGGCCATGTTGCCGCCGTTGCGCGTCATCGCCACCCGCACGTCGCCGGCCGCGCGGTTGCGGTTGTCGGTCAGGCACTCGACCAACACCGCGACGCCGTTGGGGCCGTAACCCTCGTAGGTGATGTTCTGGTACTCCGCGCCGCCGGCCTCCTCACCGGCGCCGCGGCGACGCGCGCGCTCGATGTTGTCGTTGGGCACCGAGTTCTTCTTGGCTTTCTGAATGGCGTCATACAGCGTGGGGTTGCCGGCCGGGTCGCCACCACCGACGCGCGCGGCCACCTCGACGTTCTTGATCAGCTTGGCGAACATCTTGCCGCGGCGCGCGTCGATGATGGCTTTCTTGTGCTTGGTGGTGGCCCACTTGGAATGGCCGCTCATTCAGGTGGTACTCGCTCTCTGAAAAGTCGTACTCAACGTCCGCCCGACGAGTCTACGTGCATCGATGCGAC
Source organism: Mycolicibacterium sp. XJ662 (assembly GCF_053484035.1). Lineage (NCBI taxonomy): Bacteria > Bacillati > Actinomycetota > Actinomycetes > Mycobacteriales > Mycobacteriaceae > Mycobacterium > Mycolicibacterium sp. XJ662. The sequence continues at coordinate 97,365 of NZ_JBEFTL010000009.1, read as the reverse complement.
AACCGGCGTCGAGCGGATGTCTCCGGAAATGTAATGCTGCAGATTGGGTGCGACCGCAACGACGATCTCCTCCGGGCTCATCGACGCGATCGGCTCGATTTTCCAGATGTAGCGCATCATCGCCAATCCCATGATCTGTGACGAGATCAGGCCGCTGCGCACCTTGCGGTCGTGATCGTCGACGCCCAGCTGCGACACCCCCATCAGGCTGCTTTCGACGATCCTGCGCAGCTTTTCGCGGGTGCCCTGGTCGTGCGCTGCGGTCTGCAGCACCGACCGCAGCACGGGACCGACCTCGTCGTCGGCCCAGGCCCCCAGCATCAGGCGCAGCAAGGCGGCGCCGAGTTCGTCCACCGGGGTGGTCCACGCGTCGGCGACGTCGTCCAGCCACCCCTGCGGCGGGTTCGTCGCCGCGTCGAGCAACCCCTCCTTGGATTTGAAGTAGTGGTAGACCAGCGCGGGGTCCACGTCGGCCCCGCGCGCCACCGACCTGATCGTCGTGCCCGCCCAGCCGGTCTCTGCGAACGCTTCGCGCGCCGCGGCCAGTATCCGCGCGGCCAGCACGCCGCGCTCATCCCGCGGGCCGGGGGCCGCCGGCTTCTTCGACATGCACCGATTCTAGCGTGAATTTCACGTTGCGTTGAGACTAGTTTCACCGTAGCGTGAAACTATGTCCGCATCGGAACGCGTCCTCAACGGGCCCCAAACCACCGGCCGCACCTACCGCAACCTGAGCCGGCCGCGGTTCGGGATCCGCCGCGACGACAACGTCGCCGTGCCGATGCGCGACGGCGTCACGCTGCTCGCCGACGTCCACCGCCCCGCCGAGACAGGCAGGTATCCGGCGCTTGTCGCGGCGTCGCCCTACCCGCGCCAGATGCAGGACCTCGGCGCACCGGCCGGGTTCATCGAAGCGGGTGCGACGGACTTCTGGGTGCCGCGCGGCTATGTCCACGTGATCGCCAACGTCCGCGGGACGGGCGGGTCCGGCGGAATGTTCGGGTTCTTCGACGCCCAGGAACGACGCGACATGTTCGACCTCGTCGAGTGGGCCGCCGCGCAGCCGTGGTGTGACGGCAACGTCGGCATGATCGGCATCAGCTACTTCGCGATGACCCAGTTGGAGGCCGCGGTCGAGCGGCCCCCGCACCTCAAGGCGATCTTCCCGGTCGCCGCGACGGCCGACCTGTACGAGGGCGCCTCCCACCACGGGCTGGCCAGCACGTCGTTCATCACCCCGTTCCTGTCGATGATGGGGCTGACGTCTGACCGCAGCGACGCGTTCTGGCGGCGCAACCCGGTGCTCGCGCTGGCGCGCCGGATCCTGACCACCCCCCGCCTGCACCGCAGGTTCGCGACGATGAACGGTGAGTCGGCGGTCACGATGATGCGCCAACTGCTCAAGCTGCCGCACAGCCCGCACCCGTGGGATGACCTGTTCCTCGACGTCGTCGTCAGACATCCGCACCGCGACCAGTGGTGGCAGGAACGCAACCTGCTGCCGCTGCTCGCCGACGTCGACATCCCGGTTTACCTGGGCTGCGACTGGGAAAACGTTCCCCTGCATCTACCTTCGACGTTCACCGCGTGGAAAGCCTTGGCGGACAACCCTCATGTGCGCATGGGCATGCTGGGCCAGTTCGGTCTGACCTGGCCGTGGGAGAGCCTGCACCACGAGGCGCTGGCCTGGTACGACCACTGGCTCAAGGGCGCCGACACCGCGATCATGGATGGCCCGCCCGTCCGCTACGTATTGCCCGGCGCCGACGGCTGGCACACCGCCACGTCGTGGCCGCCGCCGGTCACCTACCGAACGCTGGCGCTGCGCGCCGACGGCGCACTGTCCGAGGATGAAGGCGCGCCCGGCGCGCGCGAGTACCTGGCGCTGGGTGCGGGCCTCAACCGCGCCAGGCCCAGCGCGATCGATCCGCCGTCCGCGCTGACGTGGACCACCGCTGCCCTGCCGGCCGCCCTCGATGTCGTCGGCGACATCGAGTTGCGCCTGACCGCGACCGCCACGGCATCCGACACCGCATGGATCGCGACATTGCAGGACGTCGCACCCGACGGCGAAGTCACCGACGTGACCGCGGGATGGCTACGCGCGAGCCTTCGGACGGTCGACGACGCCGCAAGCCGTGACGGTGCGCCGGTGCTGCCGTGCACCGACGCCGTCGCGGTGCCCGTCGGCGAGGATGTCGAGTACCGAATTCCGTTGGTGCCCAACGCCCGTCGCTTCCGCACCGGACACCGCATACGCATCGTGTTGACCAGCGACGACCAGGACCCGCAGGCGCCGGCGATCATGAACTTCCGGCATGCCAGCGTCGGCACCAGCAGCCTCAACACGGTCCGGTCCGCATCGCGGCTGCTGCTGCCCGTGCTGGGTTGACGGCACAATTTCACATCGAACTTACTCCGCAGTAAGATACCGGCATGTCGTTCTCGCTGGAACTTTCTCCCGACCTCATCCACGTCCGGGACTGGGTGCATGACTTTGCCGCCGACGTGATCCGACCCGCCGCCGCCGAATGGGACGAGCGCGAAGAGACGCCGTGGCCGATCATCCAGGAGGCCGCCAAGGTCGGCATCTACTCCATGGAGTTCTTCGCCGAGCAGTCGGCCGAGCCGTCCGGGCTGGGGATGCTCACCGCGTTCGAGGAGATGTTCTGGGGCGACGCCGGAATCGCGCTGGCCATCCTGGGCACCGGCCTGGCGGCGGCCTCGCTGGCGGCCAACGGCACCCCCGAGCAGGTCGGTGAATGGGTGCCGCAGATGTTCGGCACGGTCAACGAGCCCAAGGTCGCCGCGTTCTGTTCCTCCGAACCCGGCGCCGGGTCCGACGTCGGCGCGATCCTGACCCGCGCCCGCTACGACGAGGCCACCGACGAGTGGGTGCTCAACGGCACCAAGACCTGGGCCACCAACGGCGGCATCGCCGAGGTGCACGTCGTCGTCGCGTCGGTGTACCCCGAACTGGGCACCCGCGGGCAGGCCACCTTCATCATCCCGCCCGACACCCCCGGGTTCCGGCAGGGCCAGAAGTTCCTCAAGCACGGCATCCGGGCGTCGCACACCGCCGAGGTGGTGCTCGAAGACGTCCGCATCCCCGGGCGCCTGATCGTCGGCGGACGCGAGAAGTTCGAGGAGCGCATCGCGCGGATCCGCGAGGGCAAGAGCGCCAAGAGCCAGGCGGCGCTGGCCACGTTCGAACGCACCCGGCCCACGGTGGGGGCGATGGCCGTCGGCGTCGCGCGCGCGGCCTACGAGTACGCGCTGGACTACGCCCTGCAACGCGAGCAGTTCGGCCGCAAGATCGCCGAATTCCAGGCCATCGCCTTCAAATTGGCCGATATGAAGGCCCGCATCGATGCGGCGCGTCTTCTGGTGTGGCGGGCCGGGTGGATGGCCCGCAACGGTAAGTCGTTCGACAGCGCCGAGGGGTCGATGGCCAAACTCGTCGCCAGCGAAACCGCGGTCTATGTCACCGACGAGGCGATCCAGATCCTCGGCGGCAACGGCTACACCCGCGAGTATCCGGTCGAGCGGATGCACCGCGACGCGAAGATCTTCACGATCTTCGAGGGCACCAGCGAGATCCAGCGCCTGGTGATCGGCCGCGCGGTCACCGGCCTACCGCTGCGCTGACGAGTGATTTCGGCGCGCTAACGACCCGTCAGGGGGCATGAGCGCGCCGAAACCACTCAGGAGAGCGCGTCGACGAACAGTTTGTGGATGCGGCGGTCGCCGGTCATCTCCGGGTGAAACGCCGTTGCGAACACCCGGCCCTGACGCACCGCGACGACGTGGCCTGCCGCCTCGGCGAGCACCTGCACGCCGGGTCCGACGCGTTCCACCCACGGCGCCCGGATGAACACCGCGTGCACCGGCGCGTCCAGCCCGTCGAACGCGATGTCCCCTTCGAAAGAGTCGACTTGACGGCCAAAAGCGTTGCGCCGCACCGTCATATCGATCGCCTTCAACGGTGCGGCCTCGCGTCCGGCCGCCCCGGCATCCAGGATCTCGGTGGCCAGCAGGATCATCCCCGCACACGATCCGTAAGCCGGCATCCCCTCGGCCAGCCGCGCCCGCAGCGGCTCGAGCAACTCGAGTTCGCCGAGCAGGTGGCTCATCGTGGTGGACTCCCCGCCCGGAATCACCAGCGCGTCCACGCTTTCCAGCTCGCGCAACCGCCGAACCGTCGACGCCTCGGCCCCGGCTTCGCGCAGCGCCGCGAGGTGCTCCCTGGTGTCGCCCTGCAGCGCCAGCACACCGACGTGCGGCGCGCTCATCGCTGGTAGTCGCGCTGGTAGCGGGTCAGGCCTTCCTGCATCACCGCCGCCACCATCTCCCCGTACTGGTTGAAGATCTTGCCCTGGCACAGCGAGCGCCCGCCCGACGCCGACGGCGAGGATTGGTCGTAGAGCAGCCATTCGTCGGCCCGGAACGGCCGCATGAACCACATGGCGTGGTCCAGCGACGCGACCTGCAGGTGCCTGCGCACCTCGGGGTAGTTGACCTGCGCCGAACCCAGCAGCGTGAGGTCGCTCATGTAGGCCAGCGCGCAGATGTGCAGCACGTGGTCGTCGGGCAGCGGATCGCGGTGCCGGAACCACACCTGCTGCTGGGACGCCTTGCCGGGCAGCAGCGTGAGTTGATCACGCGGCACCAGCCGCACATCCCACTCCGCGAACTGCGCAAACCCCGCGTCGTCGAACGCCCCGCCCTTGGAGATGAAGCTCGGCAGGTCGTCGGGCGGCGGCGCGACGGGCGCGACGTCCTGGTGCTCGATCCCACTCTGGTCGGTCTGAAACGACGCCGACATCGAGAAGATGGTCTCGCCGTGCTGGATGGCGTTGACGCGGCGGGTGACGAACGATCCGCCGTCGCGCAGCCGTTCGACGATGTACACCGACGGGGCGCGGGCGTCGCCGGGACGCAGGAAGTAGCCGTGCAGCGAGTGCACCTGAAACGACGGGTCCACCGTGCGCACCGCCGATACCAGCGACTGGCCCGCTACATGACCGCCGAAAGTGCGTTGAAAGTAACCGGATTCGGGGCTGAACACGCCACCGCGGTAGATGTTGACCTCGAGTTGCTCGAGATCAAGTATCTGTTCGATCGCCACGAGACGTACTTACCAGCCGCGATCAGCGAGCCGGTGCGGGGCCGCAACACCCTCCACGTTGAGGCCGACCATCGGCTCCCCCAGCCCGCGCGAGACCTTCGCCAGCACGTCGGGGTCGTCGTAGAAGGTGGTGGCCTTGACGATCGCGGCGGCACGGGCTGCCGGGTCGCCGGATTTGAAGATGCCGGAGCCAACAAAGACGCCTTCGGCGCCCAGCTGCATCATCATCGCCGCGTCGGCCGGGGAGGCGATACCGCCCGCGGTGAACAACGTCACCGGCAGCTTGCCTGCGCGGGCCACCTCGGCGACGAGATCATAGGGTGCCTGCAATTCCTTTGCCGCAACGTACAACTCGTCTTCGGACATCGATGTCAGACGGCGGATCTCGCCGCCGATCTGACGCATATGGGTGGTGGCGTTGGACACGTCGCCGGTGCCGGCTTCGCCCTTGGAGCGGATCATCGCCGCGCCCTCGGTGATGCGGCGCAGCGCCTCGCCGAGGTTGGTCGCGCCGCACACGAACGGCACGGTGAACTTCCACTTGTCGATGTGGTGGGTGTAGTCGGCCGGGGTGAGCACCTCGGACTCGTCGATGTAGTCGACGCCGAGGCTCTGCAGGATCTGCGCTTCGACGAAATGGCCGATGCGGACCTTGGCCATCACCGGGATGGTGACCGCCGAGATGATGCCCTCGATGAGATCAGGATCACTCATCCGCGCGACCCCGCCCTGGGTGCGAATGTCGGCTGGGACGCGCTCCAGGGCCATCACGGCCACTGCGCCCGCCCCCTCGGCGATGCGCGCTTGCTCGGGGGTGACCACGTCCATGATCACGCCGCCCTTGAGCATTTCGGCCATGCCGCGCTTGACTCGTGCGGTTCCGGTCTGCGACACGGACCCCTCGTTCGCCGCGGTTTCCACTGCTATCTCCTCCAAGTCGCTACTGATCCACTCTAATGCGGCCGCAAAACCGTTTATTTCGCAGCATCAGCGGATCGATTGCAGCTGGCGCCGCGGCACGCCGTCCCGCGCGTCGGCCAGCGCGTTGGCCTCGACCAGCAGCTCGCCGAGCTGCACGGGGTACACCGCTTCCCCGCTGGCGACCAGCTCTTGGATCATTGTCTCATCGCACCAGCGGTACCCGTGAATGTAGGACCGCTCCAGCCCCGTGCGGCCGTCCGGCGCCGGTTCGAAACGGCGGGTGCGGTGCACGAAGAACATCTCCTGGCTGCGGATCACCGACCCGTTGAAGTCGATCACCGCATCGCGGCGCCACACCGGACCGATCATCTGCCCGGCATCGACCCGCAACCCGGTTTCCTCGTCCACTTCACGCGCGGCGGCCTGCTGCAGCGTCTCCCCCTGTTGCACGGCGCCGCCGACCGTGAACCACCAGCGCGGCGCTGGGCCCTCGCCGGCGTCGGTGATCGCCGGGTCGGACCCGCTCAACAGCAGCACCGCCCCGGTCTCGTCCAACAACACCACCCGCGCCGACACCCGGCGGCTGACCGGCGGGGTGGTCTCTGCCCGCTCGGCGATCTCGAAATAGGTTGGCAACGCGGCTGTTCCGCCGAGCCGCAGCGCCCGCACGGCGGGGCGTTCCCGCAGCGCGAGGGTGTCGCGGACGGCGTCGTTGTGGAAGCGACGCGCCAACAGCACCCGCGCCTCGGCGTCGGCGAGTTCGGCGACCAGCGCGACGGGCAGCGACGCCGGATCGACCATCGCCAGCGCCGCGGACAGTTCGTTCTCGGCGGCCTCGCGCGACGACCGGGGGGCGCGTTCGGCCGCGTCGGCCAGCGCCGCCAGCCGTTTGCCCTGCGGTCCGCCGCCGTAGGCGTCGGCGGCCACCGCCCTGGCGACGACGGCGCGCCGGGCCAGCGCACTGTCCAGGGACTGCCAGGACAGGTCGTAGCGCACGTGGAGGCGGTCGAGTCGGTTGGCGGTCTGGATCGCCCACCCGCCGATCGCCAACAACGCGGTGAGCAGCACCGCGAGCGCGATCACCACGATCCACGTGGTCAATTAGATCCCCCGGTCACTACGCTTCTGCCCGCCGTGCCGGCCACCTGCACCTTGATCCCGGCACCCGCCACCGTCTCGTAGACCCGCATGATCTGGCGCGCCACCACCGACCAGTCGTAGCGCCGCACCGCGTCCGTGCCGGCCTCGATGTAGCGCTCGCGCACGATGTCGTTCTCCAGCACCTCGATCAGGCCCTTGGCGAGCGCGGCGTCGTCGTCGATCGGCACCAACCGGCCGACCGCACCGTCCATCAGCACCCGCCGAAACGCGTCCAGGTCGCTGGCCACCACCGGGGTCCCGGCCGCCATCGCCTCCACGAGCACGATGCCGAAGCTCTCGCCGCCGGTGTGGGGGGCGCAGTACACGTCGGCGCTGCGCATCGCCGACGCCTTCTCACCGTCGTCGACCTGACCCAGGAACCGTAGGTGACCGGCCAGCTTGCCGGCGTCCTCGCGCAGTTCGTCGGCGTCACCGCGGCCCACGACGAGGATCTCGATGTCCTCGAACCGCTCGACCAGCGCCGGCAGCGCCCGCAGCAGCACGGCCATGCCCTTGCGCGGTTCGTCGTACCTGCCGAGGAACAGCACCGACTTACCCGGCCGCGGGTAGCCCTCGAGGCGCGGCGCCGAGGCGAACGCGCCGACGTCGACCCCGTTGGGGATCTCGACCGCGTCGCTGCCCAGCGCCTCCATCTGCCAGCGCCGCGCCAGATCCGACACCGCGATGCGGCCGACGATCTTCTCGTGCATGGGCCGCAAGATCGGTTCAAACACACTGAGTGTCAACGATTTTGTCGTCGACGTGTGAAAGGTCGCGACGATCGGGCCTTCGGCGATGTTGAGCGCCAGCATCGACAGGCTGGGCGCGTTGGGTTCGTGCAGGTGCAGCACGTCGAAGTTACCGTCGGCCAGCCAGCGTTTGACCATCCGGTGGGTGGCCGGCCCGAACCGCAACCGCGCCACCGAACCGTTGTACGGGATCGGTATCGCACGGCCGCCGGAGACGACGTAGTCGGGCAGCGTCACATGCGGTGAGGACGGTGCCAGCACGCTGACGTCGTTGCCGCGGGCGCGCATCACCTCGGCCAGTTGCAGCACGTGGGACTGCACACCGCCGGGCACGTCGAACGAATACGGGCATACCATCCCGATGCGCATCAGGTCGCTCCCAGCTTGGCGCGCCGCTCGGCGGGCAGGTCGGCCAGCCATTGCGGCTGCATCATGTGCCAGTCTGCCGGGTGCGCGGCGATGTTGCGGGCGAACCGGTCGGCCAGCACCTGGGTGATGGCGGTGACGTCACCGGAGGAGGTGTCCACCGCCGGATACACCCCCATACCCCAGCCGTCGCCCTCGAACCAGCAGTGCGCGGGCAGCAGCGCCGCACCGGTTTCGATCGCCAGCTTCGCCGGACCGGCGGGCATGCGGGTGGCCTCGCCGAAGAAATCGACCGTCACGCCGTTGCGGCTGAGGTCGCGCTCGGCCATCAGGCACACGATGTGATTGTCGCGCAGGCGTTCACGCAGGATGTCGTACGGTGGGCGCTCGCCGCCGGAGGACGGCAGCACCTCGAAACCCAGGCTCTCGCGGTAGGCGACGAACCGGTTGTAGAGCGATTCGGGCTTGAGGCGTTCGGCGACGGTCGTGAACGAGCCGTGGTTCTGCACCAGCCACACCCCGGCCATGTCCCAGTTGCCGCTGTGCGGCAGGGCAACCACCACACCGCGGCCGGCCTCCAGCCCCGCCCATACCCGGTCGACGTCGTGCACGAAGAGGTCACGTCCGACAGCTTCGTGGTCCATGGTCGGCAGCCGGAACGCCTCACGCCAGTACCGAGCGTAGGAGGCCACCGACGCGCGGATCAGCCCGTCGGGCACGCGGTCGGGCGTCACGCCGAGCACCCGGGCCAGGTTCTTGCGCAGCTGTTGTGGCCCGGCGCCCCGCGCGGCGTAGTGCGCGCCGGCGTTGAAGGCGTTGCGCGCCGCGAACTCCGGCATGGCGCGGACCAGCCGCCAACCGGCCGCGTAGCCCCAGTCCGACAACCGTCCGCTCAACGGGTTGCGCGTCTGCGGTTCCGGCTGGGTGCTCGTCACGCGTTCTCCTCCCCCTGGTCCCCTGGGGGGTGGTGTTGTTTGGTGTCGGGTTTGGTCAGCAGATCCATTGCGCCGGGTGAGGTCCGCACGCTGTGCACCCGCTGGCCGAGCGTGATCAGGCTGGTGATCGCCAGCACCCACATCGCAACGTGCAGCAGCCACGGCATCGGGAAGAACGGCAGGTCGGAGACGCCCGCCCCGATCAGCACGATGATCAGCCGCTCCGGGCGCTCGATCAGCCCGCCCTCCGCGGAGAGCCCGCTGGCCTCGGCGCGGGCCTTGATGTAGGAGATGACCTGCGAGGTCACCAGGCAGATCGCGGTGGCCACCACCAGCGAGGCGCTGTGCAGCCCGAAGGCGGCCCACCACAGCAGCCCGCAGAAGATCGCGCCGTCGCCGATGCGGTCGCAGGTGGCGTCGAGCACCGCCCCGAAGCGGGTGCCGCCGCCGCGCTCGCGGGCCATCGCCCCGTCGAGCATGTCGGCGAGCACGAAGAAGAACACGGCCACCGCGCCCCACCACAGCTGGCCGATGGGAAACAGCGTCAGCGCGCCGAGCACCGATCCCGCCGTGCCCAGGATCGTGATCGTGTCGGGTGTGAAGCCTGCCCGCAGCGCGGCTTTGGCGATCGGCTTGCTGAGCTTCTCGTAAGCCGCGCGGGTCATCAGGTAGAAGTTGCTCACTGCTGCTTCGCCCACTCCGTTGCCAGCAGTTGCCGGGTCTCACGCAACAACTGCGGCACCACCTTGGCCCCGCCGATGATCGTGATGAAGTTCGCGTCGCCGATCCAGCGCGGCACCACATGCATGTGCAGGTGCTCGGCCAGCGAGCCGCCCGACACCTGGCCGAGGTTGAGCCCGACGTTGAAACCCATCGGGTTGGACACGCTCTTGATGACCCGAATCGCCTTCTGGGTGAACGCCATCAGCTCGGCGCTCTCGGCGTCGGTGAGGTCCTCCAGCTCCGAGACCCGCCGGTAGGGCACCACCATGAGATGGCCCGGGTTGTAGGGGTACAGGTTCAGCACCACGTACACCTGCTGGCCGCGCGCCACCATCAGGCCGTCCTCGTCCGAGAGCGTCGGGATCTCGGTGAACGGCCGGGATTCGCGGGTGTTTTCGCGGCGCATCGGGGCTTCGGCGATGTAGCTCATCCGGTGCGGTGTCCACAGCCGCTGCAGGTGGTCGGGTTCACCGGCGCCCTGGTCGACGATCGTGCGGTCCTCGGGTCCGTCGCGCAGGTTTTCGTCACTGGTCACGACTGGTTGCCCACCTTGAGCAGATCGGCGGTGGGAGCGGCGTTCTCGCGGCTGGTGACCCAGTTGACGATGGCCTCGACGGCGTCATCGCGGGGTACCCCGTTGACCTGGGTGCGGTCACCGAAGCGGAAGCTGACCGCCCCGGCCTCCACGTCGCGGTCGCCGGCCACGAGCATGAACGGCACCTTCTGGTTGGTGTGGTTGACGATCTTCTTGGCCATCCGGTCGTCGCTGGTGTCGACCTCGGCGCGGATGCCGCGCAGTTCCAGTTGCGCGGCAACGCCGTTGAGGTAGGCGATGTGGTCGTCGGAGACGGGGATGCCGACCACCTGCACTGGCGCCAGCCACGCCGGGAAGGCCCCGGCGTAGTGCTCGGTGAGGATGGCGAAGAACCGCTCGATGGATCCGAACAGCGCGCGGTGGATCATCACCGGGTGCTGACGTGACCCGTCGGCGGCGGTGTACTCCAGCTCGAAGCGCTCGGGGAAGTTGAAGTCCAGCTGGATGGTCGACATCTGCCAGCTGCGCCCCAACGCGTCTTTGACCTGCACCGAGATCTTGGGACCGTAGAACGCCGCGCCCCCGGGATCGGGGACGAGCTCCAGACCCGATGCGGCGCCGACCTCGGCGAGCACGTTGGTGGCTTCCTCCCACAGCTCGTCGGAGCCGACGAACTTGTCGGGGTCCTTGGTGGAGAGCTCGAGGTAGAAGTCGGTCAGGCCGTAGTCGGCGAGCAGATCCAGCACGAACCTCAGCAGCGAGGTCAGCTCGTCGCGCATCTGCTCGCGGCTGCAGTAGATGTGCGCATCGTCCATCGTCAGGCCGCGCACCCGGGTCAGCCCGTGCACCACCCCGGAGAGCTCATAGCGGTAGACGGTGCCGAACTCGAAGAGCCGCAACGGAAGTTCGCGGTAGGACCGCCCGCGCGACCGGAAGATCAGGCAGTGCATCGGGCAGTTCATCGGTTTGAGGTAGTAGTCCTGGCCCGGTTTGCGCACCGTGCCGTCCTCGTTGTACTCGGCGTCCAGATGCATCGGCGGGAACATGCCGTCGGCGTACCAGTCCAGGTGCCCGGAGATCTTGAACAGCTCGGCCTTGGTGATGTGGGGGCTGTTGACGAACTGGTAGCCCGCCTCGATGTGCTTGCGCCGCGAGTAGTCCTCGAGCTCGCGGCGGATGATGCCGCCCTTAGGGTGGAAAACCGCCAAGCCCGAACCGATTTCGTCGGGGAAGCTGAACAGGTCGAGTTCGGCGCCGAGCTTGCGGTGGTCGCGGCGCTGGGCTTCCTCGATCAGTTCGAGGTGGCGGTCGAGGGCTTCCTGGGACTCCCATGCGGTGCCGTAGATTCGCTGCATGCTCGGGTTGTCCTGGTTGCCGCGCCAGTAGGCAGCCGAGCTGCGGGTGAGCTTGAAGGCCGGGATGAACCGCGTCGTCGGGATGTGCGGGCCCCGACACAGATCGCCCCACTCGCGTTCCTTGGTGCGGGGATTGAGGTTGTCGTAGGCGGTCAGCTCGTCACCGCCGACCTCCATCACGTCGGGGTCGCCGGACTTGTCGTCGACGAGTTCGAGTTTGTAGGGCTCGTTGGCAAGTTCTTGGCGCGCTTGGTCTTTGGACTCATAGACCCGCCGCGAGAACAGCTGGCCTTCCTTGACGATCTGGCGCATCCGCTTCTCGAGCGCCTCCAGATCCTCCGGGGTGAACGCACGCTCGACGTCGAAGTCGTAGTAGAAGCCGTCGGTGATGGGCGGGCCGATGCCCAGTTTCGCCTCCGGGAACAGGTCCTGGACGGCTTGGGCGAGCACGTGTGCGGTGGAGTGGCGCAGCACGCTGCGGCCGTCCTCGCTGTTGGCGGGCACCGGCGTCACCTCGACGTCGGCCTGCGGCGTCCACGACAAGTCACGCAGCAGGCCCTCGGAGTCGCGGACGACGACGATCGCGTCGACGGCGCCGCGGCTGGGTAGCCCGGCTTCCCGCACCGCCGCCCCCGCGGTGGTCCCGGCAGCGACCCGGATCGGGGCTGCGGGGGCGTGGTTGACGGCGGCGCTCATCGGTGACTCTCCAAGCTCTCGGGGAAGTTCTCCACACAACTCAAGACGCGACCATGCTATCTAGGCGAGCGCTCAGGATCCCAAGCCAATGGGGCTGTTCAGCCAGGTCCACTCGATACCCACCAGGCCGGCGCCCCACGACAGCGCACCCAGCAGCCACAGCGTCACCCACACGATCAGCGCGGTGAACAGCCCGCCGAGCGCCTGCACGGCCCAGTGCTGCTGGTGAAACCAGGCCATCACCTCGTCGTAGCGTCGGCGCACGACGAGAAGCAGGCGCCGCGCCCACGCGAACTCGGTGGACAGGATGCCCAGCCCGACGAACACAATGGCCCAGCCCGGCCCGGGATACGGGATGGCGATGATCCCGATCGCCAGCACGATCAGGCCGATCGCGCCGACGACGATGCGGTACGCGAACTCGACGCGGCGCCGGCCGCGCAGCCGCTCGCGCCACCGCAACCAGCTTGGGACCTCCCGGTCTTTCTGGTCGGTCACGGCTGGCCGGGTTTGAGCTTGACGAACAGCGCCTCGGCGTCGGCCAGCACGGTGTCGCCGTCGAGCACGCGGCCCTCGATGAAGATTTTTCGTCCATCGACGCGTTCGACGCCGGCGTCGACCGTCAACTGCTTCTCGATCGGCACGATCTGGCGGTAGTTGACGTGCAGGTACGCGGTGCGTTGTCGGGGACCCTCGGTCAGCCGGAAGGCGGTGTAGCCGAGCACCGAGTCGAACATCTGCGCAATGCAACCGCCGTGCACGGCGCCGTTGCGGCCGAGGTGAAACCGGCGGAAGCGCACGACGCCGCCGACCCGGCCGTCGTCGGTCTTGTGGTACTCCCCCGGAATGCCGAGCACGCTGCCCCGGTTGGGCAGGTCCAGGCGCCGGCCCGACGGTGACGTCCACTCGTCGACTTCGTAGGGGCCCAGCAGCTGGGAGACCTTGTCGAGGAGGTCGGCGGCTTCGGTGATCACCTCGTCGGGAGCGTCGACCGCGCGGGCGTGGTCCTGAAGGGTGCGGACCCCTTCGACGAACCTGCCGTAATCCGGCCCGCCCTTGGTGGTTGGCTGCGGCGGGTTGAACCCGCCGCCGGGATGTGCGTCGATGCTCACCCGCTTACCGTATTGCCTGGCGCGTTACCCGGCTGAACCGGCGCGACTGAGCGTCTCGAACTCGTCGTCGGACAGCTCGATCGCGGCCGCGGCGACGTTCTCCTCGAGGTGGGCGACCTTGGAGGTGCCGGGGATCGGCAGCATCACCGGGGAGCGTTTGAGCAGCCAGGCCAGCGCCAGCTGCGACGGCGACGCGTGGTGGTCGGCGGCGATGCGCTGCAGCGGGCCGTCGGGCGCCGCCAACGGCCCCGCGGCCAGCGGAAACCACGGGATGAACCCGATGCCGTGGGCTTCGCAGGCCTCCAGCACGGGTTCGGCGGTGCGGGTGGTCAGGTTGTACATGTTCTGCACCGACACGATGTCGGCGACCTTGCGGGCGGCCTCGAGCTGTTCGACGGTGACCTCCGAGAGCCCGATGTGGCGGATCTTGCCTTCCTGCTGCAGCGCGGCGAGCTCACCGATCTGGTCTTCGGCCGGGAACTTGTCGTCGATGCGGTGCAGCTGGAACAGGTCGATGGTGTCGACGCCGAGGCGGCGCAGGCTCATCTCGCACTCCTGACGCAGATACGCCGGGAAGCCCAGCACCGGCCACACGTCGGGGCCGGTGCGCAGCAGACCGGCCTTGGTCGCGACGACGACGCCGTCGGCGTAGGGGTGCAGCGCTTCGCGGATCAGTTCCTCGGAGATGTAGGGGCCGTACGAGTTGGCGGTGTCGATGAAGTTGACGCCGAGCTCGACCGCGCGGCGCAGCACGCGAAGGCACTCGTCGCGGTCGGCGGGCGGGCCCCAGGTGCCCTTGCCGGTCAGCCGCATGGCGCCGTAGCCGAGGCGGTTGACGACCAGATCGCCGCCGAGGGTGAACGTTCCGGATGCCTGCGCGATGCTCTTGGTGCTCATGTAGACGAACGTACGCCGCGCGATACCGTCGGCTCCGATGAGACTCAGTGAGCTCGCGACGCTGCCGTTGACCTACGCCGAGGTGGGGGCCACCGCAGGGCCGTTGCCGGCGGGTTATCACCACGTGCACAAGAGCGCCGTCATCGGCAGGGGCCGTGCGCGTTTCGAGGAGGCCGCGGCCACCGGCATGCGCTGGGGTATGTTGCGCGGCGCCGGCGTGCGGGTCGAGGCGACGACGGAGACTGCGCAGGTGGGTGCGGAGGTGATCGTCCATCTGGGACCGGTGCGCGCGCCGTGCCGGGTGGTTTACGTGGTCGACGAAGCCGATCGGCGCGGCTTCGCTTACGGCACCCTGCCCGGTCACGCCGAATCCGGTGAGGAGCTGTTCCTGGTCCGCTACGATCCCGACACCGACGAGGTGTGCGCGGTGGTGACGGCATTCTCCCGGCACGCCACCTGGTGGAGCCGGCTGGCATCACCCGTCACGTCGTTGGTGCAGCGGATCGTCACAGAGCGATATCTGCAGGCTCTTTGAACTCCGGTGCGCACCACCTGTGATAGTTGACGGAGGGCGGTCGGATGGAGACGGTTGACGGATCCACGGGCGCGCAGGACGCCCATCTGCGCATCGCGGAGATCGTGCAGAGCCTCTACAGCCGGCCCGACACCGACTCGGGCACCGTGATCGCCGAGTTGGCCGAGCATGCCGTCGTCGAGATCCCCGGCGCCCAGTACGCCGGCATCACCGTCACCCGCAACGCCAAGCACATCGACACCACCGCGGCGACCCATCTGTGGCCGGTGCTGTTGGATAAGGTCCAGCAGCGTCATCGGGAGGGCCCGTGCCTGACCGCGGCCTGGGAAGAAAAGGTCGTCCACGTCGCCGACCTCGAGACCGAGGACCGGTTCCCCCTCTACTGTCGGGATGCGTTGGCAGAAACCCCGATTCGTTCGATCATGGCGTTTCAGCTCTTCATCGCCGGCAAAACGATGGGGGCATTGAACATTTACGCCGAATCACCAAATGTGTTCGGCGAAGAGGCCAAAAAGCTCGGCCTGGTCTTTGCGACCCATTCCTCGGTGGTGTGGAACTCCGCGCGCCGCGACGAGCAGTTCAAGCGGGCGCTGGCCAGCCGTGACACCATCGGTCAGGCCAAGGGCATGGTCATGGAACGTTACGGTGTTGATGCGGTACGGGCTTTCGACTTGTTACGCAAGATTTCTCAGGAATCCAACGTGCCGCTGGCGCAGGTGGCCGAAGAACTCGTATTGAAGGCGCAGTCACCGGAGCCATCGAACTAGCCGCTGAGCGCTGATTGACGGGCCGTGGCCGAACCGTGACTGAGACTTAACCGAATCGCTCACGCGCCCTTACCCATCCATCGAGAACGCACCCATAGCATCGAATTGACACTCGAGAAATTTCAAGGGAGCCCAATCCGTGCGTGGCGTTGTCCGGTGTGTTCTTGCTGCCGTCGTAGTCGCTACCAGCGCGGTCGCCGGCCCGGCTGATACCAGCCTGGCCGCGGCGAACCGTTCGCTGACTAGCGTCATCACGTCCGTCCTACCGTCTCCGGATCAGGTGGTCGGCGTGGCACACCCTGTGGTGGTGACGTTCAGCGCGCCGATCATCGACAAGCGTGCCGCGGAGCGGACCCTCAATATCACCTCCTCACCTGCGATGACGGGCCAGTACGAGTGGCTCGACAGCAAGGTGGTGCAGTGGACCCCCGACGAGTTCTGGCCCGCGCACAGCACGGTGTCGCTTTCGGTGGGCGGCGTGCCGACACGGATCGTGACAGGTGCTGCCGTCGTCGCCGTGGCCAACATCGAAGAGCACACATTCACCGTGACCATCGACGGAACCGAGGCCGGACCGCCGCCGATGTTGCCGGCGCCGCACCACCGACCGCACTTCGGCGAGCCCGGGGTTTTCCCGGCGTCGATGGGCCGGGAGCAGTACCCGACACCGGTCGGTACCTTCCCAGTCCTTTCGAAAAAGCGCGACGTGGTAATGGATTCGAGCAGCGTCGGCATTCCCGTCAGCGCCGAGGACGGCTATCTGCTCACCGTCGATCACGCTGTTCGTCTCACCACCCGCGGCATTTTCGTGCACGCCGCACCGTGGGCGGTCAACTCGATGGGATATGAGAACACCAGCCACGGCTGCATCGGCCTGAGCCCCCAGGACGCCGAGTGGTACTTCGACGTCGTCAAGGAGGGCGACCCGGTTATCGTGCAGCAGAACAGCGTTGAGATACCTCGTCCGGTTGAGCCGGAGGCTCCCGTCGAGGTACCGCGGATCGTTTCCGGCTGACGGAGTCTCGCGCTTCTTCGCCCTTCACCCAGCCCGGCGTGCCGGTAGTCCTGGCGTGTATAGCTGATTGTTCTGTCGTGCAATGAGTTTGGCCCGGCGGTGAGTTGGTACTCACCGCCGGGCCAAAGCCGGTAGAGGGTTAGTTGTGCGTCATCAGCCTGCAGGGCCAGGCATGATCGGCTGGCCGGGCACCGGAGCACCCTCCGGGGCCGGTCCGGTCACCTGTCCCTTACCGCCCGCGCCACCCATCTCGGTGATCGGAGCCACCGGAGCGAGCGGAGCACCCGCCACTGCTATCGGAGCGGCAGCCGGCGGCGGAACCACGGGCGGCGGCACCAGCGGCGGCACCACTGGCGGAGGCACCAGCGGTGGCACCAGCGGCGGCGGAACCACTGGCGGAACCAGCGGCGGCGGGACGACCGGGGGCGGAACCACAGGAACCGGTCCCGGCAACGCCATCGGAACGCCAGCCATATCGGTGAGCGGCAGACACGCGCCTGCCGGCGCCGGGGCCTCCCCTGCGGCCGTCTCGACACACTCGTAGCCGCCGGCCGACGCTGTCGGGCTCAACGCCATGGCTACCCCGCACAACCCAGCCCCAACAACGGCTGTGATGTTGAATCGATCAAAGACCGTCATCGACGTCGATCCCTTCATTTACCTTCAGATATTCCGCACTCACTCATGCAGCAGACCTGCATGCCGTACCGGAGTCGCGGTTATGCGACCGCGTAAATTATCAGCACCGACACGACGCCGACGCGCCACGCCGCACCGCACCGTTTCCAAATGGTGACCCGTATGGAAGGCCGGAGTGTCCTTCCGCCCGCCTGTCGGCTTCCCAGAGTGCTTTACGTGACGGAATTTGCTTGACCGCAGCGCTTTTGGTTTACCTAACCGATGCGAACCCGAGTCGCAATCGTCATCGACGCCGGGACGAAATCGTGCCTTCGGGGCCGCTCGACGTTTGGTTCCGTCACATGGGGGCATGCCTGTTACGGCAGAGCAACCGAGTCAAGGGTTGGTAAGTGATGGCTGTGGAATCCAAGCCCAGCGCCGATGCATCCATCGGCGAGTTGATGGGCCAGTTGTCGACACAAACGTCGCGGCTGATCCGCGACGAGATGCGGCTAGCCCAGAAAGAGTTCCAGGAGTCGGCCAGGCACGCCGGGATCGGCGCTGGCCTGTTCAGCGTCGCGGGCCTGCTGGCGTTCTTCGGCGTGGCGACGTTCATCACGGCCGGCATCGCGGCGCTCGCGCTGGTGCTGCCTTTGTGGGCGTCGGCGTTGATCGTCGGCGCGGTGTTGTTCATCGCGGCGGGGATTGCCGCGCTGATCGGACGCAAACAGACCGACGAGGTCACGCCGGCGGCGCCGCGGACCGTCGAGACGGTGAAGGCCGACATCGAAGAGTTGAAGGGTGCCCACTGATGACCACACCTGATTCCGGACCTGGTCCCGGTCGTCCCGAGCCGGGCCCCTCGGCCGACATCTCCGACATCGAGGCCGACATCGAGCAGACCCGCGACGAACTCGGCCAGACCGTTGCGGCGCTGTCGTCGAAGCTCGACGTCAAGGAGCGCACCAAGGAGAAGGTCGCCGACACCAAGGAGCGGGTGGCCGAACGGGCCGACACGCTCAAGCACACCGCGACCGACAACCCGTCGCGCACGGTGCCGATCGCCGTCGTCGTCGTGGCACTGCTGGTCGGGATCGTCGTGTGGAGACGTCGGCGGTAACGCAGGCTCAAGGTTGCAGGACTGCCCCGCAACCCTTTTGACTCATGGCGGCTGGACCCCGCCGCGCCCACCCGATTGGCCGTGGGACTGCGAGTGAGCCCGTTGCCCGTTGCGGTCATAACAATATTTGATTTGGCAAATACCTTGGCGCGTTGACAAATTCGTCAAAAAATCGGCAATTTTTCTCCCGGAATGAATTCGTGTGTGCAAAACTTCGCCGGTGCCAGAGCGCCACACTGTCCCCCCGACCGCTGTAGGTGAGGCCAATGCGACTTCTCGACTTCCGGGCCAAGACACCACTTATCGGGATGACCCTGGTCTTTGTGGCGATGGGCCTCGTCGTGCTGACGGACTATGTGGCCCCGGGCTGGTACTCGATCATCGGGTATGTGATCGCCGCGGGCGTCGCGGTGTTCGGTTTCGTGTTCACGTTTCGCGACATCCCCACTCCGCCTCCCGACGCGGACGTGGACGAGATCCAGAAGCCGGGTGTAACCCCGAAACACTGACCCTCCATCAACGCTGAGCCGGCGAGAGGCACCCGACATGGCGACCATGCCTGATTCATTGACGCCGGATACATCGGTGCTGACCAGCGAGGACGCTGGCTACCACAAGAGCCTGAAACCACGCCAGCTGCAGATGATCGCGATCGGCGGCGCGATCGGCACCGGCCTGTTTCTCGGCGCCGGCGGCTACCTGGCCAAGGCCGGCCCGGGGCTGTTTCTGGTGTACGCGGTCTGTGGTGTGTTCGTGTTCCTCATCCTGCGCGCCCTGGGTGAGCTCGTTCTGCACCGGCCGACCACGGGGTCGTTCGTCTCGTACGCGCGCGAATTCCTCGGCGAGAAGGCGGCTTACGTCGCGGGCTGGATGTACTTCCTGAATTGGGCGATGACGGCCATCGTCGATTCCACGGCCATCGCCACCTACTTCCAGTTCTGGTCGATCTTCGACGGGATCCCCCAGTGGACGATCGCGCTGGTCGCGCTCGCGGTGGCGCTGAGCGTGAACCTCATCTCGGTGTCGCTGTTCGGTGAGCTCGAATTCTGGGCCGCCCTGATCAAAGTGCTTGCGCTGCTGACGTTCCTGGTTGTCGGCACCATCTTCCTGGCCGGCGGCGGCGAGGTGAACGGACGCGACACCGGCCTCAGCGTGATCGCCGACAACGGCGGCCTGTTCCCGATGGGCGTACTCCCCCTCGTCGTCGTCATATCGGGCGTGGTGTTCGCCTATGCCGCAACAGAATTGGTCGGCACAGCGGCCGGTGAGACGGCCGAGCCCGAGAAGGTCATGCCGCGGGCCATCAACTCGGTGATCGCCCGTATCGCGCTGTTCTATGTGGGCACGCTGTTCCTGCTCGGCGTGTTGATGCCCTACACCTCTTACTCGGCCGACGAGAGCCCGTTCGTCACGTTCTTCTCGAGCATCGGGGTCTCCGGCGCCGGGGCGATCATGAACCTGGTGGTGTTGACGGCGGCGTTCTCCAGCCTCAACGCCGGGTTGTACGCCACGGGCCGCATCCTGCGTTCGATGGCGATGAACGGGACCGCGCCGAAGTTCACCGCGCGGATGTCGAGTCGCGGTGTGCCCTATGGCGGTATCTGCCTGACCGCATCGATCGGCCTGTTGGGCGTACTGCTCAACGGTGTGGTGCCCACCATGGCGTTCGAGATCGTGCTCAACGTCGCGGCGCTCGGCATCCTCTCGTCGTGGGCGATGATCATCGTCTGCCAGCTCCAGCTGCTGCGATGGTCGAAGCTGGGCAGGTTGGCCCGGCCGTCGTTCCGAATGTGGGGAGCGCCCTACACCGGCTACGCCACGTTGGCGTTCCTGTTGGCGGTGCTGGTGCTGATGGCGTTCCAGTATCCGATCGGAACGTGGACGGTGGCCAGCCTGCTCATCTTGATTCCCGCCTTGATCGTTGGCTGGTATCTCGTTCGTGGCCGCGTGGTCGACGCAGCTGCCTCTCCGAACTTCCTCGAGCAGTAATTGGGGGACTAACCGGGGGTCTGGTGGAGGGCCCCGCACGACTCGACCGTCGAAGATTGGAGTGAGAGCGATGCACAAGGTGGACCAGACCACCGAACAGATGATGCGCAGCGTGTTGGCCGTCGCCGAGGACCGGTTGCGGATGGACCCCGTGCCGCTCAACAAGACGGTGCCGCCGGCCGAAGAGCTCAACGAACACTTCAAGGGGCTGATCCAGGAGATGCCGCGCGACCCGGACGAGGTGCTGGGCGTGTACACCTCGGTGATCGCGCCGACGGTGATCTCCGCCGACAGCGACCGGTTCCTCGGGTTCATTCCCGCGGCGCCGACGCGGGCCAGCCTGCTGTTCGACATGCTGGTGTCGGTCACGCCCGTGCAGGGCAAGTCGTGGCTGGAAGCCTCTGGGGCGGTGGCCGCCGAGAACAGCGCGCTGCGGGTAATCGCCAACGAAGCCGGGATGCCGGCGACGGCCGGGGGCTGTTTTGTGTCCGGCGGGTCGGCGGGCAACTTGTCGGCGCTGGCCGTGGCGCGCGAGACGGCGAAGAAGCGCGGCGCCACGGGGCGGCTGCGCGTGGTCGTCGGAGCCGATGCGCACTCGTCGGTGGTCAACGCGCTGCACCTGCTGGAGTTGGACGCGCTCGTCATCGACACACCGGATCATCGGCTCACCGCCGAGATCGTGCGGAATGCGGTACCGAGCGATGCGGAGAACATCGCGGCGGTGGTGTGCACGGCGGGCACCACCAACGCCGGCATCATCGACGACTTGGCCGGCGTCGGCGCGATTGCGCGCGAACGCGGCTGGTGGATGCACGTCGACGGCGCATACGGCGGGGCCGGGGTGTTCGCGCCCTCGCTGAAGCCGAAATACGCAGGCCTCGAACATGCGGACTCGTTCATCCTCGACCCGCACAAGTGGTTGTTCACGTCGTTTGACTGCTGCGCGGTGCTCTACCGCGAGCCCGAACTGGCCCGGGCCACCCATACCCAGGACGCGTCGTACCTGGATGTCATCAAGGTGTCAGGCGAGGAATGGAACCCCGCCAACTACGCCTACCACCTGACCCGGCGGGTGCGCGGGCTGCCGCTGTGGTTCTCGCTCGCGGTGCACGGCATCGGGGCATACCGCGAGGCCATCGAGGTCGCGGCGTCACTGGCCCGCGAGACGGCGGAGCTGATCAACGCGGCCCCGCAGCTGGAGTTGATTCTCGAACCCGACCTCGGGGTGGTGCTGTTTCGCCGGCTCGGCTGGGGTCCCGACGACTACACCGCGTGGGCGCAGGGCTTGCACCAGGACCAGGTGGCGTTCATTCCGCCGACCAAGTGGGAGGGTGAGCCCGTCGGCCGGTTCGCGTTCCTGCATCCGGGAACCAGTATGGATTTGGTGCGGGAAATCCTGGCACGGACCGAGTAGGTGAGGCCTCTTGCGCGCTCCTGCGCGCTTGATGTTCGCCGCGTCGACGCCGACTAAGTGGGTGTTGCCGCGACACTAACACCCACTTAGTCACGTATCTGGGTGTAAAGTTCCGGGATGGACCCGCTTGGCAGCCACGCCGTCCAGTACGAGACGCTGCCCTGGGACGCCTCCCCTGCCGCATCGTATGTGCGGGCGGCACAGCGACAACAAGGCAGCTATAACGCGGCGATCAGCGCGCAAATCGCGGATCTCGCTGTCAAATTACCGTCCGACGTGCTCGCCGACGCTGAGGACGCCAGCCGCGAGGTCACTCGATTCGACGCTGAGGTCGGCGGTGGTACCGTGCCGTTTTCATCGGTGCTGTTGCGAACCGAATCGTCAGCCAGCTCCACCATCGAAAACCTGACGGCATCGGTACGCGCCATTGCCGAGGCCGAGCTGCCAGGGGCCAAGACGACCGCTAACGCCAAGGTCATCGTCGCCAACACCGCGGCGATGGTCGCCGCGATCAACCTGGCGGACAACATCGACGCTGACGCGATCCTGGCGATGCACGAGGCCCTTATGCGCGATGTCGACCCGAAATCCGCCGGTCGGTGGCGCAAAGAGCAAGTCTGGATCGGCGGAAGCACCCATGGTCCGCGCGGCGCCATGTTCGTACCTCCGCACCACAGCCGCGTTGTGGAAGCCATCGACGACTTGCTCCGCTTCGCCCAGCGCGACGATATCCCCGCCCTCCCCCAGATCTCGTTGGCACACGCGCAATTCGAGACGATCCACCCCTTCACCGACGGCAACGGTCGCACCGGCCGAGCACTGATTCAGGCGATGTTGCGCCGCAAAGGACTAACACGAAATGTGACGGTGCCGGTGTCGGCTGGACTGCTGACAGACACCGACAGCTACTTTGCGGCGCTGACCGCCTACCGCGAGGGCGACTCCGCACCGATCGTGCGCCGCATGTCGGAGGCGGCTGTCGCTGCAGTCTTCAACGGTCGTGAGCTGGTCAATGAGTTGCACGCCGTGCGGGCAAAGTGGAACGACAAGATCAGTGCACGCAGCGATTCAGCCGTGTGGCAGATCGCCGACCTATTACTGCGTCGCCCGGTCATCAATACGGCACTGCTGACCGAGGAACTGGGTATCGAGTCGAAGCACGCACGCCGATACCTCGAACCCTTGTCAGCGGCGGGCATCACCATCGAAACGAGCTCGGGACCACGCAGCCGCGTGTGGCGCTCGCCAGAGGTCATCGCGGCACTCGATGCGTTCGCCGAACGCGCGCGCCGAGGTGGGCTGCGACGATGAGACAGCCGACCGCCGCCAGGTTGGTCGACGATCGCGTCCCCACGACCGAAACGGTGCGGATCAGAGTGTCACGTGATGAAGCGTGCGCCGACGGGCCAAACGCCGCCCCAAGGACGAGCAGGACCCGGTCTTGGACTGAGGATTCTGTGGTCCCGACTGGGATCGAATTAGATCGCGTGGCGTTTGCTTGTCACAGGTAGAGGGATTATCGCCGCAGGTCACCGACCTAATCGGCGGTCACGTGAGTTAACGGCCATACGCGGCCATATACAGGCTGGATAACACACGGATAACATCACTGGCATGGCTGGAAAACAGGGACACCGGGGCTGGGGATGGGTCCGTCCCAGCGGTCGGCGTCACCCGAAACGCTGGCACGCAAGCTACATCGGCCCCGACCGGGTGCGCCACAACGCGCCGAGCACGTTCGGGCGCAAAGCCGACGCCGCGCATTGGTTAGCGTCCGAGCGCCGACTCATCGACTTGGGCGCGTGGACGCCGCCCGCCGACCGGGCCACCGCCAAGGGGGTGACGCTGGCGCTGTATGGCCCGCAGTGGATCGAGCAGCGCACCGTCAGGGGCCAACCACTCAGGCCGCGCACCAAGGGCCACTACGAGAGCCTGTTCAACGAACACATCAAGCCGACCAGTATCGCCAAAATCCCCATCGCCGCGATCACGCCGCAGGCCGTCCGATCCTGGTACGCGAACACCTTGGTCGACCGGCCCACCTATCGGTCGCACGCCTACGGGCTGCTGCATTCGATGCTGGCGACGGCGGTGTCCGATGGGCACATCAACACCAACCCGGCGCAGATACGCGGGGCGGGCAGCGTCACCGCGAAAAAGCAAGCGGTGATCCTCGACGTGGGCGAGGTCGCCGCGCTGGCCGACGCTATCGACCCCCGCTACAAGGCGCTGGTGTTGATCTCCGCGTGGTGTGGGCTGCGGTGGGGCGAGGTCACCGAGCTACGCCGCAAAGACTTCGATGACGAGGCCGCGATCATCACCGTGGGCCGCGCCGTCGTGCACAAGCCGGAATGCATCATCGACACGCCCAAGACGCACCGGGTGCGAACCGTGGTCACGCCGCCGCATATCCGGCCAGTCATCTTGGCGCACTTGGCATCTGCGACAAATGTCGCACCCGATGCGCTGGTGTTCCCCGCCGAGCGCAGCTGCCACCTTAATGACAAGACATTTAGGCGCTACTTCCACGCGGCGCTGAAAGCCATTGGCCGCGACGGCAAGACCAAGCCCAAGCCCGCGATCCACGATCTGCGGCACTTCGCGGGAACGCAGGCCGCGCGGGTCGGCTCCCTACGGGAGACGATGGAGCGGCTCGGGCACACGACGGTCAAGGCGTCGATGACCTATCAGAACGCGGTCAGTGGCCGCGATATCGCGGTGGCCGAGGCGCTGTCGGCGCTGGCGACGACGTCGGAATAAGAACACGTTGCAATCCGAGATCACGTAGCGCACACACCATCTGCGCTGCGCGAACCCAACGGCCAGTGTGGCAGGCACTCCGGGATCACAGTATCCCCTACCGGTCGTCCGTAGGCGCTCGTATACAGGACCCTATGAGCGTCACCAACATCAAACGGACGGTTCCACCCGTCGACATCCGCACTGCTGCACGCATTCTCAATGTGAGCACCATGTTTATCCGTCGTCGCATTGACGACGGCACGCTACCCGCCTACCAGATCAAGGGTTCCCGCGTCATCCGCATCGAACGAGCCGACGTGGAAGCCCTCAAACAACAGATCGCGGTACGGCCCGGTGGTGCGCGGTAGTGACTCGCTCCCCCGAATGCCTCAGCGGGGGCGAAACACACTGAGGCACACCCGAAAGAAGGACACCCAATGGGAACACGCACGACGATCAAGACTCCCCACACGGACGATTGCATAGGTGTGGACGGTAAGGAATGCGAACCGACTCAAGGCATATGGGACCAACCATCAGGTTACTGGGTCAATGCAGTCATCGACCAAGCTGCCGAGGAAGCCGTCACCGGCGGAATAGCGATGCCGCCGTGGTGCGCCATTCGCCAACGCGCCTGGGTCGCCGAGGCTTTGCGGGACGACGTAACCGCCTGAGCGACAACAGGAAAGGACGTACAATGCAAGAACTGCATTGGGTTGAACGTGTTTGCGACTACTCCGACGGCAGTGTCTCAAGGGATTACGACACGCTGGTAGAACCGCCCGTAGGGTTCACGATTGCATCCCCACGACGGCGTACCGGTTACATGTTTGACCGGGTGTGCGTATCAGACATAGGCACAGTTGTTTTGACCGGAGACGACCGGGAGATGTTCCTTACGGACGACGATGTCCGCGCACTATCGCAGTTGCTTTCGGCTGCGCTCGACAAGCTGGACCGCACATCCATCGACAGGACGGAAACCGCCTAACCGCAAAACCACAACCGCACATACAAACAACAGGCCCCCTTGGCGAGTAATCGCCGAGGGGGCCTGCTGCACGAAAGAAGAAACACATGCAGGATAACACGTCTGACGACGCAGAGCAGCCGTGTCCCGGCTGGATCACCGGCAAGTGCGTGGCGTGTGACTGTCCGTGGCTGACCGACTACCCCGACACAGCAGCCGGTGACTTCATCGGCGCGGTTCGTGCCAATAGGCCGTACGCACCCAAGGGTGCGGCGCTGCCGGGCGGTGATGGAGTACGCCCATGGGAGCAGGCGCATCCCGAGGACGTTGCCGAACTGGAACGGCGGCGCGCACAACGCGCACAACGACAAGCCACGTGGCGCAACGTACAACGCAGAACCGTCAAAAACGTGACGCCGCGGGCACTTAAAGCGCTAACCGACGAGGGCAACACCCTGGCCCACACCGCGCGCGGAGGCCGCAACGAGCAGGCCAACACGTCAGCGTTCAACCTCGGCCAGTTGGTCGCGATGGGCGAAGTGCCGGAACGCCTTGTGAAAGAGGAACTGTGGGCCGCGTGCCAGATCAATGGACTGATACGTGACGACGGCGAAGCATCGGTCAAAGCCTCACTGCGGTCGGGACTGGAAGCCGGGAAGAGGGAACCCCGCCAATGAACAGTGAGTACGGAAAACAATGGGAGCGCGGCACGACACCGGAGATCAGCACCCCAAAGCTGTGGCGCGCTGCCGACCTCAAGCCTGCCGCGCGGTTGCGGTGGCTGGCCAACAAGTGGATTCCGCGCGGTGCTCCGACCGTATTGTGCGGCGACGAGGGTATCGGCAAGACGCTGTTCGATATTCGCGTCGTCGCCGCCGTCACCACAGGGACCCCGTTACCGGATGTCGGTATCCCCAAGCGTGATCCGCAGCATGTCCTACTGGCTGCGATCACCGAAGAGGACTGGTCGACCATAGTGCTGCCACGGCTAGAGGTCGCCGGGGCCGACCTCGACATGGTGCGGGTGATCTGCTCGGAAGCCGACGGTTCAGGTGCGCCGGTTTTTCCCCGCGACTTCGACCTCATCCGCGAGATGGACCCGAAACCGGCACTGATCGTTGTCGATTCCTGGCTAGACACCCTGGCAATGGATATGGTTGTCCGCGATTCGCAAAGCGCCGCAAGGGCTTTGGCACCGTGGACCGACCTTGCCACCAAGACCGACGCGGGCATCATTCTCCTCACGCCGACCAACCGGCTGGCTACCGGCGATGTGCGCGAACGGTACGGTGCCACCCAGCATTTACGCAAGAAAGCGCGGATGACACTGTTCGCGGTGCGCGACGACGATACCGACTTCATGGTGATCGGGCCGGACAAGGCCAACGTCACCAAACCCGTGCGTGCCGCGATGTATCGGGTCACCGCAGTGGACAGGTGGGAACCCGCCGAGGACGACGACGGCACCGTGGGCAGGCTCGACTACGTCACGACGACTGACCGCACCATCCGTGAATGGGTCACCGACACACATGAACAGGCCAACGACGGCGACGACGATTCAGCGTTGACGACGGCAACCAACTGGCTGCGCGAATACCTCACGATGAACTGGCCGCAGATGGACTCGGCTCAGGTGAAGCTCGATGCCGACGCGGCCAAGATCAAACCGCGCACGCTGCGGCGTGCACGCCTGCGGCTGCGCGTGGTCATCGACACCGGGGCCGACCCTGTGACCAACGCGTTCAAGACGTACTGGCGGCTGCCATGAGCAAACCCATCGCCGGAAAACGCCGTTATGCGTGCCAGTTCGGGGCGGGCAACTGTGTCCAAGTGTGGCCCTATATGTATCTCAGGGACATAGTTACAGGTAGAGACATTGGTGTTGGACATAGATGCACGTCACGCATTTACACCCAACCCATGGCTCGCAAACACGTTGGACACACTTGGTGGCGTGCACACCGCAGACCAGCATCTATGTCCAAGGCCAAGCCTGTAAGCAGCAAGTATGTCCTACAGACATATATAGGGACACGGTTGGACACAGTTGGTTCCGCTGCGCGCCAACAACTTCTGAAGAGCAAACGCGGCAGCGCCAACCGTAGGCCGCCCGAACAGTGGCCCGCTGCCGACCGCCGACGCCGGATCGACCCAACCATGCGCGGATGGCCGGTTTCGTCCGTCAGCGTGGCGCTGGGGGCCGGGAATCGGGGGCTGTGGTGAATGCCGCCGCCCATTGCGCGCGGATCGCGCTCGACGCGTACGACAAGCTCGGCAAGCCGATGCCGCCGGAACTACTGGCGTGGGTGGACGAACAGCTTGGCGGCGGTGGTTCCGACCCCGGTACCGAAACGTTGCTGAGCGCCGCCGAAGTCGCCACGCTGTTGGGTATCAGCCCGCGCGCTGTTCGCAAGGCAGCGGCGAAGCTGGGGGGCCGCAAGGCCGGTTCTCAGTGGGTGTTCGAACGGAAGGCGGTGGACAGCTATGGACGTACCCGTCGCGGCCAGTGACACCGCGATCAGGCACCGCCGTCTGGCGGCGAACGGTCGCTGCGGCGGGCACGCGCGGTGCGCGCACTGTCGGCGGCGTGACGCGATCTTGAACGAGTACCAGCGGACGTGTCCGGTCTGCGGTGTTTCCGCCCGCTATGCGGAAACGTTGGATCGCTGGATACATCTGGACGGGTCAGCCAACCGGGATTGCTGGGTCGAAATGACGAAAGGTACAGTGCAATGGGCGATTTGATCCGTCTTCACGAACTCGTCGCCGAAGGATTCGGCAGCAGCGTCGATGATCTGGCGCGGCAACTGGCCGGTCAGGTCGAACTCGACACCATCGGGTTCCGCTGTGTCACCGGTGATCTGGCTGCCGAAATGTTCGCCGCACGTGAACAACAGTGGGCCGTCGAGCGTGAACGCGAGCGCCAACGGCTGGAAGACGAAAAGGCCAAGGCTGCCGAGGCGAAGGCGCAGGCTGCCGCGCGGCGGGCTGCGCTGAAGGCGCGGGCCGACCGTCAGCGCGCGCTCGTTGACCGTGGCCTGAGCGCAGCGGACGTGATGCTCGCCGACGCCGAACAAGTCGACGGCGACATGGAGGTCCGCAGCTACCGCGACAAGGCCGCGAACTTTGAAGGCGGCGAAAGGTTCCGGCGCGAGGCACACGGCGATGCGTGACCGGCGGGTGGAATTCTACGACGCGACCGCCAAGGCGCGCCGTGATCGACGGCTACACAGCCAGTGGGCAGCCGACCGGGCGCTGCTGGAACGCCGGGTGCGCGACCAGCTGGCGCGTGAAACCCGCGCCGCCGTCACGCGTTCGCCGCAACGTGGCCGGTTCGTCGGCAGGCCGATAGACGATGATGAATGACCAAAGAACGTGTGGGCCGTGCCTTTCTCGTGTCGCTGGCGGCGGGTGCGGACCGTGCGCCGCCGAGGGTGAAGGAAGCACCCTGGTACAGGCGGCAGCACCGGGCCGAGCCGGGTTCTCTTCGGTTTCCCCGGCTCGGCCCGTCCACCATCGGGTGCGACAAAATGTCGCACCCGCCAACAGCATCAAATTCGTCATGCATGACGAATTTTGCCCGAGGGTGCTTCCAAGATGGCGATTGCCCGCGCCAACAGGTTTCGAGGTGAATCATGCTTGACCCACTAGGATCGCAGGTAGTCGAGTTCGTCAAGGTCACCGCTGGCGCTACACGTGACCGGGTCAACGTGCCCACACCGGACGAGAGCGTGACGGCGGTGGGAGGCTGTGTCTTTCGCACGTTGTCAGCCACGCAGACAACGGACTTGACCACCGTCGTCGCCGTGCGCGTCAGGTGCACCGTGCGGCCCGATCTGCCGGTGACGCTGACGATGACGTCCAACGACTACCTGCAATACGAGGGTAAAAGGTACCGGGTTTCCGGTGGGTCTCAGATCAACCGAGATTTCGAGGGGAACATCGACCACGTTGTCGTTGAGGCGATTGGGCAGGTGGCGTGAGATGGCAATGCAACCGGAACACCGCAAGCTCTACGGCTCGGCACGGTGGAAGAAGCTGCGCTTCCAGGTGCTCACCGAAGACGGTCCGCTGTGCCGCCTGCGCTTGCCCGGCTGCACCGGCGTAGCCGACACCGTTGATCACGTTGTGCCGGTTCGTGATTGGGCCGAGGGGATGTTTGTTCGGAGTAACTGCCGACCAAGTTGCAAGCACTGTAACGCTAGTCGCGGCGGTCGCCAAGACGGGCTGGACACCCGGCCCCGTCCTGCGGCCTTGAAGTTCTTCGACGTGGAAGACTGAGGTGCCACCATGATTCCAGCAAACACTGGCCCGTTGTCAGCAAACGGTATGAGCGTCGGCGGTCCGGAACGGATATTAGGGTCAATCGGAACGGATATTAGGGCGGTCGGGCGCGACGCTGCTTTTTGGCTGGTCAGAGGGCCGTTCCACCCCCGCCAGACCGATCTATCTATCGCGAAAAACGGCGAAAACAGAAAAACGAAGAAATCTGGTCCCCGCCCGTCGATTCCAGCAAACCAGCAAACTCGGACAGCAAAGGCGGTGAACTGATGGCACGGGTACGCGTGAAGCAGAACCGTCAGCAGATCGAGAACCTGTTGGCCGACAAGCTACGCGACGAGGGCAGGCCCGCCATCGCCGCCGCGAACCGCGAGCTGGCCGAGGACGCCCGCCGCTACTGGCGGGCGGTCGCCCCGGTCGATGAGGGCGATTACCGCGACAGTATCCACGTGCGTCCCCGCCACGACCACAACCGGCTACCGGCGACCAAGGTGGTGGCCACCGACTGGAAGTCGAGCTTCATAGAGTTCGGCACCGGTGGCGAGTCGCCGACGCCGGAGTTCGCGCCGCGCGGTCAGACCCAGATTCACTTTGGAGGCGGGCTGTAAATGGCAAGTGAGAAGCCCGGCAACAACATTGAGCTGAATGTACTCACCGACCTTGAGCGTCGTGCCCTGCGCCGCACCGCGAAAGACCTTAAGCAGACGTTCGACCGCACCGGGGTCGACATCGCGCGCGACTACGAACGCAACGTCATTGACACGGTGTCGAAGGGAAACCGTTCGGTAGCAGACGATCTGGCGCGCCAGCGCAAAGATGACCTGGCCGCGATCAGGGTGCTCACCCGCACCGAGCAGGACCGGGTCAAGGACCGGCTGGACGGCTTACGCGACATCGAGGCGAAGCGCCAGCGGGATCACAACGCCGAACTTCGCCGCATCGAGGCGGAGCGCCGTGCCCGAATCCGATTCCAACAGCAGCAGATTCGCTTTGCCCAGCAGCAGGCCGACCGTGCTGAGCGGTTGCGGGTCAAGCGTGACCGGGACCGGCTGGGCCGCAACGGTGCTGGCGCGGTGGGCGGGCTGGCCGGTTTGGGGCGTGACTTGAGCGGTCTGGGTAGGGCTGTTGGGCCTGCCGGGATCGCGGCGCTGGTGCCGTTAGCCACCGGTTTGACCGGTGCCCTCAGCACTCTGTCGGGAGTGATCGGCGTGTTCCCCGGAGTTACCGCTGCCGCCGGTGCCGGGATCGGTTCACTTGCGTTGGGCCTCAGTGGATTTGGTGACGCGATCGAAGACATTCGCGATCCGGAGAAGTTCGCCGAGGCCATTAAGCGGTTGTCGCCTGCCGCGCAGGCTGCCGCGATGAGCGTCAGAAACCTTGTGCCCGAGTTCGACCGGCTGCGACTGTCGACGCAACAAGCACTCTTCGCGGGTGTGGGGCCGCTCATCAGCGAGCTTGCCAACACGCTCTTGCCGACCATTCAGGCCACGACGACCGGGATCGCCAACGCGCTCAACAACATGTTCGGTCAGTTCGCTATGCAGCTACAGACGCCGAAAACCCTGGCAGCACTGGATGAGATCGGGCACAATTTGGTGGCGACGTTCGACGCGTTGGGGCCGGCCGTCGCCCCGTTCACCGACGCCATAGTCGAGATAGCCCGCGTATCAACGGGTTTCCTGCCGCAGCTGGCGCAGGGGCTGGCCAACGCCGCGCAGGAGTTCGGCCAGTGGATCAACGACATCAGCGCCAGCGGCGAACTGGAACAATGGATTTCGCGTGGGATCACAGCGGTCGGTCAACTGTGGGACATCACAAAGGATTTAGCGAGCACGTTCCTGGCGCTGGCACCGGTCGGCGAAAAAATCATGCCGATGATCGTGGACGCTGCCGACACGCTCGCGAACGTCATGCCGACGATAGCCAATGTGGTCAGCGACATTTCGCCGTTCTTCACCATCTGGGGGCCGGTGATGGAGAAGGTCGCCAACGCCACCGAACGCACCGCACCGGCCATGGAATCAATCGCCAACGCGGTGGCGACGATAGCGAGCCTGTCGCCGCAGCTGCGGGCGCTGGAAGCGCTCGGCAACCTGTTGCCCGGCGGCGGCAGCGACCCGCGCGGCGGGCGGTCGATCCCCAAGACACCCGGTGCCCCCGGCGTCGGCGGCGCTTTGGGCCAAAGCAGCATCGACCGGCCACCGCTGGGCTTGCCGCCCGGTTTCACCATGCCGCCGTCGTTTTCGTCGTCGTCGGCGGGCGATGCGGTCGCCAAAGAAATGACCCGCGCACCGTTCGTGGACCCGTCACGGTTCGCGGCGTCGTCTCCGCTCAGCAGTGATCCCGATGTGGCACGGGCACTTCGCGCGCTGGAAGAGGCGCGGCTGCGCGAAATCAACCTGAAAGCGGTGGGTAACGCCGACCAGCTCGAATTGTTAAGGGCCAGAAACAGTGTCCTCGACGCCGAGCAGCGGGTCCGCGACGCCGAGCAACGGGCCATCGAAGAGCACATCTCCGCGATGGAGAAGAGCCTTCCGAAGCTGAGGACACTGGCCGACAGCCTCGGACAGGTGGGCGCGGCGCTGGACCGAGACCTGGGATTCTCCAAGGGATTACCGGGCTTAGCCGACAACCTGGTGCGCTTTTTGGCCAGCCTGGCGTTCGCGCCCGCCGTGGGCGCACTGAGTGCCGCGCAGGTCAACGCCGGATACAAGCCGGGTAGCGCCGGTAGCGGCATCTTCGGAATGCTGGCTGGCACAGGTGCGCTCGGAGCCGCCCACATGGTGACGCCGTCAGCCATGGGTCCAACACCCTTGGGCGGCAACGTGGGTTCGCCGATAGGCCCGGTCGACTTCTCGTCGGTGGGTATGCCGTCGATCCTCAACGACACCGGCAGTGTGGCGTCCGGCCCGCAGTCGCGGATGGCCGCTGCGTTGATCCAGAAGTTCTGGGGCGACCAGATTCGCGGGAAGATCGGCGGTAGCCGAGATAACAACACCGCCAAGGGAACTCACGACGCCGGGCTGTCCATCGACATTCCCATCGGTCCAGACCAGATGGCGGTGGGCGACGAGATCAACAGCTTTCTTCAAGCCAACGCCGGACCCCTCGGGCTGAAGTACACCATCTGGCGTAACCAGGGTAAGTATCCCGGCGGTGGCGGGTTCCCCGCCAAAGGTCACATGAACCACATCGACGCCCATTTCAACGGCCAGCCGGGGACCGGGCCGATGTCGATGTCGGCTGCGTTCTCTTCGGGCGCGACGCCGGTGTTCGTCACCAACTGGCCGGGCGGCGCAGGCGGTTTCGGCGGTCCCGCGTTCACGCCTTCGGGGCAGGGCACCTCCGGTGCGAACTGGGACGCCATCGCGGGCGCGGAGTCCAGTGGCGACTGGGCAGCCAACACCGGTAACGGGTTCTTCGGCGGTTTGCAGTTCAAGCAGTCGACGTGGGATGCGTTCAAGCCGCACGGCGCACCGGCGCGCGCCGATCTGGCCACCAAAGCCCAGCAGATCGCCGCAGCCGAGAACGTGTTGCGGGGACAAGGCCCGAAGGCGTGGCCCGCCACGTTCCAGGCCCATCCCGAATGGTTCACCGGCGGCGGCGGTTCGACGCTGCCCGGCGCGGGGATGCCGACCGGGCTGCCGTCACCGGCGCTCGGGCAACCTGGGGGGCCGACGACACCCGGTCTGGGTGTGCCGAGCTTCGCCACCGGCCAAGGCACCGGGCCGCTGCCGGGGCCACCGCCGGTGCAGGGCCACACGCCGGGCCAGGGTGGCTGGCAGACCAGCGGCGGCGGGTTCGCGGGCCTGGGCGGGCTGCCCATGGGCGCGATCCAAGGCGCGATCAGCGCCGCCGGTACCGCCGGTGCGCCGTTCGGCGGTCAGGCCGCAGCTGCGGCGGCGCAGATGGTGGTGCAGCTGCTCAACCGCACGGCGGCGTTCGCCGGTCAAAGCGCGGGCATCTTGGCTCAGGGTGCCATCGACACGATCACGCCGGGCGGTTCGCAGATGGCCGACTTGAGCAACAACCTGCTGATGCGGATTGCGGGCGGGTTCGCCGGGTCGCGGCCATCCATTCCGGTGTCGGCGGGCCAGCAGGAGGCGCCGATGCCGAACAGCCACGGCGGCGACCCGGCGCAGTCTCAGGCTCAGCCGCAGAGTCCGCAGGGCCAGCAGGGCAACACGTTCAACCAGAGCTTTGTGTTCCCGAACGCGTCCACCGACGAACAGGTTGCGCGTGACGTCAAGCGCCAGACCAACGCGTACGGGGCCGGGCAGCCGCGATGACCAAGGGTCGCCGCAACTGGAAGGCGGTCGGCCAGCGGGTGCGGTGCCGGTTCTGCGGCAGCGACTATCCGACCGACAAGTGCCCGTGCCCGGCGGCGCGTCTCCGGTATCCGGAACAAGATTCCGAAAACCGGAAATGAAAAGCGTTGTGGACCAACGGCTTTCGGGCGCGTAGTCTGCCAGCTATGACGAACATCACGATCACCCGCCGATCACCCAACGCCAGCATCGACGTCGCGGAGTTCATCGGCGACAACACCGCCATCGGGGCCGACGCCGAGCACCTGGTGCGCATCACCGGACTCGACCCCACCGACTACCTGACGCCCGCCGAGGCGACCGCGCTTGCCGAGGCTCTGCGGACGGTGGCTACGGGAGAAGTTCTACGGGATAACACCGGCATAACACCGGATTCTGAAAACACCCTCTGACCTGGTGGTCCCGACTGGGATCGAACCAGTGACCTTCCGCGTGTGAGGCGGACGCTCTCCCGCTGAGCTACGAGACCGGGATGCTCGACTCTACGGCCGAACGACGTCGAAGACTAGCACGTTCGAGGCTACCGACCCGAATTGGCGGAGCTGTTTTGATGGCGGGTATTCGGGGTGGATTCTGCAGCGCTCGGGCGCCGGCGCGACGATCGGGGATGGCGGTACGGGGCAGCGTTTCTCGGCTCGGCGCGACGTAGAACGGCTAGGCTGGTGGATGACCCGAGTGCCGACGCGACGACGGCATCTCGGGATTTGTGCAGGTACGCTTGCGTCGACTAAGGTCGTGCTTCGCGACGGGCGACGTGTCGTTCGTGGCGCGCGGATGTAGCGCAGTTGGTAGCGCATCACCTTGCCAAGGTGAGGGTCGCGGGTTCGAATCCCGTCATCCGCTCGAAGGTGCAGTGGCATCAAAGCCCAGCGGTGGAGTGGCCGAGTGGTGAGGCAACGGCCTGCAAAGCCGTGCACACGGGTTCGATTCCCGTCTCCACCTCAATGTAGGTTCTGGCGCGATTAGCTCAGCGGGAGAGCGCTTCCCTGACACGGAAGAGGTCACTGGTTCAATCCCAGTATCGCGCACCAGCGTTTGTGCAGTTCAGCTGCGCTACAGCTCACACATCCTCATCGAACTCCGTACAGTCGCAGTCGGCGTGTCCGCAGTTGCTCAGGTTCCCGCCGTTATCCGTGTCCGAGTGGAAGCCCTGCGGGTGGGTCGGTACACGCAAGCGTGGCTCGCGCAGCATGATGCTTGAGGGGTTTGACGTCCATCCTGTCGCTGTCGTTGTGGTAGCGCCCAAAAGGGCTGTGTTTCGGCGTCTGGATATCCTTAATCGCTCGGGTAGCACACGTCGTGGCGCGCGATTCAGCCTGATGCTTCACCGTCAGCAATCATGCTGCCTCGATGAGGGCGGCTCAAGATTTGTGTCGCCACGCCGCCCGTCCGCATAACCCACTAGACGCTCGGTGCAGGCCTAAACACGCCACTATCATGCACCGTTCGCCGATAACATCCGATTTGTGGGGACACGGCGTGGGTTTTTTGCGGAACTTCAACATCAGCAGCGATTGGCTGAGCAGCGGCAACGTCGCGAACACGCCGCCGCTGTCCAGGCCTATAACCGAGCCATTCGTGAGCAAGAGCGGGCACAACGCGCGTATGAGCGTGAGGTCGCCGCGGCCGAGCGCCGTCAGGCGCGCCTTACTGCAGAATCAATACGCGCGGAGAAGGCGCTGAAGGCGGCGACCGCTGAAGTAAAGACCGCGGAGGCTGTCGATGTACTCGAACAAATCGATTCCATCCTCGCCGCCACGCTTGAGGTCGATGACTACGTTGACATCGACTCCCTCAAGCAGGTCGCTGTCCATCCTCCTTTCCCCCGAGAAGACCTGAAGAAGACGCTTCCGCCACCCAGACTGGAATCACCGCCGCCTGAACCGACGTTCGTCGCCCCCCCGGCGCCCACTGGTCTGTCCAAGCTGTTCAAGAGCGGGAGGCATGCAGAACTGCACGCCCAGGCCCACGCCGCATGGACTGAAGAACACCGGCGGTGGGCGCACTATGTGCAGGAGGTGTTACCGACCAAGAATGCGGAGCTCGTAGAAAAACACGCGGCCGCTGATGAGCGCCGCGCGGAACAACTCGCCGCGGCTGTTGCCCAATATGAAACAGAGTGCGCAGAGCGGGAGCGCGAAGTAGCAGAGGCAAACGAGAAGCTTGAAGCCTTGAAGACAGCGCTCGCTGCAAGCGATCCAGAAGCAATCAACGAATACGTTGGGCTTGTCCTGAGCAACTCTGCATACCCTCAGGCGTTCGACGTCGGCTACGAGTGGGAATTCGACGCTGAACTGAAAGAACTGGACATTATGGTCGACGTCCTCCCGCCGTCGGAAGCACCGGCAGTGAAGGCGTACAAGTATGTTGCATCATCTGATGAAACACGCGAGATACCCTGCAGCCAAAAGGAACAGAGGGAGCGGTATAACGGTGCTGTTGCCGCGGTAGCGATTCGCACGTTTCATGAAGTGTTCGAGAGCGATCGCGACGGGCGTATTCAAACCGTTTCGTTGAAGGTCGTAACAGAAACGCTAAATCCCGCAACCGGGCTGCCCGAAACCTTCCCATTGATCGCGGCCGCGGCGGACCGCGAGGAATTTTCGCAATTCGATTTGCGGAACGTAGATCCAGCGCAAACACTGGCGCACATGCGCTCTCAGGTATCCAAGAATGCCTTCGCGCTTAAGCCGATCAGCACTGCTCGCGGGATTCGGTGATGGTTCAGCCCGAGTTCAGCAATGGGTCAATGGCGGATCCCGGGCCCGCTGGCCT
The DNA here is from genome assembly GCF_053484035.1 of Mycolicibacterium sp. XJ662. NCBI lineage: Bacteria > Bacillati > Actinomycetota > Actinomycetes > Mycobacteriales > Mycobacteriaceae > Mycobacterium > Mycolicibacterium sp. XJ662. The sequence continues at coordinate 60,251 of NZ_JBEFTL010000009.1, read as the reverse complement.
GTCGTTGCGGGAGCAATTCGAAGATGCGCTAGCCGAAATCGAGGCCTTGAAGCGCGATGTAGAAGCGATGCATGACATCGGTATCTATAATTATCGGCATCCGTTAGAGAACGCCGTCGAGTATCAGGACGCACTCGCCTCGATCAAAGCCGACGTCAAGGCGTTCATCACAGACGGCCGCGCGATCGAAGCATCAACACGCTTCACGTTCGACAACTCACTTGCCAAAGGGCGCAAAATGACTGCCGACCTTTCAAAGCTGATGCTGCGAGCGTACAACGCTGAAGCGGAGAACTGTCTCCGCTACGTTAAGGCCGGCAACCTCCGCGCTGCGGAGAAACGCCTGGCCGGTGCCGCAGCATCCATTGCGCGATATGCGTCGATGATGGAGATGCACATAAACCCTGAATATCACGCACTTCGACTGCGAGAGCTTGAGCTGACTGCTGACTATCAGATGAAGGTCCAAGAAGAGCGCGAGGCCGCGCGGGAGGAGCGTGCCCGCCTCCGGGAGGAAGAGAAAGCTCAGCGGGAACTGAAAGCCGAGCGCGACCGTCTTGAGAAGGAGCGGACGCATTACATGAACGTCCTGCAAGCCTTAGCAGGAGACGAAAACGAAGATGAGCGAACAGAACTGGCCGACAAGATAGCGACGATCGACCAGAGCATCGCCGCGAATGACTATCGCGCCGCGAACATACGGGCGGGCTACGTCTACGTTATAAGCAACCTCGGATCGTTCGGGCCGAAAATTGTGAAAATCGGAATGACGAGACGACTTGAGCCGTTCGAGCGCGTGCGTGAGCTCGGTGACGCATCAGTGCCTTTTGGGTTCGACGTGCACGCCCTGTTCTTCTCAGAAGACGCGGTCGGTGTTGAAACGAAACTCCATCAACGCTTCTCACACAACCGGGTCAATAGGGTAAATCTACGGCGTGAGTACTTTTACGCCACACCGGCCGAGGTCAAGAACGCATTGGTCGAAATAGCTGGCAACCTACTCGAATTCACCGAATCAGCCGAGGCCGAGCAGTATCACGCCAGCGAGTCGATGCGGGCAGCAGAGAAGGCTGCCCACAGGACAGCTACGTCTTCGGAACCAAACGGCTAGCTCGATGATGGTTCGCGAAACCGCCGGGCGCCGAGCAGCCGACGTGCGCGGCGGTTCAGACGCGTGCAACCGAGCACGCACGTGCGGAATGGAGGCCGTCTAGGTGACCGACCACAAGCTTGTACGCGACTTGATTCCCGACATCATCCGCAAGTCAGGCCGGCATGTCGAATCTCGTTACTTGGTAGGCAGCGCACTAGAGGTTGCTCTATTGGCGAAGCTGCAAGAAGAGACAGCCGAAGCCGCTGCCGCAGTTGGTAATCGCGCGGCTGTGACCGAGAAACTTGCCGACGTAAACGAAGTTGTGTCAGCGCTAATGAAGTATCACGAAATCGGCCATGAAGAGCTCGCGTTGGCTGCACAGCAAAAGGCCGCGCAGCGAGGCGGTTTCGAGAAGGGGATATGTCTTGTAAGTAAGGTCCCGGAGTCGGTCCGCCGGTACCGAGCACATGACGTTGATGCCCAGCGCGTCAAGTGGAAACCAAGTCGATGGCTAGCGACTTTTGCGAGGCACCAGGGCGCCTTTAATGATCTGAGTGCGCATTCCGAGGCTACGGGCGGCATCGCTCGCGGTTTTATCCACGGTCGAGCACACGGCGACCCGGTTGAGCTGTTCCTTATGGCCATGGCGTGGGGATTCGGCCCTAATGGTTACGGCCCAACACGCACCAACGCCGTGCTGGCGCAGGACGGTGCCGCAGACAAGATCGCAGCAATCGTGGAGGCGACCCGCAGTGACGGGGCGGCCGCCGGCTGGCGAACGCTGCTCCGCACTCACAAGATCAGAGGGCTGAACATGTCCTTTGGCACCAAGCTGCTCTACTTTGCCGGGTTTACCACGGCCCATCGGCCCCGCCCCTTAGTGCTTGATGAACGTGTCCGTGCGGCGCTGCACATCGTCGCGCCGGGAACCGTCCCGTCGAAAGGGACTGTGCGCGAGACCGATTACATGCGCTATCTCACCTTGGCAGAGAGTTGGGTGACGGATCCGCTCTGGGAGCAGACGCCGGACACCGTCGAATACGCGCTCTTTGCCCTTGGTTCCCACCGACGCGTCCAGTTGGAGAGTGCTAATCATCAGGGTCGTCCAATTAGTGAGTCCCTGCTGGCAGGTGTGTTCGTCAACACCAGTGGTCCGGAGCTAGCATGGCCACAACACTGCTATTAAGTTCGGTGTGATTCGGATCGACATCGAGGATCGCACATGAGGGAGTCGTCCATCGTCGGACATGCTCGACGATGGCTTCTGCGACTACGCCTCGAATCGTCGGCGGCCCCATGCGCACAGACACGTGCGACGCCAACGATGCTTTCCGCTCTGGTCTCAATGGCCATGCTGCACCAATCTGCGTGCGGTGTAGTTCGACTAGAAAAGCCCAGAAATGAGTAGCAAAGATTCCGACGACATCGCTAAGGCTATCGTCGCTGTGATCATCTTCATCTTCGTACTCATCGCGTTGATTCCGAAAGAGATTTGGATCGCGCTCGGCGTGATCGCGGGGGGCGCGGCGATTATTGGTTTTGTCACCTGGGCATTAGCTGCAAATGACAGGCGCCTCGCAGCGAAAGAGGCACGAGAACGCGCGGAGCGGGCAGCCCGAGCAGCAGCCGCCAAACGCGAACGCGAAGAAAAAGCCCGTCGGGAGAAGCGACAGCGCATCGAGTCGCTGGGCGCGGAAAATGCCGCGCTGGTGGAATCTGCACTCGCTGCTATAAAACAGGTCGGTGCATCCGAAGCCGCTCGCACCGGATGGCTCGGCGATATCGACTTCACCGCCGACATCCAACAAATAACTGACAACTTCCAGAAAGCACACGCCCTTCGCAAAGTTGCTGACAAGTTGTCCGCTCTGGATAAGCCCGGCGCTGACGATCGTAGGATCCTCGCAGACGCAAAGACCACCATCGCCACCCTGGAACTAGCTGGGGTCGAACGCGTTGAGCTACTTGGGAAGTGCGCAACGGAGGCGCGCCTGATCGACAAATCGCTGCACGATGAGCGTAGGGACGCTAAAACCGCCGAACAACGGGCGGAGCTGCACGCGAAGTTGAGCGGCTTGCTTTATGGAATCGAAGCAGCGCCGAACGCCACGACAGCGGATTCAGCTGCAGACAAAGTGATGGCGCGAGTTCAGGCTTACCGAGAAATCAAGAATCAAATTCAGCAAGCACGAGAGTACTAACACCGACTGGCAAGCATGCTCCTGGCCTTACCTCGTCGCGAAGCCTCACGGACCTAGCCGTTGCTGAGGACTCTGTCCTAATCATAGGGAAACCCCGGATTCCTTCGAGACCGGCACGCCCTACCTTTGGATGAAGTCACGTTCTACCAGTTCAAGATCGTTTGGAGTAAAGATGTTTCGTGCGTTCTTCGCCGCCGGGTTGCTTGCCGCTGCTGTCGCGGTTGGGTTTGCGCCAGGCGCCGGTGCAGAGCCCTACGCCAACTGCTCTGCAGCCGCTGAAGACGGCGCCTACAACATCCCGTCTGACTCTGACTTCTACGGACCGCATCTCGACCGGGACGACGACGGCGTGGGCTGCGAAAGGTAGCCGCCCCGGCCAGCGGACTGAACGGCGCTGTTCAGCTCGCGCCCACACCGGCATCACGACGTACGCGCTAGCCGAGTGACTCCCAGAAACGTGTGAGAACCGCGGCGCCGCGGGCCGGATCCTGCACCATCCACCAGTGGCCCAACCCCTCGAGCACTTCGGTGCGGGCTCCCGCTCGATCCGCCGCCCAGCGCCGGTTGTCGTCTGAGCCGATGTACGGGTCTTCAGTGGCTAACAGCGAAAGGCCGGGTTTTGCCGCCGCGTTCTCCAGGTCGCGACCGGCCTCGGCCATCGCGGGTTGACGAGCCGAGCGATAGAGCCGCAGGATCGCTTGACCCATCTCCGGACCCTGAGCCGGGGCGATCTTCAGCGCGATATCCATAGGTATGCCGAGTGCGGCCATCCGTTCGGCTCTGTCTTGGTCAGTGCCGCCGAGCAACTCGTCCACGAGCTTCTCGCCCTCGACGGGCGTCTGCCACACCTGGGCCAGGTCGTGCCACACGTAGTCGGGGTCGAACAGCCCGACGACGTCGCTCGCCCAGCTGCGCACCAGCTCCGGTCGATGCATCACCACGTTGACCACATGGCCACCGCCCCAATCATGTCCGACTAGGTCGACCGGCTCGCCAATGCGCGACAACTCCTCTTCGAGCCAGTCACGGTAGGCAAGGTAGGTCGCCGAGAAGCCGGCGGGTAACGGCGCACCGAAACCAGGCGGCGACAGACACACAACATCCTCGCGTCCCATGGCCTCGATGAGCGGGCCCCAGATCGCCTCGGTTTCTGGATTACCGTGTACCAGAACGACAGTCATAAGCGTCATCCTTGCACGCCCACTGGGTGCGTACGCGTTTGGCCGTCGCAGGCGTTCGCTCCGTCGCGAGGAACCAACGAACCGCGACCGCGCCCGCTGCTGATCACGCCAAACACCGTCACCGTATTGCGTAAAGCCGCAGCTCAATCGGTATCTGACCAGGGCCGAAGAAGGTCGAGTAGTCGACTACGCTAGGCCCACCGCATCCGCGGCAGCACCCTCGACCAGGCCACTACTCGCATGCATCGAGGGAGCCGACCATGGTCGAAATCGTCGAACGAGCCGATCTGCGCACACTACCCCTGGCACCAAAGAACCCCCTGCCCTACCGGCAACAGCTGAAGGCCGTCAGGACGTTTCACAGCGGAATGGAGACGTTGCGTGACGCGGGCGGACCGGTGACACGAGTCAATCTGGCGCCTAAGTGGCTTATGCCGACGGTAGTCGTCGTCACCTCGGCCCAAGGTGCCCGCGACGTTCTCGGCCGAGGTGGCGGACACCTCGAAAAGACGCGTGTGCATTCAGAAATGCGCCACGTGCTCGGCCCGAATCTCTTTGACCTCACCCATGAGCCGTGGCTACCGCGTCGACGCGCATTACAGCCGATCTTCACCAAACAGCACGTCCGTGCGTTCGCCGGACACATGGCCGAAGCCGCGCAGACTGTCGCCGACAGCTGGGTCGACGGCACCGAGGTGAACCTCGATATCGAATGCCGCAAGCTGACGCTGCGGGCGCTGGGCCGCTCAGTGCTCGGGGTCGATCTGGATACGCACTCGCAGGCGATCGCTGACTCGCTGCAAGTGGCGCTCGAATACATTGCGGATCGGGCGGTTCGGCCATTCAACGCCCCGCGTTGGCTGCCGACCCGTGCACGCCAACGGGCACGCGCCGCCAGCACCACACTGCACGAGCTCGCCGACGACATCCTTCAGGCGTGCCGCGCCGATCCGACCCGCGACGCACCACTGGTGCACGCGCTGATCGCAGCCCGCGATCCCGTCACCGGGCAAGCACTGTCCGACAACGAGATCCGTGACGAACTCATCGTCTTCATGTTGGCCGGCCATGACACCACCGCCACCACGCTGACCTACGCCATCTGGGCGCTGGGCCGCCACCCCGACATGCAGGACAAGGTGCGCGCCGAAGCTCTCGCGCTGGGCGAACGCGCACTGACAACCGACGACGTACCCGCCCTTGGCTACACCGTTCAGGTGCTACACGAAGCGTTGCGGCTGTGCCCGCCGGGTGCGGCGACCGCCCGAATGGCCATGCAGGACATCGGAGTCGACGGCTATCGCGTCGAGGCCGGCACCATGGTCGTGGTGGGCATCTACGCCCTGCACCGCGATCCCGCGCTGTGGCAGCACCCGTTGGAGTTCGACCCCGACCGCTTCAGCCCGCGGAACTCCAAGGTCCGCGACCGCTGGCAGTACCTGCCTTTCGGGGCGGGACCGCGCTCCTGCATCGGCGACCACTTCGCCATGCTCGAAGCCACCCTCGCGCTCGCCACCATCATTCGGGGCACCGAAATCCGCTCCGTGAGCCCGGATTTCCCGATCGTCACCCCGTTCACCACGGTCGCCGCGGAACCGATCTGCGCCACCGTCCGCGCGAGAACTGACAGTTGAAAAACAAAGAGTTCCCCGCCGCTCCGGCGGGGAACTCTTCGTCAAGCGAATGCTTAAGCGCGCGGGTTGTTGACCGTGCCGCCGCCACGGGTGGCGGGGTAGTCGGCATCCTTGCGCCGCTTGAGACCGATCAGACCGGCCAGGCCCAGCAGACCCAACAGTCCCCACAGGCCGTTGTCGCCGCTGTCGTCGTCGTCCTGGGTCTGCTGCGCGACCGTGGTGGTGGTCGTCGCCGGCGCTTCGTACGTCGTCGCAGTCGCGACACCGGCTCCGCCGAACAGCAGAGTCAACGTGGTGGCTCCAACAACTAATGGCTTCTTCATTTCTTATCTCCTCGGTGTGATATCCCGGCTCGTCGCCAGGCGCTGCAGACCAGGTTTCTCTAGTCGGGGCTGACGTCCGGGCTCTCCGGGCTGACTCATCCTGCGAGCCTGCTTGTTGCCCCTAGGCCGGGCAGCGAAACCACTTCGCCGTGCTAAGCGACTTCGTGATGCCCTATCGGCGCTGTTCAGCACCTAGCGTGACATGCATCACACCCGGTTATGTCCGGCGCTGACACTCCTTTGCCGCTGTTGGCCACCAATCTTCGAAACCCTGGCTAGCTTGGCCTCATGGGCACCGTGATCTACCGCCTCGCCGCCGTCATCGCCGCGGCGGCGATGACGCTCTTGACCCCGCCACCGCCGGCCATCCACGCCGAACCCGTCGACGCCACCGCTGTCGTGCTGCGCGTCGTCGACGGCGACACCATCGACATCCGCGACGAGGTTCGCGGCCGTCTGCGCGTCCGCATCCTCGGCATCGACACCCCGGAAACCAAGAAGCCCAACTCCCCCGTCGAGTGCTGGGGGCCAGAAGCCACCGAGTTCGCCAGGTCGACCATGCTCGGCCAGCGTGTCGCGCTGGTGACCGACCCGACCCAGGACCGCACCGACCGCTACGGCCGCACCCTGGCCTACCTCGTGCGCGCCGACGGCTTCGACTACGCCGTCGAGGCCGCCCGCGCCGGCACCGCGCGCAGCTACGTCTACGGCGGCCGGCCCGTCAGCCGCCACGACGCGATCGTCGCCGCCGAACGCGAAGCCCGCGACGCCCACCGCGGCCTGTGGGGCCCGCCCTGCAACGGCGCCACCTCCCCGGCCGACACCGCGCCCGCCGCCGCACCGCCGCAGTCGTTCTACGAACCGCCGTCGTCGTCGGGCTCGGTCTACTACCCCAATTGCGCCGCGGCGCGCGCGGCCGGCGCGGCACCCATCCTCGCCGGCCAGCCCGGCTACCGTTCCGGCCTCGACGGCGACAACGACGGCGTCGCGTGTGAACGCTGACACGCCCGCCAACCCGGCTGCAGCGCCCGATCCAGTAGGTTGAGCCCATGCGCCTGACCGCGGCATTTTTCGCCAATCGCGTCGAGGTCGTCGACGGCATGCTCAACCTCGAAGGCGGCTTCTGGGCGAGCACCACTGTCGCGCCCAACGCCACCGCATTCCAGTGCGACGTCGTGGTGCTCTGCGACGTCGACGCCGACAATATCGGCGAAAGCTTTTCGCTGATCATCGACGCCGACGGGCCCAACGAACAACGTCTGCAGTCGCACAGGTCGGACTTCACCGTCGAGGCGCCGATGAAGTTCATGTGCATGCCCTCGCTGGTGTTGCCCATCGTTCCCGGCGGCGGCTACCACACGTACCGGTTCCGGATCGACGGACGACACGAGCGCATCGACGTCCCGCTGACGGTCCGTCAAGCGCGGCCGTGACAACCGACAAAGCACCCGTCGAACGCGCTCTCACCTACTAGTCTCTGTCTAGATCAACCGGGCGGAACAACGTAAGGGTGGAGATGATTCGCGAATTCCTCGCCGCCGTGGCGGTCGCCGGCCTGGCCGTCACCACGGCTCCCGCCGCATCCGCCGACGACGACCTGATGTATCACGACAGCCCAGGCCGCTACGCCTCCGACGTCCCGGGCATGAGCTACGACGCCCACCTGGCCGGGCCCTGCACCAACATGGAGCGCTTCACGTTCGGCCGCGGCCCCGGCGGCGAGGTGCTGCAATGCCGCTGGATCGAAAACCAGTGGCCGCCGGTCTACACCGGGTTCTGGGTGGCCGCCTACCAGCTCTACGGCGTCCAGGAAATCGGCTCACCGTGTCCGAAGCCGCAGTCCGCCGCCCAGGCGCCCGACGGGCGTCCCCTGCTGTGCCGGGGCCCCGAAGGTTGGCAACCCGGCTTCTTCACCCGCGCCGGGTTCTTCCCGAGATAACGCTCAGGCTTCCCGCAGCGTCCGACTCGGCGGCTGCCCGAACGTCTGCTTGTAGAGGCTGCTGAACCGACCCGCGTGAGCGAATCCCCACCGGCCGGCGATGGCCATCACCGTGTCGACGGACGGGTCGGCGTTGCGCAACTCGCGGTGCGCGCGGCAAAGCCTCACGCGGCGTAGGTATTCCAACGGCGTGGTGTCCATGTGGCGCCGGAAGGTGTACTGCACCGAGCGCGGGGTGACGTTGACGGCGGCGGCAATATCGTTGAGTGTGATGTCATGGTCGGCGTTCTCGTGAATGAAGCTGATCGCGCGTCGGAGCAGCGCCGACTGCGTGCTCGGACCTTTAACCCTGTTTCCCATAACGGCGCGTCGAATACCCACCACGGCGCGAGCAAAACGACTCCGCGTTTTCGCAGGACGTAGCCGTCAACCTCAAGTTGACGAAGGCGGTGGCGTCAACCTAGAGTTGACGCATGACGCAGCCGGCCAAGATCCGCAACCCCGTCCGCCTCGACGACCTCATCGACGTCATCAAAGAGGTGCACAGCGAGCCCCTCGACCAACTCACCGACGCCGTGCTGGCCGCCGAAGCCCTCGGCGATATCGCCGACCACCTGATCGGCCACTTCGTCGACCAGGCCCGCAGGTCAGGGGCCTCCTGGACCGACATCGGCAAGTGCATGGGCGTCACCAAGCAGGCCGCCCAGAAGCGCTTCGTGCCCAAGGCCGACGCGCTGGACCCCAACGACGGCTTCAACCGGTTCACCCCGCGAGCGCGCAACGTCATGGTGGTCGCGCAGAACAAGGCGCAGGAGGCCGGCAACACCGAGATCACTCCCGGCCACCTGTTGCTCGGCCTGTTCGCCGACCCCGAAGGCCTGGCGGTCAAGCTGCTCGCCGGCCAAGGAGTGAACGCCGATACCGTCAACCAGGCCGTCGAACTTCCGCCGCGCACCGAGGAGGGTGACGTGCCCGCGCTCACCCCGTTCAACAGTGCCGCCAAGAAGGCGCTCGAACTGACCTTCCGCCAAGCACTTCGGTTGGGGCACAACTATATTGGCACCGAGCACATCCTGCTGGCGCTGTTGGAAGCCGAGGACGGCGACGGCGTCCTGCACGGTCTGGGCGTCGACCGTGACCGCTTCGAGGCCGACCTCGCCGCCGCGCTGGACCAGTTCGCCCAAGGCTGACGCACCGCCCGCACCGGAGAAGCGGCTGTAACACGTTTCAGTTTGTGCAATCATTTCCGCCATGCGTCGCTGGTTCGTGGTCCTCATCGCAGCACTGTCGGCTGCCGCCGCCGTCGTGGCGGCCCCCGCCTCCGCCGCGACGACGCCTATCGGGCGGATCGGCGAGACGCTGCGGGTGGACTTCAAGGGCCTGGTCGCCGATATCACCGTGCACAGCATCGCGCCCTCACCGGTTCCGCCCGGCTTCGGCTATCCGCCGCGCCCGCCGCGCCACGAGGTCTGGCGCGGCCAGATCAGCGTGCACCCCATCGCAGTGCCCACGCCCTACGCCCAGGCCATCACCTACCAGTTCCGCGGCGTCACGCCGACGGGTGACGCCTACGAACCGCGCAACACCGACGCGCCGGATTCGTTGCAGCGCGCATTGAACAACGCGCCCGCGGGATCGACGGTCAGCGGCGGCGTGTGGTGGGACTGCTACCGCGACCTGATCTCCAACGTGGTGCTCATCGACAGGGTCACCGGTCAGCACCTGGCGCAGTGGAACGTGTCCTGACGATTGGGTATTGACGTCGCGGCGGCTACCGAAGCCGATCTTGTCGACCTCGCCGACGTGGCGGCCCGGACGTTTCCGCTGGCCTGTCCCCCGTCGGCGTCACCGCAGGACATCGCCGCGTTCATCGCCGAGAACCTCTCGCAGAGTCGGTTCGGCGAATACCTGGCTGATCCCGATCGCGACGTGCTGGTGGCACGGGTGGATGGCCGAATCCTGGGCTATGCCATGCTGATTCGCGGTGTGCCCGACAACGATGACGTGCAGCGCGCGGTCACGCGGCGTCCCGCCGTCGAGGTGTCGAAGATGTACGTGCTGGCCGACAGCCACGGTGCGGGCGTCTCCGCGGCGCTGATGACCGCCGCATTGGACACCGCCGCCGAACACGGTGCCGCCTGCGTGTGGCTCGGCGTCAACCAGCAAAACCAACGCGCGCAGCGGTTTTACGCCAAACACGGGTTCAGTGTCCGCGGCACCAAGACGTTTCAGCTGGGCAGCGACGTCGAGGACGACTACGTGATGGTGCGCCTGCTCCAACGCCGCCGAGTGTGGGGTTGTTGCACACCTGGAGCGTGAACAGCGTGTGGGTAACCCACGTTCGGCATCACAGAGCGCGGGATAGCGCCAGCAGCCGTGACGTCGCGCGCAGATACTTCTTGCGGAAGCCGCCGGCGAGCATGTCGTCGCTGAAGATGGTGTCGAGCTTGGCGCCCGAGGCGACCACCGGAACGCCGGCGTCGTAGAGCCGGTCGGTCAACGACACCAGCCGCAGCGCGACGTTCTGGTCGTCGATCGGATGCACCCCGGTGATGAACACCGCGGCCACATCCTCGATCAGCGCCAGATAGCGCGACGGGTGCATGGTGGCCAGATGCGCGCACAGCGCGTCGAACTCATCGAGCGTCGCACCGGGAACCTGCGCGGCCTGCCGTGCCACCTCGTCGTCGGTGAGCGGCTCAGGCGCGGGCGGCAGACCGCGGTGCCGGTAGTCGGGCCCGTCGATACGCACGGTGTCGAAAATTGCTGCGAGCGTGTTGATCTCGCGCAGGAAGTCCTGGGCGGCGAACCGGCCCTCACCGAGTTGCTCGGGCAGGGTGTTGGAGGTGGCCGCCACCGAGACCCCGCGTTCGACGAGCGCCGACAGCAGCCGCGAGATCAGCGTGGTGTTGCCCGGGTCGTCCAGCTCGAACTCGTCGATGCACACCACCACGTAGTCGGCCAGCAGGTCGATACATTCGCTGAACCCGAAAACCCCTGCCAATTGCGTCAATTCGCCGAACGTGGCGAACGCCTTCGGTCCGGGCACCCGGTAGTACGACGACGCCAGCAGGTGCGTTTTGCCGACGCCGAACCCGCCGTCGAGATAGAGCCCGACCCCGGACAGCACCTCGCGACGGCCGAACATCTTCTTCTTGCCGGCCCGCCGCTCGACGGCCTGCGCGCAGAACCTCAGACACGACTGCACGGCCTGGGCCTGCGACGGCTCGGCCGGATCCGGCAGGTAGGTGTCGAAGCTGACGTCGGCGAAGGTGGGCGGCGGGGTGAGTTGGGCGATCAGCCGCTCCGGGGTGACGTCGGGGTGCCGGTCGACCAGATGTCGCAGACCGCTGGACCCGTGCATGCAGGCACCCTATCGGCGTGCTTCGATCGTGTTCATGTCCGATACCGCCGCCGGGATGCAATTCAGCGTCCTCGGACCCACCGACAGCGTCGATGACGGCCGCGTATCCGAGTTCTACGCCTACCCCGACGGCCTGCAGCGCCCCTGGGTGCGCGCCAACATGATCGCCAGCGTCGACGGCGGCGCCACCGCCGACGGCAAGGCCGGCGGGATGGCCGAGGCCGGCGACCGGGCGCTGTTCCGGCTGATGCGCTACGCGGCCGACGTCATCGTCGTCGGCGCGGCCACGGTGCGCGTCGAAAACTACTCCGGCGCGCAGGTGCCCGTCGCGCACCGCAGCGCCCGTCAGCGCCGCGGCCAGGCCGAGGTGCCCCCGATCGCCGTCGTCACCCAATCCGGGAACCTCGACCCCGATGCCCGCTTCTTCACCCACACCGAAACCCGACCGGTGATCCTCACCTGCACCGACTCCTTCGGCGAGACCCACGACAGGCTCAACGGCGTCGCCGACGTCGTCGACGCCTCGGGCAGCCAAGCCGACCGCGTCGACGCCACGATGCTGCTGAAGATCCTTGCCGAGCGGGGGCTGTACCGGGTGCTCAGCGAAGGCGGGCCGCAGGTGCTGGGCATGTTCATCGAGAACGACCAACTCGACGAGCTGTGCCTGACGGTGGCGCCGCTGCTGCTCGGTGGGCTGGCGCCGCGCATCGCCTCCGGACCCGGCGAGGTGCACACCCGGATGCGTCCCGCGCACCTGCTCAGCGACGACGACGGCTACCTCTACACGCGCTACGTGCGGGCAGATTGAGGCGACCCGTCAGTACTGTGGTCGGCATGCATCGGCGTAAACAGCTGGTCGGGACCCTGAGCCTGGCAACCGTCGCCGCGGTCATCGCCGGTTGTGCCCCCGGACTGGCCGCCAACCCGCGTTTTGCCACCGATTCCGGCGCCGGTCCGCAGGGCCAGCCCGAGACCACCCAGGCGCGACAGGGCCCGCCGCCGATCGCGGCACCGAAAAACGAGTTGGCCTGGCGCGAGTGCACGTCGCGGGTGTTCAACGACGCCGGCGTCCCGGCCGTCCCGGGCGTCACGCTGGATTGCGCCAGCTACGACGCCGACCTCGACCCGATCAACGGGGCAGCGGGCACGCTGAGCGTCGGGGTGGTGCGGGCCACCGGCGCGGACACCCCCGAGGACGCCGGCCCGCTGGTGATGACGACCGGCTCGAATCTGCCGACGTCGCAACAACTGCCGGTGTGGCTGTCGCGGGCGGGAAGCGATCTGCTCAAGAGCCACCCGATCGTGGCCGTCGACCGACGCGGCATGGGGATGTCGGGCGCGCTGGAGTGCCGCGACCTCTACGACCGCCAACAGATGGCCGATCAGGCCCAGTTCGAGCCCGGCGACGATCCGGTCGCCAACCTGCGCGAGATCACCCAGACGGCCACCACCAACTGCACCGACACCATCGCACCCGGCGACTCGGCCTACTCCAATGCGCATGCCGCCGAAGACCTCGAGCGGTTACGCAGCACCTGGGACGTGCCGACGCTGGCGCTGCTGGGCATCGGCAACGGCGCCCAGGTGGCGTTGGCGTATGCCGGAAGCCATCCCAACAAGGTCGGCCGGCTCGTGCTCGACTCACCCCTGCCGCTCGGTATCGCCGCAGAAGCAGCGATGGAGCAGCGCGTCAAGGGTGAGCAGGCCGCGCTCGACGCGTGGGCGGCGCAATGCGCGGCCGCCAACTGCCCGCTGGGCCCCAACCCGAAGGCCGCCGTCGACGCGCTGCTGGCAGACGCGCGGCAGGGACGCGGACCTGCCGGAGCGTCGGTGGCGGCCGTGACCAACGCGATCTCGACCGCGCTGGGCTACCCGCGCGGCGACCGGGTGGCCGCCGGCAACACGTTGGCCACGGCGGTGGCCGCGGCCCGCGCCGGGGACTTCGGGCCGATGTCGAGCCTGATCACCCGGGCCGAGTCGATGCGCGACACCGACGGGCAGTTCGTCAACGACTGCAGCGATTCGCTGAGCCGGCCCACGCCCGACCGCGTGCGTGAACTGGTCGTCGAGTGGGACAAGCTGTACCCGCAGTTCGGCCGGGTGGGCGCGCTTGCCCTGGTGCAGTGCCTGTCCTGGCCGAGCGGTTCGACCCCGAACGAGCCCCAGAACCTCAAGCTGCCCGTGCTGCTGCTCGGCACCCAGAACGACCCGATCGTCGGCAACGAGGGCGTCGCGGCCGTGGCGGCCACGGTGATCAACGCCGGCTCCCCCAACCGGCGGGTGATGTGGCACGGCATCGGGCACGGCGCGTCGATCTACACACCGTGTGCGCTGCCGCCGGTGATCGGCTACCTCGACACCGGCGAACTGCCCGAGACCGACACGTTCTGCCCGGCCTGACCGCTTGCGCGGATGCTGTCGGTGTACCGTGCGCACGTGCGCGATCTTGTCCTGACCGCCTTCCGACCCCGCACCTCCCCGCCGAGCACGGCCACGGTGTTGCGGTCGATCCTGTGGCCGATAGCGATCATGGCGGTCATCCACCGCAGCTACGTGTTGGCCACCAACGGCTACATCACCGACGACTTCGGTCCGGTGTACCGCGCCATGGTGGCCTTCAAGATGGGCCAGGACATCTACAACGCCCAGTTCGACCACGTCGACCCGCACTACCTGTACCCGCCGGGCGGCACGCTGATCATGGCGCCGTTCGGCTACCTGCCGGTCGAGGCGTCGCGGTACTGGTTCATCTTCTTCAACACGCTGGCGATCGTGCTGGCCGCCTACTTCCTGCTGCGGCTGTTCAAGTTCACGTTGGCCTCGGTGGCCGCGCCCGCGCTGCTGCTGGCGATGTTCTGCACCGAAAGCGTCACCAACACCTTGGTTTTCGGCAACATCAACGGTGTTCTGCTGCTGCTGGAGGTGTTGTTCTTCACCTGGCTGCTCGACGGTAGGCGAAGCCATGAGTGGTGGGCCGGTGTCGCGATCGGGTTGACGCTGGTGGTCAAACCGTTGCTGGCGCCGCTGTTGTTGCTGCCGCTGCTCAACCGTCAGTGGCGGTCGTTGGTGACGGCGTTCGCGGTGCCGTTGGTGTTCAACATCGCGGCGTGGCCGTTGATCAGCGACCCGATGAGCTTCGTCACCCGCACGCTGCCCTACATCCTGTCGACCCGCGACTACTTCAACAGCTCGATCCTGGGCAACGGCGTGTACTACGGCCTGCCGATGTGGCTGATCATGGTGTTGCGTATCGCGTTTGTGGTGTTGGGCGCGGCCAGCCTGTGGCTGCTGTATCGCTACTACCGCACCCGCGACCCGCTGTTCTGGATGCTGACATCCTCTGGCGTGCTGCTCATTACGTCGTGGCTGGTGCTGTCGCTGGGCCAGGGCTACTACTCGATGATGCTGTTCCCGTTCCTGATGACGGTGGTGCTGCCGAACTCGGTGCTGCGCAACTGGCCTGCCTGGCTGGGCATCTACGGCTTCATGACGATGGACCGCTGGCTGTTGGGCCACTGGCCGACGACCGGGCGGGCACTGGAGTACCTGAAAATCACCTACGGCTGGTCGCTGGTGGTGATCGTGGTGTTCTCGGTGCTCTACTTCCGCTATCTGGACGCCAAGGCCGAGGATCGGCTCGACGACGGTATCGATCCGCTGTGGATGAAAGAGGTCCGAGCGGAGCCTGCGCGCGCCTAATCGGTCGCCATCATCGCGCCGAGAGTCGCTAGCCTGGAGCTATGACCACACCAGCTCCCAAGCTGCAGCTCACCGACGACGAGTGGCGCCAGAAGCTCTCACCGGAAGAGTTCCACGTCCTCCGCCAGGCCGGCACCGAGCGCCCGTTCACCGGCGAGTACACCGACACCAAGACCGAAGGCGTCTACCAGTGCCGGGCCTGCGGCGTCGAACTGTTCCGCAGCACCGAGAAGTTCGAATCGCACTGCGGATGGCCGTCGTTCTTCGATCCCGCCGACTCCGACGCGGTGATCCTGCGCCCCGACGATTCGCTGGGTATGCGCCGCGTCGAGGTGCTCTGCGCCAACTGCCACAGCCACCTCGGCCACGTTTTCGAGGGCGAGGGTTATCCGACGCCGACCGACCAGCGTTACTGCATCAACTCGATCTCGCTGCGGCTGGTCCCGAAAGCCTGACGCGAACTACGCGGGATAGACCGCGAACTCGGCCCGGTCCTCGGTGTCGGCGACGCACTGAAACAGCAGCGGGGCCGTTGCCGCGGTCGCCGAGTAGCAGGTGAACGGGCCGATCGATTGGTACTTGTCGCCGTTGACGTCGTACTGCACGGCGAAATCGGCGGCCGTGACGCAGTCGATGTCGCCGGCGTGGATGACGATGCTGTACCCGTCACGCGCAGGGCATTGTTCGCCGTTGTCGCCCTGCGCAAGCCCGGTCGGCGCCGTCGCGAACGCGGCCACCAACAACGTCGCGCCCACCCATGCCCTCGTCATCATCCACACATGATGACGGCGAAACTGCGGTGAGATCGCGTTTTCGGCGCAGATCGCGATCTGTGCGCAGGCTCGGCGACATAGACCTACGGCAGCGCGGTGACCAACTGCTCGGGGCTCACCCGCGGGCCGGTGAAGAACGGCGTCTCCTCGCGCACGTGCAACCGCGCGTCGGTGGCGCGCAGATCGCGCATCAAATCGACGATGCGGTGCAACTCCGGCGCCTCGAACGCCAGGATCCACTCGTAGTCGCCCAACGCGAACGCCGGCACCGTGTTGGCCCGCACATCCTTGTAGCCGCGCGCGGCCATCCCGTGCTCGGAGAGCATCCGGCGGCGCTCCTCGTCGGGCAGCAGATACCAGTCGTAGGACCGGACGAACGGGTACACGCAGATGTAGTTGCCCGGCTCCTCCCCCGCCAGAAACGCCGGAATGTGGCTCTTGTTGAACTCCGCCGGGCGGTGCAGCGCGACGTTGCTCCAAAACGGCGTGCTGGCCCGCCCCAACGCGGTGGTGCGGCGGAAGTCCGCGTAGGTGGCCTGCAGCGCCTCGACGTTGTCGGCGTGCGTCCAGAACATGAAGTCGGCGTCGGCGCGCATGCCGGCGACGTCGTAGATGCCGCGCACCACCACACCGCGTTCCTCCTGCTGTTTGAGGAACGTCGAGAGCTCGTCGATAACGCCCGCTCGGTCCTCCCCGAGGGTCCCCGGTTGCACGGAGTACACCGAGAACATCAGGTAGCGGAGGGCGGAGTTGAGCGCGTCGTAATCGAGCTTGGCCATGGCTCTATCGTGCCACGCGGGCGCTCACCAGTGACCCCGCCGCCCGAGTGGCCGACGCCACACAGGCCGGCACCCCGATACCGTCCAGATAGCCGCCCGCCACCGCCAACCCGGGCGGCAGGCCCGCCCGCAGGTCGGCGATCAGCTCGGCGTGGCCCGGCCCGTACTGCGGCATCGCGTCGATCCACCGCTGCACATGGTGATCCACCGGCTCGGCGTGGATGCCGAACACCGCGTGCAGGTCAAGCGCCGACCACGACAGCAGTTCCTCGTCGCCGACGTTGCGGGCCAGATCGTCGCCGAACCGGCCGTAGGAGAACCGCACCAGCTCGACGTTTCCGCGTGGGCCCCATTTGCGGGTGGTCAACGTGATCGCCTTGGCGCGCAACCGCTCCCCGCTGGCCACCAGGACCCCGGAGTGCTGCGGCAGCGGCGTACCGCCCGGCAGCGCCAGCGCCACCAGGGCCGTCGACGCCACCGCGATGCGTCTGGCCGCGGCCGCCGTACGCGGCGCGGCCTCGGCGACCAGCCGCGCCAACTGCGGCGCCGGGACGGCCAGCACCGCTGCGTCGGCGTGGTGGCGAACCCCTTCGTCGTCGACCACATCCCAGCCTTGCGGTGATTGCTGCACCGCTACGACGCCCACCTGCAGCCAGTGCGCGCCTGCACGGCGGATGAGCTCGTCGACCAGCGCCGCATAGCCGCCGTCCACCGCACCGAAGATCGGCGCGTCACGCGGAACCGTCGACGCCGCCAGCGCGTCGCGGGCGGCGTCGGTCAGGCTGCGCGCACCCCGGTCCAACTGCGCAGCCAGCGCCGGAAGCGCCGAACGCACCCCGATGGTGGCCGCCGACCCGGCATACACCCCGGCCAGCAGCGGGTCCACGGAGCGGGCCACCACCTGCTCACCGAACCGGTCGCCGACCAGTTCGGCGACCGAAGGATCGGCCCCGGGTCGCCAGCGCAGCGGGCGGGCGCGTTCCTCGGCGATGCGCGCGACGGTGGCGTCGTCCACGAGACCCCGCATGGTCGACGGGTCGGTGGGCACGCCCTGCAGGGTGTTGGTCGGCAATGGGTGCAGGCGGGCCTGGCTGTAGATCAGCGGCCGCACCCCGGTGGTGCCGACCTGGCGGCCGGCCAGCCCCAGCTCGGCCAGCAGCGCGGGCACCTCCGGTCGCCGGGTCACGAATGCTTCCGCGCCGACGTCCATCGGCTGCCCGCCGATCCGTTCGGTGCGCAGCGCCCCGCCGAGTCGGTCGGCGGGGTCGAACAGCGTTATCGACGCGTCCGGTCCGGCCGCCACCCGCAGCCGGTACGCGGCGACCAGACCCGAAATTCCGCCGCCGACAACGCAATACGAACGGCTCACAGGGTGTGTACCAACTCCACCACGTCGGTGATCACCCCCGGGTCGGTGGCGGGCAGCACGCCGTGGCCCAGGTTGAACACGTGCCCGGCGGCGCCGGCGTCGATCGCGCGGCGGCCGTCCTCGACGACGGCGCGCACGGCCCGTTCCACCACGGGCCAGCCGGTCAGCATCACCACCGGGTCGAGGTTGCCTTGAAGCGCCGTGCCCGGCTTCACCCGGGCGGCGGCGTCGGTCAGCGAGGTGCGCCAGTCGACGCCGACGACGGCGGGCCCGCCGTGCGAGACGGCCTCCGACATGGCGCCCAGCAGTTCTGCGGTGCCCACCCCGAAGTGCGTCATCGGCACGCCGGCGTCGGCCAGCGTGGTGAACACCCGGGTGCTGTGCGGCAGCACATAGTTGCGGTAGTCGGCCAGCGACAGGGTGCCGGCCCACGAGTCGAACACCTGGATGGCGTCCACCCCGGCGCCGACCTGCGCCTGCAGGAACGCGATGGTCAGGTCGGTCAACGTCTCCATCAGGGCGTGCCAGGTGTCGGTTTCGCCGAACATCATCGCCTTGGTGTGCTCGTGCTGGCGGCTGGGCCCGCCCTCGATCAGGTAGGACGCCAACGTGAACGGCGCGCCGGCGAACCCGATCAGCGCCACCTCGCCCAGCTCCTTGACCAGCAGCTGCACGGCATCGGTAACCGCCGTGACCTGTTGCGGCTCAAGCGGTTTCATCGCCTTGACGTCGGCGATGGTGCGGATCGGGTGATCGATCACCGGGCCGACGTCGGGCACGATGTCCAGCGCGATGCCCGACGCGCGCAGCGGCACCACGATGTCGGAGAACAGGATCGCGGCGTCCACGCCGTGCCTGCGCACCGGCTGCAGCGTGATCTCGGTGATCAGCTCGGTGTCGAAGCAGGCCTGCATCATCGTGTTCTTCGCGCGCAACGCCCGGTACTCGGGCAGCGAACGCCCGGCCTGCCTCATGAACCACACGGGCACGCGGTTCGGTTTGCGGCCGGACACGGCAGCCAGATACGGCGACTCGGGCAGCTCACGACGGGTAGTCATCGCCCCCAATGCTGCCAGAGCCCTCAGCAGGACCCCAATCGCTCGACGCCGCAGACCCTAGGTCAGCGGTAACTCGGCGAACGCCGGTGTGGTCGGTTGCTCCGAACCGCCGGGCGGTTCCACGGTGAAGGCCAGCGCCTCGGAGGCACCGAGGTCGGGCAGCAGCGCCGTGGTCGACGGCGCCACGGTGTCCATGGTGCCGGCCGGATGCGGGCCTTCGTCGTCGATCAGCCACATCTGGTAGACGGTGTCCGGCTCCGGCGGTGCGACGTTGTTCATCACCAACACGCCTGCGTTGCGTTCCCGGGAAAACACCACGGTCGCCGTGCCGCCGGTGGGGATCGGCCCCGACACCGTGCGCACGTCGGGGGCGGCGAACACCTGCTCGACGGTCGACGGCGTCGAGGCCGGCCGCAACGCCAGGCCCACGCCCAGCGCGCCGAGCCCGATCACCACCGCCGCCGCGGCGCCCAACACCGCGGTCTGCCAACGCCGCCTGCGGGGTCGCAGCCGTGGCGGTTCGGCGGCGACGTCGGCGAGGACCCGCTCGCGCAGGTGATCCGGCGGGTCGACGGCGGTGGCCGCCGACATCACCGCCATGGTCTCGCGTACCGCACGGACCTCGTCGGCGAACGCGTTGGCCACCTCGGTCGGGGCGGCCGCGACGCGGCGCTCGACGTCGGCGGTTTCGGCGTCGGACAGCGCGTGCAACGCGTAGGGCGTCGCCAGCGCGATCAGGTCGGTATCGATTGGTTCGGTCATGCGATCCCCAGGCACTTGCGAAGGCCGCGGATGGCGTCCCGCATCCGCGATTTGATCGTCGCGAGATTCGCCGACAGTTGTTCGGACACTTGAGCGTAGGTCAGCCCGTCGTAGTAGGCGAGCTGAATGCACTCGCGTTGCGCATCGGTCAGCGAGCCGAGGCAGTCGGCGACCTGACGCCGTTCGTCGCTCGAAATGACGGAATCGGCAACGGAATCCGCGGGCACCTCGACATTGGCCACGCCGTAACGCGTTTCGCGTTGGGTACCGGCCTGTTCGGAGCGCACCCGGTCGACGGCGCGGCGGTGCGCCAGCGTCATCAGCCAGGCCAGCGGGGAGCCAGCGGTCGGGTCGTAGCTCTCGGCGCTGCGCCACACCTGCAGATAGATCTCCTGCAAGGTCTCCTCGCTGTACCCGGGGTCGCGCAGCACCCGGGTGACGAGGCCGAACACCCTGGCCCGCGTCAGGTCGTAGAAGGCCGCGAACGCGTCGACGTCCTGCCGCGCCACCTGGCGCAGCAGTTCGCCGAGGTCAGCCGCCACGGCGGTCAGCTTATCCACCGGCATCAACCCCACACCTGTTATTCGGAGCCACACCCGGCGCGGGTGGGTCCGACGCCATCCAAACCGGCGCAGGCGACGAATACCCGTCATGTCGAAACATCGGATCGCCGCCGCCGCCTGCGGAATCTTGGCGGTCGGCGCCGCGCTATCGGCCGGACACCTGGTGGCCGGCCTGCTGTCGACCCCGGACGCCTCACCGTTTCTCGCGGTGGGCAACGCGGTCATCGACCGCACGCCCGCAGCGGTCAAGGACTTCGCGATCGAGCGGTTCGGGACCAACGACAAGGCCGCGCTGCTGGTCGGGATGGCGGTCGTGCTCACCCTGGTGGGCGCCGGGATCGGGCTGATCGCGCGGCGGGCGCCGTGGCTCGGGGTGGCCGCAGTGGCCGTGCTCGGCGCGGTCGGCGTCGCGGCGGTATACGAACAGTCGAGTCGACGGGTCGGGTTGTTGGCGCCCGGCGCGGCGCTGCTCGCCGGTGTCGCGGTGCTGTGGTGGCTGGTGGCGTGGGCGCGCTCCCCCGAGGTGTCCGACGAACCCGGCGGCCGACCGTTTCAGCGACGCCGGTTTCTCGTCGGCGCGCTGGGCACGACGGCAGGCGTCGCGGCCGCCGGGCTGGGCGGGTTCACCCTCGCCGGACAACGCGACGTGGAGGCGTCGCGCCGCGCGATCGGGGCCCTGGTGCCCGCCGTGCCCGCCCCGCCGATCCCCGCCGGCGCGGCCTTCCCCGAACTGGGCGCCCCGCGCTTTCTCACACCGATCGCCGACTTCTACCGCATCGACATCAACCTGACCGTGCCGCGGCTGCGCGCCGAGGACGCGGTGCTGCGCATCACCGGGATGGTCGAGAAGCCGATGACGTTGACCTTCAACGAGATCCGGAACATGCCGCTGGTCGAGAAGACGATCACGATGACGTGCGTGTCCAACCCGGTCGGCGGCCCCTACGTCTCGACAGCGAATTTCATTGGCGTGCCACTGATTACGTTGCTCGACCGGGCCGGTGTGCAACCGGGCGCGACCCAGCTGGTCGGGCATTCGGTCGACGGGTTCACCATCGGCACCCCGGTGCAGGCGATCCGCGACGCCGACGGCGCACTGTTGGTCATCGGCATGAACCGCGAACCGCTGCTGCCCGAACACGGCTTTCCGATGCGCACCGTGGTCCCCGGACTCTACGGCTACGTTTCGGCGACCAAGTGGGTCACCGAACTCGAGCTCGCGACCTACGACGTCCGGCCCTACTGGGTCGAACGGGGCTGGGACGGCCAGCCACCCGGCGTCGCACCGATCAAGCTGTCGTCGCGCATCGACGCCCCCGGCGCGTTCCAGAAGGTGCCCGGGGCCGACGTCACCGTGGCGGGCACGGCGTGGGCGCAGGGCCGCGGGATCGTGCGGGTCGAGGTCCGCGTCGACGACGGAGACTGGGAGCCCGCCCAATTGGGCGTCGCGGTCAACCCGAACACGTGGCGGATGTTTCGGCTCACCAAGGCGTTGGCGCCCGGTCAGCACACCGTGACGTGCCGAGCCGTCGACGCCCTGGGCAACCTGCAGGCCCAAGACCGCCTCGGGGTCATCACGCCCGGGCCGACCCCCGACGGCGCCACCGGCTGGCACTCGATCGTCTTCACGGTCACCTGAAAAATTTTGGCCACCATCCCATCCGGAGGCGATACCGCTCCGAATCCCTGGTGATCGAGTTCAGCGACGACCGTCAGGCCGTCCTACACATAGGGAGATATGCCATGCGCACTGTTCACTACGGCACCGGCGCCATCGCGGGTTTGTCGGTGGCCGCGGTTCTGGCCCTGTCCGGGTGTTCGGACAACAGCAGCACCGCCTCGGAGACGATGTCGCCGGCCGCCACCCCACGGGCGACGTCGGTCGCCACCACCATTCAGGCCACACCGGCGGCCAACCTGGTCGGACCCGACTGCGCGGCCTACGCCGAGCAGGTGCCCAGCGGACCCGGTTCGGTCGACGGCATGGCAATGGACCCGGTGACGGTCGCGGCGTCGAACAACCCGATGCTCAAGACGCTCACCCAGGCGGTGTCCGGGCAGCTCAACCCCGACGTGAACCTGGTGGACACGCTCAACAGCGCGGAGTTCACGGTCTTCGCCCCCACCGACGCAGCGTTCGCCAAGCTGCCGCCCGAGACGGTGGAAACGCTCAAGACCGACGCCAATTTGCTGACGAGCATCCTCACCTACCACGTGGTGCCTGGTCAGGCGGCCCCTGACCAGGTGCTCGGCCCCCACGCCACCGTCCAGGGTGCGGAGTTGACCGTGACCGGCTCCGGCAACGATCTGCGGGTCAACGACGCCGGCGTGGTCTGCGGGGGCGTCGACACGGCAAATGCGCAGGTGTACATGATCGACACGGTGCTGATGCCGCCGTCGAACTGACCTCCGACGCCACCCGGTGCGGCGGCCTGACCAGCGCGTTCGGGCCGTCGCACCGTCGCGTGTGCACTTACCCTGCCGTCACTGCTGGTCAAGATCGGCGCGCCTGCGCACAGAGCTGGCCGAATGGGCTAGCGTCGAGAAAGTGACCACCGCCGAACCGGCCCAGTTCCGTGAAGCGGTGGCGGCGATGAATGCCACCACCGTCCGCTCGGAAATCGAGCTGGGCCCGATCCGCCCGCCGCAACGGCTGGCGCCGTTCAGCTATGCGCTGGGCGCGGAGGTCCGCCATCCCGAGACCGCGATCGTTCCGGAGCGCTCCGAGGGCGATGCGTTCGGCCGGCTGATCCTGCTGCACGATCCCGAGGGCGCCGACGCCTGGGACGGCACGATGCGGCTGGTCGCCTACATCCAGGCCGATCTGGACCCCAGCGAGGCGGTGGACCCGCTGCTGCCCGAGGTGGCGTGGAGTTGGCTTCTCGACGCGTTGTCGGCGCGTGAGGAGCACGTCACCGCGCTGGGCGGCACGGTCACCGCGACCACGTCGGTGCGCTACGGCGACATCTCCGGGCCGCCGCGCGCGCATCAACTCGAGTTGCGGGCGTCGTGGACCGCGACCACCCTGGATCTGCGGTCACACGTCGAGGCGTTCTGTGAGGTGCTCGAGCACGCCGCGGGCCTACCGCCGGCGGGGGTGACCGACCTGAACTCACGCACCCGCGCGTGACGATGACCGAGCCGCAAGACACAGACCCGGAGCAGGAACCAGAGGCAACACCGCTGCTGGAACCGCGCGACGGTGTCCCGAAGCTGGCCATCAGCCGCGGCGAAATCACCAGGGCAGCAGAGCTTCTGGACTCCGGCACCGGACCGTTCGCGGTCGATGCCGAGCGTGCGTCGGGTTTCCGGTATTCCAACCGGGCCTACCTGGTGCAGATCCGTCGCGCCGGGGCCGGCACCGTGCTCATCGACCCGGTCAACCATGGCGGTGACCCGGTGAGCACGCTGGCGCCGGTCGCCGAGGTGCTCGCCACCGACGAGTGGGTGTTGCACGCCGCCGATCAGGACCTGCCGTGCCTGGCCGAGATCGGCATGAAACCCCCGGCGCTGTATGACACCGAGTTGGCCGGCCGGCTGGCCGGTTTCGACAAGGTGAACCTCGCCGCGATGGTGCAGCGCCTGCTCAAGGTGCAGTTGATGAAGGGGCACGGCGCGGCGGACTGGTCGAAGCGGCCGCTGCCGCCCGAGTGGCTCAACTACGCCGCGCTGGACGTCGAGGTGTTGCTCGACTTGCGTTACGCCATCGCCGCCCTGCTCGACGAGCAGCACAAAAGTGACTGGGCCGCAGAGGAATTCGAGCATCTCCGCAAGTACGAGGCCGCCCCGACACGGCGTGACCGCTGGCGTCGGACATCGGGCATCCACAAGGTGCGCGACCCACGTGCGCTGGCCGCCGTGCGCGAGATGTGGATCACCCGCGACCGCATCGCCCAGCGCCGCGACATCGCACCCGGCCGCATCCTGCCCGACTCCGCCATCATCAACGCCGCCACCGCCAACCCCGACACCGTCGAAAAGCTCACCGCTCTGCCGATTTTCGGTGGCTCACGGCAGCGCCGCAGCGCGCAGGTCTGGCTGGACGCGTTGGCCCGCGCACGCACCACCCAGGAGCCGCCGGACCCCCACGAGCCGTCGAACGGGCCGCCGCCGGCGTCGCGGTGGTCACGGCGCAAGCCCGAGGCCGCGGCCCGGCTGGTAGCCGTGCGCGCGGGACTGAACGAACTGTCGCAACGGTTGTCGGTGCCGGCCGAGAACCTGCTCACCCCGGACGTGGTGCGCCGGCTGTGCTGGGACTGGCAGCCGCCCGAGAACCTCGACGACACCGCCGCCGTCGTCGACGCGTTCCTGCGCGACGCGCAGGCCCGCCCATGGCAGCGTCACCTCGTCGTCCCGGTGCTGGCCGAAGCGTTGACCGACTCCCCGTAACCGACGAAGAAGCTCGATGGCACCGACAATCGACGACCTCACCCCGATCGAGAAGACACTGCTCGTCACCCTCACCGCCCGCGCGCACGACGCCCGCGCCGAAAGGCCCATCCTTGGAGATCGACTGGTGGACAAGGTGCTTGACCGGCTGGGGCCCAGTGCCGAGATCGTCAAACCCGCTGGCACCGTGCAGCTGGCGAGCGCGCTCCGCAGCAAGATGCTCGACCGGCTCGTCGCGGAGTTCATCGCCGCGCACCCACACGCGGTGGTCGTGGAGCTGGGTTGCGGGCTGGAGACCCGCATGCACCGCATCGACCCGCCTGCCACCGTCGACTGGTACGACGTCGACTTCGACAGGGTCATCCAACTACGTCGCGAGGTGATCCCGGAACTGGAGCACGCACACCTGGTTGCGGGCTCGCTCACCGACCCAAACTGGTTGACCAGCATCCCGCGAGACCGGCCGGCGATAGTCGTCGCCGACGGCGTCGTCGGTTTTCTTACCGAGGCCGAGAACCGGACGATCTTGCGCGCGATCACCGACCACTTCACCGCCGGCGGCGAGTTGGCGGTCGTGGCCTATGCCCGTATCACCGCCCGCTTGATGGGGTCGATGAAAATTCTGCGGTCAGTCGGCGTATCGAAGAGCTACCGGGGCTGGGGATTTGACGATCCGCGAACGCTCGAGCAGCTCAATCCGGCGCTGACGTATGTCGAAGAACTGTTCGGGGCCCAGGCTCCCGAAGTGGACCAGCTTGCATGGCCTACCCGCGTGCTCGGCCGGCTCTTCGCGCGCTGGCGCGCCCAGGCCCGTCGCGGCGTCTGGATTCTGCGGTACCGCTTCTGACCCAATGGGCTGACCGCCGCTCGACCAGCTCACGAGCGTGCGAGAAATCGGCTCGGTGCGCGGCGTGGCGCCCTCATACACGCACGCTCGCGCAAAAGGTGAAAGGGGCTAGTTCTGTTCGCTGACTTCGTGCTCGGCCACGGCGGCGCCCTGGGCGGCCACCCAGCCGGTGATCTGCCTGGCGATGTTGCGGTCGGTCAACCCGACGTCGGCGAGCACCTCGCCGCGCGACGCCTGCTCGAAGAACTCCTGCGGCAAGCCGACGTCGCGGCAGGGCACGTCGACCTCGGCGTGGCGTAGCGCCGCCGAGACCGCCGAACCGATTCCGCCCCGCACGCCGTTGTCCTCGACGGTGACCACCAGCTTGTGCGCGGCGGCCAACTCGGCGACGACGGCGGGAACCGGCAGCACCCAGCGCGGGTCCACCACCGTCACGCCGATGCCCTGGTTACGCAGCAGCTCGGCGACCTTCAACGCCATCGCCGCGAACGGGCCGACGGCCACCAGCAGCACATCCTCGGCCAGCCCGTCGGCGGGCACCGCGAGAATGTCCACGCCGTCACGCCGCTTGAGCGCCGGAATGTCCTCGCCCACATCACCTTTGGGGAAGCGGATGGCGGTGGGGCCGTCGTTGACCTCCAGCGCCTCGCCCAGCTCTTCGCGCAGCCGGGTGCCGTCGCGCGGCGCGGCGACCCGGATGCCCGGCACGATGCCCAGCATCGACAGATCCCACATGCCGTTGTGGCTGGCGCCGTCGGCTCCGGTGACCCCGGAGCGGTCCAGCACCATGGTCACCGGAAGCTGGTGCAGCGCCACGTCCATCATGAGCTGGTCGAACGCGCGGTTGAGGAACGTCGAGTAGATCGCCACCACCGGGTGCATACCGCCCATCGCCAGACCGGCGGCCGAGGTCATCGCGTGCTGTTCGGCGATGCCGACGTCGAAGAACCGGTCGGGGAAGCGCTGCCGGAACGGCGTCAGCCCGGTGGGTCCCGGCATCGCGGCGGTGATCGCCACGATGTCGCGGCGCCGGCTGGCGTACCCGATGAGGGCCTCCGAGAACACCGACGTCCACCCCGGCCCCGACACCGACGTCGCCAGCCCGGTCTCGGGATCGATGACGCCGCAGGCGTGCATCTGCTCGGCCTCGTCGTTCTCCGCGGGCGCATATCCCATGCCCTTGCGGGTGACCACGTGTACGACCACCGGAGCGCTGAAGCCCCGCGCGCTGCGCAGCGCGCGTTCCACCGCGTTCTCGTCGTGGCCGTCGATCGGGCCGACGTACTTGAGTCCCAGGTCGGTGAACATCTCCTGGGGTGACAGGGCGTCCTTGATGCCCGCCTTGATGCTGTGCATGCCCTGGTAACACAGCTCGCCGATGATCGGCACCCGGCGCACCGCGTTGCGGCCCTCCTCGAGCATCCGTTCGTAGCCGGGCTGCAGGCGCAGGCGGGCCAGGTGTTCGGCGAAGCCGCCGATGGTCGGGGCGTAACTGCGGCCGTTGTCGTTGACGACGATCACGATCGGGCGTCGTGCCGCGGCGATGTTGTTCAGCGCCTCCCAGCACATGCCGCCGGTCAGCGCGCCGTCGCCGACGACGGCGACGACGTGCCGGTTGCGGTGGCCGGAGAGCTCGAACGCCTTGGCCAACCCGTCGGCGTAGGACAGCGCCGCGCTGGCGTGGCTGGACTCGACCCAGTCGTGCTCGCTTTCGGCGCGGGAGGGATAACCCGACAGCCCGCCCTTCTTGCGCAGCGTCTCGAAGTCTTGGCTGCGTCCGGTGAGCATCTTGTGCACATAGGACTGATGGCCGGTGTCGAAGACGATGGGGTCGTGGGGCGAATCGAACACCCGATGCAGGGCGAGGGTGAGCTCCACCACGCCGAGATTGGGGCCGAGATGTCCACCCGTTGCAGCCACCTTGTGGATCAGGAAATCGCGGATTTCCTGCGCTAGAGCGCTTAGCTGCGCCTGCGAAAGGTGCTGCAGATCAGCGGGACCGCGGATCTGTTCAAGCATTCCGCCAGTGTACGCAGAGGGCTCGGGGTCAGTCCTGTCGAGCTTGGTAGATGTCGGGCACACCGTCGTGGTCGGCGTCGGCGGTCTCCTGTTCGTGCACCGCCCGGTAATGGCGGTTGCGCAGCCGCAGCAGAACCGCTGCCAGCAGCGCCGCGCACACCGATCCGGTCAGGACACCGATTTTGACGAATTCATCACGCTCGGAGCCCAGGCCGTAGGCGAGATCCCCGATGAGCAGCGACACGGTGAACCCGATGCCGGCCAGCATCGCGATGCCGATCACGTCGATCCACCGGATCGCCTCGTCAAGGTTGGCCCTGGTGAGCGAGGCCAGCACCCGCGTCGTCAAGAAGATGCCGACAGGTTTGCCGACCACCAGACCCAGCACGATGCCGAGCGTGATCGGATCCCCCAGGGCCCGGGTAAAGCCCTCGACACCCCCGATGTACACCCCGGCGGCGAAGAACGCGAACACCGGCACCGCGAACCCCGCCGACAGCGGGCGCAGGCGGTGCTCAAAGTGCTCGGCGAGACCGGGCCCGGCGTGCGGGCCTCCAGCGGCCGCCGAACGCATCACCGGCACCGTGAAGCCCAGCAGCACGCCGGCCACCGTGGCGTGCACGCCCGACTCGTGCATCAGCACCCACGTCGCCAACGCGAGCGGCACCAGCAGCCACCACGACCGGATGCGGCGCTGCACGCACACCGCGAACAACGCCAGCGGCACCAGGGCCGCCAACAGCGCCGCCCAGTCGATGTCCTCGGTGTAGAACACGGCGATCACCGACACCGCGAGCAGGTCGTCGACGACCGCGAGGGTCAACAGGAACGTGCGCAGCGCCGCCGGCAGATGCGTCGAGATGACCGCCAGCACCGCGACCGCGAACGCGATGTCGGTTGCGGTCGGGATCGCCCATCCCCGGGTGGCGCCGTCGCCGACGTGGGCGGTCACCGCGACGAAGATCAACGCCGGCGCCACCATGCCGCCGACGGCGGCGGCGATCGGCAACGCTGCGCGGGCGGGGTCGCGCAGGTCGCCGGCCACGAACTCACGTTTGAGCTCCAAGCCGACCACGAAGAAGAACAGCGCCAGCAACCCGTCGGCCGCCCAGGTGCCCAGCGTCAGGGTCAGGTGCAGGCCGAACGGTTCGCCACCGATCTTGAAATCCCGCAGCGCGAAGTAGCTCTCCGACCACGGCGAGTTTGCCCACACGAGGGCCACCGCGGCCGCGACCAACAGGATCGCCCCGCCGACCGTCTCCTTGCGGAGGATCGACGCGATCCGGCTGGCTTCCGACCACGAACCGCGCGTGAACAGCGCCCGGTCGGCGTTTGCGCGGAAGGGGTTGCGGGTCACGGGGTACCTAAACGTTTGTGGGGTCGATGAATTCCCGCCGACCAGACTTCCCGGCACACCTGCCTCAACCTTATTGCATTGGCTGGGGCGCTCATTGTGCAAGTGGGCTTGAATGCAATCAGCTAACATCTGTGGCGGCGTGCCGGGAAGTCTGGTCGGCATCGATGTGTCAGGCATACGCGAGATGTCACTCGATTCATGATGTTTTCGACTGAAGAGGTCGTCGGTGCGCCCAGCCAGGCTGCAGGCAGGTGTGATGGCGACGCGTGCGCAGAATCGACAAGAACTGATCTATCTCGTTGCGCCGGGCGGCAATCCGAACTACGGCGATGAGTTCATCCTCCGCGCGTGGCTGCGCCACCTTGCCGTCGTTCGGCCGCATGCCGATGTCGTGATCGACTGTCACACACCCGGCCAGGCCGCCGTTCTGCTCCAGGGCAGTCATCCGCGGATGACGTTCGTCGACACGATATGGCGGATCTGCTTCGAGACCGCGCACCTTGCTCCTGCCGAAGCCGCTGCCGTAGCGCAGGACGTCATCAGGAACCCGGGCCGGATGCCGCGGATCGTCTCGGGTATCGAGCTACTCGCCCGCGCCCACACCGTGCACCTTGTCGGCGGCGGCTATATCAACACGGTGTGGCCGCATCACGTCGCGCTGTTGGCCGCGGCCGCCGCGGCGGCCGACCGTTCCGGAGGACGGGCGCTGGCCACCGGCCAAGGCCTGGTGCCGGTCGGCGAAAGCGAGCGGCTGACCCTGCTTCGCGAGTTGCAGTCCCGGTTCACGATCTTCGACGTTCGTGACGAATTGTCAGCCGATTCGCTGGCGGGTTCGAACGGTTCCTACACGCTGACCGGTGACGACGCATGGTTGGGCATCGGCGAGGACGGCGTCTACGACGCCGTGTCAGAGGCCGCGCGCCGGCGCATCGTGTTCTGCCTGCAATCCGATCTCATGGATGATTTCGCAGGCGGCCAGGGCGTCGACGGGCTCGCATGCGCGGTCACCGGGCTCATCAAAAACTGGGGGGTGGACGGCCACGACGTCGCGGTCATCGAAGGCATTCCCGGCGCGGACCGCATCGTGTTCGACCGAGTGGCACACCTGTTGCCCGGCGCGATCTTCGTCCCGTTCACGACGGTCTGGAACGACGGCCTACCCGCCTGTGCAGACCAGATGTGGGTCAGTACGCGGTTTCACCCGCATCTGTTGGCCGCGGCGGCCGGAGCCAGCGGGTTGGCCCTGTCCGGCCGCGCCGACTACTACCCGAACAAGCATCAGTCACTCATCGAGGCGGGGTCACGTTGGCAGATCGCGGACTCGGCGGCCTTGCCGCCCGCTCCCGTTCGTGACGGCGGCTTCCCCCCCGAAGCGGTGATGCTGCACCGCGGCAGGAAAGCCGCTTTAGCCGCGGAGATCTACCCGCCCCAGCGCTCCGCGATGCGTTGGGCGCGCGGCAACCTCCGCCTGACCATGCGCCGCTCGGCGGGCAACCCGCCGTACCGGCTGAGCGGTTAGCACCGGCAAAAGGTACCAATTACCGCCGAATCCTCATTTTGCTCAAAGCCGTCGACACAATCGATTCCCCTGGCCCTAGGCGCCTGCGACGGACATCGCCGAACTGCGCAAGGCCGGCCGGAACTAATGTCTGGCGCCGGGACTCATTCGCGCGTAAATTCCTCGCCAGGTGCGCCGGGAAGCCTGGTCGGCTGTTCATTGGCTGACCCCACGAAAGGGACCCGGATGCACGACCTGCCGACCGCACCTGCGCGTGCGCAATTGCAACCCGCTGTTCAGATCGACGGCCTGACCAAAAGTTTCGGCAGGATCGTCGCGGTGAGTGGCCTCGACCTGACAGTGCAGCGGGGTGAGGTGTTCGGCTTCCTCGGCCCGAACGGGGCCGGAAAGTCGACCACCATTCGCATGATGCTCGGCCTCATCCGCCCCGACGCGGGACGGGTCACCATGCTCGGCATCGACGCCGCTGATGTGCGTCGAGCTCATGGATGTCTTGCGTATGTGCCGGCCGACGTCAGTCTCTGGCCGTTCCTGACCGGAGCGGAAATCCTGGAGTTGGTGGCAAACGTGGGGCCACCGGTCGACCTCGAGTACCGGGCCGAGCTCGTCGAACGCTTCGCGCTGGATCTCGACCGGCCGGCCAAGGCCTATTCCACGGGTAACCGGCAGAAGGTGGCGATCGTCGCGGCATTCGCCACCCGGGCCCCGTTGCTGATTCTCGACGAACCGACCAGCGGCCTGGATCCGTTGATGGAACGTGAGTTTCGACGCTGCATCGGCGAGGCCAAACAGCGGAACCAGACAGTGTTCCTGAGCTCTCATCAGCTCGCCGAGGTGGAGGCGGTGTGTGACCGGGTCGCCATCCTGCGCTCCGGGCGGCTCGTCGAGATCGACACCATCGCCGACCTTCGACGACTGCGTCGAACCGTGGTGGAGGTGTCGTATCAGCATGCCGAACCACAGCTCGCCGATGTTGCGGGGGTCACCGACGTAGAGCGACTTGGAAACGGGCGGCTGCGGTTCAACATGTCCGGCTCGCCGAGCTCCGCTCTGCGCGCCCTGGCTGCGGTCGAGATCACCAGCGTCGCGATGCGCGAGCCGAATCTCGAGGAGATCTTCCTCGACTACTACGGCGAGCTGTCGCGATGACCGCGGGAGCAGTCGCCACCAGGCATGCCGCGCCCCCCCGGCCATCGCCGAGGATGGCGACGACCAGGCTCGCGGTCCGGCAGGTTCGTCGCGGCACTGTGATCGTGTTCGCGGTGTGTGCTGGAATGTCGTTCCTCGTCGCCGCACAGTACAACTCGACGTTCCAGGCGGAGATGAGCCCAGAAACTCTCCGTGTACTGGCTGAAAACCCCGCCATCCGTGTGCTTTTCGGTACGCCGCTGGCACTCGACGACCCGGGCGGCTTTACTGTCTGGCGGACGGGTACTCCGTTGCTGGTGGTCGCCGGCGTGTGGATCATGCTCGCCGCTGTCCGCATCACCCGTGGCCAAGAGGACGCCGGCCACTGGGACCTGCTGCTGGCCGGCACTCTTCGCGTCTCCGACGCGCTGCGAAGCTGCTTTCTCACGCTCGCTGGCAGCGCCGTGGTGATCAGCGTCGGTGTTTTAGGTGCGATGCTCGCCGCGGGTGTCCGCCCCGTCGGCGCAACCCTCTATGCCGCCGGATTTCTCGGTGTGACGCTGACCTTCGCTGCGGCCGGGTTCGTGGCCGGCCAGCTGATGCCCAACAGGTCGGTGGCCGTAGGTGCCGCAGTGGGGTTTCTCGGCGCCGCTCTTCTGGTGCGGATGATTTCAGACGCATCGACGGCATTGGCCGGACTGGCTTGGGTCAGTCCCTTCGGTCTCATCGCCCGAATAGCGCCGTTCGCGGACAACAGAATCGCCCCGCTTGCGGTGCTGACGTGCTACCCCGTCGTGTTGGGCGCGACGGCGATAGCCGCCGCGCGGTCGCGAGACGTGGGCAACGGGCTCGTGACGGTATCGGACCGCCGTGCACCGCGCACGAGATTGCTCGGCTCGATAGTGGGATTCGCAGTCCGGCGTTCCCTGCGGTCGACGTTGGGCTGGGCCGCCGCGATCCTGACATATTTCGTGGTGGTCGGCGCAACGATCGCGTCCATTCTCGAATTCTTCGACCAGAACCCGCGATTCGCCGAACTGGCCACCGCCGCCGGCTTTGCCGGTCTGAGCTCGGCAGAGGGGTTCGCCGCCGCGCTGTTCGCGCTGTGCGCCATCGCGACCGGGATGTACGCAGCCACCAGAATCGCGGCGTTCGTGGCCGACGAGCAGGCGCGTCGCTCCACGCTGTTGTTCGCCTCGCCCGTGTCTCGTGTGCACCTGTTGAGCACAGAAGTCGCGGTGGTGGTGTTCGGTGTCCTTGTTCTCCACGTCGCCGCGGCGTCCGGTATCACGGTCGGGGCCGCCGCGACGGGTGCCCCGCTTGCCTTCTCCGACGCGCTTGCAGGGGCGCTGAACACCGCGCCGATCGCTGCTCTGGCACTGGGCGCAGCGGTGCTCGCGACCGGGTGGTCACCGTCGGCGGTCACCGCTATCGGCGCGGTTCCGGTGGTCGGTGGTTTCCTGCTCGACGTCGTCACCGAAAGCATGTCCGCGCCGGGATGGCTACAAGCGGCGTCCCCGTTCGCGCACGTGCGCCCGGTGCCTCTGGTGGCCCCGGCTTGGCCGGCGCTGGGCGTGCTGTTGACGATCGCCGTTGTCCTCGCTGCGGCTGGAATGGCGTGGTATCGGCGCCGGGACCTGACATCCTGACCGCTTGGTTCAGCGTTTCGATGCCAGCGCCGTTACGTGTTCTTGGCGACAAAGCGCTTGAAGAGCAGCCAGGCGATTGCAGCGTTGTAGGCGAGGCCGCAGAGTAGGTACGGCCACCAGAGGGACCCTTCGCTGGCTGACCAGAAGGTCTTGGCCGCCCAGAACGGCGGCAACACGCCGAACGCCAGAGCCCACGCCGAGTCGATGAACCAGGGCAGACATGGCAAGCCGGCGATCAGCATGCCGACTGCCCGGACCATTGCGATGCCCTGGATCTTGTTGCCCGCCAACGCAAGGATCAACAGCGTCGTGACGATCGCGGACAGCCCCGCCAGCAGTCCGATTGGCACCAGGGCGGGCAAAAGGCCTGGCTCGAGCAAGCCGCTGAACGACAGCGTCGACACGACGTAGAGCGTCGTCACCAACAGCACGGTGCCCGCACGGTAGCCGAAGAATGTCGACAACGGCACCGGAGTCACCTGAAGCGCGACCAAGGTGCCGGCGTCAACCTCGTCGAGCACCAGTAGCGCGGCCAGACCTCCGGCCACGATCACGCTGGTCAACAGCAGAAATGCGGTCAGCACCAAGGGGTAGTACGGGACGAGGTCGAAGCCGTAGCGGTCCGCGAGCAACTCGGTGAACATCGGGGTGAGGACCGCGACGCCGACGGTCCAGATCACCGGCGCGACGACCACCATCACCAACAGCGGATCGCGGTATGTGCCGCGGATGTCGTTGCGCGCGAACGCTGCTACCGCCTGTCTCGACACAGACCTGGTGGTCATGTTCCCGACCTGGCCACGACGTACTTGCCGAAGAAGAGCCTCGCTGCCGTACACATCGCCGCGATGGACACCAGCGGGTACCCCACCGCGTACACCGCCTGCCACGGCGTAAGGATCACCTGTCCGAATGCGTCGCCGAGCAGCAGCAGCGGTCCGAGGGTGGGAATCGCGTACAGCACCGGATTCGCCGACACCCCAGAGAAGCTCAGCACCGGTAGACCGATCATCACGGCCAGCGGAACCGTGCCGAATATCACCCAGTCGCTGACTGAGGAGAAAGGTAGGCAGGTGATGAAGCCGACCAGCAGCATCAGGACGGTGCCCAGGATCACCCCGACGATCAGGGGAATCGGGCGATAGTCGACTCCGTGCGCCACCGAAACCACCACCACCGCCACCGCCAGCGAAAGACCGGTTAGCAGAGCCACTTTCGAGGTCAGATACTCCCAGAATCTCAGCGGTGTGGAGATGATGGCGCCCACCGTCCGCTCCTGTTTCTCGAAGAACACCGAACCGCCGATGAAGAAGAATCCGATGATGGCGATGTCGCCCAGCAGGATGTAGGGCTCGAACACCGGTCGCAGCCGTTGCGGCAACGGCAGCAAGACGGCCAGCCAGATGAGGCCGCTGAACACCCCCGCGTGCAAGAACTTCTGCCGGACTTGCAGCGTGAACTCCAAACGGAACACGCTCGCCAGGCGGGTCACGTCAGCCGCCTGCCGGTGGCTTCGACGAACACGTCGTCGAGTGTCGCCCCCCGGCTGTGGATGGTCTCCACATGATGGTTTCGTAATACGGTGTGAAACGCGGAATCCTCAGCCAGGCCGTCCATCCCGAATTCTGCTGTCTCGAGCGTTCCGCCTTCGCCCCGATACTCGACGCGCACACGACGCTGGCTGCGGGCGATCTTGAGCTCGGTCGGGGTGTCCATGGCAACGATGCGACCGTCGACCACGAACGCGACCCGGTCACAGAGCTCGTCGGCCACGCGCATGTCGTGCGTGGTGAGAAAGATGGTGCGACCACGTGCCTTCAGGTCGAGCACGATGTCTTTGACTTTTCGCCCGTTGACGGGGTCGAGTCCGGATGTGGGCTCGTCGAGAAACAGCAACTCGGGATCGTTGAGCAGCGCGCGGGCGAACGTCAGCCGCATCTGCATGCCCTTTGAGTAGTTGCCGACTCGAACGTCAGCGTCGTCGGCCAACCCGACCGCGTCGAGAAGTTGCATCGGATCGAGCGTGTCGACTCCGTACAGGGACGCGAAGAACCGCAGGTTCTCCAGTCCGCTGAGCTTCTGATAGTGATTCGGCAACTCGAACGACACTCCGATGCGCTCGTAATAGTCGCGCCCCAGGCTGCGGGCTCCCTCCCCCACACGGACACCTCGCCACCGTGACCGCTGAGAAGTCCGATGAGCAGCTTCTGCGTCGTGGACTTGCCCGCACCGCTCGGGCCGAGGAAACCGAAGATCTCCCCCCGGTCGACGGCGAACTCCATTCCGCCTACCGCAGGAATATCGGTCTTCGGATACGTGAAGGTCAGTCCGCGCACGCTGATCACCTCGGTCGCCGTAGGACTGGCCTGTTGTGATGACAGGACGGATCGCATGTATGCCTTCCGGGTAGCAGGGTCCAGGTTCCGACCAGACTTCCCGGAGCGCCGAATCGTACTATACTGAAATTTCAGAAATTACTGAATACATTTATGGAGGCTTGGTGGCTGATCCGCCCGACCCTCGCGCCATTGCGGAGGAACTGGCCCTTGTCCTGTCCACTCATGGGATGCAGCGGATGACCGCGCGGGTTCTTGCAGCGCTGGTGTTCACCGAGCAACCCACGATGACGATGGGCGAACTTGCCGAACAACTGCAGGCGAGTTCGGGCGGCATCTCCGGGGCTTTGAAGATGCTTACCGGCGTGGGCGTGGTGGAACGTGTGCCCGCGCCCGGCAGTCGGCGCGATCACTATCGTCTCCGCGACGACGCCTGGGCTGTGCAATACACGAAACAAAACGAAGTGCTGTCGGGGGTTCTCGCGGCTGCAGAGGCCGGAATCGCCGCTACCGAGGACGGCAGCCCGGCCTGCCGACGCCTCACGCAGATGCGCGATTTCTACACGTTTCTGCTGGAGGAGATCCCCGTCATGCTCGACCAGTGGCAGCAACGATCGACTGTGGCGCGGTAACGACCAACAGCGTCGCTCAGATCAGCCGCGCCGTCGCTCCCGATCTGACTTGGGCCACACGTACGGCAGATCGTCGGGCACGTCGCCGAAGTGCGCCCGGTAGTGGTCCGGATCCTTACGCACCAGCGAGGACTGGTGGCTGCGATGAAACGCCGAATCGCCCAGCCAGGGCGGCAATTCGGCGGCGCTGTCCAACTCCTGCTGCGTTCGCACCTCGGTGAGCCCGGTGCCCTGCTTCAGGTCGGCGGCAAGGGTCACCGCGCACGTGTCGGCGGCACCCGTCTCGCACCACACCGCGCAGATGTCGAGCCCGTAACGCACCAGGGCCTCCTCGTATCCCGCCCACATGGCAACGGCCGGATGGTGGCGCCAACCGTAGCCCGGCACCGTCAGCCCCCGCAGGATCTGGATGGTCTCGACCCGCTGCTTACCGAGACGGCGTCGGTCGAGTACGCGCGCCGACGCGTCGAATCCGGAGTAGGGCAGGAAGGTTTGCACGCCCCCATCTACCCGGCACGCCGAGGGACAAAACCTACCGCGGGCTCAACGCCGACCGGCTGTGTTTAGAACCAACCGCCGGCGGGACGAATCCCCTTGTACCAGTCCACGACCGCGCGTGATGTGCGATCGGCTTCGGCGTCGGAACGCACGAGCGCCATCGATGTGGCGAAGTCCTGAACCCCGTTCATCGAACACTCGTAGCTGATCCGGTGCGCCAGGTCCCGCACCCAGTCGACCACCCGGGCCTTCTTCCCGTCGCGGGTGGCGCGCACATCGCAAACCACCAGCAGCCGCTGGGCTCCGGTGGAGATGGCGGTGTCGGTGACGAAGTCACAGATCTGGTTCTCGCTCGCCCGCTCCTGGCGTCTCGCGCGGCTGAAATGACCATCGGCGACAATCGAATCGATCAGCTCGTCATCGACGATGACGATGATCGACTCTGCGCCTTCGGTTTCAGCGCTTTCGCCGTCGTTGACACCATGGCGGCGGAACTCCGCGGCCATGGACTCGTATAGCTCTGTCGCCTGACCGAAAACAATCGGCGACGAGCCGATCTCCCGGACTGCCAACTGAGACTCCATTCGACTCATGGGTGCTGATTCGAGCACCCCTGCGCCGCAACTAGACGGCTATCCCTTGAGCGTTGCGCAACCGAGTTTCTCGTTGCACAGCGCGCTTCTGTTCTCTGGTGAGTTCCAGCGCTACCTGGATTCCATCCCGGTAGCCTGCTGCCACATCGTCACGCGGCTCCGCACGTAGCGCCTCAGCGAGTCGCTGGGAAATCGTGCGGAGCGCGGCCAACGTCCTGGTGCGGTGACGTTGTGACCAGCGCTCCCCGTTACGCGAAGCGTTGGTGAAATCCATTGCGATGACTGCCATTTGATCGAGGACACAGATGCGTGCGAATCGAGTTGCCGCGGTGTAGCCCTTGCGGTACGCGGCGCTGCGTTCACCGGTCGATGCGCCGCCTGCCTTGGCCAGCGCCTCCTCCAGTGCATCCAATTCGGTGCGATCGGCCGGTGTCGCCGCTTCGCCAGGCAGGTCCGTGCGCCTCATCACGGCGTCCACGTTTTACGTCCCTTCTTCGTTAGCTATCGAGTTTCTAAAAGCAAAGAGTTTGCCCGTTGCGGTGTCGCAATTAGTTCGAACGCAACCGGCGTGGAAAAAATTTCTTTGCGTTTGCGCCGCGATTTTAGTTCTGCACCGATAAAACGATGTCTACACAGTAATTATCGGCCCTGAAACCGTGCCTCAGAGCCGATAATTTGTGCAGGTCAGGTCAGTCACGACTAACCCGAGCGCTTACGCTTCGGAAGGAATTCTTCAGTCGCTTCGACCTTGGCTCGTTTCTCTGCCCGACGCTCTTTAATTGACTTCCCGGGCTTCTTTGCAGATTGTTTAGCCATCGTTGCTCCTTTTCACAGTGGCAACCATCACTTGGTCCGACCATACCCGAGAAAAAAATAAAAGCCAGCCTGCCAATTCGCGGTTGCGCCGCTGCTCAGCGGGTCAATACCGCGACGCTCTCGACGTGGTGTGTCAGCGGAAACGAGTCGAAGACCCGCACCTGTTCGACGGTGTATCCGTGGCCCAGATACAGCCCGACGTCACGCGCGAATGCCGCCGCCTCACATCCGATGTGGATCACCCGCGGCACCCCGGCGTCGGCCAACAGTTCGATCACCTCGCGGCCCGCGCCCGACCGCGGCGGGTCGAGCACCGCGACGTCTGCGCGCCGCCGTTGCGCCTTCAGCGCGCGGCGCACGGAATCTGTGACCACCGCTACCCAGCCCATGTCGGCCAGCGCGGCACGTGCCGCGCGCGAGGAAGCGCGCGACGTGTCGACGGTAATGACCCGGCCGGTCTCGCCGACGGCCTCGGCGAGCACCGCGGCGAAAATTCCTGCGCCCCCGTACAAATCCCATGCGGTCATCCCCCGCTGCAGCTGCGCAGCGCCGGCCACCAGCCGGCTGTAGGTCTGCGCCGCGTCCCGGTGGGCCTGCCAGAACCCGGTGACCGGCACCTTCCAGGTCCGTCGCCCGACCCGCTGCAGCGCTTCGTAATTACCGTCGATCACCTGCGTGGCGGCCCTGCGCCCAGTGCGCGGCCCCGATTGCACGACGTGGCGGACGCCGTCGTCGTCGAGCGCGACGTGCACCTGGGCACCCACCGGCCAGGAACGCTCGTCGAGCCCGTCGAGCATGCCTGCGGGCAGTTGCGCACAACCGAGTTCGGTGACCACCTCCGAGCTGTGATAGCGGTGAAAGCCGAGGCGACCGTCGGCTGAGGTGTGCAACCGCACCCTGGTCCGCCAACCGGTGGCCTCGCCCTCACCCACGGGTTCGGCGGTGGCCTGTTGCTCGTCGAGCCAGGAGTAGCCGCCGAGCCGGGCCAGTTGGTTGGCGACGACGAAACCCTTCAGCCGTCGCAGCGCCTCCGGTGTGGCGAACGCCATATCGCAACACCCGGCGCCGTCGACGCCAGCGATCGGACAGATGGACGCGACGCGGTCGGTCGACGGTTCGATCACCTCGACGGTGTCGGCGTGCCAGTACTTTCCGTGATCGGCGGCGCCCTCCCGCAAGCGCACCCGCACCGTCTCCCCGGGCAGCGCGTGCCGGACGAACACCACGCGCCCGTCATGGCGGGCCACACAGCTGCCCCCGTTGGCCGCGGGCCCGGTGGTGAGCGTGAGATAGGCCGGGGTCGCGTCGAGCGGTTCGGTCACTCCAGGAAACCCCTGCGCACGTCGCCCGGCGCGGACTGCGGTTGCATGGTCTTGAGCCGCTCCGACGAATTCAACTGCCACGGAACCGATGTCACCATCACGTTCGGCTCGAACAACAGCCTTCCCTTCAGCCGCAGTGCGCTCTGGTTGTGCAAAATCTGTTCCCACCAGTGACCGACGACGTACTCCGGGATGAACACCGTCACCACCGTGCGCGGCGACTCCTTGGACACCCGCTTGACGTAGTCGATCACCGGGCGGGTGACCTCCCGGTACGGGGACGCGATCACCTTGAGGGGCACGCTGATGTCGCTGTTCTCCCACTTGTGCCGCAGGGCACGTGTCTCGGCGTCGTCGACGCCGACGGTGATCGCCTCCAGCACGTCCGGACGGGTGGCCCTGGCATAGGCCAGCGCGCGCATGGTCGGCAGATGCAGTTTGGACACCAGCACCACCGCATGGTTGCGGCTGGGCAGCACCAGGTCACCGATTTCGCCCGCCTGTTCCTCGAGTTCGCGCGCGACGGTGTCGTAGTGGCGCCGGATGAGCCGCATGATCCCGAACAGGGCCGCCATCGCCAGGATCGCGATCCAGGCGCCCGCGACGAACTTACTCACCACCACGATGACCAAGACCGTTCCGGTGCAGACCAATCCGACCGCGTTGATCGCTCGGGACCGCATCATCTTGCGGCGTGCGGCGGTGTCGGTCTCGGTGCGCAGCAGCCGCGTCCAGTGCCGCACCATGCCCGTCTGGCTGAACGTGAACGCGACGAAAACCCCGACGATGTAGAGCTGGATCAGCGAGGT
This sequence comes from Mycolicibacterium sp. XJ662, assembly GCF_053484035.1. Classification (NCBI taxonomy): domain Bacteria; kingdom Bacillati; phylum Actinomycetota; class Actinomycetes; order Mycobacteriales; family Mycobacteriaceae; genus Mycobacterium; species Mycolicibacterium sp. XJ662. Next base: position 19,599 of record NZ_JBEFTL010000009.1, on the reverse strand, counting down.
CACCTGCGCGCCGAACGCGACGACGAACGCGATGGCCGCCAGGGCCAGAAACAGAATGCCGTTGGAGAACGCCAACCGGTCACCGCGGGTGTGCAGTTGGCGCGGTAGGTAACGGTCTTGGGCCAAGATGTCCCCGAGTAGGGGGAATCCGTTGAAGGCGGTGTTGGCCGCCAGCGCCAGGATCAGCGCCGTGACTATCGTGATCAACAGCAACCCGAAAGAGAAGTCGTGGAACACCGCGTCGGCCAGCTGGGCGAGCATTGTCTTCTGTTGGTAGTCCGGCGGCGCCCCGACCAGTTGCTCATGCGGGCGCTCGGCGATCTGCACCCCCGTCTCGTTGGCCAACATGATGGTGCCCATGAACAGCGTGACCGCCAGCGCACCCAACAACGTCAGCGTCGTGGCCGCGTTGCGCGACTTCGGTTTCTCAAACGCCGGCACCCCGTTGCTGATCGCCTCGACGCCGGTCAGCGCCGCGCTGCCGGAGGAAAACGCCCGAGCGACCAAAAACACCAGGGCGAACCCGAGGACATCGCCGTGCTCGGGCTCCATCTCGAAATCGGCCGACTCCGCCTGCAACGGCTCACCGAGCAGGTAGAGCTGGATGAAGCCCCAGCCGAGCATCAGAAACATGCCGATGACGAACAGGTACGTGGGGATCGCGAACGCGGTGCCCGACTCGCGCACACCGCGCAGGTTCATCGCCGCCAGAAACAGGATCGCCACCACCGCGAACAACACCTTGTGCTGGTTGACAAACGGCACCGCGGAGCCGATGTTCGACATCGCCGACGACATCGACACCGCCACGGTCAGCACGTAGTCCACCAGCAGCGCGCTGGCCACGGTGAGGCCCGCGGTCGGTCCCAGGTTGGTGGAGACCACCTCGTAATCGCCGCCGCCCGAGGGGTAGGCGTGCACGTTCTGCCGGTAGCTGGCGATGACGATCAACATGACCGCGGCCACGGCCAGCCCGATCCAGGGCGTCATCGAGTACGCGGTAAGACCCGCGACCGACAGAACCAGGAAGATCTCCTCCGGCGCATAGGCCACCGACGACAACGCATCGGAGGCGAACACCGGGAGCGCGATCCGCTTCGGTAGCAGCGTGCGCGAGATCTTGTCGCTGCGGAACGGTCTGCCGAGAACCAACCGTCGTGCGACGGTCGAAAGCTTGGACACGAGTGCCAAGGGTAAGCCTGACGGTCGATAACCGCGGGAAAGCGGTAGCGTTCCGACTGCGCGGGTTCGAACAGGAAGGACCGTCAGGTGCGGGTAGTGGTGATGGGCTGCGGCCGGGTTGGGGCGTCGCTGTCGGACAGCCTGGCCAGAATCGGTCACGATGTGGCGGTTATCGACCGCGACAGCACCGCGTTTCACCGGCTGTCCCCGGAGTTCCCCGGGGAACGGGTGCTCGGTATGGGATTCGACCGCGACGTGCTGCTGCGGGCGGGCATCGAGGAGGCCGGCGCGTTCGCCGCGGTGTCCTCCGGCGACAACTCCAACATCATCTCGGCGCGGGTGGCGCGCGAGACGTTTCGCGTCGAGCGGGTGGTCGCCCGCATCTACGACGCCAAACGCGCCGCGGTATATGAGCGGCTGGGCATCCCGACCGTCGCGACCGTGCCGTGGACCACCGACCGGCTGCTCAACGTGCTCACCCGCGAAACCGAGACTGCGAAATGGCGCGACCCCACCGGCAACGTCGGCGTGACCGAATTGGCCCTGCACGAGGAATGGGTCGGACGGCCGATGTCGGATCTGGAGACCGCCACGGGCGGGCGGGTCGCGTTTCTGATCCGGTTCGGTGAGGGCGTGCTGCCCGACACGAAGACCGTCATCCAGGCCGGCGATCAGGTGTTCATGGCCGCCATCGCCGGACATATCGCCGAAGCGCTGGCGATCGCGGCGTTGCCGCCAAGCGAGGACATCGAGGGCTAGAGAGACGCTATGAAAGTCGCCATCGCCGGTGCCGGCGCCGTCGGCCGCTCCATTGCCCGCGAACTCGTCGACACCCACGAGGTGACCCTGCTCGAACGCAACCCCGACCACATCGACGTCGACGCGGTCCCCGCCGCCCAGTGGCGGCTCGGCGACGCCTGCGAGCTCACCCTGCTGGAGGCGATCAAGCTCGAGGAGTTCGACGTGGTGATCGCGGCCACCGGCGACGACAAGGTCAACGTCGTGGTGAGCCTGCTGGCCAAGACCGAGTTCGCGGTGCCCCGGGTGGTGGCCCGGGTCAACGACCCCCGCAACGAATGGCTGTTCGACGAGAGCTGGGGCGTCGATGTCGCGGTGTCGACGCCGCGTATGCTGGCCTCCCTGGTCGAGGAGGCCGTCGCGGTCGGTGATCTGGTGCGGCTCATGGAGTTCCGCAAAGGCCAGGCCAACCTGGTCGAGATCACGCTGCCCGACGACACCCCGTGGGGCGGACGGCCGGTCAAGCGCCTCGAACTGCCCCGCGACTGCGCGCTGGTGACGATTCTGCGCGGCCCGCGGGTGATCGTGCCCGAGTCCGACGAACCGCTGGAGGGCGGCGACGAGTTGTTGTTCGTGGCCGTCGCCGAAGCCGAGGACGACCTCAAGACGTTGCTGCTGAACCGCCAGCCGCGCTGATCTTAGTGCACCGATGCCCAGCTCACGAAAGAAGGCGGCGGGCTCGGCCGGTCGTGACACTGCGCCACCGCATCGGCGTCGACTCGGCCCAGTTCGCCGCGCACATTGCGGATGCCCAGCGCCGACACGACGCCCGCGATGACCAACATGGCCGCCGTCACCAGCGCGCCACGGCGGAAACCGTCGAAATCGACTGCGCCGCCGACGATTACGCCGGTGAACGCGATGGCGATCAGCCCCGCGATGCGCGAGATCGCGTTGTTGACGGCCGACCCGACACCGCTTTGGGACGGCGGCACCGCGGCCAACACCGCCGCCGTCAACGGCGACACCGTGACCGTCAGCCCGAGTCCGAACACCGCCAGGCCGGGCAGCATCTGCGTCCAGAGGTCGAACGGTTCGCGCGTCGCGGCCATCAGCACATAGCCGGCGGCCGCGATCACCGGGCCGACGGCCATGAACAGCCGCGGGCCGTACCTGCCTGCCAACGCGCCGAAGCGGCGGGCCAGCAGAAACGACAGCACCGGCACCGGCAGCGTCGCCAACCCGGCCTGCGTCGCCGACAACCCGGCGGTCTCCTGTAAGAACAGCGCGACGATCAGCATGCCCAGCGACAGCCCGCCGTAGAGGAATACGGTGGCGAGGTTGCCGACGGCGAAGTTGCGGGCGCCAAAGATGCCCGGCGGCATCATCGGATGCGGTGTGCGACGTTCCCACCACGGAAACGCGCACAGGCACGCCAAGCCGACCAGCATGGCGACCACCACCGCCGGATGCGAGAAGCCGAGGCGTTGGCCCTCGATCAGCGCATACACCACACCGGTGAGCCCGGCGGCGTTCAGCACCGCCCCGACGACGTCCACGCGGCGCCCGCCCGCGGCGCCGTCGGGCGCGGCGAACTCGTCGGTGTCCAGCTTCGTCGTCAGGTACAGGGTGACGGCCAGCGGCACGATGTTCACACCGAAGATCCACCGCCAACTCAACGCGTCGACGAGCACCCCGCCCAGCAGCGGCCCGATGACGAAAGCCGTTCCGGTCCAAGCCGTCCAGGTACCGATCGCGCGGGCCTGGGCGGCGCCGGAGAACCGGGCGTTGATCATCGCCAGCGAGCTGGGCACCAGAAATGCCGCGCCCACACCCTGAAGGCAGCGCGCGGCGATCAGCACCCATCCGGTGGGCGCGACCGCGCACAGCACCGACGACACCGCGAACACCACCAGCCCGATGCGCAGCACCGCCAGCCGGCCGAACTGATCGGAGACGGCGCCGGCGACCAGGATCAGCGCGCCCAACGTGAGCAGGTAGCCGTCGACCACCCACTGCTGAAGCGCCAGCCCGGCGCCGAACTCGGTGCTGATCGCCGGCAGCGCGAGGTTGACGACCGACCCGTCGAGAAACGCGACGAAGGACGCGAGTACGGCGACCGCGATCAGCGGCCGGTCGGTGTTGTCGGCGCGCCGACGTCGACCAGTGGCCTCAGTGGGCATCCGATTGGGCCACGCCGTCGCGCTCGGAGTGCGCGGCGTCGGCCGCAGTGCCCGGGTGCGCCGCCTCGTGGGCGCGGATGGCGCGCTGGGCCGAACGGATCGCCAGATAGGTGACCAACGCGGCGACAGCGGTCAGCGGCCAGCCCATCGCGATGCGCGCGGCGCCCAGCCAACCGGTCTGGTCCGCGTCGTACAGATGGTGCTGCACGACGAACCGCGAGGCGAAGACCAGCACCCAGACCAGCGTGGCCGCGTCGAACACCCGCACCGCCTTGCGCACGTCGCGCCAGCCGCGGTCGTGCCCGCTCACCCACGCCCATACGAAGCCGACGACGGGCCGGCGCACCAGCACCGACAGCGTGAACACCGACGCCCACAGCAGCGAGGTCCAGATGCCCAGCAGGAAGTAGCCCTTCGACTCCCCCATCGCATAGGCGATCAACGCGCAGATGCCGACACCGAAGAAGCCGGAGACCGCAGGCTGTGCGGTCTCGCGGCGCGCCAGCCGCCACACCAGGATGAGCGCGGCCACCGCCAGCGCCGATATGACCGCGGGCACCAGCCCGAACAGCGATGACGCCGGAACGAACACCACCACCGGCAGCGATGAGTAGATCAGCCCGCTGATGCCGCCGACCTGGGCGAGGACGGCGTTGACCTTGTTGCTCGGTTCACCCGGTACGGTTCCGGGCTCGCTCACTTTTGAATCTCGTAATGCGGGTTGTAGATGGCCTTGGAGCCGTTGTCGAGCTTGCCGACCCGGCCATGCACCTTGAGGGTGCGGCCCGACTCGATACCGGGGATGCGGCGCTGGCCCAGCCAGACCAGCATCACGGAGTCGGTGCCGTCGAACAGTTCGGCCTTGACGCCGGTGCTGCTCTTACCGTTGCACTCCACGCTGCGCAGTGTGCCGATCATCGTCACTTCCTGACCGCGTTCGCAGTCGATCGCCTTCTGTGCGCCGGTACTCGCGGCTTCGTCGCTGAGCTCTTCGACATCGAGTTGCTCCGGGTCCTCCGTCAACCGCCGCGTGAGCCGGCGCAGATACCCTTCGGCCGTAGCCATGGCCTCTCCTGACCTTTCGCAGATCTTCCATAGATCTACCCCAATCAACGCCACCGTAGACCTGTTGGTTCCGATATGCCACGTGGGGTGGAGTCGCCACGCCGGGCGATTTCGCGGCTTGGCACGATCGTCGGATGGCCGTCAATCTGCGTGGGGTGACCGTGGTGCTGCTGCCCGGCACCGGGTCCGACGACAACTACGTTCACCGGGCATTCTCGGCCGCGCTGTGGGATGCGGGCGCGGTGATGGTCACCCCGGCGCCGGAACCCGACCGGCTCGTCGCGGGCTATCGCGAGGCGCTGCGCGACGCCGGCCGCGACGGCGCGGTCGCGGTAGGCGGGGTGTCGATCGGCGCGGCGGTGGCCACCGCGTGGGCGTTGGAGCATCCGGGGCAGACCGTGGCCGTGCTCGCGGCGCTGCCCGCGTGGTCGGGCTCCCCGGAAACGGCGCCGGCCGCGATGGCTGCGCGCCACTCCGCGCAGTTGCTGCGCGACGAGGGGCTCGACGCGGCCACCGCGACGATGCGGGCGTCGAGCCCGCGCTGGCTGGCCGACGAACTGGCCCGCTCGTGGGCCGCGCAGTGGCCGTCGCTGCCCGACGCGATGGAGGAGGCCGCCGGCTACGTCGCGCCGACCTGCGACGAGTTGACCCGGCTCGCGGCCCCGATGGGTGTGGCCGCCGCCGTCGATGACCCCGTACATCCGGTCGACGTGGCACGGCAGTGGGCGGCAGCCGCGCCGCGGGCCGCGCTGCGCACGTTCACCCTCGACGAGATGGGTGCGGATCCTGCGGTGGTCGGCGCGGCGTGCGTGGCCGCGCTACACGCCTGCGATTTGGGTGCAGTCGGTCACGCTGAGCGTGCCGAAGTACGCCGAAATCCCTAACCGCCGGTGATGGTGCGCAGCTGCTGCATGGCCGAGCCCTGCACGCTACGGCGCGCGGTCGGTTCGGTCAGCGGCGGCTGCTGACCGCCCTGCTGGGCCTGCTGGGCGGCGGCCTGCTCGGCGGCGACGCGCAGTTGTTCGGCCATCGGCTCGGGCAGCTCAACGGTCAGCGGGGTGCGCACCGGCATCGGGGTGTCACCGCGGCGAACCACAGTGTCGGCCAACGCATTTCGCGCCTCTTCGGCCAGCGCATCGATGTTCTGCTGGGTGCCGTTGACGACGCAGCGGATCATCCAGCGGTAGCCGTCGACGCCGATGAACCGCACCACACCGGCCTGGTTGGCGTCGCCGGCGGCCACCCCGACGACCTCGCGGCCCCACGGGCCGTCCTGGATGCTCACCGACGGCACGTCCTTGCGCAGCGACTCGGCCAGTTCGGTGGCGATCTCGCGCCACAGCCCGGTGGACTTCGGCGCGGCGTAGGCGGCGATGGTGAACCGGCCGTTGGGCGTGACGACCCAGACCGCGCTTGGCACGCCCTGCTGGGACACCTCCACCTGCACCTGGCCGCCCTCGGGCAGCGGGATCAGCACCGAGCCCAGGTCCAGCCGGCCCACCGCGGCCACCGACGGGTCGTCGAAATCGTCGATGTCGAAGGGACCTTCGAGCTCATCGTCTACTGCGCCCACCTCGTCGGAGGTGTTGTCGTTGTCTTGTTTACCGAATGCCATCACAAACTCGCATGTCCGCCGGAGGAACCGTGGCCGCCGTCGCCACGGGATGTGTCAGCCAGGCCCGCCTCGTCGAATGACGTCACCTCCACCAACTCGGGCAGTTCGACGCGCTGCACGAGCAACTGTGCGATCCGGTCGCCGCGGTGCACGAGAATCGGCGCCTGGGAATCGAGGTTGATCAGCGCCACCTTGATCTCACCACGGTAGCCGGCGTCAATGGTACCCGGGCTGTTCACAATCGAAAGCCCAACGCGGGCAGCCAAACCCGAACGGGGGTGGATCAGCCCGACCATCCCGTGTGGGATGGCGACCGCGATGCCGGTCGCAACGAGTGCCCGCTGGCCGGGGGCCAGTTCGACATCGACCGCGCTGTAGAGGTCGACGCCCGCGTCGCCCTCATGCGCGCGGTGGGGCATGGGCAGATCGGGGTCCAGACGCACGACCGCCAAAGTGGTGGACACGACGTCAGAGATTACCCTTGGCCGCGTGTCAGACACGCGTGCCACGTCCCAAACCGTGCGCTACCGGGAACGGTTGTGGGTGCCCTGGTGGTGGTGGCCGCCGGGCCTCGGCTTCGGCGCGCTGCTCGCGTTCCAGGTGAACCGGGGGGTGCCCGGCCTGTCGGGCTGGGTGCCGTATGCGGTGTTGCTGCCGGTCGCCGCCATCACGCTGCTGTGGCTCGGCAGGACCGAGGTGCGGGTGGTCAGCGACGCCGACGACACCGAGTTGTGGGTGGGTGCGGCGCACCTGCCGATGAGCGTGGTGTCGCGCTCCGCGGAGGTGCCGCGCAGCGCCAAGTCCGCGGCGTTGGGCCGCCAACTCGACCCGGCGGCTTACGTCCTGCACCGCGCATGGGTGGGCCCCATGATTTTGTTGGTCCTCGACGATCCCGACGATCCCACCCCGTACTGGCTGGTCAGTTGCCGTCACCCGGATCGTGTGCTGACCGCGTTGCGCGGCCCACAGCAGTAGCAGATCCCCGAACCGCACCCGTCAGGCCGCGCAGTCGCTGCAGAGCATCACACCGTTCTTCTCGCTGGCCAGTCGGCTGCGGTGGTGTACCAGGAAGCAGCTGGCGCAGGTGAACTCGTCAGCCTGCTTCGGAATGACGCGCACCGACAGCTCCTCGCCGGAGAGGTCAGCGCCTGGCAGCTCAAAAGACTCCGCGGACTCCGATTCGTCGACGTCAACGACGGCAGCCTGGGCCTCGTTGCGGCGCGCCTTCAGTTCTTCCAGCGAGTCTTCTGAGACGTCATCACTCTCAGTTCGCCGTGGGGCGTCGTAATCGGTAGCCATCCTCGTCCCCTCCGATAAACGTTGCAGCAGAGCTTTGTACCAGCGTCGAACGCATCCACCAAATGATTCGTGCCCGTATTGGCACAGGTTCTACTGTGATTTACGTCACAGCTTGGTGGGCGCCGCCCGAGGGACTCTAGACCACTGCCTCTAGAGTGCAGTCGTGGTCGCGCAAATCACCGAGGGAACCGCGTTCGACAGGCACGGTCGCCCGTTCCGTCGGCGCCATTACGTACCGGCAACCGTGATGTTCGTCGCACTGGCGATCGTGACGCTGTTGGTCTGGGTCGTCGCCCTGAACCGGCCAGCCGATGTGCACGAGGCTACCGTGTGCAACCCGCCGCCGGCGCCGACCGATCCCGCCGCGCCGCCACCACCGCCGCTCGGCGAGCAGGTGTCGCGCGCGGAGATGACCGAGGTGATGCCGGCCAAGCTCGCCGACACCAAGATCCGCGTGCTCAACGCCAGCGGCCAGGGTGGTCAGGCCGCCGAGGTGGCCAGCGCCCTGCGTGACCGCGGATTCACCGACCCGACCGCCGAGAACGACTCCATCTACGTCAGCGCCAGGCTCGAGTGCCACGGCCAGATCCGGTTCGGTCCCTCCGGGCGGGCCGCGGCGGCCGCGGTCTGGCTGGTCGCGCCCTGCACGGAGTTGTTCGAAGACCAACGCCCCGACGACACCGTCGATCTTGCGCTCGGCACCGAGTTCACCGAACTCAGCAGCGGCGACGATATCGAGGCGATGTTGGCCAGCCTGCGCCCAGACGCCACCCAGCCGCCCGACCCGGGGCTGCTGTCTGAGATCCACACCGCGGCCTGCTAGGCCAGGCCCACCGCGTCGCTGAGCGCCTCGGCGATACCGGGCGCGGCGGCCAGGACCATTCCCGGCGTTCCGGCCGGAAGGTCATCGGGCGGCAGCCGCACTGTCGCGCCGGCCTCGGCCGCGATCAGCGCACCCGCGGCCCAGTCCCACAGCTGAACACCCGCTTCGTAGTAGCCGTCGAGTTGTCCGGCGGCCACCATGCACAGATCGAGCGCGCACGAGCCGATGCGCCGGATATCGCGTACCGCGGGCACGATCTTGGTCAGCAGTTCGGCCTGCCGTCGGCGGTGCTCGACGTCATAGCCGAATCCGGTGCCTACCAACGACATTGACAGCTCGGTGGCGGTGCTGCACCGCAGCCGGGTCGTCTCGCCGGCCCGGTGCAGCAGCGCGCCGTGACCGACGGCGGCCGAGTACCGCGCACCGGTGGGCACGTCGGCGATCGCACCCGCCACCGATGCGCCGTCGCGCTGTACCGCGACCGACACCGCATATGCGCCGATCCCGTAGACGAAGTTCACCGTGCCGTCGATGGGATCGAGCACCCAGGTGAGCTGTCCGTCGGCCACGGCGGCCGATCCGCCCTCCTCCTCGCCGAGGACCGGTTCGCCGGGACGTAGCACGGCCAGCCGGTCCCGTAACAGCCGTTCGGTCTCGGTGTCCACGACGGTGACGGGGTCGGTCGGCGTGCTCTTGGCCCGCACGGCCGACCCGGAGTCCGGGTCCGCGGCGGTATCGCCGAACACCTCAGTGCGCCGTTGTGCCACGAACGTCGCGGCCTCATCGGCGAGTTGTTCGGCGACCTTGCGCAACTGCACGGGATCGGAGTTGGTTTCGCTCACATCCCTATCGCAGCACAATGGGCGACGATGCCCCGTCGGAACCCCGCTGAACTACTAAGGTGTGGGGCGCATGACCTGCCTGCCCTCGTAGAGGAGCGCGAATGACCGCGACCGATTCCCCAGCCGCCGACCCGTCGACCAACGGAGGTAAGCAACGCCGCGGCTTCGGCGTCGACGTCGGCGGAAGCGGCGTCAAGGGCGGCATCGTCGACCTCGATACCGGCGCGCTGATCGGCGAACGGTACAAGCTCGCCACCCCGCAGCCCGCGACTCCCGACGCGGTGGCCGAGACCATCGCCGCGGTGGTCCGCGAGTTCGGCTGGACCGAGGCGCTCGGGGTCACCTACCCCGGCGTGGTGGTCGACGGCGTCGCCCACACGGCCGCCAACGTCGACAAGGGCTGGATCGGCACCAACGTGCGCGACGCCATCAGCGCCCATCTCGACGGGCAGCGCGTGACCGTCCTCAACGACGCCGACGCCGCAGGACTCGCCGAGGAAAGATTTGGTGCCGGTCGCGACAACACCGGGGTGATCGTGCTGCTGACGTTCGGCACCGGGATCGGTTCGGCGGTGATCCACAACGGCGCGCTGCTGCCCAACACCGAGTTCGGCCACCTCGAGGTCGGCGGCAAGGAAGCCGAGCATCGCGCCGCGTCCTCGGTGAAGGAAAAGAAGGGCTGGAGCTACGAACGCTGGACCCGCGAGGTGACGAAAGTGCTGGTGGCGATCGAAAACGCGATCTGGCCCGACTTGTTCATCGCCGGCGGCGGAATCAGCCGCAAGGCCGACAAGTGGATCCCGTTGCTCGAGAACCGCACCCCCGTGGTAGCCGCCTCGCTGCGCAACACCGCGGGAATCGTCGGCGCCGCGATGGCCGCTGAGGTCGACGTCACAGCTACCGCCAAGTAGGCACGCCCGGCAGGGCCGAATTTGCCGCTCAGGACAGCCGTCTCCCACACTGTCGTTACAATGGTCGACGGCGGCCGCATCCCGGATAGCGGCGAGATCAACCGCCAATATTCGACAGCCAACGCTCTTCGATGGTGCACGCATCCCCGCACTTCGCGTGGATACCGGCCAACGAAGAGATGAAAGACGAAAGGGCGTACGTGGCAGCGACAAAGGCAAGCCCGGCAACCGACGAGCCGGTTAAGCGCACCGCTACCAAGACCCCCGCCAAGAAGGCTCCAGCGGCGAAGTCTGCGAGTGCCGGGGCCGCAAAGTCTGCCACCGGGGCACCGCCGGCCAAGAAGGCCGCGAAGTCCAAGAGCCGCGCGACCACCAAACCGGCCAAGGCCGCTCCGGCCAAGGCCGCTGCCGCCAAGGCCAAGCCGGCGTCGCGGGCCACCAAGGCCAAGACCGACGGGGCGGCCCCACGTGGCCGCGCCAAGAAGGCCACCGCGGCGGAGGCCAAGGTCGACGACGACGCCACCGACGTCGAGACCACCGAAGACCTTGACGTCGAGCCCGGTGAGGACCTCGCCGACGACGTCGACACCGCCGACCTCGAACTCGAAGACATCGAGGACGACGCCGAAGAGGCCGAAGAGGCCGCGCCTGCTAGCGCCGCCGTCGAAGTAGTGGCCACCGGCGACGACGACGACGAGGAGATCGCCGAGCCGTCCGAGAAGGACAAGGCCTCCGGTGACTTCGTCTGGGACGAAGAGGAATCCGAGGCGCTGCGGCAGGCCCGCAAGGACGCCGAGCTGACGGCCTCGGCGGACTCGGTGCGTGCGTACCTCAAGCAGATCGGCAAGGTCGCGCTGCTCAACGCGGAAGAAGAGGTTGAGCTCGCCAAGCGCATCGAGGCCGGTTTGTACGCCACCCAGCTGATGGCCGAGTACGCCGAGAAGGGCGAGAAGCTCACCACCGCGCAGCGCCGCGACATGATGTGGATCTGCCGCGACGGTGATCGCGCGAAAAACCATCTGCTGGAAGCGAACTTGCGTCTGGTGGTGTCGCTGGCCAAGCGCTACACCGGCCGCGGTATGGCGTTTCTCGACCTGATCCAGGAAGGCAACCTGGGCCTGATCCGTGCCGTCGAGAAATTCGACTACACCAAGGGCTACAAGTTCTCCACCTACGCCACGTGGTGGATCCGCCAGGCGATCACCCGCGCGATGGCCGATCAGGCGCGCACCATCCGCATCCCGGTGCACATGGTCGAGGTGATCAACAAGCTCGGCCGCATCCAGCGTGAGCTACTGCAGGACCTGGGCCGCGAGCCCACGCCCGAAGAGCTGGCCAAGGAGATGGACATCACGCCGGAGAAGGTGCTGGAGATCCAGCAGTACGCGCGTGAGCCGATCTCGCTGGACCAGACCATCGGCGACGAAGGCGATTCGCAGCTGGGCGATTTCATCGAGGACAGTGAAGCCGTGGTGGCCGTCGACGCGGTCAGCTTCACGCTGCTGCAGGATCAGCTGCAGTCGGTTCTGGAGACGTTGTCCGAACGCGAGGCGGGCGTCGTGCGGTTGCGGTTCGGCCTCACCGACGGCCAGCCCCGCACGCTCGACGAGATCGGTCAGGTCTACGGCGTGACCCGTGAGCGGATCCGTCAAATCGAGTCCAAGACGATGAGCAAGTTGCGCCACCCGAGCCGGTCGCAGGTGCTGCGCGACTACCTCGACTGAATTCCGCATCGGCGGTGCTGTCACGTATTACGTTGTGAACCCATGAGTCTCGTTACCACCCTTCGCGCCCGTCAGCGCGTCAAGCGTGAACTCGCCCACGGTGAACCCGAACTCAAACTGGTGCCGATGCTCGCCGATTCGCAGCGCGATTTCCTCGACGTCGGGGCCAACGACGGTGTCTACTCGTATTTCGCGCTCGGCCATTACCGCAGGGTGCTCGCCGTGGAAGCCCACCCCGGTCTGGTCAGCGCGCTACGCCGCATCGTCAAGGACCCCAACGAAGTGCTCGCCACCGCGCTGTCCGACGAAGCGGGTGAGACCACCCTGCATGTGCCGGTGCGGCGCGGCCGGGACGTGGCGACCCGTTCCTCCCTTCAGGCGGACGCCAACCCCGGGTTTTCGCTTCGGGCGGTGACGGTGCCGACCACCACCATCGACCGCCTCGGGTTCGACCGGCTTGGCGTCATCAAGATCGACGTCGAAGGACACGAACTGAAGGTGTTGCGGGGGGCCGCGCAGACCTTGGACGCGGCGAAGCCGGTCTGCATCGTCGAGTGCGAAGAGCGCCACAACGTCGGCGGCATCGCGCAGGCATTCGCGTTCTTCGCCGATCTGGGCTACCGCGGCTACTTCCTGCACCGCGGGGCGCTGCACGACGGCGCGGAGTTCGACGCGGCGACCCTGCAGCGGGCCGAGAACGCCAAAACCGTCGGCGGCGGCCGCTCCCCCGACTACGTGAACAACTTCATCTTCGTGCACCCCGACAACGCCGAGGGCCTGGCGCGGATCAGGCGGGGTCTGGCCGAGGCGGCCTGACGCTGACCGAACGGTTCAGCGCTTCTTGTCGCGCACCTTGTACGTCGAGGGCCACGACTCCCGCGTCTCGTCGCCGGTCAGCGGCGTTCCCTTGCCGCCGATCTTGATGTCGTAGGCTTCTTTACCCGGCCCGGCCTCGCGGTTGGCGTGTTCGGTGGCCAGGTAGATCAGCTGGTCGATCTCGGCTTCGGCGAACGCGACGAACGTGGTCTTGCGGACGATGTCGTCGGCGCCCGCGGTGATCCGGTCCGGCAACACCCGGGTCGCGAACGCCGCACCGGCCAGCAGCACAGCCGGAACGACCCAGTAGCAGATGTAGGCCAGCGGCGTCTCCGTGTCGCGGATGGTGGCCTCACCGTCGACGATCGGCGGGATGGCCGACGACACCGCCATACCCGCGAACACCCCAACCCAGATCCACGTCAGCGTCGTGGTGGTCCGCGCGAACAGATCGCTCTTGGCGATCGCGTCGGGCTGTCCCACTTCGGCGAACTCGCGCACGAACGGTCTGCCGATCAGCACGCCGACCAGGGCGGTGATCAGGACCCCGAGAATGCTCAACGGCAATATCCACTGCGCCGCGAACGTCCGGCTGACCACCAACGTCAACACGAGCAGCACGAGAAACGTTGCCAGAGCACCGATTTCGAGAACACGGCCCGGGCCACCGCGCACCTGGCCGAGGGCGAACCCGGCGACCGCCACCGCCAGTGCGACCACCGCCGCGAGGGCGAACGGCACGTTACCGACGAGGATCCAGTAGACGATCCACGGTGCGAGACCTAACAGAATGCCCACGATTTGTAAGTGTACGTAGGACCCACTCCCGGCCGTGGGGCGGCTAGGACGGCAGCGGCGCAAACCGTCCGTCGGCGTCCGGCAGGCACGGCGTGACGCTGATCACAGCCGAAATCGGCAATGGTCCGTACAGATGTGGGAACTCCATCCCCATTGGATCGGCGGGGACACCGGGTTCCCAGCGAACCGGAGAGGACAGTCGTGCGGGGTCGATGCGCAGCAGCACCAGATCAGTGCGGCCGCCGTAGAGCCGGTTGGCGGGCAGATGCACCTGCTCGGGTGTCGACAGGTGGACGAACCCCGACGCCGCCAGCGAGGCCGGCCGGTGCTCACCGACCTCCTGAGCCGTGCGCCACTCGTCGGCGGCGCAGAGGTGGACCAACGCAACGGGCTGCGATGACATATGGTCAGCCTGCCGTCTCGGCCAACCGGTGTAACGGTGAGACGCGACACACCGGTAAGGATCAGGGAACAAGCCTTCAAGCCAAATCGTCTGAGACAGTAGAAGCACGCGAAGCAATACGGAGGTCGCCATGAACGCAACGCTCACCAGTCCCGAGTTGACCCGGGCTGACCGCTGCGATCGGTGTGGGGCCGCCGCGCGGGTACGTGCCAAGCTTCCGTCGGGCGGCGAACTGCTGTTCTGCCAGCACCACGCCAACAAGCACGAGACGAAGCTGGTCGAATTGGCCGCCAAGCTCGAAGTGAGCCCGGTGGAGGTCTGACCCCACGACACGGCTCGCGCCGTGCTGGGCAGCTGCAGCTGTCGTCAGGAATGCTGGACTGGTCATGAACGAGGACCAGCCCGCTTCTGCGAGACCGTCGCGCCATCACATTTGGCATATGGTGCGCCGCACCTTGTCGAAAAGCTGGGACGACTCGATCTTCTCGGAGTCCGCGCAGGCGGCGTTCTGGTGCGCGCTTTCCCTACCGCCGCTGCTGCTGGGCATGCTCGGCAGCCTGGCCTACGTGGCGCCGCTGTTCGGTCCGGAGACGCTGCCGACGATCCAGAGCCAGATCATCGACACGGCGGGCAGGTTCTTCTCGTCGAACGTGGTCATCGAGATCATCGAGCCGACGGTGCGCGACATCGTTCAGGGCGCGCGAGGCGAGGTGGTGTCACTCGGTTTCGTGATCTCGCTGTGGGCCGGTTCCTCGGCCATCTCGGCCTTCGTCGACTCGATCACCGAGGCCCATGACCAGACACCGCTGCGCCATCCGGTGCGCCAGCGGTTCTTCGCGCTGGGCCTGTACGTGGTGATGTTGGTCCTGGCGATCATCACCGCCCCGTTCATCGCGTTGGGCCCGCGCAAGATCGCCGAGTTCATCCCCGACAGCTGGGACCATGTGCTGCGGTTCGGCTACTACCCCGTGCTGGTGCTCGGACTGATCATCGGGGTGAACCTTCTCTACCGGGTGTCGCTGCCCAAACCGCTGCCGTCGCACCGGCTGCTGCTGGGATCGGTGCTCGCGACCGCGGTGTTCCTGCTGGCCACGTTCGGCCTGCGGTTCTACCTGACCTGGATCACCGCCACCGGCTACACCTACGGCGCGCTGGCGACGCCGATCGCGTTCCTGTTGTTCGCGTTCTTCCTCGGCTTCGCGATCATGATCGGCGCGGAACTCAACGCCGCCGTCGAGGAGGAGTGGCCGGCACCGGCCACCCATGCGAAACGCTTCCGGTGGTGGTTGGCGGGTAAGGCCGAGTCGCTGAACGGATCGGGTCAGGCGGCGCGCGGCCCAGCGGGCGTTGACGCCGCCGTCGGCGCGGCACCGGAACCCGCGGCGGCGAACGCCGACCCGACTACGTCTTGAGCTTCTCGTAGATGCGCTTGCACTCCGGGCACACCGGGGAGCCGGGCTTGGCCGACTTCGTCACGGGGAACACCTCACCGCACAGCGCGACGACGTGCGTCCCCATGACCGCGCTCTCGGCGATCTTGTCCTTCTTGACGTAGTGGAAGAACTTCGGGGCGTCGTCGTCGGTACCGTCGTCGACGCGTTCGTCGGTGTCGGTGCGCTCGATGGTCTGGGTTCGCATACATCCATTCTGCCTCCCCCGGATCCGACCCGTACAGCAGACGACGAGTGTGGAACAGTGGGGGTATGAAACACGGCCACGAGCTGAGTTTCGACGACGACGGCCGGCCCGTCTTGATCACTCGCGCCGCCCCCGCCTACGAGGAACAGCACCGCCAACGGGTACGTAAGTACCTCGTGCTCATGTCGGTTCGGGTACCGGCGTTGGTGTTCGCGGCCATTGCGTACGGCATCTGGCACAACGGGTTGATCTCGTTGGCGATCATCGTGATCTCCATCCCGCTGCCGTGGATGGCGGTGCTGATCGCCAACGACCGTCCCCCGCGCCGCGCCGATGAGCCCCGCCGGTACAACGGCGAACGCCATCACGAGGCGTTTGAGTCGGCTGAACAAGCCGCCATCGAAAGCGGCGAACCGGCGGCCCCGAACGCAGCGGGGCAAGGGGGCGAGGACGAGCCCAAAGGCGATGTTCCCAGCTGAGGACGTTCTGGGCTGATTCTCAGCACATTCTCAGGTCGTCACCGAAAAACCCCTGATCAACGTGTGTGAACCGGCCGATCGCTGGGAACTCTTTCGATCACGTGGGCGTTGTAGCTCATGACAGTTCGACCCGATCAGGAGGCCGTCATGGCAAATGCCACCTCAAGCCGCGTTGACCACGACCTGGACGCCCAGAGCCCGGCCGCGGACCTCGTGCGCGTATACCTCAACGGCATCGGCAAAACGGCCTTGCTCAATGCCGCCGACGAGGTTGAGCTCGCGAAGCGCATTGAGGCAGGCCTCTACGCCAAGCACCTCCTCGAGACACGGAAGCGCTTGGGCGAGAACCGCAAACGTGATCTCGCCACCATCGTCCGCGACGGTGAGGCGGCGCGTCGGCATCTGCTGGAGGCCAACCTCCGGCTCGTGGTGTCGCTTGCGAAGCGCTACACCGGTCGCGGGATGCCGTTGCTCGACCTGATCCAGGAGGGCAACCTCGGTCTGATCCGCGCGATGGAAAAGTTCGACTACGCCAAGGGATTCAAGTTCTCCACGTATGCCACGTGGTGGATCCGTCAGGCGATCACCCGCGGCATGGCCGACCAGAGCCGCACCATCCGGCTGCCGGTTCACCTCGTGGAGCAGGTCAACAAGCTGGCCCGCATCAAGCGTGAGATGCACCAGCGGTTGGGCCGCGAAGCCTCCGACGAGGAACTGGCCGAAGAGTCGGGCATCCCGGTGGAGAAGATCACCGATCTGCTCGAGCACAGCCGCGACCCGGTGAGCCTGGACATGCCGGTCGGCAGCGACGAGGAAGCCCCGCTGGGCGACTTCATCGAGGACGCCGAGGCCATGTCGGCCGAGAACGCGGTGATCTCGGAGTTGCTGCACACCGACATCCGGCACGTGCTGGCCACCCTCGACGAGCGCGAGCAGCAGGTGATCCGGCTGCGCTTCGGCCTCGACGACGGTCAGCCGCGCACGCTGGACCAGATCGGCAAGCTGTTCGGCCTGTCGCGCGAGCGGGTTCGCCAGATCGAACGTGAGGTCATGGCCAAGCTGCGCAACGGCGAACGCGCCGACCGGTTGCGCTCCTACGCCAGTTAACAACCGACAGACAGGCCCGCCGAGAAACCGGCGGGCTTGTCTTGTGTCGGGGCCAGTACGCCCCCATCGCGGCACGTTAGACCCCAGTTTCTCCAGCTAAGACGGTAGACTCGCCGTGACGGAGGGTGCCATGAACGATCTTGTCGATACCACTGAGATGTACCTGCGGACCATTTACGACCTCGAGGAAGAGGGCGTGGTGCCACTGCGTGCGCGCATCGCTGAGCGTCTCGATCAAAGCGGTCCGACCGTGAGCCAGACGGTTTCGCGGATGGAACGCGACGGATTGCTGCATGTCGCCGGCGACCGGCATCTCGAGCTGACCCCGAAGGGTCGCCAGCTGGCCGTGGCCGTGATGCGCAAGCACCGGCTCGCCGAACGGTTGCTCGTCGACGTGATCGGCCTTCCGTGGGAGGAAGTGCACGCCGAGGCGTGCCGTTGGGAGCACGTGATGAGCGAGGACGTCGAGCGCCGACTAGTGCAGGTCCTCGACAACCCGACCACCTCCCCGTTCGGTAACCCCATCCCCGGCCTGTCCGAACTCGGGCTGGCCGGTTCGGCGTTGGGCGCCGACCAGATGAACCTGGTCCGGCTCACCGAGCTACCGGCCGGTATGCCCGTCGCCGTTGTCGTGCGGCAACTCACCGAGCACGTCCAGGGCGACGCCGAGCTCATCGGCCGGCTCAAGGACGCCGGTGTGGTGCCCAACGCGAGGGTGACGGTGCAGATCAACGACAACGGTGGGGTCATGATCGTCATCCCCGGCCACGAGCAGGTCGAGCTGCCCTACCCGATGGCGCACGCCGTGAAGGTCGAGAAGGTCTAGACCGCTACCCCGCCCGCTGCCCGAACAGGCGCCTGGGCGGCAACTGCACCCCCAACCGGTCGGCCAGCCGGAACCCCGTCGCGGCCAGCTCCCGGATCCGTTCCGGGCGCAACCCCGACTGCAGCGCCGTGTCCAGCATGCGCGCCATCCGGTGGGTGCCGTCGCAGCGCAGCGCGGCCTCCAGCGACACCCCGGCCAGCGGCCCGTCGCCCCGCACGTACGCCGAGTAGGCCAGCAGCACCAACGCCTCGACCCGCCACGGCTCGGGCAGCCGCCGACACAACTCGGCCCACAACGACTCGGCCTGCCCGGCGTTCTCCCCGACCGCCAACGCATACAGCGTGTCGCGCACGGTCGGGTCGGTCAGCGCATCGGCGAGCCGGGCCAGCGTGTCATCGGACAGTTTCTCGCCGCCGGCCACGTGCGCGGCCGCCTCGATCGCGGCCTCGATATCGCGTCGCGCCTGGGCATCGGTGCGTCTGCCGCCGTCGCGGATCGCGGCGGCCAGCGCCGAGGTGCGCCCCGGATCGCTGACCGCGATGACCTGCTGCAGTTCGGCCCGACGCGCGTAGAGCCTGCGCCCGTCCAACACGGCGGCCGCGGCCAGCGGTGACGCCGACGGGTCCTCGACGGTGCCGGCACTGCCGCAACCGTCGGCGCAGTGCCAGCGCCCGCCGGCCGCGACCCGATCGACCACATGCGCGGCGAGCAGTTCGATCCCCTGCTCGGCCAGCGACGTCGTCAGCGCGTCCGCGAGGTGCCGGTAGTCGTCGTTGCAGAGCCGACAGTTGGCCCCCTGCTCGTCGACCACCACTGCGATCGCGGAGTCCGGCCTGGCCCCGGCCGCCACCTCGGCGATGTGGTCGAGGGAGTCGGGCAGGTCATCTGAGAGGTCGACTCTCATCACACATCCCATCGCGCCGCGTTCGACGGTGACCAGCACGAGGGATTTTTCCGGCACGAAGCCGAGCACGGCGGGTAAGGCGGCGATCAGCACGCCGGGACGGTTCAGATAGAAATCGGGTGATTGCGATGTGGTCATGTGTCCACCGTCGCGAGGAAGCCGACGGTTTCCGCCGGTTCGGAACGCTGCGGTGGGGTTGCTGTGGATGAATTCGCCGTTGGGGATGAATGGGCACCCGAACGTGGC
>NZ_JBEFTL010000008.1:0-217073 GCF_053484035.1 Mycolicibacterium sp. XJ662 | reverse complement strand
GGATTACCCCCCACAATTGCGTGGGGGGTAATTCTATTTGCGAGAATTCATGGCCGAATTCTCAAGCGTGGTCGTATCCGGTAGAAAGGCATACGTGGCTCAGGACAGGCAAGGCGGCAACGGCGGGCGCCGTCCGCGTTCTTCGGCACCGCGCACCTCGGGCCCTGACCGGGCTCGGCGCTCGCAGCCGAAGCCCGATCGCGAACCGTCCGGCCCGCGGCTCCCGGAGACCGTCGAGGCCAAACAGCTTTCCCCCGAAATACGCCGAGAGCTCACAACTTTGGACCGTGCCACCGCGGATCTGGTGGCTCGCCATCTGGTGGCGGCCGGCGAACTTCTCGTCGACGATCCGGAGGCCGCGCTCGCGCATGCCAAGGCCGCCAAGACCCGCGCGAGTCGTATCGCGGCCGTACGGGAAGCCGTCGGCATCGCCGCATACCACTGCGGCGACTGGGCGCAGGCGCTCGCAGAACTGCGCGCGGCACGGCGCATGGGAAGCCGCTCGCCGCTGCTGCCGCTGATCGCCGACTGCGAACGCGGCGTCGGCCGTCCCGAACGCGCCATCGAATTGGCACGCAGCGACGAAGCCGCGCAACTGAGCGGTGACGATGCCGACGAACTGCGCATCGTGGTGGCCGGCGCGCGGTCCGACCTCGGCCAGCACGAACAGGCGCTCGCGCTGCTGTCGTCGCCGCAACTCGACCCCACCCGCACCGGGCAGACCGCGGCCCGGCTGTTCTATGTCTACGCCGAGACCCTGTTGGCCCTTGACCGCAAAAGCGATGCGCTGCAATGGTTCATCCACGCCGCGGCCGCCGATGTCGACGGCGCCACCGACGCCGAAGACCGGATCACGGAGCTGAGCTGACGTGGGCGCGCTCGTTCAGGACCATGATTGTCTGCTGCTCGATCTCGACGGCACCGTCTTTCGCGGCCACGAGGCTACGACCGGCGCCGTCGAAACGCTCGCGACGGTCGACGCCCGCACGCTGTATGTGACCAACAACGCCTCGCGGGATCCGGCCGAGGTCGCCCAGCATCTGGACGCCATGGGCTTCGCGGCAACCGCCGACGATGTCGTGACCAGCGCGCAAAGCGCCGCGAACTTGTTGGGAAGCCAGTTACCCTCGGGCGCAGTGGTTCTCGTCGTCGGCACCGACGCGTTGGCGGCCGAACTACGCCGCGTCGGCCTCAAACCGGTCCGGCAGTGGTCCGACGATCCTGTCGCGGTGGTACAGGGACACTCGCCCCAGACTGGCTGGCCGGATCTGGCCGAAGCCGCGCTGGCCGTCCGCAGCGGAGCGCTGTGGGTGGCGGCCAACGTCGACCTGACGCTGCCTTCCGAACGGGGCCTGCTGCCGGGCAACGGTTCGATGGTGGCGGCACTGCGCGCGGCAACCGGCGCCGACCCGCAGGTGGCCGGCAAGCCGCAACCCACGATCTTCGCGGATGCCTTGGCACGCGGTGACTTTCGCACACCGCTGGTGGTCGGCGACCGGCTCGACACCGATATCGCAGGAGCCAACGCTGCCCGTCTGCCCAGCCTCATGGTGCTCAGCGGGGTCAGCACCGCCGACGACCTGGTGCGCGCCGCGGCAGCCGAGCGACCCGACTACCTCGCCGCCGATCTGCGCTCGCTCTACGCCCGCCCCGACGCGCTGCGCATCGACGCGCACCCCGCCTGGCGTGTCGACGTCGACTCCGGCGAAGTGGTCGTGCACTCCACCGGACGTGATCCCGCCGATCCGCTGTCGGTCGTGCGGGCCACCGCCAACGCGGTCTGGACCGCCGATCTCGACGGGGCCACCCTCACCGTGACCGCCGGTGACGACACCGCACGCCAAGCACTGCACCGGTGCTCCCTGCTCAGTCCGTCGCATCGACTAGCGTGAGTACCGATATGAGTACCGACCCGGACCAGATCCGCGCTCAGATCGCCGCACTGCTGGCTGATCTGCCCGACCCCGCCCAAGACGGTGTCGAGCTGGCCGACGCCGACGTTGACGCCCTCGCAGCCCGGCTGGAAGAGGCCCACGAACTGCTGGTCCAGGCGCTGGAATCGGTCGAGAAGGGATGACCGTCAGTGACGCGGCGGGCACGTGTTGATGCCGAGCTGGTGCGACGCGGGCTGGCCCGCTCCCGCCAGCAGGCAGCCGAGCTGATCGGCGCCGGACGGGTGAGCATCAACGGTATGCCCGCCGCAAAGCCGGCGACCGCGGTCGCCGTCACGGCCACCCTCACCGTCGAAGCCGACGAACGCAGCTGGGTATCCCGCGGCGCCCACAAACTGATCGGCGCACTGGACAGCTTCGGGCTGACGGTCGAGGGTCGGCGCTGTCTGGACGCCGGGGCCTCGACCGGGGGCTTCACCGAAGTCCTGCTGGACAGGGGCGCCCGCGAGGTGGTGGCCGCCGACGTCGGCTACGGCCAGTTGGCCTGGCCGCTGCGCCGCGACCCACGGGTGACAGTGATGGAGCGCACCAACGTGCGGGAATTGACCGCCGACGCCATCGGCGGCGCCGTCGATCTGGTGGTGGCCGACCTGTCGTTCATCTCACTGTCCACGGTGCTGCCGGCGCTCACCTCCTGTGCCGCCGCCGACGCCGATATCGTTCCGATGGTGAAGCCCCAGTTCGAGGTCGGCAGGGACCGCGTCGGCGCGGGCGGTGTGGTCTCCGATCCGCGCCTGCGCGCCGAGGCGGTGCTGGCTGTCGCCGATCGCGCGGCCCAACTGCGTTGGCACACCGTCGCTGTCACCGCAAGCCCGTTGCCCGGCCCGTCCGGCAACGTCGAATACTTCCTGCACCTGCGTGCCCGCACAGACCGCGCCTTACAGGGCGAGACGCTCACGCAGGCGGTGGCCGACGCCATCGCGGAGGGTCCGCTATGACCAACGGCCGCGCTGTCCTCTTGGTCGCCCACACAGCACGCGAAGACGTCACCGAGGTGGCGCGTCGCGTGCACAAGGTCCTCGGCGACAACGGAATCGGGCTACGGATGCTGTCCGCGGAAGCCGTGGACCACCGCGGGCCCGCCAACCTGTCACCCGATGACATCCGGGCCCTCGGCGTCGAAATCGAGGTGGTCGACGCCGATGAACGCGCCGCCGAAGGCTGCGAACTGGTCCTCGTCCTCGGCGGCGACGGCACGTTCCTGCGGGGCGCCGAGCTGGCCCGCAACGTCGAAATCCCGGTGCTGGGCGTCAATTTGGGCCGCATCGGGTTCCTCGCCGAGGCCGAGGCGGACTCCATCGACAACGTGCTCGAGCGCATCATCAAACGTGACTACCGCGTGCAAGAACGGATGACGCTCGACGTCGTCGTGCGCGTCGAGGGCAAGATCGCCGACCGTGGCTGGGCCCTCAACGAGGCCAGCGTGGAGAAAGGCCCCCGGCTCGGGGTGCTCGGCGCGGTGCTCGAGGTCGACGGGCGTCCCGTGTCTACCTTCGGCTGTGACGGTGTGCTGGTCGCGACGCCGACCGGATCTACCGCTTGGGCGTTCTCCGCGGGCGGACCCATCGTGTGGCCGGACCTGGAGGCAATCCTGGTGGTGCCCAACAACGCCCACGCGCTGTTCGCGCGGCCGATGGTGACCAGCCCTGATGCGGCGATCGCGATCGAGATCGAGGGCCACGGCCACGACGCGCTGGTCTTCTGCGACGGCCGCCGCGAGATGGTGGTACCTGCCGGCGGCCGCGTCGAGGTCACCCGCTGCGGCACCCCGGTCAAGTGGGTTCGTCTCGACAGCGCACCGTTCACTGATCGTCTGGTGCGCAAGTTCCGGTTGCCGGTCACGGGGTGGCGCGGACAGTAGTGCTATCTGAGATCCGCATCGAGGCGCTGGGCGCCATCGGCACCGCAACCGCCGAGTTCGATCGGGGGCTCACGGTGCTGACCGGCGAAACCGGCACCGGCAAGACGATGGTGGTCACCGGCCTGCACCTGCTCGGCGGGGGCCGCGCCGACGCCACCCGCGTGCGCACCGGAGCCAACCGCGCAGTGGTCGAAGGCCGGTTCACCACAACCGAACTGGGCGACGGGGTGGCCGCAATCGTCGACGAGATCCTCGACACCTCGGGAGCCGAACGCGACGACGACGGCAGCGTCATCGCCGCCCGCTCGGTCAGCCGGGACGGGCCGTCACGCGCCTACCTCGGCGGGCGCAGCGTGCCGGCCAAATCGCTGAGCAGCTTCACCACCGAAGTGCTTGCGCTGCACGGCCAGAACGATCAACTGCGACTGATCCGTCCCGACGAACAGCGTGGCGCGCTGGATCGCTTCGCCGACCTCGACACCAAACTCAAGCGTTACCGCACGGTGCGCGACGACTGGCTGGCGGCGCGCAGGGATCTGACGGAGCGCACCGACCGCGCACGCGAAATGGCGCAGGAAGCCGATCGGCTCAAGTTCGGTCTCGACGAAATCGACGCTGTCGCACCGCAACCCAGCGAGGACGACACGCTCGTCGAGGACATCAGGCGGCTGTCGGAACTCGACGCGCTGCGCGAAGCCACCCAGATCGCTCGCGCCGCGCTGGCCGGTGCGCCTGAGGACGACCCGTCGCACGACGCCACGTCGGCGACAGAGCGCGTCGGGCAGGCCAAGTCCGGGCTGGAAAGCACCGACGACCCCGCTCTGCGAGCACTCGGCGACCGGCTCGGTGAAGCGCTGACGACGATCACCGACGTCGCCTCCGAACTCGGCGACTACCTGTCCGAATTGCCCAGCGACGCCAGCACGTTGGAAACCAAGCTGACCCGGCAGGGCGAACTGCGCACGCTCACCCGCAAATACGCCGCCGACATCGACGGTGTGCTGCAGTGGGCCCGCGACGCCCGTGACCGCCTGGTGCAGCTCGACGTGTCCGAAGGGGCGCTCGCGGAGCTGGAGCGCCGCGTCGCGGAGCTGCAGACCAAGGTCGTCGCCGCCGCGGCCGAACTCACCAAGGCGCGCACCAAGGCCGCCAAGGGCATGTCCAAAGCCGTCACCGAGGAGCTGGCCGGCCTGGCGATGGCAGGCGCCGAGTTCACGGTCTCGGTGGCTCCGCTGCCGGCACGGGCCGACGACTCCGCGCCGCTGACCCTGCCGTCGGGACAGACGGTGCACGCCGGTCAATACGGCGTCGACGCCGTCGAGTTCGGTTTCGCCGCCCACAAGGGCACCGAGCTGCTCCCGCTGAACAAGAGCGCCTCCGGCGGCGAGCTCTCGCGCGTGATGCTGGCCCTGGAAGTGGTGCTGGCCGCCTCGGCCGAGGGCACCACGATGGTGTTCGACGAGGTCGACGCCGGCGTCGGCGGCCGCGCCGCGGTGCAGATCGGACGTCGGCTGGCCCGGCTGGCCCGCACCCATCAGGTCATCGTCGTCACCCATCTGCCGCAGGTGGCCGCCTACGCCGACGTACATCTCATGGTCGACAGCGGTAATGGCCGCAGCAAGGCCAGCGTCGTGCGCCGCCTCGACGACGAGGACCGGGTCGCCGAATTGGCGCGCATGCTCGCCGGATTGGGGGACTCCGACAGCGGCCGCGCGCACGCCCGCGAACTGCTCGACGCGGCACAGAAAGAGCGTGTCGGCTGATCGACACTGCGGCCAGATCGTCAAAACCGCGAAAGCGGCGATCTCTACGCAGTCTCGACACCTCGACGTGTTGCAATTGTGACAAAACATAACTTGTGGGGCTGGTGTTACGGCGCGCCTCCGACGGATAACGCCGGTGCCTCGACAGAATCGCCGCATGAAGATGTCTGCCCTGCTATCTCGTAATGCCAGCTCACGCCCGGGCATCACCGGCACGGCCCGCGTCGACCGCGACATCGAGAGGCTGTTGCGACGAATCACGCCGGGCGACATCGTCGTCATCGACGCGCTGGACCTGGATCGGATCACCGCCGACGCGCTGGTGGAATCCGGCGTCACCGCGGTCGTCAACGCCTCGCCGTCGATCTCCGGGCGCTACCCGAACCTCGGCCCTGAGGTGCTGGTCGGCAACGGCGTCACCTTGTTCGACAACACCGGCGAGGAGGTGTTCAAGAAGGTCAAGGACGGCGCCCGGGTGCGCCTGCACGACGGCGGCGTGTACTCGGGGGACAAACTGCTGGTGCAGGGGGTGGAACGCACCGACCACGACATCCACGAGCTGATGCATGAGGCCAAGAGCGGGCTGGTGGCCCACCTCGAAGCCTTCGCGGGCAACACCATCGAGTTCATCCGCAGCGAGAGCCCACTGCTCATCGACGGGATCGGCATCCCCGACATCGACGTGGACCTCAACCGCCGCCACGTGGTGATCGTCGCCGAGGACACCAGTTCCGCCGCCGACCTCAAGGCGCTCAAGCCGTTCATCAAGGAATACCAACCGGTGTTGATCGGTGTGGGCTGCGGCGCCGACGTGTTGCGCAAGGCGGGGTATCGGCCTGCGCTCATCGTCGGCGACCCCGACAAGATGAGCGCTGACGTGCTGCGCTGCGGCGCGCAGGTGGTGCTGCCCGCCGACGCCGACGGCCACGCGCCCGGGTTGGAACGGATCCAGGATCTGGGTGTCGGCGCGATGACGTTCCCGGCCGCCGGGTCGGCCGCCGATCTCGCGCTTCTGCTCTGCGATCACCACGGCGCCTCGCTGATCGTCACCGCGGGCCACAGCGCAAGCATCGAAGAGTTCTTCGACCGCTCACGCCAGCAGAGCAACCCGTCGACGTTCCTCACCCGGCTGAAGGTGGGGGAGAAGCTCGTCGACGCCAAAGCCGTCGCCACCCTGTACCGCAGCAGGGTGTCGGGCGGGGCGATCGCGATGCTGGTGCTCGCGATGATGGTCGCGGTCATCGTCGCCCTGTGGGTGGCTCGCGCCGACGCGGCCCTGCTGGACTGGGTCGCGGATTACTGGAACCGGTTCCTGCTTTGGGTGCAGGGCTGGGTCACCTAGGAGTAGCGTGTGATATCCCTACGCACACACGCGATCTCACTTGCCGCTGTCTTCCTCGCCTTGGCGATCGGCGTCGCGTTGGGATCCGGTCTGCTGTCCAACACGGTGCTGTCCGGTCTGCAGAGCGACAAACGCGACCTGCAGCACCAGATCGACACGCTGAACACCGACAAGAACGCGCTCAACGAAAAGCTCAGCGCGGCCGATGAATTCGATGCGCAGATGTCTCCGCGGATCCTTCGCGACACGATGAGGGACAAGTCGGTGGTGCTGTTCCGCACGCCCGACGCCACCGACGGTGACGTCGACGCGCTGACCCGGTTGATCGGACAGGCAGGCGGAACGGTCACCGGAACCATCGCGCTGACCCAGGAATTCGTCACCGCGAACTCGTCGGAGAAACTGCTGTCGGTGGTGAACTCGCCGATTGTGCCCGCAGGCAAGCAGTTGAACACGTCCTCGGTGGACCAGGGGTCGCAGGCCGGCGACCTGTTGGGCATCACGTTGCTGATCAACCGAGACCCGAAGGTCTCGCCGGTCGACGATATGCAGCGCGACACCGTGCTGGCGACGCTGCGCGACACCGGTTTCATCACCTACGGCGACCAACGGATCGGCTCGGCCAACACCGCGCTGGTCGTCACCGGCGGCGCGCTCGGCGAGGACGCCGGTAACCGCGGACCCACCGTTGCACGGTTTGCGGCCGGGTTGGCGCCGCACGGTTCCGGCACCGTCCTCGCGGGCCGCGACGGCTCCGCGTCGGGCACCGCGGCCGTCGGGGTGGCGCGCTCGGACGCCGGGCTGAACTCGGCGGTCACCACCGTCGACGACATCGACGTCGAGGCCGGCCGGATCACCTCGGTGCTGGCGCTCAGCGACCTCGCCAACGGCGCCCGGCCCGGTCAGTACGGCATCGGCACGGGCGCGACGTCGGTCACCGTGCCGCAGTAACGGCCCTCGGCGCGTCCCCGACGCTCAGGCCCCCGGCGCGTCCCCGACGCTCAGGCCTCCGGCGCGTCCCCGACGCGGTGTCGCCCTCGGTGTTAGGGTGGGGTTCCGTGGGCTGGCAGGCCCCAAGCTCTAGGAACGGCCTAGAAAAGTAAGCCCTGCCCGTCGTCACGGAGGTTGCTCTTGCCAGCGTTACGCAAGCACCCGCAAACCGCCACCAAGCATCTCTTCGTCACTGGCGGGGTCGTTTCGTCCCTCGGCAAGGGCCTGACGGCGTCGAGCCTCGGCCAACTGCTCACCGCCAGGGGTCTGCACGTCACGATGCAGAAGCTCGACCCGTACCTCAACGTCGACCCCGGCACCATGAACCCGTTCCAGCACGGTGAGGTGTTCGTCACCGAGGACGGCGCCGAAACCGACCTCGACGTCGGGCACTACGAGCGGTTCCTGGACCGCGATCTGACCGGCTCGGCCAATGTCACGACGGGACAGGTGTATTCGACGGTCATCGCCAAGGAGCGCCGCGGCGAGTACCTCGGTGACACGGTCCAGGTCATTCCGCACATCACCGACGAGATCAAGCGGCGCATCGTGGCGATGGCCGAACCCGACGCCGACGGACATCGGCCCGATGTGGTGATCACCGAAATCGGCGGCACGGTCGGCGATATCGAGTCGCTTCCGTTCCTGGAGGCCGCCCGGCAGGTCCGCCACGAGGTCGGTCGGGAGAACTGCTTCTTTCTGCACTGCTCGCTGGTGCCGTTCATGGCGCCGTCGGGTGAGCTCAAGACCAAGCCGACGCAGCACTCGGTGGCCGCGCTGCGCAGCATCGGTATCACCCCGGACGCGTTGATCCTGCGCTGCGACCGCGATGTGCCCGAACCGTTGAAGAACAAGATCGCGCTGATGTGCGACGTCGACGTGGACGGGGTGATCTCCACGCCCGACGCACCATCGATCTATGACATCCCCAGGGTGCTGCACCGCGAGGAACTCGACGCCTACGTGGTGCGCCGGTTGAACCTGGCGTTCCGTGACGTGGACTGGACGCAGTGGAACGATCTGCTGCAGCGTGTCCACGAGCCCCACGAGACCGTGCGGATCGCGTTGGTGGGCAAGTACATCGACCTTTCCGACGCTTACCTTTCGGTGACGGAGGCGCTGCGGGCCGGTGGCTTCAAGCACCGCGCGAAGATCGAGTTGCGCTGGGTGGCCTCTGATGACTGCGAATCCGAGAACGGGGTCGCGGCGGCACTCGACGACGTGCACGCGGTGCTGATCCCCGGCGGGTTCGGTATCCGCGGTATCGAAGGCAAGATCGGCGCCATCAGCTACGCCCGCAAACGCAAGTTGCCGGTGCTCGGGTTGTGCCTCGGCTTGCAGTGCATCGTCATCGAGGCGGCGCGCTCGGTCGGGCTCACCGAGGCCAACTCCGCCGAGTTCGACCCCAAGACACCCGATCCGGTGATCTCCACGATGGCCGACCAGCGCGACGCGGTCTCGGGTGCGGCCGACCTCGGTGGAACCATGCGGCTAGGTGCCTATCCGGCCGTGCTCGAACCGGATTCGATTGTGGCGCAGGCCTACGAAGCCACCGAGGTGTCCGAGCGTCACCGGCACCGCTACGAAGTCAACAACGCCTACCGCGACCGCATCGCCGAAAGCGGGCTGCGGTTCTCCGGAACCTCGCCGGACGGCCACCTGGTGGAGTTCGTCGAGTACGACCGCGATATTCACCCGTTCATCGTCGGCACCCAGGCCCATCCCGAGCTCAAGAGCAGGCCCACCCGGCCGCATCCGCTGTTCGTCGAGTTCGTGCGGGCGGCGCTGAACTACAAGGCAGAGGAACGGCTTCCGGGCATGGACATCCCGGAGCACGCGAACGGATCCGAGCATCCCGAGGAGATCGGGCAACTGCTGACAGAGCCCGAACTGCAAAAGTCGCAAGTCCGTGGCTGAGCACGACTTCGAGACCGTCGACTCCGAGACCCTCTACGTCGGAAAGATCTTCGCCCTGCGTGCCGACGAGGTGCGGATGCCGGGCGGTCACACCGCGCGACGCGAAGTCGTCGAACACTACGGCGCGGTCGCGGTGCTCGCGCTGGACGACGAGCGCAACGTCATGCTGGTCTACCAGTACCGCCACCCGTTCGGCCGCCGGCTGTGGGAGCTTCCGGCAGGCCTGCTCGACGTCGGCGGCGAGCCGCCGCACATCACCGCCGCGCGCGAACTGAAGGAAGAAACCGGTCTGGCCGCAACGACATGGCACACGCTCGTCGACCTCGACTCGGCGCCGGGAACATCCGACGAGAGCGTGCGCATGTATCTGGCCACGGGGCTGACCGACGTCGGCAGGCCCGAAGCCCACGACGAGGAAGCCGACCTCAAGCTGCAGTGGTTTCCGCTCGAGCAGGCGGTACAGATGGTGCTGTTCGGTGAGGTCGTCAATTCCATTGCGGTAGGCGGAATTCTGGCCGCACACGCGACGGGGGACCTGTCGTCGCTGCGGCCCGTCGACACGCCATGGACAGACCGTTCGACCGCGTTCGCGCGCCGCAAAGGCATGTTGTGACCACTTTTCGCACGGCGCTCGACGACCAGGTGCAGGGCTACCTCGACCACCTGACCATCGAGCGCGGCGTCGCGGCCAACACGTTGAGCTCCTACCGCCGCGACCTGCGGCGCTACACCGAACACCTGACCGGCCGCGACATCGACGACCTGGCCAAGGTGTCCGAAACCGACGTCAGCGATTTCCTGGTCGCGCTGCGTCGCGGCGATCCCGAGGCCGGAACGGTCGCCCTTTCGGCGGTGTCGGCGGCGCGCGCGTTGATCGCCGTACGCGGCCTGCACCGGTTCGCCACCGCCGAGGGGCTCACCGAGAACGACGTGGCCTGCGCCGTCAAACCGCCGACGCCGAGCCGGCGCCTGCCCAAAAGCCTGACGATCGACGAGGTGCTGGCGCTGCTGGAGGCCGCAGGCGGTGACAGCGAGGCCGACGGGCCGCTGACTTTGCGTAACCGGGCGCTGCT
Source organism: Mycolicibacterium sp. XJ662 (assembly GCF_053484035.1). Classification (NCBI taxonomy): domain Bacteria; kingdom Bacillati; phylum Actinomycetota; class Actinomycetes; order Mycobacteriales; family Mycobacteriaceae; genus Mycobacterium; species Mycolicibacterium sp. XJ662. Next base: position 206,175 of record NZ_JBEFTL010000008.1, on the reverse strand, counting down.
CGAGGTGCTCTACTCGACCGGCGCCCGCATCTCCGAGGCCGTCGGCCTCGACGTCGACGACGTCGACACCCAGGCCCGGTCGGTGTTGCTGCGCGGCAAGGGCGGTAAACACCGGCTGGTGCCGATCGGCCGACCCGCGGTCACCGCGCTGGACGCGTACTTCGTGCGGGGCAGGCCCGATCTGGCGCGTCGCGGCCGCGGCAACGCGGCGATCTTCCTCAACGCCCGCGGCGGACGGCTGTCGCGCCAAAGCGCATGGCAGGTGCTGCAGGACTCAGCCGAACGGGCCGGCATCACCGCCGCCGTATCGCCGCACGTGCTGCGGCACTCGTTCGCCACGCATCTACTCGACGGCGGCGCCGACGTGCGCGTCGTGCAGGAACTGCTCGGCCACGCGTCGGTCACGACGACGCAGATCTACACCATGGTGACCGTCACCGCGCTGCGCGAAGTGTGGGCAGGCGCCCATCCGCGGGCCCGCTAGCCGCCCAGGTACTCCGACTCCAGCACCAGGTCGGGCAGCATCGACTGGTACTCGACGTGGGTCTTGTGCTCGATGGTGCGCCACAGCTTGCCCTGCTGTTCCCGCATGTACGCCCGGTACTTCGGTGCGCCGGGGACCAGGACGTTGTCGGCGACGACGACCGACCCGGGATGCAGCCAGCCACGGTCGAGCACGCTCTGCAGATCGGAGAGGTACGCGCGTTTGTCGTGGTCGATGAACATCACGTCCAGCGTGCCCGCCGCGAAACCGTGGTCGTCGGCCAGCGCATCGAGGGTCTTGCCGCCGTCACCGAGCGTTCCCACCACGCAGGTGACCCGGTCGTCGACGCCGGCGTGCGCCCAGATGCGCCGCGCCACTTCGGCGTTGGCCGCGGAGAACTCGACGGAGAACACCTTGGCCGACGGCGCCGCGCGCGCCAGGCGCAGCGCGCCGTACCCGCAGTAGGTGCCGAGTTCGAGCACCAGACCGGGGTCGGCGCGGCGGACGGCGTCATCGAGCAGGGCGCCCTTTTCCTCGCCGACGTTCATCAGCATCGACTTCTGATAGGCGAATTCGTCGATGGTGGCAAGCACGTGCTCGACGTCACCGCGGCGCGCGTGGCGCACCACGTACGCCGCGCAGGCCTGCTCGCGGCCGTCGCCGATCTGGCCGGTCTTCGCGAAACCGGGCATGCCCATCGCGAAGCGCCATACCGACCAGCGTAGGAACGGCAGTTTCTGCTTGAGCGCCATGGCGACACTTTATGCCTCGGTGCGGCCCTATCGCCCCGCATGTGCCCAGCGGGTCTGCCTGACCAGGGACGCTTGTCCCGTTAAACTTGCCCGGATGTTCGCCATGCGGGTGCTGTGCCTGACCAGGGGTGGTCGCGCATGAGCGACGACGGCGAAAAAGCGGTGGGCCTGACCGGTCGTCCGCCCCGTCCGGTCCCCGAGCCCAAACCCAAGTCCGTGCACGGTCCGGCCAAGGTCATCGCGATGTGCAACCAGAAGGGCGGCGTCGGCAAGACCACGTCGACCATCAACCTGGGCGCCAGCCTCGCCGAGTACGGCCGCCGGGTGCTGCTGGTGGACCTGGATCCACAAGGCGCCCTGTCGGCGGGTCTGGGAGTTCCGCACTACGAGCTCGAACACACCGTGCACAACCTGCTCGTCGAGCCGCGGGTGTCGATCGACGACGTCATCGTCAACACCCGGGTCAAGGGCATGGACCTGGTGCCCAGCAACATCGACCTGTCGGCCGCCGAGATCCAGCTGGTCAACGAGGTGGGCCGCGAACAGACCCTGGCCAGGGCGCTGTACCCGGTGCTGGACCGCTACGACTACGTGCTGATTGACTGCCAGCCGTCGCTGGGCCTGCTCACCGTCAACGGTCTGGCCGGCAGCGACGGGGTGATCATCCCGACCGAATGCGAGTTCTTTTCGCTACGCGGGCTGGCGCTGCTGACCGACACCGTCGACAAGGTGCGCGACCGGCTCAACCCCAAGCTGTCGATCAGCGGCATCCTGATCACCCGGTATGACCCCCGCACCGTAAACTCCCGCGAAGTGATGGCCAGAGTTGTGGAGCGGTTCGGCGACCTGGTGTTCGACACCGTGATCACCCGGACGGTGCGCTTCCCGGAGACCAGCGTGGCCGGTGAGCCGATCACCACATGGGCACCCAAATCCAGTGGTGCGATCGCCTACCGGTCGTTGGCTCGCGAAGTCATCGACCGGTTTGGCGCGTGAACGCCCAGACCGAACCGGACCAATCCGAACAGTCGGGTTTCCAGGTCCGGCTGAGCAATTTCGAGGGCCCGTTCGACCTGCTGCTGCAGCTGATCTTCGCGCACCGCCTCGACGTCACCGAGGTCGCGCTGCATCAGGTGACCGACGACTTCATCGCCTACACCAAGGCGATCGGCCGCCAGCTCGAACTCGACGAGACCACCGCGTTTCTGGTCGTGGCCGCGACGCTGCTCGATCTGAAGGCCGCCCGGCTGCTGCCCGCCGGCGAGGTGCACGACGAAGACGACCTCGAACTGCTCGAGGTGCGTGACCTGCTGTTCGCGCGGGTGCTGCAGTACCGGGCGTTCAAGCACGTCGCCGAGATGTTCGCCGAACTCGAGGCCGCCGCGCTGCGCAGCTATCCGCGGGCGGTGGCGCTGGAGGACCGCTACCAGGACCTGCTGCCCGAGGTGATGCTGGGCGTCGACGCCGACAGCTTCGCGCAGATCGCAGCGACCGCCTTCACGCCCCGGCCGGTGCCCACCGTGGGCACCGAGCACCTGCACCAGGTGGCGGTGTCGGTGCCCGAGCAGGTCGCTAACCTGATGGGGCTGCTGGAGCGCCGCGGGGTGGGGCAGTGGGCGTCGTTCCGCGACCTGGTGGCCGACTGCGGGGCCCCGATCGAGATCGTCGGTCGGTTCCTGGCGCTGCTCGAGCTGTACCGGGCCAGGGCAGTAGCATTCGAACAACCAGAACCGCTTGGTGTGCTCCAAATTTCGTGGACCGGAGAACGTCCGACCGAGCAGCACCTCGCGGCGGAAGTGGACCACTATGACTGACGACAACGACGCCGAAACCGCGACCGATCTCGACCTCGGCATCGACGTCGCGACCGTGCCGGAGTTGGAGGATTCCGAACTGCACGCGGTGTTGGAGGCGCTGTTGTTGGTGGTCGACACCCCGGTCACGGTCGAGCAGCTGGCCGCCGTCACCGAACAGCCCGCCGACCGGGTCGCCGAGAAGCTGCAATCGATGGCCGATGAGCTCACCGCCCGCGACAGCGGCATCGATCTGCGCGAGGCCGGCGGCGGCTGGCGGATGTACACCCGGGCTCGCTACGCCCCCTACGTCGAACGGCTGTTGCTCGACGGGGCGCGTTCGAAGCTGACCCGTGCCGCGCTGGAGACGCTGGCGGTGGTCGCCTACCGCCAACCGGTGACCCGAGCGCGGGTCAGCGCGGTGCGCGGCGTCAACGTCGACGCCGTGATTCGCACGCTGGTGGCGCGCGGCCTGATCACCGAAGCCGGCAACGACCCGGACTCGGGTGCGGTGACCTTCGCGACCACCGAGTTGTTCCTGGAACGCCTCGGTTTGACGTCGCTGGCCGATCTGCCCGACATCGCGCCGCTGCTTCCCGACGTCGACGTGATCGACGACCTGAGCGAATCGCTGCACGACGAGCCGCGGTTCCGCAAGCTCAACGGGGCTCCGTCACCCGAGCAGCCGATGTCGTTTGATGTGGACCAGGATTCGGATGGCTGAACCTGACGGTGTGCGGCTGCAGAAAGTGTTGTCCCAGGCCGGAATTGCGTCGCGCCGCGTGGCCGAGAAGATGATTCTCGACGGCCGCGTCGAGGTCGACGACCAGGTGGTTACCGAGTTGGGCACGCGGGTGGATCCGGACGCTTCGGTGATCCGCGTCGACGGCGCCCGGGTCAAACTGGACGACACCCTGGTGCACCTGGCGATCAACAAACCCAAGGGGATGCACTCGACGATGTCTGACGATCGGGGCAGGCCGTGTGTCGGCGACCTGGTCGAGCACCGGGTGCGCGGGAACAAGAAGCTCTTTCACGTCGGGCGACTCGACGCCGACACCGAAGGGTTGATGTTGCTGACCAACGAGGGTGAACTGGCGCACCGGCTGATGCACCCGTCCTACGAGGTGCCCAAGACGTATCTGGCCACGGTGCTGGGCTCCGTGCCGCGTGGGTTGGGACGCACGCTGCGCTCCGGTGTCGAGCTGGACGACGGGCCCGCCAGCGTGGACGATTTCGCCGTGGTCGACAAAGCGCCGGGCAGAACGCTGGTGCGGCTGACCCTGCACGAGGGACGTAAGCGGATCGTGCGTCGACTGCTTGCGGCGGTGGGCTATCCGGTGGAGGAACTGGTGCGCACCGAGATCGGCAGCGTGTCGTTGGGGGATCAGCGGCCGGGCAGCATCCGGGTGCTCACCCAGAAGGAACTCGGTGAGTTGTACAGGGCGGTCGGACTGTGAGCGCGACGCTGGTGATCGCCATCGACGGCCCCGCGGGGACCGGAAAGTCCACGGTGGCAAGGGATTTAGCGCGCGCCCTGGGGGCGCGCTATCTCGACACGGGGGCGATGTACCGGATCGTGACGCTGGCCGCGGTGCGCGCCGGAGTGGATCTGCACGACACACCGGCCATCGAGACCGTCACCCGGGATGTGCCGCTGTCGGTCGGATACAACCCCGACGAGGACAAGGCTTACCTTGACGCAGAGGATGTTTCGGCCGAGATCCGCGGGGACGCGGTGACCAAGGCGGTCTCGGCGGTCTCCGCGGTGCCCGCGGTGCGGGCCCGGCTCGTGGGGCTGCAACGCGAACTGGCGTCGGGCCCCGGCAGCATCGTCGTGGAGGGCCGCGACATCGGCACCGTGGTGCTGCCCGACGCCGACCTGAAGATCTTCCTGACGGCCTCAGCGCAGGAACGCGCGCGGCGGCGCAACGCACAGAACGCGGCTGCCGGCTTGGCCGACGACTACGAATCGGTGTTGGCCGATGTGCAGCGGCGCGACTACTTGGACTCCACGCGCCCGGTGTCACCGCTGCGGGCCGCCGACGACGCCGTGGTGGTCGACACCAGTGATCTGTCGGCCCCCGAGGTCGTCGCGCGTCTGCTGCAGCTTGTCCGCGACCGTGCGGGGGCCACGCCATGACCGGTGACGGCACCTGGAGCGACGAAAGCGATTGGCAGGTCGGCGCGGACGATATCGCCGAGGCGGTCGAGGAGGCCGCGGCGCCACCGCCGGTGGTCGCCGTCGTCGGTAGGCCCAACGTCGGCAAGTCCACGTTGGTGAACCGGATCCTGGGCCGCCGCCAAGCCGTCGTGCAGGATGTGCCCGGCGTGACCCGCGACCGGGTGTCCTACGACGCGCTGTGGTCGGGCCGGCGGTTCGTGGTGCAGGACACCGGCGGCTGGGAACCCGACGCCAAGGGGCTACAACAGCTGGTGGCCGAGCAGGCGTCGGTGGCGATGCGCACAGCCGACGCGATCATCTTCGTGGTCGACGCCGTGGTCGGCGCGACGACCGCCGACGAGGCGGCGGCCCGGTTGCTGCAACGCTCCGGCAAGCCGGTGTTCTTGGCGGCCAACAAAGTTGACAGCGAGCGAGGCGAAGCCGACGCCGCCGAGCTGTGGTCGCTGGGCCTCGGCGAACCACACATGGTCAGCGCGATGCACGGCCGCGGGGTGGCCGATCTGCTCGACGAGGTCATCGACGCGCTGCCCGCGGTGTCAGAACTGGCCTCCAGCGGCACGGGACCGCGTCGGGTCGCGTTGATCGGCAAGCCCAACGTCGGCAAGAGCTCGCTGCTGAACCGGCTCGCCGGCGACGAGCGGTCGGTGGTGCACGACGTCGCCGGCACCACGGTCGACCCCGTCGACTCGTTGATCGAAATGGACGGCAAGCTCTGGCGGTTCATCGACACCGCGGGGCTGCGGCGCAAGGTCGGCCAGGCCAGCGGACACGAGTTCTACGCGTCGGTGCGCACGCACGGCGCGATCGACGCCGCCGAGGTGGCGATCGTGTTGATCGACGCGTCGCAGCCGCTGACCGAGCAAGACCAGCGGGTGCTGTCGATGGTCATCGAGGCGGGCCGGGCGCTGGTGTTGGCGTTCAACAAGTGGGACCTGGTCGACGAGGACCGCCGCTACCTGCTGGAGCGCGAGATCGACCGGGAGTTGGCGCAGCTGCAGTGGGCGCCGCGGGTCAACATCTCAGCCAAAACCGGTCGGGCCGTGCAGAAGCTGGTGCCCGCGCTGGAACGCTCGCTGGAGTCGTGGGACACCCGGGTGCCGACGGGACGGCTGAACACCTTCTTCAAGGAAGTCGTTGCGGCCCATCCTCCGCCGGTGCGCGGCGGCAAACAGCCACGCATCCTGTTCGCCACGCAGGCCACCGCACGTCCACCAACGTTCGTGTTGTTCACCACCGGCTTCATCGAAGCCGGCTACCGACGGTTCCTGGAGCGGCGGCTGCGGGAGACCTTCGGGTTCGAGGGCAGCCCCATCCGGATCAACGTGCGGGTCCGGGAAAAGCGCGGCCGTCCTCGCTAATTTGCGATTTCGGCGCGCTTATCGCCCGTCCGCGTCCATAACCGCGCCGAAACCGCTCGATTAGGGTTGGCCGGTGCCCGTCGTCAACATGATCGTGATCGCCTTGGCCGGCGTCGGCGCCGGTGCGATCAACGCGCTCGTCGGCTCCGGCACGCTGATCACGTTCCCGACCCTGGTGACGCTGGGCTATCCGCCGGTGACGGCGACCATGTCGAACGCCGTCGGGCTGGTGGCGGGCGCTGCATCCGGCACCTGGGGGTACCGGCGCGAGTTGCGGGGCCAAGGCAAACGGCTGGCGTGGCAACTGCCGGCCTCGTTCGTAGGCGCGGGGCTGGGCGCGTGGCTGCTGCTGCACCTGCCGGAGACGGTGTTCGAGCAGGTGGTGCCGGTGCTGCTGGTAGTGGCGCTGGTGCTGGTGGTGGTGGGCCCGCGGATTCAGGCATATGTGCGACGGCGGGCCGAGTTGGCCGGGCGCTCGGCCGACTACGTCTCCGCCGGGCGGATGGTCGCGCTGGTGGCCGCCACGTTCGCGATCGGCGTCTACGGCGGCTACTTCACCGCGGCGCAGGGCATCATGCTGATCGCGGCGATGGGCGCACTGCTGCCCGAGGACATGCAGCGGATGAACGCGGCCAAGAACCTGCTGTCGTTGGTGGTCAACATCGTCGCCGCGGCGTCATACACGCTGGTCGCGTTCGACCGGATCAGCTGGGCCGCGGCAGGGTTGATCGCGGGTGGCTCGCTGATCGGCGGCTACCTCGGCTCGCACTACGGGCGGCGGCTGTCGCCGAACGCGTTGCGGGCGGTGATCGTCGTGGTGGGAACAATCGGGCTGTACCGATTGCTCACTGTGTAGACGTCTTCGGTAAGCTGCGTTGATCCGCGACCGCGAGAGGGAGACAGGTGGCTGAACGCCAGTTCCGCATTGCACCGTCGGCCCTCTGCGCGCTGGAGCCGTTCTGGCCGTCACGGCGGCTGATGGCTTTCGACGAGTGGTGTTGCGCGCGCATCTGACGCGCCCACTAGTCCCTCCGGTCACGCCTGCTCGTGACCTCTTAGTCGAAAGCTGCCGAACCTATGCGTTCGCTTCTGATCTTCGCCCTCGTCGGCGTTGGCGCCCAGCTGGTCGACGGTGCCCTCGGCATGGCGTTCGGCGTCACCGCCTCCACGCTGCTGGTGCTCAGCGGTGTCGGTGCCGCGCAGGCCAGCGCCGCGGTGCACCTCGCCGAGGTCGGCACCACGCTGGCGTCCGGACTGTCGCACTGGCGGTTCAAGAACATCGACTGGTCGATCGTGTTGAAGCTCGGGGCGCCCGGGGCCGTCGGAGCCTTCCTTGGTGCCACGGTGTTGTCGTCGTTGTCGACCGAACACGCGGCCCCGTTGATGGCCGCAATCCTGATGGCCATCGGAACCTATGTGGTGCTGCGGTTTTCGTTGCGCAACCCGCCGGTGCTGCGGCACGGCGAGACCCCGCACCGGGCGAGGTTTCTCAGCCCGCTGGGGCTGTTCGGCGGGTTCATCGACGCGTCCGGCGGCGGCGGTTGGGGCCCGGTGACGACGAGCACGCTGCTGTCGCGGGGCAAGACCGCGCCGCGCACGGTGATCGGTTCGGTCAGCGCATCGGAATTCCTGGTGGCCGCTGCTGCGTCGGTGGGCTTCGTGATCGGCCTGCGCGACGAGTTCATCTCCAACCTGCCGATCGTCGCGGGTTTGGCGATCGGCGGGGTGATCGCGGCGCCGTTCGCGGCCTGGTTGGTCAGCAGGATCAGCCCCGCGCTGCTGGGCAGCGCGGTCGGCGGCGTGATCGTGCTGACTAACAGCCAAAAGCTGGTGCACTACTTCGGCATCGAATGGCCATGGTCGACGGGTGTGTACGCGACGATCACCGTGGCGTGGGCGACGGCGCTGGTGTTCGCGTGGCGGACGTCGCGCGCCCCGCGGTTCGTGCCCGACGAGCAGGCGCCGGAAGTGGCCGAGGACACGGCGACGACGGCGAAGCCGGGTTGGGGAGAGCCCAGCGCCCTGCGGTAGGCTTTTGACCGCTGCCGGCGATCCCGGCGGCGGTCGCGGGCTGTGGCGCAGCTTGGTAGCGCACTACACTGGGGGTGTAGGGGTCGCAGGTTCAAATCCTGTCAGCCCGACACAGAAAAGGTCTTTGACCTGCTCTTTTCTGAAGAGCAATAATCGAACCCAACGCCCCGCATCGAGGAGCTTGAAACACACGTCGCCGTCCCAGATCGCAGGCACCATCCGGTAGCCGCATCTGGCGGCGTACCCGTCGATGCGCGTCCGCTCGGCGACGATCACCCCGGAACCTCGATCCAGGACCAAAGTGGGCACCCATCAACGCTAAGACGCGGCGCGCGCCTCGAAGTGCAGAAAGTTCAAAGCACGAGAGTGAGTTGTTCTACACGTGCGGTGTTGATGGCGTCGCTTCTGGGGCCGAGGGAATGACTTTGATGGCGACTGCGGCGGCGATGGCGAGTAGGACCGCGGCGATGAGGGAGACAGCTTGGACCCCAAAAGTGAAGGCGTGCTGGGCTTCTGCGAGGAGGTCGGATGAGTTCTTCAGCTGGTAGGCGGCGCTGGCCAGGGAGTCGTGGAGGGCGTCGCGGTCGGGGGCGCTGATGTGTTCGGGGAGCCGCAAATTCGCGCGGTAGATGATGGTGTGCAGGGTGCCCAGGACGGCGATGCCGAGGGCGACACCGAATTCGTAGGCGGTTTCGGAGATCGATGCGGCGGCTCCGGCACGTTCGGCGGGGGCTGCGCTGACCACGGCATCGGTGGAGAGAGTCATCGCGGCCCCGACACCCAGGCCGATGACGGCCAGGGAGATGCCCATGCCCCAGTAGGTGGACCATCCTTCGGTGATGGCCAGGCCGACCAGTCCGAGGGCGGAGAGGCCGAGGCCGGCGGCGATGGCGCGGCCGCGGCCGAGGCGGGTGAGCAGGTAGCCGACAATTCCGACGACGACGACGATGGCGATGGTGGCGGGCAGCTCGGCCAGACCGGCCTGGAAGGGGGTCATGCCCATGACGAGTTGGAGGTGTTGGGAGAAGAAGAACATGACGCCGATGAAGGCGAAGATGGCGATGGTGTTGGCGGCGACGGCGCCGCTGAACGCGGGCAGGCGGAACAGGCTGACATCGACGAGGGGTTGGGTCAGGGCGCGTTGGCGGCATAGGAACGCCCACCCGGCACCAACGCCGAGCGCGATGGTGGCGGGTACGGTCCAGTCCAGCCCAGTGCCCACAGCGTGTTTGACGGCGAAGACGATCGACACGATCGCGGTGACCGACAGCGCCGCCGAGTACAGGTCGAGGCGGGTGCCGTCACGGTTTCTCGATTCGGGGATGAGCACGATGCCGGCGACCACGACGAGGACCATCAGCGGCACGTTGATGAGAAACACTGAGCCCCACCAGTAATGCTCCAGCAGGAACCCGCCGACAAGCGGGCCGAGCGCGGCGCCGCCGGTAGCACCGGCCGTCCAGGCGGCGATCGCGGTGGTGCGCTGCACGGGATCCTCGAACAGGTTGCGCGCGATCGAGAGTGTCGAAGGCATGATGGTCGCGCCGGCGACACCGAGCAGCACGCGCGCGGCGATCAACATCTCGGGTGTGGTCGAGAACGCGGCCAGCGCGGAGGCCAGACCGAATCCGACGCTGCCGATAAGCAGGAGCCGTTTGCGGCCGATGCGGTCGGCGAGGTTGCCCATCGTGACCAGGAGCCCGGCCAGGGCGAAGGAGTAGACGTCACCAATCCACAGCATCTCGGTGGCGGTGGGGGCAATGTCGGCGGTCAGCGCCGGGACGGCGAGGTAGAGCACGGTGCCGTCGATGGCGAGCAGCACGGTGGCGAGCATGAGGACGCCGAGTGCGGACCATTCGCGCGTCCCAGCTCTTACCGGTGCAGCGGCTACGTGGAGCGGGGCGTTCACGCGGTAGTGGGCTTTCCGGTGAGGGTGACGGGAAGGTGCGACATACCGCGCAGGCTGACGTTGGGCCGGTAGGTCGGCTCGCCGGCAAGCTGGGCGTGCGGGAACCTTCTGGTCAGTGCGGTGAGGGCAGCGGCGGCTTCGAGTCGGGCCAGGGGTGCGCCGAGACAGAAGTGTGCGCCGTGGCCGAAGGCGAGATGGCGGAACGCGGGCCGGTCGGGGTCGAATTCGTCGGGGCGGTCGTACTCGGCGGGGTCGCGGTGCGCGGCGCCCAGCAGCAGTACCGCGGAGTCGCCGGCGGGCACCACGGTGTCGCCGATGATCATGTCGCGCTCGGCGATGCGGTCGGACAGTTGCACCGGTGGATCCCAGCGCAGCGTTTCCTCGACCACAGCGGGCATCCGGTCGGGGTTCTCGGCGGCGGCGCTCCACTGGCCGGGGTGGGTCAGCATGGCCAGTGCGGCGTTGGCGATGAGGTTGACCGTGGTTTCATGCCCGGCGACGAACAGCAGCTCGCAGGTGGCCACGATCTCGTCCTCGGTGAGGTGCTCGCCGGATTCTTCGGCGGCGACCAGGGCTGACATCAGGTCGTCCCGCGGCGCGCTGCGACGCTGGTGGATCAGTTCGCGAAGGTAGTCATACATCCACGTGGCGGCGTCAAGACGTTCTTGCCGGCCCTCGTCGAGATCGCCGACAGCCGGGAGAAAGTCATCAAGGCCCTGGGCGATGAGCTTGGACGCGTGCCCGAAGCGCGGTTCGTCCTCGACGGGGACGCCCAGCAGCCGGCAGATCACGATAACCGGCAGCGGGTAGGCGAGGTCTACGACGACATCGCCGGTGTCAGCGACGCGTCCCAGGAGATCATCGACGATGGTGGCGATCTCCGGTTCCAGCTCGCGAATCCTGCGCGGGGAGAACGCCTTTTGGACCAGTTTGCGTAGCCGGGTGTGATCGGGCGGATCAAGGATCAGGAAGCTGTGGGTATCGAAGTCCGCAGGGTCGGCGCCGTCGCCGATGGCGTTGCGGACCATGGTGGATTTGCGGCGGTCAACGGCTCCGTCGGGGTGGCGCAGGATCTCGTCGCAATCGGCGTAGCTGCCGAAGACGACCATGTTGAATTCGGGCAGCGCGAACGGCGCGGCGTGAGCGGCCGCGCGGAACGCCGGGTACGGGTCGGCGCGCACGGCCGGGTCGAAGATCGCTTCGAAGCGCCCCTGGGGGCTGGTGGGGGTCGTCGAGGAGGACATGCTGGGTCAGCTCGCTTTCTGCATCATCGCGGTCGAGGTGGGGGTACTCCCGTGACGCATGACCGGCGGGTGGGTATCGGGACCGTTGGTGGTCGCGGTTGTTTCGCCCCAGCCGGGCGGCTGGAGCAGGTAATTGACGCGCCGACGCCAGGTCTTGGCGGTCCACACGTCCCGGGCTGCGCGGGCCAGTTCCCAGTAGTTGACCTTCTTTCTGACTGGCGCGGCGCTTGAAGCGGCGGCGCGCGACACCCCAATCATGTCTAGGTCAACTGACTAGGTCAAGTGACCTAAAGGTGATGTGCGTCCTCATCTGTTGGCGCTGGATGCGTGACCAGCAGTTTCGGTGGTCTGGCAGACTAGCCGTCATGACCGGCTCTGCGGCGCGAAGCACCGAGCGACGTGATACGAGCAAGCGCGATGCCTTCGTCGCGGCGGCGGTCCGGGTGATGGCACGAGACGGCGTGGCGGCGTTGACGACTCGCCGTATCGCCGAGGAGGCGAACCTGCCGCAGGGGATATTCCATTACTGGTTCGCCAGCAAGGCCGAACTCCTCGAAGCCGTGCTCTACGCAGTGATGGCCGACGCCGCCACTGCCGCCGCACCACCGGATGTCAACGACGATCCGGCCGCTAACTGGAAGGCAGCATTCCAGAAGATCCGTGAGGACGAGGCCGGTCGCCAGCTCGGCGCCTACGAACTCACCGCCATGGCCGTGCGCAATCCCGAGCTGAAGGACATGGCGCAAAAGCTCTATCAGAGTTATCACGACATGGCTCGCTCCGACGTTGCTCCACTAGTCGATGAACTCAACGCAGGCGGAGCCGAACTCGACGTCGACCTCACCGCAAGCCTCATCGCAGCGCTCTTCGACGGCCTCACGTTCTCGTGGCTGGCCAACCCCGACGGACCGCCCCCAGAGAATGTGCTCGACCTCGCTTTTCGGCTCCTGCGCAACGCCAGCACGGCTAGCGCAGCAGCGGCCCGCCGCAGATAGAAGCCGGCCAGGGCAACGAAGGTAATTGAGGTAGACGCAACGCATGTGCGGATAGTGCCGCCTTTGCATGCGCGACAAACTAATTCGCCCCAGGTCCGACTGTGGGTCACGTGGTCGCAGGTTCAAATCCTGTCAGCCCGACCATTTTCTTTCTGTTGCTCGACGGCACGTAGTACTACTCATGACCGCCGACCGAGTTTCCGGGCATTCTGAACGCATGCCGCTGACCACGCATCTGTCGCGCGTCGACAAGCTCGCCGCCGAAACCCCGCCGGACCGGGACCGCGCCATCGACGTCGCCCGGTTGGGCGCGCTCCTCGTCGTGATTTTCGGGCACTGCGCGCTGCTGCTGGCCACCATCGACAGCGGTGGTGTCCGGATCGGCAACATCCTCGGCGAGATCCCGGCGCTGACCCCGATCACCTGGGTGGTGCAGGTGATGCCGCTGTTTTTTCTCGCCGGCGGCGCCGCGGGGGCTTACGGCTGGCACACCGGACGAGCCTGGGGCACGTGGCTGTTCACCCGGGCGCAACGGCTGTGCCGGCCGGTGTTCTGGTATCTCGCGGTGTGGTCGGCGGCCCTGTTCGGCGTGCGGCTGACCCTCGGTGCGGAGTCCGCGGCCGATCTGGGCCGCGAATCCGTCGCGCTGCTGTGGTTCCTCGGCGTCTACCTCGTCGTGCTGGCATTCGTCCCGCTGCTGACCCGCCTCGACAGCGGCCGCGCCACCGCCGTCGTCGTCGCCGGGCTCGTCGCCCTGGCCGCACTCAACGACGCGATCCGCATCGCGACCGGCACCGCCATGGCCGGCGTCGCCAACTTCGTCGTCGTCTGGCTCATCGCCGTGTCGATCGGCGTCGCGTACGCCCGGCGGCTGATCGGGCCCCGGACGGCGCTCGGGGTCGCGGTCGGTGCGCTCGCCGCACAGATCACGCTGGCGATGGTCGGCCCCTACGAGGTGTCGCTCGTCGTCACCGGAACCGAGCGGTTGTCCAACGTCTCACCGCCCACCCTGCTTCTTGCCCTGCACTGCACCTGGATGTCATGCGCATTCGTCGCCGCCGCCGGCGCGATCCAGCGGTGGACACAGCGGCCACGCATCTGGTACGTGGTGGCCGTCGGCAACGGGGGAGCGATGACGCTGTATTTGTGGCACATCGTCGCAATCGCGATCGCCGCGTTCTCACTGCACGCCGTCGGCCTCGATGCCTATGACGTTGACGCAGCAGGGTTTTGGGGTCGCCTGGCGCTGCGGGCCGCGGTGTTCGCAGTGGTGATGTTCGCGATGTTCCGCCTGCTGTCACCGCTGGAGCACCGTCGGCTGCCGTGGTGGGACGCACCCGTTTCGGGTACCGGCGCGCGATCCGTGGCGGCGGGGGTGCTGGTGATCGCGGCCGGGGTGGCGCTGCTGCTGCTGGCCAAGAGCGGTCTGACCGGATCGGCCGGCTGGACCTTGCTCGGCTGCTTCGTCGGCACAGCCGCCGCTGCCCGAATCTGCTTGTGCGCTAAAGCTTGACGAGCCACGCGTCAGTCCGGCACCGTCTCTGAGGTCAACCGTTGCAGGTTTTCACGGGCAGAACGCGATGAGCGCGTTCTGCACCGCTCGCTCAGCGATATCCGTCCGGATGAACTCATCGGTTTGGACGTCTGGGTCGTCCGCGGAGACGGCGTGGCCCGAACCGCCGTCGGACCCGACGTACTTACCAACCGGATTTCCCGCGGTGGCGTCGTTGAAGGCCTCGACGGCCGCATCGACCTGGTCGGCAGGTAGCTTCTGACTGAGCAGGGCGGCGTTATCGCGATAGTTCCTCGGGCCCACGATCGCGCACATTTCCGGAAACTGCTCGGCGATCTGGTTCGCCGCCGTGACCAATTGCTGGTCTGTGATATCTGCGCAAACCAACGGGCTCGAGGTACCCCACTCGTCGAGGAACCTGGCGCCGTCGCTGCCGTACTGTGGCGCGCCACCACCCGGCGACGCTGTGCCGTGATCGAAGGCGCCGATCACTCGCATACCGGAAGTGCACGATGACGTCCCTTGTCCGTCTGGCTGTTGGCTCTGACTTCGCACACCGCTCTCACCGCTGCTGCAACCGCTCGTCAACGCGGCCGCGCCGAGCACCACTGAAACTGCAACGACGATCCACCTGCCGAATACGCTTACCCCACTTGACAACCCAAGACCCCTTCTTTTGTCGTGCCAAGGATATCGCCACATTGCACACAGCATCGGCTCTTTAAGGCGCAAACGCCTCCGCAATTACGCAACATTCTGTATGTTAAATGCCGTCCGCTTGCCCGTCGACGGAATCGAGTGTCATGTCGGTAACTCCACGCAGTGACGAGGCCTTCGACGCGCTGCTCGGCATGTTTCGCGACCTCGGGGAAGTGGTCCGCGAGGACGCCCGCGGTGACCGCGAACGTCTGGAGGGCTACCGCGTGCTTGCACGGATCATCGCCCTGTGCAGCGAACTGTCGCTCGACGTCGATCCCGAGGCGCCGCGGTTCTTCCCGATGGCGACGCCTTTTCGGCAGGTCGGCGGGCCGAACCCCGACGGCGAGTACGACCTGTGCGCGCTGACCCCGGGCCGCTCCTACCGGGTCCGCGGCCGCCGGGAGAAGGTGACCTATCTGGGTTTTCAGGTGATGGCCGGCACCGGCCTCACACCCCGCCGCCAAGCGGCGTATGTTTCGGACACCGACCTGACCGTCGGCGCCGACGGTACCTTCGAATTCGTGCTCGCCCCAACCGATCCCGGCACCGGCGAACACTGGGTGCCGATCCCCGACGACGCCTCGGCCATCGTCGTGCGGCAGTACGTCTCCGACCGCCAGAACGAGCAGATCGCCACCTACGAGATCGCCCAGATCCAATCAGCACAGCCCGTCGCCGCGCTCACCGACGAAACACTCGCCGACCAGCTGAGCGCGTTCATGTGGACGGCCTACAAGCTGATGACGCTGCACCGCACCGTCTTACCGAACCTGCTGGACGAACCCAACAAACTGGTGACGGCGCAGGCGGCGGCGCTGGGCTCGGAGAACACCACCCCCGACAACCTCTACATGCTCGGCGCGTTCGACCTGACCGACGGCCAGGCTCTGCAGCTCGACATCGAACCACCCGAAACCCGCTACTGGTCGATCACCCTGGAGAACGTCTGGCACGAGTGCCTGGAGCCGTTCCGCACCCGCAGTTCGGGCACCCAGGCCTCATTTGAGCCCCGCGCCGACGGCACCGTGCGCGTCGTCCTCGCCGGCCACGACCCCGGTGTGCCGAACTGGCTCGACACCGGCGGACGCCGCCGCGGCTTCATCGTGCTGCGCTGGCTCGACAACCCCGACCCACCCCGCGTCACCACCACCGTCCGCAACCTCACCGAGGTCACCGCATGAAATCCCAAGAGCTCATCGAATCCGCCATCGACACAACGGGTCTCACCGACTTCGGCGACGACGCCCTGTTCGGTGGCGACGGCTGGCGCACCGCGCTGGACGTGCTGGTCGACTCGCTCACCCGCGAGGCGAACCTGCATGAGATGGGGCAGTTGGTCATCCAGGGTGAGCTCAGCCAGTACCTGGTCAATCGGTTGCGTATCGTCGACCACCACCGCAGCCACCCCGAGATCCGCGAGCGCGACATCACCCCGCCGATCGTCATCATGGGTCAGGCCCGCACCGGCACCACCATGCTCTTCGACCTGCTGGCACAGGATCCCGACCACCGCGTGCCGCAGACGTGGGAGGTCGACCACCCGCTGCCGCCGCCGCGCACCGAGACCTACCTGACCGACCCGCGAATCGCCCAGACCGAGGCGACATTCGAGCTCGTCGACACCGTCATCCCCGAGTTCCGCGCCGTGCATCAACTCGGCGCCCAACTGGCCCAGGAGTGCGTGCGCATCACCGCAAGCCACTTCGTCTCCGCGATCTTCCCCACCCAGTACCAGGTGCCCTCATACCTGCAGTGGCTGCTGTACGCCGCGCAGGAGCAGGGACACGTCGCCGGCTCCTACACCTGGCACCGGCGCTTCCTCGAACTGCTGGCCAGCGAAGCCCCCGGCACCCGCTGGCTGATCAAAACCCCGTTTCACTGCTGGACGCTCCCCGAACTGATGGCCGAATACCCACAGGCGCTGCTGGTGCAGACCCACCGCGACCCCGCCAAGGTGATGGCGTCGACCACGAGCCTGCTCGCCACGCTGCGCAAGCTGGGCACCGACGACATCGATCAGCCGAGGATGGCCGCCGAGTTCTTCGAGTTCATCCTCGGCGGGCTCGAGCGCAGCGCCGACGCCCGGATCACCGGCGTCGTGCCGGGGGAGCGGGTGGTCGACGTCGCGTTCGCCGAGCTGATGAACGACCCGATCGGCGCCGCCAAGACCGTCTACTCCTCGTTCGGGTGGACGTTCTGCGCCGAGGTCGAGGACGCCATGACGAACTTCCTGCGCACCCACGTGCGCGAGGGCCACGGTCATCCGTACACGTTCGAGGCCACCGGCCTCTCGCTCGACGCGATCCGCGAACGCACCGCCCGCTACACCGAGTACTTCGCCGTCGCCGAGGAGTTGAGCTGACCCGCGCTGCCAACACCGGCCCGGGCCGGCCCCGCGATCCCCAACGGCACGAGGCCGTGCTGTCCGCCACCCGGGAACTGCTCGACGAACGCGGTTACACCGCGCTCACCTTCTCCGAGGTCGCCAAGCGCGCGGGCGTCACCCGGCAGTTGGTCTACCGGTGGTGGGCGGTCAAGGCGTCGTTGGTCTCCGAAGCGCTGTTCGGTTTCGGCACACCCGAGTGGCCGACAAGCTATTCGGGGCCGCTGGGGGCGGATCTGCGGATGTTTGTCGGGGCCATCGTCGACTACGCGTGTCGAGCCGATGTGCGGGCCGGTATCGCGGGGCTGATGACCGATGCCGACCCCGATACTCCGCTGCCGGGTCTGGTCGAGGGCCTGCTAGCTCCGTTGCGCACGTCACTGAGGGCGCTCGTCGATGCCGGCGTCGGTCGGGGTGACACGCGACCGGACGTCGATATCGATTTGACGCTCAACACGATCCGCGGTGCGGTGACGATGCACCTGCTGGCCGATCAGACCCCGCCCGATGTGGTGGTCGACCACGTCACCCAGCTCATGACCTGGGCGCTGACGCAGCCTTAGCGGCGGCGGTGTCCGGCTGGGGCACCTCGGTTTTGGCCCGTACAGCGATCAAGCCGCCTCCGATCACCAACGCCATGCCCACGTACATGTAGGCCGTCGGCGGTTGCTGCCAGACGATCCAGTCGATCAGCGCGGAGAACACGATCACCGAGTAGATGAACGGGCCCACCTTCTCTGCCGACGCGTAGCGATAGGCCACCACGATGAGAACCTGGGAGAAGAGTTGCGCCACACCAAGACCTACCAAACCTGGGAGCGCACCCGTGGGAATCGGTTGCCAGTCGAAGACGGCGATCGGGATGGTCATCACCGTCGACAGCAGAAAATAGTAGAAGAGAATCCTGGTGACCGGTTCGGTGGCGCCCAGCCATCGCACCGACATCATCGCCACGGCCAGCAGCAAAGCCCCGGTGAGCGCAGACAAGTCGGGGATACCGAAACCCTGGTTCTGCGGTTGCAGCACAAGGATCACCCCGCCGAAGCCGACCGCTGCCCCGAACCAGGTGGGCGCTGCGACCCGCTGCCGGGTCACCGCCCAGGCGATCAGCGGCATCCACAGCGGGGCGCTGTAGGTCAGCACCGTCGCGTTCGCCAACGGGATCGCCATGATCGCGAAAAACAGTGCGTACCAACACCCGGTGCCGGCAGCGGCCCGCAGGATGTGCAGCCCGACCTTGTCGGTTCGCAGCGACGACCAGCCGCCGCGCCACACCACCGGGATCATCACCAGCAGGCAGATCGCATTCTGGAACAGCAGAAGGACACCGGTCGAGGTGTACTGGCCCGAAATCTTGGCGAGCATGCCCACCAGCGCAACGCAGAAGAACGCCGCCGTCGTGAGAGCCGCTCCGGCAGCAAGGTTTTCGGTCCGGTACCCGGTTGGGCTACCGGCCAATGTCGGCGCTGCCCGTCTTTTCCAGCTGGGGCGTCGAGCGCTTCATGACGCCGTTGAGCAGCCGCGGCGACACGATATCGAGAGCCCGCAGCGGCAACGTCTTACGCGGTGTGATGCGCACCGGGCGTGCCCGCGCCGCCACCACCATCCACTCCGCGGCCTCGTCGGCGCTGAGCGCAGCCAGCCCGTCGTACGCCCGGGTGGGCGCGATCATCGGCGTGGCGACCAGCGGGTAGTAGATCGTCGTCGAGCAGATACCCAGCTCTGCCAGCTCGTTGTCGATCACCCGGCTCACCGCGCTCAGCGCCGCTTTCGACGCGTTGTAGACACCGAACAGCGGCGAGGACTCCGGCATCACCCGCCAGCTCGACACGTTGATGATGTGCCCGTCGCCGCGTTCGAGCATTCCGGGCGCCACCCCGCGGATCAGCCGAAGCGGCGCGTAATAGTTGAGCGCGATCGTGCGCTCGACGTCATGCCATCGGTCCAGCGATTCGAGCAGTGGCCTGCGGATGGACCGGCCGGCGTTGTTGATCAGGATGTCGACCGGTCCGACGTGTTGCGCCAGTTGATCGACGGCGTCGAGATCGGCCAGGTTCACCGGCATCGCGATCGCCGCGCCACCACGTGCGGTGATCCTCGCGACCACGTCGGCGAGGAGGTCCTCACGGCGCGCGACGAGGATCACGGTGGCGCCGTGTGCCGCCAGCTTCTCGGCGGCCACCTCACCGATGCCCGAAGACGCCCCCGTCAGCAGGATGCGCTTTCCGCGCAGATCGACCGGTGCGCGCGGCGTCAAGCGCGGCAGCGGGCGCATGCCGGCCAGCCGGAGCGCTTTGCGCACATTCTGTACCGAAAGCCGGTGCACCGCAGATGTTCTCGCCGAACCTGGGCCGACGACCAGGCCCGGAAGGATGGTCTCGATCGCGCTGGGGCCATCGGTTCGTCGTCCGGTCATCGGCCCCACCCCTCACTCGACCGGCGGTCGATTCCGCAAGCATATGGTCGGCCGAGTTAATTACGCGACACAACGAGGGCAATTGGTCCGTCAGCGTGGGCGCGCGACGATCACCGGCTTATGCACGGCCTGCACCACCGCCGAGCTGACCGAGCCCAGCAGCATGCCGGTGAACCCGCCGCGGCCACGGCTGCCGACGACCACCAGCTGCGCGGACTCAGCGTGCTCGATGAGTTGGCGTGCCGGCTCATCGCGCACCACCACCGGCCTCACCGTCACGTTGGGGTACCGCTCCCGCCACGCTGCCAGGTGATCGGTCAGCCGTTGCTCCTCGTGGGCCTTCACCGTCTCCCAGTCCAGCCCGGGCAGATCGATCACGGTGTCACTCCACGCCTCGAGCGCCACGACGTCTACGGCCCGCAGCGACGCCGCCTCGAACGCGATGTCGGTGGCGTAGTCGGCGCCCGCGGATCCGTCCACGCCGACCAGAACCGGTGCGGTCGCGGTGTCCGGCGTCGCCGATTCTTCATCGCGGATGACGGCCACCGGGCAACGCGCACGGTTCACCAGACCCGACGTCACGGAGCCGAGCAGCAACCTGCTGACCGCCCCACGGCCCTGGTTGCCGACCACGAGCATGTCGGCGGCCTCGGAGATCTCGACCAGGGTGGGCACAGTGGACCCGAAGAACACACTCGTGTTGACCTTGGCGGGTCGGCGATCGGTGGAGTGGGCCTCGACGAGCTCGACCGCGTCCTTTATATAGCGGCCGACCATCTCCTGTTGCCACTGTTGCAGGTCGACGGGCAGCGCAACGTGCGGGGACGTGGTGATGATCGGGTTGATCACGTTCACCAACGTCAGCGCGACGGCACGCAGCGCCGCCTCCCGCGCCGCCCAGCCGATGGCCACCTTCGACGTCGACGATCCGTCGACGCCGACCACGATGCCGGGATTCTCGATCAGAGCCGTCACGTCAGCCTCCTCGGTGCTCGGCGGAAAGCCGGTGGCCACAAGTGTGCACCGTGGACTGGCTCAGGAGACGGGTTGGTCACCTTTCAAGGCTCCGTGGCAGACCCAGCCCTCGGGGACCTGCGCGGTCGCGACCAGTTCGGTCAACTGGTCACGGTCGGCGGCCAACAGTGACTCGTCGGCCTGCGGATAGAGGATCCGCTCTTCCTTCCAGTTGTGCGATCCCAACTGGGTCAACAGTTCACGGCACAGCTGCACTGCGGTGTCGGTGCTGCCCCGGGCGACACAGTCTTCGAGTTGGTCCAGCAGCGGCCACATGTGCGCGTGCTCATGCACCATCACCATGACCGGGCCCACCATGCCCGCCGCCCGCAGCGGCGGAAACAGGTACTCCTCCTCGAGGTAGATGTGCCGCCGCAGCACGGCCACCGCGTTGCGCAGTGCGTCGCGGTGCTCATCGGTGATGCCCGCGGCGTTATCGGCGAACAGTTCGATGCCGCGGTCGATGATCTGGTGCTCGTGTTCTAGAGCGGCGCTCACCGTGTCACTCATGCCGACTCCCGGGCCAGCAATTGGGCGTTGACGCTGATCTTCGCGCCGGCGAACAGCCGCGACACCGGGCACAGCGCCGCGGCCTCATCGACTACCTTCTGAAAATCGGCGGCTGCGATCCCCTCGACTTCGGCCGTGATGTCCAGCGCCGAGGAGACGATCGTCGGCAGCCCGTCGACCTCGTCGAGCGTCACCGTCGCCTGCACGTCCAGCCGTTGCGGTTCGACCTGGTGTTCACCGAGTTTCAGCGCAAGCGCCATCGAGAAGCACGATGAATGCGCTGCGGCCGCCAGTTCTTCGGGGCTGGTCTTACCGTCGGGCTGTTCGGTGCGTGCGGCCCAGGTGACATCGCGTCCCGTGAGCGCCCCGCTGCCGGACTCCATTCGCCCAGAGCCGGTGGCCAGGGGGCCTGTCCAGACGGTGCGCGTGGTGCGATCAGCGATAGCCATGAGTTGTCTTCCCTTCAGCGACGACGGGGCTGGAGCCCCCGATTTCTACAAATATGTTTGTAGAAACGCTACTCCAGTATCGGCGTTACCGCGAGGACTGGGCCGCGAGTTGTCGGCGCAACTGCTTGGTCTCTTCGAATTTGGCGGTGACGTCGCGTAGCGTCGCCGCGAAACCCCACATCTCACCACGGACCTCGTCGCGCAGGGGATGGATGGTGAACTCGACCGAGATGGTCCGACCGTCGCTTCGTAAGGCGGGTACCGCGAGCAGATCCCCGGCGCCGTAACGGCTTTGCCCGGTGGCCATGACCTTCTTCCAGCCCTGCCAGTGCCGCGCCCGTAACCGCTCCGGGATGATGAGATCCAGCGACTGGCCCACCGCCTCATCGGCGGTGAAGCCGAAGATCCGTTGCGCCCCAGCGTTCCAGAAGGTGACCACACCCTCGCTGTCGGCCGCGACGATCGCATCGGGCCCGGACATGATCGCTGCCGCGATCGACGCTTCGTCCATTTCGCCATCTCCCGCTTCGGATTCGAGGACCCAGTATTGCATTAGGCAAGTCTTGCGTTATGCGCGGCTCGATGTCTGCAGCGCGGCGGCATCGGGGTTTCCGCCCCGGGGACACGGTCCGACCACTTAGGCTCCAGCCATGTCGATCGACCGTGCCGCGCTCATCGCGGGCAGCATCCGTCTCGCGTCAGGCATCTCATTTCTCGTCGACCCGCTGGCGGCCAACCGGTTGTGGGGCGCCCCTGACGACACGACGCCGACTACCCGACTGCTGTTGCGCTCGATGGGCTATCGCGACGCGCTGATCGGTGGTCTGCTGACCGCGGCGGCGCTGCGCGGACGCAACACCCGGGGTTGGTTCCTCGCCTCCGGAGGGGCCGACGCCGCCGACCTGCTCGGCGGGATAGGGGTGCACGACGAGATGAAGCCGTCCCAGCGCGCCCTCGGCCTCGGGGGCGCGGTCATCGGGATCGGCGTCGGGCTGTGGGGCGCTACCCGCAGACGCCCGCAGGCAGACGGGACTTCAGCGTCTGGCTAGCGGTTCGGGCCACGGCACCGGTCTCGGCCTTTCGCGCACCACCTGCGGCCACCAGAACCACTTGCCCAGCAGCGCTGCAATCGAGGGCGTCATGAAGGCGCGGATCACCAACGTGTCGAACAGCAGGCCCAGCCCGATCGTCGTACCGACCTGAGCGACCACGGTCAACTCGCTCACCACCATCGAGAACATCGTGAAGGCGAACACCAGGCCCGCGGCGGTCACCACAGATCCGCTGCCGCCCATCGCCCGGATGATGGCCGTGTTGACCCCGGCGGGCAGTTCTTCCTTCAGCCGCGCCACCAGCAGAAGGTTGTAGTCGGCGCCGACGGCCAACAGGATGATCACCGCCATGGCCATCACCATGAACTGCAGTTCGATACCCAGGATGTGTTGCCACAGCAGCACCGAGAGCCCGAAGGACGCGCCCAGCGACAACACCACGGTGCCGACGATGACCCCCGCCGCGACGATGCTGCGCGTGATCAGCAGCATGATCGTGAAGATCAGTGCCAACGCGAGGATGCCGGCGATCATCAGGTCGTAGCTGTTGCCGTCGCGCATGTCCTTGAACGCCGCCGCGGTACCGCCGAGGTAGATCGTGGAACCCTCCAGCGGGGTGCCCTTGATGGCTTCCTTGGCGGCCAGCTTGATCGCGTCGATGCGGTCGATGCCGTCCGCGCTGAGCGGGTCACCTTCGTGGTTGATGATGAACCGCACCGCGTGCCCGTTGGGCGAGATGAAGTTCTCCATGCCCTTCTTGAAGTCCTCGTTGTCGAAGATCTCCGGCGGCAGGTAGAAGGTGTCGTCGTTCCACGAGTTGTTGAACGCATCGCCCATGGCGGACTGGTTCTCCGACATCGCGGCCTGCTGATCCTGCATGCCCGCCTGGGTGGCATGCATGGTCAGCATCATCTTCTTCATGTTCTTCATCGTCTGGATCTGCTCGGGCATCAGCGCAAGCAGTTGCGGCATCAGCGCATCGAGGCGTTCCAGTTCGGGCAGCAGCGCCTGGACGTTGTCGGTCATGACGTTGACACCGTCGATGGTGTCGAAGATCGACCGCAGGGTCCAACAGACCGGGATGTTGTAGCAGTGCGGTTCCCAGTAGAAGTAGTTGCGGATCGGCCGGAAGAAGTCGTCGAAGTTGGCGATGTGGTCGCGCAGTTCGACAATGTCGACGGTCATCGTCCGGGTCTTTTCGACCATGCTGTGGGTGGTCGCGTTCATCTCGGCCATCAACGACATCATTCGGGTCATCGTGTCGATGGTCGTCTGCATCTCCTCGGCCTGCACCAGCATGTCGTCCATGCGGTCCTGCATGTACTTGCGGTTCAGGTCCTGGGTGACGCTGCCTAGGCTGATCTGGGCCGGGATCGTGCTGAACTCGATCGGCTTGCCGTTGGGCCGCGTGATCGACTGCACGCGGCCGATGCCCGGCACGTCGAACACGGCCTTGGAGATCTTGTCGATCACCAGGAAGTCCGCCGAATTGCGTAGGTCGTGGTCGCTTTCCACGAGCAGCACTTCGGGGTTCATCGTGGCGGGGGAGAAGTGCCGTTCGGCGGCGGCGAAACCTTCGTTGGCGGGCAGGTCGGGCGGCAGGTACTGGCGGTCGTTGTAGTTGGGCTGGTAGCCGGGCAGCGCCAGCAGACCGACGAGTGAGATCGCGACCGTCACGAACAGGATCGGTGCCGGCCACCGCACGATGGCGGCGCCGATCTTGCGCCAGCCCCGAATCCGCATCGCACGCTTGGGTTCGAGCAGGCCGAACCGGCTGGCCACGATGATGATCGCGGCGCCCAGCGTCAGCGCGACGAACACCGCAGTCGTCATCCCGACCGCCAGCGGCACGCCGAGCGACTGGAAATACGGCAGCCGGGTGAAGGACAGGCAGAACGTCGCCCCGGCGATCGTCATACCCGACCCGAGCACGACGTGGGCGGTGCCGCGGTACATCGTGTGGAAGGCCGAAACCCGGTCCTGTCCTAACGTGCGCGCTTCCTGGTAGCGGCCGGTGAGGAAGATCGCGTAGTCCGTCGATGCGGCGATGGCCAGGGTGACCAGTAGGTTGGTCGCGAACGTCGAGAGCCCGATGAGGTCGTGATAGCCGAGAAACGCCACCATGCCGCGGGTGGCCGCCAGCGCAAGAACCACCATCGCCAGCGTCAACAGCACGGTCGTGATGGACCGGTAGACCAACAGCAACATCGTGATGATCACGGCAAACGTGACGAACTCGATGATGCGTACGCTGCGGTCGCTGGCGATCTGTTGGTCGGCCACCAACGCCGATCCGCCGGTGACGAAGACCTCGACCCCCGGCGGCGGTGGCGACTGGTCGACGATGTTCTGCACCGTCTCCACCGACTCGTTGGACAACGCCTCGCCCATGTTGCCGGCCAGGTACACCTGCACGTAGACGGCCTTGCCGTCGGCACTCAGCGCGGCAGCCTCGGTCAGCGGGTCGCCCCAGAAGTCCTGTACGTGCTCAACGTGTTTGGTGTCGGCTTCGAGCCGCTCGACCAGCTCGTTGTAGTACGCCCGCGCCTGGTCGCCGAGCGGTTCCTGACCCTCGATGACGATCATGGCCGAGCTGTCGGAGTCGTACTCCTCGAAGACCGTGCCGATGCGCTTCATCGCGATCACCGACGGCGCTTCGTCGGGGCTCATCGACACCGAACGCATCTGGCCGACGACCTCGAGTTGCGGCACCGAGACGTTGAGGACCGCGATCAGAAGGATCCAGCCGATGATGATCGGCACCGCCAGGCGCCGGATCCAGGTGGCCACGTTGGACCGCAACGGCTGCTGTGCTGCAGGCGCGGAATCGACGGTAGGGGTGCTCACCTAGCCAACACCTCGGCTGAGCTCCTCCCTCGGAGAGTTAGATCGTCTTAGTTTTTACCAGATACGGCTGGCCTACGGCGAACTACCTCTGCCGACCAGCCACGCCGGTGTACGACGCGGCAGTGCGCAACATTGTAGGGGCCTTAGCTGAGGGCAATTTCACCACGGCAGTAACACGACGGCCCCTGCACCGATATTCGCGTTGAGGCACGGCGGATCAACAGAGATGGGGCAGCGGTGCAGACAGCGCTCAAGCTTTCGATGACCTCGACCGGTATCTCCTGGGTACTGGTTGCCGCGACCGGCGCGAAGTCGACCGTCCTTGATCACGACCACGTCGACATCGCCTCCGACGACGGCGACATCACCGGTCAACAGGGCGCGGTGCGCGGCGCGCTGGCCATCGCCGACGCCAGCGGCTATGCGGTGAGATCGGTCTCGCTGCGATACACCGACGACGTCGAAGCGAACGCGTCACTGCTTCGGAAGTGGTTGCGCGACACGGGTTTGGACAATATCGATACCCCACCTGTCGCCAAGCCGGCCCGTCGGCGGCGCAGGTTCGGTTCGCCCCTGCGCGCGGCCGCCATCGTGGTAGGCGGTGTGATCGCGCTGTTCGCCGTGGCGCCCGAACTCGGCGGGGGGCCGGAAGCCTCCTCGGCGGACAGCGATACGGCACCCATCACCACGGTGGTGGCGGTGACGGTCGCGCCGCTGAACGCGCCGGCGTCGTCGCTGAAGACCTACACGATCCCTGACGTGGCGCCGGCGACGCGGCCCGCGCCCACCTACACCAGCGCGCCCGAGGCCGTCGTCGCCGCTCCCGATCCGGTTGCGCCCGTGCAGGACCCGATGGCGGAAGTGTTGAGCTCGGTGGTCAGCGCCCTGCCGTAATCACCAGGTCCAGACGGACGGGTCATGGGGCGGGTAGTCCGCGCACACCTCGGTGCCGTGCGCCACCACACCCTTGTTGTTGAAGAACAGCTTCGCCCAGTTGGGCCACGCGAACGCCATCTGCTCGTAGTAGATGTTGGTGGCGATGTTCTCCGAGTAGGCGCGGCGACCGGGGTAGTCCATCGAGAAGTACCAGTGGATCCGGTCCCGTGCGCCCTGCTGGACCTGGGGCGACTTGTTCTTGTAGTCGATCATGTAGCGCTCGTAGTACACCGGGTCGGTGTCACGCACCGCGGCCATGTACTGGTCGACCGTGCACGTCGTCTTGAGCATCCGGTTGGGGATCGGGTAGTCCTCGGTGGCGTCCGCGGACGCCGTTGCCGGAAAGAGCACGGCCGCGCTGACGGCCGCGGCCAGGGCGATGCTGACTTTGCGTAACACTTCTGGACTCCTTGTTAGCGCGCCGCGTCGTCGAGAATCGGCAGTTTGTCGGGGCAGTAGGTGCGCAGCGCGGCGCCGAGGAACTGCCACGCCTGTTCGGTGGTGCTGCCGCGCTGCAGCTGGTCGAAGATGAACTCCGCGGAGTCGTTGGCGTTGCGGTCGACGTCGTTGCGCAACCGCTTGCAGCTGATCTTGGCGATCCAGGCGTTGAAGTCGCGCTGACCGTAGATCCCGTAGCTGTGCAGCTCCGAGGCGAAGGCAGTGTCGACATCAGCGGATGCCGGCGCTGCGAACGTCAGTCCGGCCGCGGCCACGGCTATTGCGACCATCGAGCGCTTCAAAGCTGCCCTCCTTGTTGACCCGCCTGTGTGAACTCTTTGGGTTTCGGCCACGCCGATGGTACGGGTCGCTGACGGACCCGTTGAGGCCACCAGAACCATTTGCCCAACAACGCCGCGATCGACGGCGTCATGAAGGCGCGGACCACCAGTGTGTCGAACAGCAAGCCTAACCCGATGGTCGTGCCCACCTGGCCGATTACGGTCAATTCGCTGACCGCCATCGACATCATCGTGAACGCGAAGACCAGGCCCGCCGACGTCACCACCGAGCCGCTGCCGCCCATCGCGCGGATGATGCCGGTGTTGATGCCGGCATGTAGCTCCTCTTTGAGGCGAGCCACCAACAACAGGTTGTAGTCGGCGCCGACCGCCAACAGGATGATGACCGACATCGCCATCACCATCCAGTGCAGATCGATCCCGATGATGTGCTGCCAGATGAGGATCGACAGGCCGAACGACGCGCCCAACGACACCACCACCGTGCCGACGATCACCGCGGCGGCCACCACGCTTCGGGTGATCAGCAGCATGATGATGAAGATCAGCGCCAGCGAGGCGATGGCGGCGATCGTCAGGTCGTAGGTGTTGCCGTCGGCCATGTCCTTGAACACCGCGGCGGTCCCGGCCAGATAGATCTTGGATCCCTCCAGCGGCGTGCCCTTGATGGCCTCCTTGGCCGCCTGTTGGATCTGGTCGATCTTGGCGATGCCCTCCGGGGTCATCGGGTCGCCCTCGTGGGAGATGATGAACCGCACCGAGTTTCCGTCGGGGGAGATGAAATTCTCCATGCCCTTCTTGAAGTCTTCGTTGTCGAACACTTCCGGTGGGAGGTAGAAGGAGTCGTCGTTCATCGATGCGTCGAACGCCTCGCCCATGGCGCTGGAGTTCTCCTGCATGGCCGCCATCTGATCCTGCAGCCCCTTCTGGGTGGCATGCATGGTCAGCATCATCGTCCGCATGGTCTTCATCGTCTCGATCATCGACGGCATCAGGACGACCATCTGCGGCATCAGCTCATCGAGGCGCTCCATGTCCGGGAGCATGTCCTGGATGTTGTGGGTCATCGTGTCGATACCGTCGAGGGTGTCGAATACCGACCGGAACGCCCAACAGATCGGGATGTTGTAGCAGTGCGGTTCCCAGTAGAAGTAATTGCGGATCGGCCGGAAGAAGTCGTCGAAATTGGCGATGCTGTCGCGCATTTCGGCGACGCTGACCGTCATATCCTTCATCTTGGTGACCATGGCGTGGGTGACGTCGGCCATCTCCGCGGTCAGCGCCGACATCCGTTCCATGCTCGCGATGGTCTTCGACATCTCATCGGCCTGAACCAGCATGTCGGCCATGCGGTCCTGCAGATACTTCTGGTTCATCTGCTGGGTGGTGCCCTGCATGCTGATCAGGAACGGAATCGAGGTGTGCTCGATCGGCTTGCCGTCGGGCCTGGTGATGGCCTGCACGCGGGAGATTCCGGGAACCCGGAACACCGCCTTGGCGATCTTGTCGATGACCAGGAAGTCCGCCGAGTTGCGTAGGTCGTGGTCGCTTTCGACCATCAACAGTTCCGGGTTCATCCGCGCCTGCGAGAAGTGGCGGTCAGCGGCCGCGTAGCCCTCGTTGGCGGGCAGGTCCGCCGGCAGGTAGGTCCGGTCGTTGTAGTTGGTGTGGTAGCCGGGGAGGGCGAGCAGGCCGACCAGCGACAGCGCGATCGTGGCGACCAGGATCGGGCCGGGCCACCGCACGACAGCAGCGCCGATCTTGCGCCAACCGCGCACCCGCATCGCCCGCTTGGGTTCGAGCAAGTTGCCGAACCGGGAGGCCACGGTGATGATCGACGACCCGAGCGTGAGCGCGGCGAACACACAGGTCACCATGCCGATGGCCAGCGGGACACCCAGCGACTGGAAGTAGGGCAGCCTGGTGAAGCTCAGGCAGAACGTGGCGCCGGCAATCGTCAGGCCCGATCCCAACACGACGTGAGCGGTGCCGCCAAACATGGTGTAGAAGGCCGATTCTCGGTCTTCGCCGGCACCGCGCGCTTCCTGGTATCGCCCGTTGAGGAAGATCGCGTAGTCGGTGCCCGCGGCGATGGCCAACGTGACGAGCAGGTTGGTCGCAAACGGTGAGAGCCCGATGATTTCGTGGTAGCCGAGGAAGGAGACCACGCCTCGGGTCGCGAGCAACTGCAGCACGACCATCACCAGCGTGATCACCACCGTGATGATCGAGCGGTAGACGAGCAGCAGCATCGTGATGATCACCGTGAAGGTGACCGCCTCGATCAGCCGCATACTGCGGTCGCTGGCGATGTGCTGGTCGGCCATCAGGGCAGCCGGGCCCGTCACGTACGCCTTGACGCCCGCCGGCGGCGGGATGCCGGCCACGATGTCCTGGACCGCCTGCACCGACTCGTTGGCCAGGCTCTCGCCCTGGTTCCCGGCGAGATAGGCCTGGACGTAGACCGCCTTGCCGTCGTTGCTCTGCGCGCCGGCCGAGGTCAGCGGGTCACTCCAGAAGTCCTGGACGCTCTGGACGTGCTTGGTGTCGGCTTCCAGCTCATCGACGATCTTGTCGTAGAACGCGCGCGCGTCGTCGCCGAGGGGTTCTTCACCTTCCAGGACGATCATCGCCGAGCTGTCGGAGTCGTACTCCTCGAAGACCGTGCCGACCCGTTTCATCGCGATCATCGACGGCGCCTCTTCGGGGCTCATCGACACCGCACGCATCTGGCCGACCGTTTCCAGCTGCGGCACTGCGACATTCAGCACCGCGATGAGCAGGATCCAACCCAGGATGATCGGCACCGCGAACTTGCGGATCATCCTCGGGATGAACGGACGTTGGGTGTGCCTCGCCGGCGGGAAGGCGTCTGTCGGCGCCTCGCTGGACGGCACGCTCATGCGGATTTCACGTAGCAGAAGGTCTGGGCGCTGACGCCGGTGGAGGTTCTCTCGTCCTTGACCTCGTCGTCGACGGTGATCCGACAGGTGATCGACTGTCCGTCACCCTGAGCGACGATGTTGGGCGCCGCAGACGGGGCGGTCGTCTGCAACGTCAGGGTCCACGGCAGCGACGCGCCGTCGACGCGGATCGGTTTGGCGTCGAGATCGAGGTAGTTGATGTCGGCGTAGGAACCGGTGCCGAAGATCTCGTAGGTCACGACTTTGGGGTCGAACGGTTCGGGGTCGTCGGCGAACACCGTCGGCGTGGTGATGATGCCCTCGGCGCCGAAGAATGTACGGATGCGCTGCACGGTGAACCCGGCGATGGCGACCACGACGATGATGACGAGTGGGATCCACACCCGCTTGGCGAGGCGGATCACGTCATTCGCCTTCGACCGTTGCCGTCCATATATCGCGCCCCTTGATTTCGTATCGGCTTAATTCCGGCGTGCGTACTTAGCCGGTATAACTTCTCATTTCGGCCTAGGTTAGCTCAAGTTAGTGTGTTGCTGGTCACTCCCAATGTGACCTTGCGGTTTAGATCACCCGCCAGGGATTTCGAACCGTTGCAGGTGGCGGTCGATGAACGCCTGGGCCTCGGCGTGACCTCGGGTGATGCCCAGTCCACGCTCCAGGAGCAGCACCCGTGCCAGGCTGGTCAAGATCATCGACATGACCACCGGCGGAAACGCGTCGACGTCGACATCGTGGGCACGCAACACAAGTGCCATGGCGCTTTCCTCCGCGTCGCCGAACCGATCGGCATACGCCGCGATCTCGCTGCGAATCTCTTTGCGGTGGTTGGCCAACGCCATGAACTCCATCCACAGCTGGGCGCCGTGGGTGCTGTTGAGCCGCCACAACGCGTGCAGGGGTTGATCCCCGGCCGTGGCTTGGCGCTGTTTGGCGAGGTTGGCCTCGGCACCCGAGCGCAACACCGCGAGGTAGAGGTCGTCCATCGTCGGGAAGTAGTAGTGCACGAGGGCGGGCTTGACCCCGGCCTTGGCCGCCACGCGGCGTGACGTGGCTGCGGCGTAGCCGTCTTCCAACATCACCTGGGCGGTCGCCTCGATCAACGCCTGTCGCGTCGCCGACTCGCGGCGGACCCTTGACCCCTGCTCAGCGGGGCTGCTAGACATAGCCTCAGCATAAATGTTGGGCGATCGCCCAACAATCGAGGGAGCGTGGATGGCCGGTCGGGTAGCTGGCAAGGTTGCGTTCATCACCGGTGCCGCACGAGGTCAGGGACGCAGCCACGCGGTGCGCCTTGCCCAGGAGGGCGCCGACATCATCGCGATCGACATCTGCCGCGGTTTCGAGGGTTCGCCGGCGCCGGCGGCCACCCCCGAGGATCTGGCCGAGACGGCCGACCTGGTCAAGGGCCTCGATCGCCGTATCGTCACCGCCGAGGTCGACGTCCGCGATTTCGACGCGCTCAAGGCCGCGGTCGACAGCGGGGTCGAGCAACTGGGTCGCCTCGACATCATCGTGGCCAATGCCGGCATTGGCACCGTCGGCGTCAAGCTGCACAAGATGGGCGAGGGGTCGTGGCAGGAGACGTTGGACGTCAACCTCGGGGGCGTCTGGAAAACCGTCAAGGCCGGTGTGCCGCACCTGCTGGCCGGCGGCCGCGGCGGCTCGGTGATCATCACCAGCTCGGTCGGCGGGCTCAAGGCCTATCCGCAGGTCGGCCATTACGTCACCGCCAAGCACGGCGTCGTCGGCTTGATGCGGACCTTCGCCGTCGAACTGGGACACCAGTCGATCCGCGTCAACACCGTGCATCCGACCCACGTCAACAGCCCGCTGTTGATGAACGAACCGACCTACCGGATGTTTCGCCCTGACTTGCCCGACCCCGGACCCGACGACCTCGCACCGGTTTGTCAGTCCTTCCATTTCCTGCCGACCCCGTGGGTGGAGACCGAGGACATCAGCAACGCGGTGCTGTTTCTGGCCTCCGACGAAGCCCGCTACATCACCGGTGTCACGCTGCCCGTCGACGCCGGCAGCATGCTGAAGTAGAGGAACCGATGCGCGTCCCCGACACCGGCTCAGCCACCGACGTCTACTACGACCCCTACGACGTCGACATCACCGCCAACCCGTATCCGACGTACGCGCGGCTGCGTGAAGAGGCGCCGATCTACTACAACGAGCGCTACGACTTCTGGGCGCTCTCGCGCCATTCCGACGTCGACAAGGCCCTGGCGAACTGGGAGACGTTCTCCAACCAGCGCAGCGACATCCTGGAGCTCATCAAGTCGGACTTCGACATGCCCAAGGGCGTGATGATGTTCGAGGATCCGCCCATCCACACGATGCTGCGCGGGCTGATGTCGCGGGTGTTCACCCCGCGCCGGATGGCCGAAATCGAAGACCAGATCCGCCGCTACTGTGTCGGCTGCCTTGATCCGTTGGTCGGCTCCGGCGGCTTCGACATCATCGCCGAACTGGCGTCGATGATGCCGATGCGGGTGATCGGCATGCTGCTGGGTATCCCTGAGTCCGAACAGGTTTCGGTACGCGACGCCAACGATGCCAACCTTCGCACCAAGCCGGGCGCGCCGATGAAGGTCGTCAACGCCGACAAGATCGCCGACGGCAGCATCTATGCCGACTACGTCGAGTGGCGCTCAAAGAACCCGTCCGACGATCTGATGACCGCGCTACTCAATGTCGAGTTCACCGACGAGGACGGTGTGACGCGCAAGCTGACCCGCAAAGAGGTGCTGCACTACACCCAGGTGGTGGGCGGCGCGGGCAACGAGACGACCGGGCGGCTCATCGGCTGGCTGGCCAAAGTGCTTGCCGAACACCCGGATCAGCGCCGCGAGGTCGTCGAGGACCGGTCGCTGCTGACCCGCACCGTCGATGAGACGCTGCGGTTCGAGCCGACCGGTCCGCACGTCGCGCGGTACATGGCGCGCGATTTCGAGTGCTACGGCACGACGGTGCCCGCCGGGGCGGCGATGTTGCTGCTGTTCGGCGCCGCCAACCGGGACCCGCGCCGCTACCCCGATCCGGACACGTTCGACATCCACCGGCCCAACATCGCCCACCTCACATTCGGCAAAGGGCTGCACTATTGCCTGGGGGCGAACCTCGCGCGGCTGGAGGGCCGTGTCGCCCTGGATGAACTGCTGAACCGCTGGCCGGAGTGGGACATCGATTACGAGACTGCACAACTGGCGCCGACGTCGACCGTGCGTGGCTGGCAGCACCTCCGCATCGTGGTGTGAAAGCGCGCGAGTGGATTCCACCGTTTCGTCGATCTAGGGGTTTCAACTCAACGGCTATGGGGCAGGATGAGCGCATGAGAAAATTCGTTCGTCGTTCGACAATCGTCGCCGCCGCGTTCGCGCCGGTGGCCGCGCTGTCGGTGATGGCGTCGGCCGTCGGCGCCGCTCAGCCGCTCAACTGCCCGGCCGGAGAGTGGTGGGACCCGGTCGACAACGTATGTCGAGGACCGGTGGCGACCGTCCCGCTGGCCTGCGCCCCCGGCGAATACTGGAACCCGATCACGAACGTCTGTCGTCCGCTCGGCCAGTACTAGACCGCGCGGCCGCTCAGTCCAGGGCGT
The DNA here is from genome assembly GCF_053484035.1 of Mycolicibacterium sp. XJ662. Lineage (NCBI taxonomy): Bacteria > Bacillati > Actinomycetota > Actinomycetes > Mycobacteriales > Mycobacteriaceae > Mycobacterium > Mycolicibacterium sp. XJ662. The sequence goes on along the minus strand of NZ_JBEFTL010000008.1, from coordinate 172,334 downwards.
AGTCGATGACGCCGCGGATGAGCTTGCCGTCCAACAGGTCGGCGTAAGCGAGCGCGATTTTCGCCGAATGTGTTGTCTGCGCGGTCATCCCGGTCAGCACACACGTTCCGCCTTTGCGGGTCAGCTTGAGATAGGCGTTGACGTCGTCGCCGGCGATCAGCGACGGCGACGTCGTGCAGTATCGCCGCGCGACTGCAGATGCTCACATGCGACCCGCGGCGCGAAACGTCACCGGAAGACGCGTGGGGGAGCGAAACGGCATGCCCACGATTCTGGTGTCGTCGTCGGCGACCAGTTCGAGGTCGGTGACCCGGTCGAAGAGGCTGTTCAGCATCGCCCGGGTCTCCACCCTGGCCAGATGCAGGCCAAGGCAGCTGTGAATGCCGCCCGCAAACGAGATGTGGGGTTTTCGCGCCCGGTGGATGTCGAACACCTCGGCGTCGGGCCATCGTTTCTCATCGCGGTTGGCCGAACCCATGCACAGGTTGACCTGTGCGCCTTCCGGAATGCGCACGCCGTGGATCTCGACGTCGCGGGTGGTGTTGCGCGGCACCGAAACCAGCGGCGTCTCGTACCGCAGGCCCTCCTCGATCGCGGCCCCGATCAGGTCGCGGTCCTCTTGCGCCTCGTGCAGCTGCTCGGGATGGGTCAGCAGGAGATAGAGCAGGTTGCTCGACGAGCGGTAGGTGGTCTCGAGCCCGGCGGGCAACAGCAGCCGAAGAAACGAGATGATCGCTTCGTCGGTGAGCCGTTCGCCGTCGATCTCCGCGGCGACGAGGTCACCGATGATGTCGTCGGTGCTCGCCTTGCGCCGCTGGTCCACCTGGTCCTGGAAGTAGGCACCCAATTCGACGGATGCGTTGAGCCCGGCCTCGATGTCCTCGCTGATCGAGATGAGCTCCAGCGACAGCCGCCGGAACAGCTCCAGGTCCTGCTGCGGCAGGCCCAGCAGCGCGGCGGTGATGCGGGTGGGGAACTCGAATGTCAGCGCCTGGACCAGGTCGGCTTCACCGTCATCCCTGATCTCGTCGACCAGCCGGTGACAGATCGGGTCGATCAGCGCGGGCTCCCAGTAGTCAAGCGCGCTCTGCCGAAAAGCCTTGGCGACCAAGCTGCGATGGTCGTGGTGCTGCTTGCCGTGCATGCTCAGGATGGTCGGCCCGAGCACCAGCCCGATGGTGTTGTCGTAGAACTCCGACGCGAACGTGTCGCCGTCGCGGAACGCGGAGAACACGCTGTCGAAGTCGAACAGCGTCCACTCCTCATCGGAGACGAGCTCCGGGGGCGCCATCGAGGTGTCGCTGATCGGGCCGCGCCACACCGGTTCGGTCCTGCGCTTGTACGCGAAGAAGGCATAGGGGTCGCGTGCCACGTCGGGGGCTGTCGAATCATCGGAATCGATGCTGATCGTCACCTGCGCCTCCCGGGCAGCGCATCTTCGCGCACCAAGTATCTATCTTTACTATTTTAGGTAATCTAGGTCAAGGCGACCGAGGGGACGCGATGCAACGCCTTACGGTATGTGCGATCGACGACCTGCCACCCGGCACCATGAAGTTGGTGCAGGCCGGCAAGTTCGGTGTCGGTGTGTACAACATCGACGGCGCGCTGTATGCGATCGCGAACTACTGCGCCCACGAAGGTGCGCCGCTGTGCGCGGGTTACGTCGGCGGCGCCAACGAGTTCGACCCCGACGCGCCCGGGCAGGTACGGCAGACGCGGATCGGCCGCATCGCCCGATGTCCCTGGCACCAGTGGGAGTTCGACATCACCACCGGGATCAACCTGGCCGATCCCACCAAGCGGGTGCGGACCTACGACGTCGACGTCGTCGACGGGCAGGTGGTCCTGACCGCATGAGAACCCCGGTCATCGACGCCAACGTCCAACCGCACTTCCGGTACAACTCCGAGATCCGGCGCTACCTGCCCGCGGCGCACAAGCTGCGCGCCATCCCCGACGTCGAGCAGCCGTGGTACCAGGCCCCCGGCGGGGACTACCGCCAGGATCTCTACGGCGAGCACTACCCGGGCTCGGACCCCGACACGGTCGCGCGCTACCTCGCCGACAACGGCGTCGACGTGGCGATCCTGAACCCGTTGACCCGCGGCAACATTGCCGACTATCTGCTCAACAGCCGCATCTGCGCGGCGGTCAACGACTGGCTTGTGGAGCGCTGGCTGGAACCCGACACCACCGGCCGGTTCCGCGGCACCATCCGCGTCAACCCCGAGGACGTCAAAGGTGCGCTCGCCGAGATCGACCGGTTGGCACAGCACCCGAAGATGGTGCAGATCGGCGTGCCGCTGCAGTCGCGCGAACCGTACGGCAAGCCGGTGTTCGAGCCGATCTGGGAAGCCGCGGCCGCCCACGGCCTTCCGGTGGCCGTCCACATCAACGGCGGCAACGGAGTCGACTACGCGCCGACGTTCGCCGGGCACGCGCACACCTACCCCGGGTACGCCGCGTTCATGCCGCTCAACGGCTTCGTGCACCTGGCGACGTTGATCATCGAGGGCACCTTCGGTCGCCACGCCGGATTACGGTTCGTCTTCGCCGACGGCGGCTACGACATCCTCACCCCGCTGATGTGGCGGCTCGACACGTTCTGGTTGTCGATGCGCGACCAAACGCCGTGGGTCGACCGCTATCCGAGCGAGTATCTGCGCGAGCACGTGCGGTACTGCTCTTCGGCGCTCGACGGGCCGACGGACACCGGGCTCGCCGAGCGGTGGATGGACTACACCGACAAGGCCGGACTGCTGATGTACGGGTCGAACTATCCACACTGGTCGACGTCCTCGCCGGAATCGGCGGCCGCCGGGCTCAACGACGTCCAGCGGGAAAACGTGTTGTGGCGCAACGCCGCCGAGCTGTACGCCATGAGCGCCGAGGTGGAGGGGAGCCGGCTGTGACCACGATCGGCCACCAGGACGTCGCGGTCAGCATCGTCGACACCGACGTGCACCCGCTGCCCGTCTCGGTCGAGGTGCTGAAGTCCTACGCCCCCGCGCGTTGGAGGGACACCCTCTGGCCGGTCGGCAACGCGGTGTCGCCGATCCCGCACTTCTACGACACCCCGGATTCGTACAAGACCATGTCGTTGCGGGTCGACGCGGCGCCGCCGCGAGGTGGTGCGGCGGGAAGCGACCCCGAATTCGCCGCCAAACAACTGCTGATCGACGCCGGGGTGAGCATCGCGCTGCTGGAGCCGATGTGCGATGCGCAGTTACCGCAGGCCGAGCACATCCTCAAGGCCACCTACAACGACTGGCTGGCCGACGTGTGGTTGGGCGAGAACAATTGGCACGGCCGCTGGCGGGGCACGATCAGCGTCACCGCGCAGGACCCGGTGGCCTCGGCGCGCGAGATCGAACGCTGGGCCGGCCATCCGTACATGGCCGAGGTGCTGATGACACCGCAGACACGCGGAATCCCGTTCGGCAGCCCGCATTTCGACCCGATCTATGAAGCCGCGGTACGCCGCGGGCTTCCGGTGGCCACCCATCTGATGGGCCAGACGCCGTTCGAGCTGATCCCGATCTACCCCATCGGCAACCCGGCGCACTGGCATGACTTCTTCGCGTCCTGGCCGCTGCTCTACGCCGCCCACCTGATGAGCCTGGTGTTCGACGGGGCCTTCGACCGCTATCCCGAACTGCGGATCGTGTTCGTGGAGGGAGGCTTCACCTGGGCGATGCCCGTGATGTGGCGGATGGACCGGATCTGGGAGCAGCGCAAGGCCGATCTGCCGTTCGTGCGGCGCCGGCCCTCGGAGTATGTGCGCGAGCACGTCCGGTTCACCACCCAACCGCTGGAAGAGGTCGACGTCGCGGTGTATCGGGATTATCTGGAGATGATGGATCTCGGTGACAACCTGATGTTCTCGACCGACTACCCGCACTGGAGCTACGACGCGCCCGACTGGGCCATCCGCCGGTTTCCCGCCGATCAGCGCGAGCGCATCATGCGCGGCAACGCCACCGCGCTCTACGGTCTGCCGGCCTCGGTCAAGGCGCTCTGAAATCAGCTGCCCGCGCGGCGCTGTGCCTCCAACGGAACCACCGGTGGCCGTGCGGACGGGCCGCGGGTGACGGCGTGCAGCCTGATCTCGGGCAGGTCCACCGACGGGTCCAGGGTGTCCAGCCACACGACCGCCGCCGCGACGTCCTCTGCCCGGATCGCGTACATCTCGAACGGAACGTCTTGCAGCATCTCGGTTTCGACCGGGCCGGGGGTGACGACGTGCACGTTGATGCCGTCCCGGTCGACTTCCTGTGCCAGCGCCCCGGCGAACGCGTTCATCCCCGCCTTCGACGCCGAATAGGCGGTGCGGGCCCGCATCGGTTCGTGGGCCGCCGAGGACGAGACGAACACAAAGCGCGAACCCGTTGACATGTGCGGCAACGCCGCCGAGGTCACCACAAAGCAAGAATCCAGGTTGGCCGCCATGGTGGCCCGCCATTGTGCGAAGGTCTGCTTGCGGGCGTAGGTGCCGCCGAGGACGCCCGAGGCGTGCACCATCAGGTCGATCCGGCCGGCCGCGTCGACGGCGGGCTCAAAGGTTGCGGGTTCGCTCGCGTCGGCGACGACGTAGCGGGCGCCGATTTCCTCGGCCGCCGCCCGTAACGGCTCCTCGCGCCGCGCGGTCAAAAGCACGTCGTAACCGGCTGCGACGAGCCTTCGGCCACATGCCTTTCCGATGCCACCGCTGCCGCCGGTGATCACGGCCGTGCGCATACCCGACCCTGTCAGCGCTGGCGCTGCGCCAGCGCCTGCGGCGACAGTGCGACGATCCGCTGCTCGGGATCGCCTGCGAGCAGATAGGTCTGGGTATCGGCGACGTGACGCGCGGCCAGTTTCCTGGCACGTTCGGCGTCACCGGCCTCGATGGCGTCGGCGATCTTGGTGTGCACCCGCAATGCGATGCGGCGCTTGCTCAATGACGGGTACTCGCCGCGCGCGGCGGTTTCCTGGGCCCACCAGTTCAGGTGCCCGGTCCACAGCGTTTCGAGGCTGCCGACCACCGCGATCATCGTGTGGTTGCCGCAGCCGCGCACGATCTCGTCGTGGAACTGCCCGCCGATCTCGGTGAACCGCGCACCGTCGTCGATGTGCTCGGCCATGGCGTCGTTGAGTTCTTTGAGCTTGGGTATCAACGTCTTGCCGCGATCGGGGCGGCGCGCGGCAAGCGCGGCGCACATCGGGTCGAGTTCCTGCAGTGCGGTACCGAGGTCGGCGAGGGGCACGTAGTCGCTCTGCAGCAGCAGACCGAGCATGTAGGCCGCGCTCGCTTTGGCCGGTGCGTGCACGACGGCACCGCCGCGGTTGCCGCGACGCACCGATACCAGGCCCTCGGTTTCCAGGATTCGCAACGCTTCTCGCAGCGACACCAGGCTGACGTTGAACTGCTCGACAAGCAGTTCCTGGCGGGGCAGCAGGTCGCCGTCGACCAGTTCACCCTCGATGATCTGGCGGCGCAGTTCGTCGGCGACGATCTCGGCGGTCCTGCGTGCGCCAAGGCGCCGTCGCGCTTCGGGACCGATACCCAGCGTTGTCATGACACCGCAATGTTAACAGTGACAGCGCCGCCAGCTGGGCCGGCTATCCGCCAATAGTTACTAAGATGGCCAAAAACGAGGGAGGTCGTGCGTGTGGGCGACATAGCACCCACCCCGCTAGGTGACCTGCGCGTCGTGGAGGTCAGCGACCGCATCGCCGGCGCGTACTGCGGCAAGCTGCTGGTGGACGCCGGCGCCGACGCGGTCAAGGTCGAACCGCCACAAGGCGATCCGTTCCGCCGCTATACGCTCACCGGCGCCGCGCCTCCCGCGGGGGCCGATGCGCCGCTGTTCAGCTATCTCAACGCCGGAAAGCGCAGCGTCACAAGTATTTCCGATGACCTGCTGGCGCGTGCGGACATCGTGGTGCTGACGGCCGACCGTGACGGCGCGCAGCGACGCGGTCTCGACCCGCAGCGGCTTGGCGAAATCGCACCCCATTGCGTGGTGGTCACCGTCTCGGACTTCGGTTGGGGCGGCCCGTGGTCGCAACGCCCGGCGACGGAGTTCACGCTGCAGGCCGCGTCGGGTCTGACGGGGTTTCGCGGTGACCCGGCGGGCCCGCCGATCTCGATCGGCGGTGAGCTGGGGGAGTTCATGGGCGGGGTGTGGGCGGCCTACGGCGCGCTGGCCCTGCACCGGCGGGTGCGCCGCGGCGGTCCGGGCGGCCATCTCGACATGTCGATGCTCGAGGCGGTCACGCTGATGCAGAGCGGCGAGTGGCTGCACAGCCAGCTGCTGCAGGTGCCGCCCGTGCGGCGTTCGGTCGAGGTCCCCTCGATCGAGCGGGCCAAGGACGGCTACGTCGGGATCAGCATGGTGACCGGTCAGCAGTGGCTGGACTTCGCCGCGATGGTGGACTGCCCGGAGTTCACCGAGATTCCCGCGCTGCAGTTCCAGATCGGCCGGTGGGACTACCGCGACTGGATCCGCGAGCGGATCGACCCGTGGATGCGCGCGCGCACCGTCGACGAGATCGTCGAGCTCGGGCAACTGTTCCGGCTGCCGCTGGCGCCGCTGGGCAACGGCGCGACGATCCCGCAGATGGACCACATGGTGCAGCGCGGCGTGTATGTGGACAATCCCGCGGGTTTCCGGCAACCGCGTCCACCGTGGTTGATGAGCGAGGCCCGCCCCGCACCGCTGCGCCGGGCACCGGCTGTCGGCGCCAGCGACGGTGAAAGCCTCTGGGCACCAAGGGCAACGGTGCCGCCGCCGTCCACCGGTGACCGGCCGCTTGCCGGTGTCCGGATCGTGGACTTCACCGCGTTCTGGGCGGGCCCGGCGGCCACCCACGCGCTGGCGGCATTCGGCGCGGACGTGATCAAGATCGAGTCGGTGCAGCGCCCCGACGGCATCCGGTACTCCGGCGGTATGCGCAAGGACGTCGACGACTGGTGGGAGTACGGCTGGGTCTTTCACGCCATGAACACCAACAAGCGGTCGGTGACACTGGATCTGCAGTCGCCCGAGGGGCTGCGGCTGGTCAAGGAACTGGTGAGCAAGGCCGACGCGGTGGTGGAGAACTTCTCCCCGCGGGTGATGGACCAGTTCGGCCTCGGCGCCGACGTCCTGCTGGGCATCAACCCCCAGCTGGTCATGATGCGGATGCCCGCGTTCGGCCTGAGCGGTCCGTGGCGGGACCGGGTGGGGTTTGCGCCGACGATGGAGCAGATCGCCGGCCTGGCGTGGGTGACCGGGCTACCCGACGGATTGCCGATCGCCCCCCGCGGGGCGTGTGATCCGCTCGCGGGTGCGCATGCCGCGTTCGCCCTGCTCGCGGCGTTGGATTTCGCCGAGCGCACGGGCCGCGGCCAGCTCGTCGAGGTGCCGATGATCGAGACGGTGTTGAATGTGACCGCGGCGCAAACGATCGAGTACGAAGTCTTCGGCGAGGTGATGGAGCGCCGCGGCAACCGAGGCCACACCGCGATCACCCAGGACATCTATCGGTGTGCGGGGCAGGACAATTGGGTGGCGGTGTGCGCGCATACCGATGCCCAGCGCGCTGTGCTCAGTGAGCTCGCCGGCGGACTGGAAGCCCGGCTGGAGGGGTGGCTGGCTGGTCAGGATGCCGAGGTCGTGGTGGAAACGCTTGTGGACAGGGGTGTTCCGTCGGCCGTGGTGGTTTCGCCGTCGCTGGTGGTGGACAACCCGCAGCTGGTGCACCGTGGATTCTTCGAGAAGCTCGTCCACCCGAGCACCGGGCCCGGGCTGTATCCGTGTCCGCCGTTCGCCCGCCCCGACGGCGTCGACGCGTGGCTGTACCGCACACCACCGACGCTCGGTGAGCACAACGCCGAGGTGCTGTCGCAACTCTGCGGGCTCGACGACGCCGACCTGGCGCGGCTCAGCGCCGACGCCGTGATCGGCACCCGCCCCAAGGGCCTGTGACCCGCACCGCCTCGGCTAGCGCGGCGTCAGGGTGATCGGGAGCGCGTCGAAGATCGTCATGTTGTTGGTCAGGTTGGGGTGCGACACCCGCGCCGGTCCGAGGCTGATCTCGTCGGCGCGGCAGAGCAACTCGTCGAGCACCGCCCGGATCTCCGCGCGCGCCAGCATCGCGCCCAGGCAGTAGTGCGCCCCGCCGCCCCCGAACGTGACGTGCGGGTTGTCGACACGGCCGATGTCGAAACGGAACGGGTCGTCGAACACCTCCTCGTCCCGGTTGGCCGAGCGCAGCATCGCGACCACCCGCTGACCCGCCGGGATCGTGACGCCGTCCATCTCCACGTCCACCTTGGTCGTGCGGGTCCAGAACGCCACCGGGCTCGACCAGCGCAGCACCTCTTCGACCGCGCTCGACCGGATCGACTCGTCGGCGCGGTACCGCTCGATCTGAGCGGGGTCGGCGACGAACGCCTGCAACCCGTAGGCCAGCGCGTTCTTCGTGGTGTCGCTACCGGCGAACGCCAGCACGAAAAAGAAGCTCTCGAGTTCGGTTTCGGCAATGGACAGTTGCTCGCCGGATTCATCGGTGATCACCGCGGTGGCCAGCGTGCTCCAGATGTCGTCGACGGGGTCGCGCCGCTTCTCGGCGGTGAGATCGACCGCGTACGCGAAGACTTCTGCGAAGGCGTCCACCTGCTCTTGTGTCGACGCCGCCTTCAGGATCCGGTCGAAGGTGGTGAAGATCTGCGGTCGGTCCTTCTCGGGAATCCCGATAATGTCGCCGATGACCGACATCGGCAGCACGTCGGCGACGTCGTCGATCCAGTCCCCGCCACCGGCCTGCAGCAGGCGGTCGACGAGCGAGGCCGCCCGCTCGCGAATCCCGTTCTCGAGCTTGCCGATAGCGCGCGGCGTGAAGGCATGTGACATCACCCTGCGCCGCTTGGTCTGCTCGGGCGGGTCCATGTTGATGATGTTGGGAAACGCGCCCGCCGGTCCGATTCCCTGGATGAGCGGGCCGTCCACGGCGGTAAACGCGTCGGTGTCGCGGTGGATCCGTAGCGCGTGGCGGTGCTTGGTCGCCACCCAAAAGTCGCGGGTGACGGTGCTGGCGACACCGTCGGTGAGCTCATGGTGAAAGAGCGGTCGCGCGCGGCGCAGCGCCGTGAACAGCTCGTCGGGGAAACCGTTCTGCCACAACGACATATCGGACAGGTCGACCGGTTCGGTCGTCGTCACGCGCGGTCCTCCTGGGTCGTCCTTGCTTTAGAATGCCTAAAATAGTAAAAATAGGCAACGGTGGGTCCTCGCGACCTGCGGCGTTGCCTCGCGGACGGAGACAGCAGTGACGGAGACGGACATCCTGGACCCGTCGGAGCGCGAGTTCGGGTCAAGCGGGATCAGCCTGTCGACGTATCGCTTCCCGACCGGCTGGTTCATCGTCGGGTTCGCCTCGGAGCTGTCCGCGGGCCAGGTCAAACGCGCCCACTACTTCGGCGAGGAGCTGGTGATCTTCCGGGCCGAATCCGGTCAGGTCAACGTGTTGGACGCCTACTGCCAGCATCTCGGCGCGAACATGGGTGTCGGCGGCACGGTCGAGGGTGAGCGCATCGTCTGCCCGTGGCACGGCTGGCACTGGAACGGCGACGGCACCAACGCGCTGATCCCGTACAGCAAGATCGGCTGCAAGCAGAACGTGCGCATCCGCAGCTACCACAGCATGGAGTGGTACGGCTTCATCCTGGTGTGGCACGAACGCCACGGCCGCGCACCCTATTGGCAGCCGCCGGTGCTGCCCGAACTCGAAACCGGTGAGTACTACCCGCTGCACCCGCACACCCGGATGCTGAACCGGGTCAAAGTGCATGCCCAGATGATCATCGAGAACGCCGCCGACCCGTATCACGTCCAGTACGTGCACAAGGCCGCGAACCCGGCCAACACCGCGTCCTTCGAGCTGTCCGGCTATCACCTGCATGCGACGGTGAACGCGAATTTCGGTGGGGGACGGGCCAAGACGTGGCTGACCCCCAACGGCCCCGTCGACGCCAAGATCATCTACGACAACTACTCGCTGGGTCTCGGGGTCGTCCGGTTCCCCTCCGAGTTGGTGGCCACCGTTCAGGTGACGGGCCAGACCCCGGTGGACGAGGACTACACCGACTACTTCTACACCCAGGCTTCGGTCCGCGAACCCGGCGACGCCGGCGACAAACCGACGGGGCGGGCCGCGAAATTCCTGCAGCTGCAACAGGAGGTCATCAAACAGGACTTCTTCACCTGGGAGAACATGAAGTACCTGGAGAAGCCCAACCTCGCCCCCGAGGAGGCCCGCGACTACGCCGCCCTGCGGCGCTGGGCACACCGGTTCTATCCGGGCCCCGAGCCGTCGGCGACCGATTTCGGCTACACCGCCGACGGCCAACCCGATCCGGCGGCAGCGCAAGCGTGACATCCGCCGGGCGCCGGATGCCGCCGATCGAGCCGGCGGCGTTCGGTGTCGACCAGTTCACCGTCGCGGCGGTGCTGGACCGCCGGGCCGAACATGTCCCCGACCGGGTGATGATGTCGATCGGCGGGAAACCGGTGACGTTCGCCGAGATGCGCCAAAGGTCGTGTGCCGCAGCCAACCTGCTTCTCGAGTCGGGTCTGGGCGCCGGCGACACCCTCGCGCTGTTCACCGGCACCTGCCCCGAGTGGGTGTACTTCTGGCTGGGCGCCGCCCGGGCCGGGGTGATCACCGCGGCCGTCAACGCCGCCAGCAAGGGCGACTTCCTGGCCCACGCGCTCACGTTGTCACGGGCCAAAGCGGTGCTCACCGACGGCGAGCGGGCACCGCGGCTCGCCGAGGTCGCCGGTCGCGTCGACACGCTCAGCACCACCCTGGTGCTGGATGCTTCGCTTTTCCAGCGACTCGCCGTGGCGCCCGCTGATACGGGACCGTCGGCACCGGTCGCGGCCGGTGACGTCGGCGCGCTGTTCTTCACCTCGGGAACCACCGGTGCCTCCAAAGCCGTCGCCACCACCTGGCACTACCTGTTCTGCGCGGCCGCCACCGTCGCGTCGGCGTGGGAGTTCGCGGCGGGGGAAGTGATCTGGACGGCGATGCCGCTGTTTCACCTCAGCGCGGCGCCCACCGTGCTGGCGCCGATGCTGGTGGCCGGAACCAGTGTGCTCGCCGACGGCTTTCATCCGAGCACGGTGTGGGATGAGATCCGGTCCTGTGGGGCAGTCGGTTTCGCGGGGGCGGGCGCGATGGTGTCGATGTTGTGGAACCTGCCGCCCGACCCGTCCGACAGCGACACCGGTCTGCGGTTCATCTCGGCGGCCCCGATTCCGGCGGAAATCTACCGGGCCGTCGAACGGCGTTACCGCTGCCGCGTGGTGACGATGTACGGCCTGACCGAGGCTTTCCCCATTGCCTACAAGTCGGTTTCAGACGACGGTGTGCCGGGTACGTCTGGTCCCGTCAACCCGGCGTTCGACGTGCGCATCGTCGGCCCCGACGGATCCGAAGTGCGCGACGGGGACGTCGGGGAGATCACCTGCCGGGCGCGGGCGACACATCCGATGAGCGAGGGGTATGTGTCGTCCGTGTCCGGCGGGCTTCAAATCCAACCGCACCCCGAGTGGTTCGCCACCGGAGACCTGGGCCGTCTGGACAGCGACGGCAACCTCACCTACGTCGACCGGGTCAAGGACTCGCTGCGCCGCCGCGGCGAGAACGTCTCCTCGGTAGAGGTGGAGCAGACCGTGATGCGCCACCCCGCGATCTTCGAGGCGGCCGCGGTCGCGATCCCCAGCGAGCTCGGCGAAGACGACATCCTGGTGGTGGTGACCCTGCGCCCGGGCGCGACGGTCGACTTCCGCGAGCTACTCGACTTCTGTGCGGGGCGCATGCCGTACTTCTGCGTGCCGAGATATGTCGAAGTGCTCGACGACATTCCGAAGAACGTCATCGGCCGGGTACGCAAGGACGTGCTGCGCCGCCGCGGGCTCGGCGCCGACGCCTGGGACCGCGACGCGCACGGCTACGTGCTGAGTCGCTAGAAGGAGACGCCTATGACCATGACCTACCAGCAGCAGTACGTGCTCGACAGCCTCGCTGCACGGGCGGCGATCCTCGATCTGGATGCCCGACACAACCGGTTGTACTCCGCCGGTGACCGGAACGGGTGGATCGCCACGTTTCGGCACGCGGGCGCGACGTACACGCGCGGGGGAGAAGCGTTCAGCGATCTGCGGGCCGCATTCGACGGCGGCGGGCGGCGGCTGGTGACGCTCGACCACGAGATCGCGGTGGACGGCGTGGACGCGACCCAGCAGTGTGTCGCGGTGTTGTTCGGCGCCGACACCGTTTTGGCGACCGGCACCTACACCGACCGGCTGATCTACGAGCGGGGCGGCTGGTACTTCACGTCGCGTGAGCTCGAATGGGACCGGGCGCCACGCGAAAACGCACTTCTGTTGTGAGCCAAACCATTCGGTACGCGTTCGCGTTCGGCACCTACGCCGACGCGCTGCGCATGGTCGGGACGAAGACACCGCCGAGGTTTGCGGGCACCGCGGTCAGCGGCGCGCGGATTCAGCACTTCGCCGCCATGGTGCACGATGCCAACCCGGCGTACTGGGATGAGGAGTTCGCCCGCGAGGTGTGGGGCGGGCTGCTCGCCCCTCCTGCGATGTTGATGGGCTGGTTGATCCCGGCGCCGTGGCTGCCGACCGAGCAGCCGCCGACACCGTCGATCGCGATCCTGGTACCGCTTCCGGGTACGACGTTCATCAACGCGTCCAACGACGTCGAGTTCCTCATCCCGATCGTCGAGGGAGACCGCCTGCACGTGGTCGAAGAGGTGGCGTCGGTGTCCCCGGAGAAGACGACCCGCTTGGGCACAGGGCATTTCGTCGAGACCCGCGATGAGTTCTACCGCGCCGACAACGCGTTGGTCGCCGTCAACCACAACACGTTGTTCCGGTTCACCCCGGCGGAGCGGCCGTGACCGCCCGCCCCGAGGTGTCGTGGCAGAACGTCGTGGTGCCGACCGAACTCCCGGAGGTGGTCGACCACATCGACTATCAGCGGGTGGTGATGAACCCCGGCGCGACGTGGGACTACTTTCCCGCCCATTACGATCCGGAATACGCTCGGCGCCAGGGGCATCCGACGATCTTCGTCAACACCATGCACATCGCCGGGTTCGTCGACCGGGTGGTCACCGGCTGGGCGGGCCCGTACAGCCGGGTGGTGCGCCGCAGGGTCAGGTTGCTCGGCTCGATCTATGCCGGCGACACGATGGTGGGGCGCGGCCGGGTGGTCGCCAAACGCCAGGGCGCGTCGAGCGGGGCGCCGCGGCTGCTGGTCGATCTCGAGGTCACGGTGTGCAATCAGCGCGACGAGGTGTGCTGCCCCGCCGAGGTCACACTGCAGCTGTCAGATTAGGTCCGGCAGCGGCTGCGCGCTGACCGTGCTCTGCAACTCCACGTATTCCGACAGGCCCTCGGTGCCGAACTCGCGGCCGATACCGGACTGCTTGAACCCGCCGAACGGGGCGGTGGTGTCCAGGGTGTACATGTTGATGCCGTAGGTGCCGGTGCGGATCTGCTCGGCGATCTGCAGACCGTGCGCGGCGTCGGAGGTCCACACCGAGCCGGCCAGCCCGTAGTCGCTGTCGTTGGCGATCCGTACGGCGTCGCGTTCGTCGGCGTACTTGAGCACCGTGAGCACCGGCCCGAAGATCTCTTCGCGGGCGATGCGCATCTGGTTGGTGGCGTCGGCGAACAGCGTGGGCCGCACATACCAGCCCCGGTCATGCGGTGAATCGGTGCCGCCCAACACCATCCGTGCACCTTCGTCCGCGCCGGAGCGGATGTAGCCCTGTACCCGCTGCTGCTGACGTTGTGCCACGAGCGGCCCGATGTCGGTGCCGTCGTCGGCGGGGTCGCCGACCTGCAGGTCCGCCATCATTCCCGCGAGCGCGTCGACGACCTCGTCGTGGCGGCGTTGGCTGACCAGGATCCGGGTCTGCGCCACGCAGGCCTGTCCGTTGTTCATCAGGCTGGCGGTCTTGAGATGTTTGACGGTGTGCTCGAGGTCGGCGTCGTCGAGGATGATCGCGGCCGATTTGCCGCCCAGTTCCAGGCTGACCCGCTTGAGATGTTCACCGCACAGGGCCGCGATGTGGCGGCCGGTCGCCGAAGACCCGGTGAACGAGATCTTGTCGACGCTCCGATGGCGCACCAGGGCCTCACCGGTGTCGCGCCCGCCCGGCACCACGGAAACCACCCCTTCGGGCAGGTCGATCTCGTCGAGCATCTCCGCCAACCACATGGCGTCCAAGGGTGTTTCGGGTGCGGGTTTGATCACCACCGTGCAGCCGGCGATCAGCGCCGGAACCATCTTCGGCATGATCAGAAACTGCGGTACGTTCCACGGCACGATGGCGCCGACGACGCCGACCGGCGCACGCCGGATGTGCACGTCGCCGAACAACCCCGGCCTGCGTTCCACCCACGGGAAGTCCCGCGCCGTGGCCAGGCCCAGCTGCATCTGCGCGACGGCGCCGGTGGCCTGCCCGAGCCTGCTGAAGCTGCGCGGGGAGCCCATCTCCGCGGTGATCAGATCGGCCATCTCGTCGGTCTGCGCGGCGTAGATTTCGGCGAGCTTTTCGACCTTGGCCATCCGGTCGGCCACGCTCATCCGCGGCCACGGCCCCTCGTCGAACGCCGCTCTGGCGCACTGCACCGCGCGGTCGACGTCTTGGGGTGCCGCGTGCGGGGTCTCGCCGATCGGCTCCTCGGTGTGCGGGGAGAACACCGAGATCCGCTGCGCCGTAGCGGGTTTGCACCATCGCCCGCCGATGAAGAGCCGATCGTAGACAAGCGGTCTCATGAGGGGCCTCCTCGTCGGGCGACGTGCCCAGCTATTGCTGCAAAGATAGCAAAGATGCTGGTCCGCGCCGCGCGGGACGGCTAAGCGTCGTCCTCCGAGGATTCGGCCGCCGCGTCGAGCACGCTGACTGCGATGCCGTACGGCAGGAACCGCACCTTGCGGGTGGGGTCGGTGTTGTTCTTGTTGGCCCGAAGCGCGTCCAGTTCGGTCGGGTACACCTGCTCGATGTGGGCGCTGCCGTCGTCGGCGACGGTGTAGATGGCCCACACGCCGTCGCCGGTCTCCCCGGTGGTCTCGGGTTCGCGCTTGGGACGCGACGACCGGGTGAACTCGTCGATGAGGTTCGCCCACCCCGCGCGTTCCCCGGAGGTGGCGAAGAACCTGCCGACCCCGTCGAGGGCGTCGCGCAGCCCTTCACCGGCTTCGCGGACGACCCGGTCGAACTCTTCGGGGTCGATCCCGAACGGTCCATTGCTGGTCATGGCGGTTCCTCCTCCGCGCCGTAGGCTCGATGCACGGCGGTAAAACCAGTGTGCCCGTCGGTGGCGAACTAGTCGACTGCGGCCGATGAGGGTGGTAGGCAACCTTATGGCCATCTCACGGGCGGACGCGCTGGTCGCCGTCGAGCGATCCCCCGCGGCGTCCGGTGCGCATGACCGCGACCGGTGGGTCGACGCCTTCACCTTCGACGGACGCGTCGAGGACCCGGTCGGTTCTCATCCGCACCGCGGGCACGCCGCCATCGCGCGCTTCTACGACACGTTCATCGGCCCGCGCGACGTCGCGTTCGACCGCGACGTCGACATCGTGGTCGGCTCCACGGTGATCCGGGATCTGGACCTTGAAGTGGGCATGGCCGCCGGGGTGACGATGCGGATACCGGCCTACCTGCGCTACGACGTTGCCCACGACCAAGGCGAACTGAAAATTGCTGCGCTGTATGCGTTTTGGGAACTTCCGGCGATGGTCGCACAGTTTCTGCGCAGCGGTGTCCGTGCGGTCGCACCGGGTCTGCAGCTGTCGAAGGGGCTGCTGCTCAACCAGGGTCTGATCGGCACGCTCGGTTTTCTCAGCGGCTTCCGGGGTCCGGGCCCGCACGGTAAGCGCCGGTTCGGCGAATTCCTCTCCGATGCGCAGGCGGGCAACGAGGTCGCGCTGCGGCGCTGGCTCGGCAAGGGTGCGCGCATCACCCACGGCGACGACGTGGCGATGAGCGGCGCTGAACTGCTGTCGCGCCTGGCCGGGTCCCGGCACCGCAAGCCGATCGCGGCCGGCCACCACCAGGTCGTCGGCATCGACCGCGACGGGCACCGCGATGTGCTGATGGCCGAAGTGTCGAGCAGGCCGTTCGCGATCGACCGGATCCGCTACTTCTCCGACGCCGACTGAGCGGTGCGGCGGGCCGTTTGAACATGGCTGAGACGGGTAGAAAAGCCCCTATGGTCAGGCGTGATGATGAGGAAAAGACGGAAGACGACGTCGACGACGACGAGCACGTCGTGGGTTCGCGTGCGGGCAAATCCGACGGCGACGACGGCACGTACGTCGGGCAGACCGCATCTGATGACGCGCTTGACGTAGGCGAGACGGGCGCCGAAGCGCGCAGCGAAGACGGCGAGCGCTAGCTGCGGCGTTGTTGCGATTCGGTCGCGGATACGCGATGGGCAACCCGGACGTGAGACGGTAAACGCACCATGCACGTCGACGATGAGATGACCTACGAAGAGTTCGGTCGCAAGTTCTTCGAGATCGCGGTGACCGAAGATCGCGTGGGCAGTGCGATCGCCGCGATCGCCGGCGACGAGTTCGAGATGGGCCCGATCGCCCAGGGGCCCGGCAAAATCGCGAAGGTCTTGGCCAAGGTCCGCATCCAGGACCCGCGGTTGACTCGCCAGGTCGGCGACATGATCACCTTCGACATCCGCATCCCGCTGGAGATCGACATGGTGATCGACCTGCGCATCGACAAACCCAAGTTCATGGTGTTCGGCGAGATCACGCTGCACGCGACCGCGCGGGCCGCCGCGCCGCTGTTGCTGATCCTCGACGTCGGCAAGCCGCGGCCCTCCGACATCGCGATACACGTGACGTCCAAGTCGCTGCGCGGCGAGGTGTTGCGGGTGCTGGCCGGGATCGACGCCGAGATCAGACGCTTCATCGCGGCCCACGTCGCCGGGGAGATCGACAGCCCGGCATCGCAGAAGGCCAAGATCATCGACGTGTCCGAGAGCATCGACGCGGGCTGGACCGGCGTCTGAGCGGTGCCCGGCGAAGCGTAGGCTTCGCCCGTGCTTCGCCAACCCGCCACGGCCGCCGTGCTGGCCGCTGGATTTCTCGCCGCGGCGGCCGTCGTGCCGTCACCTGCCCAGGCCGACCCCGTCGAGGACGCGTTCTTGCACGCCGTCGGCGAGGCCGGCGTATTCGTCGGGGATCCCGGTCGCGCCGTCGCCGTCGGTCACCAGGTCTGCCCGATGCTGGCCGAACCCGGACAGAACGCCGCGAACGTCGCCGCCCAGGTGGCCGACGCCGCCGGCATGTCGCTGGGCCCGGCCACCATGTTCACCGGCATCGCGATCTCGATGTTCTGCCCGGCGATGGTGTCCTCGCTGGGGACGGGAACCTCGCCGATACCGCTGCCGTTCCTCGGGATCTAACGGCGCAGCGCGGCTTCGACCGCCGCCCCCGCGGCCGAGGCCAGCTCACGGTGGCGCTCGGTGACGGCGGCACCTGCGCGGCGCAGGGTGTCGATGACGTCGATCACGTCGTCGGCGCGGCAGCCCGCGACGTGCGCACCGCACGACGACAGCAGGGCGTCCAGACCACGGCCGGGTTCGGCGCCCAATTCGACCAGCGCCGCCACCGTGGCGGGCAGTATCTGCTGCGCGGCCCGCTCGATGGGTTGGATGCCGGTCGGGGTGCGCCTGTTGACCGACGCGCCCGCGCGCGCCAGCGCACGCACGATCTGTGCGTTGACCTGATCCCCGGCGCCGTCGATGACGTGCATCGGGGTGGCGCCGGCGGAGTCGACCAACGACGGGTCCACGCCCTGGGCCAGGGCGTGGCTCAGCGCCACCGTGCGGCCCACACGCACGATCTCGTGCAGGATCGTGGTGTAGCGCTCACCGCGGGCGGAGAGTTCGATACGGCGCCCGGCGTCCGCCCCGGCGTCGATCAGGGCCACCACAAGTCCCGCGGACAGGGACCGCACCCCGTACCAGAGCGGCGACGCGCCGCAGGGGTCGAGCGGGTCGGGGTCAAAACCCATTGCGAGCAACTCGATCACCGACGAGTCACCGCGGTGTGCGCGCTCGAAAAGGTCGAGGATGTCAGCGGGCAACGGCTCGGTCCATGCCGGGCGGCCGACACCGAGCGCGTCGAGCACCCGGATCATCCCGTCACGCTTTTCGTACAGGTCGAACCACGGCCACGGCCCGGCGCCCCTGGCGATGAAGTCGGCGACCCGCACGCGCGAACATGCCACGGCGGCTGACCCGCCCTCCGCGCATTGTGTCGAGAACACGAGGTCGCCGCCGTCGTGCGAGACGACGACGCGCGCGTGCCCGTCCAGATACGACGCCAGTTCTTTCACAGCATGTGGATTGTGCCCAAATGCACCAAGGGGCACCCGATCGGGTGCCCCTTGGCGTGGTCAGGACCTACCTGAGCCCTACCGCACGTCAGCTGACGTCGACGTAGACGGTCCGCTCCTGGAACTTGGCGAAGTTCTTGTTGCTACCCACGACCGGAGTGCCTGCGTCAATGCGCTGGAAAGTCGTTCCGGGCCGAATCGAGAGCACCTCGGCCTGATCCAGCGGAGCGTTACCGAAGCGGTTCACGATCACCGTGTAGCCCTCCGACGTCAGCCGCGCGATGGTGTCCTGAGCGTTGGTGTCACCAGTGGGCGCGGCGGCGACCGGCGCGGCAAGCCCGATGACTGCGGCAGCCAGCCCGGCGACAACGGCACTGCCCACTGTTGCCAATCCGAAGTTCTTCATTTCGATGCCTTCCTTTGCAGTTGTAGAGCCGTCGGGCGAAAGCCGCGTCACCAAACAGCGGTCCTTTTTGCTTTCGAAGCCTTCGCGCCGGCTCACCCGAGATAACAAGCAGGTGGGGGGTTTAATTCCACTGGCAGGAAATGGTTGAACCTGGCAGGAATTTATGCATGGAAAAGACGTCGGGAGCGAAAAAAGAACGAATTGCTAACGCAGCCGGCCAAAACCGGTGAGGTTCAACGGCCGGCCCACGACGTTCAGCGCGCCGATGAGGTCCTCGAGCCGTGTTGGCGGGATTTCGATCCGCCACTCCGGAAGCATCCCGGACAGCCGCACGACGTCGGGGCCGAATTCGATCCCGGTCAGCCGCAGACCCCGCGGCAACACGGGCAGGTGCACCGGATAGCTCGGGGTGCGCGAGGGCAGCGGCGAGCGGTACCGGCCGACGACCAGGCCGCGTGGCCGCAGCCACAGCGTCGAACCGTCCAGGCTGGCGTCGACCTCGAGGTGACCCAACGACGGCCGTCGGGTCAGCCGCAGCCGCGCGACGCTGTCGGCGCCGACGGTCGCGCACCAGCGCGGGGCCACCTTCTGCAAGACGCCGTCGATCTCCGACGCGGACACCTCGACGGTCAGCTCCACCGGCGCGGCCACCAACACCGGTGTGGCCGTAGGCCGCACGTGCACGTTGTGCAGCACTGCGGTGACGTGATCGAACCCGCCGGTTGCGTACCGGACGTCGCGGGCCGCCAGGCGCACGTCGTCGAGCTGGCCGACCGACAGCGTGCGCGCGTCGAGGCGGGAGTCGAACTCGGTGACCGTCAGCGTCACGTCGCCTTCCTCGAGCCGGACCGTCAGCCGTCGCCCCACCACGAGCCGACGCACCGTGGTGAACAACGTCCGGTAGGCCACCGTCGCGCCGCTGACCGGTGCCACCGCAGCAGCCGACCACAGCGAGGTCAGCATGTCGATCGGCCGGAACGGATCGAACCGGCGAAGCGGCCGCGGGCGGGTCATACCCTAAGCATCGGCCTCCGCGTCCCGGATGTGAAGCGGTAGCCGGGCCCGGTGGGCATCCGTAGAGTGGATTGCAATGACCTCCGTGGTGATCGTCGGCAGTGGTTTCACCGGTTTCGAGTGCGCACGCAGTCTGGCCCGAAGGTTGCGCAAACATGAAGCAGACGGCGCCGAGCCGGTCGAAATCTCGATCATCTCGCCGGTCGACTACATGCTGTACACCCCGCTGCTGCCGGACGTGGCCGGCGGTCTGGTCGACGCCCGCTTCGTCGCCATCCCGCTCGCCAACACCCTGCGCGGGGTGCAGGCCATCCGCGGCCGCGTCGAGCGCGTCGACTTCGATGAACGCACCGTCACGTTCATCGATCCCGAAGAGCGCGCGCGCAGCCTGTCGTGGGATCGGCTGGTGCTGACGCCCGGATCGGTGACCCGGCTGTTCGACGTGCCGGGGCTGGCCGAGCACGCCCGCGGGCTCAAATCCACGGCGGAGGCGCTCTACCTGCGCGATCACGTGCTGCAGCAGCTCGAGCTCGCCGACGTCGACGACGATCCGGGCCGGGCCGACGCCCGGCGCACGATCGTGGTCGTCGGCGCGTCGTACTCGGGCACCGAACTGGCCACGCAACTGCGCGCGCTCGCCGACTCGGCGGCCAAACAGATGGGCTTTGATCCCGCCGCGGTGAAGTTCGTGCTGCTGGATCTGGCCGAGCAGGTCATGCCCGAGGTCGGGGAGAAGCTGGGCGGCTCGGCCATGAAGGTGCTCGAGGAGAAGGGCATCGATGTCCGGCTGGGCGTCACGCTCAAAGAGGTGCACGCCGAACACGTTGTGCTCAGCGATGATTCGCTGGTACGCACCCACACGGTGGCGTGGGTGACCGGCGTCACCGGTGCACCGCTGATCGATGACCTGGGGTTGCCGACCGAAAAGGGTCGGTTGAAGGTCACCACGGAGTTGCAGGTGCCGGGGCATCCCGACGTGTTCTCCGCCGGGGACGCCGCCGCGGTGCCCGATGTCACCCAGCCCGGCAAGATCACGCCGCCGACCGCGCAGCACGCCACCCGGCAGGGAAAGCTGTTGGCCCGCAACGTGGCCGCCAGCCTGGGCTACGGCAAGCCCAAGAAGTACAAGCACCGCAACATGGGCCTGGTCGTCGACCTCGGGCCCAGATACGCCGTCGCCAACCCGCTCAACGTGCAACTGTCGGGGTTCCCGGCCAAAACCGTGACGCGGATCTATCACCTCTACGCCATTCCACGGTTCGTCAACCGGTGGGCGGTGGCGCTGGCGTATCTGACCGATGTGTTCTTCGACCGCTCGGTGGTGTCGTTCGGGCTGTCCACGCAGGAGGATGCGCAGTTCTCCAGCAGCGAGGGCATCCCGCTGCCGAAGGCGCACTGATTCAAGCCGCGGTGAAGCGGGAACGCTACCCGCATGGCTACTTATCGCGTGTTGAACCCGCAAGGTGATGTCGTCGACACCAAGGACATTGAAAGCGCTGACGACGCGCACGCCTGGTTCGTCGACCAGAAGGCCGGTCCGGAACTGGGCTGGCGCATGGAGGTCAAGGCCGATGACGGCCACTGGGCGTTCTTCGACAGCAGCGAAGGCGACCGCAAGTACTGACTCGATCGGCGCTTTGCGAGCGTGCGCAAACTCGCGATTCGCAACGGCGTGTCGCCCTCTGACACGCACGCTCGCGGTAGAGGGTGAAGGCGATGCCCAAACTCAGCGCCGGTCTGCTGCTGTACCGCGTAGCCGACGGTGTCGTGGAGGTGCTCATCGGGCATCCCGGCGGGCCGTTCTGGGCCCGCAAGGACGACGGTGCGTGGTCGATTCCCAAGGGGGAGTACACCGAAGGGGAAGACCCGTGGACCGTTGCCCAACGTGAGTTCGAAGAGGAACTGGGCAAACCCGCACCGGCCGGTCCGCGCATCGACTTCGCCCCGCTCAAACAGCCCAGCGGCAAGGTGATCACCGCGTTCGCGGTGCGTGGGGATCTCGACCTGACGGGCACCGTGTCCAACACCTTCGAGTTGGAGTGGCCGAAGGGTTCCGGAAAACTCAGGGAGTTCCCCGAGATCGACCGGGTCGGTTGGTTTTCCGTGGCACAGGCTGAGTCCAAGCTGCTGAAGGGTCAGCGTCCGCTGCTCGACCAGTTGGTTGCGGCGCTCGAAGACGCCGAACCGGACGGGTCTCGATCGCGTTGATGGTCAGCGCGCGGCCGTGGATGCGCCAGCCGACCCGGGTCCGCATGTACTCGTCGTCGTAACGCAGATGCCAGACGAGGTCGGTGATCTGCCCGTCGGCCACCGTCCAGTGGTGGGCGATGCAGGTGATGCGCCCCAGCGCGTAGTCGGGCTCATCGCGGGCGGCGGCGTAGACCTCGCCGACGATCGCGTGCTCGGTGCGGGTCACGGCGGCCAGGGCGGCCATGGCCGCCCGCACCCCCTCGCGGCCGTGGTTGCAGCGCACCGGCTCCAACGAGCGCGGCGGATCGGGTAGCCGCAGTTCGGCTGTCTCGGTGAACAGTTCGACCACATCGTCGAACCGGCGGTCGTCGACGGCCGACGCGTACAGGTGCACCAGGTCGGCCAGCGCCAAGCGGTCCGCGAGCGCCAGCGTCACGACGTCAGCCCGAGCCGCTGCGCGCAGGCCGACAACACGTCGCGGGCCTCGTCGATGTCGGTGATCGCCGGCATGGCCAGCACGACGCGGTCGGCGCCCAGCGCGGCCAGCTTGTCCGCCCGGTCGCGGTCGATCTTCGGCACGCTGTGCCCCAGCGACAGTTCGAGCGCATCGGGGTCGCGCCCGTGCTCCTGGGCGCTGGCGCGCATGACGGCGACCAGCTTGTCGAGGTCGGCACCGCCGACACCAAGGGGCTGAAAGCCGTCGCCGAGGCGGCCCGCCCGCCGCGCCGCGGCCGCGCTGTGCCCGCCGATGGTGACCGGAACGGCCGCAACGGGTTTCGGATAGCACATCGCATGGTCGAAGGCGAAGAACTCGCCGTGGAAGCTGACGCCGTCGGGCCGGTGCTCCCACAGCAGCCGCATCACCTCGAGCTGTTCGTCCGCGCGCCGGCCCCGGCTGGCGAAATCGGTTCCGCAGGCTTGGATCTCCTCCTTGAGCCAGCCCACGCCCACGCACAGCCGCACCCGCCCACCCGACAGCGCGTCGAGCGTGGCCACCCGCTTGGCCAGCACCACCGGATGATGGTTGGGCAACACGAGCACACCCGTGGCCAGACCCAACCGCTGCGTGTGGGCGCCCAGAAACGTCAGCAGCTCAAGCGGATCGGGCACCACGCAGTCGGCGCGCAGTTCGACGCGACCGGACGGGTCATACGGGTAGACGCTGCTGTACTGCGTCATCAACACCGTGTGTTCGACCACGACGACGGATTCGAAACCGCACGCCTCCAGGTGGGCGGCGAACGCCGCCATGTACGCCGGATCCGCGGTGACCCCCGCGGCGACGGGCGCGACGACGGCGAATTTCATGGCAGCACAGGCAATCCGTTGCTCTCGCGGATATCCCTTCGGCATTCGCGGCGGGTTTGTCCGGTCTGCTCCATGCACACGCGCACCGGCGAATCTTCGGCGACGGGCAGCGGTTCGTCGGCGGGCTCGACGGTGACGGTCGGGCTGGGCACCTCACCTTCGGTGAGCGACCAGATCGTCGCACCGGTGCTCTGCAGGGTGGCGCAGTACGCGGTCGAGCCATCCTCGGTGGTTCCGGTGGACCCGACCGGTGCGCAGTGCGCGCCGATCACCGCGGTCTGCGCGGCGGCGGGGGCCTCGGTGGTCTCGGCGATCTCGGTTGTCGTGGTGGTCGTCGTCGGTGCCGGCGCCGGAGGCGGCACCGGCCGTGGCGACGCGGAGGTGGTCGACGTCGTCGTCGGCGCCTCGGCGGCGAGCCGTTCCGCGCTACGCGCCTCGCGGAACTCGGCGAGCGCGAAGCCCACCGCGACGACCAGCAGCACGGCCAGCACCGCGGGCACCAGAACCCCGGCCCGCAGCCACGAGCGTTTCGGCGCCTGCGCGACGGGCGCCATGCGGGTGGCGTCGTCGTCTGCGGACGCGTCCGATAGCCGGTGGCGCAGCGCGCGGGCGAAGTCGGCGCACCGGTCGAACCGGTCGTTGGGGTTCTTGGCGAGCGCCTTGGCGAAGACGGGGTCCAGGCCGGCGAGTTCCGGTCGGCGCACGCCGATGGCGGGCGGCGAGGACGATAGGTGCTGGCTGATCACCACCGCCGCGTTCGAGTTGGAAAACGGCGGCGACCCGGTCAGCAGGTGATACGCGGTGGCCGCCAACGCGTACTGGTCGGAGCGGCCGTCGAGGCGCTCACCCATGAGTTGCTCCGGCGCGGCGTAGGACACCGTGCCCACCGTCATGTTCGTGGCGGTCAGCCCGCTGACGTCGTTCACCCACTTCGCGATCCCGAAGTCAGCCAACAGAATTCGCTGATCACCTGCCTGCAGATGAGCGAGCAGGATGTTGGCGGGCTTGACGTCGCGGTGCAACAGGCCGCGCTGGTGCGCGTAGTCCAGCGCGTCGGCGACGGCGGTGACGATGGCCACGACCTCCGAGCTGGGCATGCCGTGCGGATGACGATCCCGCAGCAACTGGGCGGCGTCGGTGCCCTCGACGTAGTCCATCGAGATCCAGATCTGCCCGTCGGCCTCACCGCGGTCGTGCACCCCCACGATGTGCGGATGCCACAGGGTGGCGGCGATATCGGCCTCGCGGTGGAACCGCTCGCGGTACTCATTGTCCTTCGACACCGAGGCGGGCAGCACCTTGAGCGCATCGCGGCGCGGCAGGCGTGGATGCTGCGCGAGGTACACCTCGCCCATGCCCCCGGAGCCGAGCAACCGCACGATGGTGTATCCGGCGAACGTCGCACCATCGGGCAAAGCCATGGGCGAAATAGTAGGGGACGGACTACAGGTCGAGCGTCAGATGTGCGCCCTCGGTGCCGCGGGAGATACAGATCAGCATCATGCCGCCGTCCCGTTCGGGGTCGGTGAGCAGCGTGTCACGGTGGTCGACGTCGCCGTCGGCCACGCCCAGCACGCGGGTGCGGCAGGTTCCGCAAAACCCCTGCTGACAGGAGTACCGGGCACGCACGCCGGCCCGGTTCAGCGCGCCGAGCAGCGTCTCGTCGGCGCCGACGCGCACCGTGTCGCCGGTCGAGGCGGCCGTCACCGAGAACTGCCTGCCGTCCACGACGGGCGGCGCCGCGAACCGCTCGAAATGCAGTTCGACGTCGTCGCGGCCGACCAGTGCGGCGCGGATGGATGTCAGCATCGCCGCTGGCCCGCACGCGTAGACCGCCGTGGCGCCCGGGCAATCGCCGAGCAGTTCGGCCGCGCTCGGCAGGCCGGACTCGTCGTCGGTGCGGATCGTGACGCGCTCGCCGAAGCGCGCGAGCTCGTCGAGGAACGGCAAGCTGTCGCGGGTGCGCCCGACGTACAGCATCGACCAGTCCACGTCGTGCCGCGCCGCGAGGTCGAGCATCGGCAGGACCGGGGTGATCCCGATCCCGCCGGCGATGAACCGCAAGCGCCGGGTGGGCGAACCGTAGCCGGGCACGGTCAGCGGGAACGCGTTACGCGGCCCGTGGGTGGTGACGGTGACGCCGGGTTGCAGCGCGTCGTGCACTTCGAGGGATCCGCCGCCGCCCTCGGGGATGCGTCGCACCGCGATGCGGTAGGCGTCGCGCACGGCGGGGTCCCCGCACAGGGAGTACTGGCGGATCCGCCCGCTGGGCAGGTGCAGGTCGATGTGGGACCCCGGATACCAGCGCGGCAGCGGACCGCCGTCGGCGCCGATGAGCGTCACCGCGACCACCTCCTGGTCGCGGGCGACGACGCGGCGCTCGGCGACCTTCAGCGTGATGGTGCGGTCGGCGGGGGCCGGCGGGATCATGTGGCGTACCCGGCCCGAGACGGCCATCATTCCGGTGAACGCCGCGTCGGCCACGCGCAGTGACAGGTCGTGGCGCATCCGGCCGAAGGCACTGGGCGGCGCCTGCCGGATGCGTTGCAGAAACCCCATCAAATGTGGGCGGCGCGGGCCGCGGGGGAGCTGGCGAGATAGGCCACCGCCTGCGCCGTCGAGCCCATCTGGTCCGGGGAGAACCCCGGCCGAAAATACATCAGCGTGTTGGACCCGAACAGTTTGCGGTAGCGGGGCAGCAGCCCCAGCTTGGAGTCGCGCATCCGCAGCCGGTTGAACTTCCACCAGCCGATGTCGGTGTTCGGGTCGGTGCGCACCAGGTAATAGGCCGCGCGTTGGAAGAACACGAAGATCATCACCACCGCCATCGTCATGGCCCGGATCCGGTCGAGGTAGCTGTCGTGGAAGTACACGGCCACGTCGTGGGCGACGTTGCGGTGCTCGACCTCTTCGCTGCCGTGCCAGCGGAACAGGTCGACCATCGTCGGGTCGGCGTCGTGGTCCTCCCACGCGCAGTTCAGCGCGAAATCACCCATCACCGCGGTGTAGTGCTCGATCGCCGCGATCAGCCACAGGCGGTCGCACAGGTGGTTGAGCCGGCGCTTGGGATCGGTGGAAGTGCTTGGTGCGAGTATCTTTTCGAAGACGTACTCGATCTGGTCGAGGATCGGTTTCGGGTCGATGCCGTTGACCACCATGTACTCGTGCAGAACCTGCTCGTGCACATCGGCGTGGGTGGCCTCCTGGCCGATGAACCCGCGCATGTCGTCGGCCAGGTGCGGATCGGTCACCAGCGGCAGCGCCTCGTTGAAGGTGTCGACGAACCACCGCTCGGCAGCGGGCAGCACCACGTTGAGCAGGCTGACCACGTTGGAGGCCACCGGATGGCCCGGTATCCAGTGCAGGCCAATGTCGTTGACGTCGAAGTGCACCTTGCGGGCCTGGATCTGCACCGGTCCCGGATCGAACTCCCGGTCGAAACGGCGTGGTCGCAGCGTCGGAATTGTCGCCATGCGGCCTCCCTTCGAGACAGCGTTGCCATCGAGTCTAGGGCCAGTATGTGGGAACGCAGGTTTCAGGTACGTCCGCCTTGTCAATAACTTCCCCATGGCGGGCGTCAACGACGTGCTCGAATGGGCCAAGCACCAAGTGACCAGCCGGGTTCCGAAGGCCGATCTGGACCAGCGCGACCCCGACTACATCCGCGAACAGCTGCCGGGGCTGTGGCTGGTCGCGTCGCTGTACTTTCGCGCCGACGTGCGCGGCCTGGACCGCATCCCGGCCGAGGGCCCGGTGCTGCTGGTCGGAAACCACAGCGGTGGGAACGTCCCGCCGGACACGTTCGTGTTCACGTTGGCGTTCTGCTCCTACTTCGGTGTCGAGCGCCCGTTCTATCAGCTCGCGCACAACCTGGTGGTGTCCGCGCCGCCGCTGGCTTCGCTGCGCAAGTTCGGCACCGTCGCCGCCAACCACGAAAACGCGCAGCTGGCGCTGAAATCCGGTGGGGCGCTGCTGGTGTATCCGGGCGGCGACTACGAGGTGTTCCGGCCGTCGTGGGAACGCAACCGGGTCGATTTCGGCGGCCGCAAGGGCTATGTCCGGCTCGCCCGCGAGGCCGGGGTGCCGATCGTGCCGGTGGCCAGCGTGGGCGGTCAGGAGAGCGTGCTGTTCCTCAGCCGCGGCCAGTGGTTGGCCAGGCTTCTGCGGGTGGACAAGATGTTTCGGCTCAAGAGCGTGCCGATCGCGATCGCCCCGCCGTGGGGCCTGGTGATCAGTGACCTCGCAGGCCATATCCCGCTGCCCGCGAAGATCACGGTGGAGGTCCAGGAGCCGATCGGCGTCGAGGAGGTGCGCGGCGGCGACGACGACGTGGTCCACGACAAGGTCATCAGCAGCCTGCAGGCCGGGGTCGACGCGTTGGCCGCAGAGCGCCGCTTCCCGGTGATCGGCTGATCGATGCGCGTACAACGGCACTGCATCATCGACGCCGGGCGCGACGAGGTGTGGCGGGTGGTCAGCGATCCGGGCTGCTACCCGGAGTTCATGGCCAGCCTGCAGCGCTGGGAGACCGTGACCGACGTGCCGCCGGGGGTGGGTGCGCGCTACACCGTGCACTGGAAGATCGGCTCGGTGCCGATCGGCGGGTCGGTGGAGGTCGTCGAGTTCGATCAGCCGCGCGAGCTGTCGTGGATCGGCATCACCGGGGTGTCGCAGCGCGGCCGGTTCCGGCTGCGCCAAACGTCCGACGGCAAGACCAAGGTGAACTTCCGGCTGTCCTACGAGTCGGCGGGCAACCTGCTCGGGCTGATCGCCGACCGCGTCGCGGCCAGGCAGGTCGGCCGCAACATGGGGCAGACGCTGAAGAACCTCAAACGGATGGTCGAGAGCTAGCGAGCCTCAGGCGGGCGGAGGCGGCGGCGGTGGCGCCATGCCGGGGCCCGGGGCGCCCTGGATCGGCACCACCGGGGTGGGGGTGACCGTGGTGACGCCGTTGGATCCCACCCGCGGTCCGCCCGACGGGCCCATCTGCTCGAGTCGGTCGGCGGCGGCCTGGCTGCAGTCCAGCATCAGCAGGATGCGGCCCCGCGAAGTCACCTTCTGCGTGTCGACCAGGCAGTCGGACTGGCGCAGTTCGCTGCCGAACGAACCGCCGAAATATCCCTTGTAGCCCTGGGCCTGCAGGATGCGCAGCGCCTTGTTGTACGGCTCACCGACCACATTGAGGGTGGAGGACCCGGCCGGCTGCGACATGGCGATGCCCGCGCCGACCAGCGCCGCCCCGCCGGCGGCCACCAGCCCACCGCTGAGCACAACGAGCTTGTTCACGTGATCTCTCCTAAGTCGGTGGCGGTGCGAACATATCGCAGTCGTGACATATGGGAAACCGGAGAACCGGCCCCGCGCGTTACACCGGTGGTTGCACCGCAGCCCGCATGATCGCGGCCGTCTCGGCCGCGCGGGCATCGGTGAAGACGTCTTCGACCAGGAGTTTCTTCCCGTCGGGTCCGGTCAGCGGTATCCGCCAGTTGGGGTATTCGTCGGTGGTGCCGGGCTGGTTCTGGGTGCGGCGGTCACCGACCGCGTCGGTCAGCGACAACGCGAGCAGCCGCGACGGGGTGCGGCCCAGATACCGGTGCAGCGCGGCGACGATGTCGTCGACACCGGCGTCTTCGGAGTCGGCCAGCAGCCCGACGCGGCGCAGTTCGGCCAGCCAGCCGGCCTGCTGGGCACGGTCGGCGGCCAGCTCCTCCTCGGCCGGACGGGTCAGCAGCCCGAGCTGTTCACGGAGCCGGACGTGTTCACCGGCCAGGTAGCCGGCGGTCGGCGGCAGGTCGTGGGTGGTGACGGCGGACAGGCAGTACTCCCGCCACCGTTCGGCGGGCAACGGCCCGCCTGCGCCGTCGCGGTCGGCCTCGAACCACAGAATCGACGTGCCGAACAGCCCGCGCTGATACAGGTAGTCGCGCACCCACGGTTCGACGGTGCCCAGGTCCTCGCCCACGACGACGGCTCCGGTGCGGTGCGCCTCGAGCGCGACGATGCCGATCATCGCCTCGTGGTCGTAGCGCACGTAGGTGCCTTCGGTGGGCGCCGCGCCGTTGGGGATCCACCACAGCCGAAACAACCCGATGATGTGGTCGATGCGGACCCCGCCTGCGTGCCGCAGGACGGCGTTGACCAGCGCCCGGAACGGTTGGTAGGCCCGCTGTTCGAGTTGGTCGGGCCGCCACGGCGGCTGCGACCAGTCCTGGCCGAGCTGGTTGAACTCGTCGGGCGGCGCGCCGGCGGTGACGCCCAGCGCCAGCACATCCTGCAGCGCCCACGCGTCGGCCCCGTTGGGGTCGACCCCGACGGCGAGGTCGTGCATGAGGCCGAGGTCCATGCCGGCCTGCAGCGCCGTGGCCTGTGCGGCGGTCAGCTGATCGTCGAGTTGCCACTGCAGCCAGCGGTGAAAGTCGACGATGGCGGCGTGCGTTGCGGCGAATTCGGCGACCGCCGGGTGGACGGGATGCTGAAGTTCCTGCGGCCAGCCGTGCCAGTCGTTGCCGTACTCCTCGGCCAGGGCGCACCAGGTCGCGAAGTCGTCGAGGCTGGCGCCCTCGCGGTTGCGGTAGGCGGCGTAGGCCAGATCGCGCCCTGCCGAGCGCGGCACCCGATGGACGGCCTGCAGGGCCGCGCGCTTGGCCTGCCAGGCGGCGTCGCGGTCGATCAACTCGGCGCGATCGGCGGCAGCCTGAACCTGTTCGCGCGCCTTTCTGCTGCGGCCGCGCCGGCGCAGATAGGCGTACTCGGGGATGGCCTCCACCCGCAGGTAGATCGGGTTGACGAAGCGCCGCGAGGTCGGCAGGTACGGTGACGGCTCCATCGGGGCGTTCGGCGCTGCGGCGTGCAGCGGGTTCACCAGCAGGAACCCGGCCGCGTGTTCGGCTGCCGACCACACGGCCAGATCGGTCATGTCGGTCAAATCGCCGATGCCCCAAGATCTTTGCGAACGCACGCTGTAGAGCTGCACGGCCAGCCCCCAGCTGCGGCCGGTGCCCAGCTGCGGCGGCGCCAGCGAGGCGGGGGTGACGATCAGGGCGGTGCTGACGTCGTCGTCGCCGAGTTGCAGGTGCAGTTCGTGGTAGCCCAGCGGCAGGTCGGGCGGCACCTCGAAGCTGGCTTCGCCGACCAGTTGCCCGTCGAGATCGTATGGCGCGCTGTGGTTTTCCAGTTGACGCAGGCCGGTGCGGGTGCTGCCGTCCTCGAGCCGCACCCATACCCGCGCCGGGTCGCCGTGGGTGACGTGCACCCAGAACGACGCCGCGGTCCCGGCGCGCGCCACGATCGTCGGGGGCAGCGGCCGCGCCCAGTAGGCGCGGTAGTGCGCGGCCAGCGCGGCGGCACGCCGCTGTTCGGTGTCGGCCTGCACGCCCAGCGCGTCGAGTACGGCGGTGAGCGTGGACTCCGCGACGGTGATGCGGCGGCTGGCCCAGTCTTCGTACTCGGTGGCCACGCCGTAGCGCCGGGCCAACTCGATCAGCGACTGCGGCAGGTCCGTCATGCCGTCAATCTTGCCTGTTGGGAATGCACCTCGCCGACCGTCACCACCGGGGTGTACCCACGCGAACCCGCGCGCATGCGTCGGGTCGGTAGGGTGCGGTGCATGGCGTCTGACGCTGTGGAAGCGGCCACGGCGCAGAACCGGCGAGCCCGCATCGCCGTCGCGGTGCTGTTTTTGACCAACGGCGCCGTCTTCGCCACCCTGCTGCCACGGTATCCGGAGATCAAGACCGACCTGGGGTTGTCCAACGCGGTCTACGGCGCGGCGATCGCCGCGTTCTCGGCGGGCGCGTTGGCGGCCGGGTTGACCGCTGCGGCGCTGATCCGGCGGTTCCGTTCGGCCCGGGTGGCCGTGGTCGGCACGATCGGGCTCGCGGTGTTCGTCCTGTCGGCGGGGCTGGCGCCGTCGGCGGTGGCGCTGGCAGGCGCACTGTTTCTGGCCGGTGCGTGCGATGCGGTCACCGACGTCGCACAGAACGCGCACGGGTTGCGGGTGCAGCGCCGCTACGGGCGCTCGATCATCAACTCGTTTCACGCGGTGTGGGCGCTGGGCGCGATCCTCGGTGGCCTGACGGGTGCGGCCGCCATCGCGTTGAACGTCTCGCGGGCCGTGCACCTGGGCGCAGTGGGGATCGTGCTCAGCGTGGTCGTCCTCATCGCCTACCCGTCTCTGTTGGCGGGCCCCGACCACGACGATCACGACAGGTCGGCACGCACCGGCGGGAGGGGAGCAGCGGGCACGACGGTGTATGCGACGCTGCTCGCGCTGGTGGTCATCGCGGTGGCGGGGGCCGTCGTCGAGGACGCCGGAAGCTCCTGGGCCACCCTGTATCTGCGCGACGGCCTCGGTGCGCCGGGTCCGGTGGCGGCGCTCGGATACGTCGCGTTGGTGGGCTTCATGTTCGTCGGGCGGCTGATCGGTGACCGGCTGGTCGACCGGTTCGGCGAACGTGCGGTGGTGCGCGCCGGTGGGTTCATCACCACCGCGGGAATGGGTGCGGCCCTGGCGTTTCCGTCCGTGCCCGGCACGATCGCGGGGTTCGCGGCGGCGGGTTTCGGTGTGGCCGCGCTGATCCCGTCGGCGATGCACGGCGCCGATCAGCTTCCCGGGCTGCGTCCCGGCACCGGCCTGACGGTGGTGACCTGGCTGATGCGGATCGGTTTCTTCGGCGCGCCACTGGTTGTCGGGTTGGTCGCCGACGCCACCAGCCTGCGGGGCGGGTTGCTTTCCGTACCGGTCGCCGGCGCGGCGGTGATGCTGCTGGCCGGTGTACTCAGTGGGAGACGCCGGCCATCTCGATCGTGAGCACGCCTGCGACGATGAACGCGATACCGACCAGCATCATCAGGGTCAGCGGTTCGCGGAACAGCCCGCGGGCGATCAGCGCCACGAGGGCCACACCGCACGCCGTCCACACCCCGTAGGCCACGCCCACCGGCATGCCCAGGCCCAACGTCACCCACAGCAGATAGAACGACACCGCGTAGCCGGCGATCACCGGGAGGATCCACGCCCGCTTGCGAAAGCCCTCGGAGGCGCGCAACGACAGCGTCGCGATCACCTCGAAGACGATCGCGCCGGCCAGCGCCCACCACATCACGGCATCACGGCGCATCCGCCGACGCGCGGTGTGACCCGAGTTCGACGAGCAGCACCCCGGTGATGATCAACGCGATGCCGGCGACGATCGGCCAGGTGAACGGATCGCCGAACAGGACGGCCGCCAGCGCCGCGGTGCCCGCGGTGCCCAGCGCGCCCCAGATGCCGTAGGCCACCCCGACCGGCATTCCGGCGCGCAGCACCATGGTCAACAGTACGAGCGCACCCACATATCCGGTTACGACGACCGCCAGCCACGCCGAATGGTCTTGCGAGGCACGCAAAGACAACGTTGCGGCGATTTCTGTGACGATGGCCGCGCCGAGCAACCCCCAGGTGCGCACCTGACCAAACTAGCTGACCGCGCGTTCCACCATCGGTGTCAACACCTCGTGGGCGAACCGCCGCAACTGGGCGTCGTCGCCGAAATCAGGATCGGCCGGAGGAATCGAGATGTAGGTGAAGAACAGCCGGGCGAAGACGTCGGCGACCCAACGCACCGGTTGTGAGGGATTACCCGGCGCCTCGCCGTGAATGTAGTTGGCGATAAAGGCAGAACCCATCGTCAGCAGTTCGGCGGAGTCGCCGATCGGCGCGGGCTCGACCTGTCCGGCCCGGCGCAGCATCGGGTGCTCGCGGGCGAACCGGACCGCGCCGATGAACGCCTCTGCCACGCCTTCGTGGGGGCCGGCAGCGGCTTCGATGGCGTCGGCCACCGCGGCAAGAAAACGCTGGGTCTCCCGCCGCACCAACGCCTGCACCAGATCGTCGCGGCGTGGATAGCGGCGGTAGGCGGTCATTCGCGACACCCCCGCACGACGAACGACGTCCTCCACCGTGATCCGTTGCAACCCAACGGCCGCGGCTTCCTGCAGTGCGGCGTCCAGGATCCGTTGGCTGGTGCGGTCGGCGCCTTCGTCGACACTGCGGTGCGCCGACACGCCGCCGACGATGTCGATCAGCTCGGCGTCGATCACCGCGCGACGGCCTGTGGTAGCCCCGCCCCAATGGCCCGCTGCTGGGCGAGGCGGACGTAGCGCGGCGTTCCGATCGCCCATCGCAGCTGGTGCGCGTCGAACCGCAGCGCCGGCCCGATCAGCCGCCGGGTCAGCGCTGACGGGCGATCGAAGCCGACGAGCTCACGCGCCCAGCGCGGCGCGCGGCTCATGCCCGCATACATGGCGAACCGGTGCAGTTGCCGGTCGAGCGGTCCGGGCAGGTAGGGAAAGAACGGGGAGGTCATCACGAAGTCGATGAACTCGCGGGTCTGGGCGTTCACTCCCAGGCGGGGACGCATCGTCGCGACGTAGTCGTCGAGTTCGTCGGTGGTCGTGGGCACCCAGTCGGCGCCGCCCATCCTGCCGATGACGGCCTGCTCGGCGAGGTAGCGGTCGCGTTCCCGTTGCGACAGCGGCCGTCTCGTGCGTTCGAACGCGCGCAGGATCATCCACGGTATGCAGGTGTGCACCCAGCCGATCAACTCGGGGTCCAGCGCGCGGTACGGCACGCCGTCGGGTCGGGTGCCGTTGACGAAGGAATGCACGTGCTTCACGTGTTCGATGACGCCGGTCGCGGCTTCGGTGTTGCCGAACGTCGTGGTCAGCACGTAACCCAACGTGGCGCGGGCCCGGCTGAACGGGTCCTGCCGGTAGTTCGACAGATCCTGCACGCCGGCGGCGACGGAGGGGTGCAGCATCTCGAGCACGATCGCAGGCAGGCCGGCCTGCGATACCGACGCCAGGTCGGCGTTGATCTCCCACGAGATGCTGTCGGGGCCGATGAGCCCGGGATCGCCGGGCGGACCGCCGTAGACCGCCGGGTCGTCGTGGCGGCCGGCAGTTTTCTCGAAGTCCGCGGCGATGCGTCGCTTGAGCACATCACCGAACGGTATGGATGTGACACTCACACCATCATCTATACCACTCCGTGTGCCAAAACTCACCTTTGGGCGACAAAGTGCCTGGTAGCACCCATCACACAGCGATCTCGGCGTCCGGGCGCGGCGTAACCTGAAGTGGTTGGAACTGCTCGAGATGAGCCGACGCAAGGAGTTCGCATGACGGCCGACGCACGACGCGCAACCGATCACGCGCTCGTCGTCGACACCGCCAACGGGCCGGTGCGCGGAATCGACGACGGAACGGTCAAGTTCTGGAAAGGGATTCCCTATGCCGCCGCGCCGGTGGGCGAACGGCGCTGGCGCGCACCCGAACCGCCGCAGCGGTGGACCGAACCGCGCGACGCCACCCGGGTGGGCCCGGTGTGCCCCCAGCCCACCGACGCGAAAATCCCGATCGACCTGGGCGCCCCGCAGGGTGACGACTGCCTGACGCTCAACGTGTGGGCCGCTTCCGACATCGAGGCCGGCGCGGGCAAACCGGTGATGGTCTGGGTGCACGGCGGCGCCTACATCCTGGGCTCCTCGGCACAGCCGCTGTATCACGGTCGTGCGCTGGCCAGTTCCGGCGACGCCATCATCGTCACCATCAACTACCGGCTGGGTGCGCTGGGGTTCTTGGACCTGTCGTCGTTCGGTGACCAGTTCGCCACCAACGTCGGCATGCGCGACGTGCTGTTCGCGCTGCAGTGGGTGCGCGACAACATCGCCGCGTTCGGGGGAGACCCCGACCGGGTGACGATCTTCGGCGAGTCCGCAGGCGCCGGCATCATCACCACCCTGCTGGCCAGCCCGGCGGCCGCCGGACTGTTCTGCGCGGCCATCGCGCAGAGTTCACCGGCGACGTCGATCTATGACCAAACGCGTGGCCGGCGCATCGGCGAACAGTTCCTCGCCGCACTGGACGTGCGCGCCGA
Source organism: Mycolicibacterium sp. XJ662 (assembly GCF_053484035.1). Lineage (NCBI taxonomy): Bacteria > Bacillati > Actinomycetota > Actinomycetes > Mycobacteriales > Mycobacteriaceae > Mycobacterium > Mycolicibacterium sp. XJ662. The sequence goes on along the minus strand of NZ_JBEFTL010000008.1, from coordinate 137,069 downwards.
CGAGGCCCACCGGCTGGCCTCGGTTCCGATCTCGGCCGTCAACGCCGCAGCGCAACGGGTCTTCGACGCCGTCCCGTCGACCACGCCGGGCACGCTGGCGTTCGCGCCGATCATCGACGGCGACATCGTGCCCGCCCACCCGGTCGAACTGGCCCGCGAAGGCCGGACTCACCGCGTCCCGCTGATCATCGGCACCAACAAGCACGAGGCCGCGCTGTTCCGCTGGATGAAGTCGCCGCTGATGCCGATCACGCCGAAGGCGATCCGGGAGATGTTCGCGACGATCGCCGCCGAGCAGCCGGGGCTGCAGCTGCCGAGCGAGGCCCAGATCCGGGCGGCCTACCGTGGCAGGCCCAAGATCATCGGCATGGGCGTGGCCCGCGACATCGGCTTCCGCATGCCCTCGATCTGGTTCGCCGAAGGACATTGCCAGATCGCGCCCGTCTACCTGTACCGGTTCGACTTCGCCACCCCGATGCTGCGGCTGCTGCGACTCGACGCCGCTCACGCCACCGAACTGCCCTTCGTGTGGGGCAACCTGGTCGCCGGCCCCAGGGATCCGACGTTCAAGCTCGGCGGGTTGAAGGCCGGCCGAGCCGTTTCGGCGCGCATGCGGACCCGCTGGCTGAACTTCGCCGTCGACGCCACACCGGCAGGCCCGCAGGGCGATCCGCTGTGGCGTCCGTACCGCGACGACGACCGGGCCACCCTGGTCATCGACGCCCAGGACGGAGTGGTCGACGACCTCGACGCCGACGTGCGCACCGCCTGGGGCGATCAGGTCCTCAGCTTCCGCTAGACCGTAGACTTACGGGCTGGAGGTATGGCGTTGGACTGGATTTTTGCGGACGTGCTGCCGCCGTTGATGCACGACCCGGTGATGTACGCGGTGCCGTTCTTCTTGCTGCTGCTGGTCATCGAATGGGCGGCGGCCCGCAAGTTGGCCCACGACGAGCAACGCGCCCCGGCGGGCGCCTACTCCAAACCCGACGCCTGGGCCAGCATCTCGATGGGTGTGGTGTCGATCGGCACCAGCGGCGTACTCAACTTCGTCGCACTGCTGGCCTACGCGGCCCTTTACGCCTACGTCGCGCCGTGGCACCTGCCCGCAAACGCCTGGTACACCTGGGTCATCGCGATCGTCGGCGTCGACCTGATGTATTACCTCTACCACCGGCTCGCGCACCGGGTGCGGCTGATCTGGGCCACGCATCAGGCCCACCACTCCAGCCAGTACTTCAACTTCGCCACCGCGCTGCGGCAGAAGTGGAACATCAGCGGCGACGTGTTCCTGCGCGCGGTGCTGCCGCTGCTGGGCGTGCCGCCGTGGATGGTGTTCGCCAGCTTCTCGATCAACCTGATCTACCAGTTCTGGATCCACACCGAACGCATCGGAAAGCTTTGGGCGCCAATTGAGTTCATCTTCAACACCCCGTCGCACCATCGGGTGCACCACGGAATGGACAACCAGTACCTGGACAAGAACTACGGCGGCATCTTCATCGTGTGGGACCGGCTGTTCGGCACCTTCGCGCCCGAGACCGTGCGGCCGCACTACGGGCTGACCAAGCAGGTCGACACCTACAACATCTGGAAGCTGCAGACCTACGAGTACGTCGCGATCCTGCGCGATATGCGCCAGGCCACCCGGTGGCGCGACAAGCTCGGCTACGCGTTCGGCCCGCCCGGCTGGCAACCGGCCGAACACCGCGCGGCCGATGCGCCCCGCATCGCGGATCCGGCCGCCGAACTGCCCGCCTAAATTTTTTTCGCGGGCCCGTAACATTCCCGTGATCTTGAGCGATGGCCAAGGATAGGTGCCACCGTACGCGGTTGCTGCTGGTCGGGCGGATTATGAGTTCTCTGGCTCGGGTACAGGAAACCGCATCACAGCGGTACCGTTGTCACCCTGTTACTCGAGAGGATCGGTGCGGAAGATGCTCCGACGACGATTTCGCGCGATGGCAGCGTTGGCCGCCCCGATCATCGCGCTCGCCATCCCCGCCGCGCCGGTAAGCGCCTCACCCGGGATCGTCGTGCATCCCGGGATGGAGATCCGTCAAGACAATACCGTGTGCACGCTGGGATTCGTGGACCTGCACGCGCGTGTCGCGTTCACCGCCGGGCACTGCCGGGGCAGCGGTCATGTCCGCGACCGCAGCGGCAACTTCGTCGGCACCCAGGTTCAGTTCCGCGACAACACCCCCAACGGCGCCACCGTCGACACCAACCATCAGATCACCGACTGGCAGATCATCGGCCTGGGCCCCGACGTGGCGGTCAACAACGTCCTGCCCGGCGGACGGGTGCTGGTGTCGGATCCCGCCGTGGTGCCCACACCGGGTCTGCCCGTCTGCCACTTCGGCGTCGTCACCGGGGAGAGCTGCGGAACCATCGAATCTGTCAACAACGGCTGGTTCACGATGGGCAACGGCGTCGTCAGCGGTAAGGGCGACTCCGGCGGGCCCGTCTACGTGGTGACCCCGGACGGTCGGGCGGCCATCATCGGGATGTTCAACAGCACGTGGGGGCAGTTCCCCGCGGCGGTGTCGTGGCAGGTGACCAGCGCGCAGGCGCGCGAAGGGGTCATCTCCGCGGCGTCGAGCAACGCCGGATCGATGCCGTAACCTCTATTGAGTGTTGACTTATATAAGTCATCGCTTTAATTTAGGTGGGTGCACGCGTTCGACGTCCTGGGCGATCCGGTGCGCCGCCGCATCCTCGAACTGCTCGCCGACGGTGAAATGTCGGCGGGGGCCATCGGATCGGCGGTCCAAAGTGAGTTCGCGATCACCCAGCCAGCGGTGTCGCAACATCTGAAAGTGCTGCGCGACAACGGGTTCACGTCGGTGCGGCCGGACGGTCAACGGCGGCTCTATGCCGTCGACGGTGCGGGGCTGCGCGAAGTCGACGAGTGGCTGGACGGGTTCCGCCGGTTCTGGACACCGCGGCTGGATGCGTTGGCCACCGAGATCGCGCGCGGCAAACGACAACGGCGAAAGAAGACGACATGATCGACGTCAACGTCGAGTACCAGATCAACGCGGTGCAGCGGACTTTCGGCACCCGAACCATCGAGACCGGGCAGGCCCACGTCGCCACCATCGCCCAGACCTACGACACCGACGCCGAGGACCTCTGGGATGCGGTCACCAACATCGAACGCATACCGCGGTGGCTGCTGCCGATTTCCGGTGATCTGAAGCTCGGCGGCTCCTACCAGCTGGAGGGCCAGGCCGGTGGCACCATCCTGACCTGCGACCCGCCCAGGAACTTCACCGCCACCTGGGAGTACGGCGGCGGCACCAGCTGGATCGACGTCACCGTCCGCGGCGAGGGCCCGGACAAGGCCCAGTTGGTGATCGAGCACATCGCCCACGTGGACGACGACACCTCCCGCATGTACGGGCCGGGCGCCGTCGGCATCGGGTGGGATTCCATGGTGCTGGGGCTGGCGATCCATCTGCGCACGGGGGAGTCCGTCGACCCCGCGGACGGACAGCGATGGCTGGGCACCGACGACGGCCGGCGCTTTCTGGCACTGTCCAGCGAGCGGTGGTACGACGCGAACGTGGCCCGGGGCGAAGACCCCGTCGCCGCGCGGGAGATGGCCGATCGCTGTCTTGCGGCCTACCTCGGCGAAGGCTGAACTAGAACACGTTCTAGCCAACGGTGCGGGGCGGCGATATCCTCGACGCGATGCTTGCCCAGACACCTGTCCAGATTGCGTGGGTGACCCGGGATCTCGACGCCACCGAAGCGGCGCTGACCGCGCTGCTCGGCGCCAAGAAGTGGATCCGCATGCCCGAGGTGCACTTCGCCCCCGATGCCTGCACCTACCGCGGCCGTCCCGCGGATTTCGTCGCCGCCATCTCGCTGAGCTACGCCGGGGACACCCAGTTGGAGATCATCGCGCCGGTGCGCGGGGACAGCATCTACACGGAGTTCCTCGACCGCGCCGGGCCGGGGTTGCATCACATCTGCGTGGAGGTCGACGACGTGGACGCGGCACTGGCCGAACGCGGCGCCGAGGCGGTGCAGCGCGGCGTGATGCCGGGCGGTATGGAGTTCGCCTACATCGAAGCCCCCGGCGTGCCCTACCTCGAGATCGCCTACGTGCCCGACGAGATTCGCGCGTTCTTCGACTACATCAAACAGGAGCAACAGTGAGCGAACTGGACATTCCCGACACCGTCGACGCGGCCGAGGTGGCGGCGTGGTCCGACGAGGTCGACGTCGTCGTCATCGGTTTCGGCATCGCCGGCGGCTGCGCGGCGGTCAGCGCGGCGGCCGCGGGCGCGTCGGTGCTGGTGCTGGAACGCGCGGCCGCAGCGGGCGGGACGACCTCGATGGCCGGCGGGCACTTCTATCTCGGCGGCGGCACCGCCGTGCAGCAGGCCACCGGGCACGACGACAGCGCCGAGGAGATGTACAAGTACCTCGTCGCGATGTCGCGCGACCCCGAGCACGACAAGATCCGCGCCTACTGCGAAGGCTCCGTCGAGCACTTCAACTGGTTGGAGGACTTGGGGTTTCAGTTCGAGCGCAGCTACTACCCGGGCAAGGTCGTCGTCCCGCCGGGCACCGAAGGCCTGTCCTACACCGGCAACGAGAAGGTGTGGCCGTTCTGCGAACAGGCCAAACCGGCGCCGCGCGGCCACTCCGTGCCCGTACCGGGTGAGTTGGGCGGCGCCGCCATGGTCATCGACCTGCTGCTCAAGCGCGCCACCGACCTGGGCGTGCACATCCGCTACGAGACCGGGGTGACCAACCTCGTCGTCGACGACGGGTCGGTGGTCGGGGTGGCCTGGAAGCACTTCCGCGACACCGGCGCGGTCAGGGCCAAGTCGGTGATCATCGCCGCGGGCGGGTTCGCGATGAACCCCGAGATGGTCGCGCGCCACACCCCGGCGTTGGGCCAGCAGCGAAAAACCAAACACCACGGCGTGGTGGAGCCCTACATCCTGGGCAACCCGCACGACGACGGCCTGGGCATCCGGATGGGCGTCTCGGCGGGCGGCGTCGCCAAGAACCTGGACCAGCTGTTCATCACCGCGGCGGCCTATCCGCCGGAGATCCTGCTGACCGGCGTCATCGTCAACAAGGATGGTAAGCGGTTCGTCGCCGAGGACTCCTACCACTCGCGGACTTCGGCGTTCGTGCTGGAGCAGCCCGAGCAGAAGGCATACCTGGTCGTCGACGAAGCGCACATGCAGATGCCCGAGATGCCGCTGATCAAGTTCATCGACGGCTGGGAGACGATCGCCGAAATGGAAGCCGCGCTTGGCATTCCGGAAGGCAACCTGGCGGCCACCCTCGAGCGCTACAACACCGACGCCGCTCGCGGCGCGGACCCCGACTTCCACAAACAACCCGAATACCTTGCGGCCCAAGACAAGGGGCCGTGGGCCGCCTTCGACCTGTCGCTGGGCGTGGCGATGTATTCGGGGTTCACGATGGGCGGTCTGGCGGTGTCGATCGACGGCGAGGTGCTGCGCGAGGACGGCAGCGTCGTGCCGGGCTTGTACGCGGCAGGCGCGTGCGCGTCCAACATCGCCCAGGACGGCAAGGGCTACGCCAGCGGCACGCAGCTGGGCGAGGGGTCGTTCTTCGGGCGGCGGGCGGGTGGACACGCAGCGCGGCGGGCAGGGGCGCACGCCGACAAGCTTTAAACGGGTACCGGCTCGTCCTGGATGCGGCCGAGCCGCCACTCACCGTCGCCGAGCAGCTTGAGCTCGTGGGTGTGATGTTGTTCCACGCTGCTGCGGTGGCTGACGGAAACCAGGATGGTGTCGGGCAGTTCGGTGCGCACGAGGTCATAGAGCAGGAACTCCAGGCCCTCGTCGAGCGCAGACGTGGACTCGTCGAGGAAGACCGCCTTGGGTTTGGTCAACAGGATGCGGGCGAACGCGATCCGCTGCTGTTCGCCGGGGGAGAGCACCTTGGCCCAGTCGTCGACCTCGTCGAGGCGGTCCACGAGATGCGACAGCGCCACCTTGGTCAGCGTGTGACGCAACATCTCGTCGTCGATGCTGCCCACTTCGCTCGGGTAGCTCACCACCGTGCGCAGGTCACCGAGCGGCACGTAGGGCAGCTGCGAGAGGAACATCGTCTCGTTGGGTCCGCACGGGCGCGTCAACGCCCCCGAGGTGAACGGCCACAGCTGGGCCAGGCTGCGCAGCAGGGTGGTCTTGCCGCTACCGGACGGCCCGGTGATCACCAACGTGTCGCCGACTTCCAGCCGCATGTCGAGCGGTTTGACCAGTTGCTTGCCGTCGGGCGTGCGGACCTCCACGTCGGTGAGTTCCACGGTGCCGTCGACGCAGGCGTTCGTGGTCAGCTCCGGCAACGCCCGGCCCTGGTCGTTGGCGAGCACCAGGCCGTGCAGCCGGATGATCGCCGCCCGGTATCCGGCGAACTGGTCGTAGGCGTTGCGGAAGAACGAGAGGCCCTGCTCGATGTTGCCGAACGCCGCGGCGGTCTGTGTCATCGCGCCCAGGGTGATCTCGCCGGACAGAAACCGCGGGAACTGCAGCAGGTAGGGCGGCACCACGATGATCTGGTCCATCGAGAGGTTCCACCCGTAGAACCCCATCATGCGGTTGATGTAGCGCTTGTAGTTGGACACCACCGGCGCGAACAGGCGCCGCAGGCCCGTGCGTTCGGCGAGTTCGCCGCGGTAGAAAGCGACCGCCTCTGCGGCGTCGCGCAACCTGACCAGCGCGTACCGGAAAGCGGCGTTGTACTTCTCGTTGCGAAACGACAACCAGATGATGGGCCTGCCGATCCAGAACGCGAAGACCGACGCCAACAGCACGTAGGCCAGCAGGATCCAGAACATGGCCTTGGGCACGGCGATCCCGACCACCGGCAGCGTGAGCGTGCCCGACAGGTTCCACAGAATGGCGGTGAACGAGATCATCGAGGCGACGGCGTTGACCGCGCCGAACAGCAGGGTGGCCGTCGAGGTGTTGTTGGGGGTGTTCGGTAGTCCGCCCACCCCGGCGGTGAAGATGTCGATGTCCTGCTGGATGCGCTGATCGGGGTTGTCGATCGTGTCGTCGATGAACCGGGTGCGGTAGTAGGCCTTGTCGTCGAGCCAGTCGGTGGTGAGGCGGTCGGTCAGCCACACCCGCCAGGCCAGCATGAACCGCTGGGTCATGAACAGGTCGAGCATGATGCGCGCGACGTGCAGGACCGCCAGGAGCGCGAAGACCAGCATCGACATCCAGAAGCCGGCCTCGCCGGAGTCCCTGACGGCGGCGTCGCCGGTACCAAGGCCGGACGCCACCACCTGGAAGCTGGTCATCATGTCGTTGCCCTGATAGGTGAACAGCACCGAGAGCCGAACACCTACGATCACCGACAGCAGCAGGGCGGCCAGCCAGAGCCAGACCTTGACGCTTTCGGGGCCCTTGAAGTAGCCGCCGGTGATGCGCCAGAACTGGCGCCCCCACGTGGTGAATTTGGCGATCAGCACCACGACGATCAGCGTGGCGATCGCCGCCATCACCCAGGCGCGCGCGACCCAGACCAACGAAGTCCACAGCTCGTGTCCCCAGTCCAGCGTCGGGACAAAACTTTCCATGCGGGCAAGGTACCTTTCCGAAACGCGATCAGCGCTGCCGAGAGCTCAACTGTTCGCCGCCGAGGGCGGCGCGGCGAATGTCGCCCGCAGGTGGTTGACCACCGCGTCGGCGTCGACGCGCGGCGCGGCGAAACCGAGGTAGCCGTCGGGCCGCACGACGAACGCCGCTTCTGCGCCGGTTGCGTAGGCGCGGGCGAAGTCCCCGCCGGTGTCGCGGATCAGCGGCAACGTGGTGGCGGCGACGTCGGCTCCGGGCGCCGCGATCAGATACCCCCTGGCCTGACCGTGGGCGGCCCTGACCGCCCGGTCGACTACGCGCTCGAAACGCTCGAGGTCGCCGGCCCCGTGCTGCTCGCCGGCGTAGAGCAACACGGTGTGTCCACGTCCGAACAAGGTGAACAGCCGCACCGGGGCGGTAACCGCGGCGCGGGTCAACCCGCTGACATCCGGTGCCCGGGTGCCCGCACGGGGCCCGGGCGTCGCCGGCCCGGCGGCTCCGGGCGACACGATCGGGCTGTCCGCGTAGTCGATGAGCAGTTGCGCCTCGCGGCGTATGACGAACCCGACATCGGTGGAATCGGCGCCGATACCGTCGCGTGCGCTGCGCACGGTCCGGCCCACCACCTCCTCGCCGACGGGGCGCCGCTCGGCGTCGTAGCTGCCGAGCAACTCCGCCGAGGCGTGCCCGGCGGCGGCCAGCGCCAGCTTCCACGCCAGGTTGTGCGCGTCCTGGATGCCGGTGTTCATGCCCTGCGCACCGGTGGGCGGGTGGATGTGGGCCGCGTCTCCCGCGACGAACACTCGATCCCGGCCATACGAGTCCACGATGCGGTGACTGATGCGAAACACCGAGGACCAGCGCAGGTTTCGCGCGGTCGTCGGCTCGGGAGACAACCGATCGAGCACGGCCTGGATGTGGTGCAGTTCGGGTTTGCGGCCACCTTCGAAGCCGTGCGCCACGCCGTCGGGGGCAGCAGCGCTGAGCTCATCGGGCACCAGCATGGACATCCGGTAGCGGTTGCGGCCCGGCAGTGGGATGCACACCAGCAGGTCGTCGGTGCTTGCGCCGGTCTGGTGCATCGACCGCACGCCGTACCCGCGCGGCATCGACCAGTCCACCTCGACGTCGCCGAGCATGTACTGCTCGTCGAAGGCCGCGCCCTCAAACATCAGGCCCAGGCCCTTGCGCACCGTGCTGTGGGCGCCGTCGGCGCCGACGAGAAAGCCCGCGCGCAACGTCTCGTCACCGCCGTCACCAGCCAGCGTCGCGGTCACGCCGTCAGCGTCTTGTTCGAACCCGGTCAACGCGACCCCGCGCTCAATCCGCCCACCGCAGGCGGTGAGTTCGGCGGTCAGCACCCGCTCGGTGGCGTACTGCGGAATCGCGATGAAACCGAACGGCACGTCGAGAGGCAATGTCAGGTCGAGCTGCGCGGTCTTCTCGCCGTTGACGTAGACGATCTGGCCGTGCATCGAGATCGCCGCGTCCAGGATGCGGTCCAGCACACCCATACTTTCGAAGACTTCGAGTGTACGTGGTTGCACCCCAACGGCTTTCGCGTATTGCGGCGGTTCGGGCAGTGGATCGACGATGCGACAGTCCACACCGCGACGGGTCAACTCGATGGCGGCGGTGAGACCGACCGGCCCCGCGCCGGCGATGAGCACTTGGGTTTGGCTGGGGCTGGGCACCCGGTGATTATGCTCCCGGTATGAGCACCGACGCTGCGGAGCCCGCCACGGTGAACGCGGGCCACCTGATCGCCCGCCGGCTGCGGGCCAGCGGCATCGACACGATCTTCACGCTTTCGGGTGGCCATCTGTTCTCGATCTACGACGGCTGCCGCGCCGAGAACATCCGGCTGATCGACACCCGCCACGAGCAGACCGCGGCGTTCGCCGCCGAAGGCTGGTCCAAGGTCACCCGCGTGCCCGGTGTCGCGGCGCTGACCGCCGGGCCCGGCGTCACCAACGGCATGAGCGCGATGGCCGCCGCCCAGCAGAACCAGTCGCCGCTGGTGGTGCTGGGCGGACGGGCCCCGGCACTGCGGTGGGGGCAGGGTTCGCTGCAGGAGATCGACCACGTCCCGTTCGTGGCGCCGCTGGCCCGGTTCGCCGCGACCGCGGATGGCCCCGATGCCGTCGGGCCGCTGATCGACACGGCGCTGCGCGCCGCCGTCGGCGCCCCCTCGGGCGTGGCGTTCGTCGACTTCCCGATGGACCACGTGTTCAGCGAGGCCCGCGACGACGGCGCACCCGGCGCGCTGACCGGTGCGCCCGCGGGCGCGGCACCCGACGGAGATGCCGTCGACACCGCTGTGCGTCTGCTGTCGCAGGCGCAGCGGCCCGTCATCATGGCAGGCACCAACGTCTGGTGGGGGCACGGCGAGACCGCGCTGCGCGACCTCGCCGAGACGCTGCGGATCCCGGTCCTGATGAACGGTATGGCCCGCGGGACCGTGCCCGCCGACCACGAGCTCGCGTTCTCCAGGGCCCGCTCAAAAGCGTTGGGGGAGGCCGATGTTGCATTGGTGATCGGCGTACCGCTGGACTTTCGGCTCGGCTTCGGCGGGGTGTTCGGGGCCGAGACCAAGCTTGTGGTCGCCGACCGCGTCGCACCGCAGCGTCCGCATCCCCGCGAGGTGGCGGCCGGCCTCTACGGCGATCTGGGCCAGATCCTGGCCGCGTTGTCGGCGGCCACCCCGGCCGGACATGCGGACTGGATCGAACAGTTGCGCACGGTGGAGAGCGCCGCGCGGCAAGCCGAGACCGCCGACCTGGCCGACGACCGCGCACCGCTTCACCCGATGCGGGTCTACGCCGAATTGAAGGCGCTGCTGGACCGCGACGCCATCGTCGTCATCGACGCGGGCGATTTCGGCTCGTATGCGGGCCGGGTGATCGACAGCTACGTGCCGGGCGCCTGGCTGGACAGCGGGCCGTTCGGCTGTCTGGGCTCCGGCCCCGGCTATGCGCTGGCCGCCAAGCTGGCCCGGCCCGACCGCCAGGTGGTGCTGCTGCAGGGCGACGGCGCGTTCGGGTTCTCCGGTATGGAGTGGGACACGCTGATCCGCCACGGTGTCCAGGTGGTGTCGGTCATCGGCAACAACGGCATCTGGGCGCTGGAGAAACATCCGATGGAGATGCTGTACGGGTACTCGGTGGTGGCCGATCTGCGGCCGGGCACCCGCTACGACGAGGTGGTCGCGGCGCTGGGTGGGCACGGCGAGCTGGTGTCGACGCCGGCCGAGCTGCGCCCGGCCCTGCAGCGCGCGTTCTCGGCGGGGGTTCCGGCGGTGGTCAATGCGCTGACCGATCCGACGGTGGCCTACCCGCGCCGCTCGAACCTGGCCTGAGGCCGCAGGCTCGCCGGCCGGTGAGCAGGGACGCGTACCGTATCTGTGTGGCTAAGACCAAGACCCGCACGACAGGTCGTGTCAGCAACCGGTTCTGGAAACTGCTCGGCGCGAGCACCGACCGGGATCAGGCGCAGTCGATGGCGCAGGTGCGCAAGTCGGCCGAGTTCGACGAGCGAGCCGCCGACCTCGACGCCGAACAACTGCGCAAGGCCGCCAAGCTGCTGAACCTCGAGGACCTGGCCGACTCCACCGACATCCCGCAGTTTCTGGCGATCACCCGCGAAGCCGCCGAGCGTACGACCGCGCTTCGCCCGTTCGACGTCCAGCTGCTCGGTGCGCTGCGGATGTTGGCAGGAGACGTGGTCGAGATGGCCACCGGCGAGGGCAAGACGCTCTCCGGTGCGATCGCCGCGGCCGGCTATGCGCTCGGCGGCAGGCGCGTGCACGTCATCACGATCAACGACTACCTCGCCCGCCGCGACGCCGAGTGGATGGGCCCGCTGCTGGAGGCGCTCGGGTTGACGGTCGGCTGGATCACGGAGAAGTCCACCGCCGAGGAGCGCCGCGCGGCCTACCGCTGCGACGTCACCTACGCCTCGGTGAACGAGGTCGGTTTCGACGTGCTGCGCGACCAGTTGGCCACCGATGTCGCCGACCTGGTGTCGCCGAACCCCGATGTGGCGCTGATCGACGAGGCCGACTCGGTGCTGGTCGACGAGGCGCTGGTGCCGCTGGTGCTGGCCGGAACCACCCACCGGGAGACGCCGAAGGTCGAAATCATCCAGATGGTCGGTGACCTCACCGCTGGCCTGGACTTCGACACCGACGACGACAACCGCAACGTGCACCTCACCGACGTCGGCGCCAGAAAGCTGGAGGCCAAGCTCGGCGGCATCGACCTGTACTCGGAGGAGCACGTCGGCAGCACGCTCACCGAGATCAACGTGGCACTGCACGCGCACGTGCTGCTGCAGCGCGACGTGCACTACATCGTCCGCGACGGCGCGGTGCGCCTGATCAACGCCTCGCGCGGCCGCATCGCCCAGCTGCAACGCTGGCCCGACGGTCTGCAGGCCGCCGTCGAGGCCAAGGAGGGCATCGAGACCACCGAGACCGGTGAGGTGCTCGACACCATCACCGTGCAGGCGCTGATCAACCGGTACCCGAGGGTGTGCGGGATGACCGGCACCGCGCTGGCGGCCGGTGAGCAGCTGCGCCAGTTCTACAAGCTGGCCGTTTCCCCAATTGCGCCGAATACCCCCAACATTCGCCAGGACGAGCCCGACCGGGTGTACGCCACCCAGGCCGCCAAGAACGACGCCATCGTCGAGCACATCAGGGAAGTGCACGCAACCCGCCAACCCGTGCTGGTCGGCACCCACGACGTCGCCGAATCCGAGGATCTGCACCGGCAGCTGGTCAAGGCCGGCGTCGCCGCCGTGGTCCTCAACGCCAAGAACGACGCCGAGGAGGCCGCGGTGATCGCCGAGGCCGGCAAGCTCGGCAGCGTCACGGTGTCCACCCAGATGGCCGGGCGCGGCACCGATATCCGGCTCGGCGGATCCGATGCCGACGACCAGTCGGACAAGAAGAAAGAGGTCGCCGAACTCGGCGGGCTGCACGTCGTCGGCACCGGCCGCCACCACACCGAGCGGCTCGACAACCAGTTGCGCGGCCGCGCGGGCCGCCAGGGCGATCCCGGCTCGTCGGTGTTCTTCTCCAGCTGGGAAGACGACGTGGTCGTCGCCCATCTCGAGCCCAACAAGCTCCCGATGGACACCGACGACACCGGGCGCGTCGTCAGCCCCAAGGCCGCGTCCCTGCTGGACAACGCGCAGCGCATCGCCGAGGGCCGGATGCTCGACATCCACGCCAACAACTGGCGCTACAACCAGCTGATCGCGCAGCAGCGCGGCATTATCGTCGAACGTCGAAACACGTTGCTGCGCACCGCAGTTGCCCGTGAGGAGCTCGAGGAGCGGTCACCGAAGCGCTACGCCGAACTGGTCGAGAACCTCGGCGAGGAGAAGCTGGAGAAGATCTGCCGGCTGATCATGCTGTATCACCTGGACCGGGGCTGGGCCGACCACCTGGCGTACCTGTCCGACATCCGCGAGAGCATCCACCTGCGGGCGCTGGGTAACCAGACCCCGATCGACGAGTTTCACCGGATGGCCGTCGACGCGTTCGCCTCGCTGGCCGCCGACGCGATCGAGGCCGCCCAGCAGACGTTCGAGACCGCGCAGTCCATCGAGGACGAACCCGGCGTGGACTTGTCCAAACTGGCGCGGCCCACCTCGACGTGGACCTACATGGTCCACGACAATCCGCTCGCCGACGACTCGCTCTCTGCGCTTAGCCTGCCCGGGGTGTTCCGCTAGGTTTAGCCCATGACCGAGGCGCATGGCCGGGCGCCTTCGCCGCCGGATACCACAGGTTCCGCCCGCGACCGGGTGCTGACCGTCCCCAACGTGCTCAGCGCGGTGCGCCTGGCGCTGGTGCCGGTGTTTCTGTGGCTGCTGCTGGCCGCCGACGCCACCGCCTGGGCGGTGGGCGTGCTGATGTTCAGCGGGTTCTCCGACTGGGCCGACGGCAAGATCGCCCGGCTCGTCGACAACCAGTCGTCGCGGCTGGGGGAGTTGCTCGATCCGACGGTCGACCGCATCTACATGCTGGTGGTCCCGGTGGCGATGGCGTTTCACGGCTCGCTGCCGTGGTGGATCGTGGCGACCCTACTCGTCCGCGACGCCGCGCTGGCCGCGACGCTGCCGGCGCTGCGCGCCCGCGGGCTCACGGCCCTGCCGGTGACCTACATCGGCAAGGCGGCCACGTTCGCGTTGATGTCGGGTCTGCCACTGATCCTGTTGGGGCAGTGGGATGCGCTGTGGAGCCGCGTGATCCTGGCCTGCGGGTGGGGGTTTCTGATCTGGGGGCTCGCCATGTATGTGTGGTCGGGTGTGCTGTATCTGCTGCAGGTGGGCCTGGTGATCCGCCGCATGCCCAAGGTGGCGCGATGACCCAAAGCTTCCGCAAATCGCTGGGCGGGTACGACCCGAACGCCGGCCGCAGCGCTCACGCAGCCGACAAGCCGACGTTGATCCCGGTGCCGTCGCTGCTGCGGTCGTTGCTGACCGAGCATCTGGACCCCGGCTACGCCGCGGCCGCCCAAGCCCGCGCCGAAGGCAAGCGCCGCCCGAAATGGCAGAACCTCGCCTGGCAGCTCTGCGGTGCGCTGCTGATCGCCGTCGTGTTCGCCACCGCCGCGGCCCAGGCCCGCAGCACCGCCCCCGGTGTCCGCGAAACCCAGCACGCGCTGGCGGGCAGCGTGCGCTCGGCCGAGTCCGCGACCGCCGATCTCGCCGCGCGCCGCGACGCGTTGGCCGCACAGGTCGGCGCCGAACGCCGCAGCCGCCTCGAAGGCGACGCCCGCGGCCAACAGCTGTTGGACGAACTGGACGACGCGGACTTCGCCGCGGCCGCCACCGGCGTGATCGGCCCCGGCTTGACGATCACGGTCACCGATCCGGGCGTCTCGCAGAACCTCACCGACGTATCCAAACAACGGCTGCCCGGAAGCCAACAGGTGATCCTGGACCGCGATCTGCAGCTGCTGGTCAACTCGCTGTGGGCCAGCGGTGCGGAGGCGGTGTCGGTGGGCGGCGTGCGGGTCGGGCCCAACGTCACCGTCCGGCAGGCCGGCGGCGGCATCCTGGTGGACAATCAGCCGATCGTCAGCCCGTACGTCATCCTGGCGGTCGGACCGCCCAACACGATGAAGGACATCTTCGAACGCAGCCCCGGCCTGCAGCGGCTTCGGCTGTTGGAGATCTCGTACGGGGTGGGCGTGCAGGTCAGTGCCACCGACACCGTCACGGTGCCCGCCGGTTCGGTACGGGAAGTCAACTTCGCCAAGCAGATTGGTCAGTAACCACGCATGATCGGAATCGCCGCACTCGTCATCGGCATCGTGCTCGGGTTGGTGTTTCAGCCCGACGTCCCCGAATTCGTCCAGCCCTACCTGCCGATCGCCGTGGTGGCCGCGCTGGATGCGGTGTTCGGCGGGTTGCGCGCCTACCTCGAGCGCATCTTCGACGCCAAGGTGTTCGTGGTGTCCTTCGTGTTCAACGTGCTGGTGGCCGCACTGATCGTCTACCTCGGCGACCAACTCGGGGTGGGCACCCAGTTGTCCACGGCGATCATCGTCGTGCTCGGGATACGGATCTTCGGTAACGCCGCCGCATTGCGGCGCAGATTGTTCGGGGCGTAGTCCGTGACCCAGCATCCACCTGAGCACACGCCGGAGCCAGACCGCCCCGACGACACCGCGATTCGCGCCGGGGGCAAACACCAGTCGCCGCCCGACGAGCCGACGCAACCGGTCGCCGGCGCGCGGCGGCGACGCTCACAGGTGGTGTTCGGCACCTTGGCGGTGTTGTTGTGCCTGCTGCTCGGCGTCGCGATCGTCACCCAGGTGCGGCAGACCGAATCCGGGGACTCCCTGGAGACGGCGCGACCGGCCGACCTGCTGGTGCTGCTCGACTCGCTGCAGCAACGCGAGGCGGCGCTGAACACCGAGGTCGCCGAACTGCAGCGCACGCTGGTCGAACTGGAGGCGTCGGGAACCAGCGACCAGGCGGCCATCGAGAACGCCCAGGCCCGGCTGGCCGCGTTGTCGATCATGATCGGCACGGTGCCGGCCACCGGGCCCGGTGTGACGTTGACCATCACCGACACCACACCGGGCGTGCCCGCCGAGACGCTGCTGGACGTCATCAACGAACTGCGCAACGCCGGCGCCGAGGCCATGGAGATTCAGGGCCGAGGGGATTCCCAACAAACCTCGGTGCGGGTGGGTGTCGACACCTGGGTGGCGGGCGCGCCCGGCGCGCTCGTCATCGACAACATCACCCTGCATCCACCGTATACCGTTGTGGCGATTGGTGATCCGCCGACGTTGGCGGCGGCGATGAATATTCCGGGCGGCGCGAAGGACAGTATCGAGCGGGTGGGCGGCACCATGACGGTGCAGCAGGCCGACCGGGTCGATGTGACCGCCTTGCGGCAACCGAAACCCCGCCAATACGCTCAGCCGGTTAAATGAGGCCAAGGCAGTGAGTGAAAAATTAGGAGCGCAGTGAGCGATATCCCAGCCGACCTGAAGTACACCGAGGAACACGAGTGGGTGCTGCGCACCGGCGACGACACCGTGCGCGTCGGCATCACCGACTACGCCCAGTCCGCGCTGGGTGACGTGGTGTTCGTGCAGCTGCCCGACGTCGGTGCCGACGTGACCGCGGGCGAGTCCTTCGGCGAGGTGGAGTCGACCAAGTCGGTTTCGGATCTCTACGCCCCGGTCAGCGCGAAAGTCGTTGCCGTCAACGGCGATCTGGAAGGCAATCCGCAGCTGGTCAACTCCGACCCCTACGGTGAGGGCTGGCTGGTCGATCTGCAGGTGGACCCGTCGGCGGCAGAAGAGGCGCTGGGCGGGCTTCTTGATGCCGACGGCTACCGCGCCGCAGTGTCCGAATGACGGTTGTTAGGGTTTTGCACACCGGACGTCGATCTCGCGGCGGATCCGGCGGTGGTGGGCACAATGACGTCTACTGCGCGGTACGGTCGGTGTCAGACGCACTACGGCTGGGGCTCGGCCCTGTATCGCCACAGCAGCCAGTAAGGAGCAGCGGGTGACGGATAAGGACAAGAACTCTGGGGCTGATCAGGCGTCTGACGAAGTCACCGTGGAAACGACATCGGTCTTCCGCGCCGACTTCCTCAACGAACTGGACGCCCCGGCGGCGGCCGGCGCCGAGGGCGCTGTCTCCGGTGTGGAGGGCTTGCCCGTCGGCTCGGCGTTGCTCGTCGTCAAACGCGGACCCAACGCCGGCTCGCGGTTCCTGCTCGACCAGCCCACGACCTCCGCGGGCCGCCACCCCGACAGCGACATCTTCCTCGACGACGTCACGGTGAGCCGCCGCCACGCCGAGTTCCGGCTGGAAAGCGGCGAGTTCCAGGTCGTCGACGTCGGCAGCCTCAACGGCACCTACGTCAACCGCGAACCGGTGGACTCCGCGGTGCTGGCCAACGGTGACGAGGTCCAGATCGGCAAGTTCCGGCTGGTCTTTCTCACCGGTCCCAAGAGCGACGACAGCGGTCCAGGCACCTAAGTGACGGCGCCCGACACTCCCGCGCTCACTGGGATGTCGATCGGAGCGGTCCTTGATCTGCTGCGACCGGACTTCCCGGACGTGACGATTTCCAAGATCCGGTTCTTGGAGGCCGAAGGGCTGGTCACTCCGGAGCGCACCGCGTCGGGTTATCGGCGGTTCACCGCCTACGACTGCGCTCGGCTGCGGTTCATCCTGACCGCCCAACGCGACCAATACCTGCCGTTGAAGGTCATCAAGGCCCAGCTCGACGCGCAGCCCGACGGTGAGTTGCCCCCGCAGAGCGGATCCGCTTACGGCGTACCGCGTTTGGTGCCGGTATCCGGTGACGACGCCACCGACCTGTCCGCCGCGCACGTCAGCACCGCGGCCTCGGTGGCCCCGACGCAGGTGCGGCTGTCGCGGGAGGATCTGGTGTCGCGGTCGGGCGTGGACGACGAAATGTTGACCGCGTTGGTCAAGGCCGGCGTGATCACCACCGGACCCGCCGGCTTCTTCGACGAACATTCGGTGGTGATCGCCCAGTGCGCCCGTGCGCTGGCCGAATACGGCGTGGAACCGCGCCATCTGCGGGCCTTCCGCTCGGCGGCCGACCGCCAGTCCGACCTGATCGCCCAGATCGCCGGGCCGGTGGCCAAGGCGGGTAAGGCGGGTGCGCGGGAGCGCGGCGACGATCTCGCCCGCGAGGTGGCCGCGCTGGCGATCATGCTGCACACGTCGCTGATCAAGTCGGCTGTACGCGACGTTCTGGATCGCTGAGGATTAGACTCGTTTTGGACGGCTTCTTGGTGCGGAAGGCAGGCACAGATGGGTGAGGTGCGTGTGGTCGGCATTCGCGTGGAGCAGCCACAGAACCAGCCGGTTCTGCTGCTCCGCGAATCGAACGGTGACCGCTATCTGCCGATCTGGATCGGCCAGTCAGAGGCGGCGGCGATCGCGCTCGAGCAGCAGGGCGTGGAACCCGCCCGGCCGCTGACGCACGATCTGATCCGAGATCTCATTGGTGCGCTTGGCCATTCGCTCAAAGAAGTGCGGATCGTCGACCTGCAGGAAGGCACGTTCTACGCCGACCTGATCTTTGACCGGGATATCAAGGTGTCGGCGCGGCCGTCGGATTCGGTGGCGATTGCGCTGCGCGTCGGTGTGCCGATATACGTCGAAGAGGCGGTGCTTGCCGAGGCCGGCCTGCTGATTCCCGACGAGAGCGACGACGAAGCGGCCGGCGCGGTCCGCGAGGACGAGGTCGAGAAGTTCAAGGAGTTTCTCGACAGCGTGTCGCCCGACGACTTCAAGGCGACCTAGTTCGCGACTGGCGTGGGGGCCCACGACGTTTGTCACGGTAGCGTCTCGTCGCCGTCGACACGCGGTGCGGGTATCCGGCTACCGGGAAGCGGGCAGCCATACTTTGACGTGCCGGTCCACTGATGGACAGTCGCGGGCTCGGCGAAAAGCGTATGCTCGACACACTCGGGCTCGGCAAATGTGCGCCCCACGCGGGACTACGGAGCGGGTTCGATCGGCGAGAGGATTTCGGAAGTGGGAGACACGCCACGTCAAGAGCAGTTGGACCTGACCTCTGCTAGCGGCCCCGCGGAATCGGAAGTGACGGCACCCAGCGAACCCGTGCAGGCAGGACTTTTTCCCGACGACTCCGTACCCGACGAACTGGTCGGCTACCGCGGGCCCAGCGCCTGCCAGATCGCCGGCATCACCTACCGCCAGCTGGACTACTGGGCCCGCACCTCACTGGTCGTGCCGTCGATCCGCAGCGCGGCGGGTTCGGGCAGCCAACGGCTGTACTCGTTCAAGGACATCCTGGTCCTCAAGATCGTCAAACGGCTGCTCGACACCGGCATCTCGCTGCACAACATCCGCGTCGCCGTCGACCATCTGCGTCAGCGCGGCGTGCGTGATCTGGCCAACATCACGCTGTTTTCCGACGGCACCACGGTTTACGAATGCACGTCGGCCGAAGAAGTCGTCGACCTGCTGCAGGGCGGCCAAGGGGTGTTCGGCATCGCCGTCTCCGGTGCGATGCGCGAGCTGACCGGTGCGATCGCCGACTTCCCGGGCGAGCGCGCCGACGGCGGCGAGTCCATCGCCGCCCCCGAGGACGAGCTGGCGTCGCGGCGCAAGCACCGCGACCGCAAGATCGGCTGACGTTGCGCCGCTAATCCGCCGCTCCGGGGCGGTCGCGGTAAACTCGTCACCGCATCGCCCTTGTGCGGGAGAGTTCCGTGGCAACCAGCCACGGACGCCGAAGGAGCAATACCTCTCCGTCAACCTCTCAGGCACCCAGGACCGCACGAGACCCCGATGCCTCTGGAAAGCGGTGGGCGCGCGCCCACCCGCCCATGGGGAAAGGCGTTGTCCCGATTCTGTCGGAGCGGCGCCGAATCTCTCAGGCACCCGGACCGGGTTGACGACAGAGGGAGAGGAACCCAGCGGTTCTCAACCTTCATGTGTCTGGAGTACTCGCCAGTGTTCGATCATCACCAGCCCAACTTCGCAGACCGCCACATCGGCCCCGACGCCGAAGAGGTCGCGACCATACTCGAGACCATCGGCGTGGCGTCCCTCGACGAACTCGCCGACAAGGCGGTGCCCGCCGGGATCCTCGACGCGGTCGCCTCCGACGGACGCGCACCCGGGCTGGATCAGCTGATGCCGGCCGCCAGCGAGGAGAAGGCGCTGGCCGAGCTGCGGGAGATGGCCGACGCCAACACCGTCGCGGTGTCGATGATCGGGCAGGGCTACTTCGACACGCTGACCCCGCCGGTGTTGCGGCGCAACATCATCGAGAACCCGGCCTGGTACACCGCCTACACGCCCTACCAGCCCGAGATCAGCCAGGGCCGGCTGGAGGCGCTGCTGAACTTCCAGACCATGGTCACCGACCTCACCGGCCTCGAGGTGGCCAACGCGTCGATGCTCGACGAGGGCACCGCGGCCGCCGAGGCGATGACGCTGATGCACCGGGCGGTCAAGGGCACGTCGAACCGGCTGGCCGTGGATGCCGACGTCTATCCGCAGACCGCCGCGGTGCTGGCCACCCGAGCCGAGCCGCTCGGCATCGAGATCGTCACCGCCGACCTGCGCCAGGGGCTGCCAGACGGCGAGTTCTTCGGTGTCATCACGCAGCTGCCCGGCGCCAGCGGGGCCGTCGTCGACTGGACCGAGCTGGTGGAGCGGGCCCACGAGCGGGGCGCGCTGGTCGCGATCGGCGCCGACCTGCTGGCGCTGACCTTGATCACCCCGCCCGGTGAGCTCGGCGCCGACGTCGCCTTCGGCACCACGCAACGGTTCGGGGTGCCGATGGGCTTCGGCGGCCCGCACGCCGGCTACCTGGCCGTGCGCAGCAAGCAGGCCCGCCAGCTGCCCGGCCGGCTGGTCGGGGTGTCCGTGGACGCCGACGGGTCGCCGGCCTACCGGCTGGCGCTGCAAACCCGCGAACAGCACATCCGCAGGGACAAGGCGACCAGCAACATTTGCACCGCGCAGGTGCTGCTGGCGGTGCTGGCCGCGATGTATGCCAGCTATCACGGCGCCGACGGGCTGACCGGCATCGCCCGCCGGGTGCACGACCGGGCCCGCGCGCTGGCCGCCGGGCTGACCGCCGCCGGCGTCGAAGTGGTGCACGACGCGTTCTTCGACACGGTGCTGGCCCGGGTGCCCGGGCGCGCCGCCGAGATCCGCGACAAGGCCAAGGCCCGCGGTATCAACGTGTGGTGCGGCGACGACGACCACGTGTCGGTGGCGTGCGACGAGGCCACCACCGCGTCGCACTTGGACGCGGTGCTGTCGGCGTTCTCGGCGACGCCGGTCGACTCGGCGTTCGACGGCCCGTCGATCGCGTCGCGCACGTCGGCGTTTCTGACCCATCCGGCGTTCACCCGCTACCGCACCGAAACCGAGATGATGCGTTACCTGCGGTCGCTGGCGGACAAAGATATCGCGTTGGACCGCAGCATGATTCCGCTCGGGTCGTGCACCATGAAGCTCAACGCGGCCGCGGAGATGGAGCCGATCACGTGGCCGGAGTTCGGCCGTCAGCATCCGTTCGCACCGGCCGCCGACACGCCCGGGTTGCGCAAGTTGATCGCCGACCTGGAGCGGTGGTTGACCGACATCACCGGCTATGACGCGGTGTCGCTGCAGCCCAACGCCGGCTCGCAGGGGGAGTACGCCGGTCTGCTGGCGATCCAGGCCTATCACGCCGAACGCGGCGAGGCGAAGCGTGATGTCTGCCTGATCCCGTCGAGCGCGCACGGCACCAACGCGGCGTCGGCGGCGCTGGCGGGGATGCGGGTCGTGGTGGTGGGCTGCCGCGACAACGGTGACGTCGACCTCGATGATCTGCGCGCCAAGGTGTCCGAGCACGCAGACCGGTTGTCGGCGTTGATGATCACCTACCCGTCGACGCACGGGGTGTACGAACACGACATCACGGACATCTGCGCGGCCGTGCATGACGCCGGCGGTCAGGTGTACGTCGACGGCGCCAACCTCAACGCGCTGGTCGGGTTGGCCCGGCCCGGCCGGTTCGGCGGCGACGTCAGCCACCTCAACCTGCACAAGACGTTCTGCATTCCGCACGGGGGCGGCGGGCCCGGCGTCGGCCCGGTCGCGGTGCGCTCGCATCTGGCCAAGTACCTGCCCGGTCATCCGCTGGCCGACGAACTCGGCGACGACCACACCGTGTCGGCGGCGCCGTACGGATCGGCGTCGATCCTGCCGATCACCTGGGCCTACATCCGGATGATGGGCGCGGCCGGGTTGCGGGCGGCCTCGCTGACGGCGATCGCCTCGGCCAACTACATCGCCCGCCGCCTCGACGAGTACTACCCGGTGCTCTACACCGGCAAGAACGGCATGGTCGCCCACGAGTGCATCCTGGATCTGCGCGCGATCACCAAGCAGACCGGTGTCACCGTCGACGATGTGGCGAAACGGTTGGCCGACTACGGTTTCCACGCGCCCACGATGAGCTTCCCGGTGGCGGGCACGCTGATGGTCGAGCCGACCGAAAGCGAGAGCCTGGCCGAGATCGACACGTTCTGCGAGGCGATGATCGCGATCCGCGCCGAGATCGACAACGTCGGCAACGGCACCTGGCCCGTCGACGACAACCCGCTGCGCAACGCACCCCACACCGCCGAGTGCCTGCTCGTCGAGCAGTGGGACCATCCCTACACCCGTGAGCAGGCCGCCTATCCGCTCGGCAAGAACTACCGGCCCAAGGTGTGGCCGCCGGTGCGCCGCATCGACGGCGCGTACGGGGACCGCAACCTGATGTGCTCGTGCCCGCCGGTCGAAGCGTTCGCCTGACGGCCCAATTGTTCGCCGAACGTTCCGTACCGCGCGATACTTCGCCGATTTTTCGAGCGGTAAGGAACGTTCGGCGACTACCGTCGGGCGGGTGCTTCCCCCTGACGTGACCGCGTGGCGCGACGCCGGCCGCTGGCTGACCACCCCCGCGGGAAGGGTGTTCGTCCACAGCGCCCCCGGCGACGGCCCGACGATCCTGATGCTGCACGGCTACCCGTCGAGCAGCTACGACTACCGGCAGGTGGTCCCGCATCTGCACGGCAGAGCGTGGCTGACGATGGACTTTCTGGGTTTCGGCCTTTCGGACAAACCACGCCCGCACCGCTACAGCCTGCTGGAGCAGGCCGATATCGTGCAGACGGTCGTTGCCGAGGCCGATGCGGGCCCGGTGGTGCTGATCGCCCACGACATGGGAACTTCGGTGGCCACCGAACTGCTCGCCCGAGATCTTCAGGGCCGCTTGCCGTTTGACCTACAGCGGGCGGTGCTGAGCAACGGCAGCGTGATCCTGGACCGGGCCAGCCTGCGGCCCAGCCAGAAGGTGCTGCGCGGTCCGCTCGGCCCGCTGCTGGCCCGGCTGGTCATCCGCCGCGGGTTCATCCGCGGGTTCGCCAAGCTGTTCAGCGACGGGCATCCACTCTCGGCTGCCGAAGCCGAGGCGCAGTGGGCGCTGTTGGCCCACAACGACGGTCACCGCATCGCGCATCTGTTGATCGCCTATCTCGACGAGCGGGTGCGCTACGCCGAGCGCTGGCACGGCGCGGTGCGCGACTGGCCCAAGACGCTGAGCTTTCTGTGGGCGCTCGATGACATCGTCGCGACCACCAACGTGCTCGACGGCCTGCGCGAGTTGCGGCCCGCCGCAGAGGTGGTCGAACTTCCCGGCGTCGGGCACTACCCGCAGGTGGAGGTGCCGGACGTGTTCGCCAGGTCGGCGCTGAGCCTGTTGTCGGCGCCGGCCTAACCGAGCATGTTCGCGATGGCCGCGTTCAGTTCCGGAGCGGTTGAGCTCTCCAGGTTCTGATAGGTGCCGCCGGTGATCTGCGCGACGGCCTCCCACGTCTCGCGGTCGGAGTCGGCGCCGAAGTCGATGACGTTGACCGCGACCGGACGCGCCGGGTCGAACGCCCCGCGGATGTACTGCTGCAGGCCCGGCCCGTCCAGGGTCCTGTCGGTGTGCGGTCCGGTGGTGATGACGAGCACCGAGTTAGGTTGTCCCTCACGGTAATTCGCCGACGCGTCCGTGTAGACCAGGCGCAGCGTGGTGAAGGACACCGCACCTCCGCCGGACGCCGACTGCGCGTCGAGCGCCGCGCTCAGCGCCGCCGAGCGCGGCTGGCCGTCGACCGGATCGGTCAGCGTCCCGGTGCTCACCACCGAGCGGCCCGCGGTGCCGTCGAAGGTCCACAGCCCGACCGCCGATGTCTGGGGCAGCGCCTGCAGGCGTGCCTGCAGCGCGGCCACCACGTTGGCCAGCCGCGATCGGCCGCCTTCGTCGGTCGGCATCGACTGGTCGAGCATGATCGTCACGGCGGGGTTGGCCGCGGGGGCGGTCAACGTGGCGGCCAAGGCGGCACGCGCGGCGTCGTCGCCCAGCGACAGCGGCTCGGCGAGCGGCGGGAAGTCGAGCACGTCGCTCTCGGGCGTCGTCCCCTCCCCGGCGCGGAACCCGGCCTCGGCGAACTGCGCGAGCTGCTCGGGTTTGCGCATGTACCGGGCGAATTCGCTGGCCGCCCTGACTTGTTCCTGGCTCAGCCAGTCACCCGACAGCAGCACGGTCGGATAGTCGGCCACCGCGGGCGGGCCCGGCGGCAGCCACGACGCCACCGTCTGGGCCGCGTTCTGCATCTCGGTGGTGCGCTGGTAGAGCTGCTGCTCGGTGGTGACGACGGCATGCACGGGTGCCGACGCCGGGTCGGGGGCGTTCAGCAGCGCGTCCATGGCGGTCGACGCCGTGTTGTCGGCCAGCTTCGGTTGGCCGGCCACCAGGGTGTTCACGGCGCCCGCACCGGCGCTCGGCGGCGCACCGTCGGGAGCCGACGCCGCGGCCACCGCCTCGGCGGCCAGATACGACGCGTCGGCGTCGCCGCTCAGCGGCAGCGCCAGCCGCAGCGAACCCCAGCCCGGCAAGTTCAACTCGTTCAGCGACGTCGGGTTGGTCTGCAGACCCGGCAGCGTGCCCCAGTTCTGCTGGGCCAGCGCGGGTTTGAGCTGCGGGCGGAGCGCAAGCAGAACGGGGGAGCTGACCAACGTCCGGCTGTCGCTGATGATCTGCGGGCCGGCCCCGGCCTCCAGCCGGGCGTCCGCGACCGAGCTGGCGGGCACCCACAGCGCGGGGCGCTCACCGAGTTCGTCGGGCCAGGTGCCGGTGAAGCCGTCGACCACCTGATCGGAACCGGCGGCCGTGACGCCGACCTCGACGCACCGGTCGCCGACCGGGGCCGCGGTTTCGTTGTAGCTGTCGGCCAGCGCCTGGATCTGCTCGGAAATGGACGGGTCGGCGACCACGGAAACGGCCAGTTCACCGTCCACGCACCGGGCGGCGGCCACGTCGCTGCGCGACGACAGCGCGTCGCCGAAGAACCGCCACAGGATCACGGCGCCGACCAGCACCACCACGGCCACCAACGCGACGATGACGCCGACGCTGACCCCGCGCCGTTTCGGCGTTATCGCGCGGTGGCTACCGGTCCACTCGCCGCCTTCCCAGTCACCGCTGTGCTGCGGGCCCGAGCGGCCGGGCCCGCGCGGCGGTGGCGTCGCGCCGGAGGCGCCGGCGTCCGGTTCGGGCAGGTCGCCGCCGGGCTCACCGTATTGCGGTGTGCCGTACGCGGGCGTCCGGTATTCCGGCTCGTCCCGAAACGACCCGAAGCGTTCGGTCAGAGATTCCGAAGACTCCGAAGCCTGCTCGTCGCCTGCCGAGTCCTCGGGATCCGGAAGGCTATGCCTGCCCACTTGCAGCCTTGTACTCGCGGCGTCGGCGGTGCAGGATCGGCTCGGTGTAGCCGTTCGGTTGCTCAGCGCCGGAGAGGATCAACTCTTGGGCGGCCAGGAACGCGATGTTGTTGTCGGGATCCGGCGCCATCGGCCGGTACTTGTCGTCGCCCTCGTTCTGCTTGTCGACGACGGCGGCCATCCGCCGCAGACTGGCCTTCACGTCCTCTTCGGTGATCACCCCGTGACGCAACCAGTTCGTCAGCAGCTGGCTCGAAATACGTAGCGTGGCACGGTCTTCCATCAACGCGACGTTGTGGATGTCGGGCACCTTCGACGAGCCCACGCCCTGATCGATCCAGCGCACCACGTAACCGAGGATCGACTGGCAGTTGTTGTCGACCTCCTCGCGGATCTCCTCAGGCGCCCAGGCCAATTCCTTGGCCAGCGGAATGGTCAGCAGTTGGTCGATCGTCGCACGACGCTCGCCGGCCAGGTCTTTCTGCACCGCGGCGACGTCGACCTGGTGATAGTGCATCGCGTGCAGGGTCGCCGCGGTGGGCGACGGCACCCACGCGGTGTTCGCACCAGCCCTGGGTTGGCCGATCTTCTGCTCGACCATGTCGGCCATCAGATCGGTCATCGCCCACATGCCCTTGCCGATCTGGGCGCGGCCGACGAAACCGGCCGCCAGACCGACGTCGACGTTGTTGTCCTCGTAGCCCAGAATCCACGGCTGCGTCTTCAT
Source organism: Mycolicibacterium sp. XJ662 (assembly GCF_053484035.1). Classification (NCBI taxonomy): domain Bacteria; kingdom Bacillati; phylum Actinomycetota; class Actinomycetes; order Mycobacteriales; family Mycobacteriaceae; genus Mycobacterium; species Mycolicibacterium sp. XJ662. The sequence continues at coordinate 110,948 of NZ_JBEFTL010000008.1, read as the reverse complement.
CTGGCCCTTGCGGATCATCGGACCCGCCTCCATCGAGGTGTGGATTTCGTCGCCGGTGCGGTCGAGGAACCCGGTGTTGATGAACACCACTCGCTCGGCCGCGGCCTTGATGCAGGCCTTGAGGTTGACGGTGGTGCGGCGCTCCTCGTCCATGATGCCGACCTTGAGCGTGTTCGCCGGCAGGCCGAGCACGTCCTCCACCCGGCTGAACAGATCGACGGTGAACGCGACCTCGTCGGGACCGTGCATCTTGGGCTTGACGATGTAGACCGACCCGGTGCGGCTGTTGACCATCGGGCCGTTGGCGTCGCTGGACTTCAGCCCGTGGATGGCGGCCAGCGAGGTGATCAACGCGTCCATGATGCCCTCGAACACCTCGTTACCGTCGCTGTCGACGATCGCGTCGTTGATCATCAGGTGTCCGACGTTGCGCACGAACAGCAGGCTGCGACCCGGCAACGTCAGCTCACCGTCACCGTCGGGCGTGCGGTAGGTGCGGTCCTCGTTGAGCACGCGCGTGAACGTGGTGCCGTCCTTGCTGACCTCGGCGGACAGGTCGCCCTTCATCAGGCCCAGCCAGTTGCGGTAGGCGGCGGTCTTGTCCTCCGCGTCGACGGCGGACACCGCATCCTCGAAGTCGATGATCGTGGTGACGGCCGATTCCAGCACGACATCCTTGATGCCGGCCCGGTCGGTCGAGCCGATCGGGGAGTCGGGGTCGACGAGGACCTCGATGTGCAGACCGTGGTTGCGCAGCAGCACCGACCACTGCGCTGCACCGAGGTCGCCGGTGTAGCCGACGAACTGCTCCGGCGCGGCCAGCGCCGTGGACCGGTCCTCGCCGAGGCCGACGACCAGCTGCCCGTCCTCGATCCGCAGGGCGGTGATGTCGGCCCAGCCGCCGTCGGCCAGCGGGACGGCCTCGTCGAGGAACCGGCGCGCGTAGGCGATGACCTTGTCGCCGCGGATCTTGTTGTAGCTGCCGCCCTGTTCGGCCCCGTCCTCCTCGGAGATCACGTCCGTGCCGTACAGCGCGTCGTACAGCGATCCCCACCGGGCGTTGGCGGCGTTCAGCGCGAACCGGGCGTTGGTGACCGGCACCACCAGCTGTGGGCCTGCGGTGGTGGTGATCTCGTCGTCCACCCCGGAGGTGGCGATGGTGAAGTCGTCGGGCTCGGGCAGCAGGTAACCGATGTCGGTCAAGAACTGCTGGTAGGCCTCTTTGAACTCCGGCGTGTCGATTGGCTCGATGACCCGCTGGCGGTGCCACTTGTCGAGCTGCGCCTGGAGTTCGTCGCGGCGGTCCAGCAGCTGCCGGTTGCGCGGAGTCAGCTCACCGACGACCTTGTCCACGCCCGACCAGAAGGTGTCGGGATCGATATCGGTGCCCGGTAGCGCCTCGTTGTTGATGAAGTCGTACAACACCTGGGCGACGCGAAGGTTTCCCACCGTCACGCGATCGGTCATCTTTCCTCCCTTGAGCTGTCGCCTCAGCTTACCCACCGGTAGCTGGGGTTTATCCGCCAGCGCCAGCGCCGCCGGGTTCATGGCTGGCCGAGGCGAGAAGTCGGTCGCATCGATCGGCGAGGGCGGCGCGTAGCGGCGCAGCCCGGTCGGCAACGTCCTGCTGGATCCGTACGTATTCGGCCCGACCGGCCGGTGTCTCGATCTCGATCGGAGTGAATCCGTATTCGCGGAGATCATAGGGGCTGGCCCGCATGTCCAGTTCACGGGCATCGGCGGCCAATTCCAGGCAGTCCATCACGAGCTCGGAGTTCACCAGCGGGCCCAGCTTGAACGACCACTTGTAGCAGTCCATCGCCGCGTGCAGACAGCCCGGTTGTTCGGCGCCGAACTGGCCGTCGCGGGTGAGGCGCTCGGTGTTGCGCCGGGCGGCCGGTTCGGTGAAGAACCGGAACGCGTCGAAGTGGCTGCAGCGCAACGGCATCGACTCGACCACCGCATCGGTGCCCGCGGCGCCGAGCCGCAGCGGAACCTGCTTGTGGCGCACCGTCGGCGCCCGGTAGACCATCGCCCACTCGTGCAACCCGAAGCAGTTCAGCCGCGCGGGGCGGGCGGCGGTGACGCGCAGCAACCGGGCGATGAAACCGACGGTGTCGAGGCGGGCGGCCAGGTAGTCGCGGGTGACGGTGACGCCGCCGTCGTCGGTGCGGGCGTATCCGGTGCGGCCCACGTAGCGCTGCGCGGCGGCACCGGTCAGCACGGTGCCGAAGCCGGGATGCCAGGTCCGCAACTGTCGGGGCCGCAGGCTGTAGTAGCTGAACAGGAAGTCCCAGACGGGGTGGGGTCGGTCGGGTGAGGAACGGTATCTGCGCAGAAAGTCGTCCACGCGCCGGTGGTGCGCGCGGGCCCGGCAAGTCCAGTCTGCGAGCCTAAACACGGTGCGTCCCGTCGCGCACGGTGCCCACCAGGTCCTCGACCAGGTCTTCCAGCGCCACCATCGCCGATACGGTGCCGTCGCGCTCGGTGACCAGCGCGAGGTGCGCGTTGCGGCGCCGAAGCCGGGACAGCCCGTCGGGCAGTGGCAGCGACGCCGGCACCCGCGGCAGCGGACGCACCATCGCCGAGTCCAGCACCGCGTCGGGGTCGTTGACCAGCGGCAACACATCCTTGATGTGCAGGTAGCCGAGGTAGTTGCCGTTGGTGTCGGCGATCGGGAACCGGGAGTATCCGGTTTCGGCCAGCGCGTCCTCGATGGCGCCGACGGTGGGCCCCGCCCCTTCGCGGGCCACCGGCACGGCCCGGATTTCGCGCAGCGGTACGGCGACGTCGTTGACCACGCGGTTGCGGATCTGCAGGGCGCGGGTCAGGCGGGTGTGTTCCTCGGGGTCGAGCAGCCCCTCGGACACCGACTCGGCGATCATCTCCGACAACTCGACCGTGGAGACCGTGACGTCGAGTTCGTCCTTGGGCTGGATGCGGAAGGCGCGCAACGTCATGTTGGCGCACCAGTTGTAGAACGCGATCAGCGGTTTGGCCATCCGGATCCACACCAGGTAGGTGGGGATCAGCAGCATCGCGGTGGTCTCCGGGCCGGCGATCGCGATGTTCTTCGGCACCATCTCACCCAGCAGCACGTGCAGGGTGACGACGACGGCCAGCGCGACGAAGAACGACACGGTGTGCAGCACCGCGTCGGGGATGCCGACCAGGTCGAACGGCTTCTCCAGCAGGTGCGCGACGGCCGGTTCGCCGACGCGGCCCAGCAGGATCGAGCAGATCGTGATGCCGAGCTGCGAGCCGGCCAGCATCAGCGACAGGTTCTCATTGGCGCGGATGACGGTGACCGCGCTCTTCTTGCCGTTCTCGGCGAGCGCTTCGAGCCGGTCGCGGCGTGCGGAGATCAGCGCGAACTCCGACGCGACGAAGAACGCGTTGAGCGCCAACAGCACGATGGTCAGGAGCACCCCGAACAGATCGTTCATCGGTTCTCCTCGCTGGTGCTGCGGCGGCCCAATTCGGTCAGCTCGAGCAGGTCGATGCGGCGACCATCCATCCGCACGACGGTGGCCAGCCACTGCACCGGGTCCTCCACGACGTTGTCCGGATCGAACGCGGTGAGCACCACCGTCTCGCCCTCGGCGGGGATGTGGCCGAGGCGCTCGAGCACCAACCCGCCGATCGTCTCGTAATCGCCTTCGGGCGCACGGAAGTTCGTCGCACCGGCGACCTCGTCGATACGCAGCAGCCCCGCCACCTGCCAGCCGCGCCCGGCAGGCACCACATTGGGCGCTTCGACGTCGTGCTCGTCGCGCACGTCGCCGACGATCTCCTCGATCAGATCCTCGACGGTGACCATGCCCGCGGTGCCGCCGTATTCGTCGACCACCAGCGCGGTCTGCAGGCCGTTGGCGCGGATCTGGGTCATCACCGCGTCACCGTCGAGCGTCGAGGGCACCTTGGCGACCGGTAGCGCCAGCGCGGCCAGGCGGGTGGTGGCGCGCTGATCCATCGGCACCTCGAAGACCTGTTTGACGTGGGCGATGCCGATGGTCTCGTCGAGGTCGCCGCGGATGATCGGGAACCGCGAGAAGCCGGTCTTGATGGCGACCTCGACCAGGTCGGCGACGGTGTCCTCGGCGTCGAGCGCCTCGATCTTGGACCGCGGGGTCATCAGCTCCTCGGCGCTGCGGTCCCCGAACTGCAGGGAGCGGTCCACCAGCAGCGCGGTGACCGGATCCAGCGCGCCGCTGCGCGCCGAGTTGCGCACCAACGACACCAGCTCCTGAGCTGAGCGCGCCGAGCGCAGCTCGTCGGCGGGTTCGATGCCGACCCGGCGCAGGATCCAGTTGGCGGTTCCGTTGGTGAGTTTGATCAGGGGGGTGAACAGCGCCGAGAACAGCAGCTGTGGGCCGGCCGACCAGCGCGCCGTCGACACCGGTTTGGCCACCGCGAGGTTCTTGGGGACGAGCTCGCCGAACACCATCGACAAAGAGGTGGCGATGACGACGGCGAACAACAGCGAGACGCCGGGGATCAGGCGCGAGGGCACCCCGACGGCGTCCAGCCCGGGCTGGATCAGCCGGCCGACGACCGGTTCGGCGAGATAACCGGTGGCCAGCGTGGTGATCGAGATGCCGACCTGGGCGCCGGAGAGTTGAAACGACAGCGTGCGGTGCGCGCGCCGGACCATCTGGTCGCGGCGGTCGCCGGAGCGCGCGTTGGCCTCGACGGTGCTGCGCTCCAGCGCGGTCAGCGAGAACTCTGCGGCGACGAACACCGCGGTGCCCGCGGTCAGCAGGATGATCGCCGCGATCGACGCAAGCGACATCGCGAGGCTCATCGTCGCCTCGCATCGAGGACGCCGGGCCCGTGGCCCGGCCACCTAGAGGAGGGTTCGACCTCGCATGGTTCGTGGTCGGACCGCGTGGCGGCGATGGCCGGCTCGGATGGACTGCCATCCAGTGCCTGCGGCACCTGGTCCCCTTCGTCGCAAATGGCGGACGCGCGTGTGGTACATCGCGCGAATTCGGCTGAATGTCAAGACATGTTAGCGGAATCCAGACGCCCGTCGGGGCCACCTTTCATCAGCGCAGCTGATTCGAGGTCGATGGTACTTTCTAGCCAAAGCTTTGGAGGCATGCCTGATGGCGAATTCGTTCACCCGATTGGTAGGCGCGTGCGGGGCGGTGGCCGCCATGCTGGCATTCAGCGCATGCGGCTCGCAGCCCCAGGGCGAGGATGCCGACAAGATCACCGTGTACTCCGGGCGCAGCGAAGAGCTGGTCAAGCCGCTGATCGAGCAGTTCACCACCGACACCGGCATCGAGGTGGAGACCCGTTACGCCGGTTCGGGTGAGCTTGCCGCGCAGCTGCTGACCGAAGGGGACAAGTCGCCGGCGGACGTGTTCTTGTCGCAGGACGCCGGTGCACTCGGCGCGGTGTCGAACGCGGGTCTGCTGGCACCGATCAACGCCGAGACCTTGGCCGCGGTCCCGGAGCAGTATTCGGCCGCCGACGGCTCCTGGGTCGGCGTTTCCGGCCGGGCGCGGGTCATTGTCTACAACCCCACGTTGGTCCCCGATCCTCCGGACACGATCGACGCACTGCTGGCCCCGGAATGGAAGGGCAAGATCGGCTTCGCTCCGAGCAATGCGTCCTGGCAGGCGTTCGTCACCGGACTGCGGGTCGTGCGCGGCGACGACGGCGCCGCGCAGTGGCTGCGCGCGTTCAAGGCCCAGGAACCGCAGGCCTTCGAGAACAACGTGGCCATCCGCGACGCGGTCGACTCGGGCCAGATACCGCTCGGGCTCTCCAACCACTACTACCTCTACGAGCTGATCCAATCGAAGGGCGCCGACGCGGTCGTCGCACGCAACCAGTACATGGCGCCCGGCGACCCCGGCGGGCTGGTCAACGTCGCCGGAGTCGGTGTGCTGAAGTCGGCCCCCAATCCCCAAGGCGCGCAGGCGTTCGCGTCCTACCTGGTCGGGGAGTCGGCGCAGAAGTATCTCGCTGAGGAGACTGCGGAGTACCCGCTGGTGGCCGGGGTGGCTCCGGCCGCCGAGATGCCGCCGTTGGCTGATCTGCGCCCGCCCGCGGTCGACCTCTCCCAACTCGACGACATCGAGACCACTCAGGAGATGCTGGTCGCGACCGGACTACTGACGAACTGATTCGTTGAGCCGCCCCGAACGCCCACCGGCAGGGCTGCTGCTTCCGGCCGCGCTGGTCGCGGCGTGCACGCTGGTTCCGCTGGTCTACCTGGTCGAGCGGGCGTTGGAACGCGGGTGGCCGTTCGTCGTCGAGGAACTTCTGCAGCCGCGCACTGCTGCGCTGATCGGCCGGTCCCTGCTGCTGGTCGCGGTCGTCACCGTGGCATGTGTCGTCCTCGGTGTGGGCCTGGCGGTACTGGTTACCCGCACCGATCTGCGCGGGCGACGCGCCCTCGCGGTGGTGTTGACGCTGCCGCTGGCGATGCCGAGTTATCTGCTGGCGTACCTGTGGGTTTCGGCGTTTCCGATCGCCGCTGGGTTCTGGGGTGCGGCGTTGGTGCTGACGCTGGTCAGCTATCCGCTGGTGCTGCTGACCACCATGGCGGCGCTCGCACGCGTGGACCCCGCGCAGGAAGAGGTGGCCAGGTCGTTGGGGCTCGGCGGGGTCGCGGTGCTGTTCCGGGTGACCTTGCGCCAGACCCGCGCCGCGATCGCGGCGGGCGCCCTCCTGGTGGCGCTGTACGTGCTCAGCGATTTCGGTGCCGTCGCGGCGTTGCGGTATGAAGCCTTCACATGGGTCATCTACGGGGCCTACCGGTCGGGCTTCAATCCGTCCCGCGCGGCGGTCCTGTCGCTGGTGCTGATCGTGTTCGCGGTCCTGCTCGTGGTCGCCGAGCACCGGGTTCGCGGCGTGGCGGCGGCGGGACGTATCGGCAGCGGCGCCCCCCGTCCGGTCCCGGTCAGCAGGCTCGGCCGGTGGCGGTGGCCTGCTCTGATCGTGCCGGCGGTGGTGCTGGGCGCAGCACTTGTGGTGCCCGGGATCGAGCTCGCCGGCTGGCTGCTGGCGGCAGGCCTGCAATGGGACGTCGGGGAGTGGCTCGGGGCGCTGGGCTCGACGGTGTGGCTGTCCGCCGCCGCGGCGGCAGTGTCGACCGTGGCAGCGCTGCCGCTGGGGGTGCTCGCCGCCCGGCACCGGGATCGGCTGACGCGCACGCTGGAAGGGGCCAGTTTCCTTGCCCACGGCTTGCCGTCGATCGTCGTCGCGATCTCGATGGTGTCGCTCGGCGTGCTGTTGCTGCGCCCCATCTACCAGCGCGAACCGCTGCTCATCCTCGCCTATGCCGTGCTGTTCGTGCCGATGGCGATCGGGTCGATCCGCGCGTCGGTGCAGGCGACGCCGGTGCGCCTGGAAGAGGTCGCCCGCTCGCTGGGCCGCCCGCCGGTCCGTGCGTTCGGCGCCGTCACCGCGCGCATCGCCCTTCCCGGCATCGCCGTCGGCGCCGCTCTGGTACTCCTGACGTGCATGAAGGAGTTGCCGGTGACGCTGCTACTGCACCCGACGGGCACCGATACGCTCGCCACCCGCTTGTGGGGGTATAGCTCGGTCAGCGACTACCCTGCAGCCGCGCCGTACGCTGCGGCTTTGTTGATGTTCGCCGCGGTGCCGACCGCGGTACTCGGACTGTGGAGCACAAGTTCAACGGAGGTGCGCGTTGACTGACCCGATCCCGGTACCCGCGGCGTCGGTCACGGCTCACGGCATCCACAAGGCGTTCGGCATCCGGTCGGTGCTGCGCGGGGTCGACCTCGAGGTGCCGGCAGGATCGATCACCGCGATCCTCGGGCCGTCCGGCTGCGGAAAGACCACGCTGCTGCGCATTCTGGCCGGATTCACCGATCCCGACCTCGGAACGGTCAACATCGCAGGGGAGACGGTGGCCGGCGCCGGTGTCACGGTGCCGGTGCATCGCCGCCGCGTCGGGCTGATGCCTCAGGAAGGTGCACTGTTTCCGCACCTGAGCGTCGGCGAGAACGTCGCCTTCGGTCTGGGCGGCGCCGACCGACGGCACGCCCGGATGCACGTCGCGCACTGGCTGGAGGTCGTCGGCCTTGCCGACCTATCCGACGCGCGGCCCCACGAGATCTCGGGCGGTCAACAGCAGCGCGTCGCGTTAGCGCGCGCACTTGCGGCGCGGCCCCGCGTCCTGCTGCTCGACGAACCGTTCGCCGCGCTCGACGCCGGCCTGCGGGTCAGGGTGCGCGAGGACATCGCCGCGATCTTGCGCGACGCCGGCACCACCGCGATCTTGGTCACCCACGACCAGTCCGAGGCGCTGTCGCTGGCCGACTCGGTGGCGCTGCTGATCGGTGGTGTCGTCGCCCAACACGGAACGCCGGCCGAGTTGTACCACCGTCCCGGCACGCTGACCAATGCCCGGTTCATCGGCAGCACCGTCGAAGTGGCGGGCACCGCGACCGAAGGAAACGTTCACACCGTGCTCGGCACTTTGCGGTCGAAGGTGCCGGTCCGCGACGGGCCCACCGTGGTGGTGCTGCGGCCCGAGCAGTTACGCGTCGTCGGTCCCGCAGGCTCTGGTGCGCAGGCCCGGGTGACGGCCTGCCGGTTCTACGGCGCCGACACCGCGGTGCACGTGACGCTCGACGACGGCACCGCGCTGCGGGTGCGCAGCCCGGGCGCACCCGCGCTCGATGAAGGCGCGGCAGTCGCCGTCGAGGTCATCGGTGACGTGCTCGCCTATCCGTCACCAGCCGCTCGGGAGCGGGTGACCCTCGGCGAACCCGGCAGCTGACTGCACGCCCAGCACCACCTTGTCGTGCAGTTCGCGCAGGTTGGCGGCGCCGACGTAGGTGCATGTGCTGCGCAGACCCGAGGTGATGTGGTCGAGCAGGTCCTCCACGCCGCCGCGCGACGGGTCCAGCCCCATCCGCGACGTCGAGATGCCCTCCTCGAACAGCGCCTTGCGGGCCTGGTCGAAAGGGCTGTCGGCGGCAGCGCGGGCCGCGACCGCCCGCTTGGACGCCATCCCGTAGCTCTCCTTGTACGGCTGGTCGTCGCGGTCGCGCATCAGATCGCCCGGCGACTCGTAGGTGCCTGCGAACCAGGAGCCGATCATCACGTTGGACGCACCGGCGGCCAGGGCCAGCGCCACGTCGCGCGGGTGGCGAATCCCACCGTCGGCCCACACGTGCGCGCCGAGTTCCCTTGCGGCGGCGGCACATTCGACCACGGCTGAGAACTGCGGGCGTCCGACGCCGGTCATCATCCGGGTGGTGCACATCGCGCCGGGTCCGACGCCGACCTTCACAATCGACGCGCCTGCGTCGATCAGGTCGCGGGTGCCCTCGGCCGAGACCACGTTGCCCGCGGCCAGCGGCAGCCCCAACCCCAGCGAGGCCACCGCCTTGATCGCGTCGAGCATCTTGACCTGATGGCCGTGGGCGGTATCGATGACCAGCAGGTCGACGCCGGTTTCGGCCAGGCTGCGCGCCTTGCCGCCGACGTCGCCGTTGATCCCCACCGCCGCGGCGATCCGCAGCCGGTCGGCGTCGTCGACGGCCGGTGTGTAGATGCCCGCGCGGATCGCGGCGGTGCGGGTCAGCACGCCGGCCAGGCTGCCGTCGGCGTCGGTCATCACCGCCACGTCGACGGGTGCGTGCTCGAGCAGATCGAAGACCTTGCGCGGGTCGGTGCCGACCGGTGCGGTGACGAAGTCGGAGGTCGCGACGTCGCGTACCCGGGTGAACCGGTCCACCCCGACGCAGTTGCCCTCAGTGACGAGGCCGATCGGGCGGCCCTCGAACGCCACGACAGCGACGCCGTGCGCGCGTTTGTGGATCAGCGCGGTCGCATCGGACACCGAGTCGTCGGGGGAGAGCACGACCGGGGTGTCCACCACCAGGTCTCGGCTTTTGACGAAGTCAACGGTCTGTTTCACCACGTTGACGGGCAGATCCTGGGGCAGCACCACCAGCCCGCCGCGGCGGGCGACGGTCTCGGCCATCCGCCGCCCGGCCACCGCGGTCATGTTGGCCACCACGACTGGGATCGTCGTGCCCGAGCCGTCGGAGGTGGACAGGTCGACGTCCATCCGCGACTGCACCTCCGAGCGGCCGGGGACGATGAAGACGTCGTCGTAGGTCAGGTCGAAGGCGGGCCGGTGGCCGTCAAGAAAGCGCATGTCGTGTCAAGTCTAGTTGTCGCCGAGACTGCACAGAGATCGCGATTGTGCCGCGATATCGCGATCTGTGCGCAGTTTCGACGAGGGCTCAGGCCTCGACTTCGCTGCGGTCGCCGCTCCACAGCGTGTGGAACTTCTGGTCGCGGTCGGCGTCGATGCGCGCGTAGGTGTGGGCGCCGAAGTAGTCGCGCAGACCCTGGATCAGCGCGGCGGGCAGCCGCTCGGTGCGCAGCGCGTCGTAGTAGGACAACGCCGAGGCGAACCCGGGGATCGGGATGCCCAGCTGGGTGGCGGTGACGACGACGCGCCGCCAGCTGTCGATCGCCGACTCGACCGCGCTGCGGAAGTACGGCGCCGCGATCAGCGTGGCCAGGTCCGGCTCGCTGTCGTAGGCGTCCTTGATCCGGTTGAGGAACTTGGCGCGGATGATGCAGCCGCCGCGCCAGATGGTGGCCAGGTCACCGGGGGCGACGTTCCAGCCGTACTCGGCGCTGCCCGCCTGGATCTGGTTGAAGCCCTGCGCGTACGCGATGATCTTCGACGCGTACAGCGCCTGGCGCACATCCTCGGTGAATTTGGCTGCGTCACTGGGGTTTTGGCCTAGGTCGCCGGAGGCCAGCCCGGTGGTGGCCTGCCGCTGGGCGACCGAACCCGACAGCGCGCGGGCGAACACCGCCTCGGCGATGCCGGTCACCGGCACACCCAGGTCGAGCGCGGACTTCACCGTCCACCGGCCGGTGCCCTTCTGTTCGGCCTCGTCGACGATGACGTCGACCAGCGGCTTTTCGGTCTTGGCATCGACCTGGCGCAGCACCTTCGCGGTGATCTCGACCAGAAAGCTGTCCAGGTCACCGGAATTCCATTCGTCGAACACGTCGGCGATCTCGCCCGCCGACTTGCCCAGCCCGTCGCGCAGCAGCTGATAGGCCTCGCCGATGAGCTGCATATCGGAGTATTCGATGCCGTTGTGCACCATCTTCACGAAATGGCCTGCCCCGTCGGGGCCGATGTGGGTGCAGCACGGCACGCCGTCGACGTGGGCGGAGATCTCCTCGAGCAACGGGCCCAGCGACTTGTAGGACTCGGCGGGGCCGCCCGGCATGATCGAGGGCCCGTTGAGCGCGCCCTCCTCACCGCCGGAGATGCCCGCGCCGACGAAGTGCAGGCCGCGCTCGCGCATGGCCTTCTCCCGCCGGATGGTGTCGGTGTAGAGCGCGTTGCCGCCGTCGATGATGATGTCGCCGTCATCCATCGCGTCGGCGAGCTCGTTGATCACGGCGTCGGTCGCTTCACCGGCCTTGACCATGATCAACACCCGGCGCGGTTTCTCCAGCGCGGCAAGGAATTCGGCGATGGTCTCGGTGCGGACGAACTTGCCGTCGGAACCGTGCTCGGCCAGCAACGCATCGGTTTTGGCGACCGAGCGGTTGTGCAGCGCGACGGTGTAGCCGTGCCGCGCGAAGTTGCGCGCGATGTTCGAGCCCATCACCGCCAGGCCGGTCACCCCGATCTGCGCGGTGCCTGTGGTGGCAGCTGGGGAGGACGCGTCCGACGAGCTCATGCAGGCAGCCTTTCGTTGTTTCGCTTGGTGTAACGGAAAAACGCTACGCGATCTATCCGGTGAAGAGCCGGTGCAGTTCGGTCAGCCAGGGCAGCGCCACCGCATAGGTCGGCACCACCAGCACTGCCGCGGCGGCCAGATACGCCGCGATGCCCCACGCCAGGCTGTTGCCGCGGCCACCGAGGCGGCGCACGCGAAGCAGTGTCGTCGGCCCGCCGGCGGCCAGCGCACCCGAGGGCGTGTGCCCGCCCGCGCACGCCACCAGCGCCCGGGCCAGGGGAGTCGGGCCCGCGGTGCGCAGCGCGGCGTCGTCGGCCAGCATCTCGATCAGCAGCCGGACCGCGCCCAGCGCGCTGGCGCTGCGCACGAACCGCGGGAACGCGGCGTGCACCGCGGTGAACATCTCCAGCACCAGATCGTGGCGGGCCCGCAGATGCGCGCGTTCATGGGAAAGGATCGCGGCGAACTCGTTGTCCGCCAACGCGCTCAGCGTGCCCTCGCTGACAACCACCCGGCTGCGCACGCCGGGCAGACAGTAAGCCAGCGGCTGAGCCACGTTGAGGATGCGAAGCCCGTAGCCCGCGGTCGGATGGTGGCGGCAGGTCTGGGATTTGCCGACCAGGTCGACGACCATGCGGTGATGCGCCCGTCGGCGCCGGGTGGCGACGGCGACCTGGAGGACGGAGACGATCAGCCGCGCCCCGATCACCAGGGTGATCGCGAAAACCACCACGTAGACGGTCCACAACGGCCAACCCAGCACGGCGATCTCGCTGACCACGGTCGCGGTCGGCCGGCCGTCGGCGCCGGGTTCGAAAAGCCGGCTGGCGATGGCGATACCTGCGGAGAACGCCGAGAGCACGGCGGCGAGGGCGATCGCCTGCCACAACACGATGGCCGCCCGCGGCGCGCGCATCGGCCAGGAGGCGCGGGCCAGCATCGCAGGCACTGGTCCGGACAGGACCAGCGCCAGAACGGTGAAGGCCAGCGCGGACACGCTGTCAGTGTCTCTCAGTCAGCGCCTGAATGGCCAGTGAGCCGCGAAATGCCGTCTTTGTCTTCCAGATCGGACAGCGCCCGGCGCAATGCCGCCGCCTCATCGGCGCCGACGCGTTCGACGAAGTGCACGAGCGCGGCCTCACGGCTTCCGGAGTCCGCGGCCTGGTCGAGGGCGTCGACCATCAGCCCGGCGACCAGTTCGTCGCGGCCGTGCGTGGGTGCGTAGCGGTGGGCGCGGTCGTCGCGGTGCTGCACGACGAGGTTCTTCTTCGCAAGCCGCTGCAGCACGGTCATGATCGTGGTGTAGGCCAGATCGCGCCGCGACGACAACGCCTCGTGGACCTGTCGCACGGTCTGGGGCTCCGGTGCGGACCACAAATGATCCATCACCTCACGTTCGAGGTCCCCTAGCCGCGTCAGTTTGGGCATGCGAATGTTCTCTCCTAGAGACAGTAAAGCCAGCTTACTACGGGTTTACTACGGTGTGTCGTATCCAACTGCGGAGGTTCGGAATTTATGTCCTCGGGCCCGATTTGCGACGGTCCTCACCACCGCTTCTGACCGCGCTGTGAGTCCAGTCACAGGGTCTAGCCGCCGTTCCCTCGATGACTATAGTAAGGCTAACCTAAGTCACGATCGGGAGGTGCGCATGACAGTTGCGGTCGACGATCCGCTCATCGCCAGCATGGCGATCAGGCGGCCGCTACCACTGCACGAATCGAGCCGACGCCTGCGTGAGCTCTATCCCGAATGTCCGCGGGTCTACGGCGTCGCGGTGATGGGCGACCTGTCGCGCCGGCGATGGTGGCCGTTGAGCGAAGCGTTGACCACAGACCGTCTGCAGAACATGTTCGATCTGGCCAATGAGGAGACCGACAGCCCGACCGCGGTGACCCATCAGTTGGCCGCGACGCTGGCCCACGTCGTCGTCGGGCGGGTGATACCGCTTCTGGTGTTGGAGGCGCGGGCCTGGGACACCGGCCTGGAGAACCTGTGGGTGCATGTCGATTCCGAAGGGGCGATCGACTGGGTCGGTGTCGCGGATCCGACGGTGCGGGCGCTGTCCGACGATCCGTACTTCGATAACCGCAGGGCGGTGCGCGACGGGATCGTGGCGCTGCCGAGCGAAGCGGCGCTGACGACGTGGGTGGCCCACCGCAGCCACCGTGCCCTCGAGCCGCTGTTCGCCAAGCTGGCCGCGGTGAGCCACGGGGCGATGTCGGTGGCGTCCATGTGGCATGTCGTCGGCACGGCCGTGGTGAGCGCCACGACCCTGGTGCCGCTGCTGGCGGGGTCCAGTGAGCTGACCGCCATGCAGCGCGGACAGGCCGTGCTCGACGCCTTCGTCGGCTTCGGGCTGCCGGTCCGCGGAACTTCCCGAGTTTCCGGAGCGAAGGTCTTGCTTAATTAGGCAAGCCTTGCCTATCCTTAATCAGGTCATTGACGTCGACCACCGGACCGCGCCGGAGTCCTGAGGGCTGCAGAGACTCCCGGTCCACATCAAGGACGGGCCCCACACCGCTGGTGTGGGGCCCGTCCGGTTCTTTCTATGCCTTTTCTACGGCTTTTCGATGGCGCCGCCGCTTTCGGCCCAGTCGCCGAACCCGCCCAGGTTGTACACCCGCTCGTAACCCAGCTCCTTGAGCGCCTGACCGGACAGCGCCGACCGCCCACCGGAGGCGCAGTACACGATCACGGTCTTGTCCTTCGAAAAGTTTTCGTCGTGGTACGGCGACTCAGGGTCGGCCCGGAACTCCAACATCCCGCGCGGGACGTGCACGGCGCCGGCCACCTTGCCGCTCTGCTCGACCTCGGGGGCGTCGCGTACGTCGACGACCAGGGTGTTGCCTTTGGCGATCATCTCGGACGCCTCGGCATGGGAGATGTGCGGCACCACCGCGTTGGCGGCGGCCACCAGATCTTTTGCGCTCTTGGTCATGCCCGACGATAACGCCTCACCACCCCTGCGGACAGGGCGGCGGCGCGCACGTGTAGACACGTTCGCGTGAGCATCGACATGGCCGATCTCGGCAAGGGATTCGACAACGCGCTGGGCCTGACCTATGCCGACCTCGGCCCCGACGGCGGAACGGCGCGGCTGACCATAACCGAAAGGCTGCTGCAGCCCGGGGGCATTGTGCACGGCGGCGTGTACTGCGCGATCGTCGAGAGCCTGGCCAGCGTGTCCGGCCACCTCTGGCTCACCGAAAACGGCGGCGGCCTGGTGGTCGGGGTCAACAACAACACCGACTTCCTGCGCGCGATCTCCTCGGGCACGGTCACCGCGGTGTCCACCCCGATCCACCGCGGACGACGCCAGCAGCTGTGGCAGATCACCGTCACCGACGAGCGAGACCGCGTCGTCGCCCGCGGGCAGGTGCGGCTGCAGAACATGCCGGCGGAGTAAAACGCACATCGCTCGCGCTGCTGCGCTGGGCGAGGCATGGCAGTATCGCCGACTATGCGCTTATCGCCGCATGAACAGGATCTGCTGCTGCTGTCGTATGCCGCCGAGTTGGCGCGGCGGCGACAGGCCCGCGGCCTGCTGCTCAACCATCCCGAGGCGGTCGCCGTTATCAGCGACCACATCCTCGAGGGCGCCCGTGACGGCCGCACGGTCGCGGAGTTGATGGTCAGCGGTCGTGAGGTGCTGCGCCGCGACGACGTCATGGAAGGGGTGCCCGAGATGCTCGAGGACGTCCAGGTGGAGGCGACGTTTCCGGACGGCACCAAGCTGGTCACCGTCCATCACCCGATCTCGTGAGCGGGCCAATGGTGCCCGGCGAAATCGTGTTCGGCGCCGGCGACATCGAGATCAACGTCGGCGCAACGCGTCTCGAGATGGACGTGGTCAACACCGGTGACCGCCCTGTGCAGGTCGGCAGCCACGTGCACCTGCCGCAGGCCAACACGGCGCTGGAATTCGACCGCGCCGCCGCGCACGGATACCGGCTCGATATCCCTGCGGGCACCGCGGTGCGCTTCGAGCCCGGTGTCGCCCAACAGGTCACGCTGGTACCGCTGTCCGGTTCACGCGAAGTACACGGGTTGACGCTGTCGCCTCCCGGCCGTCTGGACGCGTCATGACCCGGCTGTCGCGGCCTCGGTATGCCGCGCTGTTCGGTCCCACCACGGGCGACCGGATCCGGTTGGCCGACACCGACCTGTTCGTCGAGATCACCGAGGACCGCAGCGGCGGCCCCGATCTGGCGGGCGACGAAGCGGTGTTCGGCGGCGGCAAGGTGTTGCGCGAGTCGATGGGTCAGGCCCGCGCCACCAGGGCCGAGGGTGCGCCCGACACCGTTATCACCGGCGCGGTCATCATCGACTACTGGGGAGTCATCAAGGCCGACATCGGAATTCGTGACGGACGCATCGTGGCGATCGGCAAGGCGGGCAACCCCGAGATCATGGCGGGCGTGCACCCCGACCTGGTGGTCGGACCGTCGACGGAGATCATCGCAGGCAACGGCCGCATCGTCACGGCCGGCGGTATCGACTGCCACGTGCATCTGATCTGTCCGCAGTTGATGTCGGAGGCGATCGGCTCCGGCATCACCACCGTGATCGCCGGTGGCACCGGTCCCGCCGAAGGCAGCAAGGCCACCACGGTCACCCCGGGTGCGTGGCATCTGGGACGGATGCTGGAGTCGCTGGATTCCTGGCCGCTCAACTTCGCGCTGCTGGGCAAGGGCAACACGGTCAGCGCCGAGGCGATGTGGGAGCAGTTACGCGGTGGCGCTTCGGGTTTCAAGTTGCACGAGGACTGGGGATCGACGCCTGCGGCGATCGATGCCTGCCTGACCGTCGCCGACGCGGCCGGGGTGCAGGTGGCGCTGCACTCGGACACGCTCAACGAGGCCGGTTTCGTCGAGGGCACGATCGGCGCGATCAACGGGCGCTCGATCCACGCCTATCACACCGAGGGTGCGGGCGGTGGGCACGCACCCGACATCATCACGGTGGCGGCGCAGCCGCACGTGCTTCCCAGTTCGACGAACCCGACCCGGCCCCACACGGTCAACACCCTCGACGAGCACCTCGACATGCTGATGGTGTGCCATCACCTCAACCCCGCTGTGCCAGAGGATCTCGCGTTCGCCGAGAGCCGGATCCGGCCGTCGACGATGGCCGCCGAAGACCTGCTGCACGACATCGGCGCGATCTCGATGATCGGCAGCGACGCGCAGGCGATGGGCCGCATCGGGGAGGTGGTCATCCGCACCGTGCAGACCGCGCATGTGATGAAACGCCGCCGGGGCGCCCTGCCGGGCGACACCGCAGGCGCCGACAACAACCGGGTGCGCCGCTATGTCGCCAAGTACACGATCTGCCCGGCCGTCGCGCACGGCCTCGACCACGAGGTGGGTTCGGTCGAGGTGGGCAAGCTGGCCGACCTCGTGTTGTGGGAGCCGGCGTTCTTCGGGGTGCGACCGCACGCCGTGGTGAAAGGCGGCATGATCGCCTGGGCCGCAATGGGAGACGCCAACGCGTCGATACCGACCCCGCAGCCGGTGCTGCCGCGGCCGATGTTCGGCGCTGCGCCGGTGTCGGCGGCGGCCACGTCGGTGCATTTCGTGTCCCCGCAGGCCGTCGAGGACGGGCTGGCGGACCGGCTCGCCGTCGCCCGCCGCATGGTCGCGGTCAAGGACGTGCGCACGGTGGGTAAAGCCGATCTGCCGCTCAACGACGCGCTGCCCGACATCGAGGTCGACCCGGACACGTTCACCGTGCGCATCGACGGCGACGTGTGGCGCGAGGACCCGGCCGCCGAACTTCCCATGGCGCAGCGGTACTTCCTGTTCTGATGACCAACCTCGCGACGCTGTTGACGCTGTCGGACTCGCGGCTGCCCACAGGTGGGCACGTGCACTCCGGCGGCGTCGAGCAGGCCGTCGCCGAGGGGCGGGTCAGCGACCTCGCGACGCTGCGGGCGTTTCTGGGCCGCCGCGTCCGCACCCACGGTCTGGTGGCGGCTTCGGTCGCGGCGGCCGTGCACAGCGCCCGGCTCGACGTCGAGGCCGCCGACCGCGAAACCGACGCCCGCACACCGGCTCCGGCGGCCCGCCGGGCCTCCCGCGCCCAGGGCCGCGGTCTGGTCCGCTTGGCACGGCAGGTGTGGCCTGAGGTCGAATGGCGCCGGCTGGGCGGCGCCCCACACCTGGCGGTCGCGGCGGGCGTGGTGGGGGCCGCCGGCGACATGGCGGCCGAACACACCGCGCTGTCGGTGATCTACACGACAATGACCGGTTCGGCCACCGCCGCGCAGCGGCTGCTGGCACTGGACCCCGGTGACGTCGCGGCCGTGACGTTCGAATTGGCGCCGCTGTGTGACCAACTGGCCGCCGAGGCCGCCAAGGAGCTGGCCGAACTGTCCGATCCGCTGCTCGACGTGCTGGCCGAGAGGCACAGCCAACGCGAACGCCCCCTATTCGCCTCCTGAAAGGCGCACCATGCCACCGCATTTCCTCGACGGTCAGCCCCACGCTCACCTCGACCGGCCCAAGCGCCTGCGTCAGCCGGGGGAGCCGTTGCGCATCGGGGTCGGCGGGCCCGTCGGCTCGGGCAAGACGGCGCTGGTCGCGGCGCTGTGCCGCCAGCTGCGCGAGGGCCTGTCGGTGGCGGTGCTGACCAACGACATCTACACCACCGAGGACGCCGACTTTCTGCGCCAGCACGCCGTGCTGCCCGATGCGCGCATCGCGGCGGTGCAGACCGGCGGCTGCCCGCACACCGCCATCCGCGACGACATCACCGCCAACCTCGACGCCATCGACGACCTCATCACGGCCAACTCGGGACCGGCGCAGCGGCTCGACCTGATCCTGGTGGAGTCCGGTGGTGACAACCTCACCGCCACGTTCTCCTCGGGCCTCGTCGACGTGCAGATCTTCGTCATCGACGTGGCCGGTGGCGACAAGGTGCCGCGCAAGGGCGGTCCCGGTGTGACGTACTCGGATCTGTTGGTGGTCAACAAGACCGATCTCGCCCCGATGGTCGGCGCCGACCTCGACGTGATGCGCCGCGACGCCGCCGCCGTGCGCGGTGAACGCCCCACGGTGTTGATCTCGCTGACCGAGGACCCGGCGGCGACGCCGGTGCTGGCCTGGGTGCGCCAGCAGCTGCAGGTGCCGGTCTAGTGCGCTCTGACGTGGTGATCATCGCCAGCCCCGGCCGCCGGGCGCGGATCGAGTGCACGGGAGCGCTGGCGGCACGCCACACCGAGGCCGACACCGTGCACCTGGTGTCGGCCGCGGCCACCCCGTTGGGCGGTGACACGCTGGCGGTGCGCGTCGTGGTCGAAGCGGGGGCGCGGCTGCGGGTGCGCACGACGGCGGCGACGGTGACGCTGCCGGGTCCGTCGACGGTGGAATCGCGCGTGGTGTGGAACCTCGAGGTCGCCGGGGATCTCGACCTCGATCCGGAGCCCACCGTCGTCGCCGCGACGTCGCGCCACCTCACCGCCACCCACCTGGAACTGACCGGACCGGGCCGGGTCCGGCTGCGGGAACGGGTGCAGATCGGCAGATCCGGTGAGCATCAAGGTTTCTGGTCGGGATCGTTGCACGCCGACGTCAACGGTGCGCCGTTGTTGCGCCACCGCATCGAGCTGGGCAGCGGCTCGGTGACCGACGACGATCTCGGCGCGCCGATGGCCTGCGTCAGCGAACTGCACTATCCAAACGGCGCCGCCGACACCGCGGGGCTGCCGTTGGCCCTGGCCGGCGGCGGCTGCCTGGCGACCTGGCAGGGGGAGCGGCTCTAGATCGCCATCGCGGCGCGCACATCGGTTTCCGAAGCCGAGCCGCCGGTGCCGCTGGAGGTGAGCCGCCCGGCTTCCAGAATGTAGTAGCGCTGCGAGGACTCCAGCGCGAAGCCGATGTGTTGTTCGACGAGCAGCACACCGAGGTTTCCGCGGTTGGTGAGATCGGTGATGGCGGATTCGATCTCGGCCACCACCGAGGGCTGGATCCCCTCGGTCGGCTCGTCGAGGATCAGGCATCGGGGATCGGTGATCAGCGCGCGGGCGATCGCGAGCTGCTGGCGTTGCCCACCTGAGAGCAGACCGGCCTTGCGGGACAGTACTTCTCGCAGAGCCGGAAACAGGTCGAGTTGTTCGTCAAGGCGCCGTCTGCCGTTTTTGCGCCCGTCGGCGACGACCTGCAGGTTCTCCATGGTGGTCAGCTGGCCGAAGGATTGCTGGCCCTGCGGCACGTAAGCGAGGCCGCGGGCCACCCGTGCGCTCGGCCGCAGCTTGGTGATGTCGTCGCCGTCGAAGAGCACCTTGCCCGCAGCACATTTGAGCAGTCCGACCGCTGCGCGCAGCAGCGTGGTCTTACCCGCGCCGTTGTGGCCCATCACCGCCGCCACGCCATCGGTGGGCACCTCGATGCTGACGCCGTGGATGACCTCGGAGCGGCCGTAACCGCTGCGGACGTCGACGAGTTGCAGCATCAGCGGTTCTCCTCGACCAGTGCGGTGCCGAGGTAGACCTCCTGCACCTTCGGGTTGGCTTGGACTTCGGCGACCGTTCCGTCGGCGATGACCTGTCCGCGGGCCAGCACGGTCACCGAGGTGGCGAAGGCCCGCATGAAGTCCATATCGTGTTCGACGACGACGACGGTGCGTTGCGCGCCGATGCGGCGCAACAGGTTTCCGGTCTCTTCGCGTTCCTCGTGGCTCATGCCGGCGACCGGTTCGTCGAGTAGCAGCACGTCGGCGTTCTGCACCAGCAGCATGCCGATCTCCAGCCACTGCTTCTGGCCGTGGGCCAGCGCACCGGCCGGCTTGTCGGCGTGGTCAGCTAGGCCGATCGTGTCGAGCGCGGTTTCGATTTCGGGCAGCACTCCGCGCCTGCGGCGCAACAGGGTCCACGCCGACCGACCCGCGCCCGCGGCGATGTCGAGGTTCTGCAGCACGGTCAGCTGCTCGAACACGCTGGCGGTTTGGAACGTGCGTCCCACCCCGAGCCGGGCGACCTGGTGCACCTTCTTGCCGAGCAGCTCCACACCGGACTTGTTGACCGATCCGGTGGCGCTGACCAGGCCCGTGATCGCGTCGATGACCGTGGTCTTGCCCGCGCCGTTGGGCCCGATCAGAAACCGCAGGTCACCCTGGAACAGCGTCAGGTCGACGCCGCTGACCGCCTTGAAACCGTCGAAATCGACGGTGAGTCCGCGGATCTCGAGATACTCGGCGCCCATGCCGGCGTTGCCGCCGGGGGCGGGTTCCGTGGACGTGCTCATGTGGGTGCACCCACCTTCTCGGGGTCGGGGTCGGGTTGCGCCGCCGGTTCTGGTGCGGGCGGCGGCTTTGGTTTGCGTAACCGCCGCCGCGCGAACACCGCGCCGAGGCCGGCCAGCCCGGCGGGCATGAAACCGACGACCAGGATGAACAGCAGCCCCTGGGCGTAGATCCACTCCGAGGGAAACCGTTCGGAGAACACGGTTTGCGCCCAGGCGACGCCGATGGCGCCCAGCACCGGGCCCAACAGCGTGGTGCGACCGCCGATGGCCACGCCGATCAGAAACGCGATCGACGGCAGGATGCCGACCTGTGAGGGCGCGATGAACCCGACGATCGGCGCGAACAGTGCCCCGGCGATGCTGGCGAACAGCGCGGCGACCGAATACGCGACCACCTTGATGTTGGCCGGGTCATAGCCGAGGAACCGCACCCGTTCCTCACCGTCGCGCACGGCGACCAGCAATTCGCCGTACCGGCTCACCATCAGCTGCCGCACCACCGCGACCACGAGCAGCAGCACCGCGGCGGCGATGAAGTACAGCATCCGCCGGTTCACCGGGTCGTCGAGCGTGAACCCGAAGAAGGTGCGAAACCTGTTGAGCCCATTGCTACCGCCCAGGCTGGTCTGCCCGACCAGCAAGATCGCCAGGGCAGCCGCCAGGGCTTGTGACAGGATCGCGAAGTAGGCGCCCTTGACCCGGCGTTTGAACACACCGAGGCCCAACGCCGCGGCGATGGCGGTCGGCACCAACACGATCGCGGCCAGCGTGAACGCGGGGGAGGCGAACGGCACCCAGTAGCCGGGCAGTTCACGCACCCCGGCGATCTGCATGAAGTCCGGCACATCGTTGCCGCGGATCTGTGCGTCGGCGATCTTGAGGTGCATGCCCATCATGTAGCCGCCGAGGCCGAAGAACACCCCTTGGCCCAGCACGAGCATGCCGCCGCGGCCCCAGGCCAGCCCGATGCCGACCGCGACGATCGCGAAGCACAGGAACTTGGCAAGCAGGCTGAGCCGGAATTCCGACAACACCGCGGGCGCCACAGCGAACAGCAGCACGGCGGCGACGCCGAAGCCGGCCCAGGTCTGCCAGCGGCCCAGAACGGTTTTCACGCGAGGCTCCTTGTCCGGACGGTGAACAGGCCCTGCGGACGGACCTGCAGGAAGATCACGATGATCACGAACAGCACCACCTTGGCCACCGACGCGGTGCTGTTGTACTCGAGGAACGAGTTCACCAGGCCCAGCCCGAACGCGGCGATCACTGTGCCCTTGAGCTGGCCCAGTCCGCCGACCACGACCACCAGGAACGCGTCGATCAGGTAGCTCTGCCCGATGGTGGGGCTGGTCGAACCGATCAGCGTCAACGCCACCCCCGCCACCGCCGCCAGGCCCGAGCCGACGAAAAACGTTGTGACATCGGTCCTTCGCGACGAGATCCCGCTGGTCTCCGCCAGGTCCCGGTTCGCCACCACCGCGCGGATGCGCCGGCCCATCGGGCTGAACTTCAGCGCGGCCGCCAGCGCCGCAACACACACGACGGCCAGCACCAGGATGAAGATCCGGGTCTTGGGCACCACCGCGCCGAAAATCTCCACCCCGCCCGACAGCCAAGCCGGCGCCACCACGTTGACGGCGGGCGCGCCGAAGATGTCGCGCGCCACCTGTTGTAGCACGAGGCCGACGCCGAACGTCACCAGCAGCGTGTCGAGGGGGCGGTGGTACATCCGCCGGATCAGCGTGGTCTCCAGCAGTGCGCCGAGCGCACCACCGATGAGGAAACCGATCAGCAGCGAGATCAGCAGCGACGCACCGGCGTTGGAGACGATCTGCTGCACGACGTAGGCGGTGTAGCAGCCGGCCATGATGAACTCGCCGTGCGCCATGTTGATGACGCCCATCTGGCCGAACGTCAGCGACAATCCCAGCGCGGCCAGCAACAGGATCGAGCCGAGGCTCAATCCCGTTGCCAGCTGCCCGATCAGGACATCCACAGGGTGCTCAGCTCGACAGGCCGGCCGCCCACGGATACGTCTTCAGATACGGGTCGGGCTCGATCGGGCCGGGGGACTCCCAGACCGTGTAGATCAGCCCGTCGGGGCGGATCTCACCGATGCGGGCGGTCTTGGTGATGTGGTGGTTCTCCCCGTCGATCGTGACCAGACCCTCCGGCGCGTCGAACGTCACACCGCCCGCGTTGTCCTGGATTGCGCTGACGTCGAACGACTTCGCCTTCTCGACGGTGTTCTTCCACAGGTACACCGAGACGTAGGCGGCCTCCATCGGATCCGAGGTGGGCTTGTCGGCGCCGTACTTGTCCTTGTACGCCTTGACGAACGCGTTGTTCACCGGAGTGTCGATGGTCTGGTAGTAGTTCCATGCGGTCAGCTGACCGGTGATGTTCTGCACGCCGATGCCGCCGATCTCTTCCTCGGCGATCGACACCGACACGACGGGCATGTCCTGCGGTGTCAGGCCGACGTTGCGGTACTCGCGGAAGAACGCGACGTTGGAGTCACCGTTGAGGGTGTTGAACACCGCGTCGGCGTCGGCGGTGCGGATTTTGTTGACGATCGTGGAGAAGTCCGTCGAACCCAGCGGCGTGTAGTCCTCACCCTTGATCTCGATGCCGTTGGCGTCGGCGTACGCCTTGATGATCCGGTTGGCGGTCTGCGGGAAGACGTAGTCGCTGCCGACCAGGTACAGCGATGTGACGCCCTGCTCCTTGAGATAGTCCAGCGCGGGCACGATCTGCTGGTTGGTGGTGGCCCCGGTGTAGAAGATGTTGTCGGAGGCCTCCAGGCCCTCGTACTGCACCGGGTAGTAGAGCAGCGCGTCGGTGCTCTCGAACACCGGCAGCATCGCCTTGCGCGACGAGGACGTCCAGCCGCCGAAGACCGCAGCCACACAGTCGCTGCTGATCAGCTTTTCGGCTTTCTCGGCGAACACGGTCGGTTCGGAGGCGCCGTCCTCACCTACCAGCTCGACCTGCTTGCCCATCACGCCACCGGCGGCGTTGATCTGCTCGACCGCCAGATCGATGGCGTTGCGCACGGTCACCTCGGAGATGGCCATGGTGCCCGAAAGTGAGTTCAGCGCGCCGATTTTGACACTGGGCCCGGAGGTGTCGACACACGACTCGGCGCTGGCCGAACCGGATTCCCCTGCCTTGCTTCCGCAGCCCGCCAGGACCAGGCCCGTTGCGGCGGCAAGGCTTCCGGCCACCAGCACTGAGCGTCGTAGAAGTCGCATGAACAGCCTTTCCCTATATGTCCCGCAGACAACGTGCGGTTGTTCGCTTGGGGACGTTAGAGCGGCTGTGTTTCTGCCAAATGTCTGAATGTGACGAACAAATTAACCTGTGGTGTGCGCAGGCCGATTCAACGCGAACACGCGCGCACGTGAGTACCGTGATGGCACAAGGTCATTGACCGGTCGTCAGACCGCGGCTTTCTGCGTGTCCTGCACCGATGCCGCGATCTCCTCGAGCTCTTCGATCCTGGTGCGGGCGTAGGCCTGCTGCTCGGTGATCGTGAGGTTGCCGCGCTGGGTGGACAGGAAGGTAACGGTCCACGACACCAGCGTGGTGAGCTTGCGGCGGAACCCGACCAGATAGACCAGGTGCAGCACCAGCCAGGCCAGCCAGGCGATGAACCCGCCGAACTCCAGCGGTCCGATCTTGGCGACCGCGGAGAAGCGGGACACCGTGGCCATCGAGCCCTTGTCGAAGTACTGGAACGGCTCGCGCTCCGCGGGGTCGGCGCCCTTGATATACCCCTTGATGGCGTCGGCGGCGTACCTGCCGCCCTGGATGGCGCCCTGCGCCTGCCCGGGCACCCCGTCGACGTAGGCCATGTCGCCGACCACGAACACGTTGGGGTGTCCGGGGATGGACAGGTCCGGTAACACCACGACGCGGCCGGCCTTGTCGATCTCCACACCGGACTGCTCGGCGAGGTCGCGGCCCAGCGGGCTGGCCGACACCCCGGCCGACCACACCTTGGTCGCCGATTCGATACGCCGGATGGTGCCGTCAGCGTCTTTGACGGTGATGCCGTTGCGGTCGACGTCGGTGACCATCGCGCTGAGCTGGATGTCGACGCCCATCTTCTCCAGCCGCGCCTTGGCCTTGTTGCCGAGCTTCTCACCCATCGGGGGCAGCACGGCCGGTGCCGCGTCGAGCAGGATCACCCGCGCGGTGGTCGAATCAATGTGGCGGAACGCACCTTTGAGGGTGTGATCGGCCAATTCAGCGATCTGCCCTGCCATTTCGACGCCGGTCGGACCCGCGCCGACGACGGTGAACGTGAGCAACTTCTCCCGGCGGGCGGGGTCGCTGGACCGCTCGGCCTGCTCGAACGCGGTGAGGATGCGGCCCCGCAGCTCGAGCGCGTCGTCGATCGACTTCATCCCGGGCGCCCATTCGGCGAAGTGGTCGTTGCCGAAGTAGGACTGCCCGGCGCCGGCGGCGACGATCAACGAATCGAACGGCGTGACGTAGGTGTGGCCCAGCAACTCCGAGGTGACGGTCTGCTTGGTGAGATCGATGTTGACGACATCGCCGAGCAGCACCTGACAGTTCTTCTGCTTGCGCAGGATCATCCGGGTCGGCGGCGCGATCTCGCCCGACGGGATGATGCCGGTCGCGACCTGATACAGCAGCGGCTGGAACAGGTGGTGGCTGGTCTTGGCGATCAGTTTGACGTCGACGTCGGCACGCTTGAGCCGCTTGGCAGCGGTCAACCCGCCGAACCCTGATCCGATGATGACGACTTTGTGCCGATCAGATGCAGTGGCTCCGGGATGGCTCATGATTGGGCTCCTCGAAGGTGCTTCACGTGCAGTTCTACCCACCACGGTAGTGGCCTGAACCTCGGATCGACGATTCCGTCAGCTGTGGCATATCCCACGTCAGGCGTTCAGATTAGCCTTCCAGAATCGGCTTGAGAAGCTCGCCGACCGCGGTGACCCCACCGGGCTGATAACCGTTGAGGCTCGTCACCGGGCTCAGGATCACGCCATCGACGCCCACGTCGAACACCTTGGCCTTCAGCTGCTCGACCACCTGCTCGGGGCTGCCGAAGACGGCCTGCTGTTTGAAGTCGTCGGGAATCACGTCGCCCGTGACGTTTTCGTCGATGATCGCGACGACGAGCATGCTGGTCTCCAGTGTTGCTGGGTCGCGGCCGATCTCGGCGCAGCGCTCCTTGACCACCTGCAGCTTGCGGGGCAGTTCGTCGAATCCGGCGATGATGTTGAGGTGGTCGAAGTGCCGCGCCGCGAGCGGAATGGTCTTCTTCTCGCCGCTGCCGCCGATCATCAGCGGAATGTGGTCGCGGAACCGCGGCTCGGCCATCGCCTCCTCGGTGCGGTAGTACTTGCCCGAAACCGTGGGCCGCTCACCGGCCAGCATCGGCAGGATGATCTGCAGCGCCTCGTCGAGCTTGTTGAACCGGTCGGTGAAGGTGCCGAACTCGTAGCCGAGGCTTTGGTGTTCCAACTCATACCAGCCGGTGCCGATGCCCAGCACCGCGCGGCCCTGGCTCATCACGTCGAGCGTGGTGATGGCCTTGGCCAGCAGGGTCGGGTTGCGGTAGGTGTTGCCGGTGACCAGCGTGCCCAGCTGGACACGTTCGGTGGCGGCGGCCAACCCGCCCAGCGCCGTGTACGCCTCGAGCATCGGCGCATCCGGGGTGCCGAGCCCGGGCAGTTGGTAGAAGTGGTCCATCACGAAGACAGAGTCGAAGCCGGCCGCTTCTGCTTCCCGCGCCTGCTCGATCACTGTGGGGAAGATCTGGGCGACGCCGGTGCCGTAGGAGAAGTTGGGTATCTGAAGTCCGAGTCGAATGCTCACGCAGTAGTTCTACCGCGCCAGCCTCGGATTCATTCCCAGCTGGCCGCGGCGCCCTGGCTGACGTGCAGGGTCTGCCCGGTGATGTGGCGGGCGGCCGGTGTGGTCAGAAACAGCGCCAACCGGGTGATCTCCTCGGCCACCGTCGGCGTGGTGCGCGACAGGCCGTCGTAGCCCGGTTCGGCGCTGCGGCCTGCGGCTATCGCGTTGACGGTGATGCCGCGGGTGCCGAAATGACCGGTCTGGCCCGACGTCCAGTCCGCCACTGCGGCTTTGATGGCCGCCTCGGCGCTGCCGTCACTCGGAGGTGCGGGGATGACGGTGACGATCGACCCGCCGGAGCGCAGATGGTCGCCGAGGATCTGCACGGTCAGCACCGCCGAAAGCACAGTGGCGTCCAGCGCATGGCGCCAGGCCATCGCGTGGTCGGCCAGCGAATAGGCGCGCGGATCGCCCGCATCCCAGCGCGGGGCGGGCACGTTGACGATGGTGTCCAGATGGTGGGGGAACTGTCCGCGGGCCTCTTCGAGGCTGGCCGGATCGGTGTTGTCGAATACCAGCGCGTCGACATCGAGTTCTTTGGCGGCCACCTCCAGGTCGGCGCGGCGGGCGCCGGTGATCACGACCCTGTGTCCGGCGTCGCGGAAACCGCCCGCGATCGTGCGGCCCAGATCGGTGTCCCCGCCGGTGACCAGGACCTCCATCGCACGGACCTCCCTTTAGAACCATCGCTGAACCTCAGCAATTGCGGCCAATGTTACTGGACAGTAGCTAGGGGACGAAACAGGCGCGCGGTAAGTCGGCGTCGCGGCAGCCGAACTCCGCAGGGGAGGTGTCTTAAGGTTTGGCTGTGAAGCGGGAAGCGGCGCCGGTTTGAGCACGTCAGCGGCCCTGCCCCGATGGCTGTATCTGCCGGCCGCGATCGGTGCGCTGTTCGTCGCGGTGCCGCTGATCGCGGTCGCGGCCAAGGTCGACTGGCCCAATTTTGTCTCGCTGATCAGCAGCGAGTCGTCGGTGACGGCGCTGCTGCTCAGCCTGCGCACGGCGGCCGCGAGCACCGCGCTGTGTCTGCTGTTCGGGGTCCCGATGGCGCTGGTGCTGGCCCGCAGCACCAGCCGATGGGTCCGCGTCGTGCGCCCGTTGGTGCTGTTACCGCTGGTGCTGCCGCCGGTCGTCGGGGGCATCGCGCTGCTCTACGCGTTCGGCCGGCTCGGTCTGCTCGGCCAGTACCTGAGCGCCGCGGGCGTCGACATCGCGTTCACCACGACGGCGGTCGTGCTGGCGCAGACGTTCGTGTCGCTGCCGTTTCTGGTCCTGGCGCTGGAGGGCGCCGCGCGTACGTTCGGCGCCGACTACGAGGTGGTGGCCGCGACGCTGGGCGCCGGGCCGACGAGTGTGTGGTGGCGGGTGACGTTGCCGCTGTTGGCGCCGGGCCTGGTGTCGGGGGCGGTGCTGGCGTTCGCGCGCGCGCTCGGCGAGTTCGGCGCCACCCTGACCTTCGCCGGTTCGCGGCAGGGGGTCACCCGCACGCTGCCGCTGGAGATCTACCTGCAGCGCGAGAGCGATCCCGAGGCCGCGGTGGCGCTGTCGCTGCTGTTGGTCGCCGTGGCCGCGGTCGTGGTGGTCGGGCTCGGCAGCCGACGGCTGCGGGGTGCAAGTGCCTGGTAGTCGACCGTGACCGGGGTCAGCGTGCGCGCCGTCGTCGAAAGCCGCGGTGTGGACGTCGAGTTCGCCGTCGGATCGGGCGAGGTGCTTGCGGTGCTCGGCCCCAACGGCGCGGGCAAGTCGACGGCGCTACATGTGATCGCCGGGCTGGTGCGGCCCGACGACGGTGTGGTGGCCGTGGGGGAGCGGGTGCTCACCGACGTCCAAGCCGGGGTGCACGTCGCGACCCATGACCGGCGCGTCGCGCTGTTGATGCAGGATCCGCTGCTGTTTCCGCATCTGAGCGTCGTGGCCAACGTGGCGTTTGCGCCGCGCAGCCGCCAGCCCGCCCGCTGGCTAACGGAGGTGGATGCGGTGGAGCTGGCCGACCGGATGCCGCGTCAGCTCTCCGGTGGTCAAGCGCAGCGGGTGGCGCTGGCGCGCGCGTTGGCCGCCGAGCCCGACGTGCTGCTGCTCGACGAGCCGCTGGCGGGGCTGGACGTGGCCGCGGCCACCGCCGTGCGCAAGGTGTTGCGAAAGGTGCTCGCCAAAGACGGACGTTCGGCGCTGCTGGTCACCCACGACATCCTCGACGTGCTGACGCTGGCCGATCGGGTGATCGTGATGGAATCCGGTCGAATCGCCGAAACCGGTTCTGCTGCAGCGATTTTAGCAACACCGCGCAGCGGGTTCGGGGCGCGGTTCGCCGGGGTGAACCTGGTCAACGGTGTGGTGGACGCCGACGGCGCGGTGCGGACAACCACGGGGCGCAGCTGGCACGGCACCCCGGCGGCCGATCTGGTGGCGGGTGACCCCGCCGTTGCGCTGTTCTACCCAGCCGCCGTCGCGGTGTACCGGGACAAACCCCACGGCAGCCCGCGCAACACCGTCGAGGTGACCGTCGCCGAACTCGACAGTCGCGGACCGGCGATCCGGGTGCGCGCCGAAGACCAACCCGACGGGGCGCCGGGACTGGCCGCCGACGTCACCGCCGAGTCGGCAGCCGAGTTGCGGCTGGCGCCGGGCGACCGGATCTACTTCGCCGTGAAGGCGCAGGAAGTGGCGCTCTACCCCAGCGCGTAACACCGCTGACCCGTGGGCGCGAAGGACAAGTTGAAGCACCCCGCGCGACGCGCGGGGGCCTTTTGGTGCCAGCAAACGGTTGCCTTCGGCATTTTCTGGCACTTCTGCGGGCTCAGCAAGGAAAAATCTAAGCACAATAAGAGCAACTCACACTTGCGTCACGGCGGTAACACGGTAGTTTCTTCCACATGGATCAGCCGGACGCGTTAGTTCAACACCGTAAGGGCATCACGAGGACGCTGGCGACCGCCGTGTTGACCGGTGCCACCGCGGTGGCGCTCGCGCTGCCGACGGTGGCGCAGGCGCAACCCGAGCCCACACCGCCACCGCCGCCGCCGCCGAGCGGCAACACCTTCCTGGAGGGACCGCCGCCGCCGGCGCCGCCGGCCGCACCCGCACCTCCCGCCGACCCCAACGCGCCGCCGCCGCCTCCTGGCGTCGCGCCCGCACCGCCTCCGCCGCCCGCGGATCCGAACGCACCGCCGCCACCACCCGGAGTCCCGCCGCCACCGCCGCCTCCTGGCGTCGCGCCGCCGCCTGCGGACCCGAACGCACCGCCGCCGCCTGCCGACCCCAACGCGCCGCCGCCGGCCGATGCCGGCCGCGTCAACAACGCCGCGGGTGGGTTGAGCTTCGTCGTGCCGGCCGGATGGCAGGTGTCGGATGCCACCCAGCTGTCCTACGGTCAGGCGCTGCTGACCAAGGTCACCCCGGAAGGCGCCGAACCGCCGAACGACACCAGCATCCTGCTCGGACGGCTGGATCTGAAGCTGTTCGCCGGCGCGGAGACCGACAACACGAAGGCGGCCCAGCGGCTGGCTTCGGACATGGGCGAGTTCTTCATGCCGTTCCCGGGCACGCGCGTCAACCAGGAGACCGTCGAACTGGATGCCGACGGGATGCCCGGTGTCGCCTCCTACTACGAGGTGAAGTTCACCGACACGAACAAGCCCAACGGCCAGATCTGGGCCGGGGTGGTCGGTGAGGCCACCGAACCCGGTACACCGCGCGGCCAGCGCACCCCGGATCGCTGGTTCGTCGTGTGGCTGGGCACCGCGAACAATCCGGTGCCCAAGGAGGAGGCCGTCACGTTGGCCAACTCGATCCGGCCCTTCACGGCACCGGTGCCCGCGGTCCCCGCGGACCCGAACGCGCCCCAGAACGCACCGCCGCCGCCGGCCGATCCCAACGCACCGCCGCCGCCGGCCGATCCCAACGCACCGCCGCCGCCGCCGGCCGATCCGAACGCACCGCCGCGGCCGGCCGTCGGTCAGCCCGTTCCGGTGGCGCCGGAGAGCGCACCGGAGATGATGCCGCCGGCGTGATTCGCGTCAGCCGCTGTGGGTCGCTCCCTTACGGACCGACCCACGGCGGCTGGGCGTGGGCGACGTTGACGATGAAGCAGTTCGTGCCGCCGAAGCCCAACGCCCCTGCGGTCTGGCAGCGTTCGAAGTTGCCGTCCGGCGCGATCGGCCCGTCGCAGATCGTGCCGCCGCCCCACGGCGTCCACCCGCCCTGACAGCCGGCGTTGGCCGGGGCGGCAAAGGCGATGCTGCCCGCCGCGAGCGCGCCGATACCCAGTGCTGCAAGTGCTTTCATCGGTCCCCTTCCTTCGCATCAGCCCCGACCGTTATGTCCAGGTTACTTCTTCGTTATGACATCGGCGCGGGTGTTTTAGGCCCCCCGGCGGCCGACCCCTGGTGCGCCGCAACACATCGCGCGACCATGGGGCGATGAGCGCCTCGACCATGACCGCGTGGCGGGTGATGACGCCGGGCCCGATCGGCAGCGGCCCGGTGGAACCCGTTACCGCGCAGGTGCCCCGGCCGGGGACCGGTGAGTTACTGGTCGCCGTGCACGCCTGCGGTGTCTGCCGCACCGACCTGCACGTCGCCGAGGGCGACCTGCCCGTGCACCGGTCCGGGGTGATACCCGGGCATGAAGTGGTCGGGGAGGTCGTCGAGATCGGCCCGGACACCGCCGATCGGTTCGCCGTCGGCGACCGGGTCGGCGTCGCATGGCTGCGGCACACCTGCGGACGGTGTCCGTACTGCGCCCGCGGCGACGAGAACCTCTGCCCGGAGTCGCGCTACACCGGATGGGACGCCGACGGCGGCTACGCCGAATTCACCACGGTGCCAGCGGCTTACGCCCACCACCTGCCGCTGGGATACACCGATGCAGAGTTGGCCCCGCTGCTCTGCGCAGGGATCATCGGCTACCGCGCACTGCTGCGCGCCGAGGTGCCCGCGGGCGGACGGTTGGGCATCTACGGGTTCGGCGGCAGCGCGCACCTCACCGCGCAGGTCGCCATCGCCGAAGGTATCGAGGTGCACGTGATGACCCGCGGGCAGCAGGCCAGAGACCTCGCGCTGGCGCTGGGCGCGGCGTCGGCGCAGGGCGCCGCCGACAGGCCGCCGGTTGCCCTGGACTCGGCGATCCTGTTCGCTCCGGTCGGCGACCTGGTGCCCCCCGCGCTGGAGGCGCTGGACCGCGGCGGCACGCTGGCCATCGCCGGCATCCACCTGTCCGACATTCCCACGCTCAACTACCAGCGCCACTTGTTCCTGGAACGCCAGCTGCGGTCGGTGACCTCCAACACCCGCGCCGACGCCCGCGAGTTCCTCGCGTTCGCGGGCAGGCATCGCATCGAGGTCACGACGCCGCGCTATCCGCTCGGGCGCGCCGACGACGCGCTCAGCGATCTCGCCGCCGGCCGGGTGTCGGGTGCGGCGGTGCTGACCGTCTAGAGCTCGGCGAGGGCCGCGCCGAGCCGGCCGGTCAGATCGCCGCGGCCGAACCGGTACAGCGGTCCCGACCCGTCGGCCAACAGCTCGCGCAGCCGCGCCATCCCGCGCGCACCGACCGGCTGCGGGGACTCGAGCCGGCGCGCGACCGTGTCGATCATCGCTTCGGCCGCGCTGATGTTGGGCACATGCATCGGCAGCCGTGACGACCTCAGCAGCCCGCCGGAACGCGCATCCCGTACGGCTTTGCGCAGCGCGCGTGCGACGCTGGCGCGTTCGTCCGCCGACGTGAGCCGTGCGTAGTGCAGCGCGAGGGGGCTAGCCTGCGGTGCCGGCACGCCGACCGCGATCAGCCGGTCGAACTTGGCAGCCCGCACCCGTGCCGTCAACCGCGCCGCCAACGACGCCGAGTTTTGCGCCGAGAAGTGGCCCGACGCCGTCAGGTGGTCAATCATCACGAGCCCTGCTCCGATCTGCTATCCCCCGATGGAATGACTATCAAAAACGTTATACCGGTCATTCATGACTAGTCAACACGATTTGATGGTCACTAGACGTAGACTGGGCACATGACGTCAGCCCGCACCTGGCTCGGTGATTCCGAGACCAAACCGGCACCCGCACCGCTGAGCCGGGTTCAGTCGCTGGTCAACACCTTCGAGCTGCCCGCGGGCCCGGACCGCCTCGCCGACCCCGCCGATGCGCGGCCATGGTTGATCGACCACGGTCTGCTAGGGACCGACGTCGAGCTGAGCGACGCCGACCTGGAGTTGCTTCGCGGCGTGCGGGAAGGGCTTCGCGCCCAGTTGGTGCACAACGCCGGGGGCCCGGCCCCCAGCGACGCCGCGCTGGCGCCGCTGCGCGCCGTCGCGGCCCGCGGGACGGCGCGTGTCCACGTCGGCGACGACGGTGACGTCCGGCTCGCGGTCGACGGTGACTCACCGTCGGAGCGGCTTGTCGAGCTGCTGTTGATCGTGCGCGACGCGCAGCGCGACGGCACGTGGTCACTGCTCAAGGCGTGCGCCAACGACGAATGCCGGTGGGCGTTCTACGACATGTCACGCAACCACGCCGGAACCTGGTGCAGCATGGCGACGTGCGGTAACAAGCTGAAGAACCGCCAGTTCCGGGCCCGCAGACGCGGCTCAGGTGGATAGGTGCCAGACCATCGCGGCGGCCAGCGCACCGAGCCCGTTCAGTGACCAGTGCAGCGCGATCGGGGCGATCAAACTGCCGCTGCGGCGACGCAGCCAGGTGAAGACGAACCCGGCGACCGCGGTCGCCAGCACCGCCAGGGCAACGCCCGCGATCGTCCCCAGCCAGCCGCCGCCGAACAGCCGGGTGAAGCCGACGTTGCTGGCAGTCAACCCCAGCGACGTGGCGATGTGCCAGAGCCCGAACAGCAGCGACCCCGCCGCGGCCACACCGCGAAAGCCCCAGGCCCGGTCCAGCGCACCCTGCAGCACACCGCGGAACGCCAGCTCCTCGGGGATCACCGTCTGCAGGGGGATGATGATCATCGAGGCGATCAGGGCGCCGGAGATCGTCGCGTAGTTGTTGTTCATGAACAGCGGCCTGGTCCACGGCAGCATCGCGCCGATCGCGATGACCGACACCACCACCGCGACGGCGGCCAGCGCGTAGCCGACGCCGGAGCGCCACTGTGCGCGGCCCAATCCGAGTTCGGTCCAGCCCAGGCCGTGGGAGCGCACCAGGACCAGCAGCCCGACGGCGGCGGCAGGCACCACCGCGATGCTGGCCCACGGGGTGGTGAAGTGTGCGATCAGGTTCGTCAGCGCCAGCACCACGACGACGACGCCGATGTCGACGTAGGTGCGGAAGCGATGCAGGACCGACAGCTGCTCGATCAGCGGATGCGGTTGCTCTGCGGCGACGGACACGACGATAAATCCTACCGGGCGGTTTCGCCGCGGGCGTCCTGGGACAGCGACGGTCCGGCGAAGTCGGGATCCCATGTCCAGTCGGCGATCGCCGGGTCGTCCTCGCCGTGTTCGCGGGTGTAGCGGCGGGCGGCCAGCCGGGCGTCGACCATCTGCTGGCGCAGCACCGCGGCGCGCCCGGCCAGCCCCTCGACCCGGTCGATGACGTCCATGACGAGGTGGAAGCGGTCGAGGTCGTTGAGCATCACCATGTCGAACGGGGTCGTCGTGGTGCCGCGCTCCTTGTATCCGCGCACGTGCAGGTGTGCGTGGTTGGTCCTGCGGTAGGTCAGCCGGTGAATCAGCCACGGATAGCCGTGGTAGGCGAAGATCACCGGCTTGTCGGTGGTGAACAGCGCGTCGAACTCGTGATCGGAAAGTCCGTGCGGGTGTTCGGTTTCGGGCTGCAGCCGCATGATGTCGACGATGTTGATCACCCGTACCGCCAGCTCCGGCAGTTCGCGGCGCAGGATGTCGGCGGCGGCAAGCGTCTCCAGCGTCGGGATGTCACCGGCGCAGGCCAGTACGACGTCGGGCTCGCCGGTGGTGCTGCTGGCCCAGTCCCAGATCCCGAGTCCGCGGGCGCAGTGGGCGATCGCCTCGTCCATCGTCAGGTAGGTCAGCCCCGGCTGCTTGCCTGCGACGATCACGTTCACGTAGTGGCGGCTGCGCAGACAGTGGTCGGCCACCGAGAGCAGCGTGTTGGCGTCCGGCGGCAAATACACCCGCACCACCTCGGGACGCTTGTTGGCCACGTGGTCGATGAAGCCGGGATCCTGGTGCGAGGCGCCGTTGTGGTCCTGACGCCAAACATGGGATGTCAGAAGGTAATTCAATGAGGCGATGGGCCGCCGCCACGTCAGTTCCCGGCTGCTGGACAACCATTTGGCGTGCTGGTTGAGCATCGAGTCGATGATGTGGACGAACGCCTCGTAGCAGTTGAACAGCCCGTGTCTGCCCGTCAGCAGATAGCCCTCGAGCCAGCCCTGACACAGGTGCTCGGAGAGCACTTCCATCACCCGGCCGTCGGGGGCGAGGTCTTCGTCATCGGGGCCGGTCTCGGCCATCCACGCCTTGTCGGTCACCTCGTAGACCGCCGACAGCCGGTTGGACGCGGTTTCGTCGGGCCCCATGAGCCGGAACCTGTCCTGGTTGCGCGCGATCACATCCCGCAGGAACATGCCGAGCACCCGGGTGGCCTCGGCGGTTTGGCTCGCCGGCTCGTCGACGTCCACGCCGTAGTCGGCGAACGCCGGCAGGTCCAGATCCCGCAGCAGCAGACCGCCGTTGGCGTGGGGGTTGGCGCCCATCCGGCGCGACCCGCTCGGAACGAACGCCCGCAGTTCGGGCCGCAATGCCCCGTGCTCGTCGAACAGTTCGTCGGGTCGATAGCTGCGCAGCCACGACTCCAGCTCCGCCATGTGTTCGGGGTCGGTGCGCGTCTGTGCCAGCGGAACCTGGTGGGAGCGCCAGGTGTCCTCGACCTTTTTACCGTCGACCTCTTTGGGTCCGGTCCAGCCCTTCGGGGTGCGCAGCACCACCATCGGCCACAGCGGCCGGCCCGGCTCACCGTCGAGCCGGGCGGCCCGCTGGATCGCCGCGATCTGGTCGAATGCCTCGTCGAAGGCGGTGGCCAGCTGCTGGTGCACGTTGGCCGGGTCGTCACCGGCGACCGTGATGGGCCGGTACCCGTAGCCGAACAGCAGCGATTCGAGCTCCTCCTGCGGAATGCGCGCCAGCACCGTCGGGTTGGCGATCTTGTAGGAGTTCAGGTGCAGGATCGGCAGCACGGCACCGTCGGTGGCCGGGTTGAGGAACTTGTTGGCATGCCAGCTGGCCGCCAGCGGACCCGTCTCCGCTTCACCGTCGCCGATCACGCAGGCCACGACCAGGTCCGGGTTGTCGAACGCGGCGCCGTAGGCGTGCACCAACGCGTATCCGAGTTCACCGCCCTCATGGATCGAACCGGGCGTCTCGGCGGCGACGTGGCTGGGCACCCCGCCGGGGAACGAGAACTGGCGGAACAGTTTTCGCATCCCGTCGGCGTCCTCGGAGATCTGCGCATAGACGTCGCTGTAGGTGCC
Organism: Mycolicibacterium sp. XJ662; assembly: GCF_053484035.1. Taxonomy (NCBI): domain Bacteria; kingdom Bacillati; phylum Actinomycetota; class Actinomycetes; order Mycobacteriales; family Mycobacteriaceae; genus Mycobacterium; species Mycolicibacterium sp. XJ662. The sequence continues at coordinate 74,635 of NZ_JBEFTL010000008.1, read as the reverse complement.
CTCGAGGTAGACGTTGGCGAGCAGCCCCGGCCCGCCGTGACCGGGCCCGGTGATGTAGATCACCGAGAGATCGCGGTCACAGATGATGCGGTTCAGATGCGCGTAGATGAGGTTGAGCCCGGGAGTGGTGCCCCAGTGGCCGAGCAGGCGCGGCTTGATGTGTTCGGCGGCCAGCGGCTCCCGCAGCAGCGGGTTGTCCAGCAGGTAGATCTGGCCCACCGACAGGTAGTTGGCTGCGCGCCAATAGGCGTCGACCAACGCCAGCTCGTCGTCGGAAAGGGTGGGGGAGAGCGGCTCAGCGGTCATGTTCCGGCAATGGGTACCCAACACACCTGGGAAATAACCCGATCGTGACCAACTACGCTCACGGTCGTGCTGGGCGAACGGGTGCGACCGCTGGCGCCGTTGCGGGTGCTGGACCTGGGTGGCGCTGACTCCGATGCCGTGGGCCGGTTGTTCGCCGACCTCGGCGCCGACGTGCTGAAGATCGAACCTCCCGGCGGTGTGGAAGGGCGCCGCGAAGCGCCGAGCGTGGCCGGCGCCAGCGTGCGGTTCGCACTGCACAACGCCAACAAGCGCAGCGCGGTGCTCGACGCCACCCGTGCCGCGGACCGCGACCGCCTCATCGGGCTGGCCGGTTCGGCCGACATCGTGATCGACAGCGGCAACCCCGGGATGGCGGCCGCGTTCGGCACGTCGTGCGCCGCGCTGTCGCAGCGGTTCGCGCACCTGGTCGCGCTGTCGGTCACCGACTTCGGCACCGCGGGACCGCGCGCGGCGTGGCAGGCCACCGATGCGGTGCTGTACGCGTTGTCGACGGCGTTGTCGCGGACCGGCCCGACGACGGGCACCCCGGTGCTGCCGCCCACCGGTGTGGCGTCGACGACGGCCGCGGTGCAGGCCGCGTGGGCCGCGCTTGCCGCCTACTTTCGCCGGTTACGCGACGGCAGAGGCGATTACATCGACTTCTCCCGCCTCGAGGGTGTGCTTCAGGCACTGGATCCGCCGTACGGCTCTGAGGGGCAGGCCGCCGTCGGCCGCAAACCCACCAGCGAGCTGTGGCGGGGGCGGCCGCGAAACCAACAGATCTACCCGATCTTCGCCTGCCGCGACGGCTATGTGCGCATCTGTCTACTCTCGCCGCGCCAGTGGCGCGGCATGTTCGGCTGGCTGGGCGAACCAGAGCAGTTCGCGGGCCCCGAGTTCGAGACGATCGCGGCGCGCTACGCGGTGTCACGGGAGCTCAACGCCGTCATCGCCGACTTGGTCGAAGACCAGACGATGAACCAGTTGGTGGCCGAAGGGCAGGCCCGCGGGGTACCGATCGCCGCGGTTCTCACCCCGGCACAGACGCTGTCCTCCAACCACTTCCGTGACGTCGGCGCACTGACCAGCACCGAACTGGCGCCCGGCGTCGACGTTGTCGTACCTGCCGGGCCGTTCGTCGTCGACGGCAGCCGAGCCGGGCTCACCCGGCCGGCACCGGCGCCCGGCGCCGACGATGCCGTCTGGGCCGCCGACACCACAGCACGCCCGGAAAGCGGAGGCGCACCGGTGCGCCGGCCGTTTGAGGGGATGCGCATCCTCGACCTCGGTGTCATCGTCGCCGGCGGTGAGCTGGGCCGGTTGTTCGCCGATCTGGGCGCCGAGGTCATCAAGATCGAAAGTGCGGCGTATCCCGACGGCCTGCGCCAAGCCCCGCCGGGCATGACGATGAGCAGGTCGTGGGCGTTGACGCACCGCAACGAGTACGGCCTCGGCCTGGATCTGCGCCACCCCGACGGCGCGGCCGTGTTCGCGCGTCTGGTCGCCGAGTCCGACGCGGTGTTCGCCAACTTCAAACCCGGAACGCTTGCCTCGCTTGGGTTCTCCTATGAAAGGCTGCGGGAGATCAACCCGGCCATCGTGCTCGCCGAAAGCAGCGCGTTCGGAGCGACCGGACCGTGGAGCGCCCGAATGGGCTACGGCCCACTGGTGCGCGCCACCACCGGCGTCACGTCGCTGTGGACATCCCCGGACGCCGGGCCCGGCGAGTTCTACGACGCCACCACCATCTTCCCCGACCACGTTTCGGCGAGGATCACCGCGATCGCGGCGCTGGCCGCGCTGATCCAGCGCCGCCACACCGGAATCGGTGCGCACGTGCACATCTCGCAGGCCGAAGCCGCGGTCAACCAGTTGGCGACCGTGTACGCCACCGCGGCCGCCCGTGCCGCGGGCCTGCCGGTCGACGACGACACCGCCGTCCACGGCGTGTATCCGTGCGCGGGCGACGACGAATGGTGCGTGGTGTCCGTACGTACCGACGCCGACCGCGCCGCACTGGCGACCGTCGTCGGAGACGGCGAGATAACTAACGTCGTCGGAGACGGTGACGTGGCGGCGTGGACCCGGACGCGCGACAAGACCGACGTCGCGAACACCCTGCAGCAGAACGGGATAGCGGCGGCGCCGATGAACAGGGCGATCGACGTCCTCACCGATCCGCAGGTGCAGTTCCGCCGCCCCTACACCGACATGGAACATCCGTTGTTCGACGCGCCGATGCCGACCGAGACCGGTCCGGCGCCGTACACCAACATCGCGCCCGCGCAGCTGCGGCCCGCCCCGATGCCGGGGGAGCACACCCGCGAGATATGCCAGAAGGTGCTCGGTTTGACGTCCGAGGACATCGACCGGCTCCTCGCGCAGGGCGCACTTTTCGCACATCAAGAAAGGCCATGATGGACCCCAGGACACCCGTGCTCGTCGGCTACGGCCAGGTCAACCAGCGTGAGAACGACCCGACCGTGGAGCCGGTCGACCTGATGGCGGCCGCCGCCCGTGCGGCAGGTGATCCCCGGCTGCTCGAGGCCGTCGACTCGGTGCGGGTGGTCAACCTGCTGTCGTGGCGGTATCGCGACCCGGGACTTCTTGTCGCCCAGCGCATTCGGGCCGACAAGGCCAGCACTCGATACACCGGCATCGGTGGGAACGTGCCGCAGTCGCTGGTCAACCAGGCGTGTCTGGACATCCAGGGCGGCCGTGCCGACGTGGTGCTGATCACCGGCGCCGAGACCTGGCGCACGCGCTCGCGGCTGCGCGCCGAGGGCACCAAACCGGACTGGACGCGGCAGGACGAGTCGGTGCCCGCGGCCGAGGGCGGCGACGAGAGCGTGCCGATGGCCGCACCCGCGGATATGCGGATTCACTTGGACCGGCCGGCCTACGTCTATCCGATGTTCGAACAGGCGCTGCGCATCGCCGCCGGCGAGACACCGGATGTGCACCGGCGCCGCATCGGTGAGTTGTGGGCGGGGTTCTCCGCGGTGGCGGCGAACAACCCGCACGCCTGGAGCCAGCAGGCGCGCTCGGCCGACGAGATCTGGCAGCCCTCTGCCGGGAACCGGATGGTCAGCTGGCCCTACACCAAGTTGATGAACTCCAACAACATGGTGGATCAGGGTGCGGCGCTGATCCTGGCCTCCGCCGAAAGGGCAAGGCATCTGCAGGTTCCCATCGAACGCTGGGTGTTTCCGTATGCGGGCACCGACGCCCACGACACCTACGCCATCGGTGAACGCGCGGAGTTCTGGGCCTCACCCGCGATTCGGATCGCCGGGCGGCGCGCGCTGGCGCTGGCCGATATCGGCGTCGACGACGTCGACGCGGTCGACGTGTACTCGTGCTTCCCGTCGGCAGTGCAGGTCGCGGCCAATGAGTTGGCGCTGCCGCTCGGCGACCCCGACCGTCCGCTCACGGTGACCGGTGGGCTCACGTTCGCCGGCGGCCCGTGGAACAACTACGTCACCCATTCGATCGCCAGCATGGCCGAGCACCTGGCGGCCCACCCCGGGCAGCGCGGCCTGATCACCGCCAACGGCGGCTACCTCACCAAGCACAGCTTCGGCGTGTACGGCACCGAGCCGCCGCCACACGAATTCCGCTGGGAGGACGTGCAATCGGTGGTGGACCGTGAACCGACGAGGACGTCGATCGTCGAGTGGGAGGGCGTGGGCACCGTCGAATCGTGGACCACGCCGTACAGCCGCGACGGGGAACCCGAGAAGGCGTTTCTCGCGGTACGCACCCCCGATGACGCACGTGTGCTCGCCGTCGTCGCCGATGCCTCCGAAGCGGCCGAGACGGTGCGCGGCGACATCGCAGGCGCCAAGGTGGCCGTCAACTCCGACGGGACGGCGACGCTGCGGTAGGGGTCATGGCGCCGTGGGCGGAACCTCGGTGTAGCGCGGCGCGAACCCTTCGGCGGAGAACGTGAACCCGTTGCCGCTGGCCTCGCTCATACACGACACCCCGGAATCCTGCACGTTGCAGCGGAACCCGGCTGCGTTGAGGATCTTGTTGAAGTCCAATACTTCTGCCGCATCGGAGTCGGTGGCCGCCAGGGAGAACTCGGGCTCGTCGAGCGCGACGAACCGGGCCTCGCCCTCCCGTTCGACCACGACGGCGTTGGGTGTCGCATCCTCGCCTGACGCGTCGGGTACCGATGTGGGTGCGCCGGAGATGCCCATGTCCGATGCCCAGCCCGTCGCCGACTGGCAGCCGGCCTTGACCCGCGGCACGATCGCGCAGGCCCACCGCCCGCTGGGGGTGGTGAAGTAGTAGACGGCCGCGCCGTCCGGATGCGCGACATAGTCGAACGCGTCCACCAGATGCTGACTGTTCGGCGCGGCAGGCGGTGGGGTCGTCGTGCTGGCCTGCGTGGTGGGCGGGGGTTCGTCGGTGTTGACGATCCGTCCTCCCGAGCAGCCCGCGCCGGTGACGGTGAGCGCTGCTGCCAACAAAGCCCAACGCGCAGTGTTTTTGGTCCCCATGCGTCAGCCGGCGCCGATCCGCTCCGGGTTGATCGGCTCACGCGATTGGATCAACGCCTTGAGGTCGTCGAGCCCCTCCCAGATGTTGACGTTCATCCCGGCGATCACCCGGCTGTCCGCGTCGAACCAGAACGCGGTGAATTCGCGTCCGGCCACGTCGCCGCGGAACGCCACCCTGTCGTATTCGGGGGCGTGGCCGACGTATTCCATTCCGAGGTCGTACTGGTCGGTGAAGAAGTAGGGCAGCTCGGCGTACTCGGCGGGTCTGCCGATCATCGCATCGGCGGCGATGGCCGGTTGCTTGAGCGCGTTCGCCCAGTGTTCGGTGCGGATGCGCACACCCAGCAGCGGATGTTCGGCGGCCGCGATGTCGCCGACGGCGTAGATGTCCGGGTCGCTGGTGCGTAGCGACGAATCGACCTGCACGCCACCGTCGGCGATCGCCAACCCGGCGGCCTCGGCGAGTTCGATGTTGGGCGCCGCGCCGACGGCGATCAGCACCCGGGCGGCGGCGACGGTGGTGCCGTCGCTGAGCTTCAGGCCGGTCGCGGCGCCGTCGGCGACGGTGATCTCCTGCACGGTCGTCGACAGCCGCAGATCCACGTCATGCTCACGATGCAGGTTGGCGAACACTTCGCCGAGTTCGCGTCCGAGCGCGGCCTGCAGCGGCGCGCTTGCGGTTTCGACCACGGTGACGGCCGCCCCGTGCTCACGTGCCACCGCGGCCACCTCGAGGCCGATCCACCCCGCGCCGACGATCGCCAGCGAAACACCGTCGCCCAACGCCGATTTGAGCGTGTCCGCGTCGTCGATGGTGCGCAGGTAGTGCACACCGGCCGCATCGGCGCCGGGGATGGGTGGTTTGCGGGAGCGCGAACCGGTGGCCAGCAGCAGCTTGTCGTAACGCACCGCATCGCCGTCGGGCAGGGACACCGTGTGCGCGGCGGTGTCGATACCCGTCACTTCGGTGCCCAGTTGCAGTTCGATGTGGTGGTCGCGGTACCAGCTTGCCGGCGCGACGGTGAAGTCGCTGAGCGATTTCTTGCCCGCCAGGAAGTCCTTGGACAGCGGAGGCCGCTCGTACGGCAGCTGCTCCTCAGCGGCGAATAACTTGATGTGACCATCAAAGTCTTTGTCCCGCAATATCTCTGCAGCCTTGGCTGCGGCGAGACCACCGCCGACAATGACGATCGTGGACGACGTTGTCATGCCACACGAGCTTACTCCCGGTGCATGATGGCGGGGGAGTCGGTGTCGGCGTCACCGGTTCGAGCCGTCAGCTCTTTGAGCAGCCGCGCATTTCGAATGGCGTGCCCGCCGAGGTCGTTGTTGAAGTAGACGACCACCCGCTTGCCCTTTGCGTCCCAGTCCAGGACGCGGTCGGCCCAGCGCCACAACTCATCGTCGGGATAGGAGCCGGCATACATCGAGTTCTGGTCGGGGCCGTGCATGCGGACGTAGACCAGCTCGGCCGTCGCACGCGGCACGCACCGCAGACCCGCGCCGCTCATCACCACATACGCCGCGTTGTGGCGTTCCAGCAGGGCATACACGGCGGGGTCATCCCACGAGGGATGACGCAACTCCATCGCCACGGGGATCCGGTCGGGCATCAGGCGCAAGAACGTGTCGAGAAGTTCGTCGTCGCGCTCCAGCGCGGGGTGGGGCTGGACCAGCAGCGCTTCGGAGCGGTCGCCGAGCGCGGTCCAACAGCGCTCGAAGCGCTCGATCCACGGCTCCGGCGACCGCAGCCGGCGGTAGTGGGTCAGGCCGCGCTGGGCCTTGACCGACATTGTGAAGCCCTCGGGCAGCCGCTCACGCCAGCCGGCGAACGCGCTGTCTTTGGGCCAGCGGTAGAAGCTGGCGTTGAGCTCGACGGTGTCGAACTCCTCGACGTAGCGGGCCAGTCTTTTGGCCACTGGCAGACCCGGCGGGTAGAGCACATCGGCCCAGTGCGCATAGGACCACCCCGACGTGCCGATGCAGATCATCGCGACGACGAAACCTTTTCGCGCAGTTCATCGTCCAGCGATACCCGGACCAGCGCGGCCGCCAGTTTCGCCGTCGACCGTGGCGCGAGCGCGGCAAGTTCGTCGGCCTTGCCCGGCAGCCCCAGCTTGCGCGCGCCGTCCTTGGCGCGCTTGTCGAAGTAAGGCCGCGCCCACGTCCAGATGTCCTGCGCCTCGCGCAGGAAGATGTCGGCTCCGGTGTCGCCGATCCCCTTGAACTGCTTGAGAAGTTCGGCCGCGGTGCGCACATCGCCGTCGGCCTCGGCCGCCAACCGCCGCAGGTCGCCGTGGTATTCGTCTTGGACCGTCTGAGCGATGTCGGTGAGCCTGTCCGCCGAACTCTCGTCGTAGCGCACGTAATGCGCACGGCCGAACGCGCGAATCATCTGCTGACGATCCGCGTCGAGCACCGCGTCGGGTTTGCGCAGTCCGTCTGCGAAGAGTTCGCGGGCCGCGCTCACCGCGATCTCGGCGTCGATCGGCTTGCTGGCAAGCATGCACAGGACCAGCAGTTCGAACAGCGGCATCGGCTGGTCCTTGAGCCGGATCCCCGCCTCTTCGGCGTAGGTGGTGCCGGCGTGCTCCAGCAGGCTCTGGACCAGTTGCTTGCGGTCAGAGGTACCCATTTGCGCTGACGTACCCGCGCCGGGCAGGTGACAAACGTCCGCAAGCCGCGCTCACCCCTGAGCGCGAGCAGACGCAGAAGGCCCCAAATTGTCAGCCGGAAAGGGCCTTCTGCGTCTGCTCGCGGTGATATGCGGGCCGGGTCAGGCGGCTGAGGCTTCGGCCTCCTGCGCGGGCACCAGGGCCTGCGCGATGATGTCCGCCACGTCGGTCATCGGCTTGACCTCCAGCGTGTCGAGCACGTCGGCCGGGACGTCGTCCAGGTCGGCCTCGTTGCGCTGCGGGATGAAAACCGTTGACAACCCGGCCCGTTGCGCGGCCAGCAGCTTCTGCTTGACGCCGCCGATCGGCAGCACCCGGCCGTTCAATGTCACCTCACCGGTCATGCCGACGTCCGAGCGCACCTGGCGCCCGGTGACCATCGACACCAGCGCGGTCACCATCGTGACACCGGCCGACGGACCGTCCTTGGGCACCGCGCCCGCGGGCACGTGCAGGTGGATCCGGCGCTCCAGCGTCTTCGGGTCGACGCCCAACTGATCAGCGTGCGAGCGCACATAGGACAGCGCGATCTGCGCCGACTCCTTCATCACGTCGCCCAGCTGACCGGTCAGCTTCAGGTCCGGTTCGCCCTCGGTAGCGTTGGCCTCGATGTAGAGCACGTCGCCGCCCATCCCCGTCACCGCAAGGCCGGTCGCCACGCCGGGCACCGCGGTGCGCTCGGCCGACTCCGGCAGGAACCGCGGACGGCCAAGGTACTCAACGAGATCGGGCTCGTCGATGACGACCACACCGGGTTCGGTGGCCAGTTTGGTCGCGACCTTGCGCATCATCTTGGCCAGCAGCCGTTCGAACTGCCGCACACCCGGTTCGCGGGTGTAGTCGGCGGCGATCTTGCGCAGCGCGTTCTCTGTGACCTCGACTTCATCCATGGTCAGCGCGGCACGTTCGCGCTGCCGGGGCAGCAGGAAGTCCTGCGCGATGGCCAGCTTGTCGTCGGCGGTGTAGCCGTCGATCTCCACCAGCTCCATGCGGTCCAGCAGCGCCGACGGGATGTTCTCGATCACGTTGGCGGTGGCCAAAAACACCACATCGGACAGGTCCAGATCCAGGTCCAGGTAGTGGTCGCGGAACGTGTGGTTCTGCGCCGGGTCCAAGACCTCCAGCAGCGCCGCCGCCGGATCCCCTCGGAAGTCCGAGCCGACCTTGTCGATCTCGTCGAGCAGCACGACGGGGTTCATCGAACCCGCCTCGCCGATCGCGCGCACGATACGGCCGGGCAGGGCGCCGACGTACGTGCGCCGGTGACCGCGGATCTCGGCCTCGTCGCGCACGCCGCCCAGGGCGACGCGGACGAACTTGCGGCCGAGCGCACGGGCCACGCTCTCACCCAGCGACGTCTTACCGACGCCGGGCGGGCCGGCCAGCACCATCACCGCACCCGAGCCTCGGCCGCCGACGATCTCCATCCCGCGCTGAGCGCGACGCGCCCGCACGGCCAGGTATTCGACGATGCGGTCCTTGACGTCGTCCAACCCGTGGTGGTCGGCGTCGAGAATCTCGCGCGCCCCCTTCAGGTCGGCGCTGTCCTCGGTCGTGACGCTCCACGGCAGGTCCAGCACGGTGTCCAGCCAGGTGCGGATCCACCCGCTCTCCGGGCTCTGATCGCCGGCGCGCTCCAGCTTGCCCACCTCACGCAACGCCGCCTCGCGGACGTTGTCGGGGAGGTCGGCGGCCTCCACGCGGCTGCGGTAGTCATCCGATCCGTCGGGTTCACCCTCGCCGAGCTCCTTGCGGATCGCGGCGAGTTGCTGGCGCAGCAGGAATTCCTTCTGCTGCTTTTCCATGCCCTCGCGGACGTCCTCGGCGATCTTGTCGGTCACCTCGACCTCGGCGAGGTGCTCACCGGTCCAGTCGATCAGCAGTTTGAGCCGCTCGGCGACATCGGGTGTCTCCAGCAGCTGACGCTTCTGCACCTGCGTCAGGTACGAGGCGTAACCGGCCGTATCCGCCAGCGCCGACGGGTCGCTCAGCTGGTTGACGAAGTCGATGATCTGCCAGGCTTCCCGACGCTGCAGCATGGCCAGCAGCAGCTTCTTGTACTCGCCGGCCAGCGTGCGCGCCTCGTCGGTCGGCTGCGGCTCCTCCACTTCGGTCACCTCGACCCACAGCGCGGTGCCCGGGCCGCTGGCCCCGACGCCGATGTGTGCACGGCTATTGCCGCGCACCACCGCTGCGGTGCCGTTGCCCCCGGCGATGCGGCCGATCTGCACGATCGAGGCCAGCACACCGTAGGTGGGGTAGCGGTCCTCCAACCGCGGCGCGATCAGCAGTTCGCCCGGACCATCGGACGCGGCCGCCCTAGCTGCTTCAATGGCCGCGCGTGCGGCATCGTCGAGTTCGATCGGCACCACCATCGACGGCAGCACGATCGGAGTGCTCACGAACAGCACGGGCACTGTCTTGGCTTCAGCCATCACACCTCCAAAGTTCAGTCAGATGGACTCAACCTTGGCCAGGCCCGGTTTGTTCCCGCCGGAGCGCGCTCATTCTGTTCGCGAGACGTACACCAGGGCTGTGAATACCACCGATCGAACGACCCTGGTGTACGTCTCGCGAAATGCCGCCCGCCCCACAGAAGGCAGGGAGCCTGCCGTTCGGGGGTTACGGCAGGCTCCCTGTGTGGGGTGGATTAGACGGCGCCGGAGGCTCCGAGCACCCGCTGGATGTCGGGCTTCATCTGCTCGAGCTGCTGCCCCCAGTAGCCCCAGCTGTGCGTGCCCTGCTCGGGGAAGTTGAACACACCGTTGGTGCCACCCGCGGCGACGTAGTTGTCGCGGAAGGTGATGTTGGTGCGCAACGTGAACCCTTCGAGGAACTGCGCGGCCATCAGGTTCTGGCCGGCGGCGCCGGAGTCCAGATCCGACGGGGTGCCGGTACCGCAGTAGATCCAGAGCCGGGTGTTGTTGGCGACCAGCTGACCGATGTTGACCATCGGGTCATTGCGCTTCCACGCCGGGTCCGTCGAGGGACCCCACATGCTCTCGGCGTTGAAGCCGCCCGCATCCTGCATCGCCAGCCCGATCAGCATCGGCCACCAACCCTCGGAGGGGTTGAGGAAGCCCGACAGTGAAGCGGCGTAGATGAACTTCTGCGGGTGGTAGATCGCATACGTCAGCGCGCTGCTGCCGGCCATCGAGATGCCGACCACCGCGTTGCCGTTCTGCGACACGCCCCGGTTGGCCTCCAGCCAGGCCGGAAGTTCCTGGGTCAGGAACGTCTCCCACTTGTAGGTGTAGTCCTGGCCGTTACCCCGTGACGGCTGGTACCAGTCGGTGTAGAAGCTGGACTGACCGCCGACCGGCATGACGACCGACAGCCCGGACTGGTAGTACCACTCGAACGCCGGGGTCTCGATGTCCCAGCCGTTGTAGTCATCGCGGGCGCGCAGACCGTCGAGCAGGTACACCGCGTGCGGCCCACCGCCCTGGAACTGCACCCGGATGTCGCGGTTCATCGCCGCGGAGAACACATCCAGGTACTCGACGGGCAGACCTGGCCGGGAGAACGCGTTAGCGGTCGCCGACCCCCCGACGATGCCGGCCAGACCGGGCAGGGTCGCCGCAGCCACGGCGGTCACCGCCAAACGGCGCAACAGTTTGGTTCTGGTACCTCGGTACCTCTTTAGAAACTTCATAACGGCAACCAACCCACCTTTCATCGCTTGTTACAAAGCAATTGCCGTCGCTTTCCTGCGTTATGAAACACGCCTCCCGGCCCGGTCGACGCGTGCAACACTCGGTTGCCACATCGCGGTTGGCTAACGATTACGACTCGCCTCGGACTCAAGGACCGCCGATATGTCGTGTGACCAGTGAGAAAGTAGTGACTAGTGTGACGACGGCGCATGGGCGGAATCGCCACGCGAGAACCGGTGCAGCTGGGTCACGTGGCGTGGGCCGAGTTCGTCCAGCGACGTCACACCAAGCAGCTTCATTGTGCGGCTGACCTGCGACGACAGGATCTCGATGGCGCGTATGACGCCGGCCTCGCCACCGGCCATCAGCCCGTAGAGGTAGGCCCGACCCACCAGCGTGAAGCGGGCGCCCAGCGCTATCGCGGCGACGATGTCGGCTCCCGACATGATCCCGGTGTCCAGCAAAACCTCGGTGTCGCCGCCGAGCTCACGTGCGACGCGCGGCAGCAGGTGGAACGGCACCGGGGCGCGGTCGAGTTGGCGGCCGCCGTGGTTGGACAGCACGATCCCGTCGACGCCGAGCTCCACGACCGCGCGCGCATCCTCCAACGTTTGAATTCCCTTGACCACCAAGCGGTTCGGCCACTGCTTCTTGATCCAGGCCAGATCCTCGAACGTGACGGTGGGATCGAACATGGTGTCCAGGTATTCGGCGACCGTGCCGGGCCAGCGGTCCAGCGACGCGAACGCCAGCGGTTCGGTGCTCAGCAGGTCGAACCACCAGCGGGCGCGCGGTACCGCGTCCAACACCGTGCGCAGGGTCAACGTCGGCGGAATCGACATGCCGTTGCGGGTGTCGCGAAGCCGCGCACCGGCGACCGGAACGTCGACGGTGACCAGCAGCGTGTCGTAGCCGGCCGCGGCGGCGCGCTCCACCAGCGCCATCGACCGGTCCCGGTCCTTCCACATGTAGAGCTGAAACCAGTTGCGGCCGTGTGGGTTAGCCGCCTTGACGTCTTCGATGGACGCGGTGCCCAACGTGGACAGCGCGAACGGGATGCCCGCCGCGGCTGCGGCGTGGGCGCCGGCGATCTCACCTTCGGTGTGCATGAGCCTGGTGAACCCGGTCGGGGCGATGCCGAACGGCTGGGCCGCCGCGGCGCCCAGCACGGTGCGGCTGGTGTCGATCGTCGCGACGTTACGCAGGATGGTCGGATGAAACTCGATGTCGCGGAACGCTTGTCGGGCCCGGGCCAGCGACAGCTCGTCCTCGGCGGCGCCGTCGGTGTAGTCGAACGCCGCCCTGGGGGTGCGTCGCTTGGCGATTCGGCGAAGGTCCTCGATGGTCAGCGCGGCGTCGAGCCGATGCTTGATCCGGTTGCGCGTGGGTCTGCGGAACTGCAGCAGCGGGGCAAGTTCGCGGGGCCGGGGTACGCGTCGCCTCATCGGGCTCAGTCCTGCGCGGCCAATGCCTTGCGCAGGTTGGTGCGCCGTTCCTCGATGGCCTGCCCGATGTCCTGTAACAGCACTGGTCGGCGCGCGGCCAGTTCCTCGATGGCCTGACGTTCGACCTGCAGTGCGGTGACTTCCTCGAGCGCACGCGCCGATGCGGTGACGGGTTCGCGCGTGAGGGTGGTCTGCCCGAGGAAACCACCCTTTTCCAGGGTGGTGACCGTGGTGACGGTGCCGTCGTCTGCGGTGGTTATCAGCCGCACCCGTCCCTTGACGATGAACGTCATGTTCGTGGGGACGTCACCGGCGTACTGGAGGTACTCATCGGAGCCGTATCGGACCAGGCGGACGTGGGGGAGCAGGCTTTGTTGGTCGTCGTGGCTCAGCCGCAGGGTCGGCGCGATGACCCGCAGCGATGCCTCGATCCGCTCCGGTGTCTCGAACTCGTCTTCGGCCTCGTCGAAGTGCAGGCCCGCACGACGCGACGCGTACCAGACCCACCGCCGAAACAACGGCTCGGCGGTGAAGTCGTCGGCCGGCGTGCGTAGCGGAATGCAGGTGGTGTACGACAGCGCACCCGTGCATGTGCTGGACGGCTGCGCACCGTGGCGCAGCTGCGGCAGCATTTCGGCGACCCGGTTGAGCATCGCGATGACCTCGTCGGGTGCGTCGTCGACCGAGAATACGGTGTTGACGTACAGCGCATGGGTACCGGTCGGCCGGCTCAGGTTCGTGAAGGACGCTGCCGCCAGCACCGAGTTGGGCATGATCAGAAGACCCTCGCCGGTATCGATATGCGTTGCTCGCCAGTTGACTTCGACAACGCCACCGCGACCCGACGGGGTATCGATCCAATCGCCCAACTGGAACGGCTGCTCGAAGAGCACCAACAGGCCCGAGATGATCTGGCCGACCGAGTTCTGCAGGGCCAGACCAAGCACGATCGATGAGACCCCGAGCGCGGCGAACAGGCCACCGACGTTCGCACCCCAGATGTAGGCGAAGATCAGCCCGACGCCGAGCGCGATCAGCACGAACCGGGCGACGTCGAGAAAGATCGACGGTATGCGTTTGCGCCAGGTGCCTTCGGGCGCCCCGTGGAACAGCGTGGCGTTGAGCCCGGAAAGCAGCAGCAGCAGCACCACGAAGCCGAACACCGTCGCCACAATCCGCACCGAGGTCGCCTCGTTGGAGACCTGCATCGCCTGCACCAACAGAATCAACAGCGCGGCCAGCGGCAGGATGTAGTTGCGTAGCAGGTGAACCGGGCGCGCGAGGTGGCTCCCGCGGCGATGCAATGCGTTGTGAAGTTCGGTGAGGATGACCAGACAGATCGGGAAACCCACCGCAACACCGACGGCCCACCAGAACCACGGTGCCTCGAAAACGCTTCTCACGGCTGCTGCTCCGAGAGCCGCCAGATGGGTTGTTCTTCACCGTCGACGGTGATCACACCGGCGGAGGTGAACTCGCGGCTGTCACGCATCGCCTCGTGGACCCGTGACGTGACATACACGCCGGGTTGCGGTGAGCCGCTCTGTACCTGGTAGGCGAGGTTGACTGCCGAACCCCACATGTCGTAGGCGAGCGTGGATCGGCCCACCAGACCACTGGAAACCGTGCCGGTGTCGATACCCGCACGCAATCGCAACTCGTGGCCGGTCTCGAGATTGAATCTGTCGATGGTGCGGTGCATTTCGGCGGCGAAGTCGATCGTGCGCCGCACGTTGTCCAACCGTGGGACGCTCAGGCCACAGCTGGCGAGGTAGCCGTTGTGCAACGTCCGTACGTGTTCGACACCCAAATTGTCTGCAGCAGCGTCGAATTGACGTGTTAGCGTGTTGACGATCGTCAGCAGCTCGTCAGAATTCAGTTGGTCGCCCAACTCATTGAGCCCGATGATGTCGGCGAAGATCACGGTGACGTTCTGGTGGTCCAGCGCGATCGTCTCCTCACCCTCCCGATAGCGCTGTACCAACTGTTCGGGCATCAACGACAACAGCAACCGGTCGTTTTCCCTGCGCTGCTCGGCCAGCAACTCTTCTTTGATCGTCAGGTTGCGGCTCATATCGTTGAATGCGGCGGTGAGATCGCCGAATTCATCGTGGGACTGCACCGGCAGCGTCACACGGTAATCGCCGGCGCTGATCTGTTGGGCGCCGGCCTCCAGGCGTCGGATCGGTCTGACGAACAGCCGCGCCAGCAGCATCGCGGCGATGCACACCACGAAAATGATGATCGTGGTCGATAACACCAGGGTGCGGGTGAATTCCGCCACCGGGGCGAACGCCTCCGATGTGTCGATCTTGGTGATGATCGCCCAGTGCAGTCCCGGCAGGTCGACCGGTGCGTAGGCCTGCAACGTCGGGTGACCGAGGTAGTCGTCCTCGATGACGGTACCGGTCTGCCCGCGCAGCGCGCGCTGTGCGGAACCAGACGCCACCGGTTGCACCAACGTGGTGCCGCCCTTGCGAATCGACTCGGCGGCCACCGCCGGGGGTGTCCCGGCCTCGATCACATCGCGCTGGAACTGCTCCGGATCCTCCAGAAACAGGCGCGAGTCCGAGCGCATCAGGTCGTCGGTTCCGACCAGGATGGTCTCACCGGTCCTGCCCATTCCGGCGGCCTCCCATTGCCGGTTGGCGGTCATGGCCCGATTGATCTTGGAGACCGGAAACTGCAGGGCCAGCACGCCTTCCACGCGGCTCTTCGGACCTACTGGCGAAACCATCCATGCCGTGGGTTCGTTGTTGGACGGCTGATATTCGTCGAAGTCGGTGACACCGACGTAGTCGATCGCGTTCGAAGCCAGCGCGTCCGAGTAGGCCTCACGCAGGTTGTCTTCCCGGTACGGCCCGGTGAGGATGTTGGTGCCCAGATCCACACCCTTGTACGCGCTGTACACGACGTTTCCGCGGGTATCGAGCAACAGCGCGTCCTCGAACTGGAAACGCGTGACGATCTCGCGGAAGTAGTTGTTGAACCGGGCGTTGGCCGCCGACCATGCGCTGCCGTCGCGGGCGTCGTCGAAGGCGATTGCCTTGTCCCAGTCGTCGAACGGCGCGGTGTAGTGGGCCTGCAGATACTTCTGCGCGTTGGACGTGGGCAGCAGGGCATCGACATCGACTTTGCTACCGGCCTCGTCCTGTTCGAGGTTCCCGAACTGCTCGGTGTAATAGTCGACGATCGACTGCCACTGTGGCGGCGCGATGGTGGCATCGCTCAACTCGTCGAACCCCGCGGTGAATGCCTCGACGGCCGCAACGGCGGTCTCGCCGCGCGTATAGACGATCAGCGAACCCCTCAGATCCGAGAATACGCTGCTCAGCAGCCTCGTCTGCGCGGCGCGGACCTCGGTCAGACGGTCGAACACCGAAGCACGCAGCGACGACCTCCCCGATTCGTAACCGATGGCTCCCACCACTGCCACCGACAGAATGCTGGTCACCAGCAACATCAGCAGCAATTTGGACTGGATGCTGATCCGGGAGAACAGGCGCCGGCGCAGGCGTCGTGGTCGTCGCCCGCGCTCCGCCGGGTTTGACTCTTCCTGCTCAGTCGTTTTCGCCATTGAATTCGACACCCTAGCGAAAAAGACGTGTCACCGACGTTCCTGTCGGCGAATCGTTGTTTTTCTTAGACGTTTGGGGCGACGACGAGCCAACCGTGCGGCTCGATTTCGGTCTCGGCAATCGTGTCGAGCGGACGCGCACCGGATCCGGCGACGATGCGGCCCGAACCGAACCCGATTTCGGTCATCACGACCCGAGCCGGGGCGTCGTCGATGTTGAGCGCGACCACCAACGTGTCGTCGCCGTTGCGGGTTTCGTACACGTACTGCCGGTTGCTCAGGTGCAGCGCCGACGTGCGCGCGTTGTGCAGCCAGGGATGTCGTCTGCGCAGCCCGATCAAGTGCTGATGCAGCCGGAACACATCGTGGCCGTGCTCGTCGGCGGTCGGTGCGGGGCCGAATTCCGGTCGCACCGCGTCGTCACCGCCGAACCGCTCCTCCTTGACGCCGGAATAGGCGAATTCGTCACCGGCGTACACGCTCGGGGTGCCCCCGGTCGTGAACAGCAGGACCAGCGCGTGTTCCAGATGCCCGGTGTGCTCGAGCTGGCTGGCGATCCTGGTGACGTCGTGGTTGCCGACGAACGTCAACGGGACGAAGGTATCGAGGAATTCGTTGTGGCGCAGCAGCGCCCAGTCCAGTTCGTAGAAGTTGCCGTCGACCAGAGCGCTCCAGATCGCCTTCCACAGCTCGTACTGGGTCACCGAATCGAAGCGCGCCTGCTGCACCATCTCCGCGTAGTCGCCGTGGATCACCTCTGCGAGGAACCAGGCGTCGGGATACGCCGCGCGGACCTGCGGCAGCACCGCGGCCCAGAACCGGTCGGGCACCGCGTAGGCGGCGTCCAGGCGCCACCCGTCGGCGCCGCGCCCCAGCCAGTGTGTGAGCACGTCGACGGTGTAGGAGATGACCTCGGGATTGTCGTGATCGAGGGCGATCAGGTCGCCGTGGCCTTCGAACGTGTCAAAGCCGTTGGCGCCCCGGCGGAACCATTCGGTGCGCGCGAAATCGGCTGCGACGTGGTTGAACACGCCGTCGAGCAGGATCCGCAGCCCGCGGCTCTTGGCCTCGGCGACCAGCGCGTCGAAGTCGGCGTCGTCACCGAGCCTGGGGTCGATGCGGTAGTGGTCGACGGTGTCGTAGCCGTGGCTGCGCGAGGCGAACACCGGTCCGAGCGCGAGCCCGGAGGCCCCGAGTTCGATGGCGTGGTCGAGCCAACCGGTCACGCGGCGCAGCCGGTGTTCGTCGGGGCCCGGCGCCGGATCGACCGGATACGCGCCGACGAAACCCAGTGGATAGATCTGCCACCAGATCACGTGCTGGACCCAGCCCGGCTCGGTCACGACCGGTACTTCGCTTCGTAGAGCGCCTTCATCGTCTCGGTGAACTCCGCGACCGGCCCGTCGGCCCGCACCCCGGGAGCGACGGTGGTGATCGGCAGCGGCGCCACCGGCGACGGCGGTGCGCCCCACTCCTTGAGCCAGCCGCTCAGCTGCGCCGAGGACGTCGCGTAGACGATGCGGTCCAGGCCCACCCAGGCGTGCGCGGCCGAGCACATCGGGCAGTGCTCACCGGAGGTGTAGACGGTGGCCCGGGCGCGTTCGGCGGGGGTGAGGTTTTCGACGGCCCAGCGCGCGATCGCGAACTCCGGATGGCGGGTGTGGTCGCCGTCCTTGACCCGGTTGCGGTCCTCGAACCGGGTCTGGCCGTCGGCGTCGACCAGGATCGAGCCGAACGGCTCGTCGCCGTTGTCGAGCGCCTCACGCGCCAGCTCCACGCAGCGGCTCAGGCGGGCGAGATCGTCGTCGCGCAGTGCCATCGACCGCAGTCTACGGGGCGCTGACCTCCAGACGACACGCACATGAGGCCGCGATCGGGACGTCTGCGCGCGCCATGGCCAGCGCCAACTGCTGACCGATGATCGTGGCTTCGTCGGTTCGGCCCAGCCGCTGCAGGCATTCGTGGTAGCCGTGCAGGCTCCACACGTTGTTGGGGTGCTGGCAGGGCCGCGGCAGGGTGCGATCGAGCCCGAGGTCGGCGGCGTACACGCTGGCCGCCCGTTCGACGTGGCCCTGTTCGAGCAGCAGGGCGCCGTAGGCGTGCCGGGTCGGCTGCATCCAGCCCCACGGTTCGTCGTAGGGCAGCGCGTCGTCGAGCGTGATCGCGGCCTCCAGCCGTGCGAACGCTTCGTCGAATTCTCCGTCGCGGTAAGCGATCTCACCGGCGAGCATCTGCGAGGCGATCGCCAGGATGTCGAGCACGGTGTTGTTGAACAGATAGCGGGTGTCGGGGATGCGACCGTACGCGCTCAGAAACGCGTCGCGCTCGGCGTGGGCCGCGGCGAGATTTCCCCTCACCGCGTGGGCCACGCCGCGGCCGTAGTGGATGGTGGCCGCGGTGGAGCAGTACAGGTCGAGGTCCTGCGGCAGCCGGTGGGCGATCAACTCGTCCCAGCGGCCGAACCGCACCAGCGCGTGGACGCCCAACGGCACGAACGCCTCGAGCCAATCGGCCATCGGCGGGCTTTCGATCCGCAGCAACTCGGGCGTCAGCTGAGCGGCGAGTTCGTCGGCGGCGGCGAAAGCGGCGCGCGAATTGCCTTCCAGCATCGCCGAATACACGATGAAGTGCAGGTTGTGGGCGCGGTAGAGGGAGTAGAAGTTCAGCGGCCCCTCCCGGTCGACGAACTGCCGGTCGACCCGCGCGGCTGCCGAGTTGGCAATTACCGAGTCCCGGTAGTTGCCGCACAGCACGTCGATGTGGCTGGGCATGTGCAGCAGATGGCCCGCATCGGGCACCAGGTCGCGCAGCAGGTCCGCAGCGGGCAGCGCATCCTGCGGGTTGGGCGACATCTCCATGGTGTGCAGGTACAGGTGCAGGATGCCGGGATGTTCACGTCCGGCGGCGCCGGCCAGCGCGCGGTCGAGGATCTGTTTGGCCGCCAGCACCCGCGAGCCGACGGCCGGTTCGCCGGTCCTGGTGTCCCACAGCGCCCACGCCGTCACGTTGACCAGCGCGTCGGCGGTCAGGGCCTGCACGTCGACGTCGTCGGGATAGGTGTCGCCGAGTGTCTGCATCGCGTCGGCGTAGGCCGCGCCTCCGGCGCCCAGCGCCTCGGCGTCATCGGGATCGGCGGTGGGAAACCGTTTCTGCAGTGCCTCGATCAGCGCGCGTTCGACGGGCGCAGCGCGGCCGTCGGCGGCCAGCCCGAGTTCCGTTCTGGCCCTGGCCAATGACGTGGCGGCGTCGACGGGGTCGAACGCGTCCCAGCCCTTGTTGTAGTTGGGCCCGACCGAGTACGCGATTCCCCACCGCGCGATGGCCAGGTCGGGGTCGAGAGCCAGGGCGCGCTCGAAGCACCTGATGGCCTCTTCGTGGTTGAACGCGTAGGCCCACACCATGCCGCGGTCGAACCACGTCTGGGCCTCCGGCACGGCGGTGTCGGTGGGCCGGTGATAGCCGCCCAAGTCGTAGTAGGGCTCGGGGTGGGCTTTGGTGGGAGCCGGGGTCATAAGGCACGGTAGTTCAGCCGCGCGGCGGCGGCACGCTGATTCGACAAGCCGCTCTAGAACGTGTTCTAGTGCTCCAATGGTGGAGTTCACCCATATCGGCGACGTCTCCGCAGCCGAGATCGCGCAGCTGCGCGAGGTCTATGCGCCGCTCGCCGATTCCGTCAGGGAACTGGTCGACGCGACGATCCGCACCGAGGTCGACGCGCAGACGGTGTCGACCGTCAAGGCGCAGATCGATGCGGCCACCGCGCAACTGCGGTCGCAGCAGTGCGACGGAGCGTTCGGGGTTCGCTACACCACCGACGGCGACCGCATGGCGTGGGGCAACCCGGTGATCGGCATCCGGAATCCGTTCGCGCCGCCGCTGGTGGTGCACCGCGACGCCGACGGGCGCGTGCACACAGACTTCGACATGGGCGCAGCCTACGAAGGGCCGCCGGGTCACGTGCACGGCGGCATCGCCGCGCTGGTGCTCGACCACCTGCTCGGTGAAGCGGCAGCCGACGGGATGAACCCGCGCTTCACCGGCACCATCACGCTGCGCTACCTGCGCACCACCCGGCTCGGCCGGTTACACGCGGAGGCCAAGATCACCCACAGCGAGGGCGTCAAAACCTATGCCACAGGTTATTTGGCCGATGCCGAGGGTGTGACCGTGGAAGCCGAAGGGGTGTTCATCACACCGAAGTGGGCTCGCGAACAGTAGCGATGCTCGACAGGCTGCGGGTGATCGTGGCGATCTCGGCGACGAGCACGCGGGCCGCACCGTTGTCGGCGGCCAGGTCAGCGGCCCGGTCCCGCACCTGCTGGTTGGCCGCGGTGAGCGCAGCCAAATCGACCGTCCACGGCGCGGCCGGACTCGGCGGCGCGCCGCGCAGCGCATCCACGTAGTCGTCTACCGCCGCGACGAATTCCGCTGGCACGTTGGCGAGCGGCTGCGGCGGCAGGCTGGCCTCCAGCGCGGTACACGCGGCGGTGACGGCGTTGAGCGCCGCCCGGTACGAACGCAGCCACCGGCGCAGCTCGGGGGAGTCCAGCCGCGCGGCGCCGGATGCCGCTTCGAACGAAGCGCGGGCCCGGAAGGCCTTCTGCCACGCCGCCGACACCGCCTCCGCGGGACGGTCGAGTTCGTGCACGAAAGCCTTGATTATCGTTGTAGCGTAGTCGATCTCGGTCTTCAGCAGCTCACCGGAACGTTGCCACAGCCGGATCAGCGAGTGGTCAGGAAACGATACGTGCGCCACCACGGCCAACCCGCCGCCGATGACCAGGGAGAACAACCGGTCTTCGACGGTCGCGCCCGACGTCGCCGAGCCGATGTCGAGCAGGAACACGACGGCCCCGGCCAGTGCGGCGCTGACCGCGAGGTAACCGAACCGGCTGACCCCGTAGGTGATCGCGATGAACAGCGTCGCCAACACCGCCGCGACATACCCCGACGGCTCGACCAACAGCGTGATCGCCGACGTCAGCACGACGCCGGCCGCGATGCCCGCGATGCGCCCGATACAGCGGGTGTAGGTGTGCGCGGTCTCCGGGCGCAGCACCATCAGGACCGTCAGCGCCGCCCAGTACCCGTGGTTGACGGGGGCGAAGCGGTCGGCGGCGATGCCCGCCGTGACGGCCGCCGACAACCGCACGGCGTGGCGCAACACCGGTGACGTCCACGTCAGATGGTCGCGCATCAGGTCCACCGCCTTGCGGACCGGGCTGATCAGGTCGGGTCGGTACAGGTCGGGGAACCGCAGTTCTGCGGCCTCGTGCAACTGCTGGGAAAGCCGTTGCGCGGTTGTGGCTTCCGGTCCGGTGGTCATCGACACCGCGGTGTCAACGCGGACGAGCGCGTGCTCGGCATCGCGGCGCGCAGTGCGTTTGTGATCCGCGATCGCGTCGAGCACGGCCGCCGCGGAGCCCAGCGTCTGTGACACCTCGTCGCGCTCGCCGTCGGAGGAGCCGCGGAACGCGCGCAACGTGGTCATGATCCGCTCGGGCAGCCGGTGCCCGCCGAGGTAGGCCTTCGGTCGCCGGCTGGCCTGGGTGTCCATGAAGGCGTCGCGCAACGACGGTGACAGCGCCGCGTCCAGCGGCGCCGCCCGGTCAGCGGCGACCTGGCGGGCATCGTCGGCCAACGACCGGTAGGCAGTCGACAACGCCTCCCGTTGGGTTCGCCACCGCTGCGGTGGCCACACGGCGATCAGCGCCGCCTGCAGACATCCCGCGGCGACCGTCAGCACTGTCGGCACGAGCACCGAGGACACCGAGGGCGCCACCGGTGGTGCGACCACCAGCAGCGCGCTGGCGGCCGCGCCCACCAGACCGGCGTTGCCGCCGAGCGCCCACTGCAGTCCAGCGACGAAACACCACAACGCCACCGCCACGACGAACAACACGTTGTAGGCGCCGGTCAGTGCGCCGAGCAGCACGGCGCCGCCCATCTGCAACGAGACCGTGATGACCAACGGCACCCGGCCGCCGGGGCTGTCCTGCAAAGCGATCGCGCCGGCGATCGCAGCGGCCCCCGCAGCCCACACTGCGGCCGCGCCGGAGTCCCACAGCAGCGCCACGACCGCCACCGCGATGACCCCGAGCAGGCTGCGCACAACCGCCCCGATGTCCGGCGACGTCGGCCGCAGGGCTTCGAAAACCTTGGGCCCGGTGGTCACCTCCCCATTCTGACGCCTAACAGGGCGGTATCGGTGGACTACACGCGGTCACCGTATCCGGCCTGGACGCGAAGATATTTCGGTCACGCGGCCGCAAGAGCAAATCCGTTGCCGCGCAGGGCATCCGGAAAACTGCCGCCACCGTCAGGGAACCGTTGCGCCGCAGTAAGTTCGCAATTCGGGTGATAGCGGCAGTATCGCGGAGATAAAGTCAGCGCACTGCGAACCGGAAGGGGAGCTGTGATGAGCACAGCGGCCGAGCGTGCAGCTCAACTGGATCTTGTCGCGCGGCTCAAGTCGGCCTATCCCGAGCTTCCCGACGCCCCGACACCGGATCTGCTCGACCACGGCCGCATCACCGCCTACCTCAAACCCGTCCACGACGTGGGTGGTGAACCGGACGCGCCGATGAAGTACGAGAACAAACAGTATGAGCTGTGGGAGCACATGACGTACGTCATCTGCGAAGTGCTGGCGTGGCGCGGGATCTGGCTCTCGGAGGAGCGCCGGCGCATCGGCAACGTCGACGTCGGGCGCGCCCAGTACCTGGGGCTGCCCTATTACGGCCGCTGGCTGTTGGCCGTCGCGCGGGTGCTGGTGGAAAAGCACCACATTGCGCTCGGCGAGTTGAGCGAACGGATGGCCGAGGTCGCCGCGCGCTACGAGGGCGGCCTGGACGGCACGACGCTGACGGCCCAACCGAAGTGTGCAGGGGACGGGTCGGCCGTCAAACGCAACGCCCACCACAAGCACGCGGTCGGCAAGGGCGACCCGCAGGTCTACGCCGGGCAGGCCGGCGAGCCGAAGTTCAAGGTCGGCGACGCCGTGGTGGTGCGCGAACTGCCGGTCGTGTTCTACACCCGCACACCCGAGTATGTGCGGGGCGCGACGGGGGAGATCGCGACCGTGGCCTATGAAAGCCCCGCCGCCGAGGACGAGACCTGGGATCGGCCTCACGCACAGCCGGAGTGGTTCTACGTCGTCCGGTTCAACATGTCCGAGTTGTGGGACGGCTACACCGGCACCGCCGATGACGTCATCCAGACCGAGATTCCCGAACGCTGGCTGGCATCAGCCACCTGAGCCACAGGGGCGCACATGACCGAGCACGACCACGACCACGACCACGACCACGACCACGAGCGCACCGTCGCCCCGATGGTCGACGAGATCACCGACTTCGAGGTGCTCGAGATCGCGCTGCGCGAATTGTGTATCGAGAAGGGCATCTTCACCGCCGAGGAACATCGTCGTTTCACCGAGTTCGCCGAGCAGATCGGTCCGACCCCGGCTGCGCGCCTCGTCGCGCGGGCGTGGCTGGATCCCGAGTTCCAACAGCTCGCGCTGAGCGAACCGATGACGGCCAGCAAGGAAGTCGGCGTCGACTGGATGGAACCAACCGGCTTCGGCACGCCAAGCGATTTCACCGCGTTCGAGATCCTCGCCGACACCCCCAGCGTGCACCACGTCATCGTGTGCGCGCTGTGCTCGTGTTATCCGCGCCCGATCCTCGGCAACTCCCCGGAGTGGTACCGCACGCCGAACTACCGGCGCCGCCTGGTCCGCTGGCCGCGTCAGGTACTCGCGGAGTTCGGCCTCTACCTGCCCGACGAAATCGCCGTGCGGGTACAGGATTCCAACCAGAAGCACCGGTTCATGGTGATGCCGATGCGTCCCGAGGGCACCGACGGCTGGACCGAAGACGAGTTGGCGCAGATCATCACGCGCGACTGCCTGATCGGTGTCGCCCTACCGAAACCGGGCGTGACCGCGAACGTGATCACCGAAACCCGCTCCGCGATCCACCCGGTCACGTGAACGCCGCCGACCCGACGCCGGTCACACCGCTGCAGCAGGTCGTGCAGCGCAACCAGGTCTGGCCGCGGATGGCGGCCAAGTACGGCGTGGACAACCCCGTGCCGCCGTGGAAGACCAGCCTCGACGGTATGTGCGATGCCCTCGACCGCGCCGCGTGTGACACCGGGGTGCCGGACTTCAAGGAGCGCCGCGACGAGGAGGACGCGTTGTCGGCGACGGTGTACGCGGACCTGCCGTATCCGGAGAACCAGTTGGTGGCGCTGGCGCATTCGCTGCTCGCCCGCGGGATCATCGACGCCGACGAACTCGAACGGCGGATGGCCGCCGTGCGCGACCGGCTGGAGGCCTGACCCACCTCGCCACGACCAGCGTGCGGTTCACCGCGGTCGCGGTAGGTTCGGCTTCGTGGAGAAAGTCATCATCACCCTGCGGGGCGCCGAGCCGGACGAAAAGTGGTGCGCGCGAATGCGCGCCCGGGTGGCGGCCGACCTGCTCGACATGGATCTTCCGGGCCTTGCCATCAACCTGCGCGACGAGGTGGTGCGAGACTTCCTGATGACGCTGACGACGATGGATCCCGCGGTGGTCGGTTTCGTCACGCTGTGGACGCAACAGTCCTATGGCCAGCAGGTGAGGGCCGCGATCGAGCGGCTGCAGTCCGAAGCCGATGACGTCGCGGCCTATCTGGTCACCGAGTCGGTTCCGTTGGCCCCGCCCGACACCGTGCCCGGCCAACGCAGCCCCGGTCTGGCCAACGTCGCGCTGCTGCGCCGCCCCGCCGACATGGACGAGGCGACCTGGCGCACCCGGTGGCACGTCGATCACACCCCGGTGGCCATCGACACCCAGGCGACGTTCGGCTACGTGCAGAACGCCGTGGTGCGCGCGTTGACGCCTGACGCACCCACGTTCGCGGCGATCGTCGAAGAATTGTTCCCGCAGGAAGCCATCTCGGACCTGCACGCGTTCTTCGGCGCCGCCGATGACGACGATCTGCGTGACCGGATGGAGCGGATGGTGGCCAGCACGGCGGCGTTCGGCGCCAACCGTGACGTCGACACCGTGCCGACGAGCCGCTACGTGTACCGCACGCCGTTCGCCGCCAACCCGTCGCGCCGTACAGTCGACCGGTGACCGAAGAGCAACCAGTGCCCCTGCAGATCAGCGACGAGAACCGGGTTCGCACGCTGACGTTGAACCGGCCTGACGCCCTGAATGCGTTCAACGAACAGCTGTATCACGCGACCGCGACCGCGCTGCGCGACGCCGCCGACGACCCCGAGGTGGCCGTCGTGCTGTTGACCGGATCGGGTCGGGCGTTCAGCGCGGGCAACGACCTCAAGGAAATGCAGCGCCGCATCACCGATCCGGCGTTCAACGAGCAGGGCAGCCACTTCACCACGATGATCGACGCGCTCACCGAGTTCCCCAAGCCGCTGATCTGTGCGGTCAACGGCGTCGGTGTCGGTATCGGCGCGACGATCCTGGGCTACGCCGATCTGGTGTTCATGTCCACGACGGCGAAGTTGAAGACGCCGTTCACCAGCCTCGGGGTAGCGCCCGAGGCCGCGTCGTCATATCTGCTGCCGCGGTTGATGGGGCGGCAGAACGCCGCCTGGCTGCTGATGTCGTCGGAGTGGGTGGACGCCGACGAGGCGCAGCGGATGGGGTTGGCGTGGAAGGTGTGTGCACCCGACGACCTGTTGGCGCAGGCCCGCCGACACGCGAACGTCCTTGCCGAAAAACCTATTTCGAGCCTGATGGCGGTGAAGCAGACCATCGTCGCGCCGACGCGTGCCCCCATCGCCGCCGCGACGGCCAGGGAGAACGAGCACTTCGCCACGTTGATGGGCGCCGCGGCCAACGCCGAGGCGCTGGCCGACTTCACCGGCCGTCGCGCAGCGCAGTGATCCCTGCACTCAGTGGTTGACGGCCCTGGGCCGACCGTCGGCCTCGTGATGGGCCGCGATGATCGCGCGCAGGGTACGCCGGCACCGCCCGCAGTCACCGCCGGCACCACACGCCTCGGCGATCTGTTTGGACGTCGTCGCGCCGTTGGCGACCACCTCGTCGACGTCGCTGCTCGTGATTCCCATGCATAGACAGACGAACACCGGCGCACCTAACCGCTCTGCTCGTCGATGCTCATGATGTGGGCAAACCTGCCCACGAACTGGCTGGGGTAGGCGCCGAGGCCCGCCTGGCGCAGCCATTCGGCGGCGTGGTCGGGGTTGTCGATCCACTGCCGGGCGGCCTCCTCGTTCTCGATCTCCTGCAGGATCATCACTTCCTGCCCGTCGTCGAGCGCCCGATACACCCAGATCTTGCGCACGCCCGCGCGTTTGAACCGGTCCAACCCGTCGTGCACCTTGACCATCAGCGAACCGACGTCTTGCACCGAGGACATGACGCCGACGATGACGCGCCCCACGTGATCGACGGGAGAGGGCGGGTACAGGTCGATCTTCTCCACCACCTCGCCGCCGAATATGGGCGGGATATCGTCGACGCCGGAAATATCGAACAACTCGAATATCGCGGGGGACCGCAAAACCTCGCGGATCGAGCCGGCTTGCCGAATTCCAATTGTGGTCAATACCCGCTGGGCCTCCCAAATCGAGCTGTAGAGCACCACGTGGTGGGCACCGATCGACGCCAGACCGTCACGACGTTTCTTGAGCCAACCCCACATCCGTTCCACGTCATCGACACGGAAATCGCAGGCGAGAATGAAGGAATGCAGATCGTGCTCACCCATCCCTATTTCCCACCTGTCCGATACGCCGGTTTTTGGTTAGCGGAGTCTAACCTTAGTAAGCATAGGCAGTCCAGAGTTGATCCGTCCTCGACGGCCCACAACCGGTCAATCACTCGCCGGAACGCCGAAAAGTCGCGCCGCACAAGCGCAGAGACTGTGCATTGGCAGTCTTCTGCACTAGATTGGATCCCACACAACCGATAGCGACGCTTGACCAGCCCTCAAGGTGCTAAGGAGCCCCAATGCAAGGCGACCCGGACGTTCTTAAGTTGCTCAACGAGCAATTGACGAGCGAGCTCACAGCCATTAACCAGTATTTCCTGCATTCGAAGATGCAGGCGAATTGGGGCTTTACCGAACTCGCCGAGTACACCCGCAAAGAATCATTCGACGAAATGAATCATGCGGAGGCGATTACCGATCGAATTCTGATGCTCGACGGGCTGCCCAATTATCAACGGCTGTTCTCGTTGCGAATCGGTCAGACCCTGCGCGAACAATTCGAAGCCGACCTGGCGATCGAATATGAAGTGATGGAGCGGCTGAAGCCCGGCATCATCATGTGCCGCGAGCGGAAAGACGCCACCACCGCCACGCTGCTGGAGGGAATCCTCGCCAGCGAAGAAGAGCACATCGACTACCTCGAGACGCAGCTGCAGTTGATGGACAAGCTGGGCGATGAGCTCTACGCGGCGCAGTGCGTCTCCCGCCCGCCGACCAGCCTCTGACCTTCGCGTTTCTGCGCACCCGCTGCGGGCAACCCTTCCGTCGGTCGGCGTAACCTTTCTAGCTTGTCTAACGATAGGCCGGACGGGATACCGGCCGACGGAAGGCAGGGATGGGAAGTCCGGCGACACACGCCGCCGCCGAGGATCGTGAACCCGGCGCGCTGATCAGCCCACAGCGCCGCAACTTCATCTTCGTTGCGGTGCTCCTCGGCATGCTGCTCGCCGCGCTGGACCAGACGATCGTCGCGACCACACTGCCGACGGTGGTGGCCGACCTCGGCGGGGCCGGGCACCAGTCGTGGGTGGTGACGAGCTACCTGTTGGCCTCGACCATCGCCACCGCGGTGGTGGGCAAGCTCGGCGACCTGTTCGGGCGCAAAGCCGTGTTCGGGACAGCGGTGCTCGTCTTCGGGGTCGGTTCGGTGCTGTGCGCCATCGCCGGGTCGATGACGGCGCTGGTCGTATCGCGCGCTCTGCAGGGTGTCGGTGGCGGCGCCATCATGGTGACGGCCACCGCGCTGATCGGCGAGGTCATCCCGCTGCGCGATCGCGGCCGCTACCAGGGCGCGTTGGGCGCCGTCTTCGGTGTGACGACGGTGATCGGCCCCCTGCTGGGCGGCTACTTCACCGACCACCTCAGTTGGCGGTGGGCGTTTTGGATCAACATCCCGATAGGCGTCGTGGTGTTCTTCGTGGCGGCGGCCGCCATCCCCGCGCTCAGCGGCCGCGAGCGGCCCGTCATCGACTACGCCGGCATCGTGTTCGTCGGCCTCGGCGCGACCGGGCTCACGCTGGCGACCAGCTGGGGCGGCAGCACCTACGCCTGGAATTCGCCGACGATCATCGGGTTGTTCATCGGCTCGGCGGTCGCCCTTGCGATATTCGTCTGGGTGGAAAGCCGTGCGGCCGAACCGATTCTGCCGGTCCGGCTGTTCAGCAGCCCGGTGTTCACGGTGTGCTGTGTGCTGTCGTTCATCGTCGGGTTCGCGATGCTGGGGGCGTTGACGTTCCTGCCGACATACATGCAGTTCGTCGACGGGGTCTCGGCCACCGAGTCCGGGCTGCGCACGTTGCCGATGGTGGTCGGGTTGCTCATCACCTCGATCGGCAGCGGCGCCATCGTCGGGCGCACCGGACGCTACAAGGTCTTTCCGGTCGTCGGCACCGCGGTGATGGTGGTGGGCTTCGTGCTGATGTCGCGGATGGACGCCGACACGTCGCTGCTGGCGCAGTCGGCATACCTGTTCGTCCTCGGCACCGGCATCGGCATGTGCATGCAGGTACTCGTGCTGATCGTGCAGAGCACGGTCGGCTTCACCGATCTGGGCGTCGCGACATCGGGCGTGACGTTCTTCCGGGCGATCGGAAGCGCCTTCGGCGCAGCGATTTTCGGATCGCTGTTCGCCAACTTCCTCAACGCCCGCGTCGGCGCAGCCCTGGCCGTGAGCGGTGCGCCGCCGGCGGCCGCGCAGTCCCCGCAGGTGCTGCACGGGTTGCCATCCGACGTCGCCGCACCGATCGTCACTGCCTACGCCGATTCGCTCGGGTTGGTGTTTCTGTTCGCGGCGCCGGTCGCGTTCATCGGATTCCTGGTCGCGCTGACGCTCAAAGAGGTGCCCCTGCACGAGATGGAATCGGCGACCGTCGATCTCGGCGACGGCTTCGCGATGCCCGGTACCGAGAATTCGGAGCAGGTGCTGGAATCCGCGATCTGGCGCCTGCTGCGCCATTCACCCGAGATCCGGCTGCGCAGCATCGCGGGTCGGCCGGGCTGTGAACTCGACGTCGCGCGACTGTGGGCGTTGATCCAGATCTATCGGCACAACCAGGCCTTCGGCTCCGTACGGCTCACCGAGATCGCCGATCGACTCCGGGTGCCGTGCGAAGTCATCGAGCCGACCTTCGAGCAGTTGGTCGCCACCGGCTACGCGCTGCGCACCGGTGATCGGTTCTGGCTCACACAGGCCGGCGCGCAGCAGGTCGACACCGCCTCGTCGGTGCTGGTCGACGCGATCACCGAAAAGCTCGCCACTTCGCAGACGTTCGAGGGCAGACCCGACCATGTGCAGGTGGAGGCGGCGCTGGAGCGCATCGCGCATCGTGTGCTGGCACAGCGGGAGTGGGACGACGAGCGCAGCGAAATCACCGCCACCAGCACGTGACCGCCGCGTACGATCTCGGCCATGAGCCGAATAGGGGATTTCGCCGACGACGACGCGGCCGCCTGGGTGGTCAAGTCACCCGACATCGGGGTCGCGATGGCCGGTTTCACCAACGCGGTCTACACCAAGAACCGGCTTCCGATGCGGGTGCGCGAGTTGGCCAGGATGGTCATCGCCCTCGATAACGAATGCGTGGTGTGCCAGAACACCCGCGACTCGACAGACATCGCGGCCGGTGTCGACGAGGACCTCTACGACCACGCCGCGCAGTGGCGGACGTGGCCGGGTTACAGCGCCCAGGAGCGCATCGCCGCGGAGTTCGCCGAACGGTTCGCCTCCGACCACACCGCCCTGCGCGACGACGAGGACTTCTGGGCCCGCTGCCGCGAGCACTTCGACGAGGAACTGCTCACCGACCTGGCGCTGTCGTGCGCGATGTGGCTGGGCATGGGCCGGATGTTGCGCACCCTCGACATCGGCCAGAGCTGCAAGATCACGCTGTAGACGGTCAGCCGCGCGTGCTGCGCAGGCGGCTACGCACCGAATCGGCCACGTCGTTGAGCCCGTCGCGCGCCCATCCGACCTCGTCACACATCCGCTGCGCGTCGGTGTACAGGCCGCCGTACACCGACCACTGGGTCGGCTGATCGAGCGGTTTACCCTGCGCCTGCGAGCGCAGCTGCTGCAGCGCCGCCGTGCAGTCCCGGGCCGCCTCGCTCAGCTGTTCGCCGTCGACGAGGTCGTCGACGGAGTGAATACCGCCCATCGCGGAGACGGCGTCGCGCACCGCGGACAGCACGGCCGTGTAGTGCCGCAGAAACGCGTCGTGGTGCGGTTGCTGTTCGTCGTCGTCGCGTTCGCCGATCCGGACCAACCCGGTGATCACCGACCGCACCTGAGCGGTGATGCGGTCCGCCGCCTGAATCGTCACGCGGTACCCGTCGAAGCTGCGGTGGTCGTGCACCAGCAGCCGGCGCGGGTTGAACCGCGAGGTCTGATCGGCATGGTCGACGGTGTGACGCGCCTGCGGGGTCATGCGTGCGACGCCGTCGGCGTGCTGTCGCCAGTGGCGTGCCGCGTCCGCGTCGGGCGTCCCGTCTTTCAGTCCCTCGATCATGTCGGCCAGCAGGTCTGACAACGAATCGCAGAACGATTGGACGGCATAGCCGGCGCTGCGGTACCGCAACGGGGGCGCCACCAGCAGGTTGACGGCTAATGCGACCGAGGCGCCGAGCAGCACCATGCCCACGATCTCGGGGAGCTGAGAGGACGGCGACACCCCCGGTTCGGGCATGGCGAACGCGCCGTAGGCGAAGATCGCGGCGACCGTGACGTTGATGCCCTGGCTGCCGAGCCGTCGCCAGCGCCCGATGGTCAGCGCGACCACCAAGATGATCGGGAACAGCCACGGCTGCACGCCCCACGGCAGCACTATCGCCCCGGTGAGGCAGACGCCGACGATCACCGCGCCGGTGTAGTGCATCGCCATCTGCACCGAGTCGGCGATGGTGATCTGCATGAGCAGCACCGCCGAGAACGGCGCGAACGTGGCGTGGCTCGCGCCGAACACCTGCGAAGCCAGCAGCCAGGCCACCGTCGCCGCCAGCACCGACTTGCCGAGCATGAGCACGTTGTCGCGGTCGAAGTTGTGCTGCGCCATTGCGCGTCTCGCGCGTCCGACGAACGCGGACAGTGCCGCACGCGTACGCACGTCGCCTCTCCTTCAGCCGAGCCTCCCCGATCTGAAGGGTTTACCGCCTGTCGCCGACCTCAAACCGTCGCGGCACCGTCACACCAGGCCCGTGGCGTCGAACACCCAACTCATGTCGGCGTTCGCGAAGTCCTCCAGCCAGGTGGGCGGGGCGTTGTTCGCCAACGCGCCCATGTCCCAATAGTCTTTCCACAGCGTGATCTTGCCGTCCTGGACCTTGTGCACCGAGACGAACTTCAGCACCGCGGATTCGCCTGTGGGCCAGTGCCATTCCTCGCTGTGCTCATACATCGCGTCGGTGCCGTTGTCGACCAGTAGCCCGGAGAAGTTCTCGTAGGACGACAACGGCTCCAAGCCGATCTTGAGCCGCTTGACGATGTCCTCGGGTCCGCGCGCCGCCGCGGCCGGGCCGACGGGCATGTCGAGGTAGATGCAGTCGTCGGACAGGAACGTCTTGAGCTCCTCCCAGTTACGCGCGGACAACGCCTTCCACATACCCAAGACCGTATCTTCAACTGACACTGGCTAATTCGCCTTCCTGTGCGGAGATCGCGGGCGCCTTGTGCGCTGCGCGCAGAAACCGTCCGGTGCGCTTTTCGCCGACGACGTCGGTCGGCTGGCCGCCGACGAAGACCGCCCTGCCGCCGACGTAGACCGCGGTCACGGTGTCGTCGTTGCGGTTGACCATGCGCGACAGGCCCCCGTACTGCTCGACGGACTCCTCGGCGTAGGAGTCCAGCGAGTCGTCCAGGTGCTCTGGGTCGACGATCACCAGGTCCGCCCGGTCGCCGAGGCGCAGGTGCCCGGCATCCAGGCGGTACCAGTCGGCGAGTTCACCGGTCAACCGGTGCACGGCCTGCTCGACGCTCAGAAACGGCTTTCCTGCGCGCTCGGCGTCGCGCACATGACGCAGGAACCGCAGGCCCATGTTGTAGAAGGCCATGTTGCGCAGGTGCGCACCGGCGTCGGAGAACCCCATCTGGATGCCCGTGTCGCGCGCCAACTTCTTGAGCACGTCGGGCCGGTGGTTGGAGATCGTGGTGCGCCAGCGCAGCGCCCGACCGTGTTCGAGCACCAGGTCCAGGAACGCGTCGACCGGGTGCAGTCCGCCGCGCTCCTTGCCGACCTCGCCGAACGACTTCCCGACGATCGACGTGTCGGGACATGCCACGATCTCGGCGTCGAAGAAGTCGCGCTGCCACACCCGGATGCCCAGCTTGCTCTCGTACTCCTTGCGGAACCGGCGGCGGTAGGCCTCATCGCGCATCAGTTCGTTGCGCTCGACCTCGTCGCGCAGGTGCAGCGCCGCGGCACCGGCGCCGAACTCCTCGAAGACCACCAGGTCGATGCCGTCGGCGTAGACCTCGAACGGCACCGGCAGATGCTGCCAGCGGAAGTTTCCGCCGAGCTTGTTGACCAACCGGGCGCCCGGGCCCAGGGCATGGATGCTGTACGGATTGGACTTCACGTCGGCCGCCGAAAGCAGGCTGGTCTTGAGCGGGTTGCGAACCAAGCCCAGCGACTGCGCCAGTTGGGATACGAGGTTCAGCGGGTTCTGGATGTCGGGTCCGGACTGCAGCACCCGGCCCGTGCGCCGCAACAACGACTTGAGCCTGCGTAGCTCGCGGGGCTTGGCGTAGGTGGACGGCAGTGTCCGCGACCGGCACACGTCACCGTCGAGCTTGTCGAAAAGCAGCTGCTGCGAGGACATTCCGACGAAGCCGGCCTTCAGCGCCGCCGAGAGCCACCGCTCCATCTGGGCCTGTTCGCTGCGGGTGGGCCGCACGTCCTTGCGGGTCGCGCGGTCCAGGCCCATGGTGGCCGCCCGCATATCGGAGTGCCCGATGAACGCGGCGACGTTGGGGCCCAGAGGCCGTGCCTCCAACGCCGCGATGTACTGCTCGCAGTCCGACCACGTCTTGTTGCGGTCGACGGCGTCGATGACGTGGTCGCGCGGAATCGCCTCGACCCGGCCGAAGATGTCGCCGGCGTCGGTGCCGTCGACATGCACGGTGGACAGCGAGCAGGAGCCGAGCATCACCGTGGTCACCCCGTGGCGCAACGATTCGGCCAGCGCAGGGCCGTCGAGCACCTCGACGTCGTAGTGGGTGTGGATGTCGAGCATGCCGGGCAGCACCCATTTACCCGATGCATCGATGACGTCGGGGCAGCCGGTCGGGTCGAGGTCCTCCGCGGTGATCGCGGCGATGTGGCCGTCGCGGATGCCGATGTTCCTCACCGCGGACGCTGCGCCGGTGCCGTCGAACCAGCGGCCGTTGCGGATGATCGTGTCGTAGCTCACCCCGCCATAGAACAGCCCGCCGATTGCGGTGTCAATGAAAACCGTGAACAGATTCGCATTTCTGTCTATTTTGCGCGATGACCTGGCACTATCCGTCGTCCGGGGCATACTGACGAAGATGACGCCGCTGCAGCGCTACATCGCCGAGGAAATCGCCATCGACCACGTCGACGGGCTGTTGTCCAGACGCGAAGCGCTGCGCAGGCTCGCGCTGCTCGGCGTCGGCGCGGCCGCGGCGACGGCTTTGATCGCCGGCTGCAGCGATAACCGCCAGCCCGAGGCGCAGGCCCCGGTCACCTCGAGCGAGCCCGCGACGGCGGGCGCACCGCCGGGTTCGCAGACCGCGGTGGACACCACGGCGATCACCTGGCCCGGGCCCCGCGGTGAGCTGCAGGGAGCGTGGGCGGAGGCGCCCGACACGCGCGGCGCGGTGTTGGTCATCCACGAGAACAAGGGGCTCACCGACCACATCCGGTCGGTGGCGGGCCGGTTCGCGGGCATCGGCTACTCCGCGCTGGCGATCGATTTGCTCTCGGCGCGGGGCGGAACGGGCACCTTCGCCGATCCCGCGCAGGCCACCGCGGCCCTCGGCGAAATCCCACCCGAGGACGCGGTCGCCGACCTGCGCTCCGGGGTCGACGAGCTGGTGCGCCGCGTTCCGGATCGAAAGATCGCTGCGGTCGGGTTCTGCATGGGCGGGGCGATGGTGTGGCGGCTGCTGGACGCCGGCGCACCGCGGCTGGCGGCCGCCGTGCCGTTCTACGGCCCGACACCGGAGGATCCGGACTTCTCCGCGTCCAAAGACGTTGCGGTGCTGGGGATCTACGCAGCACAGGATCAGCGCGTCAACGCCACCGAACCGGTCGCACGCGCGGCGCTGGAACAGGCGGGCATGGTGTTCGAGCTGGTCACCGAGCCCGACGCCAACCACGCGTTCTTCAACGACACCGGCCAGCGCTACAACGCCGCCGCGGCGGCTGACGCCTGGCAACGGGTGCAGGACTGGTTCGCCCGCTACCTATAAGACGCAGAAGGGGGCGAGAACCCCGTCCAAGACCACCTTTTATGTCTGCTCGCCCGACGAAGGTGATCTACGATCCACACATGTTCAGGCCGTTGATGGTCGGCGTCGCCTCCGCCACCCTCCTCCTCGCGACCGGCGGGGGTGTCGCCGGTGCGGAACCGCAGACGTCGCCGTGCGACTACACGCTCTCGGCGCCCCACGTCGTCGACGTGTCCGGAACCCCCATGGTGACCGCGACGCTAAAGCCGGCCGCGTGCAACCGCGCTCAAGTGTTCTCCACGGTCGCGTGCGTGCAGTTGGAGGGCGCGTCGGGCCCCGGACAGTGTGCACGCCAAAACGGGTTGCTGACCGCGCAGGTCTACTACGCCCCGTATCAGCCGGGTGCGACCTACGTATCGACAGGGCGGGGATGCGCCAACGTCGGCAACCCACCACAACCGGCGTGCCAACCGACGGGTCCGTTCACCGCGACGCTGTAGCGAACCCGACCGGTCCGCTGCTCGTGTCCCGGGTGCAACAACAACGGAAGGGGACACGATGAGAAAGGTCTTGTTGTTCTGCACCGCCCTGTGTGCGATCGCCGCGCTCGCCGTGGGCTGCACCCAGTCGGCCACCACCGAACAAGACGCCACCGGGACGGCCACCGCGACCGCCCCGCCCGCCACCGCCACCAGCGCGCCCGCGTCGGGCCCGACGATCACCATCGCCGACATGAGCTTCGGGGATCCGGTCACCGTCGCTCCCGGTGAACAGATCACCGTGAGCAACGAGGACTCCGCCGAGCACTCGGTGACCTCGGAGACGTTCGATGTGCACGTCGACGGTGGCCAGCAGGCCACGTTGACGGCACCGACCGACCCCGGCGAGTACGACATCTACTGCGTGTACCACCCATCGATGACGGGCACGCTGATCGTCGAGCAGTAGGGCGCTGACCTCCCACTTCGCCTGAACCCGGTTTAGCCCTGGACCGCACGGGCATCCCGTCTTATTAGCGGGTCCGTCAGTCGCTGCGGCCCGACCGAACGAAGGAGCCGAGATGGACAACACCGTCGTATGGGTCATCGTGGCCGTGGTGGCGATCATCGCGATCGCGATTCTGGCCTACGTTGCAGTGCAGGGGCGCAACCGTAAGCGCCACGTTGAAGCCGAGCGCATCCGCGAAGAGGTAGACCACGATTCACACCGGGTGCAGAAGCGGGAGGCGCTGGCCCAGGAAACCGAGGCCAAAGCGCGTGCCGCACAGGCCGAGGCCGAGGCGAAGGCCGCAGAAGCCGCCAGGCTGGCCGACACCGCGGCGACGCGCCGTGATGCGGCGTCCACGTCGCGTCACGATCTCGACGCCCGCCGCGAACACGCCGACAAGCTCGATCCGAGGTCGAAGACGCCCGATCGTCGTGAGACGACCGATCGTCGTGAGCCGTAGCCCCAGCACGCCACCCGCCGTGTTGTTCGACATCGACGGCACGCTCGTCGATTCGAACTATCTGCACGTCCACGCGTGGTACCGGGCTTTCGATGAGGTCGGCATCCCCGTCGAGGCGTGGCGCATCCACCGCTCGATCGGGATGGACGGCGCCACATTGGTCCGCACGCTGACAGACGGTGCCGACGAAGACAGCCGCGAACGCGTCAAGGACCTGCATTCGCGCCACTACAAGGAGATGACGCCGGAGCTACGGCCGCTGCCGGGCGCCCGTGAACTGCTGGAAGCGGTCGCCAAGCTGGACCTGCAGGTCGTGCTGGCGACGTCGGCGCCCGAGGACGAACTGTCCATCCTGCGTGAGGTGCTCGACAGCGGCCACCTGGTGTCGGCGGTGACGTCGTCGGCCGACGTGGACACGGCCAAACCCCAGCCCGATCTCATCGAGGTGGCGCTGGACCGGGCCGGGGTGCCCGCCGCGCACGCCGTCTTCGTCGGCGACGCGGTGTGGGACGTCGTGGCCTGCCAGCGTGCCGGCGTGCAGACCGTTGCGCTGCTCAGCGGGGGAGTGTCGCAAGCCGAGCTGGAAAGCGCCGGTGCGGCACGGGTTTTCGACAATGCGTTGGATCTCTGCCAGCATCTCGACGACACCCCGATCGCCGCGCTGGCCAACATCGTCGGCGCGCGCTAGGTCAGGGCAGCGCGTAGCGCAGCACCGCGGCGACACCGTCGGCCGGCTCGATGCGCTCGTCGGTGCGGATCAGGTTGGCGCCGGTCGCGACGGCGGCCATGGGCAGCGCTTCGTCGGCCCGCAACGTCTGCGTCGGCGCCGTCCCCAACTCCGAGAGCACGTTCGGGTTCGGCGCGACGGTGGTGAGGTCGTCCCCGGCGACCACGGTTGCATCGCCGACGTCACCGATGATCAACGTCTCGACGGCACCGGCGCGCAGCGCGGCGGTCACCCCATCGAGCCCTTCGGTGGCCAGACCCGAGTCGTTGCCGATCGCGGCCTGGAACTGTTGTGCGGCACGGTCGATCGCGGCGAGCCGGCGGCGTAGGAACTCCTCGTCGATGGCCTGGTGCAACTCGGCGTCCTCGAAGCCGCTGTGCCTGGCGCCGACGGACAGCTCCACGACACGCGACGCGACCCGCTCGGGCAGGTCGGCGACCAGATCAGCCCGTGAGCTGACCTCGCCGACGACGAACACGATCTCGGGTGCGGCGTCGTCGACGAGCTCGGTGAGGCGGCTGGCCACGGT
This sequence comes from Mycolicibacterium sp. XJ662, assembly GCF_053484035.1. Taxonomy (NCBI): domain Bacteria; kingdom Bacillati; phylum Actinomycetota; class Actinomycetes; order Mycobacteriales; family Mycobacteriaceae; genus Mycobacterium; species Mycolicibacterium sp. XJ662. The sequence goes on along the minus strand of NZ_JBEFTL010000008.1, from coordinate 37,108 downwards.
GCGCACGTTCTGGTCGCGGGCCGCGTCGGCGGTGCGCTGCGGATCGCCGTAGCCGGGTGTGTCAGCTCCCGACGCCTGGTGCACGGGGTAGCCGGCGCCGTCGACAGTCTCGGCGTCGGCGGTGTGGGCCCGGTACAGCGTGATGTCGGCGCCTTCGTGGTCGACGACCGCGACCACATACGTCGACCGGTCCACGCCGTGTGCGACGACGGGCACGATGTAGGGCAGCGCCGATACCCGCACCTCGGGGCCGGCCGGCCGGATGAGCGGTTCGTTGACCAGCACGCCGTCGGCAGTGGCGACCACCGCTCGACCGCTGCGACCAACCGGGGGAGCCGCCTCGAGGATGGCCCGTTCGATGTGGTCGGTGAGCGCAGGTTCGGCGCCCTGCTCCTCGAGCTGTTCGCGCAGCGCACGCCATCTCAGGTCGGTCTGCGCGGCGGCGTCCTCGGTGTTGTGGGAATCCTCGAAGTACACCGATCCGAAGGGACCGGACGAGTCCAGCAGCGAGCGAAAGTTTTCCGATTGCATGCTGTGTGGGTTACCCGCAGCGCGGGCGACGACACAGGTTCGCACGCACCCGTCAGCGCGGGGGAGTCCAGGCCACCGGTAGCCGCTTGATCCCGTGGATGAACGCCGAGTGCAGCCGGTCTGGTTCCTCGGTGGCGGTGATATCGGGCAGCCGGGCGTGCAGTTCCTCGAAGGCGACCGTGATCTCGCGGCGGGCGAGGTTGGCACCGAGGCAGAAGTGCGCGCCGCCGCCCCCGAAACCGACGTGCGGGTTGGGGTGGCGCCGCACGTCGAAGAGCCACGGGTCGGCGAACTTCGTCTCGTCGCGGTTGGCCGACCCGTACCAGAGCGTCACCTTGTCGCCTGCGGCGATCTGCACGCCACGCACCTCGGTGTCGCACGTGGCGGTGCGGCGCATGTACGCCACCGGCGACGCCCACCGCACGATCTCCTCGACGGCCGTCGGCGCCACCTCGTGGTAGTTGCGCCACCACAGGTCGCGCTGGTCGGGGTAGCGGCTCAGCGCAAGCACCCCGTGGCTGATGGCGTTGCGGGTGGTCTCGTTGCCCGCGACGACCAGCAGGATGAAAAACGACGCGATCTCGGCGGAGGTCAGCCCCTCACCGTCGAGTTCGGCCTGCACCAGGCTGGTGGTCAGGTCCTCACCCGGCCGGGCCCGCCGGTCCTCGGCCAGCGCCGTCGCGTAGGCACCGATGTCCATCGCGACGCGGGCGAACTCATCGAAGTCGGTGGCGATGTCGGGGTCGCCGAACCCGAGGATGACGTTGGTCCAGTGGAAGATCTGCTGGTGGTCCTGCTCGGGGATGCCCATCATGTCGCAGATGATCTGCAGCGGCAGGGGTCCGGCCAGTTCGGCGACCAGCTCGCCCTTGCCGTCGGGGTGCGCGGCCACCATGTCCTCGACCAGCCGTCGCGCCCGCTCACGCACGGAGTCCTCGACCATCGCCAGCACGCGCGGCGTGAACGCGCTGCGCACGATGTTGCGCAGCCTGGTGTGCCGCGGGTCGTCCATCGCGATCATCGAGCCGAAATATTCGTTGAGCTCCGGGTTCTGGTCGCCGATCGTGATGCCCAGCGCCGAGCTGAAGATCTCGGGGTGGCGGCTCGCGTAGAACACGTCGTCGTAGCGGGTGAGGGCCCAGTGACCGGCGACTTCGTTCTCGGCGTCCTCGATGTAGGCCGAATGGAAGGACACCGGCGCCTCGCGGCGCAGCGTGGTGAAGGCGCCGTCGCGGATATCGTCGTCGCGGCCCCAGAACTCCCAGGTGCCCAGGTCGACGTCGGTCAGCGGTATCTCGGGCGGTGCGGTGCCGTTCACCCGGGTCACGATTCCCACCTCCCCGAGCCTAGGCGCACTTCAGGCGGGCAGCACCGAAGCGGGCCAAATCCGCGTGTGCTCAGGCTAGAAAGGACGGGTGCGTAACCCACATGCCGGACAACCGTTTACGACGACGGACGAGGAGATCGCCGAGGCGCTGCTCGACGTCAGCATTCCCACACTGATGTTGTCGTGCGTGCACATGTCCGGTGACCCGAGCCTGATCCGCGGCGAGCTCAAACCCGCCGGCCTTTTCCTCAACGAGGTACAGGGCTACATGTCCGAGGAGGACAAGGCCGCTGCACGCAAGATCGCGCTGGAGGTCATCGCCGACTACCGCGACCGCGGCTGCCCCGAGCCCGAGCCGATCGGCGCGGACCTGCTGCACGAGTTGATGCAGTGGCTGGTGTGTGAGCCGGTGCCCGACGAGTACGTGCCGATGCTGCTCGAGGAGATGGAGCTCGACGGCCGCGATGCACGAGCGGTGCGTTCGTCGGGCGATGCCGCCGACTTCCCCGTGGTGGTTATCGGCTGCGGCGAGTCGGGCCTGCTGGCGGGGATCCGGCTCAAACAAGCGGGTATCCCGTTCACCATCATCGAGAAGAACGCCGGCGTCGGCGGCACCTGGTATCAGAACACGTACCCGGGCGCGCGGGTGGACGTGCCCAACCACTTTTACTGCTACAGCTTCGAGCCGACCGATCAGTGGACCCACTTCTTCGCCGAACAGCCCGAGCTGCAAGGATATTTCGAGCGCGTGATGGATAAGCACGACATCCGTCGCGACGTACTGTGGGAGACCGAGGTCACCGAGGCATCCTGGGACGACGACACCGCCACCTGGACCGTTCGTACCCGCGGCCGCAGCGGAACCACAACCGAGCTGTCGGCACGTGCGGTGATCAGCGCGGTTGGGCAACTCGACCGGCCGCTGATCCCGCAGATCGACGGACAGCACGAGTTCGCGGGCCCCACATTCCATTCCAGCGCGTGGAACCACTCCGTCGACCTTCACGGCAAGCGGGTCGCGATGATCGGCGCGGGTGCCAGCGGGTTCCAGATCGCCCCGGCGATCGCCGGCACCGTCGAGCACCTCACCGTATTCCAACGCACAGCGCAGTGGATGTTCCCGAATATGGGTTATCACGACGAAGTCGGCCCTGGCGTGCAATGGGCATTGCGGCACTTGCCCTTCTACGGCCGCTGGTACCGCTTCCTGCTGTTCTGGCCGTGGTGCGACAAGGGGTTCGACGTGGCACGCGTCGACCCGGATTACCCGGACCAGCAGAGGGCGGTCAACGAGGTCAGCGAGGGCGCCCGCGTCATGTTCACCGAGTGGATCAAGAGCCAGGTCGGCGACGACGCCGACCTGTTGGCCAAGGTGGTGCCGGACTACCCACCGACCGGTAAGCGCACCCTGCAGGACAACGGCAGCTGGCTCAAGACGTTGACCCGCGAGAACGTCGACCTCGTCCGGACCGGGATCCACCACATCGAGACCGACGCCGTCGTCACCGCAGACGGTACGCGGTATCGCGCCGACGTCATCATCTACGCCACCGGATTCGCGCACACCAAGCTGTTGTGGCCCATGACTATTCGCGGACGCGGCGGTGAAATCCTCAGCGAGCGCTGGGGCGAGCGACCGGCGGCCTATCTGGGCATCACCATTCCCGGCTACCCGAACTTCTTCTGCATGAACGGCCCCGGCACCTGGTTGGCGAGCGGCGGCAGCCTCATCTTCCACTCGGAATGCCAGATGCGCTACATCACACAGTGTCTGGAACTGCTGATCGCAGGCGGTCACCGGACGATGGAGCCCACGGTCGACAAAACGAGGGACTGGCACGAACGCAGCCAGGCCGAGATGCGCACGTTGGTCTGGTCGCAACCCACGATCAAACATTCCTACTTCAAGAACAGCTTCGGCGAGGTACACACGCTGTCGCCGTGGCGCCTCGTCGACTACTGGACCTGGACCCGCGAACCAGACCCGGACGACTTCGTGATCCGTTAAGCCAGTTCCCAGTTCATGTTCTTGGCGAACGTGCGGGCATCGTCGGAGATGGTCCCGAGTTCATGGCATCGCTTGATGTACTCCTGCACCATGACCAGGAAGTTCATCGGGTTGTAGGCGTCTTCCTCGTAGCTCCACTTGCCGTCTCCGGCGTAGTTGAGCACCGTGATCACGGGCGTCTGGTAAATGCTGCCGTCACCGGGATCCTTCATCCGGTTCATCACCTTGCTGATCACCATGCCCTTGTCGACGTCGATCGAATACCACTCGACCGGGTAGTAGGGCATTTCGCTACCGGGAAACATGTTCATCGTCGAGACGATCCACTCCCGGATCTGTTCGCGCCCAGCCATGTTGCCGAGGGCGTGCTCGACGTACGTCGCATCCGCGGTGAACTGGTCGGCGTAGGCCGACCAGTCCCAGCTGTTGCCGATCTCCACCACCGCCTGCTCGTAGCGGTGAAACGCTTCTTCGATCTCCTCGCGTGACCATCGACCCATTTCGCAAGACTCCTTCGGCACGCGGCGGCAGATTCGAACTGGTTCTACCAAACCGGGACCGGCGGCGAAGCGGTTTCAGCCGACCGTCAAGCTGCGCATCTGCGGCCAGATCTGCTCCCACGGCCGACGTTGCCCAATGAGCAGGTAGGCCTGCATGTCGTCGGCGATCTCGGCGATCGGCTCGCTCTCCGCGAAATACGAAGCGATCTCCTCGTCGTCGCTGCCGACGTAGAGCGCGGTGTCGTACTCGGCGGGCGGGGGAGGAAAGAATCCGTAACTGCGGTTGGTGCTGTAAGCCTGCGGCAGTCCGAATCGGGTTGAGTAGCCGTCGATGTAGGCGGCGACGATATAGGACTGCCCGATCACCACGGTGCGCGCGCGCTGCTCCTCGGGCAACGCGTGATAGGCGCCTGCGGTATCGCGGGCGATCTGCTCACCGGCGTCGGCACGAATGATCGTGACGGACAACACCAGCACCGCGGCGGCGAGCGCTGCGCTGGACACACCGGCCGACCACACCAGCCACCGACGCGCACGGCGACCCGCCTGCCGACGGCGCTGCAGGCCCAGCGCCCCGAGGGCCGCCAGCGGCGCGTACAAGCCGGCCACGTAGTAGGGGCGGCCCGGCGAGGCGACGAACACCGCGAACAACACCAGGAACGCGACGCCGAGGAAGCGGTAGTCGCGCAGCTCCGGCTCGCGCCACAGCCGCCAGAGGCCGTAACTCATCAGCGCGGTTCCGATGACCCCTGCGAAAAGCAGCATCTGCAGCGCGACGCCGATCCGCCCGCCGTACAGCGCGTCGGCCTCGCCGATCACCACCGACGACATGCTCAGCTGAGGCCACCCGTTGGCGTGCTGCCACAGCAGCGTCGGCGCCGCGAGCAGCGCGGCAACGGCCGCGCCTGCCCACAGCAACCGCCGGCACAACAACTCGCGCGGGCCGACCGCGGCGACCGCCACGACCAGCACCGCGCACAACAGCAACACCTGGAACTTCGTCAACGCGGCGATCCCGGCGACGACGCCCAACACCAGCAGCAGGCGATCGTCGCGCATCCGTAGCCACCGGACGAGCAGCCACACCATCAGCAGCCACTGCACCGGTTCGAGCATGTAGGGCGTCAGCCAATGCCCGCCCAGGGTGACCCACACACCCGTCGCCTGCGCGAACGCGGTGAGTCCCTGTGCGCGACGGTCACCTCCGAGTTCGCGCGCGATGAGCGCCGCGACCACCACAGCGCCCGCGGTTGCGAGCACCACCGGCACCCGCAGCGCCAACAGCGAGCCGGGAGCGATCGCGTCCATGACCGCCGCAAGTGCGGGTGTGAGCGGCGGCTGGTCGGCCGACCCCCAGTCGAGGTGATGACGGCCGATGGCCAGCATGTACACCTCGTCGAACCAGTAACCCTGCGCTGATGACCCTGCAACACAGTGCAATACGGCGACCAGGCCCGCGATCGGCAAGACCGCCGTCGTCGCGAAGGGGCTGATGGTGTGTTGATCGTCGGCGGTGTCCAATCGCGTCGCGGCCATATAGCGCCAGGCTAGTGTTTGGCCTATGGCACTCGGGATGGACGCCAAGGTGCTCGACCAGATGGCCCCGCTGGTTGCGGCGCTCGGCGACGTCGAACAGCCACCGGTCGGCGATGTGGAAGCGCGCCGTGTCAACGGGCACCGGATGTTCGACGCGGTCGCGGCGGCCAGGACGCCGGCACCCGGGGTGGCGGTCCAGCGGCACTCGCTGACCGTCGCCGACGGTACGACGGTCGAGCTGCTCTGGTATCACCTGTCCGGCGCGTCTGGCGGTCCCGGCAGCGCAGCGCTGTACTTACACGGCGGCGGAATGATTTTCGGGCTCGAGCACATCGGCGCCCTGTACGACATCGCGGTGCGTGACTACGTCGCGGTCTCCGGGGTGCCGATGCTCGTCGTCGACTACCGCATCGCACCCGAACACCCCCATCCGACGCCGGTCGAGGACTGCTTTGCGGCGCTGGAATGGCTGGTGGCAAACGCATCGACGCTGGGCGTGGACCCGGCCCGCATCGCGGTGATGGGCGACAGCGCGGGCGGCGGCCTGGCGGCCGGGGTGTGCCTGATGGCGCGCGACCGCGACGGTCCGGCGATCGCGCAGCAGTTGCTGATCTATCCGATGCTCGACGACCGCACGACCATCCCCGATCCCCAGCTCGTGCCGTTTCTGACTTGGACGTACGACGACAACATCACCGGATGGAACGCATTGCTGGGCGCGAGCGCCGGAACCGACGCGGTGTCACCGTATGCCGCACCTGCGCGCGCCGCTGACCTCGCCGGCCTGCCCGACACTTACCTCGACGTCGGCGATCTCGACATCTTCCGCCCCGAGAACGTCGCGTACGCCATGCGGCTGGCCGACGCCGGGGTTTCGACCGAACTCCACGTATATCCCGGCTGCCCGCATGCGTTCGAGGCGCTGGCCGCCGACGCGCCGGTGTCGCGCCGCGCCGTCAGCGACCGGGTACATCGTCTATGCAACCTTTAGCTGATCCGTTGCCGGACAATGATTTCAGGTGCTGCCGGGTGTTTCGACCACAGCCTTGATGCGTTCCAGCGTCTTGCGCATATCGCGGATGTTGCGTCGACGTCTCAGCTGGCCGCCGAACATCGAGAACAGCTTCATCGGCAGGGATTCGCTGAGCCGGAAAGACTCGGTGACGTCGGTACCGCCGTCGGCCGGGGTGAGGCGGTAGTGCCAGTTGTTGACGGGTTTGTCGCCGAGCAGTACCGCGAAGCCGAACTCGCGGCCCGGTTCACAGGCGGTGACCTCGCACGTCGTCCAGTACACCGGCCCGATCTCGTTGCGTTTGACGTGCCCGCGGAACCGCGCTCCCAGCGCCGGTCCGGTAGCACCGTCGAGCCATTCGGCCTCCATCACCTCGGGTGAGAACTTGCCGGTGTTGCGCACGTCCGCGATCAGCTCCCAGATGCGCTCCGCCGGCGCCGCCATCGATACCGTCACCGAACCGTCCATGTGTGGCTCTCCTCAACCTCGTCGCTACCCACCTTGCCCGGTTTCCGACGGATCGTCAGCGCCTTCGGCCTGATCGGGTCGTGTTCCCCGCCGTCCGGCTTCGGTCCGCGGTCAGTGGTCATGGGCACGCTCGTACCCTGGTCCGCGCGGCCAAACTTGGCTAGCGCAACTGGGCGATGTCGCCGTACAGGTCCGGCCAGGGTGGCCGACGCACCATCGTCACCCCGGCGAACACCGCCGATACCAGGCCGACCAGGATGCCCAGCAGGGCGATGCGGGTGGTGTCGACCGCCGGTTTCCACCGCACGCGGCCGTCCTTGATGACGAAGACACCGACCGGCTTGGTCACGGGGATCACCGTTGCTCCGTCGGTCGTTTCGTAGGGCTGTCCGTAGCGGCCCCTGGCATCCGGGTCGGCTTGGAGTCGCCGCAACATCTCGTCGGCATCCTGCAGGTTCATGTCCTCATCCTTACCTGTGGCCCGGCCATCCGTGAGACACCCCCGAACAATGCCGTCCGCGCACGTCACCGGTGTTCGCTGGTATTCTCGCCGCCGTCGTCGCACAGCCGCGTCCGAATCGCGTTCGGCATACCCGGACACTGCGCGTAGACTGCGCTGATGACGGGGGCGGCGCTCGCCCGAGATGCGAAGCCTTACTGATCAAACAATGCTGATGTGCAGAGGGTTGAGTTTTGCCAGAAACCACGAATAACGCCGGGGGCCTGGAGCCCCACTTCGAGGATGTGCAGTCGCACTACGACCTCTCTGACGACTTCTTCCGGCTCTTCCTCGATCCGACGCAGACCTACAGCTGCGCGTACTTCGAGCGTGACGACATGACGCTGGAAGAAGCGCAGATCGCCAAGATCGACCTGTCGCTGGGCAAACTGGGACTGCAGCCGGGGATGACGCTGCTCGACATCGGCTGCGGTTGGGGTGCCACGTTGAACCGGGCGCTGGAACGCTACGACGTCAACGTCGTCGGCCTCACCTTGAGCGAGAACCAGAAGGCCCACGTCGAGAAGGTGTTCGCGCAGTCGCCGAGCACGCGAAGCAAACGGGTTCTGCTGCAGGGCTGGGAGCAGTTCGACGAGCCGGTCGACCGGATCGTGTCCATCGGCGCGTTCGAGCACTTCGGTCGCGACCGATACGACGACTTCTTCAACATGGCCTATTCGGTGCTGCCCCAGGACGGCGTGATGTTGTTGCACACCATCATCAAGCCGAGCGACGAAGAGTTCGCCGAGACCGGGCTGCCGTTGACGATGAAGCTGCTGCGGTTCTCGAAGTTCATCATGGACGAGATCTTCCCCGGTGGTGACCTGCCGAAGCCGAACGTCGTCGAGGAGCACGCCACCAAGGCTGGCTTCGAACTCACGCGCGCCCACCGGCTGCGCCTGCACTACGCCCGTACCCTCGACATCTGGGCCGCGGCGCTCGAAGCCCGCAAGGACGAGGCGATCGCGATCCAGTCCGAAGAGGTCTACGACCGGTACATGAAGTACCTGACCGGCTGTGCGGATCTGTTCCGCGAGGGCTACACCGACATCTGCCAGTTCACGCTCGCCAAGAGCTGATCACCCGCGCCGGAACCGGCGCCACAGCCGCAACGGCAACAGCCCGATCAACGGTGCGCGCTTGCCCAGGTCGTCGGCGTCACGCTTGTTGAACGCCGCGGCATAGCGTTTCGCATCAGCGGCGCTGCGATATTGCTTGGCGCCGGCGGCTTCTCCGCACCGCTCACACGCCCACCGCATGGTCTTGCCTTCGGCGACAAACGTCGGCTGGTGCCCGAACACCCGACACATCGCGGTCACGTGGACGCCGTCTCGCTCTCCGGCGCGACGATCAGACCGCGGCGCTGGCGCGCGATTCGGTTCTCGGCCAACGCTTCCCGCATGGCCTTACGGAACTCGCCGGGACCCCAGTAGCGCGCTCCGACAGCCCTGTGCAGTTCACGCAACGTCATCGGCCCGCGTTCGCGCACGGCGCGGGCCATCGTTTCGATCTCGTGGTCCAGTGCGGTCTCCGGCACCCCCGGGGTGGGCGGCTCGCGCCAGGCTCCCCGCCATCCCGGAGCCGGGCCGGGACGGTACCGCCGCGCCGACGTCATGCTGGCCTGCTGGCGTTCAGCGCGTGCGGCGATGCGCTCGGCGCGCGCCTTGCGGTCGGGATCCTCATCCGGCACCGACTCCGCGGCCGCGGTGGTCAACGGCGCTGCCAGCGACTCGAGGTCTTTCCCTTCCGCCTTCACACCCAAGAACAGTTCGACCACTCCGGCGATCGCCATCACCGCGGCACCGATCAGAAATCCGATCGCCACCAGGCCGCGGTCCCCGGATCCGATCAACTGACCGAACAGCAGCGGTCCGCTGATGCCGCCGATCGCGGTGCCGACCGCATAGAAGAACGCGATCGCCATCGCGCGGGTTTCCATCGGAAAGATCTCGCTGACCGTGAGATAAGCCGCGCTGGCACCCGAGGACGCCAGGAAGAAGCAGACCGCAAGCACCGCGATGAACACCCAGGCCCCACCGGCTTCGGCCAAGAAGATCCCCGCAAGCACCGCCGCGACGACCGCCGACCCGATGTAGGCGAAGGAGATCATGGGTTTACGCCCGATGGTGTCGAACAACCGCCCGAGCACCACGGGCCCGCCGAAGTTGCTCAACGCCCACACGATGAAGAACAGCGGGACGAGCCCGGACGCCACGCCGTAGAACGTGCTCAAAATGGTGCCGAGGTTGAACGTGAACGCGTTGTAGATGAACGCCTGCCCGATGAACAGCGCCAGGCAGAGGAAAGCCCGTCGCGGATACAGCGTGAAGGCGACCTTGGCGATCTCCCGGAACGAGATCGCTTTGCGCTGACGCACGGTGATCGAGCCTTCGGCTTCCTCTAACGGCTGCTCGGTCTCGCGTTCTATACCGCGTTCGATCTCGCCGACGATCCGTTCGGCTTCGTCCTCGCGTCCGTGGATGAAAAGCCAACGGGGGCTTTCGGGTACGTTGCGACGCACCACCAGCACGATCAGTCCGAAAACGGCGCCGAGCCCGAATGCGACCCGCCAGCCGATGTCGGCGGGGAAGATCGAGGTGTCCAGCAACAGCAGTGCGCCCGCGGCGCCGCCGGCTGCGCCCAGCCAGTACGAGCCGTTGATCACCAGATCGACCCGGCCCCGTACACGCGCCGGAATCAGTTCGTCGATCGCGGAGTTGATTGCGGCGTATTCGCCGCCGATACCGGCGCCGGTGAAGAACCGGGTTAGATAAAAGTACCAGGGCGCGAACGCGAAAGCCGTTGCCACCGTTGCGGTCAGATACACCACGAGCGTGAGGATGAACAGTTTCTTGCGGCCGAACCGATCGGTCAGCTGACCGAAGAACAGCGCTCCTAGACATGCCCCCGTGATGTAAATGGCTGCGGCGATGCCGATTTGACCGGCAGTGAGCTCGATGCCGCTGCCTTCTTCGGTCAGCCGGGACGCGACATTGCCCACCATGGTGACTTCGAGCCCGTCGAGGATCCACACCCCGCCCAGCCCGAGGACCACGCGCCAGTGAAAACCCGACCAAGGCAGTCGGTCTAGCCGGGACGGAACCTGAGTTGTGATCGTGCCGGTCTCCACCTGACTGCCCATCACGCCCTCCCTACCCGTTGGTGGCTGGCAGGGGAGTACCCAACGCGCGAGCGGTTATGCCCGGGCGGCGCGCACACCGGCGATCGCGTCGACCACGGCGCCAGGTGCGTCCAGCGACACGAACGTCCTCGCGTCGGGCACCTCGACCAGGGTCGAGTGGGGGAACTGGGCGGCCAGTCGCCGACCCAGCGCAGGCGTGAACGAACGGTCGCGTAGCCCCCACACCACGGTGACGGGCTTGGTGAACTGCGGCAGCCGAGCGGCCACGTCGACCAGATCCGTCTTGGCCACCGCACGCAACAGGGTGGCCAGGTCCCGGCGGATGCGCGCGTCGGTGCGGGCGGGTTGCACCCAGGACGCCGTGAGTTGCGGTTCGGGGCGCAACAGCAGGCCGTAGCCGAGCGGGGAGTGGCGCAGCGGTCGCCACCTCAACGCTTCGAACAGCACCTTGATCGAAATCTGTCCGCGCAGCATGCCGAACACGAGGTTGAACGGGAACGGCGGAAACTTGTCGAACGCATCGCAGTTGGTCAGCACCAACCGGCCGATGTGTTCGGGATACGCGTCGACGACGAGTTGGCACAGGGCGCCCCCGGTGTCGTTGCCGACCAACGTCACGTCGGAAAGGCCGAGCGCGACGACGAAGTCCCGGATCAGCGCCGCGAGCCCCGCGGGCGTGAGCTGCGCCGAGTGCTCGACCGGGATGGTGTGCGCGCCCAGCGGCCAGTCCGGCAGATAACAGCGGTACCCGCGGGCGGCCAGCCCGTCGGCGACCCGGTCCCACAGCCGGCTGTCGGCGAGGATGCCGTGGACGAACACCACCGGCGGATGCGGCGATTCCTGCGGACCCAACACGCGGTAACCGATTCTGGCCTGCTTCAGCGCTACCTGCGGCATCTTCGCTATCCTTCCGATCAGAACTTACAAACAACTAGTATGGAAGTTACGTGCAGACTGTATGAAAGTCAACGACGGGAATGATACTGCGCCTTCGGTGCGGCGCACCCAGGCCGAGCGGTCGGCGGCCACCAGGGCGCAGCTGCTCGGCGCCGCCCGGAAGTTGTTCGCCGACAAGGGATTTTCGGAGGTGTCCACGCAGGCAATCGTCGACGCGGCCGGCGTCACGCGCGGCGCCCTCTACCACCAGTTCGCCGACAAGACCGAGTTGTTCGCCGCGGTCTACGAAGACGTGGAGCGGGAATTGGTCGCCGATATCGGACGCCGGATCAGCTCTGCGCAGCCCCGCGATCCGGTGCAGGCGATGCGGATCGGCGCCCGGTTGTTCTTGGACGGGTGTTCGGCGCCCGATGTGCAGCAGATCGTGCTGATCGACGCGCCCGCCGTGCTCGGCTGGGAGCGGTGGCGCGCCGTGGGTGTCAAATACGGGCTCGGCGTCATCGAAGCCATGCTTGCGGCCGCCGTCGAACAGGGCGCGATCCCGCAGCAGCCGTTGCGTTCGACGGCTCATGTGCTGCTGGGTGCGCTCGACGAGGCCGCGCTGTTCGTCTCCCGTGCGGCCGATCGCGACCAGGCGCGCAGCGATATGGAGGCCGTCTGTGACCGATTGATCAGCGGCATCGCCGGGAAGGGCCATGCCGGACCGGGGTGACTGGTTACGGTCGCGGCAGTCCACGGCGCTGCTGTGGGCCGCTTTGATGCTGTGCCTGCTTCTCGGGGTGGGGTTCGTGGTGGTCAACGAACCGGCCGTGCAGGCGCCGCGCCAACACGCCGAACCCCTCACCGACGAGCAGGCCGCGGCTCAGGTCGTCGACGCCGCGCGCCAGATCGTCGCCGCAGCGCAGCTGCAGCGGCTGGCGGGCGGCTATGCGTACATGTCGTGCAAGAACGTCGACGAGCCGCCGTATCAGGCGGTCTTTCACCTCAATTTCGCGTATCCACAAGATAATTGGCGCTATCTGGCCGACGTCGCCGCGGCGATGGCCGAACACGGGTGGGCGCAGGCGCCGACGACGGCCGAACGCTTCGGGCACAAGCTCACCAAGGACGGCGTCCTGGCGGTGCTGCACCGCCAGGACGATGGCGTCGCGGTGCTGCGGCTTTACGGGGAGTGCCGCAACACCGGTGATCACCGCGACGACAACCCGGCATGGATCGACGTCGACCTCGCGCCGCGCTGAGCGGGCAGGTTCAGCAGGAAACCGGATGCGACTGGCAGTACGGGGTGGTGCCGGGAAAACGGTGCCGGTGGTCGGCGACCCAGCGGTACACCGCTTCCTGGACCACGCCGACGCCGGGCAGGTGGTAAAGCCGCAGCGGCAGGCGCGAACCCAGCGCGCAGGACAGGGCGGCGTTCACCGCTTCGGCGCCGCCGCAGACCGCGCCGGATGCATCGAGCCAGCGCACCGACTCCAGCAGTTGTGATTCCGCAATGCCGAGGCGTTGCGCGGCGCCTTCCCCCTGCAGCGGTTCGGTCGTCAGCTCACCGGTGCGGTCGAACTTCAGTAGAAGGTTTCGCGCCCTGGTGCACATGCCGCACCGGCCGTCGAAGAACAGCACTCCGTTCATGGTCTTCATTGTCCTCGCGGCGCGAGCAGCGCGACAGCCTCGCGCGCCGAGATCACCGAGTCGATCCGCAGCACGGTTTCACCGGCGTAGAGCGCGGTGCGGTCGACCGAGGAGTCCGGCATGTCCACCGTCGGGGCGACGGGGGAGAACAGCGGCACGATCGGCTTCTGCAGGCCGCCCACCGATGCCGCCGCACGGTCGGGGAGCCGGGCCAGTGGGGCGCTGAATGCGTTGAGCAGCCGCGGCGCCAGCCGTGCGCGTCCGTCGTCGTCACACCAGCGCCGGGTGGCGGCGTTGGCCACCACGCGGTGCGGTGCGGGCCAGCCGAGCCCGAACAGGGTGGTGCGAAACGTCTTGTCCGCGGCGAGGATCCGCTGCTGATATGCGCGATGGGCGCGTGACTCCCGGGTCAACAGAAACCGCGTGCCCGCCACCACGCCGTCCGCGCCGGCCGCCAGCGCCGCGCGGGTGTCTTGCGCCGACGCGATACCCCCGGCCAGCAGAACCGGCCGGCCGTCGGCGTTGCGCGAGGCCACCGGCAAAAAGCTCAGCGCCTCGGTGTCGCCGGTGAGGTGGCCGCCGGCCTCGCGTCCCTGCGCGATCAACCCGTCGGCGCCCCAGGCGATGGCCCGGCGGGCCTGCGCTTCGGTGCCGACCATGACGAACACGAACACCCCGCCCTCGCGGAGCTGCGAGATCATCGCCCGGTCGATTCGAAACGCCATCACCGCGACGTCGACGCCCGATTCCACGCACGCCTGGACATGGCTGCGACGGACGAAGGGCATCAGCAGGTTCACCGCGACCGCGCGGCCGGGCGCGGCCTCCCGCAGGTACCTGACGGCGTCGGTGAGCCGGTCGGGTGCCGTCAGGCCGAGGGTGCCCAAACCGCCGGCCGCCGCGACCGCAGCGGCCAGTTCAGGGCCGGCCAGCCCGCCGCCCATCCCCGCCTGGGCGACCGGAACGTCGAGGCGCAGCCGGTCAAGCAGATCCATCAGCCGTCACGACGCCACCCTATCGCTGCCGGGATGCGTCAGACTGGACGCGTGCGGCTCGTGACGGTCGACGACATCGAAGAGGCGGCCACCAGGGTCCGCGCCTTCATTGTGCGCACACCGCTGCTTGCGGCGGCGTGGGCGGGCGACGACGACCGGCCGCTGTGGGTCAAACCCGAAAGTTTGCAAACGATCGGCGCATTCAAGGTGCGCGGCGCGTTCAACGCGATCGGTCGTCTCGACGAATCCGTGCGCACCAGGGGAGTGGTGGCTTACTCCAGCGGAAACCATGCGCAGGCGGTCGCGTACGCCGCCGCGGTGTTCGGGATCCCCGCGCATATCGTCATGCCGCGCGAGACCCCGCAGGTCAAAGTGGCTGCGACGCGCACCCACGGCGCCGAGGTGCTGCTGTGCGACGCGGGGCAGCGCGAGCGCGTGGCCGGCGACGTGGTCGAGCAGACCGGCGGGGTGTTGATACCTCCGTTCGACCACCCCGACATCATCGCCGGGCAAGGCACCATCGGGTTGGAGATCGCCGAGGACCTGCCCACCGTCGACAACGTGCTGGTGCCGGTCAGCGGCGGCGGCCTGGCGTCGGGGATCGGGACAGCGATCAAGGCGCTGTGCCCGAACGCGCGGGTGTTCGGGGTGGAACCGGCGTTGGCATCGGACACCGCTCAGGCGCTGCGTGTCGGTCACCGCGTCGAGTGGCCGATCGAGGACCGCAACCGCACCATCGCCGACGGGCTTCGCTCCCAACCGTCCGAGTTGACCTTCGCACACCTGCAGGCCGTGTTGGACGGCGTCATCACGGTGACCGAAGGTGAAATCCGGTCCGCGGTAAGCGAACTCGCGCTGCGGGCGCGGCTGGTCAGTGAGCCAAGCGGCGCGGTTGCGTTGGCCGCCTACCGGCAGGGCTCAACCCCACCCGGGCGCACGGTGATGGTGTTGTCCGGCGGCAACATCGAACCCGCGCTGCTGCAGGAGATCCTGAGCTCGTAGGCCGCGTGGGCGATAACGGCGTCGGCTCGAGTTTCACTCGAGTTTGCCCTGAAACGATTTGGGCAACCAGATCGATGAACGGGTAGACCGCATGTATGGAGCCAGCCGACATGGGCGCTGTTCCGCGTGCGGTTGCCGAGGTAATCGGCCGAGAGAACTTAGGATGGCAGTGTGCTGAACGACGCAACGCACGGGTTGCGGGCCCTACGTCGGGCCCTGCGATTGGTCGTGGTCATGGCAGGTGTTGCCGCGCTCACGACGATGGGGTCCGTCGCGGTCAGCCCTGCCGCCGTGACCACGCCCACCCAAGTCGTCGGCATCCATCCGGCAGGTCAGACGGTCGGCGTGGCGCATCCGGTGACGGTCACCTTCGCAGGCGCCGTCGCTGACCGGGCCGCCGCCGAGCGTGGCATTGACATCGCATCCCCGGAACCGCCCGCCGGCACGTTCACGTGGCTCAGCGACCGGGTGGTGGAGTTCACCCCGACGACGTTCTGGCCGGCTCACTCGACCATCGCGATCACCGCGGGTGGCGCGAAGGTCAACTTCCAAACGGGCGCGAAAGTCGTCAGCGTTGCTGACATCAGCGCCTACACGTTCACGGTCAGCATCGACGGTGAGGTGGCGCGCGAGATGCCCGCGTCGATGGGCAAACCCAAGTTTCCGACGCCAACCGGCACGTTCACCGCACTCGAGAAGCAACGCCGGCTCACGTTCGACTCGCGCACGATCGGTATTCCGCTCGACGATCCCGAAGGCTATCTGATCAAGGGCGAGTACGGCGTTCGCGTCACCTGGGGCGGTGTCTACGTGCATTCGGCGCCGTGGTCGGTGGGTTCACAGGGCTACGCCAACGTCAGCCACGGCTGCATCAACCTCAGCCCATCGAACGCGGCCTGGTACTTCGACACCGTCCGCATCGGCGATCCGATCATCGTCCGGGCCTAAGAGCTTTACCTGCCCGCCGATATTTGTTCGGCGTGAAGGTTTTTCACCGTAGGTGAGTTCTCCACCGTGGCCGGGTCAGGATACGTCCCGAGCACCCGGTCGGCGGTGCCGGAACTGGTGACGGTGAACCAGTAGCGCTCGTTCTTGAAGTGGTGCTGACGATGGTTGCGCCAAATCGCGCGGTACAGACGTGTTTTGGGCTTGTAGTCGGTATGGATCAGGTAGTGCGTCCACTCATAGGCCAGGCCGAACGCCGCGATGCACACAAGGAAAGTCAGGCCCATGCCCAACCGTGGGAAGGCCAGCAACGCGACGCCAAGCGTGAGCGGAAGCACCCACAGCAGCGCCTTCCACGGGATGAAGATCAACGCGACGGTCCGCGGGTCCCGGTGGTGCGCCCGGTGCTCGCGGGCGAGTAGCGGATCGAAGGTGAACGGACCGAATCTCTTTGGCCGCCAGTGCAGGATGAACACGTGCACGATCCACTCGAGGAACGGGAACAACGCCACCATCACCAACGGCACGACCGCGTCGGTGGGCTGAAAGTCGCCGACGGCGATCCGCGCCACCAACGCGACTGCCAACAACGCGCCGATCATCCACGGGGACGGGTGCTTCCAGAACTCGCGGCGCGCATCGGCCAAGGTGAATGTCTTACGGGTGGCACGTGTGGCGGTCATCGCGGTTCCTCCAGGTTCTCCAAGGCCGCCAGCAGGGCCGTGGTCGCGGGCTCGAGAAGCTCGTGTGCGGCCTGTCTGGCGCGCTCCGGCTCACCCGCCTCGATCGCGTCGGCCACCGCGCGATAAGCCTGCGGGCGTCCGACCTCATCGGCCATCACCGCGGCCAGGGCAGGCAGCGCGGGTTCATAGGTGGCGCGCAGCGTGTTGTACATCAGCCGGAACGCGATCGAATCGGCGCCGTCGACGACGCGATCCCAGAAGTTCAGCGCATGGCGCTGCTGTTCGACCGGGTCGGGTTCGGCGCCCAGAGCGCGCAATACGTCGTCGAGCAGTCCCGCCAGCTCCGGACCGCGTCGCTCGGCCGCCAGCTCAGCCACCTTGGGTCCGTTGTGCAGCCGCGTCTCCAGGATGCTGCGGACCACCGCCACATCGAGTTCGCCCGAGCGGATGAGCAGCCGGGGCAGCAGGTCCAGCCCGGCGTGCCTGCGGAAGTCGCGCACGGTGGTGGCGTCGCCCTGTCGCACCTCGACCAGCCCGGCGGCGGTGAGCCGCTTGAGCGCTTCACGCACCGCGGGCCGCGACACCCCCAGCACCTCGGCCAACCGGCGCTCACTGGGCAGCGTTTCCCCTGGCTGCATCTCGCCGCTGAGCACCTCGGCGACGATCTGCTCGAAGACGTCTTCGGGAACGGAGCGTCGGTTCACCGGTTGCAGGGCCATGCCGCCACCCTGCCAGCGCACCGGCCAGAGGTCAAGTGGTCTGACCAGTTGTCAGGTCGCGCTGAGCCGGGCCTTCATCGCCTCGGCCAGCGCCAGCAGCGCCGACATGGGCCGCACCATGACGGTGAGCTCGGTGATCACGCCGTCGTCGTCGCGCCGGATGAAGTCGCAGCCCTCCAGGCGTTTGTCACCGACCCTGGCCTCGAACACCAACGCATGATCGGGACCGTCGTCGGCACCGATCTCGCGGACATAGCGGAAATCCTCGAACACCTCCACCACGGCCGTCAGGATCTGCCGCAGCGGTTCCCTCCCGACGTACGGGGTGAACACGACCGGGCTCTTGAACACCACGTCATCGTGGGTCAGCGCGAGGGCCGCGTCCAGGTCGTTGGCTTCGATTGCGCGGCGGAAAGGATGCATCGCCGGGTTCAGCAGTTGGCTTCGATGCGGAACTGCGCGGTGACGGCGTTGCTCGGGTTGTCGGTGAACGCACCGTCGGCCGACCCGTCGATGATGAAAGTCCCGCGCTCGCTGGTCACCTCGGCTTCACCGATGCTGCCGTTCCAGAAGGTGCCCGTGAAGCCGCCGATGTCGCGGAACTCCACCGACTGGACGGTGACCTGATCCCCGGTGTCGATGCTGGCCGTGAACCCCTTGTCCTCGTCGGGAGTTTCGATGGTCCACGCCCATCCCGACTGTGAGCAGCTCACGGGATGTGGCTGGCCCGTGCTCTCGCCGTTGATGATCACCTTCGCGGTCGTGCTGCCCAACGCCGCCGGCTGCCCTGCACATCCAGCCGCGCCGGCGATCAGGGCAACGGCGGCCGTCGCAACAAGTCGGTTGTCCATGGGGCCAGACTCTATTGCCGTTGGCGGTCATCGGGGTGTGTTTCACCGCAGAGCGGCGGCGGTGTCGTCGTCGGCAGGCAGGAACGCCTCGATGGAAAGCTCTGCGGCGGTGACGTCGAGCGCGGTGCCGAACGTGGTGACCATGCTGAGGAAAGTCAGCAGTCGACCGTCCGGCGTGTAGAGCTCGAGGGGTACGGCGACACCGCCGAGGTCGAGGGTTTCGTCGAAACCTCCTGGATAGTCTTCGATCTCGGCCAATAGCGCCGAAAGGTCGGCCGAGCCGCTGACAGCCGCTTCGCGGCGCAACCGGGCGATGAGGTGGTGGCGCCACTGCGCGAGGTTGCGGATCCGCGGTGCCAATCCGTCGGGATGCAGAGCCAGGCGAAGCGCGTTCGGCCGTTCGAGAAGGTGGGATGCGACGCCCTCCAGCAGCACCCCCGTGCCGGCGTTGGCGCGCACGATCTGCCAACCCCGGTCCACCACCACGCACGGAAAAGGGTTGTAGGCGCCCAGAACCCGATCGACCCCTTCCCGCACCGCGGCCATGTCCGGATCATCGAGGGAGCGTTCGCCGTACACCGGCGCCAGCCCGGCGGCCAGCAGCAGCTGGTTCTGTTCGCGCAGGGGCACGTCGAGCACCCGGGCGAGGCGCAACACCATCGCCCGACTCGGCGCCGACCGTCCGGTTTCGATGAAGCTGACGTGGCGCGCCGAGACGTCGGCCTCGATCGCCAGGTCGAGTTGCGACAAGCGACGGCGTTGGCGCCAGTCGCGCATGAGGGCGCCGAACGCCGGAGCCGGTGCGTCGAGTGTGCTCACGGGTTCAGTGTCGCCCACCACGACGTGCGCGACCACTACCTGTCAGGTAATTGCGGCGCTTACCTGCGGGGGGGACGGTGAGGGTGTCAGCCCGAGCCAAGGAGTGACGATGACGACCACATCGCCCACCGATACGCCGATTCCACGGTGGCTGCGTTTCGTGTTGGCCTCCGACCGCGCGGGGTCGGCGGCCTACATCGGCGCCGGTTTCTTCTTCGCCCCGGTGCTCGCGGTGCTGTCACCGTGGCCGACGGTGACCGCGGTGCTGTGGGCGGTCATCGGGCTGTTCGGGTTGTGGCTGGCCCTGCTCGGGATCGCGATGGCGACCGGCCTGGCGATGGTCTTGCGCGCGAACGCCGAGATCCCCGAGGAGTACTGGCGTTCGATCATCGACTACGCGCCTGCGCCGGAGTAATCCACCTGCCAGTGTTTGATGCCGTTGAGCCAGCCCGACCGTAGCCGTTCGGGCTTGGCGAGCGGAGCCAGGTCGGGGATGTGGTCGGCGATGGCGTTGAACATCAGGTCGATCGTCATGCGGGCCAGGTTGGCGCCGATGCAGTAGTGCGCGCCGGTGCCGCCGAATCCCACGTGCGGGTTGGGATCTCGCAGGATGTCGAACGTGAACGGATCGTCGAACACGTCCTCGTCGAAGTTGGCCGAGCGGTAGAACATGACGACCCGCTGGCCCTTCTTGATTTCGACGCCGGCCAGCTCGGTGTCCTCCAGTGCGGTGCGTTGAAACGAGGTGACCGGGGTGGCCCACCGGACGATTTCGTCGGCGGCGGTGCCCGGGCGGTCCTTCTTGAACAGCTCCCACTGATCGGGGAAGTCGGTGAACGCCATCATGCCCTGGGTGATGGAGTTGCGCGTCGTCTCGTTGCCCGCGACGGCGAGCAGAATGACGAAGAAGCCGAGTTCGTCGTCGGAGAGCTTGTGCCCTTCGACGTCGGCCTGCACGAGCTTGGTGACGAGGTCTTCGCCGGGCTGGTCGGCGCGCTCGGCGGCCAACTTCATCCCGTACATGATCAGCTCGGCCGACGCGGTGAGCGCGTCGTTGTCGGCGAACTCCGGGTCCTGGTCGCCGACCATCTGGTTGGACCAGTGGAACAGCTTCATCCGCTCTTCCTGCGGCACCCCCATCAGGCCGGCGATGGCCTGCAGCGGCAATTCGGCGGACACCTGCTCGACGAAGTCGCCGGTGCCTTCGGCGGCGGCGGCCTTGGCGATCGCTTGTGCCCGCTGGCCGAGTTCCTCGCGCAGCCGCTCGACGGCCCGAGGGGTGAAGGCGCGCGAGATGATCTTGCGCAGATGGGTGTGGTGCGGTGCGTCCATGTTGAGCAGGACGTACTTGCCCCGCTCGACCTGCTCGCCGACCGTGCCGTCGCGGTAGCGCGGCAGCGCGGTCTTGGCCAGGCTGGAGAAGACGTCGCTGCGCAGCGACACCTCCTTGACGTCCTTGTGCTTGGTGACCACCCAGAAGCCGCCGTCGTCGAAGCCGCCCGTTCCGATCGGTTGCTCGTTCCACCAGATCGGTGCGACCCTGCGCATCTCGGCGAGTTCCTCGACCGGCAGTCGCTCGGCGTAGATGTCGGGATCGGTGAAATCGAAGCCGGGCGGGAGGTTGGGGGTCGGCATGGATGCATTCCTCACATGACGGGATCTAGTGCGCCTATCGCATTGCTACACCACAGTTGAGCCTGTTGAGCCGTGTTGAGGAATTTCGGAAGTGAAACGTGTTCCGGCGGCATCGCTAATTGACTTCTTGGTCACCGGGGCCACAGGTGTAACAATTTTGGCGGCCCGGCATATTCATCCAGTGACGCCACCTGTGGAGTAACCGGAAGGGGGCATGCGTGAGGTTGGACATCGACGCGAAGGCACTCGGGGTCACCGCGGGTTTCGGCCTGCTCTCGGCGCTGCTCATCGCGGCGCCGTCGGCGCTGGCCGCGCCCGTCTCGCCCACGCCGCCCGCCCCACCGCCGCCCGCACCGGTTGCCGCCCAGACGGTGCCCGTCCCGCCCGCACCGCCCACGCTCGCTGCGCCCGCGCCGACCACGCCGGCACCTGCCCCGCACACCCCGCCTGCGGATGGAGTCGTCGCCGCCGCCGCTGGCCCGGTGGAAGGTACGCCGCACCTGCCGAGCCCGCAGAACCTACCGCCCGACACCACGATGGCGCCGACCGACAGATCGCATAGCCGAGGGTTGACCTACCTGCGCGAGCTGTGGCATGCCGTGCGGACTCAGGAGGTCAGCGGCGAGGACGCCCTGCTGCTGCTGACGCAACGTCCGCTCGACCCGAACGCCACCCCGCCTCCCGGCTTGTCCGCGCACCCGAGCCCGCCGCAGCCTGCCCCGGCACCTCCGCCACCCGCACCCGCACCCGCGCCTGCACCCTGAGCGGTTAGCGACGGCTGGCGTGCTCCAGCAGCGAAGTCACCGTGCGCACATGCGTGTCTTTCACGGCCGCCCACAGCAGCCGGACGAACGGGTTTCCGAACCGCACAAAGCTCGCGAACGACAGGCCGTGCTCGGTGCGCCGCAACAACAGCTCGCCGGGCATTCCGATGCGCGATTCCCGGCCGAGCAACACGAAATCGGCTGTGCTGTCCTTGATCTGCCAGCCCAGTATCGACCCCTCGGAGTCGTCCGGAACGGCTTTGAGCCCTAACGACTTCCAGCCCGAAAGCAACTGCAGCCGCACCGCCGAGGGCGCCTCTTCGAGGATCACCCGCATCCATTGTTCGGCCGTGCGAGCCTGCGGCGATGCGACGTGGACGAAAAACGCGTCCTGGTAGTCGATTCGGGAAAGCGTGCTCGCGGTCATCGTCAGTTCTCCTGGAGCGCTTCGATGCGGGCCGGCACATGCTTGTGCCACGGTGTCGCGGAGAAGGCGTCACGCCACTCGGTGGATGTCAGCGCGTTCGGCGCGACGCCCGCGACATCGTTTCCGAAGTCCAGGCCGTAACCGTTGGGCAGCGACGCGTGCCCGGGCATCATGGCCTCGCTGATTTCGACGCTCGCCTCGGCGACGCCCGCGACGGTGGTGATGCGCGCGCGGCCGCCGTCGCTCAAACCGAGCGCCTCGGCATCTTCGACGCTTATCCGCAGCGCACCGTCACGATCGCGCTTGCGCCAGGACGGATCGCGCAGGATGTCGTTGGCGGTGTAGGCGCGGCGCTCACCCGCCGACAGCACGATCGGGAACTGCGCGCTGGTCAGCGCGGGCTTCGCCGCGGCGAGCCCGCGCATCTCGTCGAGCATCTCGGGCATGTGCAGAGCGATCTTGTGGTCGGCGTGGGTGATCAGCTCGAAGTCGTCGCCGTACTCATGCGCGGTGAACGTCAGCCCCGACGGGCTCGCCAGGATCGCGTCGAACAGTGCGTTGCCGTCGGCGTACCCGGCGCGGCGCACCGCATCCGGATAGGTCAACGCCACTTTCTGCGCCAATCCCCACAACGCCGCCGCGCTCTGAAGGCCGTCGGGCAGCGTGGGTCCCAGCGTCTCGTACAGCACGAAGGGCAGCACCTTACTCAGCATCGGCGAGGATGCGACCGCGGTGAAAAAGGCTCCGGCGAAGTCCACGCGGCTTTGTTTGGCCGCCGAGCGCAGCGGTGCCAGCTCGGCCTCGTCGACGACGTCGAGCCGGCGAATGAACCGCGCCCAGATCTCAGCCTCGGGCAGGGTGCCCGGCAATGGATCCATCAGCGGGTGGCGTAGGTGAAATGTGTTGTGCGGGAACTCGAAGTTGAAGAACGTCGCCTCGGCCTTCTCGAACTGGCTGGCAGCGGGCAACACGTAGTGGGCGAGCCGGGCCGTTTCGGTCATCGCGACGTCGATGACCACCAGCAGTTCCAGCGACCGGAACGCCTCGCGGCAGGCAGCGGAGTTCGCCAACGAGTGCGCCGGGTTGCTGCTTTCCACGATCATCGCCCGGAACCGGTCGGGGTGGTCGGTCAAGATCTCGTCGGGCACCACGTTTCCCGGCACCAGCCCACCGATGATCGGCGCGCCGGTAACGGGTGTCCGGCCGATCTGCGGCGCGTGGCGCAGCAGGGGACCGAACGTCGAATGCAGATGCTGCCCACCGCGCTTGCCGAAGTTTCCGGTCAGGATCGACAGCAGCTTGTCGAGGTAAGAGCACAACGTGCTGTTGGGCGCCTGTTGGACACCGAGGTCTTCGAACACCGCGACGCTTTCGGCGGTGCCGATCCGTCGTGCCGCCAGCCGGATCAGTTCGTCGTCCACGCCGCACCGCTGCGCGTAGTCGGCGACCGAGACGTCACGCAACACCTCGCGCACCGGTTCGACGCCGGTGACATGTTCGGCCAGAAAGGTCTCGTCGCAGAGGTTTTCCTGAACCAGCACGCCGGCCAGCGCGGCCAGGCACCAAGCGTCGGTTCCCGGCCGCACCCGCAGATGGAGGTCGGCCATCTTCGCGGTGTCGGTGAGCACCGGGTCGATGACGATCATCGAGCGGGCGGGGTCCTTGGCGATGTCGTTGAGCACGACGCGCGCCCGCGGGAAGCTTTGCGACATCCACGGGTTCTTGCCGACGAACACCGACACCTCGGCGTGTTCGAACTCGCCGCGGGTATGGCCGCCGTAGAGGTGCGCGTCGACCCATGCCTCACCGGTCTTCTCCTGCGCGAGCGCATTCGACCGGTACCGCGAGCCAAGCGCCTTGAGAAAGGCACCGCTGTAAGCGCCACCGAGGTGATTGCCCTGACCGCCGCCGCCGTAATAGAAGATCTTGTCGCCACCGTGGCTATCGGCGATGCTTTTGAACCCGTCGACTATCTCCGAAACTGCGGTGTCCCAGTCGATTTCCTCATAGCTACCGTCGGGCCGTCGCCGCATCGGCGACGTCAGCCGGCCTGGGCTGTTCTGGTAGTGGTCCAAGCGCAGCGCCTTGTTGCACGTGTAGCCGAGTGAGGCCGGGTGCGCCTTGTCGCCGCGGATCTTGGTCAGGTTGCGGCCGTCGAGCTGTACCACGATGCCGCAGTTGCATTCGCAGAGGATGCAGGCTGTCGGCTGCCAGTCACCGGTCATCTTCGGATTTCCTTTCCGGAATCGCCGCCTGCAGCAGCGCCCGCAGTTGGCCGTGGACCAGGTCGAGCGGTGTGACGTCGCGGGATGCGCGGGCCACGACGATCGCGCCTTCGAACGTGGTGATGACGAGCATCGCGAGCTCTTTCGCACGCTTGGCGGGCACGCCGTCGGCGACCAGCTGTGCTGCGATGAGGTCGGTCCAGCGAGCGAACGCCGCCGCCGCGCGCTCGATCACGGGCGCGGACTGCTCCTGCTTGGCGGGATCGCCGGCCTCGACGCTGACCGCGACGACGGGACAACCCGCCCGATAGTCGGTGTCGATGAGTTCCTTGCGGTAGTCGCCGATGAGCTGGTCGAGGATCTCGGCCCCGCTGCGGGCCTTTGCCATTCGCGCGGCGATGTGGTCGGCGGCGAAATCGATGGCTTCACAGAGCAGTTGAGTCCGGCCACCGGGGAAGTAGTGGTATGCCGAACCGCGTGGGGCGCCGCTGTGTGCGAGCACATCGGCGATGGCGGTCGGGTGGGCGCCGCGCTCCCGGATCAACAAGGCGGCCGAGACGACCATCCGCTCTCGAGGGCTGACCATGCGCGTCCGACCTTTCCGCCGCGATTATGTATGTCACCTTACATAATCGCGTGGCCGCGCACTAGACCAGATTCAGACGGTTTGTGGAGCCCGGCTTGCGGAGCCGTAGCCGCGCTCACCCGCGGCCACGGCTCCACAAGTCGCTAGCCCTCAGACAGAAGCGGCCTCGTTGAGTTCGTTGAGCCGGTTGGTGGCCTCGAGATACTCCTGAACCCAGCGCTCGATCACCGCGGCGGACTTCTCCACCTTGGTGAACTGGCCGACGACCTGACCGATCGGGTTGAACGCCACGTCGACGCTTTCGTTGGGGTACTTGTGGGTGGCCGCGACCGCCATGCCCGACACCATGTACTGCAGCGGCATTCCCAGCGGCTTGGGGTTGTCCGGGTTCTCCCAGGCCTCGGTCCACTCGTTGCGCAGCATCCGCGCGGGCTTGCCGGTGAACGAACGGCTGCGCACGGTGTCGCGGCTGGTGGCGTTGGCGTAGGCGGCGTGCTGCACCGGGGTGTGCTCGGACTCCTCGACCATCACCCACTGCGAGCCGGTCCATGCGCCCTGCGCGCCCATGGCGAGCGCAGCGGCGATCTGTTGGCCGCTGCCGATTCCGCCCGCCGCGAGCACCGGCACCGGCGCGACCTCCTTGACGACCTGGGGCCACAGCACGATCGAGCCGATCTCGCCGCAGTGACCGCCGGCCTCACCGCCCTGGGCGACGATGATGTCCACGCCGGCGTCCGCGTGCTTACGGGCCTGCGACGGCGAACCGCACAGCGCCGCGACCTTGCGGCCGGACTCGTGGATGTGCTTGATCATGTCGGCGGGCGGGGTGCCCAGCGCGTTGGCGATCAGCGTGCACTTGGGGTGCTGCAACGCCACCTCGACCTGCGGGGTGGCGGTCGCCTCGGTCCAGCCCAGCAGCTGCAGCGCGTCGTCGTCGCTGTGCTCGACGGGCACGCCGTGGTCGGCGAGGATCTTCTTGGCGAAGTCGATGTGCTCCTGGGGCACAAGGTCGTTCAGCGTCTTCTTCAGCACGTCGGGGTCGAGGTCGCTGGCGTCCATGCCCTCGTACTTGTTCGGGATGACGATGTCCACGCCGTAGGGGTGGTCGCCGATGTTCTCGTCGATCCACTTGCACTCGATCTCGAGCTGCTCGGGGGTGAACCCGACGGCACCGAGCACACCGAACCCGCCGGCCTTGCTCACGGCGACGACGACATCGCGGCAGTGGGTGAAGGCAAAGATCGGGAACTCGATGTTGAGTTCGTCGCAGATGGGGGTGTGCATGCCGGCTCCTCGATAGGACGCTGTCGCGAACTGAAACGTGTTCTAGTTTAGCGTAGTGGCTGCGTCAACCGCACACGTCGGGGCACCGCTGCGGACAGTGATCAGTCATAGCCGACGAGCCGGCGTAGCGACCGGCGCCGTCGCGGCGATCCGGCCACGCGCAGCACCGGCCAGCCGTGCTCGGCGGCGATTGCGGACAGCCGCGGCCGCGGGTTGACCGGCCGGGGGTGGCCGACCAGCACCATCAGCGCAGCGTCCTCGTCGCCGTCGGCGTAGAAGTAGCTGTGCTTCAGGTCGATCTCGTTTGACCCGCAGAAGCCCTGCACCGCAGTGGATTTCCGCCGCCCCCAGATGACGGGTTTGGCGATGCGCCCGGTGAGCAGACCGGCATCGTCGAGCTCGAAGCGGTTGCACAGCACATGGTCGATACCCAGGTAGCGGGCGACGGGTTCGGCGTGGATGGTCAGCGCCGAACTGCTCAGCACGACCGTGTGCCCGCGCTGCTGGTGGGCGACCACGATGTCGTGCATGACGGGAAACACCCGTGACAGCACGCGCTCGACGAACAGGCGCTCGCCGAGCACGTCGAGTTCGGCCAGCGATTCGCCGCGCAGATATCCGGCGGCCCGGGTGAGCAGGCGCTCGAACTGCATGCGCCCGAAGCGATATCGCAGTGAGGCCTCCACGACGCCGAGCACCTCGCCGATACGCGCCTGCCTGCGCCTGATGCGGTCGGCGGCGTGCGCGGTCGCGGTGAACCCGTCGACGAGCGTGCCGTCCAGGTCGAAGAACGCGCCGATGTGCGGTCCGGGCGGGCTTGCGGCGATTTCCGCGATCGGATCGGGTGCCACCGGGTGGGCGCTCATGTTGCGCTCCAGACTACTTAAGGGCGCAGCAGGCCCCTACCGGTCACGAGCGGCATGTCCAAGGTGGTCCGGATGCCGGGCGGCGCGGCGAGCACGTCGGGGATGGCGTTGACGATGCGTCCGGCCGCAGCGAGGATCGCCGCATAGTTGTGGTCGCCGTTGCGGCTGGTCGGGCAGATGTCCATGGTGTAGGACGGCTCGCCGACGATCTCCACGCGGTAGGAACCGCCGGGCTGGGCGGACTGCGCCCAGTCCGGGCGCAGGTCGGACCGCAACCGGGTGACGTGTTCGACGACGATCACCGGTTTGCCTTTGACCATGCCTTCGATCTGGAAGCGCAGCGCGGCCACGGTGCCCTTCTTGATGGTGCCGACGGCGACGTCGAAGTCCTCGGGCGCCGGTTCCTGTTCGACGGAGTCCTTGATCTCGTCGACCTCGACGCCGAGCCCGGCGGCCAGCTGCCGGATCGCGGTGCCCCAGGCGATGGACAGCACCCCGGGCTGAAACAGCAGCGGGAAGTCGCCGATCTGGTTGCCGAAGCCCATCACCTCGAACATCACCGTCGCGCCGTCGTAGCTGGCGTAGTCGGCGATCTCCATGGTGCGGATCTGCTCGATGCGCTGGCAGGTGCCCGCCAGCGCGAACGGCAGCAGGTCGGTCGCGAACCCGGGATCGACGCCGGTCATGAACACACTTGAATCACCTTGCCGCGCAGCGTCTTCGATGCGTTCGATGTACTTGTCGGGAATCACCTGCCACGGGTACTGCAACACCCCCGGCGCCGAACCGACCACATCGATGCCTGCGGCCAGGATCTGGCGGATGTCGGCCATGGCCTGGGGCAGGCGGGTGTCGCCCATCGCGCAGTACACGATGGCCTGCGGTTGTGCGGCGATGATCGCCTCGAGGTCGTTGACCGCGGTGACGCCGGTGGTGACGTCCAACCCGGCCAACTGCCCGGCGTCCTTGCCGACCTTGGCGTCCGAGGACACCCAGACGCCGGTGAGGTCGAAGCGCGGATCGTCGACGAGTTGCCTCAGCGCGAGGCTGCCACAGTTGCCGGTACCGATGAGGGCGACGCGGATGGCCATCTGTTTCCCTTCGCCGAACTGGAACAGGTTCTACTTGTAGCACGTGTGCCCTGTAGCCTGACCCCTCATGGGACGCGTGGACGGAAAAGTTGCACTTATCAGCGGTGGCGCGCGGGGGATGGGCGCCGCGCACGCCCGGATGCTCGTGGCCGAGGGCGCCAAGGTGGTCATCGGTGACATCCTCGACGGCGAGGGCAAGGCGCTGGCCGACGAACTCGGCGGGGCGTCGCGCTACGTGCATCTCGACGTCACCGACTACGACCAGTGGCAGGCCGCGGTGTCGACCGCGACCCAGGACTTCGGCACGCTCAACGTGCTGGTCAACAACGCCGGCATCGTGGCGCTGGGGCCGCTGAAGACGCTGGACGTGAAGAAGTGGCAGGACGTGCTCGACGTCAACCTGACCGGCACCATGCTCGGAATCAAGGCCGTGATCGATCCGATGACCAATGCCGGCGGCGGTTCCATCATCAACGTCTCGTCCATCGAGGGTCTGCGCGGCGCCGCCTGGGTGCACAGCTATGTCGCCTCCAAGTGGGCGGTGCGTGGGCTGACCAAGTCGGCGGCACTTGAACTGGCGCACAACAAGATCCGTGTCAACTCGATCCACCCGGGCTTCATCCGGACCCCAATGACCAAACACCTGCCCGATGACATGGTGCAGGCGCCGCTGGGCCGGCCGGGCACCGTCGACGAGGTGGCGACGTTCGTGCTGTTCCTGGCCAGCGACGAATCGTCGTTCGCGACCGGCGCGGAGTTCGTCATGGACGGCGGCCTGGTCGCCGACGTGCCGCACAAGGCGCTGCCGACGGGCTGACCTCGGCGCCGCCGAACGTGGGTTACCCGCACGGGTCGGGCGCCCCAAGCGTGCGTCGAGCA
Organism: Mycolicibacterium sp. XJ662; assembly: GCF_053484035.1. NCBI lineage: Bacteria > Bacillati > Actinomycetota > Actinomycetes > Mycobacteriales > Mycobacteriaceae > Mycobacterium > Mycolicibacterium sp. XJ662. The sequence continues at coordinate 7,788 of NZ_JBEFTL010000008.1, read as the reverse complement.
CACACTCGGGCTGACCCGGCGTTCAGTCGACGGCGGCGAAGTTGACCGTCGCGGTGGCGCAGACCTGCTCGTCGTTGCCGCGGTAGATGTCGACCTGCACCACCACCGAACGCTTGCCGGTGCGCAGGATGCGCGCCACGGCGCGGGCCGGGCCGACCTTGATCGGCCGCAGATAGCGGATGAACAGGTCCGTGGTGGCGATGGCCAGCCCGAACGGGGTGGCCCGCGACGCGAGTTGGCCCGCGGTGACATCGGCCATCGTGGCGATCAGCCCGCCCTGCAACCCGCCCGCGGTGTTGACGGTGCGCTCGTCGACGGGCATCTCCATCACGACGGTGTCGTCGGACGACGGAACCTCGGTCAACCCGAGCTGATCGAACAGTTCGCGAAGCGACTTCGGCGCCGTCATGGGTAACGACATTACCGGCCTGCGGCGTCGCCGCCGCTGTGCGTAGTCTCGTAGCTCGTGAGCGCACGCGCGGGCATCGTCGTCACCGGGACCGAGGTCCTCACCGGCCGCATCCAGGACCGCAACGGCCCGTGGATCGCCGACCGTCTCCTCGAGCTCGGCGTCGAGCTGGCGCACATCACGATCTGCGGCGACCGCCCCGGCGACATCGAGGCCCAGTTGCGGTTCCTGGCCGGCGAAGGGGTGGACCTGATCGTGACGAGCGGCGGCCTCGGCCCGACCGCCGACGACATGACCGTCGCAACCGTGGCCCGGTTCTGCGGGCGCGAGCTCACGCTGGACAGCCGCGTCGAGGCGATGGTCGCCGATATCGTGGCGCGGCTCATGGTGCGCTTTCCCGACGTGAACGCCGAGGCGCTGCACGCGGCCAACCGCAAACAGGCCCTGATCCCCGAGGGTGCGCACGTCCTGGACCCGGTCGGCACCGCACCCGGTGTGGTGGTCCCCGGTAAGCCGACGGTCGTGGTGCTGCCCGGCCCGCCGCGCGAACTGCAGCCGATGTGGCGGGCCGCGGTGCAGACACCGGCTGTGCAGGAGGCGATCGCGGGCCGCACCACCTACCGCCAGGAAATGGTCCGGATGTTCGGGCTGCCCGAATCCGGGCTGGCCGAGACACTGCGCGAAGCCGAACAGCGCGTCGACGGATTTGACCGGCTCGAGATCACCACCTGCCTGCGCCGCGGCGAAATCGAAATCGTGACGCGCTATGAACCCGATGCGGCCGCGGCGTACGCGGACCTGATGGCGCTGCTGCGGCAACGCCACGGCCACGAGATCTTCTCCGAAGACGGCTCCAGCGTGGACGAGCAGGTCGCGGACCTGCTGGCCGGGCGCTGGCTGGCCACCGCGGAATCGTGCACGGCCGGTCTGCTGGCGGCTCGCCTCACCGATCGGCCCGGCTCGTCGGCGTACGTCGCGGGCGGCGTGGTGTCCTACTCCAACCAGGCCAAGTCGGAGCTTCTCGGCGTCGACCCGGCGTTGATCGAAACCCACGGTGCGGTGTCGGAGCCGGTGGCAGAAGCCATGGCCGACGGCGCATTGCACCGCTTCAGCGCGGACACCGCCGTCGCGATCACCGGGATCGCCGGACCGGACGGCGGCACCGCCGAAAAGCCGGTGGGCACAGTGTGTTTCAGCCTCAAGACGCGTGACGGCCGCACCGTGACACGCACCTTGCAGCTGCCGGGGGACCGCGCGGATGTCCGCGAACGGTCGACCACCGTCGCCATGCATCTGTTGCGCCGCACATTGAGCAGCGACGCGGTTTAGCCGCGTCGCGCCTCGGTCGCGAACGCCTGTTCGGCGGCGTCGCCGTGGACGGCGAACACGACGCGCTGCAGGCTCTTCGGCTCGTGGCGACGCACGACGCCGACCATCAGCCGCGCGGCCTCCTCGAGCGGGAACCCGCCGACGCCGGTCCCGAAGGCCACCAAAGCCAAAGAGCGGCACCCGAGTTCGTCGGCCTTGGCCAGCGCGGAGCCGGTGGCGCGTTCGATGATCTCGGCGGAGGTCGGCCCGCCGAGCTCCATCGTCGCGGCGTGGATGACGTAGCGGGCGGGCATGTCGCCAGCGGTGGTTTCGACCGACTCACCGAGTCCGATCGGCGCCTTCTGCCGCGATTCCCGCTGCAGTTCGTCGCCGCCGGCGCGGGCGATGGCGGCGGCCACCCCGCCGCCGTGCCGGAGCTCGGTGTTGGCCGCGTTGGTGATCGCGTCCACGTCGAGTTTGGTCACATCGGCCTGAAGCACCTCGAGTTCAATCATGCGGGTATCGTCTCTCGCCGGGCGACACAGGAGGAATACCTAATGACGACAATCGTCGAACGAGGGGAGCTGTCCGAGTTCGCCACGGAGGCCGGATGGCACCGCAGGGACTCGGACCGGGTCGACTACTACACCCGCAGCCCGGTGCGCGTGCACGTGATCTGGCAGGGCGACGACGCGATCAGCGGCGGCGCGCTGTATCAGGACGATGTCCTGATGGCCTACTCCCGCGACCTCAAAACCGTCGTGGGCTGGCTGAAACGCTAAGCCGCGTACTCGTCCCAGACCTTCATCATGGTCTGCAGGATCTCCTCGGCGCGGCCGAGACCGGCGAGGTGGCTCTCACCGGGCATCGGGTAGAGCTCGGCGTCGGCCAACCGCGACACCACGTGCTGACCGTGGGCGTACGGGACGATGTGGTCGGCGTCGCCGTGCCACCAACGCACCGGCACGTTGATATCGGCGAGTGTGAAGCCCCAGTACCGGGAGAACGTGACGATGTCGGAGAACGGGGCGGCCATCTGCTTGCGGCTGCCGTAGAGGATGTCGTCGAGGAACATCGCCTTGACCTCGGGGCGGGCCAGCAGCCGCCGGTCGGCCTCCGGTGACACCCGGCCGTACAGGTCGGCGACGGGCTCGGCGACCGGCTTGATCACCCGGATCAGCGCACTGGCCACCGCGCCGATCGGGGCGCCGGCGATCTGCAGCAGCGGCGCCACGCGAGTGCCGACGTTGCCCATCAAGCCACCGGAGATGGCGTCGACGCCCACTGTCGGGGCCACACCGCCGATGACACCGGCGGCCACGACGCGGTCCGGCAACGCCGCCGCGGCACCCAGCGTGTAGGGGCCGCCGCCGGACAAGCCGATCACGATCATTTTGTCGATGCCGAGTGTGTCGGCGATGATGCGCAGATCATCTGCGACGGCGATCACGCAGTCGTACTGGTGCGGGGTGGACGAGCCGATGCCGGGCCGATCAAGGCCGATCAGCCGGATCGCTTCGCGCTCCGCGTAGACCCGGGCCTCCATCGGGATCTGCCGACGCGCGCCGGGGGTTCCGTGCAGCCAGAAGACGGGGCGGCCCCGTGGATCGCCGAACTCGGCGAACCCGATGCGCCGGTTGTCACCGACGGCGATGCTGCCCTCGAGCTTGGGACGGGCGATTGCGACAGCCATACCGAAAGTGTCTCACGGCCCACAGGTGGCCTGCGGCTACACCACCCGGAACTGATAGGAGCCCACGGTGGTGAGCCGGTCCTCGAACCCTTCGTCGTACATGTGCACACGCACGGCGACCATGCCGTCACGGCCGGATATGGGTTCGGTCTCCAGCCGGAACGGGCCGGCTTTTCCGCGGGCCATGAACATGACGTGGTTCGACACGCCCTGGATTCGGTCGGTGCCCGCGAACGTCGCCGCCGCGTCGATGGCGGCCGTCTCGAGCATGACGAACTGCGGACCGATGTGCAGGGCTGCGTCCGGCGATGCGACCTCGACGGCGAGTTCGGGCAGCCCCCAGTAGCCGTCGTCCCTGCGGAACCCGCCGAAGACCTGCCACAGCGGCGGCAGGTCGGGGGAGTCGACGACCTCCAGTGGGTTGGCCTCCATCTTCTCCAGGCCTTCGGGCGGTGTGCCGATGCTGACGCCCTGGCCTTCGATGAGCGCGAGCACCCGGTCGGGGTTTTCCGCGTCGACGATCTTGGCGCGGCTGTAGCCCATCTGGCGGCCGCGGCGCAGTTCCTCGGAGATGATCTCGATGCGCGCGACGTCACGGCCGGGGTCGAGGATCTGACACGAATGGATGACCGGGTTGGGCACCGCCTCCAGATCCGACATGTGCCCGCTCTCCGGCGCCGAGATGCCCAGCACCGCGAACAGCAGCCCGCCCGTGGTGTTGCGCATGTCGCGGCGCAGCGGAACGGTGTTGTCCTTGGGGCCGAGATCCATTTGCGCGTAGCGGCGCCCGATGTAGCGGTAGCTCAGCAGGCCGCCCCAGCGACGACGCAGTTCGGCGGCGTACTCTTGCGGCGAATCGGTCAGCTCACGGATGTCTCGCAGCATGGCTCTCCCATCGGTGTCGACGTGCTGAGCTAATCATGTGCGCGGCGCACCGGCGCGGCTACCAGAAGTGCCGAGGCGACCTGCCCATCTGATATCCGGCGGGGAACGACATCTCGATCACCCGAAACTGCTCGTCGGCCTTGGATTCCAGTTCCAGCACCACACAGCCTTCGCCGAGGACCTTGGATTCCAACACCTTGTAATGCTGACCGCCACCGTTGACGTCGGTGATGGGGTCCCCTGGGCGCAGTGCCTCGACCGGGATCAGGTCGGGGGCTTTTCCGGGGTGTGCTTCCACGCCTGAAACGGTAGGGGAAACCGGCGCGGTGATACGCCTTTTTCCGTTTCCCGCCGCACGGCTGCGGCATCGACCATCATGGCGCTCATCGGGCGCCGGCACCTGCTTTGGGAGTGGTTCATGGACAGTACGATGCAAGACTTTCCGTTGACGGTTACCGGGATTCTGCGGCACGGAACCGGGTTCTACTCGGGCCGCAAGGTCATTACGGCGACCTCTGACGGTCACCGTGAGATCAGCTTCGGTGAGCTGGGGACGCGGGTGGCCCAGCTCGCCCACGGGCTGCGGGAACTGGGCGTCACGCCCGGCCAGCGGGTGGCGACGTTTCAGTGGAACAACCAGGAACACCTCGAGGCGTACTTCGCCGCACCGTGTATGGGCGCGGTGCTGCACACGCTCAACATCCGCCTGACGGCTGACCAGCTGACGTTCATCGCCAACCAGGCCGAGGATTCGGTTGTCCTGGTTGATATGTCGCTGGCCCCGTTGCTCGCGCCCATGTTGCCGGAGATGACCTCGGTGCACACCGTGGTGGCCGTGGGCGAGGGCGATCTGGGCCCGCTCGAGGAGTCCGGCCGCAACGTGGTCCGCTACGACGACCTGATCGAGGGCCGGCCGATCACCTACGACTGGCCCGACCTCGACGAGAAGAGCGCTGCCGCAATGTGTTACACCAGCGGCACCACCGGAAAGCCGAAAGGCGTGGTGTACAGCCACCGCTCGAGCTATCTGCATTCGATGGCGGTATGTGCGGCCAACGCGGTCGGTCTGGCCGACGGGGACCGGGTGCTGCCGGTGGTACCGATGTTCCACGCCAACGCGTGGGGGCAGCCGTATGCAGCGGTGATGGCGGGCGCCGACCTGCTGCTGCCCGACCGGTTTCTGCAGGCCGCTCCGTTGGTCGACACGATCGAACGCCACCGCCCGACGGTCTCGGCCGCCGTTCCGACCATCTGGAACGACGTGCTGCAGTACCTGCACGCCAACCCCGGCCGTGACATCTCGTCGCTGCGACTGGTCGTCTGCGGGGGTTCGGCGGTTCCGCTCGGGATGATGAAGGAGTACCAGGAGCACTACGGCGTGATGATCCGCCAGGGCTGGGGTATGACCGAGACGTCACCGTTGGCGGCGATCGCCACCCCGCCGCCGGAGGTCACCGGAGCCGACCACTGGGCGTTGCGCGCCTCGGCGGGCCGGGTGATGTGTGGGGTGGAGACCCGTCTGGTCGACGACGACGGCAACGTGTTGCCCAACGACGGAAAGGCCGTCGGGGAGATCGAGATCCGCGGACCGTGGATCACCGGCTCCTATTACCTCAATGCCGATCCGGAGAAGTTCGACGACGGCTGGTTGCGCACCGGAGACGTCGGCCGCATCGACCCGCAGGGCTTCATCACCCTCACCGACCGCGCCAAGGACGTCATCAAGTCCGGCGGGGAGTGGATCTCTTCGGTGGAGCTGGAGTTGCGCATCGCCGATCATCCGGCCGTGCGGGAGGCGGCCGTGGTGGCGGTGCCCGACGAGCGGTGGCAGGAACGCCCGCTGGCGGCGGTCGTCGTCCAGGAGGGCGCCTCGATCACACCCCAGGAGCTGCGAAACCATCTGTGCGATCAGGTCGCCCGGTTCTGGTTACCGGAGTGGTGGACCTTCATCGACGAGGTCCCCAAGACCAGCGTCGGCAAGTTCGACAAGAAGCAGATCCGGTCGCGCTACGCCGACGGCGGTTACGACGTCGTCGAGTGCCGGGAATAGCGTCAGCGGGAGGCGCTGAGCGCCCAGCGGATACCGCCGACCAGGACGCGACCGGACATCCGGATCACGGTCGACTCGATCGGCGGAAAGTAGGGCAGCAGCAACGGCTTACGGGCCCAGCCCGGCAGCATCGACACCGACGTCGCGGCCAATACGCCGTAGGGTGCGCGCGCCACGAGCGGTAGCGGGGGAGTCAGCAGCAAAAACCGGGCGGCTTCGCGGGCGGCGGCGGTGCCGCGCAACTCGGGTCGGTAATCCTGGATCCGTTGGGCCAGTTGGCGTTCGGTGCGTGGCGGGTCGGGCACCCCGAGTGCTTCGGCGACGCGCGCGGTGTCGGCCACATAGTCGTCGCGGCCGCGTTGGTCGAGCGGCGCCGCACCATAGAGTTGGTGGGCGAGCAGAAAGCTGTCCGTCTCGGCGATGTGCACCCACTCCAGCAGGTGTGGGTCGACGGCGTGATACGTCCGCCCGTCGGGTGCGGTGCCGCGCACCCGCTGATGGATGCCGCGCACGCGATCCACCGCGCGCTGGGCGTCGGCGGCGGGACCGAACGTGGTGACGGCGAGAAACGTGCTGGTTCGCTGCAGGCGGCCCCACGGGTCGGCCCGGTAGTCGGAGTGGTCGGCGACACCCGCCATCGCCAGCGGATGCAGCGACTGCAGAAGAAGTGCCCGCAATCCGCCGACGAACATCGACGCGTCGGCGTGCACACGTCGGATCGGGCGGTCCTGGTCGAACCAGCGCGGGCCTGGGGTGTCGTGGATTTGTGCCCGGTTGGCTGGGCCTTCGGGGCCGGCGACCATGCTGAACAGACTGCGTCCCAGGTTCTCCCGCACGCCGTCTAGGACCGGCACCACCGACATGGGTCCAACACTACTGACGGCGCCAACGCGCTACTGCACGCGAAGCGGTGTCGGCGGCCGCGCGGGTGGTTTAACGTAATGACGTGCGGAAATTGACTCGGGTTGTGACCATGGCGACGGCAGCTGTAGTCGCGGCGCCGCTGACGCCGGCACTGACGACTGGTGCCGGCACGGCGGGGGCTTCCGACAGCACCTTCATGCCGTTCTCCCAGGTGCTGCGTCGCTGCGACTTCAGCGAAACGAATTACAACGGCCCGACGGGCCAGGGCAGACCCACCGCCAATGTCCGTTCGGACGGGTCCGGGGTGACCGCTGACGTCCAGTTGGTGGTGGCGATCCCCAACACTGCCTACCAGGTCCGGCTGATCCAGACGCCCCGGCCGTCGTCGGCGCCGTGCTGGGGTAACGATCCCGGCGTCGCACAGGCCACCTTGCACACCGACGGGGTGGGCGCTGGCGCGGTGACGCTGTCGGATGCGATCGAACCGGGCGCCACCGGCGTGTGGGTGTTCGTCACCCGCCCGGACGCCTTTTCCCAGACCCCCGCCGAGTTCTACACCACCGATCTGATCGCCGACAT
>NZ_JBEFTL010000007.1:0-232032 GCF_053484035.1 Mycolicibacterium sp. XJ662 | reverse complement strand
CCGCAGGTCTGCCTCGACTAACGGCCCGCATGTTAATGTGCGTGCCGTGGGGCCTGCCCCATCACGCGCTTCCAGGTGAACGAACATCTGAATCATTGCGGAGAGACCTGAGTCGATCAGGACATGTCCGAATGGGGTGCTGCGCCTTCGGGTGCGCAATTCCATTGCGCCGAAACCGACTTCGGCAGAAAGGACATGGCCGTGGCTAACAAGGACGACAAGAACCTGCAGAAGGTCCTCGACAAGATTGCGAAGATGGACGAACCCGCGCGAAGCGTGATGCGGCGCATGCACGACGTGATCGTCTCTGCTGCACCGGAACTGAAGCCGCGCATCTGGTACGGCATGCCGGGCTACGCCAAGTCGGCGAGCAGTCCCGTCCTCGTCTTCTTCCGCAACGACGAGCTGATGAGCCTCGGGGTGAGTGAAAAGGCGACGCTCAAGCCCGCCGGCGGCAAGGACGGATTGTTGATCCCCGCCGCCTGGTACTTCGACGATTTGGACGACGTCACCGAACAACGTGTCGCCGAGATCGTCCGAGCAGCGGTCGGGTAACCGACGACGGTTCTGCTGTGAAGCTCTCCCGCATCTTCGCCGCCATCTGCATCACCTTCGGGCTGGTGTTCGTCTTCGTCAACGCCGGCGGGCTTCCCGGCCCGTGGGACGTGGTGGCCCGCGTTGCGGGGATCGCGCTGGCGATCGCGGCAATTGCCCGGACGCTGCTTTCCCGCGTGCCTGACGAACGCTGGTCGGGCTCGGCCCGGATGTACTGGGTGGCCGTCGCCGTCGAGGTCGCGGCCATCCCGATCGGTGCGACCATCTTGAATCGCGTGTTCGACCAGCCGCACCTGGTGGTCCTCTGGGTGGTCTTCGTCGTGGGCGCGCACTTCCTGCCCGCGCGGGCATTCGGAGTCGGTCGCCATGCCGAGCTCGGCATCGCGCTGATGTTCCTCGCGCTCGTCGCCGCGGTCGGCTACGCCCTCGGCGGCTTGGCCTGGGCGCCGTCGGCGGGAGCGGTTGCCGCCGGCGCGGCGCTGCTAGGGTTCGCGGCCGTGCCTAGCTTGTCCCGCCCTCGTACGCTCGCCGATCGCCTGCCCCGCACCGAAGGCGACGTCACGGTCCGCCGACTGCGCCACGACGATGCCCAGGCCTTCGCCGCCGGCACCCAGGATCCCGCCGTTCGCCGCTACGGACACCTTCCGTTGGCGGAGTACTCACCGCAAACGGTGCGCGAGCAGATCGACGGCGTCATCGCAGACGGTTTGGCCGACGGCTCGCTGGCGGTGCTCGCCATTGCCGACGCCTCCTCTGATGAGTTTCTCGGCAGCATCGTGCTTTTCGACATCGGCGAAACCGATGCCGAGGTTGGGTTTTGGCTGTGTCCCCAGGCGCGGGGCCGCAGCGCCGCGCGGCAGGCCCTGGCTGCGGCCGCGCGCGTCGCTGCAGATAACGGGTTGACCCACTTGACGGCCAGGACCGTCCCGGAGAACGCAGGGTCGCGCCGCGTGCTGGAAGGCGCCGGCTTCGTCCAACAGGGAGAGCCGGAGCCGCAGGTCACGCCGTCAGGTGAGACGGCGACGGTGTTGACGTTCTCGCGGTCGCTGGATTGACATCCGACGCCTGTTGTCCGCGTTCGCGAAATCGACGTGAGGGCTGTGGATCTGTGCCGACCACGACCCTCCCGTACATCTCGCGAAAAGGGTCGGCTAGCCGGCCGCGGCCAACTCGGGCGCGCGCACCTGACGGCGCAGGGTGTCCAGGGACTTGGCGAGCAGGCGCGAGACGTGCATCTGCGAGATCCCCATCCGCTCGGCGATCTGCGTCTGCGTCATGTCTTCGAAGAACCGCAACGTCAGCAGCGTGCGCTGACGCTCCGGCAGCGCCGCGATCAACGGGCGCACCGTTTCGAGGTCGAGCACCTTGTCCATGCCGGGGTCGACGTCGCCGAGCGTGTCCACCACCGCGCGCGAATCGTCGCTGGGGCCGGCCTGCACGTCGGTCGACAGGGTCGAGTAGTTGCTGCTGGCGATTGTCGCGTCGACCACCAGCTCACGCGGTACGTCCAGGTGCTCGGCGATCTCCGAGGCGTTCGGCGCGCGGCCCAGCACCTGAGACAGCTCCGCGCGGGCCCGCACCAACTGCGCCTGGATGTCCTTGCACCGCCGGGGCACCTTGACCGCCCACCCGTGATCCCGGAAATGGCGGCGCACCTCGCCCATCAGCGTCGGCACCGCGAAGGACAGGAACTCCGCACCGGTGTCGACGTTGTAGCGGTTCACCGCGTTGAGCAGGCCGACACGCGCCACCTGAATCAGATCGTCAAGCGGTTCGCCGCGGTCCCGGTAGCGGAAGGCGATATGGTCGGCCAACGGCAGGCACCGTTCGATGATCGCGTCGCGCTGACGCTTGTGCTGTGCCGAGCCTTCGGGGAGTTTCTCGAGCCGCCGGAACATATCCGTCACGTCTTTGTAGTCGCCAGACAAGCCAGCCATGCGGCAATCCCCGTTCATCAAGTGAATTCGGCGGCTCTCGGATTTGAACCTGATGACGGCCGTGTACCCCCCGCGAAGCGATGTTGAAACATCGCAGGTGCCGGGCATGAAAATCGGCCGCCACCGGAGGTCAAGCGGTGGCGGCCGAAGGGGATGGTCGTCATCTTTGAAACCATCCGCGGACAACGTTAGGTTCTGCGCGACGCAGATGAATCGGGTGTTTCCCTATGCCTGCACAGGCTCGTCAGCGACGCATCCGCACGGCTCCTGCGAACCGTCGCCGAAGGTGTCCGAATCGGTGAGCACGGTGTAGACCTCCCACTTCTCACCGCTCGGGCCCGTCACCCACACCTTGTCCTGGGTGGCGAAACAGCACGTCGTGCCGATCTCCTCGGAGGTGAACAGGCCCGCGCCAGACAGCCGTGCGATCTCGGCGTGCACCTGCTCGCTGGTCTGCACCTCGACCCCGAGGTGGTTGATCGTGCCGCCCTGACCGGGGTTCTGCAGCAGGACCAGCTTGAGCGGCGGGTCGGCGACGGCGAAGTTCGCGTAACCGTCCTTGATCTTGTTCGGTGCGGTGTTGAACAGCTGCGAGTAAAAGGTGATCGCCTGGTCGAGGTCGTCGACGTTGAGGGCGAGTTGGATACGGGACATGATGAATCCTTTCGGTGATGTGACATATATCGAACTGGCGCCGGTTACAGAATGCTCCTCCATTTCGATATATGTCAAGAACCTTGGCTATGATGGGTTCCATGCCGAAAGCACTGCCCATGATCGACATGTCCGCGCCGGTGTGCTGCGCCCCTGTGGCTGCGGGGCCGATGACTGATCAGGCCGCACTCGAGGTGGCACTGCGCCTCAAGGCGTTGGCGGACCCCGCGAGGGTCAAGATCATCTCGTTGCTGTTCGGCGCCGACGCCAGCGAGCAGAACAGCGGTGACCTCGCCGCTGCCCTGGACCTCACCGAGTCCACCGTCAGCCACCACATCGCCCAACTCCGCAGAGCCGGTCTGGTGGAATCCGAACGGCGCGGCATGAACGTCTACCACCGGGCGCACCGTGACGCCCTGGCGGCGTTGTGCGTCGTGCTCGACCCAAACTGCTGTACCTAAGGCGCCGAAAAGCTATGGGATCACTTCGATTTCAGCGCTGAGTTGGTAGCCCGGCGCCAACGGCAACGAATCGCCACTCCAGAACGATCCCGGGTCGAACCAGTTGAAGTGCTTCTCGGTGGACAACAAGCCCATCTCTTCGTAGGTGATGGCGACCGTCTCGGCGCAATACGCGGTTTCCAGGCCGACGTTGAGCTTCTCGGCCTTTTTGCGTCGGCTGGCCTCGCTGACCTTCTTGTGCAAAAAAGGGATGCCACGCGTCACGTCCGACACCGCGATCCGCCCGCGCAACCAGCGGCCGGTCAGCCGCGCTGTGCCGGGAAACGGGGTGCCGTCCATCCGCGCCACCACCTTCAGCGCCCGATCCTCCTGCTGGCGATCGGCATGTGGGATCAGCTGACGCAGCCAGCAGCGCTGGTGATAGTGGTGCACCCAGCGTTCGACCACCCCACGAGCATCGTTGAGTTGCACGCCCCGATGGTTGTCGCCGGTCCACATGTCGGTCAGCTTGTCGCCCAGTTCGGCGTGCCAGATCAACGGCGGCAGGTCCTCGATCGCGATCGTCATGCCGACGTGGTTGACCGGGCTGTTGGTCAACGACTGGATCGCGCGGTCGGGTTTGGAACGTCCGCGAAACAGCCACAGGTCCCCGGTCCGGGTCTGGTCGAGCGCCTGCTGCAGCGGCACCGTGGTTGGCCTCACCCTGGCAGCTTAGGCAGACTCATGCCATGCGCCGGATATGGAAATGGGTCGGGCTGGCCAGTGTCGCCGGCGTGGTGGCCGGTGGGGTGTTGGTCGCCCGCGATCAGCGCCGCCGAAATGCCTATACGCCAGAGGGCATCCGCGCCAGGTTGCATCAACGCGTCGCCGAAAGCGAACAACAACCAGATCAGTCGCCGACGGCGTAGAGCCGCTGTGCACCGCTGAACCCCTTGAGCTCGGCGTCGCTGCCGTCGTCGAACGCGATATCGGGGGCGTCGGCGAGGGCGTCGCGCACCACCTGGCTGACCAGGATCTCGCCGCCGCTCGCCTCGCCGGCCACCCGCGCCGCCATCGCGACGTTGCGTCCGAACAGGTCGTCGCCGCGACGCACCGACTTACCCATGTGGATACCGATCCGAACACGAATTCTGTTGGGCTGTCGTCGAAGTGAGCGTTGAATGTCGATGCCGCACCGCACTGCCTGCTCGGGTTGCGCGAAGGCCACCATGAAGCCGTCGCCCTGGCTTTTCACCACATGCCCGGAGTGGGTGTGCACGTGCCTGCGCACCATCTTGTCGTGTCGGCCGATGAGCCGCACCCATGCGCGGTCGCCGATCCGCTCGTTGAGCGCGGTGGACTCCTCGATGTCGGTGAACAGGATGACCACCACGCCGCTGGTAGCGAGCCGGGCCAGGTCGGGACGTTCGACCTCGGCCCAGTCGGCAAGGTCCTCGATGGAGGACCGCACCGCGGCGCCCAACCCGTCCTTGCGCAGGATGTTGGCGGTCTGCCACACCTGTTTGACAGCCTCGCGTCCGCCGGTGAGCAGCATGTTCCTGGTGTCGACGCGGCGGCGCGCGTCGTCGAGCTCCGCCTGCTGCCTGCGGTTCCGCCGCCACAGCACGACGAGTGCGACGGCCTGCACCGCCGCGACCACACCGAGCGCGTAAGCGGCGATCTGGGCTGTCATCACCGATCAAGTATTGGATGCTGAACCCGTGAGGATCCCGAAGGCCCCCTATTACGAGAGTCGCTACATCCGCGCCAACCATCCCGAACTGGCACAAGCCGTGTGGCTGCGCCAAACGCTGCTGCTTTCCACGGTCGCCGAGCCCGTCGCCGATGTGTGGGTGATGGTGTTCGACCCCGACGGCGCGGGCAACCGGGCACTCAAAGAGCCGTATCCCATCGACCTGGCCAGCTACGCCGACGAACCGTGGTCGGCGCGCATCGGCTCGGCCGTCCTCGACGACCGGTCCGCCCACGGCGTGGTGACCGGCGGCGGCCGCTCGTCGCGTTGGGACCTGCGGATCACGCCCGGTCCCGGGGAACCGGTCAAACTGCTCACCGAGCGGGCGTATGAGGCGCGGTTCCCGACGGCCAAGACGATGGTGCGAGATCCCTTGGCGCAGTTCGACGGCCAGCTCGAACTGGACGACGTGCGCATCGTGATGGACGGCTGGTCGGGCAGCCTCAACCACAATTGGGGCAGCAGGCATACCCCGGCCTACGCGTACGGGCAGATCTGTGGGTTCGACAACGCCCCCGACTCGACGCTGGAGATCGTCACGGCCCGCACCGCCGTCGGGTCGCTGCTGTTGCCCGGTGCGACGCTGTTCGTGTTCCGCCATGCCGGAGAGGAATTCGCGGTGCGTTCGGTTCTGGGCAGCCTGCAGACCCACGGACGGTACCGGCCGTTCACGTGGACGTTCGGCGGCAGGGTGGGCGAGCGAATGATCGAGGGTGAGTTGATCGCCGAACCCGCCGACGTCATCGGTCTGACCTACACCGACACCGACGGCCGGTCGAAGTACTGCTACAACTCGGCTCTCGCCACTTGTCGAATGCAGGTGGCGGGCAAGGCGTTCGAGCGTGCCGAGTTGGTGGCCCAGCGCCGCGCGATGTTCGAGATCCTCACTGACACCGCCGACGAGCGCGTCGCGCTGCTGGCCTAATAGCTGCTCGCGCCAAGCCGGGCTCGCGCGGTGTCAGCGGCAGACGAACTGCACAACGACGTCGGAGAACGCGTCGTTATCGTCGCCTGCGGCCGTGTGGCCGGCCTCGGAGAGTTCCACGAACTCCGCGCGCGGCACCTTCTGCAGGAAGTCCGCGACGCCTTCGGGGCTGACCACGTCGGACAGCTTGCCGCGGATGAGCAGGATCGGAATGGTCAGGTTCATCACGGCCCGGTCGAGCTTTTCCACCCGCACGAACGGGTCGTCGGCGGGCGCGGTCAAAAATGCCGGATCCCAGTGCCAGTACCACCGCCCGTCGCGCAGGCGCAGATTCTTCTTCAACCCCTCCGGATTGCGTGGCCTGGTCCTATAGGGCAAGTAGGCCGCGACCGCGTCGGCCGCTTGCTCCAGCGTCTCGAAGCCGTCGATACCGCTGGCCATGAAGTCGCGGATGCGCGCGCTGCCGTCCTTCTCGTAGTGCGGTACGACGTCGACCAGCACCAGATTGGTGACCTTCTGCGGGCCGGCGGCGTCAGCGACCAGCATCCCGGTCATCCCGCCCATGCTCGCGCCGATCAGCGCGACCGGTCGGCCGATCTGGTCCACCACCTCCAGCGTGTCGGCGCACAACGCGTCGACGGTGTAGTTGGCGTTGGGCGCCCGGTCGCTGTCACCGTGGCCGCGGCTGTCCAGCGCCACCACGTGCAGGCCGTGATCGGCCAGGATCTGCCCGGTGTTCTTCCACGAAAAGCGGTTCTGGCCACCGCCGTGCAGCAGCAGCACGGTGGGCCGGTCGGCCGGCGGCGCACCGCGGTTCCATTCGTCGGCGACCAGGGTGATGCCTTCGCTGCCCCGAAACTGCACAGTGCGCGATTCGCTGCGGGTGGTGCTCACGGACATCCTCTCGGCTGATTCCGAGCGCTCACGTTACCCAGGGTGAATTTGCCCCGATCTGCGGCCCGTGGCGGGCGCGGCTCCCTACAATCCGCCGTGTGCAGTCCGACACCGGGAACGAACGCGACTGCATCATCGAGGCGGCCTACCGGTGTCTGTCCGAACCGCACAGCGGTGCCATCCCGGTTGCTGCGATCCTGGCGTGCGCCGGAGTGTCGACGCGTGCGTTCTACCGCCACTTTCAGTCCAAGGACGAACTGTTCCTGGCGATGCTGTGCCAGGAGACCGACGCGCTGGCCGAACGCCTCGACCGCATCACGTCACAATTCTGCGGCCGACCGGCCGCGCAGCTGGCGGCCTGGATCGACGGGATGTTCGCGTTGATCACCGACGAGAAAGTCCGTGCGCACTTCACGGTGATCGACACCGACGAGGTCCGCGCCGCACGGGGCTACCGGGAGACCCGCGAGAAGGCCCACAGTGACCGGGAACGCTCCCTGGTGGAGATCCTGCGTCGCGGCCGCGACGACGGCACATTCCCGTTGGCCGACCCCGAACCCGACGCGGTCGCGATCAACGCTGTCGTGAGCAGGGTGCTGCCAAACCAGTCGTTTCACGACCTGGAACGGGTCAACCGGGCCAAGGACCAGGTGCTCGACTTCGCCCTGCGCGCGCTGGGCGCCGAACGTCACCGATGAGTTCGGCCCGCTCCGGCGGTCGGTACTGACATGCCGACCATCACACCTTCCCTCTGGTTCGACAACAACCTCGAGGAGGCCGCACAGTTTTACGTATCGGTCTTCCCCAACTCGAAGATCGAGAAGCTCAGCCGCTACACCGACGCCGGACCCGGCACAGCGGGCGAGGTGGTTTCGGGCACTTTCGTGCTCGACGGCAACCGGTTCGTCGCCATCAACGGCGGCCCGCACTTCAGCTTCACCGAGGCGGTTTCGTTCCTCGTCAGGTGCAAAGACCAGCGCGAGATCGACTACTACTGGGACCGGCTCAGCGAGGGCGGGGAGGAGTCGCAATGCGGCTGGCTCAAGGACCGCTTCGGCCTGAGCTGGCAGATCGTGCCCGACCGCCTCTACGAGCTGCTCGACGATCCAGACCCGGCCCGGGCCGCCGCGGCGACGAAAGCGATGCTCGGGATGCGAAAAATCGTCGTCGCCGAACTCGAAGAGGCGGTAGGCAATATCTGACCCAGACCCGGTGCATCACTTGGCCGCCCGCCGTGCCGGGTGCCTCCTATTACGCCGGCCAGTTGGGCTGTTGCTGCCCACGAAATCGGTGATGTACCGTTCTGCCGCGAGTTGACGTGTAACGTCACCCACAGCCTGGACGGGCGCGGTTTGTAATGGAGGGTCTGCGGCCTATGGCAGTGCGGTGTACACAAGGACTCACCGTCTGATGGTGTCCTCGGCTGCGGTCGCGAAACCGGTGCGGGCTTTCGGTGGTTTCTATTCGATGGCTCTCGACACATTCGTGTGGATGTTCAGGCCGCCCTTCGCATGGCGTGAGTTCATCTCTCAGGCGTGGTTTGTCGCGCGGGTGTCGATTCTTCCGACCCTGATGCTGACCATTCCGTACACGGTGTTGTTGACGTTCACGTTCAACATCCTGCTGCGGGAGTTCGGCGCCGCGGACTTCTCCGGCACCGGCGCCGCGCTCGGGACCGTCCGTCAGATCGGGCCGATCGTGACGGTGTTGGTCGTCGCGGGCGCCGGCGCCACCGCCATGTGCGCCGACCTGGGCGCCCGCACAATTCGTGAAGAACTCGATGCGCTGCGGGTCATGGGCGTGAATCCCATTCAAGCGCTGGTTGTTCCGCGTGTACTGGCCGCTACCTTGGTGTCGCTTGCGTTGTCGGCGACGGTGATCCTCGTCGGACTGGCCGGCGCCTACTTCTTCGTGGTCTACATCCAGAACGTCTCACCGGGTGCGTTTGCTGCCGGTCTGACATTGCTCATCGGAACCGCCGATGTCACGATCGCGTTGCTCAAGGCCGCGCTGTTCGGACTGTCTGCGGGCATGATCGCTTGCTACAAGGGCATTTCCGTCGGCGGCGGGCCGGCGGGTGTCGGCAACGCGGTCAACGAGACCGTGGTCTTCACGTTCATGGCGCTGTTCGCGATCAACATCGTCGCGACCGCAGTCGCGGTGAAGGTGACGTTGTGACCGTTTCGAGGCCGCACTCCCAGTTCCCCTGGCTGAAAGCCCGGTTCAAAAGCGTCGCTGACCCCTGGAACCGGGTCGGGATGCAAGCCAAGTTCTTTGGCCGGACCCTGAGTTCGATCCGCTACACCGTCGTTCATTATCAGGTCGAGTTGATCCGCATCATCGCCCAAATGGGCCTTGGCGCAGGGGCGCTCATCATCATCGGCGGCACGGTCGCGATCGTCGGCTTCCTCACCGTCACTACGGGCGCGCTGGTGGCGGTGCAGGGTTACACGGACTTCTCGGAGATCGGTGTCGAGGCCCTGACCGGCTTCGCGTCGGCGTTCTTCAATGTGCGCCTGATCGCGCCTGCCACCACTGCGGTGGCGTTGTCCGCCACCATCGGCGCGGGCGCGACGGCACAACTCGGTGCCATGCGGATCAACGAGGAAGTCGACGCGCTCGAGGTGATGGGCATCCGAAGCGTCGCCTATCTCGCCTCCACGCGAGTCGTCGCCGGCTTCCTCGTGGTGATCCCGCTGTACTGCGTCGGCGTGATCGCCGCGTTCTGGGCGGCACGGTTCGGCACCACCGTGCTCTACGGTCAGTCGACGGGTGTGTACGACCACTACTTCCGGACGTTCCTCAACCCCACCGACCTGATGTGGTCATTCGGTCAAACCATCGCGTTGTCGGTGATGATCATGCTCGTGCACACCTACTACGGCTACACCGCCAGTGGTGGCCCGGCGGGCGTTGGCGAGGCCGTCGGACGGGCGGTGCGCACCTCGCTGATCGTTTCGGCCTTCGTGCTAGTGATGCTCTCGCTTGCGGTCTACGGTCAATCCGGCAACTTCAACCTGGCGGGCTGATCGATGGATGTCGAAGACGAAGGCCTGCATCCCGCGTGGTGGACGTTGATCCTCGTGGTGATCATCGTCGTAGCCATCTGGCTGACGTGGGCCCTGTTCGTCGGCGCCTTCAGGGCTACCGAGACCGTCACTTTGAAGTCTGAGCGCGCCGGTCTGGTGATGGAGACCGACGCCGACGTGAAGTTGCGCGGCGTGCAGGTCGGCCGGGTGTCGGCGATCCAGGGCGGCAGCACTCCGGTGTCGCTGAAACTCGAGATCGACAAGGACAAGATCGAGTACATCCCATCGAATGTCGAGGCGCAGATCAGGGCGACGACGGTGTTCGGCGCCAAGTTCGTCGACCTGATCTATCCGAGCACTCCCAGTTCACAGCGACTCACCGCCGGTCAGGTGATCCAGTCGCGCAATGTGACCGTCGAAGCCAACACGGTGTTCCAGAACATCGTCGACGTGCTCGAACAGGTCGACCCGGCCAAGCTCAACAGCACCCTGTACGCCCTCGCCGAGGGCGTCCGGGGGCAGGGCGAGCTGATCGGCGAGGCCACCACCGCCGCGAATCAGGTTCTGCTCGAAGTCAATCCGCGCCACGAAACGGTGACCGAAGACCTGCGCGCGCTGCGCGATTTCAACGACACGTACAGCGCTGCGGCACAGGACATCCTGACCACCCTCGATGCGCTCAGCACCACGAGCACCACGATCACCGGCCAGGCCAGCCAATTGGATGCGTTGCTGCTGGCCACCATTGGCCTCTCCAACAGCGGAATCAACCTGCTGGCGCCGAACCAGGCGAACCTGATCAAGTCCATCAACGTGCTCGAGCCGACGACGAACCTGCTGCACAAGTACAGCCCGGAGTACACCTGCCTGCTGACCGGCGCCAAGCACCTGCTGGATCACGGCGGGTACGACGGGCCGGGCGGTAACGGTCGGACGCTGGTGTTGGATGTGGCACTGGGCCTCGGCGACGACTCGTACCGCTACCCCGATCACCTGCCGGTCATCGGCGCCAAGGGCGGGCCGGGCGGCAAACCGAGTTGCGGCTCGCTGCCGAACGTCGCGGAGAACTGGCCGGTGCGCAACCTCGTCACGAACACCGGCTTCGGTACCGGACTCGACTGGCGGCCCAACCCCGGCATCGGCTTCCCCGGGTACGCCAACTACCTGCCGACCACCCGCGCTGTGCCCGAACCGCCGAGCGTCCGAAACCTCTTCGGTGGACCCGCGATAGGCCCGGTCCCGTACCCGGGGGCTCCGGCTTACGGTGCGGACCTGTACGCAGACGACGGCACCCCGCTGTGGCCGGGGCTGCCGGCCGCACCGCCGCCGATGGCGCCGCGGGACCCGGGCCCGGCGCCGGGTTCAGAGCCGTTCATCGTTCATTCGCCTGCGCAGATGCAGCCCACGCCGCTGCGACCGACACCCTTGCCGACGCCGGCGCGACCCGGGCCGCCGTTCGGATGAGCTACCACGCCATGAGAGGTGAAACGCCATGTCCAGCATGAACGCCAGGGTTCGACGAGACGCGGTGCGTCTCGGCGTGTTCCTGGCTGTGTGCCTGCTCGGCGTATTCGGATTGTTCGCGGTCTTCGGCGAGTTGCGCTTCGGGGAAGCCACCAACAGCTATGTCGCCGAGTTCACCAACGTCACCGGGCTGGAGAACGGCGACTTCGTCCGCATCGCCGGCGTCGAGGTCGGCAGCGTGAAAGACGTTGCCATCCAACCCGATACCACGGCGCGCGTGGAGTTCACCGCGGACGAGTCGGTGGTGCTGACCGAGGGCAGCAGGGCGGTCATCCGATACGACGACCTCATCGGCGGCCGCTACCTGGCGCTCGAGGAAGGCGCAGGCGGAGTCAAGAAACTCGACCCGGGCGGCACGATTCCCTTCGCCCGCACGTCTCCTGCGCTCGATCTCGACGCGTTGATCGGCGGCTTCCGGCCGCTGTTCCGGGCGCTGGATCCCGATCAGGTCAACGCGCTGTCGGGTCAGCTGATCCAGGCCCTGCAAGGCCAGGGCGCGACCATCAACTCGTTCCTCGCCCAGACCGCGGCGCTGACAACGACTCTGGCCGACCGTGACCGACTGATCGGGGATGTCATCGTCAACCTCAACGTGGTGCTGGGATCACTTGGCGACCAGAACGACCAGTTCGCGAAGGCAGTCGACGCGCTCAGCGAACTGGTAGGGACGCTCGCGGAGCGCCGAGAGGACATCAGCAACGGCTTGGCGTACACCAACGAAGCGGCCGGAACGGTCGCGGACCTCTTGTCGCAGGCTCGTCCACCGTTGCGCAAGACGGTGCAGGAGACCGACCGCGCGGCCGGAATCGTGGTGGCTGATCACGAATACTTCGACAACCTGCTGAACACCCTGCCGGACGCCCATCAAGCGCTTGCACGCCAAGGACTCTACGGCGACTTTTTCAACTTCTATCTCTGCGACATCGTGCTCAAGCTCAACGGCAAGGGCGGCCAACCGGTCTATGTAAAGGTCGCCGGGCAGTCCACCGGGAGGTGTGCGCCGAGGTGAAGTCCTTCTCTGAACGGAATCAGACCGTCATCGGCGCCGTAGGGCTGGTGTTGACGGTCGGCATCGTGCTCGGGGCGTTGAACTACGACCGGCTGCCGTTCCTGCAGGGCAGCGAGTACTCGGCCTACTTCGCCGAGGTGGGCGGGCTGCAAGCCGGTAAGGCCGTACGTGTTTCGGGCTTCGAAGTCGGCCAGGTCAAATCCATCGAGGTGGACGGGCCCCGCGCCCTCGTGACGTTCACCGTCGACAGCGACATCCGGTTGGGCGATCGCACCGAGGCGGCGATCAAGACCGAAGGCCTGCTGGGCACCAAGATCCTCGAGGTGACCTCCCGCGGTGACGGCCGACAGGAGGGCACGATCCCGCTCGATCGCACGACGTCGCCCTACCAGCTGCCGGATGCGCTGGGCGAGTTGTCCACGGCGATCAGCGGTTTGAACACCGACCAATTGTCGGATTCGCTGCGGGTTCTCTCGGAGACATTCTCCGACACGCCGCCGGAACTGAAGATCGCGATCGAAGGTGTGGCGCGGTTCTCCGACACGCTGAACGAACGCGACGCGCAACTGCGAGGTCTACTCGGCAACGCCAACAAGGCCACCACGGTGCTGGCCGAGCGCAGCAACCAGATCGTGAGCCTGGTCGCCGATACCAACGCGCTGCTGGCCGAGCTCGAAAACCAAAGCGCCGCACTCGATGAGGTCTCCGGCAACATCTCGGCGCTCAGCGGACAGTTGCAAGGCTTCATCGGCGAGAACCGCGAAACCCTCCGACCCGCGCTGGACAAGCTCAATGGCGTGCTGACGATCATCGACAACCGCAAGGAACGCTTGCAGAAGTCGCTCGAGCTGGTTACCGACTACGTGATGTCGCTGGGCGAATCGGTGTCGGGCGGGCCGTTCTTCAAGAACTACGTCGCCAACCTGCTGCCGGGCCAGTTCCTGCAGCCGTTCATCGATGCCGCGTTCTCCGATCTCGGCCTGGATCCCAATGTGAAGCTGCCATCGGAACTGTCCGACCCGCAGGTCGGTCAGCCGGGAACACCGGCGCTGCCGGTCCAGTTCCCACGGACGGGCCAGGGCGGCGACCCGCGGCTGACGGTCCCCGACGCCATCACCGGCAATCCGGGCGATCAGGCGTGTGGACCGCCCGGGCTGCCGTTGCCCGGGCCCGGCTGTTATCCATACCGTGAGCCGCTGCCTGCGCCGCCCCCCGGCGGGTCGCCGCCTGGGCCGCCCGCCGAGGCGCCACCGGGTCTGCAATCGACACCTGACCCGACACCGTCTCCGGTCGCGGTGCCCGCTCCCGGTGGCGTCCCCCACCTTGCACCGGAAGAGGCTGGACGATGACGCGCGCCGCCCGCAACATGTTGGCCGTCGCGCTGGTCGTGATACTGGCCGGCGGCGCAATCGTGGTGTTCGGCAACACCGAACGGATCAACCGCACACACGTCGTCGCCTACTTCGAGAACGCCAACGGCATCTACCCCGGCGATGACGTCAACATCGTCGGCGTGCCCGTGGGCAGGATCGAATCGATCGAACCGCAGCCCGAGCGGGTCAAGATCTCGTTCTGGTACGACAGCAAGTACAAGGTGCCCGCCGACGCCAAGGCCGCGATCCTGTCGCCGACGCTGGTGACCGCGCGCGCCATTCAGCTGACCCCGCCCTACACCGGCGGACCGGTGATGCAAGACGACACGGTCATCCCGCAGTCGCGCACCGCCGTTCCGGTGGAGTGGGACGAGGTCCGACAGCAGTTGGAGAGGCTCGCCGAAACCCTGCAGCCGACCGAACCGGGAGATGTGAGCCCGTTGGGATCGGTCATCAACACCACTGCCGAAAACCTGCGTGGTGAAGGTGCCAACATCCGGGACACCCTCATCAAGCTGTCACAGGCCGTCACAGCCTTGGGCGATCACAGCACCGACATCTTCTCCACGGTCAAGAACCTCGCGATCCTGGTTTCGGCGCTGCAGGACAGCACCGACGTCATGCGCCAGCTCAACCAGAACCTCGCGAGCGTGACCGGCCTGCTTGCCAACGACCCCAACGAGGTCGCCGACGCGCTGCGTGACCTCAACAACGTGGTCGGAGAAGTCCAGACGTTCGTCGCCGACAACCGCGAAGCGTTGGGCACCACGTCGGACAAGTTGGCCGGGGTGACCCAGGCGCTGACCGACAGCCTCGCCGACGTCAAGCAGTTCCTGCACGTCGCGCCCAACACCCTGCAGAACTACGTCAACATCTGGCAGCCCGCTCAGGGGGCGGTGAGCAGCTTGCCGATGCTCAACAACTTCGCCAACCCGATTTCGTTCCTGTGCGGCGGAATTCAGGCAGCGTCTCGACTGAACGCCGAGCAGTCGGCCAAGCTGTGCGTGCAATACCTGGCGCCGATCCTGAAGAACCGGCAGTACAACTTCCTGCCCATCATGCAGAACGTCTTCGTCGGTGCCACCACACGACCGAACGAGCTGACCTACAGCGAGGACTGGTTGCGGCCCGATTACATCCCGCCGCAACCTGCTCCGCCCGCAGCGCCGCCGGCTTCAGGTTCGCCGGCACCGGCACCGCCGCCGGCCGGAGGCCCGCCGTTGCCGGCAGAGGCGCCGGTCGTCACGAATCCGGCCGACGGTCTGCACGGGATGATGGTGCCTCAGGGGGTCGGACCATGATGCGCCGCAGGCTCTTTCGCAGAGTGGCAGTAGTGGCCGTGGCGGCCGCGCTGCTGTCGGGCTGTTCGGACTGGCAGGGGCTGAACTCGCTTCCGTTGCCGGGCGTCGAGGGCACCGGCCCGGGTGCGTTCACGATCCAGGCGCAGATGCCCGACGTGGACAACATCGAACCGAACTCCCGTGTCCGCGTCGCCGATGTAAACGTCGGCACGGTGCGCAAAATCGAGCGCCAGGACTGGCATGCGCTGGTGACGATGGAACTCAACGGTGACGTCGAGCTGCCCGCGAATGCGACGGCCAAGCTCGGGCTGACAAGCCTGCTTGGTTCACTGCACATCGAATT
The DNA here is from genome assembly GCF_053484035.1 of Mycolicibacterium sp. XJ662. NCBI lineage: Bacteria > Bacillati > Actinomycetota > Actinomycetes > Mycobacteriales > Mycobacteriaceae > Mycobacterium > Mycolicibacterium sp. XJ662. The sequence continues at coordinate 216,295 of NZ_JBEFTL010000007.1, read as the reverse complement.
GGCGCCGCCCACCGATGTGCCGCCGGTCGGCAAGCTGAAAGAGGGCTCACTGATCCCCTTGGAGTCCTCGAGCGCGTACCCGAGTACCGAGCAAGCGCTGGCCGCCGTCGCGCTGCTGCTCAACGGGGGCGGGATCGGCAACATCCACGACATCACCGAGGCCCTGAGCGTCGCGTTCACCGGCCGCGAGAACGACCTGCGCAGCCTCATCGAGCAGCTTGACATCGCGATCGGTCACCTCGATGACCAGAAGCAAGACATCATCGACGCCGCCGAGAGCCTGAACAATCTGATGGGTCAGATCGCCGAGCAGAAGCCGGTGGTGGACAAGGCGCTGAGGACCATTCCCGATGCCCTGGCCGTGCTCAGGGACCAGCGGCAGAACCTGGCCGAGGTGCTGACCCAGCTCGGCCGGTTCAGCGCGCTGACCGCCGATTCGGTCGATCAGACCAAAGAGGCTCTGGTGCAAGAGCTCAAGGATCTCGGCGTGGTGCTGGAGGAGTTGGCCGACGCCGGCCCTGCGCTGACCCGTGCGCTGAGCTTCCTACCGACCTTCCCGTTCCCCAAGGAGACGTTGCTCAATTGGATGCGCGGCGACTACGCGAACCTGACGTTGGTCGTCGACCTGACGTTGAGCCGAATCGATTCGGCCTTCTTCACCGGAACGCGGTTCGAGTGCAACTTGACCTGGTTGGAGTTGCAATGGGGACGGACCATCGGCCAGTTCCCCAGCCCGTGCAACCACAACGTGCCGCCACCGGGCGGCAACCCGTTGGTTGCTCCGTACCGCTGGGATCAGGGGCCGTAGCATGCGAATGACCCGGCAGATCCTTATCCAGATGGCGATCTTCTCCGCCATCGCGATCCTCGCGTTGGGCATCATGCTCTTCGGATACATGCGACTCCCTACGCTTCTCGGCATCGGTCAGTACCGCGTCACGGTCGAATTGCCGGAGACGGGCGGGCTGTATCCGAGGGGCAACGTCACCTACCGCGGCGTGCAGGTCGGCGAGGTGAAAAGCGTCGAGCTGACCGATACCGGTGTCGAGGCGGTACTGTCGCTGGACTCCGACGTTCCGATTCCCGCTGACCTCGAAGCCGAGGTGCACAGCGTGTCCGCGGTCGGCGAGCAGTATGTCCAGTTGCTTCCGCGTAGCGGCGAAGGTCCGGACCTTCAGGACGGTGACGTTATTCCGTTGGGTCGCACCACGGTTCCGACGGATATCAATACGGTCCTCAACGATACGGCGCGCGGTCTACAGGCGATCCCGCAGGAGAATCTGAAGACAGTCGTCGACGAGGCTTATACCGCGGTGGGCGGGCTCGGGCCCGATTTGCGCCGGCTGGTCAGCGGTAGCGCCAAGCTGGCCATCGACGCCCGCGAGAACCTCGACCCGCTGCTCACGCTCATCGACGAGTCCAAGCCGGTGCTCGACACCCAGACCGAAACCGCCGGCTCGATTGAGGCGTGGGCGGCCAATCTGGCGAACATCAGCGGTCAAGTGCAGAGCCAGGATCCGGCGGTGAGAGGAATCCTGGCCAAGGGGCCCGGCGCCGCCGACGAGGTGCGTGCACTGTTCGACCGGCTGCAACCGACGCTGCCGATCGTGTTGGCCAACCTGGTCAGCATCGGAGAGGTCGCGGTGGCCTATCAGCCCAGCCTCGAGCAGCTGCTGGTGCTGCTGCCGCAGGGCACCGCGGTCACGCAGGCCGTGGGTGTGCACAAGCGCGGCACCAAGCAGGACTACATGGGCGACTCGTTGATTTTCAACCTGAACGCGATCCTGCCTGCGTTCCCGGCGCCGCTGCCGCTGCCCCCGCAGAACCTGCCGCCGCCGTGTACGACCGGGTTCCTGCCTGCGCAGCAGCAGCGGGTGCCGGTCTTCGAGGACTACCCCGACCGGCCGCAGGGTGATATGTACTGCCGGACACCGCAGGACGCGCCGTTCAACGTCCGCGGTGCCCGCAACCTGCCGTGTATCACCGTGCCCGGTAAGCGCGCTCCGACGTGGCAGATGTGCGAGAGCGACGAGCAGTACGTGCCGCTCAACGACGGTTACAACTGGAAGGGCGATCCCAACGCCACGCTGTCGGGTCAGCCCATTCCGCATGTGCCCCCGGACGTGCCCGTCGACATCACGCCCCCTCCGCCGGGGACGCCGCCGCTGCCCGTCGGCGCCGCCGAATACGACCCGGCCAGCGGCAGTTACGTCGGGCCGGACGGGAAGGTCTACACGCAGTCCAACCTGGCAGGTGGTGCGGCTGAAGAGCAGACGTGGCAGTCGATGCTGGTGCCGCCGGGGCGGTGATCGCCCAGGCGGAACCGGCTCAGTCCATGATGTCGCGGACCTTGGTCTTCTCGTGGCCCCGAAGCATCGCCGCGCCTGCGGCTTCCATGTGGCGACGCCAGTGCGCTTCGACTGCGTCGCCCTTGCGGGCGTCGACGAGGTCGGCCAGCTTCGTGTAGGACTTGAGCAGTTTCGCGTACTCCGCCTCGCCCATCCCAGCCCTGTTGTCAGCTCCGATTAGCGCTGCGGCCGTGTGTCTTTCACCGATCTCGTGCAGCATGCCCGCGATCATGCCCAGCGTCGCGTTCCCCGAAAGCTCGACCATGCGGCGGTGCAGAAGCGCAGTGGCCGTTGCCAACGTGCCGGCTTCCCATGCTTGCGGGACGGCGTCGATCAACTCCCGAAGTTCGCGGTGCGCCTCGACGGTGCCCTCCTCGGCGAGCAGTTTGGCCGCCGGCGGCTCGATCGCGGTGCGCGCCGTCAAGACGTCGGCGAGCGTGGTGCCCGACAGCGCCAGCAGCAACCCGGCCGGTCGCGCGACGATCTCGGCACCCGGTACCCGGACCCGCGCGCCCGTGCGGGAGCCGCGGCGCACCTCGACCAGCCGTTCGGACTCCAGCACCCGGACCGCTTCGCGCAGCGTGGGCCGGCTGACCTGGAAGTGGGCCATGAGATCTGCCTCGTGCGGCAGGAAGTCACCGTCCGTCAGCTGTCCCTCGACGACCATGCGTCGAAGCGTTCGCGCCACGAGCTCGGCCGTCTTGGGCGACCGGACGGCCCCCGACGCCGGGTCGGGCGAGATCATCGGGGCGAGCGGTTCTCGTCGTGACACCGCGGTTCCTCCTCGGTGCTTCAGTTGTAGCACTCAGTAAACCATGTCGGTCGTCACTGGCGTCCGCGACGGCGAAAGCGTCGTTCGGGTATGGCCCAAAGCTCACAAATACGGATCCCGATTTGGTAGTGATGTCCCTGGACTTCTGGACTCCGACGATAAGGTGTCGCACGTAAGTTGGAGCCGATCTGTGCAATCCACCCGACCAGGCCCGCTGGGCCGCAGAGGAACCTGATGGCAGACGATGCGAACCCCACCGCGGGGAACCCGGACGATTCGACGTCCGAGGACCCCGCCGACGACGCGACGGCCGACCCCGGCCCGGTCGAGGCCGAAACCGACGTCGTCGATACCGCTGCCGAAGGGGAGGACTACGACGCCGCCGCCGACGAGGACGGCACCGTCGCCGCCAAGCCGCGGATGTCGCACGTGCGGTTGGCGACGATCGTCGGCGTCGTCCTCGTGCTGGGGCTGGGCGGATTGGTCGGGTGGCTGGGCTATCAGGCCTATGAGGCGCACCAGGCCGACGAACAACGTCAGCTGTTCGTGCAGGTCGGCCGGCAGGGCGCGCTGAACCTCACGACCATCGACTGGGAGAACGCCGAGGAGGACGTGCAGCGCATCCTCGACTCGGCCACCGGGACGTTCTATGACGACTTCCAGCAGCGCTCGGCACCGTTCGTCGAGGTCGTCAAGCAAGCGCAGTCGAAGTCGGAGGGCACCATCACCGAGGCGGGCCTGGAGTCCGTATCGGGCGACGAGGGCCAGGTGCTGGTGGCGGTGACGGTCAACACCAGCAATGCGGGTGCTCCAGAGCAGCAGCCCCGGTCGTGGCGGATGCGAATCACCGTGCAGAAGATCGACGACGAGGCGAAGGTGTCCAACGTGGAGTTCGTCCCGTGAGCCGGCACAGCATGCCGCGAGGCAACAAGGCAGGGACGCCGGACGCGACCGACGCGACGACGGAAGAAACCCAGGAGGCGGCCATCACCGAACCGGCTGAGGAGACCGTCGCCGACACGACGGCGGAAACCACCGAGGCGCCGGCCGAGCCGGAGGCAGCCGAGGAGGCCGAACCCGCCGCGGCCGCTAAGCGCCGCGTCGACTGGGCGCGGGTGCTGGCCTACGGCATCCTGCCCGGCCTGGCACTGGCGCTCACCCTGGCCGCGGCCTACCTGAAGTGGACACACGATTCGATCGACCACGACAACACCGTCCGCATCGAGTCGGTGCAGACGGCCAAGGACAGCACCGTCGCGATGCTGTCCTACAAGCCGGACACCGTCGGTCAACAGCTCAACGACGCGCGCGACCTGCTGACCGGGGAGTTCCGCGACTCCTACACCTCGTTGATCAACGACGTGGTGATCCCGGGCGCCCAGGAGCAACAGATCTCCGCGGTCGCCACCGTGCCCGCCGCGGCGTCGGTGTCGGCCGATCCGAACCGCGCGGTGGTGCTGCTGTTCGTCAACCAGACGGTGGTCGTCGGCCAGGACGCTCCCACCGACACCGCCTCGAGCGTGCGGGTCGGATTGGAGAAGGTCGGGGATCGCTGGTTGATCTCGCAGTTCGACCCGGTCTAATGGAGGCGCCCGAGGTCATCGAGGTCGCGTCGCCCAACGTCACGCTGCAGGCGCTGACGTGGGGACCGTCCGATGCCCCGATCGCCCTGTGCCTGCACGGGTTTCCCGACAGTGCCCACGGGTGGCGCAAGGTTGCACCGCTGTTGGTGGACGCGGGCTGGCGGGTGGTGGCGCCGTTTATGCGCGGCTACGCACCGTCATCGCTGCCGTCCGACGGCAGCTACCACGTCGGCGCGCTGATGGACGACGCGCTTCGGGTGCTCGACGCGGCCGGGCCCACCGGGCGCGACGTGTTCGTGGGGCACGACTGGGGTGCGATCGCCGGCGCCGGTTTGGCCGCGATGCCCGACAGCCCGTTCACCAAGGCCGTGATCATGTCGGTGCCGATGCCCGCGTCGTTTCGGCCGCTGGGCCGCGTCCCCGACGCTGGGCGCCTCGCGGGTCAGCTACCCCGTCAGCTGCTGCGCAGTTGGTACATCATGTATTTCCAGTTGCCCGGGCTTCCCGAACGCTCGCCGTCGTGGGTGCTGCCGAGGCTGTGGCGGCAATGGTCGCCGGGATATCCGGCCGACGAGGATTTGCGCCACGTCGAGGCGGCCATCGGCGCCCCGGAGCGGTGGCGCGCGGCGCTCGGGTACTACCGCGCCGCGGTGCGCAACACCAAGCCACCCGCGCAGTACGCCGACCTGCACCGCCACTGGTTGTCTGAGCCGCGTGTGCCGACGCTGTACATGCATGGCCTGGACGACGGTTGCGCCTCAGCCGATTACGCCCATTGGGTCCAGCGGGTGTTGCCGGAGGACAGCAAGGTGGCGCTCGTTGAACGCGCGGGCCACTTCCTGCAGTTGGAGCAGCCGGAGGCGGTCGCACGCCACATCGTCGACTTCGTGGGCGCCGCCTAGTCTGAGCCCATGACGGCCCGCCGACTTCCTGCGGTCGACGCGCAGACGTACTGGATGTCGGCGAAGATTCCCAACGATCAGTTCCTGCTGTACGGCTTCGTCGGGGCACCCTCGGATATGCACGGTGCGCTGCAGCAGATCCGGGGGAGGGCGCACGGCTGCCCTGAACTGGGGCTGCGGGTGCGCGAGCGGCTGCTGGGCTATCCCGAATGGGTCAGTGGCGCCGTCATGTCCGATCAGTTCGTGGTGCACGAACCTCCCGGGGCGTGGCCGGATTGTCTGGCCGCGGTGGCCGAACTCGCCGACGACCAGTTGGATCCGCGGGTCATGACGTGGCGGCTGCATGTCTTTCCCGAGGTGTCGGGGCCGGTCGACGGCGGCGTGGCCACGGTGGCGGTGCTGCAGGTCGCGCACGTGCTGGGTGACGGTGTTCGGTCGTCGGCGCTGGCGGCCCTGCTGTTCGGCCGCGCCGCGACGGTGCCCGCGACCCCGTCGCGCCCGGCGCTGCAGAGCCTGACCCTGCCGTGGCGCGCATACCGGGCCGCGCGGGCCCACCGCCAGCTGGTCCGCGACACCGACGCCGGATCGGTTGCGCCGCAGGCGGAGCCGCGTCCGGCCCTGCGCAGCAACAGCCTGCCCGATGGTGTCCGCAGTGTGCGCACCGTGATCCTGCATCGGTCGCAGATCCCGGGCCCGACCGTGACGGTCGGTGTGCTCGCGGCCGTGTCTTCTGCGCTGTCCGCGCATCTTCGCGAGCTCGGCGACGACCCGTCGCGGTTGGGGGCCGAGGTGCCGATGGCGAAGGGCGGTATCCGGCTGGCGCACAACCACTTCGGCAACGTCGGCGTCGACCTGCACCCGGAGCTGACGTACTCCGAGCGGGTCGCGCGTATCACGGCGGAGCTGGACCAGCGCCGTCGTCGCGCCGCGCATCCGGCGATGCTCGCGGCAAGCCGCGCGTCCGCCGCGGTGCCCGCGCCGTTGTTGCGGTGGGGAGTGCGCCAGTTCGATCCGACGCTGCGCTCGCCGACCGTCACCGGCAACACCGTCGTGTCCAGCGTCAATCGTGGTGCCGCGGACCTGAGGTTCGGGGATGCGCCGGTGGCGCTGACGGCCGGCTATCCCGCGTTGTCGCCGATGATGGGGCTGACACACGGTGTGCACGGCATCGGCGACACCGTCGCGGTCAGCGTGCACGCCGCCGAGTCCGCGATCGGCGACGTCGACGCGTATGTGCAGCGGTTGTCCGCGGCGTTGACCGTGCACCGGTAGGGCTGTTCAGCGGGTTAACACATGGCCTAAGTTCTGTTGCATGACTGCTTACGACTCGGCCCTGGATTTCGGGTTGCTGTTCCTGCGGGTGGTGCTGGGCCTGACGATGGCTGCGCACGGCTACAACAAGTTCTTCGGCGGCGGGCGGATCCCCGGTACCGCCGGCTGGTTCGACAGCATCGGGATGAAGCCGGGCACTTTCCACGCCCGCGTCGCCGCGACCACCGAGATGGCCGCCGGCATCGGCCTGGCCGTCGGGCTTCTGACACCGATCCCCGCCGCGGGCTTTGTCGCGTTGATGCTGGTCGCCGCGTGGACGGTGCACCGGGCCAACGGCTTCTTCATCGTCAAGGAGGGCTGGGAGTACAACCTCATCCTGGCGACGACGGCGGTGGCGATCGCGACCATCGGCGCGGGCAAGTACAGCCTGGACTACCTGCTGTTCGGCGAGAGCGGCTTCGCCGACCTGCTGCACGGCTGGTGGGGTCTGATCATCGCCCTGGGGCTGGGGTTGGCAGGCGGCATCGGTCAACTGGCGATCTTCTACCGCCCGCCGGCCAAGACCGACACCTGACGAGCGCCCACGCAGTTCGCGAGCCGTACACCAGGGTCGTGAAACGCGCGGCGATCGCGACCCTGTTGTAGCTTTCGCGAAGCGGACGTGAGGATCTGGAGCCGCGTAGTTAGAACACGTTCTAGTCTTTGAGCCATGGGGTTCTTGAAACAGGACGCGCCGGTCGTCGACTACGAGCAGTGGAGCAAGGGCACCCGCGCCGAGAAGATCGTGCCGATGGCGCGGCACTGGGCCGAGGTGGGGTTCGGGACGCCCGTCGTCCTGCACCTGTTCTACGTCGTCAAGATCTTGCTGTACATCCTCGGCGCCTGGCTGGTGGTGCTCACCACCGAGGGCATCGACGGGTTCACCAACGTTGCCTCCTGGTACGACGAGCCGATCGTGTTCGAGAAGGTCGTGCTCTACACGATGCTGTTCGAGGTCGTCGGGCTGGGATGCGGGTTCGGGCCGCTGAACAACCGCTTCTTCCCGCCGATGGGATCAATCCTGTACTGGTTGCGGCCCAACACCATTCGGCTGCCACCGTGGCCGACCCGCATCCCGCTGACCAAGGGGGCTCGCCGCACACCGTTTGATGTGCTGCTGTATGCCGCCCTGGTGGTGATGCTCGTCGTGGCCCTGTTCTCCGACGGCACCGGTCCGATCCCCGAACTCGGGACGACGGTGGGTGTGCTGCCCGTGTGGCAGATCTGGGCGATCCTGGGCCTGCTCGCGGTGCTGGGCCTGCGCGACAAGGTGATCTTTCTGGCCGCCCGCGGCGAGGTGTATGCCTCGCTGGCGGTGTGTTTTCTGTTCGCGGGCGCCGACATCATCCTCGCCGCCAAGCTGGTCTGCCTGACGATCTGGCTGGGCGCGGCCACATCCAAGCTCAACAAACACTTTCCGTTCGTCATCTCGACGATGATGAGCAACAACCCGGTGTTTCGGCCGAAGTGGATCAAACGCAAGTTCTTCGAACGCTTTCCGGACGATCTTCGGCCGGGTCGGCTGTCGCGATGGCTTGCGCACTTCAGCACCGCCATCGAGGGCCTGGTCCCGCTCGTACTGTTCTTCTCGGGCGGCGGCTGGCCGACCTACATCGCCGCGTTCATCATGGTGTGCTTCCACTTCGGCATCCTGTCGTCGATACCGATGGGTGTTCCGCTGGAGTGGAACGTCTTCATGATGTTCGCCGTGGTGGTGTTGTTCGTCGGGCACGCCGGGATCGGGCTGGGCGACCTGCAGAGCCCCTGGCCGATCGTGTTGTTCGCCGTCCTGGCCGCCACGGTGGCGCTGGGCAACCTGTTCCCCCGCAAGGTGTCCTTCCTGCCGGGTATGCGGTACTACGCGGGCAACTGGGACACCGGGCTGTGGTGTATGAAGCCATCGGCGGCCGAGAAGCTCGAGAGGGGCATCGTGTCGATTGCCAGCATGCCGCAGGCACAGATGGAACGCTATTACGGCAGCCCCGAGACCGCGCAGATGTACCTCTACATGGGATATGCGTTCCGCGCCTTCAACACTCACGGCCGCGCGATGTTCACGCTCGCGCACCGCGCGATGGCCGGACACAACGAGGACGACTATGTGCTGACCGACGGGGAGCGCATCTGCAGCACCGCGATCGGATGGAACTTCGGCGACGGCCACATGCACAACGAGCAGCTCATCGACGCGCTGCAGGAGCGCTGCCATTTCGAACCCGGTGAGGTCCGGGTCGTGTTGATCGACGGCCAACCCATCCACCGCCAGACCCAGCAGTACCGGTTGGTGGATGCGGCCACCGGCGAGTTCGAGAGGGGCTTCATCCGGGTCGCCGACATGGTGACGCGCCAGCCCTGGGACGACACCATCCCGGTGCAGGTGACGTGGCGGGACTCCGCGGACCCGCGGGCGGATCGAGACCCCGCGCATTAGCAATTCCGCCTACCAACCAGTAGGTTGACCTAGTAAACCTTGTTCGTTTACGTTCAGGGGTGACCCGGTTTCGGGCCGAGCCCTGCGTGGGAACAACATCGAACTTCGAAGGAGAAGGTCATGGCTGAAGCCGTCATCGTCGAGGCCGTGCGGTCGCCGGTCGGCAAGCGCAACGGCGGACTGTCGGGCGTCCATCCCGGCGAGCTGTCGGCGCAGGTCCTCAACGGTCTCGTCGAGCGCGCGGGCGTCGATCCCGCCCTGGTCGACGACGTCATCTGGGGTTGTGTCATGCAGGCCGGTGAGCAGGCGCTCGACATCGCCCGCACCGCGGTGCTCGCCGCCGGGTGGCCCGAGACCGTGCCGGGTGTCACTGTCGACCGGCAGTGCGGTTCGAGCCAGCAGTCAGTGCACTTCGCCGCCGCGGGCGTGGTCGCCGGCCACTACGACGTGGTGGTCGCAGGCGGCGTGGAGTCGATGTCCCGCACGCCGATGGGCTCTTCGCTGGCCAACGGCGGGCACCCCTATCCGGACGCGTTTCGTAACCGCTACAGCCAGACCCCCAACCAGGGCATCGGCGCCGAGATGATCGCCGAACAGTGGGGCTTCGACCGCACCGCGCTCGACCAGTTCTCGCTGGACTCCCACGAGAAGGCCGCCGCCGCACAGGATTCGGGTGCCTTCGACGACGAGATCGTCGGAATCAAGGTAAAGGACGAGCAACAAACAAGCACAGTGCTCAAGGACGAGGGCATCCGCCGCGGCACCACCCTGGAGAAGATGGGCCAGCTCAAGCCGGCGTTCAAGGAAGACGGCGTCATCCATGCCGGTAACTCCTCGCAGATCTCCGACGGTTCGGCTGCGCTGCTGTTCATGTCCGCCGAGAAGGCGAAGTCGTTGGGCCTCAAGCCGATCGCGCGTGTTCACACCGCGACGCTGGCCGGCGCCGACCCGGTGATCATGCTGACCGCGCCGATTCCCGCCACCCAGAAGGCGCTCAAGAAGTCCGGTCTGAGCGTCGATGACATCGGCGTGTTCGAGGTCAACGAGGCGTTCGCTCCGGTGCCGCTGGCGTGGCTGAAGGACATCGGCGCCGACGAGAAGAAGCTCAACCCCAACGGTGGTGCGATCGCGCTGGGCCATCCGCTCGGCGGTTCGGGTGCCCGCATCATGACGACGATGCTCTATCACATGCGGGCCAAGGGCATTCAGTACGGCCTGCAGACCATGTGTGAGGGCGGCGGGCAGGCCAACGCCACCATTCTCGAGTTGCTGTGACCGACGACGTGACCGCCCCGGCCGCTCTGAGCGAGCGGCGGGGCAACCTCCTGCTGATCACGATCAACCGGCCCGAGGCGCGCAACGCCGTCAACAGCGCGGTGAGCACCGCCGTCGGCGACGCGTTGCAGCGGGCGCAGGACGATCCCGAGGTGCGTGCGGTGGTACTCACCGGCGCCGGCGAATCGTTTTGTGCGGGAGCAGATCTCAAGGCGATCTCGCGTCGGGAGAACCTGTTCCACCCAGATCACCCGGAGTGGGGCTTCGCCGGATACGTCCGGCACTACATCGACAAGCCGACCATCGCCGCGGTCAACGGCACCGCGCTGGGCGGTGGCACCGAGCTGGCGCTGGCCAGCGATCTGGTGGTGGCCGAGCAGCGGGCCAAGTTCGGTCTGCCCGAGGTCAAGCGTGGCTTGATCGCGGCGGCCGGCGGCGTGTTCCGGATCGTCGATCATCTGCCGCGCAAGGTCGCGATGGAGTTGTTGTTCACCGGTGAACCGATGACGTCGGACGACGCGCTCAAGTGGGGCCTGATCAACGAGGTGGTGCCCGACGGCACCGCCGTCGACGCGGCATTGGCGCTGGCCGAACGGATTACGTGCAACGCACCGCTGGCGGTGTGGGCCAGCAAGCGGGTCGCGATGGGCGTCGACGACGGCGTGATCGTCGGCGACGAACCGGGCTGGACCAGAACCATGAGCGAGATCGCCACCGTGATCCGCTCCGAGGACGCCAAAGAAGGACCGCTGGCCTTCGCCGAGAAGCGCCAGCCCGTATGGAAAGCAAAGTAAGCGAGTAATGAAACGTCTGGTTTTCGAACCCGAGCACGAGCAGTTGCGCGAGACGGCGCGTCAGTTCCTGGAGAAGGAATGCGCGCCGCACGTCGAGAAGTGGGAGCAGGACCGGTTGGTGGCGCGCGAATCGTACGCCGCCGCAGGAAAATACGGTCTCATCGGGTTTAACATGCCCGAGGAGTACGGCGGCGGCGGTGTCGACGACTTCCGGTTCAACGCCGTCATCGTCGAGGAGTTCGCGAAGTTCGGCCCGGCCACCCCGGGGCTGAGCCTGCAGAACGACATCGTCGGGCCCTATTTCGCGTCGCTGGCCAACGAGGAGCAGAAGCAGCGCTGGCTGCCCGGCTACATCTCCGGTGAGCTCATCGGCGCCATCGCGATGACCGAACCCGGCGCGGGCAGCGACCTCGCCGGCATCAAAACCACCGCCGTGCGCGACGGTGACGACTGGATCCTCAACGGCTCCAAGACGTTCATCTCCGCGGGCATCAACAGCGACCTCGTCATCGTGGTGGCCCGCACCGACCCCGACGCGGGGCACAAAGGGTTCTCGCTGCTGGTCGTCGAGCGCGGCATGGAAGGTTTCGAGCGCGGCCGCAAGCTCGACAAGATGGGGCTGCACGCCGCCGACACCGCTGAGTTGCACTTCGAGAACGTCCGGGTGCCCGGCAGCAACCTGCTCGGCAAGGAGGGGCGGGGCTTCTACCACCTGATGACGAACCTGCCGTCGGAGCGGTTGTCGATCGCCGTGGCCGCCATCGCCGGCGCGCGCGCGACGTTCGATGAGACGCTGCAATATGTCAAGGACCGCAAGGCTTTCGGCCAGCCCATCGGCAGCTTCCAGCACAACCGATTCGTGATGGCCGAGATGGCCACCGAGCTCGAGATCGCCGAGCAGTACATCGACCGCTGCCTACGCGCGATGGTCGACGGGGAGCTGACGGCCGTGCAGGCGTCCAAGGCCAAGTGGTGGTGCACCGAGCTCGGCAAGCGCGTGGTCGACAACTGTGTGCAGCTGCACGGAGGCTACGGCTACATGAACGAGTACAAGGTCGCCCGCGACTACGTCGACGTGCGCATCCAGACGATCTTCGGCGGCACGACCGAGATCATGAAGGAGATCATCGGCCGCGACCTCGGCCTGTAACCGAGGCGCTGGCCCGTGGCGACGTCAGCCGATGGGGGCTTCGGCGGCCGGGACCGGCGACGGCTCCGTCGTCGTGGTGGGTGTCTCGGTGGTTGTCGTCGCCGAGGCCGTCGGCGTGGCGGCCGTCGGCGGGTTGGCCGGGTCCAGCACCGTGTCGATCAGATAGATGCGGGCGTTTTCGGCCTGGATACCGCCGCAGACCACCTTGGCGGTGTCGTTGACCGTGATGTCGCCGCCCTTACCGGTCACCTTGATCTCCGCGCCCTGCTGGGTGGGCCGCTGACCCTTCACGTCGTTCGGGCCCAGAATGCCGAGGAACACGTGGTAGTAGTCCAGGTCCGTCAGCGCTGCGGGATCGGCCTTCAATGCGTCGAGCTGGGCAGGCGGCAGCGCCGCGAAGGCCTCGTTGGTCGGCGCGAACACCACGTACGGGCCGTTCTCCAAGACCGGCACGACGTTGACCGCCGGGTTGAGTCCACCCGAGATTGCCGAATAGAAGGTGCCGGCCTCCGGGATGCTCTGCAGCGCCTGCCCGACCGGCAACTGGGCTAGCGCCTCCCAGTTCGGCACCGCCTCCTTGAAGGCGTCGCAGCCCGGCCCCTCCGGATTGGGAATCTCGACGGAGGGCTCCGGCTCCTCGGCCGGCTGGGCGTACGCGGTTACCGCCAACGGCACAGAGAGGGCCATCGCCGCGATTCCGGCGGCGGCGCCAATGGCCTTGCTGGTGCGAGTCTTCACTTACAGCTCCTCGGCTCGGTTCACGTCGCCACGCATGTTAAAGGCACTCGAGCGACAACACCAAAGCGGTGACCACGCAAAACGCCAACGGCACCCAGCCTGACCTGCAGGTTTTCAGCTGTCGACGGTCGCGTCACACAGCGTCTGCGATACCTCCCACAACGCGGCGGCGCGTGCCTCGTCGAGCGCATGCGGCGAGACGTCGTCGCGGATGCGGCAGCCGGCCAGATACACCCCACCTACATCGGCCAGATCCGCGCTGACCGCCGCCCACACCTGGGTGGCCGCGCCACGCTCGGACGTCGTGAAGTCGCGGCGCACGTCGACCTTCTTGGCCTGCGGATCCGCCGTCGCCGCCGCCAACCGGCCCAGGCTGGCGAAATCGTCTGAGGTCATATGACGCGCCAGCGACGTCGCGACGATCCCGGGATGCACCGCGTAGGCCCTCACCTGCTGCTCGCGCAGCCGCCTGTCCAACTCGAGCACGTGCATGATGTTGGCGGTCTTCGAGGCGCCGTAGGCGACGAACTTGTCGTACTCGCGGCGCTCCCAGTTGGGATCGTCGAGGTCGACGTCGCCCAGCCGGTGCCCGTCGGAAGACAACGTGACGATGCGTGCGCCGCCGGCGGCGACCAACTGCGGGGTGAGCAGTCGGGTCAGCTCGAAGTGGCCGAGATGGTTTGTGCCGAACTGTATTTCGAAACCGTCGCTGGTTCTACTGAACGGCGTGAACATCACGCCGGCGTTGTTCATCAACACGTGCAGCGCCGGGGCGATCTGCTGAATCCGGATCGCCGCAGCGCGAACGGATTCCAACGACGTCAGGTCGAGCGACACCGTCGAGGTCCGCGCCTGCGGCACCGCGGCGTGCACCCAGGCGTCGGCGTCGGCCAGCGCGGTGGCGTCGCGGCCCGTCAGCACCACGTGCGCGCCCGTCGACGCCAGCGCTCGCGCCGACTCCTTGCCCAGACCGGCGGTGGCACCGGTGATCAAACAGGTCTTGCCGGTCAAGTCGACGCCGTCGACCACGTCCATCGCAGTGTTCACGGCTGCTCACGTTATGCGAACGGGGCATGCCTACGATGGCGCGCATGCCTGAACCGCTGATCCTGCCCATCCGTGGCAATGCCCCCCAACTTCACGCCGAATCGTGGGTGGCGCCGAACGCGGCCGTGATCGGCCAGGTCGCCCTCGCGGCCAGGGCCAGCATTTGGTACGGGGCGACGCTGCGCGCCGAGTTCGAGCCCATCGAGGTCGGCTCCGGCACGAACCTCCAGGACGGGGTCACCGTGCACGTCGACCCCGAATTCCCGGTGAGCATCGGCGCCGGCGTAACCGTCGGCCACAACGCCGTGCTGCACGGCTGCGTCATCGAGGACGACGTGCTCATCGGCATGGGCGCCGTCATCCTCAACGGTGCGCGGATCGGAAGCGGGTCGCTGATCGCTGCGGGCGCGTTGGTGCCGCAGGGCCTCGTGGTGCCGCCGCGTTCGCTGGTCACCGGCATCCCCGGCACGATCCGCCGCGAGCTCAGCGACGCCGAGGTCGCAGGCAACCGGCACAACGCACAGGCGTATCAACGGCTCATCGAACTGCACCGCGAAGCGACAGGCTAAATTCCGGGCCTATCGGGTACAGCCCTACTGTGAAAAATGTGCGGATCCTGGTCACCGGCGCGACCGGCTATATCGGTTCACGTCTTGTCACGACCCTGCTCGACGAGGGCCACGAGGTCGTCACCGCCAGCCGAAACCCGGCCCGGCTGGCCGGTTTCGGCTGGTACGAGCGTGTCACCGCGGTGTCGCTGGACGCGCACGACGCGGCGTCGGCGCGGCAGGCCTTCGCCGACGCGGGCCCGATCGACGTTGTGTACTACCTCGTGCACGGCATCGGCGAACCCGATTTCCGGGACGCCGACAAGCGCGCGGCGACCAACGTGGCCAACGCCGCCAAGGACGCCGGTGTGCGACGGATCGTGTATCTGGGTGGCTTCGTGCCCGACGAACACGACCTGTCCGAGCATTTGACCAGCCGCGCGGAAGTCGCCGAGGCGTTGCGCGTTGACGGCGGTGCAGATGTGGTGTGGTTGGGCGCGGCGATGATCATCGGGGCGGGGTCGACGTCGTTTGAGATGCTGCGTTACGTCGGTGACCGGTTCCTCGTCATCCCGTTGCCTGCCTGGTCGGCCAACCCGATCGACCCGATCTCGATCCAAGATGTGCTGTACTACTTGGCCGCTGCGGCCGACGTCGACCGTGTGCCCGCAGGCGCCTACGACATCAGCGGTCCGGAGACCACGTCCTACGGCGATCTGATGCGCAGCTATGCGCGTATCGCGGGCAAATGGCGCGCCGAACTACCGGTCGTCGGTATCGATGTCGGCGTGGTGTCGTGGATGACGGCTGCGGTGCTGCCGGTGCCGGGCGGGCTGGCCGCGGATCTCGTTGAGTCACTTGATCATCCGATGATGGCCTCCGATTCGGGGCTGCGTGACATCGTCGGTGAGCCGCCCGGCGGGCTGGTCGACATCGACGAGGCGATCACCCGTGCGCTTTCGAGTCGGCGGCCGATGCCGGTCGATGCGTTGGCCGACCCGCACCATCTGGCCGACACCGACCCGGTGTGGGCCGGCGGTGACACGCTGCGCATCCGCCAACTGGCCCGCACGGTGACACCGTCGATCGCGCGACCCGCGCTCGGCCTGATCGGTGCCGTGCCGGGACCCGTCGCCGCCGCCGTGCGTACCGGCCTCGACACCTTGTTGGGCTTGGTGCCGAAGGCACACACCGCATGACCTCGACCGGCGGATTCCTCAGCGAGGTGCGTGATATCGCCACCACCGTCGCCGTCCCACACAATGAACCGCCGGGGGTGATCCGGCGGCGGCGCATCACCGTGGCCGTGGTGTTGGTGATCGGCGCTGTGCTGCTTGGCTATTCGTTGACCCGGCCACCCGGAGACGAATCGTTCTACTGGCTGACGCTGGCGCTGGCCGCGGTGTGGGCACTCGGCGCGCTGGTATCGGGTCCGTTGCATCTGGGCTGCGTGAACTTCCGCGGGCGCAACCAGCGCCCGGTGATCACCGGTACGGTCGTCGGGTTGGCGTTGGGCGGTGCGTTCGTCGTGGGCGGGCTGATCGCGCGCGAGATCCCCGGGGTGCGCGAATACATCACGCGCGTCCTCGAATTCGCCGATTACGGTCCGTTGGTCTTGGTCGTGTTCATCACGGTCGTCAACGGTGTGGCCGAGGAGATGTACTTTCGCGGTGCGCTGTACACCGCGCTGGGCGGTTTTCACCCGGTGCTGGTCTCGACGGTGCTCTATGTCGTCGCGACATCGGCGACCACTGGGAACCCGATGCTGGGCTTCGCCGCGATCATCCTCGGCACGGTCTGCGCGCTGGAGCGCCGGGCGACCGGCGGCGTGCTCGCACCGATGCTCACCCACTTCTTCTGGGGTCTGGTCATGGTGCTCGCACTGCCGCCGATCTTCGGCGTCTAGCTCACCGCAGCGGGTGCGCGAGCTCGTCGCGGCGCATCCGCGCGGCCCACATAGCGACCGCGGCCAGCAGCGGCGGCGCGATACCGGCCACCAGGAAGATCGTCTGCATGGAAACGACTTTCGACAGTGGTCCGACGATCGCGAACGACACCGGCAGGAACGCCAGCGAGACGAAGAAGTCCAGGCTGGACACCCGGCCCAGCATCGCCCTCGGCACCCGTCGCTGCAGCAGCGTGCCCCAGATGACCATGCCTGCACCGTCGGTGACGCCGATGACGAACGTCGCCGCCGCCATCAACGGAAACGACGAGGTGAAACCAAACACCACCAGCGGTATGGACCCAAGGCCCCACATGGCCATCATCACCGTGAGGTAGCGCCGCGGTAGCCGGCCCGACGAAACCGCCAGCGCGCCAAGGGCGCTGCCCAACCCGAAGAACGCGAGGATGAAGCCGTAGCGGCGCGCGCCGTCGGCGAACCGGTCGTTGGCCACGAACGGCAGCAGCACCTCGATCGGGCCCAACACCACGAGCACGAACATGCTGGCGAACAGCAACGTCCACAGCAGCCACGGCGTGCCGAGCACGAACACGAAGCCGTCGCGCAGATCCCGCAGCACATGCGAATTCTGCTCGGAGGCAACCGGTGACAGGTCCGGGCGGGTCGCGATCAGCAACGCCAGGCCGAGGGTGAACAGGACCGCGACGACCGTGGCGCCCAGTGCCGGGAACGTCGCTCCGATGACGACGCCTGCGACGGCGGGGCCGACGGCGCGTTGAAACACCGGGCGCACCACACCTTCGACGCCGTTGGCGGCGAGCAACTGCTCAGGCGGCAGGATCCGCGGCAGGATCGCGCTGTAGGCCGGGAAGAAGAATGCCGCCGCGCCGCCGAGGGCGGCCGCACCCACCGCCAGATGCCAGATGTGCAGCGCACCAAGCATTCCCAGGGCCGCGATGGTTGACGAGGCGAGCACGTTGACGGCCTGGACCGCGATGATGATGGCGCGTTGCGGCAACCGGTCAGCGGCGATCCCACCCACCAGCACCAACCCGACTAGGGCGGCGCCGAAGCATGTCGTCACCAACGACAGCGACACCGGGTCGTTGTTGAGTTCGATCACCTGCATCGCCAGCACGACCGCGAACATGCCGTCGGCGAAGATCGACAGCGTGACCGCCGCGATCAGCAGCCGGTACTCGCGAAACCGAAACGGTGCGAGTACGCGCCAGCCGCCGGCGTCGCGGACCGGCTGTTTGATGTCGAATTGCGTACTCACCCACAGATGGTCGCCGACGCGTCAGTGCGACGTCCACCGAATTTTTCGGCCACCCGGGCCGCGAGAACTCAGAAGTCAGAGAACTTGGCGGGGCGGCGCTGCTGGAACGCGGTGATGCCCTCGATGAAGTCCGGCGAGGTCAGCAGCGTCAGCTGACCCTCGCGCTCACGCCCCAGCGCGCCTTCGAACTCGGTCAGGGTCGCGGCGTTGATCGCGTGCTTGGACTTTCGTAGCGCCACTGCCGGACCCGACACCAGCGTGGTGAGCATCTCGTCGACCTTGGCGTCGAACTCGTCGGCCGGGTGGACCGCCGACACCAGGCCCCAGTCGTAGGCGTCGGCGGCGGTGATCCGCTCGGCCAGCAGCGCCATCCGGAACGCGCGGATGCGGCCGATCGCGGCGGCCACCAGCGCCGAGGCGCCGCCGTCGGGCATCAGCCCGATCTTGGTGAACGCCAACATGAAATAGGCGTTCTCCGAAGCGAGTACGACGTCGCACGCCAGCGCCAGCGACACACCGACACCGGCCGCCGGACCGTGTACCGCCGCGACGACAGGCTGGGGCAGGTTCACGATCGAGCGGACCGCGCGGTTGGCCGCATCCAGCACGGAGGCCGGACCGTCGACGCTCTTCTGGGCCTGGTCGTCGTCGCCGATGCCGGCGCCCGAACAGAAGCCGCGGCCCGCGCCGCCGAGCCGCACCGCCTTGACGCGCGAATCAGAGGCCGCGGCCTCGAGCGCGTCGGCGATACCGGTCAGCATCGGCCGGGTCAGCGAGTTGAGGCTGTCCGGGCGGTTCATCGTCACCGAGAGCACGCCGTCGGACAGCTCCACCAGAATGTGGTCGCTGCTGGTGTAGGTGTGCACGCTGGAACCCGCGGTTGTCATGGCTGCACCCTAGATCCGGCCCACTTGGTTATACAAGTAAGCTATGTCGGCGGTCGGCAGCATTCGCGCGGATGAAGGGCGGTTGAATTGTGGCTGGACCACTGCATGGGCTCCGGGTCGTCGAACTGGCCAGCATCGGCCCGGGCCCACACGCCGCGATGATCCTCGGGGACCTCGGCGCCGACGTGGTGCGCGTCGACCGGCCCGGCAAGTTGGGCGGCATCCCGAGCAAGAGCCGCGAAGCCACCCTGCGCAACCGCCGGTCGGTGACCGCAGACCTCAAGTCCGACGAGGGCCGCGACCTCGTGCTACAGCTCGTCGCCAAGGCCGACGTGCTCATCGAGGGTCTGCGCCCGGGTGTGACCGAACGGCTGGGGCTGGGTCCCGAGGACTGCGCGAAGGTCAACGAACGCCTCATCTACGCGCGGATGACTGGCTGGGGCCAGACCGGTCCGCGGCGACTGCAGGCCGGCCACGACATCAACTACATCTCGCTCAACGGTGTGCTGCACAGCATCGGCCGGGCGGGGGAGCGGCCCGTCCCGCCGCTGAACCTGACCGGCGATTTCGGCGGCGGATCGATGTTCCTGCTCGTCGGCATCCTCTCGGCGCTGTGGGAGCGGCAGACCTCGGGTAAGGGCCAGGTGGTCGACGCCGCGATGATCGACGGGTCCAGCGTGCTGGCCCAGATGATCTGGGGCTTCCGTCAGGACGGGTTGTGGTCCGACGAGCGCGGGGTCAACATCCTCGACGGCGGCGCGCCCTACTACGACACCTACACCTGCGCCGACGGCCGCTACATCGCGGTCGGCTGTATCGAACCGCAGTTCTACGCGGAGTTCCTCAAGGGCCTCGGCATCGAGGGCGAGGATCTGCCCGACCAGAACGACGCCGGCCGCTGGCCCGAGTTGCGGGCCCGCTTCGCCGAGGTCATCGCCGGCAAGGACCGCGACCACTGGGCGCAAGTGTTCGCCGGCAGCGATGCCTGCGTGACGCCGGTGCTCTCATTCGGTGAGGTGGAGTCCGAACCGCATGTCACCGAACGCAATACGTTCTACCGGGACGGTGACCACCTGCAGCCCATGCCCGCGCCGCGGTTCTCTCGCAGCGTGCTGCCGACCCCGACCCCGCCCGGCCAGGCCGGCGCGGACACCGAAGCCGTCCTGCGGGACTGGACCTAGAGAAGGGAATTCATTTCAGTGGAGATCAAAGACGCCGCAGCCGTCGTCACCGGCGGCGCTTCGGGCCTCGGCCTGGCGACCACCAAGCGGCTACTCGACCGGGGCGCCTCCGTCGTCGTCATCGACCTCAAGGGTGGCGACGTGGTTTCCGAACTCGGTGATCGCGCCAAGTTCGTCGAGGCCAACGTGACCGACCCCGACGCGGTGACCGCGGCGCTGGACGAAGCCGAGAAGATGGGCCCGCTGCGGGTCAACGTCAACTGTGCGGGCATCGGCAACGCGCACAAGACGCTCGGCAAGGACGGCCCGTTCCCGCTCGACGGCTTCTCCAAGGTCATCGAGGTCAACCTGATCGGCACGTTCAACGTGCTGCGGCTGTCGGCCGAGCGGATGGCCAAGACCGAACCCATCAACGGTGAGCGTGGCGTCGTCGTCAACACCGCATCGGTGGCGGCGTTCGAGGGCCAGATCGGCCAGGCGGCCTACTCGGCGTCCAAGGGCGGTGTGGTCGGCATGACGCTGCCGATCGCCCGGGACCTGTCGCGTGAGCTGATCCGCGTCTGCACCATCGCGCCCGGTCTGTTCAAGACACCGCTGCTGGGCTCGCTGCCGCCGGAGGCGCAGGATTCGCTGGGCAAGCAGGTGCCGCATCCGGCCCGGCTCGGCGACCCCGACGAGTACGGCGCGCTCGCCGTGCACATCGTCGAAAACCCGATGCTCAACGGTGAAGTGATCCGCCTCGACGGCGCGATCCGAATGGCCCCCCGATGAGCGCTTGCGCGAAGAGCGAGGAGCACCGATGAGCATCACGACGAAGTTCACCGAGACGTTCGGGGTCGAGCACCCCATCGTGCAGGGCGGTATGCAGTGGGTCGGTCGCGCGGAACTCGTTGCTGCGGTGGCCAATGCGGGTGCGTTGGGTTTCATCACCGCGCTGACGCAGCCGACGCCCGCGGATCTGGCCAAGGAGATCGAGCGGTGCCGCGAGCTCACCGACAAACCGTTCGGGGTGAACCTGACGATCCTGCCGACGATCAACCCGCCGCCCTACGACGAGTACCGGCAGGTGATCGTCGACTCCGGTATCAAGATCGTCGAGACCGCCGGCTCCAACCCGGCGCCGCACCTGCCGATGTTTCACGACAACGGGATCAAGGTGCTGCACAAGTGCACGTCGGTGCGCCACGCGGTCAAGGCGCAGAGCCTCGGCGTCGACGGCATCAGCATTGACGGTTTCGAATGCGCGGGCCACCCCGGCGAGGACGACATTCCGGGGTTGGTGCTCATCCCGGCGGCGGCGGCCAAGATCGACATCCCGATGATCGCCTCGGGCGGTTTCGCCGACGCGCGCGGTCTGGTGGCTGCGCTGGCGCTCGGCGCCGACGGCATCAACATGGGTTCGCGGTTCATGTGCACGGTCGAGTCGGCGATCCACCAGAACGTCAAGGAAGCGATCGTGGCGGGCACCGAGCTCGACACCGAGCTGATCTTCCGCCCGCTGCGCAACACCGCCCGCGTCGCCAGCAACACGGTGTCGCGTGAGGTGGTGGAGATCCTCAACCGCGGCGGGCAGTTCGAGGACGTCAAGGACCTGGTCGCGGGCACCCGCGGCGTGAAGGTCTTCGAGGTCGGCGACCTGGACGCCGGTATCTGGAGTGTCGGCACGGCGATGGGCCTCATCAACGACATCCCCACCTGCGGTCAGCTGGTGTCGCGGATGGTGGCCGAGGCCGAGGAGATCATCACCGACCGGCTGACCGGCATGGTCGAAGCCGACGAAGAAGAAAGTGTGGCGTAAAGCAGGAGTCAGCGAGGGGCCCGCGGTGGGCAAACCGTCACGGCCGACCGCGCCCCTCGCTCGGGGCGCGTGAGGTCAGACCGCGGTGCGCAGCGGCTGGTCGTCGTCGAGCTGCTCGGAGGTGACGCCTTCTACCAGGACATCGCCGTGGTAAAGCGCCTCGAAATCAACCTTGATGACATCAGCACTGGTGTCGTCGATCCACATGTACTGAAGAGTAACCATCACGTCTAAGGATTCATTGAGTCACGATTCGCAATATCGTGGCAATTCTTACCGCCGGGTAGGTTCCGGGGCCTCTTTTCCCGCGAGCAGACATAGAAGGTCCCAAAATGTCCGCCTAAAAGGGCCTTCTGCGTCTGCTCGCCGGGGTTACTGAGCCGGTGCGGTGAAGTGGATCGGGTTCGTCCCGTTGAGCGCGATCCAGGTGGCGACGGCCGCCGCGAACGCCGCGACCAGAAGCCCCACCGCGACCCGCGGCGACCAGGTGGTGCGGCCCAGGACCCGAGCGTCGACCGAATACGCACCCGCGCCGGCGAACAGCAGCGCCGTCGCGCCGATGCCGATCAGAAACGGCACGTTGAACGGCTGCGACCAGAACGCGCCCGCCGAAACGTTGACCGCCCAGGCGTCGAACATCGCCGCGACCACCGCGAACGCGGCCAGCGGGGTCAGCGCGCCGAGGATCAACCCGATGCCGCCCAGCGTCTCGGCGGTGGTGACCATCAACGCAGCCACCGTCGGCGCCCGCCAACCGCCGGCCCCCATGAACTCGACCGTCGTGCCGAAGTCGAAGGCCTTGATCAGACCGGCCTGAAGAATCGCCGCGCCGGTCCCGATACGCAGGATCAACAGGGCTATATCACCGGTCGTAGCGCGCGCTGGTGCGGTCACATCGGTAGTTGTCATGTCGGATACGACTACCAGAAAGCGGTGAATTCATCGCGGTCATCTCCGTGAACGATGCGGGGCAGCCGGACCGTGTCATTTGTGGGTCCATTGACCGATTTTCGCTACCGCTGTTAAGTTATCCGCGTTACAGACCGGACTGGAAGGCGCGACGTGCTGCAACGAATCGCACAATTGGCGCTGGCCGCGCCGCGTCGGATCATCGCCATCACGGTGCTCGTCATGATCGCCTGCGGAATCTTCGGAATCCCCGTCGTCAAGCATCTGTCCGCGGGCGGCTTCGCCGATCCGACATCGGAGTCCGCCCAGGCCAACCAGCTGCTCGTCGACAAATTCGGCCAGGGCGATATGGAGTTGCTGATCAGCGTCGCCGACGACGACGGCGCACTCAGCCCGGCCGCACGGACGGTCGCCACCGATATCGCCGCCCAGCTGCAGGGATCACCGCACGTCGTGCAGATCGTCTCCGCATGGACGGCGCCGGAGCCGGCGACGCCGGCGTTGATCAGCAAGGACGGCAAGACCGGGTTGATCGTCGCCGGCATCACCGGCGGTGAAAGCGGCGCGCAGAAGCACGCCAAAGAACTCACCGACCGGCTGGTGCATGACCGCGACGGGGTCACCGTGCGTGCCGGCGGCGAAGCGATGACGTATGTGCAGATCAACGGGCAGACCGAACGGGATCTGCTGTTGATGGAGTCGATCGCGATCCCGCTGAGCTTCGTCGTGCTGGTGTGGGTGTTCGGCGGGCTGGTGGCCGCCGCGCTGCCGCTGGCGGTCGGCGGGTTCGCGATCCTTGGTTCGATGGCGGTGCTGCGGGCCGTCACCCTCGTCACCGATGTGTCGATCTTCGCGCTGAACCTGACCGTGGCGATGGGGCTGGCCCTGGCCATCGACTACACACTGCTGATCATCAGCCGGTACCGCGACGAGCTGGCCGACGGCGCCGAGCGCGACCGCGCGCTGATCCGCACCATGGTCACCGCCGGGCGCACGGTGTTGTTCTCGGCGCTGACGGTCGCGTTGTCGATGGTCGCGATGGTGCTGTTCCCGATGTACTTCCTCAAGTCGTTCGCCTACGCAGGCGTCGCGGTGGTGACGTTCGCGGCGGTGGCTGCGGTGGTCGTCGCGCCGGCGGCGATCGTGCTGGCCGGCGATCGGCTGGACGCGTTCGACGTGCGCCGGTTGGCGCGTCGGCTGCTGGGTCGTCCCGAGCCGGTGCGCAAACCCGTCGAGCAGACGTTCTGGTACCGCAGCACGAAGTTCGTCATGCGCCGGGCGGTGCCGATCGGCGCGGCGATCGTGGCGCTGCTGCTGGTGCTCGGCGCACCGTTCCTCGGCGCCAACTGGGGCTTCCCCGACGACCGGGTGCTGCCGCCGTCGGCGTCGGCGCGTCAGCTCGGCGACGAACTGCGCAGCGACTTCGCCGTCGACTCGGCCCGCAACGTCACCGTCGTGATACCGGACGCGCGCGCTGTCACACCCGCCGACCTCGACCGTTACGCCCGAGCGCTGTCGCAGGTGCCCGACGTGTCCTCGGTGTCGGCGCCCAGCGGCACGTTCGTGGCCGGCACGCCGGTCGGCCCGCCGTCGGCGCCGACGAGCATCAAAGACGGCAGCGCGTTCCTGACAGTGGCCAGCACCGCGCCGCTGTTCACCGAAGCCTCCGAGGCCCAGCTCGACGCGTTGCGGGCGGTGGACACGCCGGATGGCGCTGCGGTGCAGTTGGCCGGCGTCGCGCAAACCAACCGCGATAGCTCCTCGGCGGTCACGTCGCGACTGCCCCTGGTGCTTGCGGTGATCGCCGGCATCACGTTCATCCTGCTATTCATGTTGACCGGTAGCGTGGTGCTGCCGCTGAAAGCGTTGATACTCAACGTGTTATCGCTGACCGCGGCGTTCGGTGCGCTGGTGTGGATCTTCCAGGACGGCCATCTGGGCGCGCTGGGCACCACGCCGACGGGCACCCTGGTGGCCAACATGCCCGTGCTGCTGTTCTGTATCGCGTTCGGGCTCTCGATGGACTACGAGGTGTTTCTGGTGTCGCGGATCCGGGAGTACTGGCTGCGATCGGGCCGCACACCAGCCGACGTTCCCCCTCTTGCTCCTCGCGTGCGCAATGACGAGAGCGTCGCGCTCGGGCTTGCCAGGACGGGCCGCGTCGTCACCGCCGCGGCGCTGATCATGTCGATTTCGTTCGCCGCGCTGATCGCCGCCGAGGTGTCGTTCATGCGGATGATGGGCGTCGGCCTGACGCTGGCGATCCTCGCGGATGCGACACTGGTACGCATGGCGCTGGTGCCCGCGTTCATGCACGTGCTCGGCCGGTGGAACTGGTGGGCGCCCAAACCGCTGGCCCGACTGCATGCGCGCATCGGCATCAGCGAGTCCGCGGAAGAGCGGGCACCGGCCGACGATCCATCTGAGGTGGTCGGATCACGATGAAACGGCGGCGCGCGCCGCGCGGGTCCGGTGAGCAGTTGCGCGACGAGATCCTCGACGCCACCACGGATCTGCTGCTGGAGACCGGCAATGCCAAGGCGGTGTCGATCCGGTCGGTCGCCCAGCGGGTCGGGGTGACGCCGCCGTCGATCTATCTGCACTTCGCCGACAAGGACGCGCTGCTGGATGCGGTGTGCGTGCGCTACTTCGAGAAACTCGACGAGGAGATGCAGAGCCTGGCCGCCGATGCGCCGTCGGCGATTGAGGTGCTGCGCGCCCAGGGCTTGGCCTACGTCCGGTTCGCCGTGAAAACCCCTGAGCTTTACCGGATCGCGACGATGGGTGAGGGCCGCCCCGGCAGCGACGTCGACATGATGCTGAATACGTCGGCGTTCGTGCACCTGCGCAACTCGGTGGAAAAGCTGATGTCCGAAGATGTCTTCCCCCCCGGGGACCCGGTCGCGCTGGCGCTGCAGTTGTGGACGGTCGCCCACGGGGTGGCCGCGATGCTGATCTCGCGGCCGTATCTGCCGTGGGGTGACACCGAGGAGTTCGCCGACCGCGTGTTGCGGTCGGTAGTCGTAGGCGAAATCATCTCGGGCGCAGTCGATCCCGCGCTCAGTCCGCAGGAATCCATCACCATGTTGAAAGGACTGCTCAATGAGCAACACCGTTGACAACCCGTTCTTTGCGCGGCTGTGGATGTTCATGTCCAGCCATGAGACGGAGGCGATTCAGCGGTTGCGCCGCGAGAACCTTGCCGGGCTCGCCGGGCGGGTACTCGAAGTCGGCGCCGGCACCGGCACCAACTTCGAGTTCTATCCGGACACCGTGACCGAGGTGGTGGCCGTCGAACCCGAGCGGCGGCTGGCCGAGCAGGCGCAGCGCGCCGCGGCCGCCGCACCGGTGCCGGTGACCGTCACCGCCGACACCGTCGAGCACTACGCCAGTACCGGCGCCGAACCGTTCGACGCGGTGGTGTGCTCGCTGGTGTTGTGCTCGGTCGACGAGCCCGAAGCGGTGCTGCGCCAACTGCATTCGCTGCTGCGCCCCGGCGGTGAGTTGCGTTACCTCGAGCACATCGCAGGAACCGGAGCCCGTGCGCGGATGCAGAAGCTGGCCGACGCCACGCTGTGGCCGAGGCTGTTCGGCAACTGCCACACCCACCGCCACACCGAGCAGGCCGTGGCCGGCGCGGGATTTCAGGTGGCCGGCGCGCGCCGCGAGTGGACGTTGCCGACCTGGGCGCCGATCCCGGTGGCGGAGTTCGCGCTGGGTCGCGCCGTCAAATAGGCGCCTAAGAGTCGAGGAGGGCGGGCAGCCGCTGCAACAGGGCGGGCAGCGCGTCGACCGCGGTCTCGCGCAAGGACACCGTGGCGGCGTCCGACAGCGGGGTGCGTTCGGGGTTGACCTCGACGACGGCCGTGCCCCGGGCCAGCGCCATCTCGGGCAGGCCCGCGGCGGGGTAGACGATCGACGACGTTCCCACCACGACGACGATGTCGGCGCCGATGACCGCATCCACCGAACGTTGCCAGGCATCCTCGGGCAGCGCCTCGCCGAACCACACCACATTCGGCCGGATCAGCCCGCCGCACGGACACACCGGCGGCTCGACGGCCTCCACCGGTTCGGGCATTGCGGGCAGGTCGCCCTCGAACGCGGAGCGGCAAGCGTCGCAATGGAATTCGAACAAGCTGCCGTGCAGATGGTAGACCTTGGTGCTGCCGGCCCGTTCATGCAGATCGTCGACGTTCTGGGTGACGACGTGCACGTCGGCGTAGTCCTGCCAGGCCGCGACGGCCAGGTGACCGCTGTTGGGCTGCACCGATTTCATCATGTAGTGGCGCCACAGATACCACGCCCACACCTTCTCCGGGTTCGCGCGCCAACCCTCGGAGCTGGAAATCTCGTACGGGTCCACCTTGGCCCACAGCCCGGTCTCGACATCCCTGAACGTGGGCACCCCGCTTTCGGCTGAGATGCCCGCACCACTGAGAACTGCAACCTGCACATGTCCAAAGTAGCCGCTTTGGGCGATACTGATGCACGTGGCGGGGTTGGCGGAGTGGGTACGCATCGATCACCGCGCCTCCGGCGCCCTGTTTGACCAGCTGAGGACGCAGATCATCGACGGAATCCGCGACGGCAGGCTGCCTGCGGGCACGCGGTTGCCGACGGTGCGGGAGTTGGCCGGGCAACTAGGTCTGGCCGTCAACACGGTCGCGCGTGCGTACCGCGAGTTGGAGTCGAGCGGAATCCTTGAAACGCGGGGGCGGTTCGGCACATTCGTGGCCCGGGTGGATCCCGTCGATGAGGCGATGGCCGCCGCGGCGCACGACTTCGTGTCGGCGGCCAAGGCGATGGGTGTCGGCAAGCCCGACGCCCTGCGCTACGTCGAGGCCGCCTTCGAGTGAGCCGCGGGGTCGGTCAGCCGAACTCCAGCAGTGTGAACACCGGCCGCACCGGATCGAACACCGGAATGCGCTGAGCGCTCCACACCAGCGTGTTGAAGATCTTGCCGCGGCCGGGCGGGATCGGTACATCGTGCACGGCCCGGATACCGGGGATGTCGTGCACCAGGTTCGCCGCTTGCGACGGGGTCAGGCTGAACGGCATCGGCGGCACCCGGTAGCGCAGCGAAGGCCGCAGTAGCCCGCTGCGCGCGGCGGCCGCGAACCAGGCCGGCGGCAGGTCGAACATCATCTGCCCGCCGGGGAACCGGTTGGCGCATTCGGCGATCAGCCCGAGCGCCTCCTCGGGTTGCAGGTACATCAGCAGGCCCTCGGCGGTGACGAACACGCCGTGCTCGGTGTCGACCCGGTCCATCCAGCTGTAGTCCAGCGCCGACTGGGCGGCCATCTGCACCCGGTCGGAGGCGGGTAGCAGCTTGCGGCGCAGTTCGATCATCGGCGGGAGATCCACGGTGAGCCAACGAAACTCATGTCCGACATCGGCGGCATCGAGCCGGTAAAAGCTGGTCTGCAGCCCCTCGGCCAACGCCACCACGGTGGCCTTCGGGTGGTCGCGCAGATAACGGCGGGCATGTCGGTCGAAGGCCAACGCCCGCACCGCCATGTCCTGACGGCGCGATGACCCGAACTTGGCGAAGTCGAAGTCGATGGAATCGACCAGTTGCACGGCCATCGGGTCGTCGAGGATGGAGTCGGGTCGGCGCGCCTCGGTCGCGCGGACCTGCAGGGTCATCAGTGCGGTTTCCGAGACGCCGGTCAACGCGGTGCCGTCGGCCTTGGCGGTGGGTGTGGAGCTCACCTGTCCGAATGTACCTACCGCAGCACTTTCTCGACCGTGCGCAGGTTGCGGGTGGTGGTCGACGACTTGTAGCGCTTCTTGCCCATGGTCTTGCCCATCGCGGAGCCCAGCGTGGCCGACCTGGCCACCTGCCAGTAGATGACCCCGTCGCCGCGGCGGATCTTCTCGGCGTCGCCGGGTTCGAGGCCGGCCAGTTCGTCGAGCACCTGCGCGTCGGTGACGAACGTGATGTAGGAGTGGTGGCCTTCGACCTCACGCTCGAACGGGTACGCCTGCGAGATCGCCCGCACGGTATCGAGGTCGTAGACCAGCACCCAGGCGTCGTAGCCGAACCGCTCGCGCAGCGCCTTCTCGGCGCGCCGCCGCACCGTCGCCTCCTTGGCGGGGCTGTCGAGCAGGACGTTGCCGGTCGCCAAAATCGTTCGGACATTGTCGAATCCGGCATTCTCGAACGCGTCGGCGACGTCGGCCATCTTCAGGTTGACACCGCCCACGTTGACCCCGCGCAGGAAGGCCGCGTAGCGCGTCATGCGCCGAACTCGAGCAGCGTGAGCGACGGCCGTCGGCGCCGGAACTCGCCCAGTCGGTCCAGCACCGGGGAGCCCGCCAGCTTCCACAGGCCGCGCGCGGGCGGCATCGGGACGTCGCGCGCGACGCGTACGCCCGGGATGCGCCCGGCGAGCGCGACGGCGTCGTCGGGGCTGAGCCCGAAGGGCATGGGCGGCGCGGTGTAACGGTCGGAGAGCTTGAGCCCGGTCAGCGCGCGTCGGCTCAGCCACGGCGGCACGGAATCGAACATCATCTGCCCGCCGGGAAACCGCTCGGCGCAGTCGGCGATCAAGCCCAGCGCGTCGTCGGGTTGCAGGTACATCAGCAGACCCTCGGCGGTGATGAACACGCCGTGCCCGGCGTCGACCTGGTCCATCCAACTGCGGTCCAGCGCCGACTGAGCCAGCGCCATGATGCGTTCACCGTGGGGCAGCAGTTCCTTCCGGAGCGCGATGACGGCAGGCAAATCGACTGAATACCAAGTCAACTCGTCGGCGACGCCGGTGCGCTCGAGTCGCCAGAAGCTGGTCTGCAGCCCCTCGGCCAGCGCGACCACCGAGGCCTTGGGATGGGTGGTGAGGTAGTCGCGCGTGGCGGTGTCGAATGCCACGGCGCGCAGCGCGTGCGACGGGTTGGTCTTGCCGAACTTGAGATAGTCGTAGTCGATGGTGTCGAACAGCGCGACCGCCCACGGATCGCGGATCACGCCGTCGGAGCGCTTCGCTTCACTGGCACGGTTGTGCAGCGTCCACAGTGTGGTGGCCGAGACGCCCTCGAGAACGTTGCCGTCGACGGAAGAAGTCATCGCCTTCGATCGTAGAGACGTAGTCGTTCGTAGAGACGTAGGCTCGAACCATGGGACGTGACGTGTTCGACGACAAGCTGTTGGCGCTGATCGGCGGGAACTCGTTGGGAGTGTTGGCCACGATCAAGCGCGACGGACGCCCGCAGCTGTCGAACGTGTCCTACTACTTCGATGCGCGCGCGTTGGCGATCCAGGTGTCGATCACCGAACCGCGGGCCAAGACCCGCAACCTGCGTCGCGACCCCCGGGCCTCGATCCACGTCAGCTCCGACGACGGCTGGGCGTATGCCGTGGCCGAGGGCGACGCGGTGCTCACCCCGCAGGCCGCCACGCCCGACGACGACACGGTCGAGGGGTTGATCGCGTTGTACCGCAACATCGCCGGTGAACATCCCGACTGGGACGACTATCGCCGCGCGATGGTCGACGACCGTCGGGTCCTGATGACGCTGCCGATCTCACACCTCTACGGGTTGCCGCCCGGCATGCGATAAAGCAGGCGACGGCGAACCCCGCGCCGCGCTAGGCTCCTGTCATGGCTGACACGCCGCGCGACGACGACACCAAACGCAAGTTCCGGGAAGCCTTGGAGCGCAAGAACGCCAAGGCCGCCGGCGGCGGCGACCACAAGGACGGCGGCGCTAAGCAGCCACGCGCGCACGGACCGGTCGAGCACCGCCGGGAGTTTCGGCGCAAGAGCGGCTGAGCGCCCGCGCGGCGACGAACAGCAGCGCGACCGTCGGAAGCCCTCAAGTGGGTTTCATGGCCGACGGCATGGGAAGGAGATGGCAATGACCTTCTCCATTTGTGCCTACGACCCCGCAACGGGGCAGCTGGGCGTCGGGGCCATCACCGCCATGCTCGGGGTCGGCAAGCTCGTCTCGCACGCTCGCACCGGTGTGGGCGCGGTGGCGTCGCAGGCCATGATGAACCCGTACCTGGCCATCGACAGTGTCGAGCTGATGGCCGCGGGCCGGTCCGCCCAGGACGCGCTCGACGAAGTGATCGGCCGCGACGACGGACGTGACTACCGACAGGTCGGCGTCGTCGATGTGCACGGAAATACCGCCGCGTGGACCGGCGCCCGAACCGAACGCTGGGCCGGCCACTTGCGGCGCGGCGACGCGGTCGCCCAGGGCAATCGCCTCGTCGGCGTCGAGACGCTCGAGGCGACCGTGGACGCCTTCTATGCGAACGAGGACCTTGACCTCGCGCGCAGACTCCTGCGTGCGCTGCAGGCCGGGGAAGCCACCGGCGCAGACCTGAAGGGCTCGCTGTCAGGTGCGATCTATGTGGTCGACACCGAGGAGTACCCGCTCTGGGATGTGCGCGTGGACCACGCCGAAGACCCGGCGGCCGCCCTCGAGTCGCTGGTCAAGGAGTTTGCGGAAGGGCTTTTGCCGCAGGTACTGAAGTTGCCGACCCGCAAGGACTATGTCGGGCAGATGGCCCGCGAGGCCATGACGGACACCTAACCGCTCACGCGGTAGCGCGATTCTGCACCAGGATCGCGGCCAGGCAGATGGCCGACAGCACCGCGACGGCCACCGCGAAACCCACTCCCGCGGTGCGCAATCCCCAGGCATCGGCGGCCAGACCTTCGCCGACCACCGGCAGCGAGATCGCCACATAGCCGACGACGAAATAAGTCGAGTTCACCTCGGCGCGACGGTCCGCCGGGGTGCGCTCGGCGATCGCGGCGAGCCCGCGGCTGAACGCGATACCGTGGCCGACGCCCGAGATCAGCCCGGCGGCGATCAGACCGAGCAGCGATGAAAGGCCAAGCGCGCCAGCCAAAGTGACCATGCCCACGATCAGGATCACGCAGCCGATCGCCACCGCGCGCTGCGGTTCCATACCGCCGACGACCACCTGCGTCACCGCCGACGCGATGAAGATCGAACTGGCGACCAGACCGGCCACGGCGCCGTTGTCGATTCCGGCGACGTCGGCGACGAACGCCGGCGCCACCGCCATGAACAGCCCGGTCACCGCGAAACCCGCGAACCCGGCCAGCGCGGCGATGAGAAACACCGACCGCACCTCGGCGGGCACCGACAACCGCTGCACGCCGAGCCGGCCGGTGCGCTCCGACGTCTCGGGCGCGATCAGCACGGCGGCGCCCGCCAACAGCGCGAGCACGATGTGCACGACGAAGCTCAGATGCAGTGGTCCGGGCGCGTATTCGACGAGTACGCCGGCCACCACCGGCCCGGCGCCCAGCCCGCCGATGTTGGCGATCGTCGCGACCGCCGCCGCCCTGGTCCGCCAGTTCGGCGGCGCCGCCTCGATCACCGCCGCGGTCGCCGTCCCGGTGAACAGCCCCGCCGACAAACCCGACAACACCCGGCCCACCGACAGCACCGGCACCGAGTCGGCCACCAGGAACACCGCGGCGCTGGCCACTGCGGCCCCCACCCCGGCGAGCAGAATCGGCCGCCGCCCGATGACATCGGACCAGCGGCCGAACGCCACCAGCGCGAACAGCACCCCACCCGCGTACATCGCGTAGATGACGGTGGTGGTCAACACCCCGAAACCTAGCCGCTCGGCGTAGTGCGAATACATGGGCGTGGGCATCGTGGTGCCGAGCATGATGGCCGCGAAGGCATAGGCCAGCAGCGGGAACGCGAATCGGCCGCTAGTCACGACGGGAAGCAACTGCGTGGGCCGCAACGCTATTCCAGTGCGCCGATTAGTGGGTCACCGCCTTCTCGGCGCCGACGCCGGTCAACGTGCGCACCTCGAACTCGGCGTTGATCTGCGGGTCGCCGCGGTCCTGCGAGGTCAGCGTGCCGACGATGCCGAGCGCGAACGCCAGCGGAATCGACACGATGCCGGGGTTGGCCAGCGGGAACCACGCGAAGTCGACGTTGGCGAGCATCGCCGTCTTCGCGCCCGACACCGCGGGGGAAAAGATGATCAGCACGATGGTCGAGATCAGCCCGCCGTACATACTCCAGAGCGCTCCGCGGGTGTTGAACCGCGGCCAGTAAAGCGAGTACAGGATCGTCGGAAGGTTGGCGGCGGCGGCGATGGCGAACGCCAGCGCGACCAGGAACGCGATGTTCTGCTCGGCCGCCAGGACGCCGAGGCCGATCGCCAGGATGCCGAGCACCACCACGGTGATCCGCGAGACCCGCACCTGCTGGCGTTCGCCCACTTCGTCATCGCCGTGGCTGCGCAGCACGTTGGCGTAGATGTCGTGCGCGAACGACGTTGCGGCGGTGATGGTCAGCCCGGCGACCACCGCCAGGATCGTGGCGAACGCGACCGCGGAGATGACCGCGAGCAGGATCACCCCGCCCAGCTCGAAGGCCAGCAGCGGGGCGGCCGAGTTCTGCGCGCCGGGTGCGGCCAGGATGACATCGGGCCCAACCAACGCCGCGGCGCCGTAGCCCAGCGCGAGCGTGAATAGGTAGAACGCGCCGATCAACCAGATCGCCCACACCACCGAGCGGCGCGCCTCCTTCGCCGAGGGCACGGTGTAGAAACGCATCAACACGTGCGGTAGCCCGGCGGTGCCGAGCACCAGGGCCAGCGCCAGCGAGATGAAGTTGATCTGCGACGTCAGCGAGGCGCCGTACTGCGCGCCGGGAGCCAGCACGTCGCGGCTGGCGACGGCTTCGTTGGCGGATCCCGACACCGCGGACTGGGCGGCGCCGAGGATCGACGAGAGATTGACCCCGAATTTGGCCAGCACCATCACGGTCATCATCGCGGCGCCGCCGATCAGCAGGACGGCCT
Organism: Mycolicibacterium sp. XJ662; assembly: GCF_053484035.1. NCBI lineage: Bacteria > Bacillati > Actinomycetota > Actinomycetes > Mycobacteriales > Mycobacteriaceae > Mycobacterium > Mycolicibacterium sp. XJ662. The sequence goes on along the minus strand of NZ_JBEFTL010000007.1, from coordinate 182,620 downwards.
TGATGATCTGCACCCAGGTGGTGCCCTTCATGCCGCCGATCAGCACGTAGAGGATCATCAGCACGCCGACGACGGCGATCACCACGGCCTGGCCGAAGTCGCTGGACACATTGAGCAGCAGCGCCACCAGACCGCCGGCGCCAGCCATCTGCGCCAGCAGGTAGAACAGGCAGACGGCCAGCGTGGTGGTGGCTGCGGCCAGGCGCACCGGCCGTTGTCGAAGCCGGAAGCTGAGCACGTCGGCCATCGTGAATTTGCCTGCGTTGCGCAGTAATTCGGCCACTAAAAGTAGCGCCACCAGCCAGGCCACCAGGAAGCCGATGGAGTAGAGGAAGCCGTCGTAGCCGTAGACCGCGATGGCGCCGGCGATGCCGAGGAAGCTGGCCGCCGACAGGTAGTCACCGGAGATCGCGATGCCGTTCTGCGGTCCGGTGAACGACCGGCCCGCGGTGAAGAACTCCGTCGCGGTGGCGTTGCGTTTACTCGCCCTGATCACGATGTAGAGCGTCACCGCGACGAACAGGGCGAAGATGGCGATGTTGGTGACGGGGTTGCCGACGGCCGCGGCCTGTGCCAGCACGTCGACGTTCATGCGGCGCCACCCTCGAGTTTGGCGGCGATGGCCTCGGCCCGCGGGTCGAGGTCGCGGTTGGCGAACCGGACGTAGATCCAGGTGATGACGAACGTCGAGACGAACTGGCCCAGCCCGATCAACAGGCCGACGTTGATGTTGCCCCACACCTTGATTGCCATGAAGTCATGGGCGAACGCCCCCAACAGCACATAGGCGGAGTACCAGACAAGAAACAGCGCGCTCATCGGAAACACGAAGCGGCGCAATCTACTTCGTAAATCGGCGAATTCGGGGCTGGCCTGAACGGCAAGGTAATCGTGGCCGCTGATCGGTGTCACTCGCGGCGTGTGGTGGGTCTCGGGCAAGGCGGCTCCTGACCTCGATGTGCAGATGTGCGTGCGCCAGCCTATGAGACGTGCGTCACACTCGCCTGTTTCCCGCACGATCTGTCGCCCAAACCTCGCGGGAGCGCGTTTTGCCTACTGAACGGGGCAGGCGTACTTTCTGGCCACGTCGAACACCCGCTCCTGGGCTCCGGGGCCGATGACCCCTTGCGCGGCCATTTCCAAATCGATGAATCCGGGTAAACCGCCGACACACGCCTGGTGGGCAACTCGCCAGGCGGTGTCCGGGTTGAAGTGATAGCCGTTGCGTTCGAGGCCCTGCATGTATTCGTCGAACGCCGGCGTGCCTTGGTCCGGTATCGCTTGAGCCGGGCCGGCCAACGCGAGAGCGGCAACGACCGCGGCGACCAGAGGTGCGATCACCCGTTTCATGTCCGTCTCCTAGTGGGGTATGCACTTTTATCGCCTTACGATCGCACAGCGCAGCGATATGAGTTGCCGGTTCATCGCGGCCGGTCACTCGCACCCGGGTCGTCCTAGACTGGGAGCGTGGCGAAACTGCAGCTAGTACAAGATCCTGCGGCCGATGCGCTGCTGGAGTCCAACCCGTTTGCTTTGCTGGTGGGCATGTTGCTCGATCAGCAGTACCCGATGGAAGCGGCGTTCGCCGGTCCGAAGAAGATCGCCGACCGGATGGGCGGCGAGCTCGACCCGCATGAGGTCGCCGCCTACGACCCCGAGAAATTCGCCGCGCTGTGTTCGAAAACCCCTGCCGTGCACCGGTTCCCGGGATCGATGGCCAAACGGATCCAGGCGTTGGCGCAACTCATCGTCGACCGCTACGACGGTGACGCTGCCGCAGTGTGGAGCGCCGACGACCCCGACGCCGCGGAGGTGCTGAAGCGGATCAAGAGCCTGCCGGGCTTCGGCGAGCAGAAGGCGAAGATTTTCCTGGCGTTGCTGGGCAAGCAATACGGGGTGACGCCGGACGGTTGGCGCAAGGCCGCGGGCGACTACGGCAAGGATGGCTCCTACCTGTCGATCGCCGACGTGGTCGATGCCGGATCGCTGGAGAAGGTGCGCACCGCCAAAAAGCAGGCCAAAGCCAAGGCCAAGGAGCAGGCCAAGGGTTAGTCTCGCGCCCCGAGGGCTTCGGCGTCCAGTGCGGCCAAGGCCGTGATGATGCTGGCGACCACCCGCCCGGTCGTCGTACCGGTGTCCAAGCCCTCCTTGAGGGTGCGCAGCCTGATTCCGCGGTCGGTGAGGTTGGCGATCGTGCGGGTCACCTCTGCGGTCGAGATGCCCAGCCGATCCAGCGCGACGACGATGATCGTGTCGCCCGAGCGGGCGTAGCTCAACATCGCATGCAGACCCGCACGAACCCGGTCGGCCGATTCGGACAACGTGTCGGTGAACACCCGGCGGGGGTCGACGCCCGCGTCGGAGAGCGCCGCGAGCTGACCTTCGAGCTTCTGCCCGACGGCGCTTGCTGTGGCGTAGCCCAGCATGCAGGTCACCTAGACAAGGTCTCATGGCAAACGGCGGATGGGAACCAGACGCGCTCATCGAGTCGGCTCGGCAGCCGAACTGTGACCCGTTATCAACCTGGGTTGGCTACGGCCCCAGCGGTTCCCCGTCGAAACGCTCCCGGGTGGCGATCTCGGACACCGGTCTGCGGCTGAGCTTGCTGAGTTGGCGGGTCGGCTTGCCGAGCGGCAGCAGCGCGGCAACCGCATAGTTGTCCGGGATGCCGAGCAACTCCCGGACACGGGGTTCCTCGGCCACGGCCGCCGTGGTGAGGACACCGCCGTAGCCCTCGTTGCGGGCCGCCAGCAGGATGTTCCAGACGAACGGGTACACCGACGCGCCCGCGATCAGGCCGACGCGGTCCAGGTGCTGGTCGAACGCCGCGACCACGCCCAGGTCGACACACACCACCAAGACGACGTCGGCGCCGCGCAACGGCGATGACGTCGGCACCTCGACCGCGGCGATGGTCTCCTCGTCGACGCCGGTTGGCTGCAACGCATTCCACGGGCTCTCCCCGTGCCTCAGCTGAGCGATGTAGCGCTTGGTCCCGGGAACCGTGCATTCGATCAGCGATTCGCGCGTCTGGGGATCACGCACCGCGATGACGCGGTTGCCCTGCCGGTTACCGCCGCTCGGCGCGAACCGGGCGTTGTCGAGGATGCGGACGAGCACGTGATCGGGCAGCGGATCGCCGGTGAACTCGCGAACGGCAAACGTTGAGCGCATGACGTTGTAGAGGTCCATGCTCTCCATCTTTACGTCGCGTATACCGACCTATGCCATGGTGATCATATGAAGACGCATCTGAACTGCCCGTGCGGCGAAGCGATCACCGGTAAGGATGAGGACGATCTGGTCGAGCAGGCGCAGGCGCACCTCGCAGACAAGCACCCCGGCCTCGAGTACGACCGCGACGCCATCCTCTTCATGGCCTACTGACCCCTTTCCAGGGTCAACCGGGTCAAGCGGCGTTACGGCACCACCGTGGAGCCGATGGTCGGCATGAACTGACACTGCTTCTCGGTCGTGGTGACCTGACCGAAGATCGTCGAAAGAACGCTGCCCGAACCGGTGTCGACGATCGCGGTCAGCGTGGTCGGGCCCTCCGGGTTGATGTCGGCACGCGGCTTGAGCGTCGCGCTGCCCGACTTGCCGGTGCTCAGGTTGACCCAGGTGACGTTGAGCGGCAGTTTCTGTTCGGCCGCCGGACCCGGCGTGCCGACCGCGGTGAACACATAAGCGGTCTGGCCCGGTCCGGGACCCGGCGTCGGAATCTTGGCGGGTCCCGCCACCGAGATCGCGGTGGCCAGTACGGTTCCGCCGTCCTTCATGCACCCATTGCTGATCGACGGATACATGAAGTCCTGTGTCGGCGGCGCGTCCGGACCGAACGCCGGACCCGAGGCGGCTGCCGGAGCGGGCGGTGGCGCAGCTTCGGGTGCAGGCGCAGGCGCAGGCGCGGGTGCGTGTGCGACGGGCACGGCCTCCGGGGCAGGTGCGGGGGCGGGCGCAGGTGCGGCTTCCGGCGCCGGCGCAGGCGCCTCGACCGCTTCCGGCACCGGCCCGACGGCATGAGCCGGGTTCACGCCCGCGGGCAGATGGGCCTGCGTGCCGGGCACAGCGCCGGGCGCAGGCACATGCGCGACGAACTCGTTGACGGCCGTCGCGACATTGCGCGAATCGGCCGGGACCACCGCATCGCCGGCGAACACAGCCGCGGCGGCCATCAACGTCGACGCGGCGTTGGTCGGATCGGACGCCGCCTGCTGAATGGCCGGGCCGATACTCTGCACCGCCGACAGGCCGGGTGCCTGCAGCCCGTCGGTCGGCGGCGGCGGTGCGGGTTGCGCGTTGGCTACACCGGCCACGCCGCCCAACAGCAGCGTGGCCGATGAGCCGATCGCGACGGCGACGGTAGCGAACATCGTCCTAGATGACATGGCTCCCCCAAGGTGTGCTGGTCGTGGTCTGGTCGCGAGCTAGCGTCGCCGTCGCCGTCAGGGCAGCGCCGAGAGTGGGGTGAACACCGGCGGCAGGCTCGTGCCGGGCGCCGGGGCCGCTGGGGCCGCCGGAGTCCCCGGCACGGTAAGCGCCGGTGCGGGAGCCGCTGCTGCCGGTGCCGAGTTCGGCGCGGGCAGCAGGTTCACCAACGGCGTGCCCTCCGGCAGCAGCGACGCGAGGCTGGTGGGGATGGTGGTCAGCAGGTCTTGCGGCGGGGTCGCCGTGCTGACCGCAGGCGCCGCAGGCGCAGCAGCCGGCATACCGGGCAGCGACGTAGGAGGCTGCGGCAGGGTCACCGAGGCCGTCGCCGACGGCGGAGTGGCGGCCGGCGTCGCCGCGGCCGGTGCCTGCGCGGCGCCGAGCAGGGATGTGACGCCCTGCATGAGCTGCGACGCGGCGGCCGGGTTGCTGGCGAGCTGCTGGATGAACGGGATGCCCGGCACGCTCGGGGCGGGTGCGGGCGCGGCGGGTTGGGCTCCGGCGGAGGCGCTGAACGCAAGTGCCGCGGCAACCGCTCCTCCTGCGGCAATCATCGAGGTCGTGAGTGCTTTTCCGATCTTGTGCATGGTGTTTCCAATCCGTTGTAGGCACGCCTCCGCCCGAAGCTAGGCCTGTTACAAGTGAGACTCGTGTGACACGTGGGGCGGTTATTCAACCGTTACGGATGCGAAGGGTTTTGGTGACCACGGTCGGCCGCTGGTTAGAGTCGGCGGATTGACGTCGAAAAGGGTGCGCCCGTGCCACTGACCGCGACGCGCATGGCTGACCGTGTGGCCGCCGCGGGGCCGCTCCTTCTTCTCCTCAGCATCGCCGCGCGGCTGGCGTGGACTTACGTGGTGCCCAACGGCGCGAACTTCGTCGACCTGCACGTGTACGTCGGCGGGGCCGGAACGCTGGACGGGCCCGGCGCGCTCTACGACTACGTCTACGCCGAGCAGACGCCCGATTTTCCGCTGCCGTTCACCTATCCGCCGTTCGCGGCGGTGGTGTTCTACCCGTTGCATCTGCTGCCGTTCGGGGTCGTGGCGTTCGTCTGGCAGCTCGGAACCATCGCGGCGCTGTACGGCGTGGTGCGGATCAGCCAGCGGCTCTTGGGTTTCGACGACCGGCGCATCGCCATGCTGTGGACGGCCGTCGGCATCTGGACCGAACCGCTGCGAAGCACGTTCGACTACGGGCAGATCAACGTGCTGCTGGTGCTGGCGGTGCTCTACGCGGTCTACAGCACCCGATGGTGGCTGTCGGGACTGCTGGTCGGTCTGGCCGCCGGGATGAAGCTCACGCCCGCGATCTCGGGGCTCTATTTCGTCGGCGCCCGGCGCTGGGGTGCTGCGGTGTTCTCGGCGGTCGTTTTCTTTGCCACCGTTGGCGTTTCGGCACTGGTGATCGGTGGCCCGACGCGGTACTACTTCACCGAGCTGCTTGGCGACGCCGATCGGGTCGGCCCGATCGGCACGTCGTTCAACCAGTCGTGGCGCGGCGGCATCTCGCGCATCCTCGGTTACGACGCGGGTTTTGGGCCTGCGGTGCTGATCGCGGTCGCGGCAACGTTGGTGCTGGCGGTCTTCGCATGGCGCGCGATCGGCGGGGCATCCGACCGGCTCGGCGCGATCCTGGTCGTGCAGTTGTTCGGCCTGCTGCTGTCGCCGATCTCATGGACGCATCACTGGGTGTGGCTCATTCCGCTGATGATCTGGCTGCTGCACGGCCCGCTGCGCGACCGCCTGGGCGCGCGGATCCTGGGCTGGGGTTGGCTCGTGTTGAGCCTGGTCGGGGTGCCGTGGCTGCTGAGCTTCGCGCAGCCCAGCATCTGGGACATCTCCCGGCCGTGGTACCTGGCCTGGGCAGGCCTGGTCTACATCGTCGCGACGTTGGCGACGCTGGCGTGGATCGCAGCTAGCCGACGATCCCGTTGATCTCGCGGGCCATCTCGACGTCCTGTTCGGTGATACCGCCCGCGGAATGGGTGACCAGCGCGAAAGTCACGGTCCGCCAACGGATATCGATATCCGGATGATGGTCCTTCTCCTCGGCCTTCTCGGCGACGCGGCGCACCGCGTCAATACCCTCGAGGAAGGCGGGGAACTTGATCGAGCGGCGCAGCGCCCCGTCGGCTCGCTCCCAGCCGGGAAGGTCGGGCAGTGCGGCGTCCACTTGTTCGTCCGTTAACACAGCCATGGTTTCGACCGTATACCGTCACGAGCAGTGTTCAACCAGATCGTCGTCGCAGGTGCGCTGATCGCCGGGTCGTCGCTGCTGGTCGCCCAGCGGGCCCGGCCTCCTGAGCTCGCCGGGCTGTGGGAGCTGCCTGGCGGCAAGGTCGCCGCGGGGGAGACCGACGAGGCGGCGTTGGCACGCGAACTGCACGAGGAACTCGGCGTCGAGGTGTCGGTGGGCCCGCGCCTGGGCGCCGACGTGGCGCTGAATGCGACGACGACGCTGCGCGCCTACCGCGTCACCCACACCGGCGGCACCCTGCATCCCAACGACCACCGCGCGTTGCGGTGGGTCGGTGTCGACGACCTCGACGGGTTGGCGTGGGTGCCCGCCGACCGGGCGTGGCTACCCGACCTGGCGCAGGCGCTCTGCATCGAACATTGAGACTGCGCTGAGGGCGCCGTTGCCCCCCGTGCACGCAGAGTCAACGGCGACGCCCCGCTTAGGCTGATCGACATGGGCCTGTCCGACGACGTGTATGCGCGTCTGTTGGAATTGCGTACGGCGTTGCGCCGGTTCGAGCGATGGAGTGCCGAGCAGGCGCTGGAAGCGGGACTGACCCCGATGCAGCATCAGTTGCTCCTGGCCGTCCGCGGCCACACCGATCCTCGTGGCCCGACGATCGGGGACATCGCCGATTACCTGCTGTTACGCCACCACAGTGCCGGTGAATTGGTGCACCGCGCCGAGACCGGCGGCCTGCTGGCACGCGTCCGCGACAGCGACGACGGCCGCGTCGTGCGGCTGCAACTCACCCACGAGGGGTCCGAGCGGCTGGAGTCGCTGACCGCGCTGCACGTCGAAGAACTGAAACGCCTCGACGTGGAACTACCCGGCGTCTAAGACCGCACGCGAATCGGGTGTGCCACGGCGCGCCACGGACGCGTCAGCACGGGATGGCGACAGCGCGCACAGGGGTTTTCGGCACGCTTGGCCGCGGAGAACATGAAGTGGTCACACTGTGGACAGCGCACGAAATAGAACGCACCGAGTAGTCCGAACACGCCGATATAGATCGCGGTGATGGAGGCGGCTGCCAACAACGCGTCCAAGGTGACCGTGAGCACTTCGAAGATCGGCATGCCACCATATTATCTCGTGACACGATGTATTTCTAGGTGGTGTGGGCCGCTAACCGCGGCGGGCCCGTTTGTGAACCTTCTCCAGCGCCTTACCCCGGATACCGTGCCGCTCGGCTTTGCGCACCTTGGCCACCACCACCGGGCAGCGCTTACACCGCGGTTTGCTGCGGCAGCACTTCTTCTTCGGTTGGAGGTCGGCTAACTTGCTGGCCTTCACGTGAGATGGCTCTCTCGTTTTCGCGATCGACGGTTTGCGCTGCGACAATGGCCGACGTGAATTTTCGCAACGTCGCCATCGTGGCACATGTCGACCACGGTAAGACAACTCTGGTCGACGCGATGCTGCGGCAGTCGGGCGCATTGACGCACCGCGGCGACGACGCCACCGAACGGATCATGGACTCCGGTGACCTCGAGCGGGAAAAGGGCATCACGATCCTGGCCAAGAACACCGCCGTACACCGCCATCACGCCGACGGCACCGTGACCGTCATCAACGTCATCGATACGCCCGGACACGCCGACTTCGGCGGCGAGGTCGAGCGCGGGCTGTCCATGGTCGACGGGGTGGTGCTGCTGGTCGACGCCTCCGAGGGGCCGCTACCGCAGACGCGGTTCGTGATGCGCAAGGCGCTGGCCGCACACCTGCCGGTCATCCTCGTGGTCAACAAGACCGACCGTCCCGACGCGCGCATCGCCGACGTCGTCAACGCCAGCCATGACCTGCTTCTCGACGTGGCTGACGATCTTGCCGCCAGCGACCCAGACGCGCAGAAGGCAGCAGAACACGCCCTTGGCCTTCCCACGTTGTACGCGTCGGGTCGCGCCGGGGTGGCCAGCACGGAGGAACCGGCCGACGGTCAGATTCCCGACGGCGACAACCTCGACCCGTTGTTCGACGTTCTGGCCGAACACATTCCACCGCCGAGCGGGGATCCCGATGCGCCGCTGCAGGCACTCGTCACCAACCTCGACGCGTCGGCGTTCCTGGGCCGCCTCGCGCTGATCCGCATCCACAACGGCAGGCTGCGCAAAGGCCAGACCGTGGCATGGATGCGGCTCGTCGACGGCGCGCCGGTCATCACGAACGCGAAGATCACCGAGTTGCTCGCGACCGTCGGCGTCGAACGCAGCCCCACCGACGAGGCCGTCGCCGGGGACATCGTGGCCGTCGCCGGGCTGCCCGAGATCATGATCGGCGACACGCTGGCCGACCCCGAACACGCGCACGCGCTGCCGCGCATCACCGTCGACGAGCCGGCGATCTCGGTGACCATCGGCACCAACACATCACCGTTGGCGGGCAAGGTGTCCGGGCACAAGCTCACCGCGCGGATGGTGCGCAACCGGCTGGACCAGGAACTGGTCGGCAACGTCTCGATCCGGGTCGTCGACATCGGCAGGCCCGACGCCTGGGAGGTGCAGGGCCGCGGCGAACTGGCGCTGGCGGTGCTGGTCGAACAGATGCGCCGGGAGGGTTTCGAGCTGACCGTCGGCAAGCCGCAGGTGGTGACCAAGACCGTCGACGGCACGCTGCACGAGCCGTTCGAGGCGCTCACGATCGACTGCCCGGAGGAGTTCGTCGGCGCCATCACCCAGCTGATGGCCGCACGCAAGGGCCGGATGGAGGAGATGGCCAACCACGCCGCGGGCTGGGTCCGGATGGACTTCATCGTGCCCAGCCGTGGGCTGATCGGTTTTCGCACCGACTTTCTCACGCTGACGCGGGGTACCGGGATCGCCAACGCGGTGTTCGACGGCTACCGGCCGTGGGCCGGTGAGATCCGCGCCCGCCACACCGGCTCGCTGGTCTCCGACCGCAGCGGCCAGATCACGCCGTTCGCGCTGATCCAGCTGGCCGACCGCGGGCAGTTCTTCGTCGAACCCGGCGAGGACACCTACGAGGGACAGGTGGTCGGGATCAATCCGCGCGCCGAGGATCTCGACATCAACGTCACCCGCGAGAAGAAGCTGACGAACATGCGCTCGTCGACAGCCGACGTGATCGAAACGCTCGCCAAGCCAATTCAATTGGATCTCGAACAGGCGATGGAGTTCTGTGGCGCCGACGAATGTGTCGAGGTCACACCGGAAGTGGTGCGGGTGCGCAAGGTCGAGCTCAACGCCGCGCAGCGGTTGCGGGCCAAGGCGCGCGCGAAAGCCCGCGGGTAGCACTATCCGTCGAGTACGCCCGTGCGGGTCAGCTCGTCGAGCATAATCTCGGCCATCAGCTCGGCACGTTTGACGCATGACGCCCGCGCGGCTTCGGGATCGCGTCGGCAGATCGCCGAGATCTCCTGTTCGTAGACCGGGAGGAAGTCAGGTTTGCTGTCGGGGTAGTTCCAGAAGTTGTTCGGCACGAAGCTCTGCAACGCACGAATCGCCGCCCGCAGGCGCGGACCGGCGTACTCCTCGTTGAGGGGAAGCCGATACGCCCACGTCGCCTCCTGGAATTGGATCGACCCCTGGGCCGCCCGGAAGGTCCGCAGTGAAGCGTCGAGGTGGGCCAGTATTCGCGGGGTGGGGTTGGCCGCCGCCCGCGCTGCGACGACACCGGTGAGGATGCCGTACAGCTCGTGGTGTTCGCGCACGGTTGCGCGGTCGAAACGCTCGACGAACGCGCCGCGGTGATAGCGCGTCGTCAGGATGCCGTCGCGTTCGAGTTGGGATATGGCCTCCTGAACCGGTATGCGGCTCAAGCCAAGTTCCCTGGTGATCGCGGTGCGGTCGATCCGATCCCCGGTCCGCAGTTTCCCGTTCAGGATCAGGTCGATGATGTGATCGACAACCTGGTCCTTTTCTTTCACCCCGTAAATCTTCGGCATTTTCCCCATACCCCCCCGCCGTTCGCTGCAAGTTTCTCATCGCGCGCGGGTTTTGCGGGGCACAACCTCACCGAAAACGGGGGTAACGCCTGATGCCGATACCCTGAACACCGTGCCGGGAGCCCTACGCGTCATTGTTGCGCTATCCGCGCTGGTGACGGTGTTGGCGTCGTGCACGGTCAGCCCGCCGCCCGCGCCGCAGAGCACCGACACCACCGAGGTCGCGGCCCCGCCCCCGCCCCGGCTGACGCAGATCATCATGGCCATCGACTGGATCGGCCCGGGCTTCAACCCGCACCTGCTGTCAGATCAGTCCCCGGTCAGCGCGGCGATCAGTTCGTTGGTGCTGCCCAGTTCGTTCCGCCCGATTCCAGACCCCAGCACCCCGACCGGCTCACGGTGGGAACTCGACACGTCGCTGCTGGTATCGGCGGAGGTGACCGACGAGACCCCGTTCACCGTCACCTACAAGATCCGGCCCGAGGCGTCCTGGACCGACAACGCGCCCATCGTCGCCGACGACTACTGGTACTTGTGGCAGCAGATGGTCAGCCATCCCGGTGTCGTCGACCCGGCCGGCTATGACTTGATCACCGGCGTGCAGTCGGTGGAGGGCGGCAAGACCGCGGTGGTGACCTTCTCGCAGCCCTATCCGGCATGGCGCGAACTGTTCAACGACATCCTGCCCGCCCACATCGTCAAGGACATCCCGGGTGGGTTCGGCGCCGGGCTGGCGCGGGCACTGCCCGTCACCGGCGGCCAGTTCCGGGTCGAGACCATCGACCCGCAACGGGACGAGATCCTGCTGGCGCGCAACGACCGTTACTGGGCACAACCTGCCAAACCCGACCAGATCCTGTTCCGCCGCGGCGGTGACTCCGCAGCGCTGGCCGACTCGATCCGCAACGGCGACACCCAGGTGGCGCAGGTACACGGAGGCGCTGCGGCCTTTGCGCAGCTGTCCGCGATCCCCGATGTGCGCACGGCCCGCATCGTCGCTCCCCGGGTCATGCAGTTGACGCTGCGCGCCCAGCAGCCCGCGCTCGCCGACACCCGGGTGCGCAAAGCGATCCTGGGCCTGCTCGACGTCGATCTGCTCGCCTCGGTCGGTGCCGGTGACGACAACACGGTGACGTTGGCGCAGGCGCTGGTCCGTTCACCATCCGATCCGGGGTATGTACCGACGGCACCACCGGCGATGACGCAGGGCGCGGCGCTTGACCTGCTCTTCGACGCCGGCTTCGAACTCGAACCGGGCCAGACCGTGCCCGGTGCGCCCGGCCCGGTTGACACGCGCGGCAGCGTCACCAAAGACGGTGTGCCGCTCACACTGGTGCTCGGTGTGGCCGCCAACGATCCGACGTCGGTGGCCGTCGCGAACACCGCGGCCGACCAACTGCGCAACGTCGGCATCACCGCGTCGGTTTCGGCACTGGATCCGGTGGTGCTCTACGGCGAGGCGTTGGCGAACAACCGCGTCGACGCCGTCATCGGCTGGCGTCAGGCCGGCGGTGATCTCGCGACCGCGCTGGCGTCGCGTTTCGGGTGCCGCGCCCTCGAGGCGACCGCGGTGGCGACCAACCCGGCCGCCCCGGCGTCGCCGGACGGAACGGGCGAGCCGACGGTGCCGCCCGCGGACATACCGCCGCCGGAGCCGCCTGCGACCACGCCGACCGCCGCGACCACCACACAAAACCCGGAGCCGGAACCCGGTGAGCTCGTGCAGGCGCCGAGCAATATCACCGGCATCTGCGATCGCAGCGTTCAGCCGAAAATCGATGCGGCACTGGATGGTACGGAGGCTATCGCGGACGTGATCACCGCCGTCGAACCTCGGCTGTGGAATATGGCCACGGTGCTGCCGATCCTGCAGGACACCACGATCGTCGCCGCTGGGCCCAGCGTGGGCAACGTCAGCCTGTCAGGTGCCGTGCCGGTGGGCATCGTGGGCGACGCAGGCAACTGGATCAAGACGCCGCACTAACCCGCCCGAAAGCCGAGAACCGGGTTATCGCACGCTTTTCGCGAAAGGTCGTGTGATAACCCGGAACTCGACGGCCGGTTTCAGTTACTCGCTGTCACCCGAGTCGCTGTCGGCGCTGTCGGTGTCAGCGTCTGACTCCGCGGTGTCGGGCTCGTCGGCGTCACCGGAATCGGCGGACTCGGTGTCCGCGTCGTCGCCGGCCGTATCGCCCGGGGTCACCTTGTTGCCATCCGAGAGATCCGTTCGCCCGTCATCGGATTCGGTCTCTTCCTCGGCTGGCGGGTCCTCGGCGTCGACCTCTTCGTCGATCGCTGATTCGGTGGTGTCGTCCTCTTCGGCCGCTTCTTCTTCCGCGGCATCTTCGGTGTCCTCAGCCTCTTCGGTGGCATCGGTTGCCGGGGTCACGTCGCCCTCGTCGTCGCCGCCCGTGGTCGCCGTGCTCGTGGACGCCGCTTGCACCTCGGCGGCAGGGGGCGCCGCTTCCACGTCCAGGCTGACCGTCAGGGCCGGGGACGTGGTGGTGGCTGTGACGGCCGCGGTCTCCGCAGTGGCCTCGGTTTCTGCTGCCTCGTTCGCCGCGTCCGGCTCGGCCGGAGTGATGGCGCCGAGGATCATGTCGCGGATGTTGACGATGACGCCGAGCGCACCGCCGTTCGGTCCGATGAGGCCGGGGAAACCGTTCTCGGGGTAACCGTTGATCACCCCATTGAGAATGGTGGCCGGGGCGTTGATGAACGCGTTGACGACGCCGGTGAAATCGCCCGCACTCACCGCATCGACGACGTCTTGCACCGCCTCCGCGGTGGCCTGGAACAGTGAAAGCGGCGGGCTGATCAACCCGATGCCCACCATCGGAATGATTTGCGGAATGAGATCGATGACGGCGACGAGGTTGTTGATCGGCACCTGCAACGGCGGAAGTAGCGGAAGTGCCGCCAGAATCACGCCCGTGGATAACGTTTCGGCAGCCTCCTGGATCTGCCCGGCGGCTAATTGGTCAATCGCCGTTCGGAACGTCGCGGGAATACCGACGGGATTGCTCGCCTCGAACAGCCGGTGAATGGCTGCACCGAGGTCCTGCACCATCGTGAGTTGGTTGACGGCCACCTGCTGAAGAATCGGCGCGATGCCTTCCTCGAACAGATCGTTGCCCAGGTAACCCAAGCTCGACAACGTGTTGTCGAACAGTTCGGCGTATGTCGCAGTCAGCGCCACCGATGGTGCGTAAATCGGGGTTGCTGCTATTTCGGGTACCGGCGGCGCGACCGGCGAGACGGCGATGACACCGGCACCGATCAACGCAACACCTGTGGTGACAGTTGAGCGAACAGCAACTTGCATTGCATCTCCTTTATTCCACCGCGAACTGGATAACCATGAAGGCTCCAGCAAGCCTAGAGCAAATGCATGCAAACTGTAAATGCAATGGGTACAAGAGATTTCGTTGATACGGCAATGTTGACGAGTTTTTGGCGGGCGGTGCGGCCGTGGCAAATATCGCGTGGCAGCAATTTGAGGGTCGACGCGCCGGCGGTCATTTGTGAGCGGTTCATTGCCTGGATTTGCAAAGCGCAACACAATCGCACCAAAACCGAATGGATGTGACGGCAAACGAGATTGCTGACAATGGGTGGCAGCGGTGTATGCATCGTCAACCGGCCGGGGGACTGAGCCTTAAGCGGCGTACTGGCAATCTGGGCGGTCGAGCGCGGCATCGAAGAATTCGCCCGGCGTGTCGGCTATAACGATCGCGCAGCTGAACTCCACGGTGGGCCGCGACACCCGGGTGAATGTATGCCAGGCGGGCGGCCGGCCGGTCGAAACTGAACGCAAAGCCGAGACGCAGTGTTTGCTGGCGGGTGATTTGCAGACCGCCTAATATTTGCGTCATTAAAGGTAGCGCCCGGTGAGCTCTGGGCCGCCTGCGTACGTACCGCTCCTGGATTATTTGCCCGGCGGCCCTGGAGGCCTGCGTGAAAAAGGTGAAGACGCGGCGAACTTCACTGTCCGTGATCGGTGCGCGGAGTGTGCGTAGCAAACACCAGTAGGACTCGATGAACGCAGAAACCGCCGTCGAGGCGACGAGTGGGAACGCGCTGAAAGCAAAATTTACTAAACCGTTAACAGTTAACTGACTCTCCGGTAGCGTGTGCTTGACATGGTCGACGTCTACGTAAAGGAGAAGCCATGCAGGGAGCCGTTCGCCCCTACGTAACCGCGGGGGTGGCGTTGGTCGGAGCCAGTGTCATCGCCGTCAGCCCGGTGGCGCCGCCGGTTCCGGACATCAAGGTTGCAGCAGCACCGAGCGTCAGCACGGCGATGCAACTCGCCTCGACGTCCAACCCGCTGCTCGCGTTCTCGGATCTCTTCACGAACACCTTGACCAACACGTCCGGGCTCTTCCAGCAGTTCGCGGCATCCCCGGCGCCCATCCTGCAGCAAGTGCTGATCAATCAGGGCGCCAACTTTGGGCTGGTCGCCGCGACGGCTGAACAAATCGGCGTGCTACTTCCTGACCTGGTAGAGCAGGTCGGAGCCAATCTGCGGGAGGTGGCCTCGCAGCTGGCCGCCGGCGACATCGTCGGCGCGGGAGAAACGCTGAATTCGACCCTGATCTTCATCGGTCTTCCGCTGCTTGGCCTCATCTCGCCGCCGCTGGCCATCCTGCAGAACACCACGCAGAACATCGCCAACGTGTTCGCCGAACTGCCGAACCAGGTGTTCCCGCTGCTCTCGGCGCTCGTCCTGGCGCCGGTGAACTCGATCATCAACGGGACGGCCGATATCGCCCAGACGGTCTTCGACGCCGTCACCGCGGGTGACTTCGTCACCGCCGCAGGTGCGGTGATCAGCGCGCCCATCGTCATGGCCGATGTGATCCTCAACGGCTTCAACGATGTTCCGGGTCTGCTGACCCCGCAGCTCAACCCGTTCACCTCAGGCCCGATCGGTGCGCTGTTGGGACTGCGCAACGTGATCGCTGACCAGCTGCAGCCGATCGTCGTGCCGTCGAACGCCGCGCTTGCGGCGAACAAGGCCCCCGACGTGGAGGCCGAGGTTCTCACCCTCAACGTCGACGCCGGCGCGAAGACCGCAGAGATCGCCCCTGCTTCGGCCGAGGTCGAAGGTGACGAAACCGGTTCGCTGACGGCCAACGGAAGCACCGACGGGTCCGGCGTCGCAGCCGCACTCGATGACGACGGCGACGCCGAAAAGGTCGAAGCCGAAGAGGAGACGGTCGTCGACGACGCGGCGGAAGACGAAGAGGCGGAGCCCGCAGGCGAGGAGACCGAGGAATCGGAAGAGAAGTCCGGCGCCGGAGAGGTCCGTGAGAGCCTGAGGGCCACTCCCGGCCAGACGGGTCTGAGCAGCGGCGGCGAAGCCGGCGACAGCGGCGACGCGTCCGACGACGATCAGACGGTCAGCACGGCCGACAACACCGCAGGCGACTCGGATAACGACGGTGACGGCGGTGACGGCGACACCGGCGGCTCGGAGTCCGGCTCGGGCGGCGACGAGTAACCACGCACCAGAACAGATCGGTCCCCCTCCCGTTTCGGCAGGAGGGGGACCGATTGCTCGCAACTCGGGTCCCTGACGTGTCCTCGAGGCCTTATTTCGCGCCGATGTGTTAGCCAGGGTTAGGTTCGGCTAAGCCGAAGTCCGTGCAACCATTTCTCGTGCTGGTCGATCACGGCCTTATTTCGGTCGTTCGAGGGCAAATAGACACAGCCGTCAGGCCGGTTATGCAGCACCGTTGATGATTGGGTGGGTGAACTATTGCAGCGCCCGCCAGGTGGAGGACCCAGCTCTGGAGATGTCAGATCTGCTCGATATGTCTAGATCGACAATCAGCGAAACTTTGTAAATCGCGCGGATGCGGTAGCTGGAGATCGAGCGCGAGGATCGAAATCGCTGATCCACCGAGATGGCTGGCGGGTTTCCGCGGCCACCGGGCAAGCTGTTGCGAATGGAGACCCCGCGACTGCTCTTTGTCCACGCCCATCCCGACGACGAGACCATCGCCACCGGCGCGACGATCGCCCACTACGTCGCCCGCGGGGCACAGGTGCGGGTGGTCACGTGCACGTTGGGTGAAGAGGGCGAGGTCATCGGCGAGCAGTGGTCGCAACTCGCCGTCGACGAAGCCGACCAACTCGGGGGCTTCCGCGTCGCCGAACTGACCGGCGCGCTGCGTGCTCTCGGCCTCGAGGAACCGGTCTATCTGGGTGGCGCCGGTCGGTGGCGCGACTCCGGCATGGCGGGGACCCCGCCGCGGCACAGGCAGAGGTTCATCGACGCCGACCCGCATGAAACGGTCGGCGCGCTGGTGGCGCACATCCGCGACCTACGCCCGCACGTCGTCGTCACCTACGACCCCGAGGGCGGCTACGGGCATCCGGACCACATCCACACCCACGAGGTGACGATGGCCGCCGTCGCCGCGGCCGCCGGCGTAGACCATCCCGGCGAACCGTGGAGCGTGCCGAAGGTCTACTGGTCGGTCTTCGCGAAATCCGCCGTCGCCGAAGGTCTGGCGGCGCTGTCCGACGTGCCATCCGGATGGATCCGGGTGTCCGCCGACGACCTGGGGTTCGGCTTCGACGACGACGCGATCGACGCGGTCATCGACGTCGAAGAGCAGCTGCCCGCCAAAACCGCGGCGCTGCGTGCCCACGCCACACAGGTCACCGTCGCGCCCGACGGGCGGTCTTTCGCGCTGTCCAACAACATCGCGCTGCCGATCGGCGCGATCGAGCACTACGTCCTTGCGGCGGGCACCGCGGGGCAGCGCGATGCCCGCGGCTGGGAGACCGATCTGCTTGCGGGGCTCAACCTTCAGTAGCCGAAGGGGTAAGCTGCCGACATCACCGGCGCGTGGAAGGGACGACAGATGGACCAGGACCTCGATCCCAACCTGCAGCACTGGCAGGACCGGTTCGACAACTTCCAGTGGGTGATCGGCTCCATGGTGTCGCTGCTCGACAGCATCCCGACCTGACCCCTCCGGCCACCACCACCGACCGTCTGCGCATGGTGGTTCTGACGCTGCTTGCGCTCGACGGCGTGCTGTGCGCCATCGGCGCGGCGTTCCTTCTGCCATTACGGATCGGCTCGGTGCCGTTTCCGATCAGCGCACTTCTCGCGGGTTTGGTCAACGCGGCGCTGGTGTGGGCGGCGCTGCACTGGACGTCGTCGCCCCGCATCGCCGCGCTGCCGCTGTGGACCTGGCTGGCCACGGTCGCCGTGATGTTTCTGGGCGGGCCCGGTGACGACGTCGTCTTCGGAGGCGCAGGGGTCATGGCGTACGCGGTGTTACTGCTCCTCGTGCTCGGCGCGCTGCCGCCGGCCGTGGTGCTGTGGCGGTACGTGACCCCCTAGGACTGACCGCCGTCCCCGGCGTCCGCGCCATCCCCGTTGTCGCCTTCGTCGCCGTCGACGCCGTCGGCGGCGTCGACGCTGGGTGACTGCGTCACGGTTGCGTCGCCGCTGTCCGTGGACTCGTCGGTCGCCTCGTCGTCGGCGTTCGTGGCGTCGGTGACCTCGACGTCCGCACCACGGACCTCACCTTGGGCCGTAACCGTTCCGTTGGTCGACTTGGTCGGTTCGGTCTCCAGGGTCTCCTCGACGTCCTCGAGTTCGTCGACCTCGGTGATCTCTTCGGTCTCTTCAACTTCCTCGACCGGCTCTTCGGCCTCTTCGGCCTCCTCGGCCTCCTCGACCTCCTCGGTGGTCTCGGGAGCGGGTTCGGCGGTTTCTTCAGAAATCTCTTCAGGCTCGGCTTCTTCGGGCCCCGTGGTCTCCTCCTCGGTGGCCGCAAGCGACATCGCCGCCATCGGCTCCTCAACCGCTGATTGCAGTGGCGGGATCGGCGGAAGCGGCGGGATGAGCCAACCGAAGAAGAAGTTGAACTCCGAAATCACGAAGTTCTGCAGCGAGTTCCACGTCACCGAGCCGAGCGTGGACAACCCGTCGATGTAGCTGTCGAGGTTGAGTGGGTCGTCGACGACGGGCGCGACGAGATCCACGACAAAGCTGTTGGCGATCGGCCGGATCAGGGTGAAGTAGAAGATGTCGATCTGAGCGCTGATGTCGTAGCCGATCGGGATGAAGTAGCCGAACGGGATGAAGTCGGCGGCGTAGGCCGCGAGCTCGACCCAGTAGTCGATCCAGGGCAGCACCCTGTTCCAGGCGTTGATGATGGCGTCGCCGGTGGCGTTGAGCGCTACCGGGTCCGCGGTCACCGTGACCGGTTGGACCGCCGCGAGCAGTTCGACGAACTCATCGGAGACCACCCGAACCGGGGCTGAGTGGTAGCTGGTGCCGATATCGGGCAGCGGTGCGTGAACCGGGGCGATCGCGATGGCGGTGGCTCCGACGACGGAGATACCCGCCATCAGAACAGACTTGACGGGTACGGCCATTCAAGGCTCCTCTGGTGCCTGCCGCCGCGGTGGGCGGAACTTACGTTGCTGTCAATCTACGGGGATTATTGCGCAGATGGGGTGTACGCCACGGCGGACTGACCGGACTACTGTGGCCGGTATGCCAGGCGCAGTCGTTTCAATATGTGAGACAGGCGGATGATCGCCGCCGACGTCGGGGTTACACGAGAGTGGCTTTGAACCCGCAGCGCGGCGCCGACCTGCCCGATCCGTTGGTCCCACCCAAGTCCGACGCCCCGAGCTCCGCCGCCCTGCGGCGTGTCCTGCGCCGAGCCCGCGACGGCGTGGCGCTCAACGTAGACGAAGCCGCGATCGCGATGACCGCGCGCGGCGACGACCTCGCCGACCTGTGCGCCAGCGCGGCGCGGGTGCGTGACGCGGGGCTCGAGGCCGCCGGCCGACGCGGCCCCAACGGCCGCCTCCCGGTCACCTATTCACGCAAGGTGTTCATCCCGGTCACCCATCTGTGCCGCGACACCTGCCATTACTGCACCTTCGTCACCGTGCCCGGCAAGCTGCGCGCTGCCGGACAGGGCATGTACATGGAGCCCGACGAGATCCTCGATGTCGCGCGCCGCGGCGCCGAATTGGGTTGTAAGGAAGCGTTGTTCACGCTCGGCGACCGGCCCGAGACCCGCTGGGACGAGGCCAAGCAATGGCTCGACGAACGCGGCTACGACTCCACGCTGGACTACGTACGGGCGATGGCGATCCGGGTACTGGAGGAGACCGGCCTGCTGCCGCATCTGAACCCCGGGGTGATGAGCTGGTCGGAGCTGTCGCGGCTCAAGCCGGTGGCCCCGTCGATGGGCATGATGCTGGAAACCACGTCGCGGCGACTGTTCGAGACCAAAGGCCTGGCGCACTACGGCAGCCCGGACAAGGACCCGCAGGTTCGGCTGCGCGTGCTCGCCGACGCGGGCCGGTTGTCCATCCCGTTCACCACGGGCCTGCTCGTCGGCATCGGCGAGAACCTGACCGAACGTGCCGAAACCATCCACGCGATCCGGCGCTCCCATAAGGAGTTCGGCCACGTGCAGGAAGTCATCGTGCAGAACTTCCGCGCCAAGGACCACACCGCGATGGCGTCGTCACCGGACGCGGCCTTCGACGACTTCATCGCGACCGTGGCGGTCACCCGCCTGGTGATGGGGCCGAAGATGAGGGTGCAGGCGCCGCCGAACCTGGTGTCGCGCTCGGAGTGCCTGACGCTGGTCGGCGCCGGTGTCGACGACTGGGGCGGCGTGTCGCCTCTGACGCCCGACCACGTCAACCCGGAGCGCCCATGGCCGGGGTTAGACGAGTTGGCCTCGGTCACCGCCGAAGCCGGCTACGACCTGATGCCGCGGCTCACCGCCCAACCGCAGTACGTCCAGGCAGGCGCGGCGTGGATCGATCCGCGGGTGCGTGGTCACGTCGACGCGCTCGCCGATCCGGCGACCGGGTTGGCGGCCGATGTCAACCCCGTGGGGCAGCCGTGGCAGGAGCCTGACGAGGCATGGGAGTCGTTGGGCCGCACCGACCTTCATTCGGCCATCGATACCGCGGGACGGTTGACCGACACCCGCAGCGATCTTGGCAGCGCGTTCGGCGACTGGGAGTCGATCCGGGAGAAGGTGAACGAACTGGCCGCTCGGGCCCCCGAGCGCATCGACACCGACGTGCTGGCCGCGCTGCGCAAAGCCGAACAGGATCCGGCGGGCCTGTCCGACGATGAGTACCTGGCGCTTGCCGTGGCCGACGGCCCGGCATTGGATGCTGTTGGCGCCCTGGCGGATTCGCTTCGTCATGACACCGTCGGCGATGACGTCACCTTCGTCGTCAACCGCAACATCAACTTCACCAACATCTGCTACACCGGATGTCGCTTCTGCGCGTTCGCGCAGCGCAAGGGCGACGCCGATGCGTACTCGCTGTCCGTCGACGAGGTCGCCGACCGAGCGTGGGAGGCACACGTGGCCGGCGCCACCGAGGTGTGCATGCAGGGCGGTATCGATCCCGAACTGCCGGTGACGGGCTACGCCGATCTGGTGCGCGCGGTCAAGGCCCGGGTTCCTTCCATACATGTGCACGCCTTCTCGCCGATGGAGATCGCCAACGGCGTTGCCCGCAGCGGGCTCTCGACGCGGGAGTGGCTGACCGCGTTGCGTGAGGCGGGGCTGGGGAGTATCCCCGGCACGGCGGCGGAGATCCTCGACGACGAAGTGCGCTGGGTGCTGACCAAGGGTAAGTTGCCGACGTCGATGTGGATCGAAATCGTCACTGCCGCCCATGAAGTCGGGTTGCCGTCGAGCTCGACGATGATGTACGGCCATGTCGACACCCCGCGGCACTGGGTCGGCCACCTGCGGGTGCTGCGCGAGATCCAGGACCGCACCGGCGGATTCACCGAGTTCGTTCCGTTGCCGTTCGTCCACCAGAGCTCGCCGCTATATCTGGCCGGCGGTGCGCGGCCCGGGCCGACGCACCGCGACAACCGCGCGGTGCACGCGCTGGCGCGCATCATGTTGCACGGCAGGATCGCCAACATCCAGACCAGCTGGGTCAAGCTCGGCACCGAGCGCACACAAGTGATGCTGCGTGGCGGCGCGAACGACCTCGGCGGGACGCTGATGGAGGAGACCATCTCGCGGATGGCCGGTTCGGAGTTCGGCTCGGCCAAGACTGTCGAGGAGCTGACGGCGATCGCCGAGGGCATCGGCCGCCGGGCGCGGCAGCGCTCCACGACATACGACCCGCTGGCGGCCTAGGCCCGCCCCGGCCCCGTCATCGCGAGCGTGCGTGTTTGAGCCCCGACACGCCGCGATTTACCCGCATTCGCGCACGCTCACCACGGATGCCCGCCGCAGTCGGGAATAGTGCCGGACTACGGTCCGTTTACTCGGGATGAGGGTGGGCGATGCGCCTACCCGCAACCTCAACGATGGACGAAGGAGAAGTGACTATGACGACTGCAGTGCAAGCCGGCTTGAACACCGGCACCTGGACGATCGACCCCGCGCACTCGACCGTGGGCTTTTCGGTACGCCACCTGATGGTGAGCAAGGTACGAGGCAGGTTCGACGACTTCAGCGGTGCGATCACCGTCGCCGACGACGGCACCCCGTCGGTGACCGCGGAGGTCTCGATCGCGTCGGTCAGCACCGGTAACGAGCAGCGCGACACACACCTGCGGTCGGCAGAGTTCTTCGACGTCGAGAAGTATCCGACCGCCACGTTCACTTCGACCGCCGTACGCCCGGACGGCGACGACTACGTCCTCGATGGCGACCTCACGATCAAGGGCGTCACCAGGCCGGTCAGCTTGGCGTTGGAGTTCAACGGCGTCAACGCGGGTATGGGCCAGGGCGAGGTCGCCGGCTTCGAGGCGTCGGTGGTACTGAACCGCCGCGACTTCGGTATCGACATCGACATGCCGCTGGAGACCGGTGGTGCCGTGGTCGGCGACAAGGTCACCGTCACCCTCGAGATCGAGGCGACCAAACAGCAGTAGCGCGTCAGGTCTTCAACTGGATCCGCTGCGGTGTCTCGTCGGGAGCCACCAGCGCGACGATGGTCTCGAGAATCCAGAACACGAAGCTCGAGGCGAGGATCGCGATGCCCGGTAGCAGAACGACGGGCAGCGCGACGAGCACCAGCAGCGCCAGCGCGCCCGGCACATCCCGCTGCCACCCGGCACCACCCTTGCCCTGCACGATCGCGGCCATCCGCACCGCAGCCCACATGATCCAGCGCCGCAGCAGGCTCACGCCGTCGCGCTGCATCTGGCGGCGGAACCGGTAGTCGCCCTGGCGGCGGTCGCAACCGGTGCGCTCCGGGTAGCGCCATAGATAGTCGTGCAGCACGGCCGCCCGTGCATAGCGGCCGGCGCGCGGGATGAACCACGACACCACACCCGGCACCGACACCAGGTCGGTGGCGAAATCCACGGGTACCTCGAAATTTTCGTTGAACCCGTCGAAGGTCAGCGGCTGGGTGGTCCGCCACTCGTCCCATGCGCTTTCCTTGAAGATCGTCTTCGCCGCGCGCAAGGCGTCCAACTCGTCAGCGGTGAGCTGGCGGACATGCACGACGGCGTCTCTGCGGATCGGTGCACAGCGCTGCGTCATGCTGCAGGTATATCTGGCCGCCCGCGATTTGTGTGCGTTTTGTCAGAGGCTGGCCGCCACCTCGGTGCCCTGCCGGATCGCGCGCTTGGCGTCGAGTTCGGTGGCCACCGCGGCGCCACCGATGATGTGCGGGGTGATCCCGTTGTGCCGCAACGACTCTTCGAGCTCGCGGACGGGCTCCTGACCCGCGCAGATCACCACGTTGTCCACGGCGAGCAAACGCGGGTTGGCCCGCTTCGGGCCGAAGCTGATGTGCAGCCCGCCGTCGTCGATGCGTTCGTAGTTCACCCCGGAAAGCTGGTGTACCCCCTTGGCCTTCAGCGACGCCCGGTGCACCCAGCCCGCCGTCTTACCCAGTCGCGTGCCCTGCGCGCCCTTGGTGCGTTGCAGCAGAAACACTTCGCGAGCCGCAGGGGCGGGCAGCGGTGTCGTCACCGCGCCCCGCGCTTCCTGGGGATCGACGACACCCCATTCGGCCTTCCATTCCTTGAGGTTCAGGGTCGGGGACTCGTCGGTGATCAGCAACTCGCTCACATCGAAACCGATGCCGCCGGCGCCGACGACGGCCACGGTCTTGCCGACCGGCGCGCCGGTGATGACCTCGGCGTAGGAGAGCACCTTCGGATGGTCGATGCCCGGGATGTCCGGCATCCGCGGCGCCACACCGGTGGCCAGCACCACGTCATCGAAACCCGCAAGCGCCGCGACGTCGGCGCGGGTGTTCAACCGCACGTCGACGGCGTGCTTGTCCAGCATCGTCGTGTAGTAGCGGATGGCCTCGCTGAACTCCTCCTTGCCCGGAATCCTTCGCGCCAGGTCGAATTGGCCGCCGATGGTCGGGCCCGCTTCGAACAGCGTGACCCGGTGTCCCCGCTGGGCGGCGGTGACGGCGGCGGAGAGCCCGGCCGGTCCCGCGCCGACCACCGCGACGCGTTTGGTGCGCCGCGTCGGCTCCAGCACCAACGTGGTCTCGTGTCCGGCCCGCGGATTCAACAGGCACGACACGGTTTTGCGTGCGAACGCGTGATCCAGGCAGGCCTGGTTGCACGAGATGCACGTGTTGATCTCATCGGCGGCGTCGCTTTCGGCCTTGCGCACCCAGTCCGGGTCGGCCAGCAGTGGGCGCGCCATCGAGATCAGTCGCACGTGGCCCTCGTTCAGGATCTGCTCGGCGGCCTGCGGCATGTTGATCCGGTTGGACGCGACCACCGGGACGCTGACGTGTTCGGCCACCGCGTTGCTGATGTCGACGAACGCGCTGTTGGGTACGGAGGTGACGATCGTGGGCACCCGCGCTTCGTGCCAGCCGATGCCGGTATTGATGATCGTCGCACCGGCAGCCTCGACTTCACTTGCCAGGGCGAGGATTTCATCCCAGCTCTGGCCGTCCTCGACGTAGTCGGCCATCGACATGCGGTAGCAGATGATGAAGTCCTCGCCGACGGCGGCGCGGATGCGGCGCACGATCTCGACAGGGAGACGCCGCCGGTTCTCGGGTGTGCCGCCCCACGCGTCGGTGCGCTTGTTCGTGCGCGGCGCGAGGAACTGGTTGAGCAGATACCCTTCGCTGCCCATCACCTCGACACCGTCGTAGCCGGCCTCCCTGGCCAGCACCGCGCACCGCACGAAATCGGCGATCGTACCGTCGACGTTGCGCAGCGCCCGCGGCGTGAACGGATTGATCGGTGCCTTGATCGCCGACGCGCTGACCGAAAGCGGGTGGTAGGCATAGCGTCCGGCGTGCAGCACCTGAAGCAGGATCTTGGCGCCCTCGGCGTGCACCGCGCCCGTGATCCTGCGGTGCCGACGCGCGTCTGCCGAGGTGAGCATCTGTGCGGCGAACGGGAGGAGCCATCCCGTCCGGTTCGGCGCGTAGCCGCCGGTGATGATGAGGCCGACGCCGCCGCGGGCGCGTTCGGCGAAGTAGTGGGCGAGCCGTCCGGTATCGCGGGCCCGGTCTTCCAGGCCGGTGTGCATCGATCCCATCACGACGCGGTTGCGCAGTGTGGTGAACCCAAGGTCCAGTGGCGACAACAGGTTTGGATAGCTCACGTGCCCTCCAGCGCCGCGGCAACCTCGTCGAGCCAGGCGATCGCGCTTTCCTCGGCGCGGATACCGCCGCGCAACACCAGATACTGGTGCAGTGCACCGCCTTTGAGGTCCGCCGGGTTGGGGAACTGCCGCTTCTCGTAACCCCGGTAGGTGTCGAGCAGGTCGGCCCGTTCGGCCCGCAGCGCGATCACCTGGGTGCGCAACGCGGTGACGTCGCCGTAGGTGGCGCCACGGACTTTCACGGCCAGCTCGCGCGTGCGGTTGTCGGCCACCGTGCTGCCCCGGCCGGACAACGGTTCGGCGATCCAGCGGGCCAGCTCGGCGTGCCCGGCGTCGGAGACCGTGTAGACCTTTTTGTCCGGTCGGCCCTGCTGGACAACCGGCGTCGCATGCACCCAGCCGTCGTCTTCCATGGTGCGCAGGGTGCGGTAGATCTGCTGGTGCGATGCGGCCCAGAAGTAACCGATGGACCGGTCGAACCGGCGGGCAAGCTCGTAGCCGGAACCGGGCTGTTCGCTCAACGCCACCAGGATCGCGTGGGGTAATGCCACGCCGGCAGCCTAAAACCCGCGGCCGGCATATGCAACGTGTTGCAGTGCACTGAGGCGCATAGGGGAGTCGCGGTAGGCGGCCTGTATGTGCAACGTTTAGTATCAGTAACCACGCGCCACCCTTAGCCGAGGGCGAGCGCGCACATAAGGCACACTGAGACCACCGTCCAAGAACGAACAGCCCCGCTGGACAGGAGATCGAGGAGCAACCTGTGACGTACACGATTGCCGAACCCTGCGTCGACGTCAAAGACAAGGCGTGTATCGAGGAGTGCCCTGTCGACTGCATCTACGAGGGCACACGCATGCTGTACATCCATCCGGACGAATGCGTCGACTGCGGCGCATGCGAGCCGGTCTGCCCGGTCGAGGCCATCTACTACGAAGACGATGTGCCCGACCAGTGGGGCGAGTACACCCAGATCAACGCCGACTTCTTCGTCGAGCTGGGATCGCCGGGCGGCGCGTCCAAGGTGGGCATGACCGAGAACGACCCGCAGGTCGTCAAGGATCTGCCGCCCCAGGGCGAGGACTGATAACGGTTCGTCAGCGAGGCGGGCACATGTCCGTGGAGCAGCGCGCGGTGCGGAACCTCCGCTCGGCGTCGCTGCCGGTGTTCCCGTGGGACACTCTGGCCGACGTCACCGCGTTGGCCCGCTCGCACCCTGACGGCATCGTCGACCTGTCGGTCGGTACCCCGATCGACCCGGTGGCGCCGGTGATCCGCGATGCGCTGGCGGCGGCGAGCGCATCACCGGGTTATCCGACTACCGCCGGCACATCGGCGTTGCGGGAATCGGCCGTGGCGGCGTTGGCCCGTCGCTACGGGGTCACCCGGCTGTCGGAGGCGGCGGTGTTACCGGTGATTGGCACCAAGGAGCTGATCGCCTGGTTGCCGACGCTGCTGGGTCTGGGGCCGCAGGACACCGTCGTGGTGCCCGAATTGGCCTACCCCACTTACGATGTGGGCGCACGGCTGGCCAGAGCGCAGGTGCTGCGGGCGGACTCGCTGACCCAGCTCGGCCCGCAACGGCCCGCGCTGGTGTACATCAACTCACCGAGCAATCCGACGGGCAAGGTGCTGGGCGTCGACCATCTGCGCAAGGTCGTCGGCTGGGCGCGCGAGCGCGGGGTGCTGATCGCCTCCGACGAGTGCTATCTGGGGTTGGGCTGGGACGCCGAACCGCTGTCGGTGCTGCATCCGTCGGTCAGCGAGGGTGACCACACCGGGCTGTTGGCGGTGCACTCGTTGTCCAAGTCGTCGTCTCTTGCGGGGTACCGGGCCGGTTTCGTGGCCGGCGATGCGGCGCTCGTGGCGGAGTTGTTGGCGGTGCGCAAGCACGCCGGAATGATGGTGCCGACGCCAGTGCAGTCCGCGATGGTCGCCGCGCTCGACGACGACGAGCACGAGCGCGACCAGCGCGCCCGCTACGCGCGGCGACGCGATGTGCTGCTGCCGGCGCTGCGATCGGCGGGGTTCACCGTCGACGACTCGGAGGCGGGGTTGTATCTGTGGGCCACGCGCGGCCAGCCGTGCCGAGAAACCGTCGCGTGGCTGGCAGAGCGTGGCATCCTGGTGGCGCCGGGCGAGTTCTACGGTCCGCGTGGGTCACACCACGTGCGCGTCGCGTTGACCGCACCCGACGAGCGCATCGACGCTGCCGCGCAACGTCTTTCGGCATAGTTCGCCCTACACCGGACGCGCAGCCACCGGCATGGTGACGGTGCCGCGGCACGCGCCGGAAAGGATGTTGGTGCGCCACGTACCGAACAGCGACCCGTCGATGTCGGGAGCGTAGAACACGCGTGACTGCGCCGGCGCGTACTGTCTGGGCAAACCGTCGCCGCGGAAGCACTCCCACTGCCAGTTGTAGGAGTAATGCCAGCGTGATCCGTCCCAGGTGTAGCGGACCGGTTGCGGAATGGTCGGATTGCTCGGTGCGGGGCCGTCCACGACCGTGGCCACGCACAGCCCGCTCGAACAGTCGGTGGATAACACGTATTCGGCGCTGAAGTCCGGTTCGGCCTGCGACGCGGCCACGCTGGTGCCGATCTTGTCGGACGCGAACGTGATGATCTGATAGCGCCCGTTCCATTGGGCGTCTGCCGCCGAAGCGATCGGCATCGACGAAAGACATCCTGTCGCAGCGGAAGTAGCGACCAACAGCGCGCTCCACTTCCGACTGGCAGACATGCCAGCCACACTATTCGGGCGGGCGGTAAAACCCCTGGTGAGACACGGATCGCGCTGGCCACGAACAGATCACGTGTTTATCTCGGCCGGGACTCGGCCGCAACGGCTAACGCCCGGCGAGCAACAGCAGCGCCCACGCGGCAACCGACTGGGCGTCGGTGATCTCGCCGTCGCGGATCATCCGTTGCACCTCGGCACGGGCGAACCACTCGCTGTGCATGTCCTGTTCTTCATGCTCGCGTTCGTGCTCGCCCTCGGTGATGCCCGTGGCCAGAAAGACCCAGCCACGCTGGCTGCTCATGCCCGGGGCGACGTCGAGCTGACCGAGCACCTGCATATCGGAGGCCCGCAACCCGGTTTCCTGGCGCAGCTCGAGCGCGGCGAGGTCCGCCGGCGCCATCTCGTCGGCGCCCGGCGCGGTGCCCTGCGGGAATTCCCAGCGCCGTAGCCCGATCGGATAGCGGAACTGCTCGACGAGATGAAATCGGTCGTCGTCGCACGCCATCACCAGCGCATACGACGGCTTGTCGACGACGGCGTAGATGCCGTCGCTGCCGTCGGGATGGCGGATCGCGTCCTCGCGCATCGTCAACCAGTTGTTGCGGTACACCTCGCGCGACGCGATGGTCTGGATGGAGTTCACGCGCCCAGTATCCTCACGCACGTGTTGCTTGCCTCGCTGAACCCCGCGGCCGTCGCCGGCGGCGCCGATATCGGCGACGCGGTCCGCATCGACGGAGCCGTGCTGAGCCGCAGCGATCTGGTCGGCGCGGCGACCTCGGTGGCCGAACGGATCGCGGGGGCAAGCTGCGTCGCGGTGCTGGCCGCCCCGACCGCATCCACCGTGCTGGCCGTCACGGGCTGTTTGATTGCCGGCGTGCCCGTCGTTCCGGTGCCCGCCGACGTCGGCGCCACCGAACGCAGGCACATCGTCACCGATTCGGGTGCGCAAGCCTGGCTGGGTGAGAAGCCGGCCGACGACCACGGCCTGCAACACGTGCCGGTGCGCCTGCATGCGCGGTCGTGGCACCGCTACGCCGAACCGCCTGCCGATGCGCCCGCGCTGATCATCTACACATCGGGCACGACCGGGGCGCCCAAGGGCGTGATCCTGAGCCGGCGCGCGGTTGCCGCCGACATCGACGCGCTCGCCGAGGCTTGGCAATGGACCCCTGATGACACGCTGGTGCACGGCCTGCCCCTTTACCACGTGCACGGGCTGGTGCTGGGGCTCCTCGGCTCGCTGCGCACCGGAAACCGGTTCATACACACCGGGAGACCGGATCCGGTGGCCTATGCCGCGGCCGGTGGTTCGTTGTACTTCGGGGTGCCCACGGTGTGGTCGCGGGTCGCCGACGACCACGCCGTGGCGACGGCGTTGGCGTCGGCGCGACTGCTGGTGTCGGGCAGCGCGCCGCTGCCGGTGCCGGTGTTCGACAAGCTGGCCGCCGTCACCGGGCACCGGCCGATCGAGCGGTACGGCGCCACCGAGTCGCTGATCACGTTGAGCACCCGCGTCGACGGCGAGCGCCGGCCCGGCTGGGTGGGCCTGCCGCTGGCCGGGGTCGAGACCCGACTGGTCGACGAGCACGGTGCCGATGTGCCCCACGACGGCGAAACCATTGGGCGGCTGCAGGTTCGGGGCCCTACCCTGTTCGACGGATACCTCAACAGACCGGAGGTCACCGCCGAGGTGCTCGACGACGACGGCTGGTATCGGACCGGCGACGTCGCGGTGATCGACGGTGACGGGATGCACCGCATCGTCGGCCGCGAATCCGTGGATCTGATCAAGACCGGTGGGTTCCGGGTCGGCGCAGGCGAGGTCGAGACGGTGTTGCTGGGACATCCCGGGGTTCGGGAGGCCGCCGTCGTCGGCGTGCCCGACGACGATCTGGGCCAGCGCATCGTCGCGTTCGTCGTCGGCGACGCCGACCCGTCGACGCTGATCGATTATGTGGCGCAGGAACTCTCGGCGCATAAGCGGCCGCGTGAGGTGCGGCTGGTTGATGCGCTGCCGCGCAACCCCATGGGAAAGGTGCTCAAAAAGGAGTTGGCGCAATGGGATTGAGGTTCGACGAGATCTGCATCGACGCACACGATGCGACGATGCTGGGCTCCTGGTGGGCGCAGCTGTTGGGCTGGCAGAAGCACGTCGACGACGACGGCGATGTCGTGCTGCACGCCCCGCCGGGTGCGGGACCGAACTGGCTGTTCCTGGCGGTGCCCGACGCCAAGGTGGTCAAGAACCGCATCCACTTCGATTTCCGGCCCGACGATCAGCAGGCCGAGGTGCAGCGCGTGATCGGGATGGGCGCCCGGCACGTCGACGTCGGTCAGCGCGACGCCAGCTGGGTGGTGCTCGCCGATCCGGAGGGCAACGAGTTCTGCATCCTGGCCGCCGAAGATTGACCCCGCCCCTTTTTCTCCCGCGTGGGCCCACGCGCAAGCTGGGGACGTGCGTGTTTGAGGGCGACACGCCGTCGAAAGCCCGAACTTTACGCACGCTCGCGGCAACGGCGGCCACGGCATTGGCGGCGATCTCGCTGTGCGCATGCGGCGCGCCCGCACCGGCGCCGCAACCTGCGCCCCCGATCGAACCGCTACACATCGGCGCCGCGGCCACCGACACGGTGGGCGGCTGGTTGCCCGCCGGCAAGACGCTGTCCCCGTTCGACGTATCCAACCCGATCGTGGGGTGGCTTGACCCGTTGCTGCTCAAGGCGGTTCAAGACGCCGCCCGGGCCGCCGCGGCCGACGGCATCGACATGCGCATCACCTCCGGCTGGCGGACATTGGGCTTTCAGCGGCGGCTGTTCGACATGCGTGTGCAGGAATACGGCAGCGTCGAGGCCGCCCGGGAGTTCGTCGCCGCGCCGGAGGTGTCGAAGCACGTCACCGGTGAAGCCGTCGACATCTCACCCGTGCAGGCCGACATGTGGTTGATCCGCAACGGGTCTCGGTTCGGGCTGTGCCAGATATACGCCAACGAGATCTGGCATTTCGAACGCGCGGCGGTCGACGGGCGCTGCCCTCCGCTGAAGCCCAACGCGGCGAGTTAAGGCTTGCGAGCGTGCGTAAACTTCGGTTTTTCGACGGCGTGTCGCCCTCAAACACGCACGCTCGCGCCAAAATGAGCCAAGTGGATTAGTTCTGGTGCAGCGCCTCGTTGAGCGTGATACCGCTGCCGTCGCGGTTGACCACCTCCACCGCGCCGGTCACCGAATTGCGCCGGAACAACAGGTTGTTGGCGCCCGAGAGTTCCCGCGCCTTGACGGTCTGGCCGTCGCCGGTCTGCACCTTGGTGCCCGCGGTGACATAGAGACCCGCCTCGACCACACAGTCGTCACCCAGCGAAATGCCAAGGCCCGCATTGGCGCCGAGCAGGCAGCGCTTACCCACCGAAATCACCTCGGTGCCACCGCCCGACAGCGTACCCATGATCGACGCGCCGCCGCCCACGTCGGAGCCGTCGTCGACGACCACTCCCGCCGAGATGCGGCCCTCCACCATCGAACTGCCCAGGGTGCCCGCGTTGAAGTTGACGAAGCCCTCATGCATGACGGTGGTGCCCGACGCGAGGTGGGCGCCCAGCCGCACCCGGTCGGCGTCGGCCACCCGCACCCCCGCGGGCAGCACGTAGTCGACCATCCGCGGGAATTTGTCGACGCCGTAGACGGTGACCGGGCCGCGGCGGCGCAGCCGGGCGCGCACCGTCTCGAACCCCTCCACCGCACACGGGCCGTGGTTGGTCCACACCACGTTGGTCAACAGGCCGAAGAAGCCGTCGGCGTTGAGCCCGTGCGGGGCCACCAGCCGGTGCGACAGCAGGTGCAGCCGCAGATACACGTCGTATGCGTCGGCCGCCTTGTCGGCCAGCGACGCGACGGTGCGCACGGCGACCATCTCCACGCCGCGGTCGTCGTCGCGGCCGGTGAGCTCACCCAGTTCCGCGGGCACCTCGGCCGCCGAGAGCCGGGTGGTGCCGGCGGGGCCGTCGCCGCCGAGTTCGGGGGCCGGGAACCAGGTGTCGAGGACGGATCCGTCGGCCGCGATGGTCGCCAGGCCGACGCCAGAAGCAGAAGTCACGTCGCATGAGGCTACTCGACTAACCTCAAGCGGTGTGGGCCTGGACTTGCACGCTGATCCGATCGCGTTGACCGCGGCGCTGGTCGACATCCCCAGCGAGTCCCGCAACGAGCAGCGCATCGCCGACGAGATCGAGGCGGCGCTGCGCGAGCAGACCACCGGCTTCGAGATCATCCGCAACGGCGACGCCGTGCTGGCCCGCACGAACCACGGTCGCCCGTCGCGCGTGCTGCTGGCCGGCCACACCGACACCGTGCCGGCCGCCGACAACCTGCCCAGCCGGTTCGACGGCCCGCATCTCTACGGCTGCGGCACCTCCGACATGAAATCCGGCGACGCGGTCTTTCTGCACGTGGCCGCGACGGTCGCCGAACCGCGCCACGACATCACCCTGGTGCTCTACGACTGCGAGGAAATCGAAGCCAGCGCAAACGGGTTGGGGCGCATCGAGCGCGAACTGCCCGACTGGCTGGCCGCCGACGTCGCGATCCTCGGCGAACCGTCCGGCGGATACATCGAGGCGGGCTGTCAGGGCACGCTGCGCGTCGTCGTCACCGCCTCGGGAACCCGCGCGCACTCGGCACGATCATGGTTGGGCGACAACGCCATCCACAAACTCGGCGCGGTGCTCGCGCGCCTCGAGGCATACCAGGCCCGCAGCGTCGACATCGACGGCTGCGTGTACCGCGAGGGGCTCTCCGCGGTCGGCGTCGACGGCGGAATCGCGGGCAACGTCATCCCCGACTCGGCGTCGGTGACGGTGAATTTCCGCTTCGCGCCCGACCGCAGCCCGCAACGGGCGCTGCACCACGTGCACGAGGTGCTCGACGGCCTCGACGTGCAGATCGAGCTCACCGACTCCGCGGCGGGTGCGCTGCCGGGGCTGACCAAACCGGCCGCCGCCGCGCTGGTGGCCGCCGCCGGGGGACAGGTGCGGGCCAAGTACGGATGGACCGACGTCGCACGCTTCGCCGCGCTGGGCATCCCTGCGGTCAACTACGGCCCGGGTGACCCGAACCTCGCGCACCGCGCCGACGAGCGGGTGGAGACCGCGGCCATCACCGCCGCCACCGACATGCTGCGGCGGTATTTAACCGGTTGACCGGGTCCGTACGCTGAAAGCATGCGGTGAGACAACGACTCCGGTGTCCCAGTCGTTTTTCGTTATCGAGAGTTCTCTCGCATGTCTTCCATCGTCTGCTCGAATCTGTCGTTCGCCTGGCCGGACGACACCCCTCTCTTTGAGAACCTGTCGGTCAGCGTCGGTCCCGGCCGCACCGGCCTGGTCGCGCCCAACGGTGCCGGCAAGAGCACGCTGCTCAAGCTCATCGCCGGCGAGTACCGGCCCACCACGGGATCGGTCACCGTCGACGGCACGCTCGGCTACCTGCCGCAGACGCTGCCGTTCGTCGCCGAGCGCACCGTGGCCGAGGTGCTCGGCGTCGCCCCCGTCATCGCCGCGCTGAACGCCCTGGCCGACGGGGATGCCGGCGACGACGTGTTCGCCGCGATCGGTGACGACTGGGACGTCGAGGAGCGCTGCCGAGCCCAACTCGACCGGCTGGGATTGGGTCACATCGCGCTGGACCGCGCACTCGGTTCGCTGTCCGGCGGCGAGGTCGTCTCGCTCGGGTTGGCCGCCCAGCTACTGCAGCGCCCCGACGTGCTGCTGCTCGATGAGCCGACCAACAACCTCGACGCCGACGCGCGCCAAAAGCTCTACGACGCGGTCGAGGACTTTCCCGGGTGTCTGCTGCTGGTCAGCCACGACCGGATGCTGCTGGACCGAATGGACCGCATCGCAGAGCTGCATCGTGGCGAAATCCTGTTGTACGGCGGCAATTTCACGATGTACACCGAGACCGTGGCCGAGGCGCAGCGCGTCGCCGAGAACAACCTGCGCAACGCAGAACAACAACTCAAACGCGAGAAACGCGACATGCAGCTGGCGCGTGAACGCGCCGCGCGGCGGGCCAACACCGCCGCGCGCAACCTCAAAGACGCCGGGCTGCCGAAGATCGTGGCGGGCGCGATGAAGCGCAGGGCCCAGGAATCGGCGGGCCGCGCCGACGACGTGCACGCCGCCCGGGTCGGTGATGCCAGGGGGCGCCTCGACGACGCGCAGCGCAGCGTGCGCGACGACGAGGCCATCGTGCTCGACCTGCCGCAGACCGACGTGCCCGCCGGTCGCACGCTGCTGAGGCTCGAAGGCGTCGCCGCCCGACACGGCGCGCGCACCCTGTTCACCGGCGTCGACCTGAGCGTGCGAGGACCCGAACGCATCGCGCTCACCGGCCCCAACGGCGTCGGCAAATCCACCCTGTTGCGGATCATCGACGGCACGCTGGCCCCCGACGCCGGCGTCGTACGGCGCGCCGACGGGCGGCTGGCCTACCTGTCACAGCGACTCGACCTGCTGGACCCGCAGCGGTCGGTCGCAGAGAACCTCGACGCGTTCGCGCCCGGCCTCTCCGAGACCCGGCGGCGGCGCCTGCTCGCGCAGTTTCTGTTCCGCGGCGCCCGGATTCACCTGCCGGTCGGCGCGCTGTCCGGTGGCGAGCGGCTGCGCGCCACGCTGGCCTGCGTCCTGTTCGGCGAACCCGCCCCGCACCTGCTGCTGCTCGACGAGCCGACCAACAACCTCGACCTGGTCAGCGTGGCGCAACTGCGGTCGGCACTCAACGCCTACCGCGGTGCGTTTCTCGTCGTCAGCCACGACGACCGGTTTCTCGACGAAATCGGTGTTCAGCGCCGGCTCCGGCTATCTGACCGCCGCCTGCAAACGGCATAGTCGGCGCTGATCGGCGCCGATTTAAGCGGTCCGGCAGCTACCGCCGGCACGGTAGATTTGACCGTTATGGGGATCATGCCCGACGTCAGCCCGTTCGGGTCGCAGACGGTGACGGGCCCGGGCTGGCCGAACGTCGACGAAGAGGTCCTAGCGGCGGCCGCGGCCTCGTATGAAGCGTTCGCCGCCAAGGTGACCGGCACCGTCGTGCCGCAGCAGCAGGGCCAGTTGATGCAGCTGTCCGACACCTGGGAGGGTGCCGGATCGCTCGCCGCGGCCGGGGAGGCCAGCACGATCATCGGCGGCCACGAAGCCAACGCCGCACAGGCCGCCGCGATCGCGGCCAAGCTGCGCGCGATGGAGGCCACCGTCGTCAAGACGAAGATGCTGGCCAACACCATCGCCCAAGAAGTCCAGCACGAATGCGAGGCCATCGCGGCGATGCCGTTCGGCAACGCCCAGCAGCTGGTGCAGAGCCGCATCAAGATGGGCCTGTCGCAGAACATCGCCAACGTGACCACCAATACGACCGAGCTGGCCAACACGCTCGGGGTGCCGCCGAGCATCCCGCTCGTCGGCGCCCCCCCGGTGCCGGGCGCCAAAGACGCCCAGGACAGCGGGGAAGAAGCCGCCAAACAAGCCGCGGAGGGTCCGCAGCAGGCCATGCAGATGGCCACCCAGATGGGCTCGATGGCAGCCCAGATGCCCATGCAGATCGGCCAGGCGCTGATGGCGGTGCCCCAGCAGATGGGCCAACAGCTCTCGCAACCGTTGCAGCAGCTGACATCGCTGTTCGGTCAAGGCGGCAAGGCCGACGCATTGGGTTCGGCGGGCCTACCGTTCTCGTCGTTCTCCAACCATCCGCTGGCCGGTGGCTCGGGCGCGGGCGGAGGTTCGGGCATGGTGCGCGCGGCGGGGCTGCCGGGCGCCGGCGGAACCCCGCTGCAGACTCCGCAGATGGCGAACCTGGTGGGCAGCAAGCCGGTGAGCACCGCCCCCGCCGAGGGCGCGGCGGCCGGGGCCGCGGTGGCAGGCGGCGTCGCGCCGGCGGCCGCCGGGGTAGGCGGCGGCATGGGCGGGATGGCGCCGATGATGGGCCAGCGCGGCACCAGCGGCGGCACAGTGGCCGGAATCTCGGCGCCGGCACCGCTTGAACACGACCTCGACGAAGACGACGTCGACGACGACTGGTGAGGCAGGAGATACCCGATGTCTAGTCCGCTGAGAAAGCCCGAGAGCATCAGCTGGAACGCGGCTGCGGTCGAATTGCCGCAGATCCCAACGATTCCCGCGGGCCAGGACGCGATGAGCTCGACCATCTCGGCCGTGCTGCCGACGTTGGGCGCGCAACTGGCCGCCAACGTGGCGGCGCTGTCGGCCAAGGAGAACACCTTCTCCGGCAAGGTCGGGGCCGCGCAGGCCGCGTATGCCAACTCCGATGACGCCGGTTCGCAGTCGGTGGGCCAGGTCGTCGGGATGCTCGGCCAACTCGGGCAGCAGGCCGGGCAGATGGGGCAGTCGGCGGGCGCCCCCGCGCAGGCGCTCAGCGGGCAGACCGGCATGTTCGGATCACTGATGCAGCAAGCCATGCAGGGCGGCCAAGGTGGCCACGGCGGTCAGGGCGCCAGCGCGCAGCCGACGGGCGCCGCGACCGGTGGCGCCCCGGCGGGCCCCGGAGCAGGTGCCGCACCCCAGCCGCGCGACGACGCCCACAGCGCCGCAGCAGAATCCGGGCAGGACCGCGAACCGCTGCAGCGCGCCGATGAGGACCGGGCGGCGCCCGGCGAGAGCCCGGCGGAGTCGGCCCCGGTGGCGCCGCCGCAGCAGCCGGACACCGGCGACGACGACGTCGCGCGCAGGTTGTAACGCCGCCGTCAGTCGAGGGCGTCGGCCGCGGCCCGCAGCCGTTCGGCGCCCTTACGGTCGCCCTGCTCGTACATCTGGGCGGCCTTCTGCAGAAGTCCGGCGATCGTGGTGCCCGAGGTGGCGGTGGTCTGCATGGTGCCGTGGCGGGTGCCCAGCACACCCGACAGCGCGGTGCTCACCGCGGACGCGATGGCGCCGTGGCTGGTCTGCACACCGGTGGCATCGGTTGCGCCCGAGCCCATCAACTGCGACAACCCGCCGACGACCCGCTCGTGGATCTGGGCGCAGGACCGCACACCTTCGGGCTGTACGTACAGGTTGCCGCTCATGCCTAGAGAGTCTAGAGCCGTGACTGCACCGGCCATGACACCAAATTCAGCTCAGCTTCCGGCTCTGCGCTGACGCGTCCTCGGCCGCGCGCAGCATCCCGATCGCGGCGTAGCGCATCGACACCTCGGCCAGCGCATCCGCATCCCGGTCCACCAGCGCGCGGGCGTGTGCGAGCGCCACCTGGCCCACCGCGCAGTCGCATTGGGCGCTGACCCGCGTGAGCCCGTCGACCGCCCGGATATCGCCGAGCCGCACGGTGTCGAGCAGCGCCCGCAGCGCCACCGCTGACTGTCCGCCGCGTTCGGCGCTGCGCACCGCGTCACGCGCGGCGTCGACCGCACCGTGCTGGTTTCGGCGCGCAAACATCGTCCACGCCCGCGCCAGCGCCAGCTCGGGGGCGAACAACATCGACTTCAACCCGTGCCGGGATTCCGCGCGTGACAACGCTTTTGCCGCCTCGACCGTCGCGCCCAGCTGACCCAGCGCCTGCGCCAGCAGCATCCACGCCAGCGGGCCCCACGAGTACCCGGTCGGGGCCAGCGCGGCCGCCGCCGGCCGCAGCAACGCCACGGCTTCTTCCAGCTCACCCTTGGCGATCAGCACGTCGGCGACCAACACCTCACCGATCGCGCGGCCGGGCTGCTGCAGCTGCGCGAAATCGGCGAGCCGCCGGCCCAACGCCTGGGCCTCGTCCAGCGCCCCGCTCATCACCAGCGCGGTGGTCTGACCGAAACCGCTGGTGAACCGCAGCAGCCCGGGATGCCCGGCGGCGATCGCGCGCTCGGCCAGGGCGTCGACCTCGCCGAAACGTCCCATTCGGGCCGCGCTCAACGCCGCGGCCGCCGCCGCCCAGCCGACCGCGGTGTCATCGGCCGCAGCGGAGGACAGCACATCGTCGGCGATCTGCTTGGCTCGAGCGGGATTGCCCGCGTTCATCGCGAACGTCGCCGACAACGCCTCCAGGGTGGTTCGCGCCGTCGGCGAGGTGACCCGGTTACGCGTCGCCTGCAGAAACGCCGTCGCCCGCTCCGGTTCGGACAGCATCCAGAACTGGTTGGCCGCCCGCGGCAACGCCCACGCCATCAACTCGGTCTCCGACAATGCCGACGGGTCCACCTCGTCGAGCACCGCGTCGGCGTCGCGGCCGCGGCCCTGCCACGCCAGCGCGTAGCCCAGCGTCAGCCGCGTGCGCAGATCGGGTGCCCGCTGCAGCGCCACCCGGCCGAGCCGCTCGGCAAGCACCAGATCGCCGAGCCGCAGCGCTTCCTCGGCCGCCTCGACCACCTCGGCGGGCGGCTGCGGGCTGTCGCAGTCCATCGCCAGCACCGCGCGGCGCAACCGGCTGACCACACCGTCACCGGGTGCCGCGGCCAGCCGGTCGACCACCTCGGTGCGCAGCCGGCGCAATTCCGGCCCACCCAACGCCTCGCGCACCGCGTCGACGAACAGCGGATGCGCCGGGCGCACCCACTTCCCGTCGGCCACGACCGCGCCGCACGACTGCGCCTCGTCCAGTGCCGCACGCCCCAGCAGTTCCGCGAGCGAGGGCTGCGGCAGCGGATCGTCTACCGCGAGGTACTGCAGCGCCTGGTACCCCGCAGTCGGGAGCGAGCGTACGAAATCGTCGATCACGGCGGCCAGCCGGGTGTCGTCGTGGCCCGGCGGCTGCAGGTCGACGCGCTCGAGCAGCCCGTGGTCCCACAGCGTCGCGATCTCCTCGGCCACCACACCGTTGGGTGCGATCGTCACGATCAGCTTGGCGGTGCCGCTGAGCGCCAACTGGTAGATCAGCGCCGCGGACAGCCGGTCCAGCAGATGCGCGTCGTCGACCACCAGCAGCCGCCCGTCGCCCAGCGTCTCGCGGGCCGTGCGCAGCACCTCCGCGGGCTTACTTGCGCTGGGGATGTCGATCAGGTGGGCGACGGCAGCGAACGGAACCGCGGCCATCGGCGTCGTCGCGGTGACCCAGTCGACGCGGTCGAACCGGGAGCCGAACCGCTGCACGGCCGAGCGGGCCAACGTCGTCTTACCCACCCCCGCAGGCCCGATCAACACCGCACCGGCGTGCTCGGAAAGGCCGGTGTCGACGGCATCCAGTACGGGCTCGGGCGGCGCGGTGACCCACTCAACTGGCACGGCCGGATCATATGGTCAGCTTGTCCGCATGTCCGTAGAACCCGACCGCCAATGGGCGGTGTGTGTGTATTGCGCGGCAGGGCCGACCCATCCCGAGCTGCTCGACCTGGCCACCCGCGTCGGTGAGGCCATCGCCATGCGCGGCTGGACGCTGGTGTCCGGCGGCGGCAACGTGTCGGCGATGGGCGCGCTGGCCAACGGCGCCAGGGCGCGGGGCGGGGCCACCGTCGGTGTCATCCCCAAGGCGCTGGTCCATCGGGAGGTGGCCGACGTCGACGCCGACGAGCTCGTCGTCACCGACACCATGCGGGAGCGCAAATCGGTCATGGAGGATCGCGCCGATGCGTTCATCGCGCTGCCCGGCGGCATCGGCACCCTCGAGGAGTTCTTCGCTGCCTGGACCGCCGGATATTTGGGTATGCATGAGAAACCGGTGGTGATGCTGGATCCCGTCGGACACTACGACGGCTTGATCGCGTGGCTGCACGGCTTGGTCGACAGCGGGTACGTCGCCCGGGAGGCCATGGACCGGCTGGTACTCGTCGACGACGTCGAGGTGGCGATGGAAGCCTGCGCACCCCGCGGGTGAAGTTGAGCACCGAAAACTAGGGTGAGGCGCACATGGGAGCAGTTGAGGAGAGCCGAACATGACCGAGGACACGTCAGGGACCCGCACCAACGTCGGGCTGATGGATGTTGCCGGCAAGTTGCCGGGCCTGCTGCTCGATGTGCCGACCATCCTTCGCGGCGTGGTCACCGGGTTCGGCGCCCGCCCGTCGGCCAAGACATCCATCGGCAAGGTGTTCCAGGAGCGCGCGGCCAAATACGGCGACAAGGTGTTCATCAAGTTCGCCGACGAGCAGATCAGCTACCGGCAGGCCAACGAGACCGCCAACCGGTATGCGGCGGTCCTGGCCGCTCGCGGGGTCGGACACGGCGACGTTGTCGGGATGATGTTGCGCAACTCGCCGGACGCGGTGCTGGTCATGCTGGCGGCCGTCAAGTGCGGCGCCATCGCGGGGATGGTCAACTACAACCAGCGCGGCGAGGTGCTCAAGCACAGCTTCGGGTTGCTGGGCGCCAAGGTCGTCGTCGCCGAGACCGACTTCATCGACCCGATCACCGAAAGCGGCGCCGACACCAACGCGCTGATGACAGACGATGAACTCAAGCGCCTCGCCACCACCGCGCCTGCGACCAACCCGCCGACCACCGCGGCCGTGCTCGCCAAAGACAAGGCGTTCTACATCTTCACCTCCGGCACCACCGGCATGCCCAAGGCCAGCGTGATGACGCACTACCGGTGGCTGCGCGCGCTGGCCGGGTTCGGCGCCCTCGGCATGCGGCTGACCAGCCGCGACACCCTGTACTGCTGCCTGCCGCTGTACCACAACAACGCGCTGACCGTGGCGTTGTCGTCGGTGCTCAGTACCGGTGCGACGCTGGCGCTGGGCCGCTCGTTTTCGGCCTCGAAGTTCTGGGACGAGGTGATCCGCTACGACGCCACCGCGTTCGTCTACATCGGCGAGATCTGCACCTACCTGCTCAACCAGCCGCCCCGCGCGGCCGACCGCCAGCACAAGGTCCGGGTGATCTGCGGCAACGGGTTGCGCCCGGCGATCTGGGACCAGTTCACCGAGCGGTTCGGCATCGAGCGGATCTGCGAGTTCTACGCGGCCAGCGAGGGCAACACCGCGTTCGTCAACGTGTTCAACATCGACAAGACCACCGGGATCTGCCCGTCGCCGGTGGCGTTCGTCGAGTACGACGCCGACACCGGTGAGCCCGCGCGCGACGCCGACGGCCGGGTGCGCAAGGTGCGCAACGGGGAACCGGGTCTGCTGCTGTCCAAGGTCAGCAACTTCCAGCCGTTCGACGGCTACACCGACAAAGAGGCCACCGAAAAGAAGTTGGTGCGCAACGCTTTCCGGGAAAACGACGTGTGGTTCAACACCGGCGACCTGATGCGCGCGCAGGGGTTCGGCCACGCGGCGTTCATCGACCGGCTCGGCGACACGTTCCGGTGGAAGGGCGAGAACGTGGCCACCACCGAAGTGGAGGCGGCGATCTCCACCGACCCGCAGGTCGAGGAGGCGACGGTGTTCGGCGTCGAGGTGCCCGGTGCCGGCGGCCGGGCCGGGATGGCCGCGATCCAGCTCAAGGACGGCGCGGAGTTCGACGGCAAGGCGCTGGCCAAGGCCGCCCATGAGCAGCTGCCGGGCTATGCGGTGCCGCTGTTCGTGCGGGTGGTCTCCGAACTCTCCTACACCTCGACGTTCAAGGCGCAGAAAGTCGATCTGCGCAAGGAGGGTTACGGCGGCGGCGAGCACCAGGTCGACGACCCCATCTACGTACTGGCCGGCCGCGACGAGGGCTACATCGAGTTCTACGACGAGTACCCCGACGAGGTGAAGGCCGGCAAGCGCCCCAAGTAGTGGTGATTTGGGTGCGCACACCATCGATCAGCGCAGGTTAGCGCACCGAAATCGCCGGACCGTAGCCTGGAAGCGTGCAGTCGAGGTTCCTGGGACGTCCCGTGGCGGGTGATCGCGCGCTGATCATGGCGATCGTCAACCGCACACCCGACTCGTTCTACGACCGCGGGGCCACCTTCGCCGACGAGCAGGCCAAGGCGGCCGTGCACACGGTGATCGAGCACGGCGCGGACGTCGTCGACGTGGGCGGTGTCAAGGCGGGCCCCGGCGCGCCGGTCGGCACCGACGAGGAGATCGCCCGGGTGGTGCCGTTCATCGAATGGGTGCGCAACACCTACCCCGACCAGTTGATCAGCGTCGACACCTGGCGGTCGACGGTGGCCAAACAGGCTTGCGCGGCCGGTGCCGACCTGATCAACGACACCTGGGCCGGCCACGACCCGGCGCTGCCCGAGGTCGCCGCGGAATTCGGTGCGGGCCTGGTCTGCTCGCACACCGGCGGCGCGGCGCCGCGGACCCGGCCGTTTCGAGTCAACTACGGCATTTCCGAGCGTGGCGTCGTCGACGACGTCATCGCCGAGGTGACCGCCGCCGCCGAGCGCGCGGTGAAACTGGGCGTGGCCCGAGACGCCGTATTGATCGACCCGACGCACGATTTCGGCAAAAACACTCACCACGGTCTTAGTTTGTTGCGCCACGTGAAAGACCTTGTAAAAACTGGATGGCCGGTCCTGATGGCGCTGAGCAACAAGGATTTTGTCGGGGAGACTCTGGGTGTGGGTTTGACCGAACGCCTGGAGGGCACGCTTGCTGCGACGGCACTTGCCGCTGCGGAGGGAGCTGCCATGTTCCGAGTGCATGAGGTCGGGCCCACGCGGCGCGTGCTCGAGATGGTCGCGTCGATTCAGGGCGCGCGTCCACCCGCGCACACGGTGAGAGGACTGGCATGACACTCACACCCGAACTCCCAGCTACGGACGTCGTCACCGCACGGTGGCTGGCCGAGCGCAGCTGGAACCGGCCGTCGTGGACGGTCGCCGACCTCGAGGCCGCCAAGGGCACCCGGACCGTGTCGGTGGTGCTGCCCGCGCTCAACGAGGAGGACACCGTCGGCGGTGTCATCGCGACCATCGCACCGCTGGTCGGTGGTCTGGTCGACGAGGTGATCGTGCTGGATTCCGGCTCGACCGACGACACCGAGATCCGTGCGCTGGCTGCCGGCGCCCGGGTGGTCAGCCGTGAAGCGGCCCTGCCCGAGGTGGCACCGCAACCCGGCAAGGGCGAGGTGCTGTGGCGCTCGCTGGCCGCCTCCACCGGCGACATCGTCGTGTTCGTCGACTCCGACCTGATCGAGCCCGACCCGATGTTCGTACCCAAGCTGTTGGGTCCGCTGCTGACCACCGCGGGCGTGCACCTGGTGAAGGGCTTCTACCGGCGGCCGCTGAAGGTCAGCGGCAGCGAGGACGCCAACGGTGGGGGCCGGGTCACCGAGCTGGTGGCACGACCGCTGCTGGCGGCGCTGCGCCCCGAGCTCGGCGGACTGTGCCAGCCGCTGGGCGGGGAGTACGCGGGCACCCGCGAACTGCTGATGTCGGTCCCGTTCGCGCCGGGCTACGGCGTGGAGATCGGCCTGCTCATCGACACCTACGACCGCTTGGGGCTGGATGCCATCGCTCAGGTCAACCTCGGGGTGCGCAGCCACCGCAACCGGCCGTTGACCGAGTTGGCGACGATGAGCCGCCAGGTCATCGCCACGACGCTGTCCCGCTGCGGGGTGCCGGATTCCGGGGTGGGGCTGACCCAGTTCTTCGCCGACGGCGACGACTACACCTCGCGCACGTCAGCGGTATCGCTCACCGACCGGCCCCCGATGGGCACCCTGCGCCCGCACGCCTGATTGTCGGAGCGCTGAGGCAGTATCGATGCCGTGACGCTTGTTCTGGTCTATCTGGTCGTGCTCGTCCTGATTGCGGTCGTGCTGTTCGCGCTTGGCACCGTTCTGTTCGGGCGCGGTGAGCCGCTGCCTCCGCTGCCGCGCGGGACGACGGCCACCGTGTTGCCCGCCTCCGGGGTCACCGGCGCCGACGTCGAAGCGGTCAAGTTCACCCAGAGCCTGCGCGGTTACAAGACCAGCGAAGTGGACTGGGTGCTCGACCGGCTCGGCCAGGAGCTGGATCTGGTGCGCGGCGAGTTGGCGGCCGTGCGCGCGGCCTACGGCGTCGGCGACGACGACTCCGAGGAGCCCGAGGATGACGGCGTGCATGCGTCGCCGTCGGCGCAGGACGAATCGTGAGCGCCGACGACGACGGCCGGGTCCGCTGCGCCTGGATCGACCGAACCCGTCTGGCTCCCGCTGACTACGTGCTGTACCGCGACTACCACGACACCGAGTGGGGCCGGCCGCTGCGTGACTCGGCGGCGCTGTTTGAACGCATCAGCCTCGAGGCGTTCCAGAGTGGCTTGTCCTGGCTCGTCATCCTGCGTAAACGGGAGAACTTCCGGCGCGCATTCGATGGGTTCGACGCCGCGCGCATCGCCCGCTACACCGACCGCGATGTCGAGAGGTTGATGGCCGACGCTGGAACCGTGCGCAACCGCGCGAAGATCGAGGCCACCATCACCAACGCCCGAGCGGTCGTCGGCCTCGCCGAGGACGGGGTGGATCTGGCCGAGCTGCTGTGGTCGTTCGCGCCTGGCACCCGGACCCGGCCGGCCGACATTTCGCAGGTCCCGGCGGTGACTCCGGAATCGACAGGGATGGCCAAAGAACTCAAGCGTCGCGGCTTTTCCTTCGTGGGTCCGACGACCGCGTACGCCTTGATGCAGGCCACCGGGATGGTCGACGACCACACCGCCGACTGCTGGGTGCCCGCGGCGTCGTCGCAGCCTTAAGCCGGGTCTTTGCACACCGAGCCGCGGCGATAGGGAAGAATAGGGGGAGTTCAATAGCAGTTCAGTGCCGGGAGCTGCCAACGGGTGGGCACTTCT
Organism: Mycolicibacterium sp. XJ662; assembly: GCF_053484035.1. NCBI lineage: Bacteria > Bacillati > Actinomycetota > Actinomycetes > Mycobacteriales > Mycobacteriaceae > Mycobacterium > Mycolicibacterium sp. XJ662. Next base: position 138,079 of record NZ_JBEFTL010000007.1, on the reverse strand, counting down.
GGCCCCGACCAAGCCCGCTGGCTAGTCCCCGGCGGGCGGTTCATTGTGGAGGGAGCACTCGATGGCGGCGATGAAGCCCCGGACCGGAGACGGTCCACTGGAAGCGACGAAGGAGGGGCGCGGCATCGTGATGCGAGTACCACTGGAGGGCGGTGGGCGACTCGTCGTCGAGTTGACCCCTGACGAAGCCGCGGCCCTCGGCGAAGAGCTGAAGAACGTCACCAGCTAGTCCGCTCGGGTCTACGCACAGACCTTGCGGTAGATCTCGAGCGTCTGTTCGGCGATATGCGCCCAGGAGAATTCCTGGATGCACCGCTGCCTGCCTGCCTGACCGTAGCGGTGCGCCGTATCCGGATCGCCCACCAGCTCGTTGACCGCCTGGGCCAGCCGTTCCTCGAACGCCGCAGGGTCGTTCGGGTCATAGCTCACCAGCAGGCCGGTCTCGCGGTCCGCCACCACCTCGGGGATGCCCCCGACATTGGAAGCCACCACCGCCGTCGCGCATGCCATCGCTTCGAGGTTGACGATGCCCAGCGGTTCATACACTGACGGGCACACGAAAGCGGTTGCAGCCGAGAGTATTTCGCGGATCTTGGTGACCGGCAGCATTTCCCGGACCCAGAACACGCCGCTGCGCGCGCGGGCGAGCTCCTGCACGGCTTCGGTCACCTCCGCCGCGATCTCGGGGGTGTCGGGGGCTCCGGCGCACAGCACCAGCTGAACGTCGGGCGCGAACCGGTGCGCCGCGGCGACCAGATGGGCGACGCCTTTCTGCCGGGTGATGCGTCCGACGAACGCCACGATCGGCCGCGACATGTCCACACCCAGCTCGGCCAGCACCGACTCGCGCGCCTCGGGCACCACCGGATACCAGACGTCGGTGTCGATGCCGTTGCGCACTACGTGGACTCGGTTGGGATCCAGCGCGGGATAGGTGCGCAGCACGTCGTCGCGCATGCCCGAGCTGACCGCGATGACCGCGTCGGCGCCTTCCATCGCCGTCTTCTCCACCCACGACGACACCCGGTAGCCGCCGCCGAGCTGTTCGGCCTTCCACGGCCGCATCGGCTCGAGGGAATGCGCGGTCACCACGTGCGGGATGCCGTAGAGCAGCGCCGCCAGATGCCCGGCAAGCCCGGTGTACCAGGTGTGAGAATGCACGACGGTGGCCTGTGCGGCGGTGTTGGTCATGGCGAGATCCGCGGACAGCATCGACAACGCCGGGTTCGCGCCCGACAGGGCCGGATCGGGTTGCGCGACGACGGCGTCGGCCCTGGGCGCACCCATGCAGTGCACGTCGACCTCACACAGCCGGCGCAGTTGCGCGACGAGCTCGGTGACGTGCACCCCGGCCCCGCCGTAGACCTCGGGCGGGTACTCCCGGGTCATCATCGCCACCCGCATGGGATCGACGATAGTGACGGCCGCTCACCGCCGCAGCCCGATGTCGACGTGGGTGTTGGCAGTGAAGAGAACCGGCCGATAGGTTTGGAATATGAGGGAATTGCCACACGTGCTGGGCATTGTCCTGGCCGGCGGGGAGGGCAAGCGGCTGTATCCGCTGACAGCGGATCGGGCCAAACCGGCGGTTCCCTTCGGTGGCGCCTACCGGTTGATCGACTTCGTGCTGTCGAATCTGGTCAACGCCCGGTATCTGCGCATCTGCGTACTGACCCAGTACAAGTCGCATTCACTGGACCGCCATATCTCGCAGAACTGGCGGCTGTCCGGGCTGGCGGGTGAGTACATCACCCCGGTGCCGGCCCAGCAGCGGCTGGGCCCACGGTGGTACACGGGTTCGGCCGACGCCATCTACCAGTCGATGAACCTCATCTACGACGAGGATCCCGACTACATCGTCGTGTTCGGCGCCGATCACGTCTACCGGATGGACCCCGAGCAGATGGTCCGCTTCCACATCGAGAGCGGCGCAGGCGCGACCGTCGCCGGTATCCGGGTGCCGCGCGCCGAGGCCACCGCGTTCGGCGTCATCGACGCCGACGAGTCCGGGCGCATCCGCAGCTTCATCGAGAAGCCTGCCGACCCGCCGGGCACACCGGACAATCCCGACGAGGCGTTCGTGTCGATGGGCAACTACATCTTCACCACGAAGGTGCTCATCGACGCGATCCGCGCGGACGCCGAGGACGACCACTCCGACCACGACATGGGCGGCGACATCATTCCCCGGCTGGTCACCGATGGGATGGCCGCCGTCTACGACTTCAACAACAACGAGGTCCCCGGCGCCACCGAACGCGATCACGGCTACTGGCGTGACGTCGGAACCCTCGACGCGTTCTACGACGCGCATATGGATCTGGTGTCGGTGCACCCGGTGTTCAACCTGTACAACAAGCGCTGGCCGATCCGCGGTGAGATGGAGATGCTGGCGCCGGCGAAATTCGTCAACGGCGGCTCGGCGCAGGAGTCGGTGGTCGGTGCGGGCAGCATCGTTTCGGCTGCGTCCGTTCGTAATTCGGTGCTGTCCTCCAACGTCGTCGTCGACGACGGGGCCATCGTGGAGGGCAGCGTGATCATGCCGGGAACGCGGGTGGGCCGCGGCGCGGTGGTGCGCCGCGCCATCCTGGACAAGAACGTCGTGGTCGGCCCCGGCGAGATGGTGGGCGTGGACCTCGACAAGGACCGCGAACGGTTCGCGATCAGCACCGGCGGTGTGGTCGCGGTCGGCAAGGGCGTCTGGATCTAAGCCTCGGTTGGGTGGCGTCGACGTCGGCGTCGTAGCCGCACCGCCGCCCAGCCCAACACGATCACCACCACGAGCACCAACACCGGAACCAGAATCGCCAGGAAGACCAGGCCGACGCTGGTGGCGTCCTCGACGGTGCTCAACACGGGGGCAGCGACCCCGGCGGTCGCGACGTTGGCAACAGGACGCACCGACGACTTGGTCAGCGAAACCACCAGCGCCACAACAACACCGAGGAGCACCGGGATCCACTGCCCGGACTGGGCGAACGCGCCGGGGTCGGTGACCGCCGAGGTCTGCGCCGCGGTGCCCGACCCGAACACGATGCCGCCCGCCGTCGGACGCACGAAGGTCTGGACGGCGTCGTTGACGGTGTCGAGTGCGGGCACCTTGTCGGCGAGGATCTCGATGACAAGCAGCACCGCGACGATCAGCATCACCCAGCCGTTCTCCAGCCAGGCCCAGCCCTGCGGCAACGTCACCAGGTCGGTGAACCGGGACAGTAAGCCGAGCGCCAGCAACGGTATGTAGGCGTTGAGCCCGGCAGCGGTCGCCAACCCGAACCCGGTCAGCACTTCCATGCGATCAGTATGGGCGCACGCCAGCGAAACCCAATCAGGCAGCGTCGCGCCAGGCCAAAACGTCGGCGAAGGCGATCTCGATGCTGCTCGCCGGGGATCGGTGCGAGCTGGGCAGTGGTGGCGCCTTGGATCTGTGGCGGGCCTTGGTCGGAGTGGTGATCTCGGAGGTGTGGGTGCTGTCTTCGTCGCGCCGGGTGGTGACCCGCCAGCCCGGGGCTTCCTTGGCGTAGTTGCAGGCTTCGCAGTCGCCGAGACCGTTCAGCTCGCTAGTCTGTCCACCCGCGGCGTGGGCGGTTGCGTGGTCGGTGTGTCGGATTGGGGCATCGCAGTATGGGGTCCGGCAGGTGTCATCGCGGAAGGCGATGAACTTTGCGAGGGCTTTGGGGAACAGGCGGGCCCGGGATTCCATGGCGACCAGCGCACCGGAGGACGGGTGGCGGTACAGGCGGCGCAGCGTGGCTTTGGAGCGTTCGTCGGCGATCGCGAGGCTGGCCAAGCGGCGGGCGATTGCGGCGGGGATCGGCCCGTAGCCCGGAACGCGTGCCGGAGTCGGGTCATCGCCCAACAGGGTCTCATCGGTCAGGACGAGGTCGACCGCGATCGGGGTCGGAACGTCGGCCGGTTGGCCGGTTACGCGTTCGACGAGCGTATCGGCCATCACCTGGCCGCCCGAGCGGTCGTCGAACGTGGTGTCGGCTTGCCGTCGTAACGCTGCATACACGCTGATGCCCTGGGTCAGCGGCAGCAGCGCGGTCACATAGACCATGTTGTCGGGTGCTGGACGGGTGGTCACGGTGCGCTCGCGCTCGGCGCGCACCGCGCGGTCGACGACCGCTTGCGGGTCCAGTTCGTAAGCAATGGCCCTTGCGTCGGCGGCGATCCGCTTATCGCCTTTTCCTTCGAGTTCGGATTGATCCGCGCACATCCTCGCATCGAGGTTTCCGCGGTCTTCCGCGGTCAAGCAGGCCGACTCGCGCACGATGAGGGTGGCCCGCCATTCCGACAGTGTTCCTGCCTCGAGCGCCGCGAGCGTATGGGGCATCTCGTAGACGAGCGCCTTGGCGAAACCCAGATGACGATTGCCTCGATTCGGCGAATCATGCCGAGCCAACGCGATCTCGCTGGCCAGAGCGCGACAGCGTTTGGCGGCGGGAATCCCTTCGGCTTCCTCGCGGGCGCGGCGCTTTTGGTCAAGTGCGGCGGTGAGCCTGGCCTGCCCGGCGGCCGCGACGGCCTTGAAGTGTTCGAGTTCGGCGATGCACTCGACCAGCGTCGCCTCATCGGCATCGGTGTCGAGGACCGCCAAGGTATCGAACATATGTGCGACTATAGCGGAAGGGCGCGCCAAATTTTGCGAGGTATTCGTGGGCTGTGGATAACTACGCGGGCGCACCCGTCGGCGCTCACCAGACGTAGGGCACCAACCGGTAGTGCACCTTCTCGGTGTATTCGTCGTAGCCCGCCAGTTCCTCGCGCAGCATGGACTCCTCGTCGAGAACGCGAACCGCGAGGATCAGCAGCGACGGCAGGATCGCCAGCAGGCCCCAGTACGAGTCCAGCGCAAGCGGTGTGCCGATCAACATGACCAGCGTCCCGAGGTACATCGGATGACGCACCACGCTGTAGAGGCCCGTCGTCACCAGCTGCTGCTCGGCCTCCACTGTGATGGTGGCGCCCGCGAAGTTGTTCTGGATGACCACGATCTGTGCGACGGTGAGCCCCACCCACACCAGCACGTTGCCGACGATGACGAATGCCGTCGGCACGTTCGACCAACCGAATCGGTGATCGAGTGCGCTGATCACCAAGACTGCGATGACCGCCAGGATCGTGGCGGCGATGATGAGCTTCTGCACCGTGCGGCTTTCGGCGAACGGCCCAGCACGCATGCGCCGACGCAATGCCTCGGGCATCCGCACCGCCAGGTAGACGGTGGGACCCATAGTCCCCACGATGAACACCGCGATGAAAACCCAAGCCTGCCAGTAGTGGAACGTACCGGCGGGCCAGAACAACGCCAGGCCGAAAAACGCCAATCCGAAAACGGAAGAGGCCAGCACTTGCAACGCGGTCTTCATGGCTACACGGCGTCGCGTCGACGATAGATCAGCCCGGCGCACAACGTCAGTACGGCCGCGGCGACCACCATCACCGCCATCGCCGTCACGGGCACGTCCATCGGTGTCGTGGTCTGGCCGACCGGTGAGAGGTCGAGCAGCCACTGCGGAAGTCGCAGTAGCGCACCGAGATACAGCGACACGATCACGAACGTGACCACAAGCCAGGCGATCCACGTCTGCCGCAGCGCGAACGCGAGCGCCGCGACGCCCGCGATCACCGCCATCGCCGGAACGTGCGCCAACGCGGCCAGGGTGAGCCGGATGACGTCGTCGGGTTCACCCAGTGCGATACCGGCGCCCAAACCGTTGCCCAGACCCGCACTGAAGAGCAGCACGGTCGCACCGGCCAGCGACACCGCCACCGTCGAAAGCAGCCAACGCCACCGGGATACCGACCCGGCCAGCACCGCCTCGGCGATCCCCGACTGTTCGTCGGCGTTGAGCCGCAACACGGTGATCGCGACGAACGCGGTGGCCGCCGCTGCCAGGAACTGGGTCATCGAGGTGTAGATCCCGTCGTTGCCCTGCGTGGAGAGCATGCGCGCGATCAACTCGTTTTCCTCGGCCATGTCCAACAGCGACTTGGTCAACGACCCGAACGACAGGCCGGCGAGGAACAATCCGATCGACCAGCCGATGATCTGACCGCGCTGCTGCACGAGGTTGAGCCCGAACAGGCCGCGGATCCGTGGCGCGCCGGGATGGGTACCGCCGGACGGCAGCCTGCCCGCGTCGTACTCGCGGGAGCGTTGCAGCACCGCGGCCGCCACCAGGAGGGCGCCGGCCAGAGCCGCCAGCATGGCCAAGGGCCACCACCGCAGATCGACGAACGCCCGCATCTGTTGCGCCCAGGCGATGGGGGAGCACCAACTCAGCACGCTGCCCGAATGCTCGATCACATCACCGACCCCGCGCACCACCACGGCAGCGGCCAGCACCGCCATCGCCATCCCGGTCGCCATCCGCGACGTGCGCCACAGCTGCGCGGTCACCGCGGCCACGCCAGCGAACACCATCGCCACACCCGCGATGCCGAAGCTCACCCCCGCGGAGTCGACCAGTTCCAGGCCGGCGGCGGCCGTCGCGGCGGTCATCGTCACCGCCAGCACCGCGAACAGACCCGCGACGAGGACGATCGCCGCACCGGTTCGCGCATACCGGCCGACCGGCGCGGCCAGCACCAATTCAGCCGCGCCGCTTTCCTCTTCGGCTCGCGTGTGACGCACCACGGTGAGAATCGCCAGGATCGAGGCGGCGACAATGACGCTGAGCATGACCTCGTTGGCGAACATCGCGCCGATGTCGGTTTCGTTGCGCCCGAACATCGGACCGCTGAACATGATCCCGGCCGGGGTCTTGATCAGGTTGGCCCGCGCGATGCGGTCGGCTTCGTCCGGATAGGCCAATTCGAACGCGGCGGGGGTGTACCACATCGTCAAAGTCAGCGCCGCGATCCACACCGGCAACCGGACGCGGTCGCGGCGCAACGCCAGGGCGACCAGCCGGCCGACACCGGTCAGCGAAGAGTCCGTTTGGCGCACATGGCGGGCGGCCGCAGTGGTCGGTGAGGCGGTCATCGTTGCGTCCCTTGGTATTCCCGCAGGAACATGTCTTCGAGGGAGGCCGGGGACACGGTCAGCTCGTCGATGCCCAACGTGGTCAACTGGCTCATGGCGCGATCCAGGTCGTTGCGGTCGACCGAGAAGGTGTTCGAACCGTCCTCGACCGTGAGGTCGTGGACGTAAGCCGCCGAACGCAACCCGTCGACGGGCGAGCGGGTGCGCACCTTGACCGTGGTGCGCATCAGGTGCCGCAACTCGGCGAGGCGCCCCGAGCGCACGGTGACGCCGGCGCGGATGATCGTCACCGAGTCACAGAGGCGCTCCACCTCGGCGAGGACGTGGCTGGACAGGAGAACCGATGCCCCGCTGTCGGCCGCCTCCTGTACACACCGCTGAAACGCCCTGTCCATCAACGGGTCCAGGCCTGATGTGGGTTCGTCGAGGATGTAGAGCTCGGCGTTGGTGCTGAACGCCGCGATCAGCGCAACCTTCTGCCGGTTGCCTTTGGAGTAGGTGCGGGCCTTCTTGTCGGGGTCGAGCTCGAAGCGTTCGATCAACTCGTCACGCCGCTTGGTGTCGAACTCGTCGCGAAGGCTGGCCAGAAAGTCGATCGCCTGCCCGCCGGTCAGGTTGGGCCACAACGTCACATCGCCGGGGACGTAGGCGATCCGCCGGTGCAGCGCCACCGCGTCGTGCCACGGATCGCCGCCCAGCAGCTTCACCGAGCCGCCGTCGGCGCGCAGCAACCCGAGCAGGACGCGGATGGTCGTCGACTTGCCCGAGCCGTTTGGCCCCAGAAAGCCCGCGATGCTGCCAGGTTCGACGACCATGTCCAAACCGTCGAGCGCTTTGGTGGTTCCGAAATGCTTTTTCAGCCCACGGATTTCGACAGCCGGTGCGGTGTCAACTCGTGGCGGCGACGTCGTCGTCATCTGGCTCTCCTTGTTCGATCATCCGCTGCGCCTCGTGTTGTGTGCGAAACGCGTCGTACATGGTGGCGTCGGCCATCACACCCGCGGTGTAAATCTCGAGGGCGGGCAGCATCATTTCCTCGCTGTAGTCGCGCAGCACCGCACGCAAATCTGTTGGGTTGTCGTGTAATTGCAGGTACAGCAGGAACCCGCCGCTGCCGCTGAGCACCATGTACCTGGCTCTGGCCGCGGGGTCGCGACTGGTTTTGAGCACGCCGTTGCGGACGCCCTCGGCCATGTACTCCTCGGCATCGGCCATCATCTTGCGCCACAGTGTCTTCGCCAACTCGCTGCCGGACTGCATGCTGCGCACCAGGTAGGCCATCAGCGGGGCGTAGGACTCGATCTCGGCCATCTGCGCGAACCACGTCGCCGGATCGTTGGCCTGCATCGACTCCAACTTGCCGCTGCGGACCTCCTCGGCGATGTGGTCGTCGCACGCCTTGCGCAGGCCCTCTTTAGACCCGAAGTGGTGGATTACCAGCGCCGCGGAGACACCCGCGGCCTCGGCGATCGCCCGCAGGCCGACCTGGAAGCCGTGCTGGCCCCACTGGTCGATCGCGGCATCGCGGATTCTCGCGGGAGCTGTGCGATCGTCGGAGGCTGAACGCATGTTCAATACACTAAACGCACGTTCAGCCGCGGGTCAAGGTTTGTGTGCGTTCAGGCGCGCTGAGCGCAACAAAACGCACACGAATCGCGCAAGGAGGGGAAATTCAGTCGCGGGCGGCGGCGAGCAGGCCGTCGCCCAGCGGGATCAGCACCGGGGTGAGCCGCTCATCCTCGGCGATCAGCCGCGCGGCCTCGCGCACCGCGGTGACCTCGGCGTCGTTGGCGCGCGCATCCCCGGCGCGACCGTCCAAGGCGGCGCGGTGCACGACGATCGCACCGCCGGGCCGCAGCAGCCGCACGCCCTCGGTGACGAACTGCGGTTGATCCACCGGATCGGCGTCGATGAACACCAGATCGTAGGACTCATCGGCCAGCCGGGTGAGCACATCCTGTGCCCGGCCGCTGATCAGCCGGGTGCGGCCGGGCCCGATACCGGCCTCGGTGTAGGCCTGCTTGGCGATGCGCTGATGTTCGGGTTCCACATCGATGGTGGTGAGCACGCCGTCCTCACGCATACCCGACAGCAGCCACAGCCCGCTGATGCCTGCGCCGGTGCCGACTTCGACGACGGCCTTGGCGCCGGTCATCTTGGCCAGCACGCACAGCAGCGCACCGACGGCGGGGGTGACCGCGCCGGCACCGATGTCGTCGGCGCGTTCGCGGGCGGCCGCGACGATCGCGTCCTCGGAGATCGACTGCTCGGCGTGCGCGACGATCGACTCAGCGCGGCTTTGCTGACCGCTGCTGTCGTCGGTGCTTGCCATGCCCGCAGCGTAGAGCCAACCGAGGCGGCCCGACACCCCGACACGCCCGGGCCGACACCGTAGTTCTCGCCCGTCGCGGCCCGGTTTCCGCAGGTGAAAAATGGGTAGAAAGCATTCTCAGGAAATGTTCAGTTTGCTCATATGCGAAGCACACCAGGGTCGGAGACCGTATTGCCCATGGACGACGGCACACGCTGGCATTCCGGGAATACGCGCCGCAATTTGGACGTTTCCGCCGATATCGAGCCGTCGATTCGTGATGGCGGCTGTGACCAGGAGGAAGTGACGATCATTTCAAGTGCGCCCACCGCTCCGGTGTCCATGACCCGTTTCGAGCAGTACACCGATGGAACGTGGGTGGAGCCGTCTGACGAACCCACCGGCACCGCGATCTTCGACGCCACCGGTGACAAGTCGACGATGCCGTCGTGGGACGACCTGGTGCGTCAGCACGCCGACCGGGTGTACCGCCTGGCCTACCGGCTCTCCGGCAACCAGCATGACGCCGAGGACCTCACGCAGGAGACCTTCATCCGCGTGTTCCGGTCCGTGCAGAACTATCAGCCCGGCACGTTCGAGGGCTGGCTGCACCGCATCACCACGAACCTGTTCCTCGACATGGTCCGCAGGCGCGGGCGCATCCGCATGGAAGCACTGCCCGAGGACTACGACCGGGTGCCCGCCGAGGACCCCAACCCCGAGCAGATCTACCACGACTCGCGGCTGGGCCCCGACCTGCAGGCCGCCCTGGACTCGCTGCCGCCGGAGTTCCGTGCTGCGGTGGTGCTGTGCGATATCGAGGGGCTGTCCTACGAGGAGATCGGCGCCACGCTCGACGTCAAGCTCGGCACCGTGCGCAGCCGCATCCACCGCGGACGCCAGGCGTTGCGCGAATATCTGGCCAAGCACAGCAACGAGACGGCCAAAACCGCCTGACCTTTGCAGGTCTAAGCGCACGCGCCGCGCTACATTCGAGTAAGCACCGACAAGCGAAACGAGAGGAGCTCGGTGATGGTCGACCGGGGACATGTGTTCCGTCGGGCGTTTTCCTGGCTGCCTTCTCAGTTCGCGTCGCAGAGCGACGCACCGGTCGGACCGCGTCAGTTCAGCTCCACCGAGCACCTTTCGACCGAGGCCATCGCCGCGTTCGTCGACGGCGAGCTACGGATGAACGCCCACCTGCGCGCGGCCAGCCATATGTCGATGTGTCCGCAGTGCGCGGCCGAGGTGGACGCCCAGCGCCAGGCGCGTGCGGCGTTGCGGGATTCGCACCCGATCGTCGTGCCGACGGAGTTGTTGGGCCTGTTATCGGAGATCCCGCGTTCTGCTCCGCATCAATCGCCGGCCGAGTCCGAACCGACGCAGTTTGCTGGAGACGCGACGCGGTCTCGGCGTAAGCGCCGGTAGGGTGGTGCGGACACGACAGCGGCCTGCGTTTGCGGCCGCGGGCGCTTCCACAGGGGTGATAAACGGGTGACCAATCTGGACCAGTCCGGCCGTGAGCGCCTCGAACCGCGCCCCGTCTCGCGTCCGCCGGTTGATCCGGCGGCGCGACGTGTGTTCAGCCGCCCCGACGGGGTCAGCGGATCTTTCGTAGGCCAGGACCGCTACCGCGATCAATCCGAGTTCACCCCGAAGGACCGCACGCCGGACCCGGTGCTGGCCGAAGCGTTCGCCCGTCCGCACCCGGCGGTCGACTCGCTACAGCGTCATCCCGCCGACGTCGGCGCGCTGGAAGCCGAACGCGCGGGACCGGGCGCCGACCCGGCGGCCGATCCGTGGCGCGATCCGGCGGCTCCGGTGGCGTTGGGCACCCCCGCGCTTCAGGAAGCACCGCACGCGCCGGTCAGCGTCAGCATGGGCAAGCTCAGCGTGCGCGACGTGCTGTTCGGCGGCAGGGTGTCCTATGTCGCGCTGGCGGTTCTCGGCATCGCCGCGATAGTGGTCGGGTTCGCCGGCGGTTGGGTCGGACGCACGACGGCCGAGGTGACCGAGGCCTTCACGACATCGAAGGTGACGTTGAACACCAGCGACACCGGCCAGCCGCCCGAGGGCCGGTTCGCCAAAGTGGCTGCGGCCGTCGCAGATTCGGTGGTCACCATCGAGGCGAAAAGCGACCAGGAGGGCTCGCAGGGCTCAGGTGTGGTCGTCGACGAGCGCGGTTACATCGTCACCAACAACCACGTCATCTCCGAGGCAGCCAACAACCCGAGCAAGTACAAGATGACCGTGGTGTTCAACGACGGCGAGGAGGTGCCCGCCAATCTGGTTGGGCGCGACCCCAAAACCGACCTGGCCGTGTTGAAGGTCGACAACGTCGACAACCTCACCGTGGCCAAAATGGGTGACTCCGACACGCTGGAGGTCGGCGACGAGGTGATCGCCGCGGGCGCCCCGCTGGGACTGCGCAGCACCGTGACCGCCGGCATCATCAGCGCGCTGAATCGACCGGTGCCGCTGTCGGGCGACGGCTCCGACACCGACACCGTCATCGACGGTCTGCAGACCGACGCACCCATCAACCACGGCAACTCCGGCGGACCGCTGATCGACATGGACGGCAACGTCATCGGTATCAACACCGCGGGCAAGTCGCTGTCGGAGAGTGCCAGCGGGCTCGGCTTCGCCATCCCGGTCAACGAAGTGAAAGCCGTTGTGGAGACGCTGATCCGGGACGGCAAGATCGCCCATCCGACGCTGGGTCTGACGGCGCGCTCGGTGAGCAACGAGCTGGCATCCGGGGCGCAGGTGGCCAACGTGAAGGCCGGCAGCCCCGCGGAGCGCGCGGGCATCCTGGAGAACGACGTCGTCGTCAAGGTGGGTGACCGCAAGGTCGCCGACGCCGACGAGTTCGTCGTCGCGGTGCGCCAGCTTCAGGTGGACCAGCCGGCCCCGATCGAGGTGCTGCGTGACGGCCGCCCCGTCACGCTGACGATCACCCCGATCCCCGACAACACCGTCTGACATGTTCGCCAACGTCGGCTGGGGCGAGATGCTGATCCTGGTCATCGCCGGTCTGGTGATCCTGGGACCCGAACGGCTGCCCGGAGCGATCCGCTGGACGTCGTCGGCGCTGCGGCAGGCGCGCGACTACATCAGCGGGGCCACCACGCAGTTGCGGGAGGACCTCGGGCCCGAGTTCGACGATCTGCGGGAGCCGTTGGGCGAGCTGAACAAGCTGCGCGGGATGTCGCCGCGGGCCGCGATCACCAAACACCTGCTCGACGGTGACGATTCCCTGTTTACCGGGCAGTTCGACCGGCCCGTGGCCGAAAAGCCCGTCAGCTCACCGGCGCCCACCCCGCAGACTCCGCCACCGCCTTCGGTGACGCCGTATGACACCGACGCCACCTGAGCCGCATCAGATGAAGTAGCTCTCGTCGCCGGTCGGATATCCGCCGCCGTTGGTGGCGATGTGGATGTGGTCGAAGTGGTTGGCGGTCTCGTTGCCGTAGTCGGCGGTCCAACTCGGGGCGCCGACACCGGGGTAGAAGCCCTGCCGCCAGATCACATGGATGACGCCCCACCGCTTCGCGTTCGCCAGCGCGAACCCGGCGATCTGGTTGCCGAGCTCGATACCTTTCTCGCTGCCGTGGTTCGGAATCATCACGTCGATGGCCAACCCGTTGGGATGCCATTTCAACGGGTCCTGCCGGTAGCCGCCGATGCTGGTGATCTCCGGGAACAGCACGGACAGCGCGCGGGCCACCCGAATGGTGTTGACCTGCAACCCTTCCTCGGGTGCGACGCCGGGCGGTAACTCGAAGGTGACCGCGGCGCTGGCCACCGGCGCGCTTGCCGCCATCAACTCCGCCTCGGTGGGCGTGTCCACCGGCGGTCGTGGTGGGGCGGGCGGTTCGGCGACCTCACCGGGCGGAACCGAGGCCGCCGGCGTCTGGGGCGGGTGCTCGGCGGTTTGGGCATAGAACAGGCCCGCGGCCACGACGATCGAGGCGGCCAGCGCCAGCGTCCGGCGGCGCCCGCTGGCTAACCGATCTTTACCCACGAAAAGCACTGTAACGCCGCGTCGAACGACCCGTGGCGATCTTCGACATCGGACACGCGACCGTTATTGCCTGCCAGCAGGATCCAGACCCAGCGACATGCCGGCCAGCCCGCGCTTACGGCTCGACAGCGCCTCGGCGACACTGCGCAACTCCTTACCCGCCGCCGAGTCCGGCGCCGAGAGCACCAGCGGCACACCGGAGTCGCCCGCGGTGACCAGCGCCGGGTCGAGCGGCACCTGGCCGAGCAGCGGGACGTCGGCGCCGACGGATCGCGACAGCCGCTCGGCCACCTGCTTTCCGCCGCCCTCTCCGAAGATCTGCATGGTGGTGCCGTCGGGCAGCAGCAGCCCGGCCATGTTCTCCACCACACCGACGATGCGCTGACGGGTCTGCAGCGCGATCGCCCCGGCGCGCTCGGCGACTTCGGCGGCCGCCAACTGCGGGGTGGTTACGACGAGGATCTCCGCGCCCGGGATCAGCTGGGCCACCGAGATGGCGACGTCCCCGGTGCCCGGCGGGAGATCGAGCAGCAGCACATCCAGGTCGCCCCAGTAGACGTCGGCCAGGAACTGCTGCAGCGCACGGTGCAGCATCGGCCCACGCCACACCACCGGGGTGTTGCCCTGGGTGAACATCGCGATCGAGATCACCCGGACGTCGTGGGCGACCGGCGGCAGGATCATCGACTCGACCTGGGTCGGGCGGTCGGTGGTGCCCATCATCCGCGGTACCGAGTGGCCGTAGATGTCGGCGTCGAGTACGCCGACCGACAGCCCGCGCGCGGCCATGGCCGCCGCGATGTTCACCGTGACGCTCGACTTGCCGACACCGCCCTTGCCGGAGGCGACCGCGTAGACGCGGGTCAGCGAGTCCGGCTGGGCGAACGGGATGACCGGTTCGCGTGAGTCCCCGCGCAGCTGCTTGCGCAATTCAGTGCGCTGCTCGTCGTTCATCACGTCGAGGCTGACCTTGACCGCGCCGGTGCCAGGCACGTCGGCGACCGCGCGGCGCACGTCATCGGAGATCTCGGTCTTCTTCGGACACGCGGCGGTGGTCAGATACACCTCGACGTGCACGCCGCCATCGGCTTCGACGGTGACGTCTTTGATCATGCCGAGCTCGGTGATCGGCCGCCGAAGTTCGGGGTCGATCACCTTGGCCAGCGCGGCACGAACCGCAGTTTCAAGCTCAGATCCGGACATCGCATCCGAGTCTAGGCGTGACCCGAAATCCGTGGTTAACCCACCGGTCCAGGTGGTGGTCCCGGGATCGGCGCGCCGACGGGGCCGGGGGCCGGTCCTGGCGGCGGCCCTGGCGCGACGGGTGCTGCCGGGCCTGGCATGGGCGCCGGCGGCGCCCCCAGCGGAGGCGGTGCGGGCGGAAGCATCGGCTGCGCCATGGCGGGCCCAGGTGCGCCGAGCGCCGGCTGCAGCGGGGGCGGCGGCACGTTGTCCTCGATGCAGAACACCGCGCACTCGGGCTGCTGCGGCTGCATCCACGGCGGGGTCCACGGCGGCGGAGCCGGGGCCTGCGGATTCGGGGCGAGCTGGGGCACCGGGCCGGGCAGCGGTCCGAGCTGTTGGCCCGGTGCGAACCCGGGCACGCTGGTGATCTGGTTGGCCACGCTGTCGCGCTGCAGCAGCGACATCAGCGCCATCGGGTCGTTCTCGGGCAGGGCCAGCGCGTTGAGCGGCAGCCCGGGGCCCAGCCCTTCGTAGCTTTCGAGGCTTTCGAGGTGCTGCATACCGGTGTCGCCGAGCGCGGGTACCGAACCGGTGATCGGCGGCAGATCCATCGGGACCACGCCGGTGGCGTAGGCCGCGGCCCAGCCGAGCACGTTGCGGGCATAGGCCACCGAGTTGTTGTAGCGCAGGATCGAGGCCATCACGTGGGACTGATCGCGCAGGTTCATGCCGCCGCTGCACAGGTAACGCGCGGCCGCCAGGGTCGAGTCGAACAGGTTCTGCACCTCGGCCTTACCGTCGCCGTCGCCGTCTGACGCATAGCGCGCCCAGGTGCCCGGCAGGAACTGCATCGGCCCCATGGCGCGGGCGTAGGTGACGCGGTCGGCGGTGCGGCTCTGCACGATGACCTCGTTACCGGGCAGCGTGCCGTCCAGCACGGGCCCGAAGATCGGGCTGACCGCCGTGCCGCTGGCGTCGGTGGCGCCGCCGTTGGCGTGCATCGACTCGATGCGGCCGATACCGGCCAACAGGTTCCAGCTGACGCCGCACTCGGGCTGCGCCACGGCCATCATCCGCTCGGCGTTGCGGTACGCCGACAATGCCATCCCCGGGATACCAAGCGCACCAGGTGAATTCACCACCGCCGCGGGCGGCGGCGAGGACACCGAGGTGGAGGCGATGTGGAACGGGGACGGTGCTTTGGTGACCGCGACGACGGACGCGCCGCTGCGGGTGTCCGGTGAGGGTGCGACGGCGGCAAGCGGGGTCACCGCGGCGTCGCGCACCTGGGTGCGTGTGGACTGGGCGGAGGCGCCGACGCTGCCGGCGAGTACGACCGGGGTGATGATGGCGATGGCCATGCCCGCCCGGACCCGCGGCGGGGAGATCGCGTCATGCACACTCAGGCCCGATTTGGGAAGTACGCGCCCCGCTTGGCGCCGCACGGCCTTGAGGGCGGCGACTCCTCTGATGTGCACTCAACCGTCCTTGTTCTGCGATCGCTTGTGAACCAGGTCACCATACCTAGTCGATAACGGAGTTGTTACAGCAATGGCGTTAGCCGATGCAAGCTTTATGTGGCGGCGCGCCGCTCGGCGCCCGTCAACGACCGGTGTCGTCGTCGTGGGCAGTGGTCGCCGACTGCTGCATCGCCGTGAGCATCTCACGCAGTTCGTCGAGTTCGCGGCGCAGGTAGTCGCGGGTGGCGACCTCGCCGACGGCCAACCGCAGCGCGGCCAGTTCACGGGCCAGGTACTCGGTGTCGGCCTTGGTCTGCAAGGCGCGACGACGGTCTTCGTCCAGTGATACGCGGTCGCGGTTTTCCTGTCGGTTCTGCGCCAGCAGGATCAACGGCGCGGCGTAGGCGGCCTGTGTCGAGAACGCCAGGTTGAGCAAGATGAACGGATACGGATCCCAGCGCAGGCTGACAGCAAACAAGTTCAGGATGATCCAGACGACCACGAGGATCGTCTGCCACGCCAGATAGCGCCCGGTGCCCAGGAACCGGGCGATCGACTCGCTGACCCGCCCGACCGCCTCGGGGTCGTAGTTGAAGCCGAAGCGGCGTGACGTCAGCGGGGTGTCCAGGCGCCCGCGGCTCGTGGGCTCTGTCATGTCGTCCCCTCGGCGCCGGACAGTTCGGGCTCCTCGGTTTCGCGCCAGTCCTCAGGCAGCAGGTGGTCGAGGAGGTCGTCCACCGACACCGCGCCGAGCAGGTGGTTCTCCGCATCCACGACAGCCCCGCACACCAGGTTGTACGCGGCGAAGTACCGCGTCACCGCCGATAGTGAGTCCTCGGGTGCCAGGTTGGGCAGGTCGGTGTCGACGATGCCGCTGACCAGTTCGGCCGGGGGCTCGCGCAGCAGCCGCTGCAGGTGCACGCAACCCAGGTAGTGGCCGGTCGGCGTGGCGGTCGGGGGCCGCGTCACGAACACCAGCGACGCCGCCGCCGGGGTCAGATCGGGATCGCGGACCCGGGCCAGCGCCTCGGCGACGGTGGTGTCGGGTGCGAGGACGACCGGTTCGGAGGTCATCAACCCGCCCGCGGTGTTGGGGGAGTGCGACAGCAACCGCCGCACGTCCTCGGAGTCCTCGGGGTCCATCCGACGCAGGAAGTGTTCGGCTTCCGACGGGTTCATCGCGCCGAGCAGGTCGGCGGCGTCGTCGGGGTCCATCGCCTCCAACACCCGGGCGGAGCGCTCCGCAGGAAGCCGTTTGACGACGTCGGTCTGGTCGTCCTCGGGCAGCTCCTGCAGCACGTCGGCCAAGCGTTCGTCGTCGAGGGCGTTGATCAGCTCATAGCGCCGCTTGGCGGGCAGCTCGCGGATCGCCTCGGCGACCTCTACCGCGCGCTGGCCCTCGAACAGGTCGAGCAGCTGGGCCACCCCCTGGTCGGGCATTGCCAGCCCCGACGGTGTCAGACCCTGCACGCGCCGCCAGTCCACGACATGCACATTGCTGCGGCGGCCCAGCCGGCGCTGCGGGCGCACGGCCACCTTGGTGACCACCCAGTCGCGGGTGCGGGTCTGTTCGATGCCCAGATCGACGACGATCACGTCGATTCCGGCCAGATGCGACAGCTCGGGATCGTCGACGCGGACCCGGGTCTCGATGATCTGGCCGAGTACCAGCACCTCGCCCGGGCGCTGGGCGAACCGCCGCAGCGATACGCTGCCGGTCGACAACGTCACCGCGCCCGGCTCGATCGATGTCACCCGCAGGATCGGAACGAAAATCCTTCGGCGCGTAAGCAGTTCGATGACAAGGCCGAGTACCCGCGGTTGCTGGCGCACGATGCTGATGCTGACCACCACGTCGCGGACGCGGCCGATGGACTCCCCGTCGGGGCCCAGCACCACCATCCCCGCCAGTCGGGCCGCATAGACCCTGTTCACCGCCGCCATGAGTCAAAGGGTAGAGAGTGTGGTTGTGGAAAACCGGTATCGACCCCGCCGAACAGTGCTTTCCGTTCCCGGCAGCAGCGCCAAGATGATCGAGAAGGCGAAGTCACTGCCCGCCGACGAAGTGTTCCTCGACCTGGAGGACGCCGTCGCACCCGAGGCCAAGGCCGACGCCCGCACCGCGGTGGCGGCCGCGTTGGCCGAGCCCGGTTGGGCCGGGCAGCTGCTCGGGGTGCGGGTCAACGACTGGACCACACCGTGGACCCACGCCGACATCATCGAAGTGGTCGCGGGCGCCGGTGCCGCGCTCGACATTGTCGTGCTGCCCAAGGTGACTGACGTTTCGCATATCGAGGCGCTGGATCTGTTGCTGAGCCAACTGGAGACGACACACGGGCTGCCCGTGGGCCGCATCGGGATCGAGGCGCAGATCGAAAATGCGCAGGGGTTGACGAACATTGACGCGATCGCCGCTGCCCCGCGAGTGCAGGCGCTCGTGCTGGGCCCGGCCGATATGGCGGCCAGCCTGAACATGCGCACCCTCGAGGTCGGCGAGCAGCCCGAGGGGTACGACGTCGGCGACGCCCATCACCACGTGCTGATGCGGATCCTGATCGCTGCGCGCACCAACGGCATCCTGGCCATCGACGGCCCGTTCTTGAAGATCCGCGCCGTCGACGGGTTCCGACGGGTGGCGGGCCGGTCGGCCGCGCTGGGATATGACGGCAAATGGGTGCTGCATCCCGACCAGATCGCCGCGGGCAACGAGATTTTCAGCCCGCGGCAGAAGGACTACGACCACGCCGAGCTGATCCTGGAGGCCTACGAGTGGCACACCTCGCGTGCGGGCGGCGCGAGGGGCGCAGCGATGCTCGGCGACGAGATGATCGACGAGGCCAGCCGGAAGATGGCGCTGGTGATCGCGGGTAAGGGGCGCGCGGCGGGCATGGTCCGCAAGGAACCGCCGTTTCAGCCGCCGTCCTGACGGCGCGGGTCAGGCACTCAAGAAGGCGATGCCCGTGACGACGCTGATGAGGAACGTCACGGCGCCGATGGCGATACCGGCGATGGCCATCCCGCGTCCGCCCTCACCGGAGGTCTTGATCTGGTTGAGCGCGATGACCCCGAGCACGATGCCGATGATCGACCCGATCCCGCACAGAAACGGGATGACGCCGATGACGGAGGCCACCAGCGAGCCGATCGCCATCCCGTTGACCTTCTGGCCCGGTGCGCCGTATCCGGGCGCCGGATAGCCCATCCCGTATCCCTGCGGTCCGTAGCCCTGCGGGGGCCCGTAGCCCGGTGGGGGCGCCCCGTAGGGCGGCGGCGGCGCTCCGTAGGGCGGAGGCGGTGGCGGGTACGTGGGGTACTGCGGTGGCGGGGGATAGCCGCCCGGCGGCGGGTAGCCGGAGGGGTAGACCGACGACGGGTCGTAGCCCGGTGGGCCCGGGTACTGCTCGTCCGGCGGGCTGAAGGCCGGCGGCGGGGGGTATTCGGGTTGGTCTTGCGCTTGCGACGGCGTTTCGGTCGACTGGTGCGGTGCCTGCTCGACCGGCGTCGGCTCGGACGCATCCCCGGTGGAACCGGATGGCGTGGTTTCTCCTGAGTCTTCGCCGGGATTTGTCATGCTGTTCAACCTAGCGCAAATGCCCGGCACGATTGTGGCCGCTCACGCGTTGATCAGGGTAGGAGAATCACCTGATCAGACGCATGATTAAGGAGTTTGAATACCGATGACCAGCCCGTTTCAACCTGGACCGAACCCCGGCCCCACGCCGGGAACGCCGAGGGTGGGACGTGGCGCCCCGCCATCGCTGCCCACACCGCCGAAAGGCTGGCCCATCGGGTCGTATCCGACGTACGCCGAGGCGCAGCGAGCAGTCGACTACCTGTCTGACCAAGACTTCCCGGTGCAGCAGGTGACGATCGTGGGCGTGGACCTGATGCAGGTCGAACGTGTCACCGGTCGGCTGACATGGCCGAAGGTGCTCGGCGGGGGCGTGCTGACGGGCGCGTGGCTGGGTCTGTTCATCGGTCTGATCCTGGGCTTTTTCAGCCCCAACCCGTGGAGCGCACTGGCCACCGGTCTGATCGCCGGTGTCTTCTTCGGGTTGATCACCTCGGCGATCCCGTACGCGATGGCGCGCGGCACAAGAGATTTCAGCTCGACGCTGCAATTGGTGGCGGGTCGCTACGACGTGCTGTGTGATCCGCAGAGCGCCGAACGTGGCCGGGATCTGCTGGCGCGCTTGACGATCTGACCCTCCCCGCTGTGCGAGCGTGCGTGTTTGAGGGCGACACGCCGTCTGCTTAGCCGAGTTTGCGCACGTTCGCAATTGCGTAACGGTGTGCGACGCGCGCACCCATGGTGTTGCAAATCACGCATAACTCGCAATACGGTTTGCGCGCGGAGATTCCTGCCGGAGGTGGCGGTGACATCGACGCGGACTGGAGGCGGGTGGTGCGCGTCCCCTACGTGCGTGTGGGTGCTGCGGTGTTGGCCGCGCTGACGACGGCGTCAACCGTGGCGGCGTGCGGATCTGATACCGACGGACTCGTCATCAACTACTACACGCCGGCTAACGAAGCACAGACGTTCACGGCGGTCGCCGAGCGCTGCAACGAACAGTTCGGCGGCCGGTTCACCGTCCGGCAGATGAGCTTGCCCAAGGGGGCTGACGATCAGCGGTTGCAGCTGGCTCGGCGGCTGACCGGAAACGACAAGACGCTCGACGTGATGGCGCTCGACGTGGTGTGGACGGCCGAGTTCGCCGAGGCCGGTTGGGCGCTACCGCTTTCCGACGATCCGGCCGGGCTGGCCGAGGCCGACGCCACCTCCAACACCCTGCCCGGGCCGCTGGAGACGGCCAAGTGGGAGGGCCAGCTTTTCGCGGCACCTATCACCACCAACACCCAGTTGCTTTGGTACCGAGCCGATTTGATGGACGAGCCGCCGACGACCTGGGACGGCATGGTCGCCGAGGCGACGCGTCTGCACGCCGCGGGCAAGCCGAGTTGGATCGCCGTGCAAGGCAAGCAGTACGAAGGCCTGGTGGTGTGGTTCAACACGTTGCTTCAAAGCGCTGGCGGTCAAGTGCTTTCCGAAGACGGAGAGACCGTCACGCTGACCGACACCCCCGAGCATCGGGCCGCGACCGTCAAGGCGCTGCAGATCATGAAGGACGTTGCTACCGCACCGGGCGCCGATCCGTCGATCACGCAGACCGACGAGACCACCGCGCGGCTGGCGTTGGAACAGGGCAAAGCCGCACTGGAGGTGAACTGGCCCTACGTCCTGCCGTCGCTGCTGGAAAACGCCGTCAAGGGCGGCGTGAGCTTCCTGCCGCTCGACGAACGCCCGGATCTGCAGGACGCCATCACCGACGTCGGCACCTTCTCGCCGACCGACGAGCAGTTCGAGGCCGCCTACGAAGCCAGTAAGGATGTGTTCGGGTTCGCGCACTATCCCGGTGTCGTACCCGGTGAACGGGCCAAGGTGACGCTAGGCGGGCTGAACCTCGCGGTCGCCAAGACCACGCAGCACCGCAAGGAGGCGTTCGAGGCGATCCGCTGCCTGCGCAACATCGAGAACCAGCGCTACACCTCGGTGGAGGGTGGGCTGCCCGCGGTGCGCACGTCGCTGTACGACGACCCGACGTTCCAGGCCAAGTATCCGCAGTACGAGATCATCCGTGACCAACTCACCAACGCCGCGGTGCGACCGGCGACGCCGGTCTACCAGTCGGTGTCGATGCGGATGTCGGCCACGCTGGCGCCGATCACCGACATCGACCCGGAACGCACGGCCGACGAACTTACCGAGCAGGTGCAGAAAGCCATCGACGGTAAGGGGCTGATCCCATGACGGCGACGGCACCGACCGCGTCGCGCACCGCCGCGGCCACCGGCACCGACGACCGCAAATCCGAGCGGCGGCTGGCGTTCTGGCTGATCTCGCCCGCGGTGGTGCTGATGCTTGCGGTCACCGCCTACCCGATCGGCTACGCGGTGTGGTTGAGCCTGCTGCGCTACAACCTCGCCACCCCGGATGACACGTCGTTCGTGGGCTTGGAGAACTACGTCACCGTCCTCACCGACCGCTACTGGTGGACGGCGTTCGCGGTGACGCTGGGAATCACGGTGGTGTCAGTCGCGATCGAGTTCGTCCTCGGCATGGCGCTCGCGCTGGTGATGCACCGCACGATCTTCGGAAAAGGTGTGGTGCGCACCGCGATTCTGGTGCCCTACGGCATCGTCACGGTCGCGGCCTCCTACAGCTGGTACTACGCGTGGACGCCGGGCACCGGTTATCTGGCCAACCTGCTGCCCGAAGACAGTGCGCCGCTGACCCAACAGCTTCCGTCGCTGGCGATCATCGTGCTGGCCGAGGTGTGGAAGACGACGCCGTTTATGGCGCTGCTGTTGCTGGCCGGTCTGGCGCTGGTGCCGCAGGATCTGCTCAACGCCGCGCAGGTCGACGGCGCGGGCGCGTGGAAACGTCTGGTCAAGGTGATCATCCCGCTGGTCAAACCGGCCATCCTGGTGGCACTGCTGTTTCGCACCTTGGATGCGTTCCGCATCTTCGACAACATCTACATTTTGACCGGCGGCGCCAACGACACCGGATCCGTGTCGATCCTGGGCTACGACAACCTGTTCAAGGCGTTCAATCTCGGCCTGGGATCGGCGATTTCGGTGTTGATCTTCCTGTCGGTGGCGATTATCGCGTTCATCTACATCAAGATCTTCGGAGCCTCGGCGCCGGGATCCGACGAGGAGCGACGCTGATGGCTGAGCGGGTGAACGCCCGGCGCGCAACGGGTTGGACCGTCGTCAACGTGGCGGTGGTGGTGTATGCGCTGCTCCCGGTGCTGTGGATCCTGAGCCTGTCGTTGAAGCCGACGTCGACCGTCAAGGACGGCAAGCTGATTCCCGACGGCATCACCTTCGACAACTACAAGGGCATCTTTCAAGGCAACTTCTTCTCCTCGGCGCTGATCAACTCCATCGGTGTCGGTCTGATCACCACGTTGATCGCGGTCGCGATCGGCGGCATGGCCGCGTACGCCGTGGCCCGGCTGACGTTCCCCGGTAAGCGGCTACTCATCGGCGTCGCGTTACTGATCGCGATGTTCCCCCAGATCTCTTTGGTTACACCGCTTTTCAACATCTGGCGCAACATCGGGCTGTTCGACACCTGGCCCGGGCTGATCATCCCGTACATCACGTTCGCGTTACCGTTGGCGATCTACACGCTCTCGGCGTTCTTCCGGGAGATCCCATGGGATCTGGAGAAGGCGGCGAAGATGGACGGCGCCACCCCGTGGCAGGCGTTCCGCAAGGTGATCGCCCCGTTGGCTGCCCCCGGCATCGTCACCGCGGCGATCCTGGTGTTCATCTTCGCGTGGAACGACCTGCTGCTGGCGTTGTCGCTGACGGCGACCGAGCGCGCGATCACCGCGCCCGTCGCGATCGCAAACTTCACCGGCAGTTCGCAGTTCGAGGAGCCGACGGGTTCGATCGCAGCCGGGGCGATGGTCATTACCATCCCGATCATTGTTTTTGTTCTCATCTTCCAACGACGGATCGTCGCCGGTCTGACATCCGGCGCGGTGAAGGGGTAGTTCGATGGCCGAAATCGTGTTGGACCGGGTGACCAAGAGTTACCCAGGCGGTGCGACGGCCGTCAAGGACTTGTCGCTGACCATCGCCGACGGCGAGTTCATCATCCTGGTCGGGCCGTCCGGCTGCGGTAAGTCCACGACCCTGAACATGATCGCCGGCCTGGAAGAGATCACCTCGGGGGAGTTGCGCATCGGCGGCGAACGCGTCAACGAGAAGGCGCCCAAGGACCGCGACATCGCGATGGTGTTCCAGTCCTATGCGCTGTACCCGCACATGACCGTCCGGCAGAACATCGCGTTCCCGCTGACCCTGGCAAAAATGAAAAAAGACGACATCGCCCGCAAGGTCGATGAAGCCGCCAAAATCCTCGACCTCACCGAGTTTCTGGACCGCAAACCCGCGCAGTTGTCGGGTGGTCAGCGCCAGCGCGTCGCGATGGGCCGCGCGATCGTCCGCGACCCCAAGGCGTTTCTGATGGACGAGCCGCTGTCCAACCTGGACGCCAAGCTGCGAGTCCAGATGCGTTCGGAGATCGCACGGCTGCAGGACCGGCTGGGCACCACGACGGTCTACGTCACCCACGATCAGACCGAGGCCATGACGTTGGGCGACCGCGTGGTGGTGTTGTTGGGCGGCGTGGCTCAGCAAGTCGGCACGCCCGATGAGCTCTACAAGTTCCCGGCCAACCTGTTCGTGGCGGGCTTCATCGGTTCCCCGGCGATGAACTTCCTGCCTGCCAGCATCACCGATGTGGGCGTACGGCTGCCGTTCGGCGAAGTCACGATGAACCCCGAAGTCCACGACCGGTTGACGCGGCGCAACGCGCCGTCCGACGTGATCGTCGGCATCCGTCCCGAGCACCTCGAGGACGCCGCGGTGCTCGACGGCTACGCGCGCATCAGCGCGTTCACGTTCGACGTGACGGTCGAACTGGTCGAGTCGTTGGGCGCCGACAAGTACGTGCACTTCAAGACCGAGGGCACCGGGGCGCGCTCCGCCCAGCTCGCCGAGTTGGCGGCAGAGTCCGGCAGTGGCGAAAACGAGTTCGTGGCAAGGGTTTCCACCGAGTCCACCGCCAAACAAGGCGACACCATCCAGCTGGCCGTCGACACGTCGAGGTTGGTGATCTTCGATCCAGACTCGGGCAGCAACCTCAGCCTCCCCGACGACGCCGACGACGCGGCTGGGCCGCCCGCCGAGTGATCGACGTCCTGGGGCGGGTCCGCGAGCACCTGCGCGAGCACTTCACCCGCGCCGCCATCGCCGCCGAACCCGACGCGGCAAGCGTCACCTTCCTGGGGACCGAGAATATCGACGTGCTGCGGTTCGGGCCCGACGGCAGGCCCGGGCTGGACGGCGTCTTTCACTATGTCTCGGTTGGCTGTTCGCGACATCCGATGGCCGACCCGACCGAGATGGTCACCGACGCGCTGCACGGCCCGCGCGCCGAGATCAGCGTCGCGCTGCGCGGCGCCACGCCCCGCGGGCTGGTGCGGTCCATCGCGATCGTCGCCGCCGCCCCAGCCGTCGAAGGTTTGGTGCTTGCGCCCGACGCGCTCATCGACCTCGAGTCGCCGCTGTGGGAAGGTGCCCCGTTCACCGCGTTCCTGTTGTCGACCAGCGACATCGACGACGTCGCGTTGACGCCGCCGCTGCCGCCGGTGACGGTGTTGTCGGCGACGCCGATCACCGCGACGGAGGCGGCCTGGGTGCGGCTCAAGGGCGCCGACGCGATGCGTGAAGCGTGGCAGCAGGACGGGGTCGACGTGCTCGATCCTGAGCGGCGGGCCGCCAGACCGACCTGAGCGGCGAGCGGCACCGGAGATCAGCAGGGTGACGGCGGTGCGCTAGGTTCGTGCGGAAACCATCTGGAGCCAAGGAGCATCTGACGTGAGCACAACTCCCCTCAAGGTCGCCGTCACCGGTGCGGCGGGCCAGATCGGCTACAGCCTGTTGTTCCGCATCGCGAGCGGCTCGCTGTTGGGCCCCGATCGCCCGGTCGAGCTGCGGTTACTCGAGATCGAGCCGGCGCTCAAGGCGCTCGAGGGTGTCGTGATGGAGCTCGACGACTGCGCGTTCCCGCTGCTGTCCGGCGTGGAAATCGGCGCCGACGCCAACAAGATCTTCGACGGCGCCAACCTGGCGCTGCTGGTCGGCGCCCGGCCGCGCGGCCCGGGCATGGAGCGCAGCGATCTGCTCGAGGCCAACGGCGCCATCTTCACCGCCCAGGGCAAGGCGCTCAACGAGGTCGCCGCCGACGACATCCGCATCGGGGTGACCGGTAACCCGGCCAACACCAACGCGCTGATCGCGATGAGCAATGCACCCGACATCCCGCGCGAACGGTTTTCCGCGCTGACCCGGCTGGATCACAACCGGGCGATCAGCCAGCTGGCCCGCAAGACCGGCGCCAGTGTGACCGACATCAAGAAGATGACGATCTGGGGCAACCACTCGGCCACCCAGTACCCCGACATCTTCCACGCCGAGATCGGCGGCCGCAACGCCGCCGAGGTCGTCAACGACCAGGACTGGATCGAGAACGACTTCATTCCCACGGTGGCCAAGCGCGGCGCGGCGATCATCGACGCGCGCGGCGCCTCCTCGGCCGCGTCGGCCGCCTCGGCGACCGTCGACGCCGCACGTGACTGGCTGCTGGGCACTCCGAAGGACGACTGGGTGTCGATGGCGGTGATCTCCGACGGCAGCTACGACGTGCCGGAGGGGCTGATCTCCTCGTTCCCGGTGACCACCGAAAACGGCAACTGGACGATCGTGCAGGGCCTGGAGATCAACGATTTCTCCCGGGCCCGCATCGACAAGACGACGGGCGAACTCGCCGATGAACGCAAGGCGGTCACGGATCTCGGACTCATCTGAGGCGATTAGGCTACCTACCAGTTCGTCGCTACCCTCGACACCGTGTCGCAAGCGGTGGAAGAACATTTGGTGACCGAATCCAACATCGTCCTTTCTGACGACGAGATTTTCGCTGGCCATGCCGGCGGCAAGCTCGGGGTGGAACTGAAGTCGCCGTTGGATACCCAGCGCGCGTTGTCGATCGCCTATACGCCCGGTGTGGCGCAGGTGAGCCGGGCCATTGCCGCCGACCACACGTTGGCCGCCCGCTACACCTGGGCCAACCGCCTCGTCGCTGTGGTCAGCGACGGCACCGCGGTGCTGGGCCTCGGCGACGTCGGGCCGGCGGCGTCGCTGCCGGTGATGGAGGGTAAGTGCGCGCTGTTCAAGGAGTTCGCCGGTCTGGACGCGATCCCGATCGTGTTGGACACCAAGGACCCCGACGAGATCGTGGAGACGCTGATCCGGCTGCGCCCGACGTTCGGCGCCGTCAACTTGGAGGACATCTCCGCGCCGCGCTGCTTTGAGATCGAACGTCGTCTCGTCGAGGCGCTGGACTGCCCGGTCATGCACGATGACCAGCACGGAACGGCAATCGTGGTGCTGGCGGCGCTGATTGGCGCCGCGGCCGTCGTCGAACGTGACCCGGCCTCGCTGCGCGTCGTGGTGTCCGGCGCGGGCGCGGCCGGGGTGGCGTGCACAAAGATCTTGCTGGCCAAGGGGATCAACGACATCACGGTGCTGGACTCGCAGGGCATCGTGCACGGGGACCGCGAAGATCTCAACGCCTACAAGACCGAACTGGCCGAACAGACCAATCCCCGCGGGGTGACCGGCGGTCTGGCCGAGGCGCTCAACGGCGCCGACGTGTTCCTCGGGTTGTCCGCGGGTGTGGTGCCGCCTGAGTTGGTCGCGACCATGTCGCCGGACGCCATCGTGTTTGCACTGTCCAACCCCGACCCGGAGATCCATCCCGACGACGCGAAGAAACACGCCGCCGTGGTGGCCACCGGTCGCAGCGACTTTCCGAACCAGATCAACAACGTGCTGGCGTTCCCGGGAGTGTTCCGGGGGGCGCTGGACGCCGGCGCAGAGCGCATCACCGAGCAGATGAAGGTGGCGGCCGCCGACGCGATCTTCTCGGTGGTGGCCGACGACCTCTCGCCCGACTGCATCGTGCCCAGCGTGTTGGACCCACGGGTGGGTCCGGCTGTGGCACAAGCGGTTGCCAACGCCGCCACCTGATCATGGCGGTTCGGTGGCTGGCGTCAGCGCTCGTCGCGCTGCTCGTCGCGGCCACCGCCGGCTGCGGCGGCGACGCCGAAGCCCCGTCCATCGCCGTCGGTTCCGCGCCGGATCCTGACGCGACGGTGATCGCGCACCTCTACGCCGCGGCGCTGCGCTACTACGGCAGCCCCGCGCACGTCGAACCCGAAGCCGACCCGCTGATCCAACTGGACGCCGGCGATGTTCGCGTCGTCCCGGGTTTCACCGGGCAGTTGCTGCACCGGTTCATGCCCGACGCGACCGCGCGCTCGGCGGCCCAGGTGTACCGAGACCTGGTGTCGGCCTTGCCAGAAGGCATCGCCGCGGGCGACTACACGATGTCAGCGGAGGACAAACCTGCGCTCGTCGTCACCGAGTCGTCCGCCGACGCATGGGGCGGACGCGATGTCACCGCGGCGGTGCACAACTGCGACAAGCTGAGGGTCGGCCACGTCGTCGATGACCCGGGGCCCGCCGCGCTGGGCACCTGCGACATCGGCAGTTCCCGTGAATTCCCAGACAGCGCAGCGATGTTCGCCGCTGTGCAAGCGGGCCAGATCAACGCGGGGTGGACGACGACCGCCGCGACCGGCATCCCGCCGCAGCTGTTGACGTTGTCGGACAAGACATCGCTGATCCGCGCGGAGAACCTGGTGCCGCTGTACCGTCGCAACATGCTCAACGAACGGCAGGTGCTCGCGCTCAACGAGATCGCCGGCGTGCTGGATACCGCTGCGCTGGCGCAGATGCGCGCCGACGTCGCCGACGGCAAAGACCCTCGCCACGTCGTGGACTCGTTTTTGGCCGAACACCCGCTCGGCATCTGACCCTCTTTTTTCCGCCAACAGCGGTCAGTGCGCGTTGGGTACCAGCCGCGAGACCACCGTGTTGAAGAGCCACTGATAGCCCGAACCCGTGAGCCGCACGATGGCGTCGAGCACTTTGGCGTCCGGGCCGACCAGCACCCGGGGCTTGTTCCTGCGGACAGCGGAAAGGATTTCGCGTGCCGCCTTCTCCGGCGTGGTGATCGTCAGCCGGGTGTCGAAAGTCTTTGTCAGGCCTTCCCGATCAACACCCTCGGCGGCTGTCGCGTTACGCATGATCGCGGTCTTGATGCCGCCGGGATGCACGGTGGTCACCTTCACCGGGTACTTCTTGGCGACCATCTCCTGGCGCAGCGCTTCGGTGAACCCGCGGACCGCGAACTTCGCGGAGTTGTACGCCGCCTGCCCCGGGACCGAGAAGATGCCGAACACGCTGGAGACGTTGACGATGTGACCGTCGCCGGAGGCGATCAGGTGCGGCAGGAACGCCTTGGTGCCGTTGACCACACCCCAGAAGTCGACGTCCATCACGCGCTCGAAGTCCTTGTACGGCGTCACCTCGACGTCGCCGACATAGGCGATCCCGGCGTTGTTGTAGACCTGGTTGACGATGCCGAAGTGGTCCACCACCGACTCGGCGTACAACTCGAAGGCTTCACGTTCGGTGACGTCCAACCGGTCGGCCTTCACCGGCGCGCCGATCGCCTTGAGTTGCTGCTCGGTGCTGGCCAGTCCCTCGGTGTCGACGTCGCTGATCGCCAGCTTCGCACCTGACCGGGCCAGTTCGACCGCCAGCGCCTGACCGATACCTGATCCGGCGCCGGTCACCACCGCGACCTTTCCGGCGAAGCCCTCCATAGCCACTCCTCTGGTCGTGAACTCGAAACGAGGCTACCGGTACCGGCGGTAGCGCCTACAGCGGGCCGACGTTCGGGTACGAGCGTGCACGAACTCGCGAAGGTCAGCGGCGTGTCGGCCGCAAACACGCACGCTCGGCCCAAGGGGATCAGGCGAAGGCTTCGTCGATGATCTCTTGCTGCTCGACGGCGTGCACCTTCGACGAGCCCGACGACGGCGCCGACATCGCCCGCCGGGAGATGCGCTTGATGCCGCCCAGCTTCTCGGGCAACACCTCGGGCAGCGTCAGCCCGAACGTCGGCCACGCACCCTGGTTGGCCGGCTCCTCCTGCACCCAGAAGTACTCCTCGACGTTCGGGTACCGGTCGAGCGTCTCGGCCAGCCGCCGCCGGGGTAGCGGAGCGAGCTGTTCGACGCGCACGATCGCGACGTCCTGGCGGTCGTCCTTGTTCTTGCGTGCGGCCAACTCGTAGTAGAGCTTGCCGCTGCACAACAACACCCGGCGCACCTTGCCGCGGTCACCGTCGCCCTCGGCGAACGTCGGCTCCTCGATCACCGAGCGGAACTTGGCCTCGGTGAACTCCTTGAGATCGCTGACGGCGGCCTTGTTGCGCAGCATCGACTTGGGCGTGAACACGATCAGCGGACGCTGGATGCCGTCCAGGCCGTGCCTGCGCAGCAGGTGGAAGTAGTTCGCCGGGGTCGACGGCACCGCGATCGTCATCGAGCCCTCGGCCCACAGCTGCAGGAACCGCTCGATACGGCCCGACGTGTGGTCGGGACCCTGTCCCTCGTGCCCGTGGGGCAGCAGCAGCACCACATCGGAGAGCTGACCCCACTTCGCCTCGCCCGAGCTGATGAACTCGTCGATGACCGACTGGGCGCCGTTGACGAAGTCGCCGAACTGCGCCTCCCACAGCACCAGGGCATCCGGGTTGCCGACGGAGTAGCCGTATTCGAAGCCCACCGCGGCGAATTCCGACAGCGCCGAGTCGTAGACCATGAACCGGCCGCCGGTCGGGTTGCCGTCCTGGTCGACGGTGAGCAGCTGCAGCGGGGTGAACTCCTCACCGGTCTTGCGGTCGATGACCACCGAGTGCCGCTGGCTGAACGTGCCGCGCCGAGTGTCCTGCCCGGACAACCGGATCAGCTTGCCTTCGGCCAAAAACGAGCCGAACGCCAGCAGTTCGGCGAAGGCCCAGTCGACCTTGCCCTCGTAAGCCATCTCGCGGCGCTTCTCCAGCACCGGCTTGACCCGCGGATGCACCGTGAACCCTTCCGGCATGGCGAGGTGCGCATCGCCGATGCGGGCCAGCAGCGCCTTGTCCACGCCCGTGTGCATACCGGCGGGCACCATCTGGTCGGTCTCCACCGACGCGCTCGGCGCGATCGGGTGTTTCTCGAGTTCGCGGACCTCGTTGAACACTCGCTCCAATTGGCCCTGGTAGTCGCGCAGCGCGTCCTCGGCCTCTTTCATCGAGATGTCGCCGCGGCCGATCAGCGCTTCGGTGTAGGTCTTGCGCACCCCGCGCTTGACGTCGATCGCGTCATACATCGCCGGCTGCGTCATCGACGGGTCGTCGCCTTCGTTGTGACCGCGCTTGCGGTAGCAGATCAGGTCGATGACGACGTCCTTCTTGAACTTCTGCCGGAAGTCCACGGCCAGCCGCGACACCCACACCGCGGCCTCGGGGTCGTCACCGTTGACATGGAAGATCGGCGCCCCGATCATCTTCGCGACGTCGGTGCAGTACTCCGACGACTTGGCGTCGGAAGGCGATGTGGTGAAACCGATCTGGTTGTTGACGATGATGTGGATCGTGCCGCCGACGCCGTAACCGCGCAGCAGCGCGAGGTTGAGCGTCTCGGCGACCACGCCCTGGCCTGCGAACGCGGCGTCACCGTGCAGCATCAGCGGGACGACGGGAAATTTTTCGGACTCGTCATCGTCGCTTTCGATGTCGATCAGGTCCTGCTTGGCCCGCACCAGACCCACCAGCACCGGGTCGACCGCCTCCAGATGTGACGGGTTGGCCACCAGCGACACCTCGATGTCGTTGTCGCCGAACATCTGGATGAAGGTGCCGCCGGCACCCAGGTGGTACTTGACGTCACCGGAGCCGTGCGCCTGCGACGGGTTGAGGTTGCCCTCGAACTCGCTGAAGATCTGCGAGTACGGTTTGCCGACGATATTGGCCAACACGTTGAGCCGGCCGCGGTGCGGCATCCCGATGACCACCTCGTCGAGAGCGTGCTCGGCGCACTGGTCGATGACGGCATCCATCGCCGGGATGACGGTCTCCGCACCCTCCAGCGAGAACCGCTTCTGCCCAACGTATTTGGTTTGCAGGAACGTCTCGAACGCCTCAGCGGCGTTGAGCCTGCTCAAGATGTACTTCTGCTGCGCGACGGTCGGCTTGTCGTGCCTGCCCTCGATGCGCTCCTGCAGCCACTGCTGTTGTTCGGGTTCGAGGATGTGGGTGTACTCCACACCGATGTGGCGGCAGTACGCGTCGCGCAGCACCGCGAGCACGTCGCGCAGCTTCTTGTGCTCGGCGCCGGCGAACCCGTTGACCTTGAATTCGCGGTCGAGGTCCCACAGCGTCAGGCCGTGGGTCAACACGTCGAGGTCGGGGTGGCTGCGGAAGCGGTCCTTGTCCAGGCGCAACGGATCGATGTCGGCCATCAGGTGGCCGCGGTTGCGGTAGTCGGCGATCAGCTCGATGACGCGGGCGTTCTTGTCCTCGATCGAATCGGGGT
The DNA here is from genome assembly GCF_053484035.1 of Mycolicibacterium sp. XJ662. Classification (NCBI taxonomy): domain Bacteria; kingdom Bacillati; phylum Actinomycetota; class Actinomycetes; order Mycobacteriales; family Mycobacteriaceae; genus Mycobacterium; species Mycolicibacterium sp. XJ662. Next base: position 105,972 of record NZ_JBEFTL010000007.1, on the reverse strand, counting down.
TGTCCGTGCGCCAGCGCACCGGCTCATAGGGGATCGCCAGCTCGCGGAAGATCTCGTCGAAGAAATCGTCGGAGAGCAACAGCTCGTGCATCGTGCGCAGAAAGTCACCCGACTCCGCGCCCTGGATGATGCGGTGGTCGTAGGTCGAGCTCAGCGTGACGAGCTTGCCGATGCCCAGATCGGCGATGCGTTCGGGGCTGGCGCCCTGAAACTCGGCCGGGTATTCCATCGCGCCGACGCCGATGATCGCACCCTGGCCGCGCATCAGCCGCGGCACCGAATGCACGGTGCCGATGGTGCCGGGGTTGGTCAGCGAGATGGTCACCCCGGAGAAGTCGTCCATGGTCAGCTTGCCGTCGCGGGCGCGCCGCACGATGTCCTCGTAGGCGGCGATGAACTGGCCGAAGCGCATGGTCTCGGACTTCTTGATGGCCGCCACCACCAGTTGGCGGTCGCCGTCCTTGCGCTGCAGGTCGATCGCGAGGCCCAGGTTGACGTGGGCCGGGGTGACGACGTGGGGTTTGCCGTCGACCTCTTCGAAGGAGCGGTTCATCCCCGGGAACTTCTTGACCGCCTGAACCAGCGCATAGCCGATCAGGTGGGTGAACGAGATCTTGCCGCCGCGGGTGCGCTTGAGGTGGTTGTTGATGACGATGCGGTTGTCGATCATCAGCTTGGCGGGGATGGCCCGCACGCTGGTGGCCGTCGGCACCTCCAGCGACGCGTCCATGTTCTTGACGACCGCCGCCGCCGCACCACGCAGCTGCTGGCTTTCGTCGTCGTCGGCCTGCTTGGCTTGGGTCTTGGCCTTGGCAGGCTTTTCCGCGTCGCTCTTCTGCTTGGTCGACGTGCGCTCGGAGTTCTTGGATTCGGCTGGCTTGGGCTCGGACTTCTTTTCTGGCTTCTTGGGTTCGGCCTTGGACTCTGTCTTGGTTTCGGTCTTGGGTTCTGTCTTGGGTTCCGATGCCTTGGCCGCAGCCGGCTTCGGTGCGGGTGCGGGTGCGGGTTCCGGCGGTGAGATCGGCGCCGCGGTCCGCTGACCGTTACCGTCGGAGGCCTGGCTGTCGGTCGTTGGCTCGGGGGAGTAGTCGACCAGGAATTCGTGCCAGCTGGGGTCTACCGACGAGGGATCCTCGCGGAACTTGCGATACATCTCCTCGACCAACCACTCGTTCTGTCCGAATGGTGAAGGTGAGCTCACGGTAGCTATTCGCCTCAATTCTCGCGTCACGCAAGCGCGGTGATCACGCTTGCCGGTTCTGTGCGGTTACCCGCCTTTCCGCCGCCCTAAAGGCTAGCGCCGAAGCAACGGTCAAGCCATGACAACGGCGTTATGGCCAGCGCCGGTTAGTTCGGCGGCGCAGGCAGCACGTGCAGCTTCGACGGCCACCGCGGCGGTGGGCTGCCGAACGCCTTTTGGGCGTTGGCGACGATGCGTTTGCCCATCAGCCGATTGCCGACACCACCGATGACAGCGCCGACGCCCACGGGCAGCAGCTTGCCGAAGGCCATCGCTCCGCGCTTCAGCGTGTAGCGCTTCACGAAATAGCGCAGCAGACGATTGTTCAGTTGGGATACCGCGGGAAGCGGCAACGTCGCTGCGCCCTCGGCCACCCATGCGCCGCCGGTACGGCGCTTGCCGACCAGGTCGGCGAGCGCCGCCTTGCCGTCGTCGCCGACCAGGACACCGAGCACCAAGGCGCGGCGGCGTTCTTTGTTCTCGGCCGGGATTCCGTGCACCTCGGCGACGGCCAGGACATACAGCGTCGTCGCCTCCAAGAAAACCACCGTCTCACCGGCGACAGCGGACAGCGCGGCCAACGTGCCGATGCCGGGCACCGCGGCCGCCGAGCCGACGGCCGTACCGCTGGCGACCACCGCCGCCAGATACTGTGTCTCGAGCTTCTTGATGATCTCCGCGGGTGTCGCGTCGGGATTGCGTTCGCGGATACGTCTGACATAGGCCTGAACCGCGGGTGCCTGCACGCGGGACCCGCGCTCGAGGATTCCGGAGAGCACCTTGGCGGCAGCGCCCGGATCCTCTGGGCTGGCGTCGCTGGTATCAGGCAGCTGTTTGTTGACCTTTGACCAGGCACACATGGCGGCCTCCCTGTCCGAACGCCTGGTTTTCAGGCTATCCGCTTTACCTAACGAACACCGGCGCGCCGGCGTGCCCGCGGTGATTGCGCTCACTGCGCGCCCGATCGGGAAGAAAATATTGAGAAGCGACGCTAACCATTTTCATGGCAACATCACCGGCTGTGGACCTGACGCGCACGGACTCCGAGACCTCGAGAACCAGCGCGCCCAGCCGCACCCGGATGATCCTCGTGCTGGGCGTGATGGTGGCGCTCGGCCCGCTCACCATCGACATGTACCTGCCGGCCCTGCCCGAGATCGGCGAACAGCTCGGGGTGTCATCGTCGGTCGCGCAACTCACCCTCACCGGAACGTTGGCGGGGCTGGCGCTGGGCCAGCTGATCGTGGGGCCGCTGTCGGACTCGCTGGGCCGGCGTCGTCCGCTGATGGTCGGCATCGTGCTGCACATGGCGGCGTCGCTGCTGTGCATGCTCGCCCCCAACATCACCGTGCTGGGCGTGGCCCGCGGGCTGCAGGGCATGGGTGCCGCCGCCGCCGCGGTGGTGGCCGTCGCCGTGGTCGGTGACCTGTTCGCCGGCTCCGCTGCGGCCACCGTGATGTCGCGGCTGATCCTGGTGCTGGGGGTCGCGCCGGTGTTGGCGCCGTCGCTGGGGGCCGCGGTGTTGTTGACGGGCTCCTGGCCGTGGGTGTTCGCCGCGTTGGTCGTGATGGCCGGCGCCCTGCTGGTGGTCGCGGCGTTGGCGCTGCCCGAAACCCTTCCGGTGTCGCACCGCAGGCCGCTGAAGGTACGCAGCATCGCTGCCACGTACGGCCAACTGCTGCGCGACGTGCGCTTCGTCGTCGCCGTCGTGGTCGCGGCGCTGAGCATGTCGGGGTTGTTCGCCTACATATCGGGGGCGCCGTTCGTGCTGCAGGGTCGCTACGGCCTCGACGAGCAGGCGTTCGCGCTGGTGTTCGCCGCCGGTGCGATCGCGCTGATCGGCTCCACCCAGTTCAACGTCGTGCTGCTGCGCCGGTTCGCCCCGCAGCCCATCATGCTGTGGGCGCTGGTGGCCGCGACGGCGGCCGGGGCCGTGTTCATCACGCTCTCGCTCACCGGGTTCGGTGGGGTGCTGGGCTTCGTGATCCCGGTGTGGGCGATCCTCGCAGCCATGGGTCTGGTGCTGCCCAATGCGCCGGCGGTGGCGTTGACGCGGCATCCGGAGGCGTCGGGCACGGCGGCGTCGCTGCTCGGCGCGGCACAGTTCGGGCTGGGCGCGGCGGTGGCACCGTTGGTCGGCGTGCTCGGCAACGACGAGATCGCGCTCGCTCTGGTGATGACGATGGGTATGGTGGTCGCGTTGTTCGCGATGGCCCCCACGCTGCGCGGCGGATATCACGCCGATGGTGTGTCGGCGGTCGAACACGCGGACGGAGTCACCGGCGACGCCGTCCCTGAACCCGCCTGACCCTTTGTTGCACGTGTGAGCCCCGACTTGTCGGGACCACGCAAGCTCCGTAGCGTCGGCTGAACCGTCACGTAGCTAGTCGACTCGAGATGTCCCTGAACCTCATTCGCCGGCCCGCCGGCCTCACCTTCGCGGTGCGGCGGGGATTCGGCGGTCTGCTGCCGCGCGACCCCGAGTCGCGCAACGCATGGCGCGCGCTGTGGGCGATGATGATCGGCTTCTTCATGATCCTGGTCGACGCCACCATCGTGGCGGTGGCCAATCCGTCGCTGATGGATCACCTGGGTGCCGACTACGACGCCGTCATCTGGGTCACCAGCGCCTACCTGCTGGCGTATGCGGTGCCGCTGTTGGTGGCCGGGCGCCTCGGTGACCGGTTCGGCCCGAAGAACCTCTACCTGATCGGGTTGTCCGTCTTCACGGCCGCCTCGCTGTGGTGTGGGCTGTCCGACACCATCGGGATGCTCGTCGCCGCCCGGGTGCTGCAGGGGGTGGGCGCGTCGTTGTTGACGCCGCAGACCCTGTCGACGATCACGCGGATCTTCCCGGCCGACCGTCGCGGCGTCGCGATGGGCGTGTGGGGCGCGACGGCGGGTGTCGCGACGTTGGTCGGCCCGTTGGCCGGTGGTTTTCTGGTCGACGGCCTCGGCTGGCAGTGGATCTTTTTCGTCAACGTGCCGGTCGGCGTCTTCGGGGTCGTTCTGGCCACGCGACTGGTACCCGAACTACCTACGAACAAGCAGCCTTTCGACGTACCGGGCGTGCTGCTGTCCGGTATCGGGATGTTCATGATCGTGTACGCGCTGCAGGAGGGGCAGGCACACGAGTGGGCGCCGTGGGTGTGGGGCACCATCGCCGGCGGTATCGGGTTCATGGCAGCGTTTTTGATCTGGCAGTCGGTCAACACTGCCGAACCGCTGGTCCCGCTGGCGATCTTCCGCGACCGCGACTTCGCGCTTTCCAGCCTCGGTGTGGCCACGATCGGTTTCGTCGTGACCGCGATGATGGTGCCGATCATGTTCTACGCCCAGGCGGTGTGCGGTCTCACCCCGACCCGCTCGGGGCTACTGATGGCGCCGATGGCGATCCTCAGCGGTGTGCTTGCGCCGTTCGTCGGCAGGATCGTCGACCGGTCGCATCCACGGCCGGTGGTGGGTTTCGGGTTCTCCCTGCTCGCCATTTCGGTGACGTGGCTGTCGATCGAGATGACGCCGACGACGGCGATCTGGCGGATCGCGGTGCCGTTGGCGGTGACCGGGGTGAGCATGGCGTTCATCTGGTCGCCGCTGGCCGCGACCGCCACCCGCAATCTGGCGATCGACCGCGCCGGTGCGGGTTCGGGTGTCTACAACGCCACGCGCCAGGTCGGGTCGGTGTTGGGCAGCGCCGGTATCGCGGCGTTCATGACGTGGCGGATCGGTGCGGTGCTGCCGCCGGCGGCCGGCCAGGCCACCGAGACTTCGGGCGTCATGGAACTGCCGAGCTTCCTTCACGAACCGTTCGCCGCGGCGATGTCGCAGGCGATGTTGTTGCCGGCGTTCATCGCGTTGTTCGGTGTGGTGCTGGCGCTGTTCCTGGTCGGCTTCGAGAGCGACCCGGGCCCTGACGACGACTTCGACCCCGATGCCGGCGCCGGTCTGGCGGTCGACTACGGCGGCGACGAGACGTTCGTCGACGATGACGACGACTATCTGGAGTACACGGTGTCCTGGGATGAGCCCGGCCCGCTACCGGTCGCACCCGATGCGGCCGAGTCGCCGACGGACCCGATCCCGGCGCGCGCCACGCCGCCGTCGCACGTGCCTCGCACGTCGTGGCACTTCCAGCACGACACAGCGGCCGAAGCCGAGACCGAGGAGCGTCAATCCTGGCGCGCGGTTTTGGACCTGCTCGACGATGTTCCTTCGGTGCCCGCTACGGCACCGGAGCCCGAACCGATCGGGCACGCGCACAACGGGTTTCACGTCGACGATCAGCGACGGTTCAGGCCGATGGGCCGACGGCCGCTGGCCGAGCCGCGGTCGTCGGTGGCCGACGCGTACGAGATGGCGACCGGCCACCACTACCGGCGCCCGCGACATCGCCGGTCGGATGAGTCGAACGACTCACGCTCGTTCTGGTTTCAGTCGCACGGCAGGCATTCCCGCGACGAGGATCCCGACGACCGGCGGCGTTCCGGCAGGCATTCGTTGCCATGGAACGACTGAACGACGCACCGACGGTGCGTTCAGGTGCCGAAAAGCACTGCGGGGTTGAGGTATCCGGTCGGGTCGAAGGCCGCCTTCACCGCCCGCATGGCGGCGATGTCGGCGTCGGTGCGTGACATCGAGAGGTAGTCGCGCTTGCGGGTGCCGACGCCGTGCTCGGAGCTGACGTTGCCGCCCAGCCGTGCGATCAGCGCCATCATCGCCGAGTACAGGTTCCGCTCCGCGTCCGGGCCGCAACGCAACACGTTCAGATGCAGGTTGCCCTCGCCGATGTGGCCGAACAGCACGGGGATCGCCTCGGGTGCGTGCTCGGCGACGACTTGTGCCGCGTTCTGGGCGAACTCCGTGATGCTCGAAAGTGGCAGCGACACATCGAATTTCAGTGGGGGTCCGTACACTGCGAGCACCTCGGCGACCGCCTCGCGCACTTGCCACAACCGCTGCTGGGCGGACGCGTCCACGCCGACCGCCGGGTCACCTGTCAGTTTGGCGCCGTCGAGCGCGTCCGCCAGCCGCTCGGTCTGGTCGTCGTCGCCGGCCAGTTCGATCAGCAGCTGCCAGGCGCCGTCGACGGGGGTGGGCACGCCGACGTGTTCGGCGGTCAACGCGCTCGCGCGGGCGTCGATCAACTCCAATGCCGCGATACCGTCGAAATCGCGGAACATACGGCCGGTTTCGATGAGCGCGTCCAGGTCGGCGAACCCGCAGATCGCTGTCACCCGATGTCGCGGCGCGGGGTGCAGCCGCAGGTCCAGTCCCGTGATGACGCCGAGTGTGCCCTCGGCGCCGATGAACAGGGATGCCAGGTCGTATCCGGTGTTGTCCATCCGCACCCGGCTGTGTCGGTGCAGCACGGTGCCGTCGGGTAGCGCGACCTCCAATCCGATGACCTGTTCACCCATGTTGCCGTAGCGCACGGTGCGCAGCCCGCCGGCGTTCGTCGACGCCATGCCGCCGACGGTGGCCGAATCGCGGGCGGCCAGATCGACTCCGAACACCAGGCCCGACGCCGCTGCGGAGCGCTGCACCTCGCCCAGCGTCACGCCGGCGCCGACGGTGATGCGCCGCTCGACGACGTCGACCTCGCCGACGTCGCGCAGCCGTTCGGTGGACAGCAGCACGTCGTCGTTTTCGGGCACCGTGCCGGCCACCAGCGAGGTGCGCCCGCCCTGAACGGTGACGCAGACGCCCGCGTCGCGGCAGGTGCGCAGTACCGCGGCGACCTCATCGGCGGTGCCCGGCCGCACCAGGATGCTGGCCCGGCCCCGGTACCGTCCGGTGTGGTCGACGCTGCGCCCGGCCAGCACGTCGGGGTCGGTGCTCACATGCGCGGCGCCGACGATCGCGCCCAACCGGTCGGTCAAGCTCACCCCGTGGGTGTATCACACGGCGCCAGCGCGAGAAACGCGCCCAACTCGACCAGACGATCCGGTGTGGTCGGCAGATAGTCGGTCAACAGCGAAGAACGCACGATCACACACATGTACTTGGCGCGGCTGACCGCAACGTTGAGACGGTTTCGGTTGAGTAGGAACGCGATTCCCCGCGGGACATCGTCCGCCGACGACGCGGTCATCGACACGAACACCACGGGAGCCTGTCTGCCCTGGAACTTGTCGACGGTGCCGACCTCGACATCGGAGTACCCGGCGGCGTCGAGTCGGCGACGCAGCGTCACCACCTGTGCGTTGTACGGCGTGACGACGAGCACGTGGTGCTGGCCGAGCGGCACCTTGTCCTCCCCGTCGGACCATGGGGTGCCCAGCAGGCGGCCGATCTCGGCGACGATCGCATCGGCCTCCTCGGGGCTGTCAGTCGAGTTGCCGTTGTGGTCGACGGTGAGCACCCGCAACCCCGGTGCGTATCCGTCGAGTACGCGCGCCGTGGTGACCTCGTCAAACGACTGGAGCCTGCCGTCATAGGACAACCGCGACACCGTCGAGCACACCGACGGGTGCATCCGGTAAGACCGGTCCAGGAAGTAGCCGAGTTCGCTTGGCAGCGTGTGCTTTCCGTCGATCAACCAGCCCAGCGCCGAGCGGTCGACGGCCTCGGGGTGGGTGCCCTGGCTCACCTGTGGCAGCTGCTGCGGATCACCGAGCAGCATCAGGTTGCGCGCTGCCGGAGCGACGGCGATGGTGTTGGCCAGGCTGTACTGGCCGGCCTCCTCGACCACGAGCAGGTGTAGCGACTGCCGCGGAATCTTGTTGGCGTTCGAGAAGTCCCAGCCGGTGCCGCCGACGACGCAGCCCAGACCGCGGGCGGCGTGGTCGTCGATGAACGCAGCGAACTCGGGGTTGGTCAGTTCGGTCCAGCCACAGTTGACGCTGTTGAGCTTCTTGGCGACGTGCGCGCCGTCGACACCAGCCTTCAGCACGTCGGCGAAAAGGTTCTCTACCACCGCATGTGACTGGGCCACCACGCCGACGCGCCACCCGTGGGCGTTGACCAGTCGTTCGATCACCCGCGCCGAGGTGTATGTCTTTCCGGTGCCCGGCGGTCCGTGCACCGCGAGGTAGGAGGCATCGAGGTCGAGCAACGCGGCGGTGATGTCGTCTTCGATCGCGGCGCCGTGCGGCAGCGGGTTGCCACTGCGCGTACGTGGGGTGCGCCGCAGCAGGATGTCGGTCACGGCGTCACACGGCACCGTCGGCAGCCCGGCCGCCACCGCGGCTACCGTCTGCTCGATCGACTCCTCGAGCGGTTTGGTGTTGATCGGCGGACCCGGTGTCAGCGCGAAGGGCAGCTGATCGAACACGTCGCCGTTCTTCGGTTGCTTCTCGGCGACGACGACTTCGGTCGGCACCTCCGGGTCGTTGCATTCGAGGACGGTGACGGCGCCGAATGCGCGGCGGTCCGGATCGTCGGCTAGCCCCTCGGGCGCGGGCGGGTCGTAGAGCGCGTACATGTCGCGGGCCAGTTCGCCGTTGGCGAGTTCGCCGAAGAGCCGGACGTGCCGCTGCGGTTTGCGGGCCTTCGGCGGCTGGTGCCAGTCCTGCTCGATTACGGCACGGTCGGCAACGAACACATCGCCGTCGTCGGCCCACTCGTCGACGGGGTTGTTGACCCGGTCGAAGTGGCTCCACCAGAACGGTTTGTGCTCGCGGCGGTGATAGCCGCGGGCGGCGGCGAACATCGCGACGGCGGTCTGCTCGGGGGTGCGTGCCGAGACGCCGTCTCCTGCGAACTTGAGCAGTTTGCGTTCGAGGGCGTCCCCGATCTCGATGGCGGCTTCGTCGTCGCGCACCGGCCGGGGTCCGCGCGGCGGCACCCCGGCTTCGATGGCGCGGGCGATCAGCCAGTCGCGCAACCGGTGCGTCGAGCGGCAGTCGTAAAGGTTGTAGTCCTCAATCTCCTTGAGCACGGCGGCGGCTTCGTCGCTGCGTTCCTCGTCGCGCAGCGCGCAGTAGCGGGCGTACTGGGTGATGGAGTCGGTTGCCGTCGTCACCTCGCCGCTGCGCAGCTCGTTGCCCATGTAGAGCGGTTCCAGCGACTTGATGCTGTAGTTCTCTGTCCCCACCCGAATGCTCTTGCGTACCAACGGAAACAGGTCCACCAGCACGCCGTTGCGGAGCAGTTCGTCGACGTCGTTCTCGCCGACGCCGTAGCGGCCGGCCAGACGCAGCAGCGTGCTCTTCTCGTAGGCTGCGTAGTGGTAGATGTGCATGCCGGGGTAGCGCCGCAACCGCTTGCGCACCATCGCCAGGAAGTCGATCAGCGCTTGGCGTTCGCTGGCCCGGTCGTGCGCCCAGAACGGGTGGAATTCGCCTCCGACGGTGAGGACCCCCCACAGGTATTCCAGGCCCCACTCGCGGCCGTCGGGGGTCCACAGCGGGTCGCCTTCGAAGTCGAAGAACAGGTCGCCCCTGTTCTCATCGGGCAGCACCATCAACGGCTGCGGGTCAATCACCTCGTAGGCGGGTTTGCCGTCGACTTTCGGGGTCAACTGCAGCCGCGCCTGGGTTCGCAGTGCGGTGAGCGCCCGCGCAGACAATTCCGGCACGGGGCCCTCGTGGTCTGCAAGCTCGGCGACCGTGGTGATACCCGCGTCGAGCAACCGTGCGCGCTGACTGACCCGCATGTTCGCCACCAGCAGCAGATCGTCCGTCGCGCGAACCTGAACCTCGCATTCGGGACAGCGAAAGCAGGCGCGCACGGTTTCGTCTTCCCAGTCGACCGGCGCGCCGGACGCGAAGTGATCGTCGAGCAGCCGTTCCAACGCAGCGCGCCGCAGTCGGTACACCGGAAGCAGCTCGTCGAGGCGGTAGCGCGCGGTGGCGTCGTCGCCGAGAACCAGCTCGACTTCATCGGCAACCGGAACGCCTGTGACAGAAAGCGTTTCGGCGTAGGCCGCCAGCTGCAGCAGCGCTTCCACCTTGACGGAACGGGCTAGCTTCGTGTCGCGCAGCAGATACCGGTCGCCGTCCAGGACCAGGAAGTCGGCGAAGCCGACGAACCGGCCGTCGAACATTGCCGCCTGATAGATCACCGGGGCGCGTCGCTCGACGGCGCGCCGTGTCTGCTCGGCCGCAGCGGTCAGGCCCTCGACCGTGGACTTCGGCCTGCCGATGATCGCAACGTCGGCCAGGTCGCGCAGCCGATCCAGGTGGCGCTGTTCGTGCTCACCGCCGAGTTGCGCGGTTCTGGCCAGCAGCTCGTCGTCAACGGTGACCGCGGGGCCGCGGCCCAACTTCGCATCGAACGCGCGCAGCAGCGCGTACTCACAGCGCGCCGCCGCTGCGAGGTCTGAGGCGCTGTAGATGACATGGCCGTCGGTGACGAACACGCTGCCACTGTAGGTGAGCCCGCCGACACCCCGAGTTGGCGCGAACGTGGGTTACCCGCACGCGGTGTCGGCCTTGGGCGTGTCACGAGCCCACACTCGTCATCCCCAACGGCATACCCATCCACAGGAGGGGCCGGGTGCACCGTCGCGCCGGCCGATTTTGTGACACCTGACGCTGACGGTGACCGCATGAATACGGAAACGATGCCGTTCATCGGCACAGAAGCAGTGGCGGCCGGCCTGGCGACGAGGCGAACATTGGTCAGCCGTCACAACATGGTGTATCGCAACGTCTACCTGCCCAAGGGCGTGGAGCTGACAGCCGACAGACGCGCGGTAGCCGCTTGGCTGTGGTCCGCGCGAAACGCCACCCTGGCCGGGATCTCCGCATCGGCGCTGTATGGATCGCGATGGGTCGGCGGCGAGTTGCCTGCCGAGCTCATCCGTCGTGAAGCCTGCCCCGTCGAGGGAATTCTCATTCATCGCAACAAATTGCGCGACGACGAGGTCGGCGTCGTGCACGGATTGCCGGTGACCACGCCTGCGCGGACGGCGTTCGACCTCGGACGCAGAAAAGGTCTCGAGCGGGCGATCATCCGTGTTGACGCGTTGGCCAACGCCACCGGTCTCAAGGCGGGCGATGTCATGCGTCTCGCCGACACCCGTGGCGGTGCCCGAGGCATGGTGCAGCTACGGCGGGTATTGGCGCTGATGGACGGCGGATCCGAATCACCGCAGGAGACTCGGACACGCCTGCTGTTGATCGCCGCCGGGTTTCCGAAGCCGCAAACACAGATTCTCGTCGTCGACGAATACGGTTCCTTCGTCGGCCGCGTCGACATGGGGTGGGCGGAATTCAAGGTCTGTGTCGAATACGACGGGCGGCAACACTGGGACGATCCGGCGCAACACGCATACGACATCGACCGGCTGGCCGAACTGACCGCGAAAGGCTGGCTGATCATTCGGGTGAGTCGAGATCTGTTGCGCTACCGGCCGCAGGTATTTCTGGCCGGTGTGCGGGATGCGATGCAGGCAAGAGGGTGGCCGCAGGCACACAAGGTACGGCTCGACGCGCGGATTTCCTGGCTCGAAACCCATTAGGCCGCCGAATGTGGGCTCGATGCACGTCTACCGCCAGAACACCGTGCGGGTAACCCACGTTCGGCGGCGCGGCGGCGCGGCGGCGCCAACTAGGGCTCAGCCCGGGGTGTTGCCGATCAACTCGACGCCGTTGCCGTTCCACCGGAACTTCACCACGCTGTCCAGGCCGGGCACCCCGTTGGAATACCGCAGCGCGACGGTGTCGCCGGTGCTGGCGCTCGGATCGATGCCGTTGAAACCGTAGGTGGCAGGCACCCCGTCGGGGATGAACTTGCCGAGGTGGAACATCACCGCGCGGGTGTTGGGGTTCTCGGCGTTGGTGTTGGCCTTGACGATCACCACCGACAGCTGCGCGCACTCGTTGTAGTTACCGGCCAGCGGCTCCGGGCTCCACCCCTGATTGCTGCGCGGGTCGCGCGGCAACTCCGAAACCGCCTGGGCGATCTCCGGTGCGGCGAGGTCGACCTCGCACGGGTCCGCCGCCGCCGTCGTGGCCGGTGTCTCCCCGGGCAGCTCCGATGCCGAGGCCGGCGCCGACGCCGCGGCCGTCGGGGGAGGCGCCGTGGGGCCCGGCGTCTTCGAGACGGTGGAGTCGCCCGACCCGCAGCCGGCGAGAAGAACCGCCACGACACCGATCAGACTGCAGAACCGAACCGTGCACTTCACCTAATCCACCCTCGCAAATCGCGTCGAACAGGTCGCGGCGACACACCGGCGTGGTGTGACGGAAGTGACGACTGGGCCGCGTGGCGAATTGGGCAGGTGACGGGCATTAGAATCGCTACCTGATGACGTCCTCTGAGTCGGACCCGAACCAGGCACCTCCGACTGCCGAACTGACCTTTTCTGACCTGCAGATTCACCCGTCGGTGCTGCAGGCTGTCGTCGACGTCGGATACGAGTCGCCGTCGGCGATCCAGGCCGACACCATTCCGGCGATGATGGCCGGCTCCGACGTCGTCGGCCTGGCCCAGACCGGCACCGGTAAGACGGCCGCCTTCGCGATCCCGATCCTGTCGAAGATCGACCCTGCCAGCCGCGCCACCCAGGCGCTCGTGCTGGCGCCGACGCGCGAGTTGGCGCTGCAGGTCGCCGAGGCCTTCGGCCGCTACGGCGCGCGCCTGCCCCAAATCAACGTGCTGCCCATCTACGGCGGCTCGTCCTACGGCCCCCAGTTGGCGGGTCTCAAGCGCGGCGCGCAGGTGGTCGTCGGCACGCCCGGCCGGGTGATCGATCACCTGGAGAAGGGCCGGCTGGACCTGTCGCACCTCGACTACCTGGTGCTCGACGAGGCCGACGAGATGCTGCAGATGGGCTTCGCCGAAGACGTCGAGCGCATCCTCGCCGACACCCCGGAGTACAAGCAGGTGGCGTTGTTCTCGGCGACCATGCCGCCCGCGATCCGCAAGATCACCACCAAGTATCTGCACGATCCGGTCGAGGTCACGGTCAAGGCGAAAACGGCCACCGCCGATAACATTTCGCAGCGCTACATCCAGGTCGCCGGGCACCGCAAGATGGATGCGCTGACCCGGGTGCTCGAGGTGGAAGAGGGCGACGCGATGATCGTGTTCGTCCGCACCAAGCAGGCCACCGAAGAAGTGGCCGAACGCCTGCGGGCGCGGGGCTTTTCCGCGGCCGCCATCAACGGCGACATCCCGCAGGCACAACGCGAACGCACGATCGCCGCGCTGAAAGACGGCAGCATCGACATTCTCGTCGCCACCGATGTGGCCGCGCGCGGGCTCGACGTGGAACGGATCAGCCACGTCCTGAACTACGACATCCCCCACGACACCGAGTCCTACGTGCACCGCATCGGGCGCACCGGACGCGCCGGCCGCTCGGGTGCCGCGCTGTTGTTCGTCACGCCCAGAGAGCGCCATCTGCTCAAGGCCATCGAAAAGGCCACCCGCTCCAAGCTCGTCGAAACCGACCTGCCGAGCGTCGAAGACGTCAACGCCCAGCGCGTCGCGAAGTTCCGCGACTCGATCACCGAGGCACTCAACGCGCCCGGCGTCGACCTGTTCCGCAGCATGATCGAGGACTACGAGCGCGAAAACGACGTTCCGATGGTCGATATCGCCGCCGCACTGGCCGTGCAGTCCCGCGACGGCGAGCAGTTCCTGATGTCCGAACCGCCCCCGGAGAAGCGTCGCCGCGACGAGCGCCCGGAGCGGCCCGACCGCGGACCCAAGCAACCCCGTCGATCCGGGCAGGACTTCGCCACCTACCGCATCGCCGTCGGCAAGCGGCACAAGGTGAGCCCTGGCGCGATCGTCGGCGCCATCGCCAACGAGGGTGGCCTGCACCGCAGCGACTTCGGCCACATCTCGATCCGCGTCGATCATTCGCTGGTCGAGCTGCCGGCCAGACTGTCGCGCGAGACGGTGAAAGCCTTGGAGCGCACCCGCATTCAGGGCATCCTGATCAACTTGCAGCCCGACCGTCCGCCGCGCAAGGGCGGGAAACCCGGTCGCCGATCGAAATGACGCTGTCGCGCGGGGTGGATGCGCAGGGCGGTCTGGAGTCCATCAGTAGGCCCGAGCGGGTCGCCTCGCTCACCGGTATCCGCGCGGTCGCCGCCCTGCTGGTAATGGCTACCCACGCCGCCTACACCACGGGTAAGTACCCGCAGGGCTATGTCGGTCTGGTGTATTCACGCATGGAGATCGGCGTGCCGATCTTCTTCGTGCTCAGCGGTTTTCTGCTCTTCGGGGCGTGGGTCAAGGCCGCGGCCGAGGACAGACCGCCGCCGTCGTCCCGCCGCTACGCCTGGCGCCGGGTGCGCCGCATCATGCCGGCGTACGTCGTCACGGTGCTGGCGGCCTACCTCGTCTACCACTTCCGCACCGCGGGGCCCAATCCCGGCCACACCTGGGAGGGGTTGTTCCGCAACCTGACGCTCACCCAGATCTACACCGACCACTATCTGTATTCGTTTCTGCACCAGGGCCTTACACAAATGTGGAGCTTGGCGGTCGAGGTTGCGTTCTACGCTGTGCTTCCGCTGCTGGCCTGGCTGCTGCTCGTCGTGCTGTGCCGGCGGCGCTGGCGCCCAGGCCTGCTGATGGTCGGCCTCGGTGCGCTCGCGTTGATCTCGCCCGCGTGGCTGGTGCTGGTGCACACCACCGACTTCCTGCCCGACGGGGCGGCGTTGTGGTTGCCCACGTATCTGATGTGGTTCATCGGCGGAATGGTGTTGGCGGCATTGCAGCCGCTGGGTGTGCGGGCGTACGCGCTGGCTTGTGTTCCGTTGGCGGTGGTGTGCTATTTCATCGTCTCCACCCCGATCGCCGGGGAGCCCACCACCTCGCCGACTGAACTGCGCGAGGCGTTGGCCAAGACCGTGTTCTACGCGGTGATCGCGACGTTGATGGTGGCGCCGCTGGCGTTGGGCGATCGCGGGCTGTACTCGAGGTTCCTGGCCAGTCGCCCGATGGTGTTCCTCGGCGAGATCTCTTACGAGATCTTCCTGATCCACCTGATCACGATGGAGCTGGTGATGGTGGAGATCGTGCGCTATCCGATCTACACCGGCTCGGTTTTCTGGCTGTTCGTGATCACGTTCATCGTCACGGTGCCGTTGTCCTGGCTGCTGCACCGGTTCACCCGCGTACGCGACCGCTAGCGGGATATTAGGTTAAGCTGCCCTAAGAAATCGATTCACTGAGGGGCTGTTGTTTCTATGTCCGACAAGAAGCCGACGCGCGGGTTCCAGGGCGCGGTTCTCAAGCTGATGCGTGCGGGCGACTACCAGCTGACGGTCACCGGGCGGCGCGAGGTGACGCCGCACTACCTGCGGCTGAGCTTCACTGCCGGCGGGATGCTCGCCGACCGGCCGCTGCATCCGACGATGTGGATCCGGATGTGGTTCGCCGACGGCGACAAACTGCACCAGCGCGGTTTCACGCTGGTGGACCCGAACCCGGAAGCCGACACCGTCGACATCGAGTTCGCCCTGCACGAAGGCGTCGCCTCGCAGTGGGCGCAGAAGGCGAAACCGGGTGACACGATCGAGGTGACGGTGCTCGGCAGCAACTTCACGCTGCCTGAACCGCAGCCGGCCGGGTACGTCATCGTCGGCGACACCGCGTCGTTGCCCGCGATCAACTCGCTGCTGCAGGCCATCGGTGACGTTCCGGCCCGGGTGTACCTGGAGGCCAGCCACGACGACGACAAGCAGTTGCCGGTGGCGCGTAGCGCCAATGTCATGTGGGTGGACCGCAAGAACTCCGGCGAGTCGTTGATTCAGGCCGTCAACGAGGCGGCCTTCGACGCCTCCGATCACTTCGGTTGGGTCGCCTGCGACAACCGCACCACCCGCGCGGTCGCCAAGGTGTTCCGCGAGAACTACAAGATTCCGAAGAAGTCCATCAAGGCACAAGCGTATTGGGTCGCCTGACGGCACAAGCGTTTTGAGTCGCCTGACGGCTCCGGGCGCTACTGGGTGGCCTGACTGCTCGGCACCATGATCGGCACGACGAACTCCTCGAGCATCGAGCGTTCGTCGGCTTCGTCGTGACCCGGGAAGACCAGCAGCGACGTCATCACCCGCACCAGCCAGCGGGCCCGATGCGCCACCACTTCGGGTTCATCGGGCGCCAGCGAGATCACGAACGCTTCGGTCAGTGCCCTGATCACCTCTGACTGCTCGGCCATCTCGGCCCCGATGGGCCGTTGCGTCTTGGCGAACCACGATGCCAGCGCGGGGCTTTCGCGCGCGTTGCGCAACGAGGCCATCATGCCCTCGATGAGGCGTTCCCGCGGGTCCGCCACCGAGGCGACCTGATCGGTCATCTCCCGGTACAGCCGGTAGGCCTCGCGGTGCACATAGGCGGTGTAGAGCGCATCGCGGCTGTCGAAGTACCGGTACAGGGTCGCGCGGGAACACCCTGCAGCCGAAGCGATTTCATGCATACCGACGGTGGCTGCCTCATGTTTGGCGAACAGCTCGCCCGCCGCATCCAAGATCCGGTCCGCGGCGACCTCGGTGCGTCGCGCGGCCAGCCAGTCACCGGCCATCAGTGGCTCACCGTGAACGGGACGGACAGTGGTCGTCGCACGTAACTTCCTCCGGCCCAGACGATTCCGTCCTCATCCACCTCGAACTCCGGGATCCGGGCCAGCAGCTCGGTGAGCGCGACCCGCGACTGCATCCGGGCGGCCGCGGCGCCAAGGCAGTGGTGCGCACCGTGGCTGAAGGTCAGGATGTTGCGCGGGTTGCGCGTCACGTCGAGTTCGGCGGCGTCGTCGCCGAAATGGCGTTCGTCGCGGTTGGCCGATCCGTACAGCAGCATCACCCGCCGCCCTTCGGGAACCGTGGTGTCGTGAATCGTGACGTCGCGGGTCACCGTGCGGCCCAGCATCTGCACCGGCGAGGTCACCCGCAGGAACTCGTCGACGGAAGCCGGTATCAGATCAGGGTTTTCGACCAGCAGCCGGCGTTGGTCGGGTCGCTGGTGCAGCAGCTGCACCGAGCCGCCGAGCATGCCGGTGGTGGTGTCGTTGCCACCGGTCACCATCGTGAACGTGAACGCCAGGATCGACAGCACCCCCGCGATGTCACCGTCGGCGCCCACGCCCGCCGACACCAGGTGCGAGACGGTGTCGTCCTCGGGTTCGATGCGGCGACGTTCGATCAGCGCGGTGAAGTACGCCATCATCCCGCCGACCGCGTCACCGGCGGTGCCCAGGGCACCGGTGATCCCGCCCTCGGCGGTGCTGGCAGCCACGATCGCGTCGGTCCAGCCGTCGAACTTGCCGCGGTCCTCCTCGGGGACACCGAGATAGTGCGCGACCACCATCGACGGCAGCGGCTTGAACAACTCGGCGACGATGTCGCCGCCGCCGTTGGCCCGGATGCGTTCGATTCGCTCGATGACGAACTCGCGCACCTTGGGTTCGACCGCCTCGACCTGCCGCGGGGTGAACCCGCGCGCCACCAGCTTGCGGAACTCGGTGTGCACCGGCGGGTCCTGCATGACCATCGGCGGGTTGTCGGCCAGCCCGATCATTTCGAGTTCGCCGTAGTTGACCGTCAGCCCCTGCGCCGACGAGAACGTCTCGTGGTCCCGCGCGGCCGCCCAGATGTCGGCGTGCCGGGACAGCACGTAGTAGTCGCGGGGGTGAGCCCCCGATGTGCCGGAGTCGGGTCTGCCCTCGGGCACGACGTGGTGCACGGGATCGTGATCGCGCAGCGCCGTGTACATCGCCCACGGAGCAGCCCAGGTGTCGGCGGTGGCGAGCTGAAAACGCACCGGCGACTCATGAGACAGAGTAGCTGTCATGTCTCATTGGTATGACACCACCTGGGACTGTGTCAATAGCTGCTGGCGATTTCGTCGGCGCCGCCGCTCGGTTCGCTCGCGAAACGTACACCAGGGCCGTGCTCTCGGGTCGAACCACGACCCTGGTGTACATCTCGCGAAAACGGTGTACATCTCGCGAAAACCCAGCCGAAACCGCCGGGTGTCAGATGCCCGCGCCGGGGTTGAGGATGTTGTCGGGGTCCAGCGCGGCCTTGACGCGACGGTTGAGTTCCATCGCCTCGGGGCCGAGTTGACCGGCCAGCCAGGGCCGCTTGAGCCGCCCGACACCGTGTTCACCGGTGATCGTGCCGCCGAGGCCGACGGCGAGGTCCATGATCTCGCCGAACGCCGCGTGCGCGTGTTCGGTCATCTCGGCATCGGCGGGGTCGTACACGATCAGCGGGTGGGTGTTGCCGTCGCCGGCGTGGGCGATCACCGAGATCATCAAATCGTGGTTCGCGGCGATCTTGCTCACCCCGGCCACCAGGTCGGCCAGCGCGGGCAGCGGCACGCCGACATCTTCGAGCAACAGCGAACCCTTGGCCTCCACGGCGGGAATCGCGAAGCGCCGGGCGGCGACGAACGCCTCACCCTCCTGCGGGTCCGATGTCGAAAACACTTCTCTGGCAGCGTGTTCGGTGAAGACCTGAGCCATGAACTCCGCGTCGGCGGCACCTGAGGGGCCGCGGTCGTCGCTGGCGGCGACCATCATCGCGGCCGCACTGCGGTCCAGGCCCATCCGCAGTTTGTCCTCGACGGCGTTGATGGCCGTCGAGTCCATGAACTCCATCATCGACGGTCGGATCCTGGCGGTGATGGCGACGACGGCGTTGGCCGCGGCTTCCACCGAGTCGAACGTGGCCACCACCGTGCATGCGGTGTTCTGCGCAGGCAACAGCTTGAGCGTGACCTCGGTGACGACGCCCAGCGTGCCCTCGCTGCCGACGAACAGCTTGGTCAACGGCAACCCCGCGACGTCCTTGAGCCGCGGCCCGCCCAACCGCACCGCGGTGCCGTCGGCCAGCACCACCTGCAACCCGAGCACGTAATCGGTCGTGACGCCGTACTTCACACAACACAGCCCACCGGCGTTGGTCGCGATGTTGCCGCCGATGCTGCAGATCTGAAACGACGACGGGTCCGGCGGATACCACAGCCCGTACTCGGCGACCGCCTGCTTGACCTCGGCGTTGAGCAGCCCCGGTTGCACGACGGCCGTGCGGGTGACCGGATCGACGGCGATATCGCGCATCTTCTCGGTCGACAGCACGATCGCCCCGTCCAGTGCGGTTGCGCCGCCGGAGAGCCCGGTGCCCATCCCGCGCGGTACGACGGCGATCTTGTGCTTGGTGGCCCAGCGCAGCGTCGCCTGCACATCTTCGGTGCTGCGCGGACGCACCACGGCCAGCGGCGTTCCCGCGCTCGGATCGAACGCGCGGTCGTGCCGATACGACGCCAGGATGTCGGGATCGGTTACGACCATGCCTTCCGAACCCTCGGGCGTTTGGGCGATCAACTCGTCCAGGGCGAAGTTCACACCGCAATCCTACGAGAGCTCGCGAAATCCGAACGCTGCCAACCGACCAGAGGTTATAGTCGCGCCGTGATCAGCGGGAATCCGCTGGCTGGGCGCGACGGCGAGTTGCATGCGATTCGCCGGGCGCTTGGCGGGGGTGGCCACACAGCCGGCGTCGTGATCGTCGGGTCTGCAGGCGTGGGCAAGACCCGGTTGGCCCGCGAGGTGCTGACTCGGGCAGAGAGCGCCGGTGGGCGCACCAACTGGATCGTCGGAACGGAGTCCGCGCGGGCGCTCCCGCTCGGCGCGTTCACCGCCGTGCTGGGCGATTCGATGGCCGATCCCATGCCCAATGTGCGACGCGTGATCAATTCCTTTGTCGCCCAACAACGTCGGGGCCGAGTGCTGATCGGTGTCGATGACGCCCATCTGCTGGACGGATTGTCCGCGCACGTCGTGCACCAGCTCGCGCAGAGCCGCGATGCCCGTCTGGTGGTGACCGTGCGCTCCGGCGCAGACGAGCCCGACGCCGTCACCGCGCTGTGGAAGGACGGGCTGCTGACCCGCCTGGACCTGGAACCG
This sequence comes from Mycolicibacterium sp. XJ662, assembly GCF_053484035.1. NCBI lineage: Bacteria > Bacillati > Actinomycetota > Actinomycetes > Mycobacteriales > Mycobacteriaceae > Mycobacterium > Mycolicibacterium sp. XJ662. The sequence continues at coordinate 85,918 of NZ_JBEFTL010000007.1, read as the reverse complement.
CTATCGGCAGAGCCGACCCGCGCCATGATCGAGGACGTGCTCGGCGGCGCCGTCGACGCGCGCAGCGCCCGCCGGTTCTGGAAACTCACCGACGGTAACGCCCTGTTTCTGCAGCAGCTCGTCAAGGACCAGGTCGCCGCGGGACGGATGCGGTGCACGGCCGGGGTGTGGATGTGGGACGACGACGTCGCGGTGTCGCAGAACATCAGCGACATGGTCGGCAGGCAGTTGCGTGAACTCGACCCGCACGTGGCCCTTGTCGTGGACACCCTGTCGCAGTGTGAGCCGCTGGCCGTCGACGTGCTGTGCGATCTGGTGCGCCGCGCCGACCTCGAGGCCGCTGAGCAGTTGCACCTGGTCACCGTCGAGCGCACGGCCGCAACCCTGATGGCCCGGCTGGCCCATCCGCTGTTCGGCGAATTGCGCCGGGCCACGGCGGGGGAGATGTATTTGTCGAAAGTCCGTGGCAGGTTGGCCGAACGGCTCGCCAAGGATCCCGACCTCGACATGCGGGCGACGGTGCGCCGTGCGCTGCTGGCACTCGACTCCGACCTGCCCCCCGACCCCCAGCTGTGCCTGCAGTCCGCGCGTTACGCGATGACGCTTCTGGACCTCGACCTCGCCGAGCGTTTCGCCGCGGCGGCCGCGGCGGCCGACGCGCCCGAGGCGCCCGCGATCCGGGCGATGAACCTGCTTCTGCTGGGCCGCGGCGATCAGGCCGAGGACGCGCTGCGGCAACTGAGCGCGCAGGGCGCCGACGACCCCCATCGGTGGGCCACCCTGCGGGCCACCAATCTGATCTGGATGCTGGGCCGCAGCCAGGACGCCAGGGCGATCCTCGAGGCGTTGGCGCGAGGGCCGGAGTCGGCTGCCGAGCGGACTGCCCGCATCGCGATCGAGGCGTGCGTGGACGCGGTCTCGGCCCGCTGTGACATCGCAGAGGAAAAGGCCAGGGCCGCACTGGATTCCGGTTTGTTGACAGATCTTCACGCGATGATGGCGGCCGTCGCGCTGACCATGGCGCTTGGTGCGTTGGGGCGCGCCGAGGAACTGACGACGGTGGCAGACGCGGCGCTGGACCGTGCCATGACCTCGTTTCAGGCGTCGCACATGCGGTTCTGGTTCGCCAGCGTGTACGCGCGCGCCTGCCGCCTGACCGGACGGGTCAGTGAATGCGACGCGATGGTGCAGCGGCTCGCCGAATCCGCGACCGAAATCCCCAGCCTTGCCTACGCGAACCTGGCGTCGCTGTTGGGCAATTTTGAGCTGATGCGCGGAAACGCCAAGATCGCGGTGAAGCTTATGCACGAGGCCCTCGCAGGTGTCGAAAGACATGGTGTGACAACGGGTCTGCGACCGGCAACATACTTTGCGTTAGCCGAGGGGCACGCGAAGCTCGGTGAGGCCGAAGCGGCCAGCGCGGCGGTGGCCGACGCTCAATCGTGCGTTCCATCCGACTACCTGTTCATGCAGACAGCGCTGAGCATCGCGACCGGGTGGGCGCTGGCCGCGAACGGCTGCCTGGCCGAAGCCATCGCGACCGTGGGGTCAGCGGCACGCCAAGCCCGTGAGCGCCGGCAGCCCACGCACGAACTCGCCTGCCTGCAGGCCGCGGCGCAGTGGGGGGACACCACATGGGCGGGCCGGTCACGTGAGCTGGCCGACGAGTTGGCGTTACCCCTTGCCAGTGCCGTTGCCCGGCATACGGAATCGTTGGCCGCAGACGACGGGGAAGGGTTGATGGCCGCGTCCAACGAATACCTTGCGCTTGGTGACCGGGCCACCGCCGCCGACGCGGCCGCCCAGGCCGCGGTCGCCTTCACGCGCGGTCAACAGCGCAAGCGCGGGCTCTATGCCGCGGCGGTGGCCAAGGAACTCAGCGACGCCTGCGGCGGGCTCTGCACCCCCGCGCTGCGCGCCCCCGCCAGCCAGCCGCTGACCGGGCGCCAACGCGAAGTCGTCGAGTTGGTGGTGGCGGGCCTGTCGAACCGGGAGATCGCCGAGCGGCTGGTGATGTCGGTGCGCAGCGTCGAAGGCCACGTCTACCGCGCATGTCAACGGGTGGGCGCGAGCACCCGCGAGGAGTTGGCCGCGATCGCGCGGAAAGGCCCGTCGGCCGGGCGTCAGGTCGCTGGCTAGCGCGGCTCGTCGCTACCGGGTACGGCCTCTTCCAACAGCGTCTCTACCGCGCCGGCAAGGTAGGCCGCTGCGTAGTGACCGTCGCCGCGGCGCCGTTGATTCTTGAAGTAATCGAGTTCTCTACGCAGGTCATCGAGCGTTTCATCGCTCACCCTCGCCATGAATCCTCCACGCATGCCCAGTAGATCCCGGTGGCCGCCCCCACAGGGCCACCTATGGAGGTAACCATGAATTCGGCGAAACGTGTTGAAAATGAGCGTAGTTCTCACGCCAACTGCCCAACATCACCAATGTGTTTCAGCGGAAAACGCTCACGGCTCCACGCGCTCGGTGGCGGCCTGCGGCGTGCGGTCCAGCTCGCGCAGCGTCGGCAGGAAGACCGCGACCACCCCGAGCAGCACTATCGGCAGCGACAACGCCAGAAACGTCGTCTCCAACCCGGCGGCATCGGCCAACGGACCCGCGACGATCAACCCCAGCGGGCCGGCGGCATAGGCCAGCGACCCCATCACCCCGACCACCCGCCCGCGCAGATGCCGTGGTGCGCGGGTCTGCATGACGAAGTTGTAGATCGGTTGGATCGGTCCGTAGGCGAACCCGGCGAGCGCGGACAGCAACAGGATCACCGGCAACGGCGGCAGGAACGCGATGAACGACATCGCGATGCCCAGCGTCAGCACGGCGGTCAGCATCGTGACCCGTCGGCTCATAAACTTCGACGTCACCGCGTAACCCAGGGCGCCGGCCAGACCGCCGATGCTCAGCGCCATCAACACCCAGCCGAGCTGTGCCGGCTCGTCGCGGTCGGTGAAGTACTTCGGAAAAAGCACGCTCTCCATCGGCATGTACAGCCCGAACACCGCAAGATCGATCAGCGCCAGCAGCCGCAGCACCCGAAGGTTCCATACGAAGCGCAGCCCCTCGACAACCCCCTCCCAGACGCCTTCGGGTAGCTCACCGCGGTCCGGCGCGCCCGCGCCCTCCAACCGGAGCGCCGCCATCGACAGAATCGACAACACGAACACCGCGGCGGTCACCCACATCGTGTTCACCCCGCCGATGGTGGCGATCAGCAGCCCGCCGATCCCCGGGCCGACGATGTAGGCCAGGTTGAACACCGCCTCGTAGGCGCTGTTCGCCCGGTCCAGGGTCCACTCGGCCCGTTCGGCGGCTTCGGGCAGCATGGTCTCGCGTGCCGTCATGCCAGACGGGTCGAAGAACGCGCCCAGCGCCGCCAGGCTGGCCAGCACCGCGACGTTGAGCACCTCGACGCCGAACGTCAACGCCAGCACCGGCACCGCCGCCACCGAGAGCGCCGAGAGCGCGTCGGAGATCATCGACACCCGTCGACGACCCAGGTAGTCGACGGCCGCGCCGGCGATGATCGTCGCCACCAGCAACGGCAGCGACCCCGCCATGGCGACGATCGACGCATCCACCGCAGACCCGTTGCGCTGCAGCACAAGCCAGGGGAACGCGACCAGGGAGATGCCGTTGCCCGCACCGGCCGTCAAGGCGGAGAACAGGATCAGCACCATCGGTCCGCGCTTACTGTTCACCAGAGTATCTAACATCGCACAGGGCCGGTCGGCATCCGATTTTGGCGCCCGTGCACAGTGGTGTTGTGAAGTTGGCCCATCCGCGTACTGGAAAGCTCTTCGATTCCCCGGTGCCGCCCGGTAGCGGTTGGCCCGGTGACACGGCGACCCCGGACACCGCGGTGGCGACGACGGCTGCTCAGGTGGCGTCGATGGCTCAGGCCGCGCAGACCATCGAGGAGTTGGACGCCGCGATGTCGGTGTGCCGCGCCTGTCCGAGGCTGGTGGAGTGGCGCGAAGAGGTGGCCGTGCTGAAGCGGATATCCTTCGCGGGCGAACCCTATTGGGGGCGTCCCATACCGGGGCTGGGGGCCAAGCGGCCGCGGGTGATGATCGTCGGACTGGCGCCCGCGGCGCACGGCGCTAACCGCACCGGCCGGGTCTTCACAGGCGACCGCTCCGGGGACTTCCTCATCGCCGCGATGCACCGCACCGGGCTGGCCAATCAGGCGCTGTGCGTGGACGCGGCGGACGGGTTGCGGCTCAACAAGACTCGGGTGGCCGCCGCAGTCCGCTGCGCCCCTCCGGGGAACGCGCCGACGCCTGCTGAACGGGCCACCTGTGCGCCGTGGCTCGATGCCGAATGGCGGCTCACGTCCCCGACGGTGCGGGTGATCATCGCGCTGGGCGGGTTCGCATGGCGAGCAGCACTACAGATGGTGCGCACCGGAGGTGGAACGGTGCCTAAGCCCGCGCCCCAATTCGGCCACGGCGCAACGGCGAAGCTGGGCGACCTCACGCTGATCGGCTGCTATCACCCGAGCCAGCAGAACACGTTCACCGGCAAGCTCACCGCGCCGATGCTCGACGACGTGTTCCGGCAGGCCGCCGCTCTAGCATCCGTCGGATAGTCGCGAACTGCGCATCGGCCAGCCCGCCCAGCTCGGTCTGCGCGATCTCCTCGTAGTGGGCCACCGTCCATTCGTCGAACACCTGCAGAACCCGAAACACCAGCGAGATCTGGAGCGCTTCCGGCAGGTCGTCGCGCACGGCGCCGGATTGCCGCCCGACATGCAGCACGTCGGCCACCCAGGCGTGCACGGCGGCAAGGGTGTCGTTCACCGCGGCCTTCGCCGCGGCCGGGGCCTCGCTGTAGAACATCCGGCCCAACGTCAGGAACTCCTGTTGTCCTTGTGAGAGGTCGACCAACTCGGCGAAGAACTTCTCGAGCTGCTCCCAGAATGCGTCCCCACGAAATTGTTCTGGCCGGGGAACAACGATATTCTCGCCGACCGAATCGACCAATTCACCGACGACGAAATCAAACAACTCAGCTTTTGACGCAAATACGTAGTAGAACGAACTCTTGCTCATCTCACAGCGTTCGATGATGCGGTTCAGCGACGCCTCTTGGTAACCGGCCGAGGCGAATTCGGCCGCAGCCACGTCGACGAGACGCCGGCGTCGCTCCGGTGGCATGCGCTTGATTCGGCTCGCGGTCACGCCTCATCCTAACCGAGTGGACCGGGTGGTCCAGTCAATGGTAGCGTGGGAAATATGTTCAGTCCGACCATCCTCGAAAAGCAATATGCGCAGGCCGCCGATGATCCGCTGCGGGTACTTGTCGTCGGCGCGGGCATCGCCGGCCTGGCCGCCGCGCAGCTGCTGCGCCGCGCCGGCCACCATCCGGTGCTCATCGAGCGGGGCGACCAGAACTCGTCGGCCGGCTACATGCTGGCGCTGATGCCCATGGTCGACGTCGTGCTCGACGATCTCGGGGTGCACGAGCGCTACCGGGCGGCCAGCACGCCGCTGCAGCGCTACGCCGTGCACGGGCACACCGGACGCAAGCTGCGGGAGGACTCGATGTCGGCGATCCTCGAAAGCTTCGGCGACTACCGGGGTATCGCCCGCGGTGAGCTCATTGACGTGCTGTCCGGCGACGGCTGCCCGGTCACGTTCGGCTCCACAGTCGCCGAGCTGGCGGAGGGGCCCGACAGCGTCGAAGTCTCGGTGCGCACGCCGGAGCGCACTTACCGGCTGGCCTTCGATCTGGTCATAATCGCCGACGGAATGCATTCGGAGACCAGGGAATTGGTGTTGACGCCGCATTCGGCGGAGGTGGTCGACACCGGATGGGGCGGATGGGTGGTCTGGGCTCCGAGTGACGGTGACCCAGATCTCGGCGAAGAATGGTGGGGCGCAGGTATTTTCGCCGCCCGATATCCCGTCAAAGACGAAGTCGGCGTGTTCGTCGGAGGCCCTCGCGCCGATACGGCGGCGGGCCCTGCCGCTTTCGTTGCGCAAATCCGCCGCCAGCTCGACGAGATCAGCCCGCGGTTGCAGCGTGCGCTGCAGGCGGTACTCGACGATCCCGAACCGTACTACTGGGCTTTGACCGACTGTCGGGCGCCGACGTGGATCACCGGGCGCACGGTGCTGCTCGGTGACGCCGCCGCTGGGTTTTTACCCACCGCCGGGATCGGCGCGGGGATGGCGATGGAGTCGGCGTGGACGCTGTGCCAACTGCTGCGCCATAGCGACGACATAGACCTGGCGGACCTGCTGCGCGGCTATGAACGCATCCAGCGTCCACGCGTCGAGTCCGCCCAGGACAATTCGCGCCGGCTCGCCTCGCTGATGTTTCGCCGCAGCAGGTTGTTGGCGGTGGCTCGTGAGGTGGCGATGCGCTTCGTCAGCGTGGAACGGGCGCTTCGTCCGATCCAACGGTTGCTGCAGGAGCAACCCGACGCGCGCGCGCTGTTCAGCGCGGCCAGGGAACGTATAGGTGCGCCACCGCGTTGACATGAGCATGCGGCTTTCTGTTCTTGACCTCGTACCGGTTCGTACCGATCAGTCGACCGCTGATGCGTTGGCGGCGTCGACGCAGCTTGTCAAGACCGCCGACGGCCTCGGCTACACCCGATTCTGGGTCGCCGAGCACCACAACATGCCGTCGGTCGCGGCGACCAGCCCGCCGGTGTTGATCGCGCACCTGGCTGCACACACGACACATATCCGGGTGGGCTCGGGTGGTGTGATGTTGCCCAACCACGCACCGCTTGCCGTGGCCGAGCAGTTCGCGCTGCTGGAGGCCGCCCATCCCGGGCGTATCGACCTCGGCATCGGCCGGGCGCCCGGTTCGGACCCGGTGACCTCCTGGGCCCTGCGCAACGCCGCCGGTCGCGATGATCGCGACATCGAAGCGTTCCCTGACTATCTCGATGACCTCGTCGCGCTGATGGGCGAGCGCGGCGTGCGAGTACCGATCCCCAACGAGCGCTACATCCTCAAGGCCACCCCGGCCGCGGTGACGGTGCCGAAACTGTGGCTGCTGGGCTCATCGATGTACTCGGCGCACCTGGCCGCGGCCAAGGGGTTGCCGTACGTGTTCGCCCACCACTTCTCCGGTAAGGGCACCGCCGAGGCGCTCGAGGTGTACCGATCGAAGTTCCGCCCCAGCGATCACACCCCTGAACCGGTGACGTTCCTGACCGTCAACGCGGTGGTGGCTGAAACGCCGGAGGAGGCAACGGCTTTGATGTTGCCGAACCTGCACATGATGGCTCGGCTTCGCACGGGCCAGCCCCTCGGTCCGCTCGAGATCGTCGAGGACGCCGAAGCGGCGACGTTGACGCCGCACGCGCAGCGAATCGCCGAAGACGCCTTACAGCGCGCGGTCGTCGGCACCCCAACGGAAGCGGCCGAGCAGATGCGGGCCCTGGCCGCCGAGTTCGACGTCGACGAGATCATGGTCAACCCGGTCGCGTCCGCGCGCCGCGGCACCGACCCGGCCACCGCGCCCGCGCGCGACAAGACGTTGGAACTGCTCGCCAAAGAACTGTTCTGACACCGCGAGCAGATGTTCACGTCTGCTTGCGCTCAAATACGAGGCGTCAGAACGACGACGGGAATCTGGCGCGATGTCCGCTTCTGGTAGTTCTGGTATCGGTCCGCGTTGTTCTCGTTGACGATGCGCCACAGCCGCGGGTAGTCGGGATCGTCGGCGAGCACCGGCTTGGCCGTCACCGCGAACCGCTTGGGGCCGACGTTGATCTCGACGTTCGGGTCGGCCTTCAGATTGTGGTACCAGCCGGGGGATTTGGGGTCCCCACCCTTGGACGCGACGACGAGGTAACTGTCACCGTCCGTGGCGTAGGTCAACGAGTTAGTGCGCTGGATCCCGGTCTTGGCGCCGACGGTGTGCAGCAGCAGGTTGGGCGGGGTACCGGGCAGGATGCGGTGCCCGATGCGGCCGTTGGTCCCTCGGTAGATCTTGTCGTGCAGCCTCAGCATCGGCAGACCGATGTATCGCTCCCACAGGGGCATGCTCATGTGCTCAGTCTTGCGCAGCCGAGTCGAGTTGCGCCAGTGCCTCCCGCAGCAGTCGTCCGCTCTCTTCGCGGTCGGGATCGTGGCGCAGCAGCATGCCCTTGGCGAAGGAGAGCTTGTCACCGTCGCGTCGCGGCAACACGTGCAGGTGAATGTGGAACACGGTTTGGAACGCGGCTTTTCCGTCGTTGATCACGACGTTGTTGCCGTCGGCGTGCAGCCCGGAGTTTCGGGCGGCCCGCGCGATGCGCTGGCCGAGCTTGACCATGGCCGCGACGGTCTCCGGTGGGGTGTCGGTCAGATCGACCGTGTGGCGTTTGGGGATGACGAGCGTGTGACCTCGGGTGAAGGGGCGGATGTCGAGCACGGCGAGGTAGTGGTCGTCCTCGTAGATCCGGATGGCCGGGGCCTCACCGGCGACGATCTGGCAGAACACACAAGACATTCCGCCACGTTAGCGGTTATGTGTTCGCCGTCGCCCACTCGGCCAGCCGGCGGTCGCGTTCCTCGGGTGAGACGTCCTCGACCCGGGTCATCACCGTCCAGCGCTGACCGAACGGGTCGAGGATCGACGCGAACCGGTCGCCGGTGACGAAGGTCTGCGCGGGCTCACGAACGGTGGCGCCCGCATGCTCGGCCTTGGCGACGACGGCGTCGACGTCTGGGCAATACAGCGCGAGGGAATGGGTGGCCGCGGCGCTGCGATCGGGTGCGGCGATGTCGTAGGCCTGCGCGGGGTCGCCGAGCTGGAGCCGGCCGTTGCCGAAACCCAGTTCGGCGTGCACCACGGTGCCGTCGGGGCCGTCCATCCGGTCGACGACCGTCGCGCCGAACACCGACACGTAGAAGTCGATGGCCTGCGAGGCTCCGTCGACGCACAGGAACGGGGTCAGGCTGGTGTAGCCGTCGGGAATCGATTTCACGCTCATGGCGACAAGTTTCGCCGACCGCCGGAGGCGTTGAATTGGAGATTCGCGACACGATCCCGGCGTGATGGAAGGCAGGCTCGCAGTGGGATGGATACGCTGGCCGGCAGGTAGGCCGTGATCCGAATGGAGTAGGGGGTTCCTTGCCGAAATTCGCGCAGGAGGGAGGGCCGGAAGCACGTTCGGCGCCCATGCGCGGCGTGGTCGGCCGGGCGCACACCGCGTCGACGTTCGATCTGGACAAGTGGGCCCCGTCCGATGCGACGGCCCGCTTCGTCGAATACTTCTGGTCAGTGCAGTGGGACCTTCGCGACCAAGAGCCGTTCGACAGCACGGTGATCACCTTTCCTTCGATGCACATCACCCACGAGTGGGGAGATGACAGCCCGCGGCACGGCTTTTCGTTACCGAACACGTTGGTGCACGGCGTGGTCGAACGGGTCTTTCACACGACGATCGCCGCGCGGGGCACCGTCGTCGGCGCGCGGTTCCTGCCCGGCGGGTTCGCCGCCCGGTTCGGCCGCGACGCCGCCGAGTTCACCGGCCGCATAGCGCCCGCCGACGCCGAGTTATTCGACGAGCCAATCGATCTCGACGATGAGATCGGCGCGGCATCGAAAGGTCTGGACAACGCGATCGGTGCGTACGACGGGCCGCTGGACCCCACGTACCAAGCCGTGACCGCGTTGCTCGACCGGATCCGCGACGACGGCCGACTACACCGCGTAGAACAGGTGATGCAGCTTTCACCGTGGAGTGCCCGAACGACGCAGCGCATCGTCCGCCGTTATGTGGGAGTGCCCGTCAAGTGGGTGTTGTGCCGCTACCGGCTGCAGCACGCGGCGCTGGAGATCGAAAGCCACGCCGATGTGGACTTCGCCGACCTCGCGGCTCGCCTCGGGTGGTACGACCAAGCCCATTTCATCAACGACTTTCGCGCCATGCTGGGCTGCACACCCGGCGAGTACGCCACCCGTTACGGAGCCTGAGCCGCTACGCTGCCGCGGATGGACACCCGTGAGCTCGCATTCGCAGGTGCCGCCGAGCAGGCCAGGCGACTGGCGGCGGGCACGATCACCGCTCCGGAGTTGCTGGAGCGCTACCTGGACCGCATCGCGCAGCTCGATCCGCTGCTGAGGACCTTTCGCGTGGTCCTCGCCGACTCGGCACGCCAGGAAGCCGGTGTCGCACAGGATCGGCTCAACGCGGGAGAGCGGCTTCCGCTGCTTGGCGTGCCGATCGCCATCAAGGACGACGTCGATGTCGCCGGGGCGACGACGACGTATGGGACTGCGGCCCACGGCCCATCGCGTACCCGGGATGCCGAGGTGGTGCAAAGGTTGCGTGACGCGGGCGCGGTGATCATCGGCAAGACCGCGGTGCCCGAGATGACGATCTGGCCGTTCACCGAGACCATCACGTACGGCGCGACGCGCAACCCGTGGAACACCGACTACACCCCGGGTGGCAGCAGCGGAGGCAGCGGCGCGGCGGTCGCTGCGGGCCTGACGGCGATGGCGCTGGGTTCCGACGGCATGGGGTCGATCCGGATCCCGTCGACGTGGTGTGGGTTGTTCGGCATCAAACCCCAACGGGACCGGGTGCCGATGGCGCCGCACGACGACGCGTGGAACGGGTTGAGCGTCAACGGGCCGATAGCCAGAACCGTCGAGGACGCCGCGCTGTTCCTCGACGTGTCGGCCGGCGGGTCGGCGTTCGTCGCTGCGGCAGGCAAAGAGCCGGGCCGACTGCGGATTGCGTTGAGCACCAAGGTTCCACCGCCGCTGGTCGCGCCGGTCGGTAAGGCGCAGCGGGCCGCCGTGCACGAGGCTGGTGCGCTGCTGCGCGAACTCGGCCACGACGTGATCGTGGCCGACCCGCACTATCCGCGCACAGCGGTGGCCCACGCGTTGTCGCGCTACTTTAAAGGGGTCTACGACGACGTGCAGACACTTCCGCACCCCGAGCTGCTTGAAGCGCGCACACGGGCGTTCGCCAGGGTCGGCGGCCTGCTCTCCGACCAGCGGATGCGTCGTATCCGCGGCACGGAAAGCCAACTCGCCGACGAGGTCCAGACGATCTTTGACGATGTCGACGTCGTTCTCACGCCCGGCACCGCGACCGGACCGTCGCGCATCGGCGCCTACCAACGGCGGGGCGCGATATCGACCCTGACCCTGGTGGCGGCACGCGTACCGTTTCAGGCGATCTTCAACGTGACCGGCCAGCCCGCGGCCGTCGTGCCGTGGGATGTGGACGGCACCGGTGTGCCGACGTCGATTCAGTTGGTCGGCCGCCCGTTCGACGAGGCCACGCTGCTGTCGCTGAGCGCACAGATCGAGAAGGCCCGGCCGTGGGCGCACCGCCGCCCGCCGGTGTCCTAGCCGAAGGCCGCGCGCCAAGCCGCCAGCTTGTCGTCGAGGCGCATCGTGTGCGCGGGGCTGGTCGACGGCAGCCGTCGGTATCGGGCAGTGGGCCGCGCGGCGACGAGGCGGCGGTAGTTGCGTTCGGCGGCCGCCCCGTTGAACAACACCAGCCCGATGCCCGGATACTCGGCAAACAGCTTGTGGAAATTGTTGGGCACCATGCTGTCTGGCTCCACTGCAGCATCGAGGCTGCCGACCCGCCGACATGACCGCAGCACATCCCACACCGCGATTCCGTGGTTTGTCAGCGCGCTCACCCGTTCGTGGTACGGATCGTCGGCGCCGAAACCGAAGATGTCGCCGGCGATCCGCCAGAACGTGTTGCGCGGATTGCCGTAGTACTGCTGGGCGGCCAACGACATCACGCTCGGCATATTGCCGAGGATCAGCGTATGCGCACCCTGCGCGATGATCGGTGGGAACCCGTGCAGCAGCGGCGTGGCCATGAGCCGAATATGACACGGCGCCGGGGTATACGTTGGGCCGGTGGCCGAAGATTTCGACATCGCGGCGTCCGGGCTGCTCGACGGCCTCGACGGCGACGCCCGCACCGAACGTACCGAGCTGATCGAATGGCTGTTGGGCCAGGGTTTCACGGTCGAGCAGATCCGCGGCGAGGTCTCGCCGATGCTGTTGCCGGCAGGCCGGCTCGTGGGCAACGACGGTGCGCACGTGTCGGCTCGGCAGATCTGCGAGGAAACCGGCATCGACCTGGAACTGCTCGAGGCCTTGCAGTCGGCGCTGGGGCTGCCCCGCGCCGAGGACCCCGACGCCGTCGTGCATCTGCGTGCCGACAGCGAAGCGGCGGTGCGCGCGAAGGTCTTCCTCGACATGGGGTTGAGCCGAGAGCAGGTGGTCTCGGTGGCCAGGGTGCTCGGCCACGGCCTCGCGCAGACCGCCGAAGCCATGCGTGAAGTCGTGCTCGAGGCGGTGATCACGCCCGGCGCCACCGAATTGCAGCTCGCGCAGGCCTACGAGAGCCTGGTGCGACAGGTCTCGCCACTGCTGGGCCCGCTGTGCGACGACGTGCTGCACATCCAGCTCCGGCACACGCTGGAAACCGAGGCTGTCAGCACCGCCGAACGCGCCGCAGGCGCGCTGCCCGGCGCACGCACGATCGCCGTGATGTTCGCCGACCTCGTCGGCTTCACCCGCCTCGGTGAGGCGGTACCGCCGGAGGAACTGGAGACCCTGGCCAGCCGGCTGGCCAGCCTGACCCACGACGCGGTCGCACCGCCGGTCCGGTTCGTCAAGACCATCGGTGACGCGGTGATGCTCGTCAGCACCGACCCGGTGGCGCTGCTCGACACGGCGCTCGAACTGCTTGCCGCAGCGGACAAGTACGACGACTTCCCGGCGCTGCGCATCGGCCTGGCGCTTGGCTCTGCCGTCAGCAGGGCCGGCGACTGGTTCGGCAGCCCGGTGAACTTGGCCAGTCGCGTGACGAGCGTGGCACGGCCGGACACCGTGCTGGTCGCCGAGAGTGCGCGGGACGTGATCGGCTCGGCCGACGGGTTCGCCTGGTCGTTCGCGGGTGCGCGTCGGCTCAAGGGCGTCAAGGGCGACGTCAAGCTGTTCCGGGCCCGACGAGAAGCCGGCTGACATACCATCCACACATGATCCGAGCAGCCACGGCTCTTTGGGTATCGACCGTCGCGCTGGCCGGTTTGGCGAGCGCAGCCACCGCGCACGCCCAGCCGCCACCGCTGCCGGGACCGTGCAACTTCACGCTGTCGCCCCCGCAGGTCGTGCAGGTGTCGGGCGCCGACATGGTCACCGCCACCGTGACCCCGGTCGGCTGTGCGGGCATGTTCGAACCGAAGTTCGGCGTGGCGTGCCTGCACGTCCAAGGCGGTCCGGGCAAGTGCACACAGTCCAGGGGGCCGGGGACGGCGCAGGTGTACGAGCCCTATCAGCCTGGCGCCACGTACGTCTCGTCGGGGCGGGGCTGTGGCGCGATGTTCGATTTCACCACCGACCCGAACTGCCAGCTGCTGGGGCCGGTTACCGCGACGCTGTGAAGCCGCGCAGCCGCAGGCTGTTGCTGACCACGAAGACAGAGCTGAAAGCCATTGCGGCGCCCGCGATCATCGGGTTGAGCAGACCGGCGGCGGCCAACGGCAGCGCGGCGACGTTGTAGGCGAACGCCCAGAACAGGTTGCCTTTGATCGTCGCCAACGTCTTGCGCGACAGCCGGATCGCGTCAGGGACGGCACGCAGGTCATCGCGCACCAATGTCAGATCGCTCGCCTCGATGGCGACGTCGGTGCCGCTACCCATGGCCAGGCCCAGATCGGCCTGCGCCAGCGCCGCGGCATCGTTGACGCCGTCGCCGACCATCGCCACCACCTTGCCGTCGGACTGCAGCCGCTTGACCGCGTCGACCTTCTCGTGGGGCAGCACCTCGGCGATCACCTCGTCGATGCCGACCTGACGCGCCACCGTCTCGGCGGCTGCCCTGTTGTCGCCGGTCAGCATCATCGGCGTCAGCCCGAGCGCGCGCAGTTCTGCGATGGCGTCGGCGGACGTGGACTTGACCGCGTCGGCGACCACCAGCACGCCGCGTGCGGTGCCGTCCCAGCCGACGACGACGGCGGTGCGTCCCTCAGATTCCGCGCGCCGCACGGCCTGGGCGAGGCCGTCGGGCATCGTCACCAACCGCTGCCTGCCAACGACGACGGCATGTCCGTCGACCACACCCTGCACGCCGAGACCGCGCAGGTTGGTGAACTCCTGCGCGACGGGCAGTGCGCCGAGCTTGTCGCGTGCGGCGGTGGCGATCGCCTTGGCGATCGGATGTTCGGAGCTGTCCTCCAGCGCACCTGCGAAGCGCAGCACCTGCTCGGGTTCCTCGCCGTCGGCGGCGATCACGTCGAGCAGCGTCATCGACCCCGTGGTGACCGTGCCCGTCTTGTCCAGCACGATGGTGTCGATGCGCCGCGTGGACTCCAACACCTCGGGGCCCCTGATCAGAATGCCCAGCTGTGCACCGCGGCCGGTGCCGACCATCAGCGCTGTCGGCGTGGCCAGCCCCAGCGCACACGGGCACGCGATGATCAGCACCGCCACCGCCGCCGTGAACGCGGTTGCCGCCGATCCCGTTGTGGCCAGCCAGAATCCGAGTGTCGCCAGCGCCAACGCGATGACGATCGGCACGAAGACGCCGGAGATCCGGTCAGCCAGCCGCTGCACCCGGGCCTTCTCGCTCTGCGCATCCTCGACCAGCCGGGCCATCTGCGCCAGCTGGGTGTCGGAGCCGACCCGGTTGGCCCGCACCAACAGCCGGCCGTCGACGTTGATCGTCGCGCCGATCACCTGATCACCGGGACCTACGTCCACCGGCACCGACTCGCCGGTCAACATCGATGCGTCTACCGCTGAATCACCTTCGACGACAACACCGTCGGTGGCGACCTTCTCACCCGGACGCACCACGAACTGGTCACCAACCATCAGCTGGTCGACCGGAATACGTTGTTCGGCACCGTTTCTGAGGATGACGACGTCCTTGGCCCCCAGTTCCAGCAGCGCGCGAAGTGCCGCGCCCGCCCGGCGCTTGGCGCGGGCTTCGAAGTACCGCCCGGCAAGGACGAACGTCGTCACCCCGGCGGCCACCTCCAGGTAGATGTTGCCGCTGCCGTCGGTGCGGCTGATCGTCAACTCGAAGGGGTGGGTCATGCCCGTAACGCCCGCGGTGCCCCAGAACAGCGCGTAGATCGACCACCCGAATGCCGCGAGGGTGCCCATCGAGATCAGGGTGTCCATCGTCGCGGTGCGGTGTCGCAGATTCGTCCAAGCGGCGTGGTGGAAGGGCCACGCGCCCCAGACCACCACGGGCGCGGCCAGCGTCAGCGACAACCACTGCCAGTTCGGAAACTGCAGCGCAGGCACCATCGCCATCGCAATTACCGGCACCGTCAGCGCCAACGAGATCAGCAGCCGCCGCCGCAGCGATGCGGCCGGGTCGTCCTCCTGCGCGGCAGCGGGGTCCTCGGCGGTGGGCAGATGCGCCTGGTATCCGGCCGCTTCGACCGTGCTCACCAACGACTCTGGAGCCACGTCGTCGTTGTAGGTGACGCGCGCTTTCTCGGTCGCGAAGTTGACGGTCGCGCTCACGCCGTCAATCTTGTTGAGTTTCTTCTCGATCCGGTTGGCGCAGGACGCACACGTCATCCCGTCGATCGACAGCTCGATCGTCGACATGTCAGCCGGCCAGCTGGTAGCCGGCTTCTTCGACGGCGCTCTGGATTACGCTGCGGTCGACCGGGGTATCGCTGTCGATGGTCACCGCGCCGCTTTCGACGTCGACGTCGACGACCCGGACACCTGCGATCTCGCCGATTTCCTCACGGACCGACGCGGCGCAGTGGGCGCAGGTCATCCCGGCGACGGTGATGGTCGTTGTGCTCATGGCTCCCAGGGTACTGATACCCCCATGGGGTATGCAACCGGGGTCGGAAGGCCGCGGTCCGGACCTGCGTGGCAGCATCTGCGGTCATGCGTGTCCTGGTGCAACGGGTGGTGTCGGCCGCGGTGAAGGTCGACGGCGAGGTGGTCGCAGAGGTGTCGCGCCCCGGGGGACAGGGCCTGCTAGCGCTCGTCGGCGTCACCCACGACGACGACCACGCCAAGGCGGCGCGGCTGGCCGAAAAGCTCTGGCAGTTACGGATTCTCGACGACGAGAAGTCCGCATCCGACGTCGGCGCACCGATCCTGGTCGTCAGCCAGTTCACGTTGTACGCCAACACCGCCAAGGGCAGACGGCCCGCCTGGAACGCCGCGGCGCCCCGTCCCGTCGCCGAGCCGCTGGTGGACGCGTTCGCCGACGCGTTGCGGGCGCTGGGCGCGCAGGTGGCGACGGGCGTGTTCGGCGCGCACATGCAGGTCGAACTCGTCAACGACGGCCCGGTGACGCTGCTGCTGGAAATGTGACTACTGGGGCCGTCGTAACCGCGATGCCTTCGGACTGCACGATCACAAAACCCGGCCCTTGTGGGGTCCTGTCATGGCCACGAATCCACGTACGCACTGGCATCCTGGTCACATGGCGAAGGAAATCGATCGGACCCGTGCCCGCGGCGCTCTCGCAGTGATCAAGCAGCACCCGGCGATGGTGCTGTTCGCGGTGTCACCGGTGCTCGTCGCGGTGGGGCTGGTGTGGTGGCTGGTCAGCCCGGCGTTGGCCATCCTGCTGTTGATCGCCGCGGTGGCCGGTGGCGCCGCGGTCGTGCTGCGCAAGCGCAACTAGGACCGCCTTAGCCCGCGAGATTGCAAATCCGCAGGGCCCTACTCGCACATTTCCCGCGAATTGCAGTTTCGCGGTAAGCAAAGCCGTACCACCAGCGATGTAACAGTGTAATTATGTAATAATGAGGCACAATATCCACGGCCGCCGCCGACCCGGCGGCTGGCAGCAGACACCGCAAGCCGACACCAACGACGCACCCGACTGGTTCGCCGGCCGGCTACCGGAAAGCTGGTTCGACGGCGACCCGACCGTCATCGTCGACCGCGAGGAAATCACCGTCATCGGGCGTCTGCCCGACGCCGAAGGCGCCGACTCCCCGGAGAGCGAGGCCCACGCCTCGGGCCGGGTGGCGCGGTTCCGCGAGGAAACCCGATCCGAGCGCATGCGCATCGCCGACGAAGCCGAGGCACGCTACGCGCGCAAGGTGGCCTGGGGTGTGCAGGTCGGCGACGACGGCGAGCGCATTCTGTTCACCCATCTCGCCGTGCCCGTCATGACGCGGCTGCGGCAGCCCGAGCGCCAGGTGCTCGACACGCTGGTCGACGCCGGGGTGGCGCGGTCGCGCTCCGACGCGCTGGCGTGGTCGGTGCGGTTGGTCGGGGAGCACGCCGACGAATGGCTGGGCAAGCTGCGCGAAGCCATGCGCAACGTCGACGACCTGCGCGCGCAGGGACCGCAACTCTAGACGCGTTCGACCCCGACATACGACGAACTCAACGGGGCGGTCTGCGACAGCGGGTCCACCGCCCCGCCGGCGATGAGCAGGTTGCGGTTGACTCCGTGCGACACCGGCTGCGCTCCACCGCGCGGGTCGAAAACCCGTGAGCCCCAGCCATGGTCGACGATGACCACGCCCTTGCGCGGGCAGTCGCTGAGCACCGCCTTCAGTTCGACCGCGCCCACCGGTGAGAAGACCCGCACCAGATCGCCATCGGCGACACCGAGATCGGCGGCGTCCTTGGGATGGATGACGACGTCGTTGCCCTTGCCGCCCGGATGCAGACCGGGCACATCGTTGAGCCATGAGTTCATCGAATGGCGGTGGCGCCGGTTGGCCAGCTGGAACGGATAGCCCAGCGGCGCCTCGGGGTGCGGTTCGGTGAGCAACTCGCGGGCTCGCTCGACGAATTCCGGTGGCGCGGCGTGCACCTTCTTGTCGTCGGTACGCAGCGCCTTCCGGAAATGCCCGAACTCCCGTGGCCCCAGCACCATTCCATGCGGGTGGGAGATGACATCGCGCCATTTGATCCTGCGGCCGTTGAACTTACGGCCTGTCGCGACCACCAGCCGGTCGATCCAGTGCGGGCCGAACTCCAGTCCTGACCGCCCAGTGATGGCGGCCAACTTCCGGGTGGCCTTGATGAAGCCGTTGAGCCCCTTGGCGCCGAACAGCGGCGCGTTCATGGCGATCGCGAGGTCGGTGAACACCCGCCACTCCTCGCGTGCGCCGGGCGGCGGCGCCACGGCCCGCGCCCCGTACTGCAGGTACGGCTCGTCATGCATGTTGCTCGTGAACGCCAGCAGATCGTCGCGCTCGAGCCAGTGCACCGCGGGCAGCAGCCAATGCGCATGGCGATGGCTCTCGCGCTGCACGAAATCGATGGCCACCAAAAGATCCAACTGCGCCAGCGCGTTGTCGAGGCGCGCGCCGTCGGGCCCGGACACCACCGGGTTGCCGCTGTTGATGACCAGGGCGCGGATCTGGCCGCGGCCGGGTGTGGTGATCTCGTCGGGCAGTTCGGACAAGGCGTGTGCGCCGGCGACCATTTCGCGGCCGAGCAGCCGGCTGCGGTGCGGTTTGGCCTTGACCATGCCCGCCATCCGGATGGCGTCGACGTAACCCGGTTCGTACCTACGCCCGCCGGGACGGTCCATCCGCCCGGTGATCACGTTGAGCACGTGCCCCAGCCACTCGGCGACGGTTCCGGTCCGGTGCATCGACACACCCGTTCGGGTCACCACCATCGCCCCGCGCGCGGCGGCGAACTCGCGCGCCACCTGTTCGATCTCCCGGCGGGGCAGATCGCAGCGCGCGGCCAGGTCGTCGAGGTCGGTGTCGGCGACCAACGTTCGCAAATCGTCGACCCCGGTGGCGAGTTCGGTGCAATCCAGGCGGTGCTCGAGGCCCTCGTCGAGGATGACCTTGACCATCGCCAACAGCAGCGCCCAGTCCTGCCCGGGCCGCACCGCCAGATGGACGTCGGCCTTCTCGGCGCTCTCGGTGCGCAACGGATCGACGATCACGATCCGGGCGCCCTGCTTCTGGCGCGCCAGCGCACGCCGCCATCCGTTCGGCACGGTTTCCAGCCAATTCCAGGCGCTCACCGCGGGGTTGGTGCCGACCAGCAGGAAGTAGTCGCAGTTGTCGATGTCGGACACCGGCGCCATCAGCATCGACCCGTACATCGCCTCGGCCACCACGTGCATGGCGTTCTGGTCCACTGAGCCCACCGCATAACGGTTCTGGGTGCCGATCGCGTCCAGCCAGCCGTTCATGAAGATGACGTTCGACGACGAGAAGCCGGCCGGGTTGCCGTAGTAGACGGCGACGCTGTCCGGTCCGCCGGCGTCGATGAGCGCGTTCATCCTGGCGGCGATATCGGCGATGGCCTCCTCCCAGGTGGCCTCGACGTAGGTGTCGCCGACGCGGCGCATCGGGTTGAGGATCCGGCGCGGATGCTCGACGACCTGGTTGGCGGTGCGTCCCTTGGCGCAGAAGTCCCGCCATGAGTGCGGGTTCTGTTTGTCGGCGGCGATCTTGGTGATGCGGTTGCCGTCGACCGTCACCTCGAGACCACACGACGCCAGGCAGTACCGGCAGAACGTGTACACCGTTTCGCTCATCGGATCGAGGTTACGACGACTACACCTGCGTCATGGCCCAATAAGCGCCACGCTTAGCCAGCAGCTCGGCGTGGCTACCCCGTTCGACGATGCGGCCCGCGTCCAGCACCACGATCAGGTCCGCATCGCGGATCGTCGAGAGCCGGTGCGCGATAAGAAAACTCGTGCGGTCGCGGCGCAGCTCGGCCATCGCCTGCTGGATCAACAGCTCGGTGCGGGTGTCCACCGAACTGGTCGCCTCGTCGAGGACCAGTAGGCGCGGTTGCGCCAGCACCGCCCTGGCGATGGTGATCAGCTGCTTTTCGCCCGCGCTGATGTTGCCGCCGTCGTCGCTGACCCGGGTCTGATATCCGTCGGGCAGCGTGTGGACGAACCGGTCCACGTAGGCGGCCTTGGCGGCCGCGATCACCTCGTGTTCACCTGCGTCGGGCCGACCGTAGGCGATGTTCTCGTAGATCGTGCCGCCGAACAGCCAGGTGTCCTGCAGCACCATGCCGATCCGGGACCGCAGCGCGGCTCGGCTCACCGTCGAGATGTCCACCCCGTCGACGAGGATGCGCCCGGCGTCGACTTCGTAGAACCGCATCAGCAGGTTCACCAGCGTGGTCTTGCCTGCGCCGGTGGGCCCGACGATCGCTACCGTGCTGCCCGGTTCGGCCACCAGCGACACGTCCTGGATCACCGGGACGCCGGGCCGGTAGCCGAAGCTGACATTCTCGAACTGCACCCGCCCCGTCACGGCGCGCGAACGTTCCTTACCACTCGAACTTTCCGCAATTTCTCGAGCGGTAACGAACGTTCGCGCGTCGCCGGCCGCGGCTTCCTCCTCGGCGTCCAACAAATCGAAAACCCGTTCCGCGCTGGCGATGCCGGACTGCAGCGTGTTGTACATCCCCGCGACCTGGGTCAGCGGCTGGTTGAACTGGCGGACGTACTGGATGAACGCCTGAATGCTGCCGAGGGTGATCTGCCCGGTGGCCACCTGCAGACCGCCGACCACCGCGACGGCGACATAGCTGATGTTGCCGATGAACGTGGTGGCGGGCCCGACGAGCCCGGAGAAGAACTGCGCGCCGACGCTGGCCTGATACACGTCGTCGTTGAGGTCGCCGAACTGTTCGGTGGCCTTGGCGCGGTGGCCGAAGGTCTTGACGATGGTGAAGCCGCTGTAGGTCTCCTCGATGTGGGCGTTGAGCCGCCCCGTGTTGGTCCACTGCGCGACGAACAACCGCTGCGACCGGCGCGCGATCGCCTTGGTCGCCCACAGCGACAACGGCACGGTCACGACGGTGAGCAGCGTCAGCAGCGGTGAGATGGTCAACATCATCACCAGCACCGCGAACACGGTCAGCACCGAGGTCATGAGCTGGCTGATGGTCATCGACAGCGACGTCTGGATGTTGTCGACGTCGTTGGTGACCCGGCTGAGCACCTCGCCGCGCTGCCGGGAATCGAAGTAGGACAACGGCATCCGGTGCACCTTGTCCTCGACGTCGGAACGCAGCTTCACCATGGTGCGCTGCACCACGACGTTGAGGATCCGAAACTGCAGCCAGACCAACAGCGCGGCAATCAGATACAGACCGAGGGCAAGGAGCAGGGTGCGGCCGACGGCGCCGAAGTCGACGCCGCGACCCGGTACGACGTCCATACCGGACAGCAGGTCGGCGTAGGTGTTGTCACCGCGGGCGCGGGCGGCGTCGATCGCCTGCTGTTTGGTGAGACCCGCGGGCAGTTGCCGTCCGATCACACCGTTGAACAACAAGTCGGTGGCGTGCCCGAGGATCCGCGGGCCGATCACGCTGATCGCGATGCCGCCGATACCCAACAGGATCACCGTCGTGGCCAGTGCGCGCTGCGGGGTCAGCCGTTTCACCAGCCGGACAGCCGAACCGGTGAAGTCGCGCGACCGTTCGGTCGGGGCCTGCACCACACCGCGGATGGGACGCGCCATCGGCCCGCTCATTGCGCGCCACCCACGCCGGCGCTCAGCGATTGTGAGTCGGCGAACTGCGCGTACTGCGCGCACTGGGTCAACAGCACATCGTGGGTGCCGACGCCCACCACGCGGCCGTCGTCGACGACGACGATCTGATCGGCCTGCGCAACCGTCGAAATCCGCTGCGACACAATGATGACCGTCGCGGCCGACGATACGTCACGCAACGCGGTGCGCACCCGCAGGTCGGTGTGTACATCGAGCGCCGAGAAGGCGTCGTCGAACAGGTAGATCGCGGGCCGGCGGATTACCGCACGGGCGATGGCCAGCCGTTGGCGCTGCCCGCCGGAGAAGTTGACGCCGCCCTGGGCGACCCGCATCGACAGCCCGTCGGGATGGGCGCGGACGAAGTCGTCGGCGGCCGCCACCCGCAGCGCATCCCACATCTCGTCAACGGTGGCCACCTGTCCGGGCGGGGCGCCCAGTTGCAGGTTGTCGGCCACCGTGCCGGAGAACAGGTAGCCGCGCTGGGGCACAAGGCCGATCGTCGACCACAGCTGCTCGGGGTCGTAGTCACGGACGTCGACGCCGTCGATGCGCACCGAACCCGCCGTCACGTCATACAGCCGACAGATCAGCGCCAGCAGCGTCGACTTACCCGATCCCGTCGAGCCGACGACGGCCGTTGTCGTCCCCGGCTGCGCGGTCAACGAAACACCCTGCAACACAGGGCGTTCAGCCCCGGGATACTGAAACGTCGCGGACTGCAACTGGATCTGGCCGCCGATCGCGGCTGGCCGCACCGGATCTGGCGGGCTGGTGATCTGGGGTTCGGTGGACAGCACCTCGGTGATCCGTTCGGCGCACACCGATGCCCGGGGAACGATGACGAGGATGAACGTCGCCAACAGCACAGCCATCAGGATCTGCATAAAGTAGGACAAGAACGCGATCAAAGCGCCGACCTGCATCTGCCCCGCATCGATGCGCATACCGCCGAACCAGATCAGCGCGACGCTGGAGACGTTGATGACCAGCGTCGTCACCGGCAACATCAGCGCCTGCCAGCGGCCCGCTTCCACCGCGGTGTCGGCCAACGCGTGGTTGGCTTCGGCGAAGCGGTTGCGTTCGAAGCCTTCCCGCGCGAACGCGCGGATCACCCGGATACCGGCGAGCTGGTCGCGCATCACCCGGTTGACGCTGTCGATCTGGCGCTGGATGCGCCGAAAGACCGGAAGCAGACGCGAGACGATCCAGTAGTTGGCCACGGCCAGCACGGGCACGGCGACGGCCAGCAGCCACGACAGCCCGACGTCGAGGTGCATGGCCATGACGATGCCGCCGATCGACATGATCGGCGCGGTGATCAGCATGGTGCAGGTCAGCTGCACCAGCACCTGGATCTGCTGGACGTCGTTGGTGGTACGGGTCAGCAGCGACGGCGCACCGAAGCGCGCCGTCTCCTCGGCGGAAAAGCTCGTCACGTGGTGAAACATCGCCGAGCGCAGGTCACGGCCGAACCCCATGCCCGCCCGCGACCCGAAGAACACCGCGCCCACCGCGCAGAGCACCTGCAGGGCGGTGACGGCGAGCATCACCCCGCCCAGTTCCACGATGGTGGCCAGATCGCCCTTGGCCACGCCCTCGTCGATGATGGCCGCGTTGACGGTGGGCAGATACAACGAGGCCAGCGTGCTGATCACCTGAAGCAGCGCGACGGCGGCGAGCAGCCGCCGGTACGGCCGCGCATACTGTCGCAGCAGCGCCCACAACATCTGGCTACTGTCGCACACCGGGCGCGGTCACCGTCTGGTGCGAAACACCTGGGCTTCCGTGAACGACGCAGGTCAACGGGGATGTCGGTGGTTGACCCGATGAGCGGCCGCTACAGTGCATGACGTGACCCCCACCACCCGCGCGAATCTTCTGCGGCTTGCTGTGGCGGCTGCGGTTATCAGCCCACTGGTTGCCTGCTCGGATTCGGAGCCCGCCGGCCCGGAGGTGCCGCAGACGTCGGCGCCGACGCAGAACGTCTCCCACGGTCCGTTCTTCCCGCAGTGCGGCGGCGTCAGCGATGAGGAGATCGGTGCGCAGACCCGCGTGCCCGGCCTGGTCAACACCGCCAAGACCTCGGTGGGCTGCCAGTGGCTGGCCGGCGGCAGCATCCTGGGTCCGCATTTCTCGTTCACCTGGTTCCGCGGCAGCCCCATCGGGCGGGAACGCAAGACCGAGGAGCTCACGCGGGCGAGCGTGGAGGACATCACGATCGAGGGCCACGACGGCTTCATCGCGCTGGGCGAGGACCCGATGCTGGGCAACAACCTGTGCGAGATCGGTATCCAGTTCGGTGACGACTTCATCGAGTGGTCGGTCAGCTACATCCAGAAGCCGTTCCCCGATCCGTGCGATGTCGCGAAGGAACTGACCCGCCAATCGATTGTGAACTCCGAATGAGACGCAGTCCCATCCGTCGCGCCGTCGCCGCGTGCTTCGTGACGCTGGCCGGGTTCTCGTTGCTGGCGGGGTGCACCCAGACCGTCGAGGGCACCGCGGCCAAGTCCGGGTCGGGCGACGTCCCCAGGAACGAAACCTCCGAGCGGGAGTACCCGAACCTGCTCAAGGAGTGCGACGTGCTGACCGAGGACATCCTCGCCGAGACCGTCGGCGCTGATCCGCTGGACATCCAGAGCACCTTCGTCGGCGCGGTGTGCCGCTGGCAGGCCGCCAACCCGTCGGGGCTGGTCGACATCACCCGGTTCTGGTTCGAGCTGGGCGATCTCGAAAACGAACGCGAGACCGCGCAGCGGTTGAACTACCGCATCGAGGACCGCTCGGTGGCGGGTATCCGCTCGATCGTGATGCGCCCCGACGACCCGAACGGCGCCTGCGGGGTGGCCAGCGACGCCGCGGGCGTGGTCGGGTGGTGGGTCAACCCGCAGTCACCGGGCAGCGACGCCTGCGAGATGGCGCTGAAGCTGATGGAGCTGACGCTGGCGACCCGCGCCTGACCCTTAGCGCGCGACGTGGAAGGCGACCAGGCGCGCACCGCTGAGCGCCAATGCCGCCCACGGCTGCTCGGTGCGCAGCACCGCGATGGCCGAGGTCGGAAACTTGGTGGAAATGTGTTCGGCCGCAGCGCTGTTGCTGCCGTCGGGGCTGGCCAGCCCCAACGCGACAGATGACATCGCCGGCTCGTGCCCGACCACCAGCAGGGTGCGCACCTCGGACGGGAAGAGTGACGGCGTCCGGTTGATCTCGCCGATGACGGTGCCGGGGGTCGCGTCGTAGAGCCGGTCGACGTATTCGACGGGCGCCTCGATACCGGTGCGTTGCAGCGTCTGGCGGGTGCGCACGGCCGTTGAGCACAGCACCGCGTCGATCTCGGGCGCGGAAGCGCGCAGCCAGTCGCCGGCCAGCGCGGCCTCGCGCACACCGCGCGGCGCCAACGGTCGCTGGTGGTCGTCCACCCCCGGCGGATAGTCCGACTTGCCGTGCCGAAGCAGCAGCAGCGTGCGGTGGGAGTCGCTCACCCGACCCACGGTAGGCCATGCCGGTGCACCTCCCCGGACTTGTCGGTGCCCGGTCATACACTCGCGATGCCCAGAGAAAGTACCGAGGGCGCCACGAGGGGAAGGACTGAGCCGAGATGCGTTTCGTGCACACCGCCGACTGGCAGCTCGGTATGACCCGCTACTTCCTCAACGGTGAGGCACAGCCCCGATATTCGGCCGCCCGCCGCGACGTGGTGGCCGGCCTCGACTCGGTCGCGGCCGACACCGGAGCCGAGTTCGTGGTGGTCGCCGGTGACGTGTTCGAACACAACCAGCTGGCGCCGCGCGACGTGAGCCTGTCGCTGGAAGCCATGCGCGCCATCGGTATTCCGGTGTACCTGCTGCCGGGCAACCACGACCCGTTGGACGCGTCGTCGGTGTACACCAGTGCGCTGTTCACCCAAGAATGCCCGGACAACGTGACGGTGCTGGCCCGCGCGGGCGTGCACGAGGTGCGGCCCGGTCTGCAGTTGGTGGCCGCACCGTGGACCTCCAAGGCCCCGCTCACCGATCCCGTCGCCGACGTGCTCGCCGACCTGCCCGCCGACGGGGTGACCAGGGTCGTCGTCGGGCACGGCGCCGTCGACATCCACGTGCCCGACAAGGACCGGCCGTCGCTGATCCGGCTGGCGGCGCTGGAGGATGCCGTAAGCCGCGGCGCTGTGCACTATGTCGCGTTGGGCGACAAGCACTCTCGGATGCAGGTGGGCGCCACCGGCCGGATCTGGTATTCGGGGTCACCGGAGGTCACCAACTACGACGACATCGAACCCGATCCGGGGCATGTGCTGGTGGTCGAGGTCGACGAGGACGACCCCGAGCATCCGGTCCGGGTCGAACCGCACAAGGTGGGCCGCTGGCGGTTCGTCACGCTGCGCCGTTTGGTGGACAGCAACCGCGATGTGGCCGACCTCGACATCAACCTCGACTGCCTGCCCGACAAGGAACGCACGGTCGTGCGGATCGCGCTGAACGGATCGCTGACCGTGACCGACAAGGCTGCGCTCGACGCCTGCCTGGACAAATACATGCGGCGGTTCGCCGCGTTGACGGTGTGGGACAAGCAATCCGACATCGCGGTCGTGCCCGCCGACGGAGAATTCGACGATCTGGGCATCGGCGGCTTCGCGGCCGCCGCGGTCGACGAGTTGGTCACCACCGCGCGCGCGGACGGCGACGCCGCCGACGACGCGCGTGCGGCGCTGGCGCTGCTGCTGCGGCTGGCCGATAGGGGAGTGGCATGAAGCTGCACCGCATGGTGTTGACCAACTACCGCGGGATCACCCGCCGCGAGATCGAATTTCCCGACCGCGGCGTCGTGGTGGTCAGCGGCGCCAACGAGATCGGCAAGTCGTCGATGATCGAGGCGCTGGACCTGTTGTTGGAGGCCAAAGACCGCTCGGCCAAGAAGGAAGTCAAACAGGTCAAGCCCACGCACGCCGATGTCGGCGCCGAGATCACGGCTGAAATATCCACCGGGCCTTACCGCTTCGAGTACCGCAAGCGGTTCCACAAGCGTTGCGAGACCGCGTTGACCGTGTTCGCCCCGCACCGCGAACAACTCACCGGTGACGAAGCGCACGACCGGGTGCGGGCCATCCTCGACGAGACGGTCGACACCGGGCTGTGGCAGGCGCACCGCGTGTTGCAGTCGACGTCGACGGCCGCCGTGGACCTGTCGGGCTGTGATGCGTTGTCGCGGGCGCTGGACGTCGCCGCCGGCGATGCGCTGCCGGACGCGTCGCAGGCCGGGGCGACGGGCGCCGAGGCACTGCTGATCGACCGTGTCGAGGGGGAGTACCTGCGCTACTTCACTCGCACGGGCAGGCCCACCGGCGAGTGGGCGGCGGTGACCAACCGGTTGCGCGACGCCGAACAGGAGTTGGCGCGGTGCGCGGCCGCGGTCGCCGAGGTCGACGACGCGCTGCGCCGCCATGACGAGTTGACCGAAATCCTCGGCGGGGTCGCCCTGGAACGTGCTGAGGCGACCAAGCGGCTCGCTGAGGCGGAGCAGGCCGCGGAAGAGGTCGCCGAGCTGACGCGACAACTCAAGGAAGCCGAGCTGGTGGCCGCGGCGGCCGAGGCCGCGCATCAGACCGCGGTCACCGCGGTGACCGAACGACGCCGGCTGCGCGCCGAGATTGACGAGCGCGCCATCGCCATCGCCGAACTGCAGGTCTCGGTCGCCGAGGCCGCCGACGAGCACGCCACCGCCACCGAGGTGGCGCAGGCTGCGGACGTCGATGCCGAAGAAGCCAGGACCGCGTTGGAAGACACCCGGACCCGCGTCGAGGCGGCCAGGCGGGCCGTGCAGGCGCTCGCCGATCGCGAGGAGGCAGGCCGGCTCACGACCCGGATCGCCAAAATCGACGCGGCGCAGCGCGACCTGGAGCGGGTGCACACCGAGCTCGCGGACAACACGCTGACCGACGAGCTGATGGGGGCGATCGAGGCCGCCGACGTCGCCGTGCAACGCGCGGCGGGGCAGGCCGAGCTGATGTCGGCGCGGGTGGAGCTCACGGCGGTCACCGATGTCGAGCTGCACGTCGATGGTGAACCGGTCGACTTGCGGGCCGGTGCGACATGGTCGTCGAACCTCGGCGCGCCGACCGACATCGAGCTGCCCGGAGTGATCGCCGCGCGGGTAGTCCCCGGTGCGACAGCTACCGAGACGCGCGCGAAATTGGTTGCCGCTCAAGCGGACTTGGTTGAAGCCTTGGCCAAGGCCGGCGTCGACGATGTCGCGACAGCGCGGCTGCGCCATCAGCGGCGCCGGGAACTGACCGCCGAGAGCGACCGGTTGCGCGCCACCGTCGACGCACTGACCGGTGACGACACCGTCGACGCGCTGAGGTCACGGCTTGCCGAACTCGGCGAGCTCACCGACGCTGACGCAGATGGACCCCGCGACGCCGCGCAGGCCCGGGCCGAACTCGACGCCGCGTCGGCCGCCTATCAACGGGCCGTCACGGAGTGTGAAACGCACCGCAAGGTCGCCGAGGAAGCGGCCAAACGGCTGGGCGAACGCACGGTACGGGCTACGGCGCTGCGAGAGAAGCTCACCGCAGCCGAGGTTGAAATCGCCACGGCCCGTGAGCGTTTGACCGAGCAGCGGGCGTCGGCCCCCGATGACGAGTTGGCCGTCAACGCCGAGGCGCACGGCGAGAAAGCGCAGCGGGCGGCCACGCTGGTCGCGGACTTGGGTGAGGAACTGACGGGCACGGCGCCGGAGACCGTCGCGGCGTCACTGCGCGGCGCCACCCAACGCGCCGATGAGCTGGGCACCCGCCATGACGAGTTGGCCGATGCCCTGCGGGAACTGTCCACCCAGCTGCAGGTGTACGGCACCCAGGGCCGCAAGACCCAACTCGATGACGCCGAGACCGAGCGGGAACACGCCCACACCGAGTATGAGCGGGTCCGCCGCCGGGCGCGCGCCGCAGAACTACTGCGTTCGGTGATCACCCGGCACCGCGACGCGACGCGGCTTCGTTACGTCGAGCCGTTTCGCACCGAGGTGGAACGGTTGGGCCGCATCGTCTTCGGCGACACCTTCGAGGTCGAGATCGACAGTGCGCTGCGGATCTGCAGCCGCACGTTGTCGGGCCGCACCGTCCCGTACGACTCGTTGTCCGGCGGCGCCAAGGAGCAGTTGGGCATCGTCGCCCGGCTGGCCAGCGCGGCGCTGGTGGCCCACGAGGACACCGTTCCGGTGGTGATCGACGATGCGCTGGGGTTCACCGACGTCGACAGGCTGGCCAAGATGGGCGCGGTGTTCAACGCCGTCGGCGGTGACGGTCAGGTGATCGTGTTGACGTGTAACGCGCAGCGATACGCCGGTATCGAGGGCGCCCAACACATCGAGTTGGGGGCGTCGGCGTAGTTACGTCCCGCTGACCTGCGCCCGGCTGATGGCGGGGCACAATGTTGGCAATGACGATGAACGCCAGGCGCCGGCGCATGCACGCCAAACTCGCGGCGCTGCCAGGGGTGCGTCCGGTCCGGCGCCCGGTGCGTAGCGGCGCCGACGAACGCTTCGACCTGTACTACGTACGTGCCGGGCGTAAGTCGATGCATCCGCTGCTGCTGATCCCCGGCGGACCCGGCGCCGCGTCGGTGGCGCTGTACCGGGGTTTTCGGCGTCGTGCCGCAGCCGCCGGGCTGGACGTGATCATGGTCGAGCACCGCGGCGTCGGGCTGTCCCGCCACGACGACGGCGGTGCGGACCTTCCGCCCGAGGCCATCACCATCGACTCGGTGGTCGACGACATCGCCGCGGTGCTCGACGACGCCGGCGTCGGCAAGGCCGTCGTCTACGGCACCTCCTACGGCAGCTATGTGGCCGCCGGCCTCGGGGTGCGCCATCCAGACCGGGTGCACGCGATGGTGCTCGACTCGCCGGTGCTGTCCGCCGCCGATATCCACGCGGTGCGCGACGCGACCCGACGGCTGCTGTGGGACGGCGAAACCGCCGAGGCCGCTGACCTGGCGCCGAAGGTGCGCCGACTCGTCGACGACGGCGTCCTGTCGCCTGCCGCCACAAACCTCGCCACCGCGCTCTACGGGTTTGCAGGCCCGGACCTGTTGGAGCGCCAGTTGGATCTGCTGCTCGCGGGTCGACGCCGGCTGTGGTCCGCCATGGACCGGGCCGGCCGGTTCGTCTTCGACCGCAAGGCGCCGTATCGCAACGAACCCGACCTGGTGGCCCGCATCGCCTACCGTGAGCTCAACTACGGCGCCGCCCCCGACGGCCGACCGCTGGACCCCGCGGTCGCCTACCGCGAAAACGCCTCGAGCGCCACGGACTTCGTCGCCGAACCCTACGACCTGGCCAGCGAAATGCCGAACTTTCGCTGGCCCACCGTGGTGGTCTGCGGTGGCCGCGACCTGATCGCCCCGCCCGCGGTGGCCCGCCGCGTCGCCTCGCTGATACCCGATGCGGTGCTGGTCACCCTCTCGACCGCGGGCCACAGCATCGTGGACTCGCGTGAACGCGCGGCGTTGGACATCGTCGACGCGCTCTACGCGGGTCGGGCCCAGGGGCTGCCCGCCCGCTCGGCCACCCTGGACTCGCGGCCGCCCGGGTTGGGAATCCGCGCCCTGCTGTGGGGCGTGGCGGCCGCGACGGCGCTGGAGTCAGCGCTGCCCGGCGCGGCACCACGAACCCCGCAGCGCGTTACTTCATGAAGCCGATCTGCGTATAGTCCGCGTCGGCCAGGCCGAACGCGCCGAAGTTCGCCAAACTGCTTCGCACGGCGATGTTTCCGGTCGACTGTGTCAGCGGCAGGCTGAACACCTCTTCGAAGAGCATCTTGTCCAGCTCGTTGGCCAGCGTGCGGGCCTTGTCCGGATCCAGTTCGGAGACCGTCTGTTCGATCTTGGCGTCGATCTCCGGGCTGCTGATCTTGCCGAAGTTGCTCTCGGCGTCGGTGCGATAGATCTGGGTCAGGCTCGCCAACGGGAACGCGTCACCGCTCCAAGCGAATTGGGCGATGTCGAAGTTGCCGACGGTGACGAAGTCGGTGAAGAACCCGGCCGCTGGTCGCACGTCGAGCTCGAGTTTGACGCCGATCTGGGCCAGGTTGTTCTGCGCGATCTGCCCGTATTGACGGGTGCCGAGGGAGTCGAACAGCACGTCGCGGATCACCAGCTGACGGCCGTCCTTCTCCCGGAACTGCCCGTTGAGTGTCCAACCCAGCTCGTCGAGTTCCCTTCTGGCCTGCTCTGGATCGAATGCGACGACGCCGCTGTTGTCCTGGTAGCCCTCCTGGCCGGCGACGAAGATGTGGTTGTTCAGCGGCACGGGGTTGTCGGCCAGCCCGCGCATGGTCACCGCGGCGATGGTCTCGCGGTCGATGCCTTTGGCGATCGCTCGGCGCAACGCAGGATCTTCCAGGATCTTGCCTGGCGCGCCGTTGAACGTGAAGTGGTACCAGGCCAGTCCCGGTGCGCGCCGGATCGCGATATCGGCGGTACGCCGGGCGATCTCCATCTCGTCGAGCGTGGCCAGGCCGGTCGCGTCGATGGTGTTGTTCTGCAACGCGGGTATGCGCGCGGCGTCGTCGAGCACCAGGAAGGTGATGCGGTCCAGCAGCGGCGGCTCACCCCACCATTTCGGGTTGCGGGTCAACGTGATTCGCTTGGCGCCGCGGTCGAGCTCGGAAATGATGAACGGACCGGCCGACGGGCCGGGACCGTCCAGTTGGCCGGTGTTGAACGCTTCCGGGGTGGCCGTCGTACTCTTCGGCGTCAGCACGCTCGTGCCGGCGAACATGCCCTGCCAGTCGGCCCACGGTTGGGCGAACGTGATCACGGCCTGCCGGTCGTCGACGCCGCGTTCGACCGAGGCGACCCGGTCGCTGCCGTTGGTCGCCGCGATGGCGAACTGATCGTTCTTACCGCTGGTGGCGTCGATCTGGGATTTGAGGTCCTCCCAGGTGATCGGTGTGCCGTCGCTCCACACCGCTTCGGGGTTGATCGTGTAGGTGACGACCTGCGGGTCGTTGCTGGTCAACTCGACGCTGGTGAAGTAGTCGGTGTTGACCGTCGCCGAACCGTCGGCGGCGATCCGGAACGCGCGCGGCATCGTGGGCCGCATCAGCGAGGCGACATCACCGACGTTGCCGTCGATGTGCAACGAGTTGAAGTTCGGCGGAAAGTCGTTGAGCGCCAGCCGCAGATTTCCGCCATCGCGCAGGTTTTCCCGCGGTTGCGGGTTGATGTCGTTGGTGGCACCGACCTCGGCCTCCCCGCCTGCGGACGGGGCTTCCTCGTTACCGCTGGAACAGCCGGACAGCACCAGCGCGGTTGCCAAGGTCGCCACAGCGAAGCGTCGGATCTTCATGTCGCTCGACTCTAGCCGCGATTCACCTCGGGCTGCGGCACGGCAGCCAGCAACCTGCGGGTGTAGTCGTGGCGGGGGTTGGTGAAGACCTGATCACCGTCGCCCTGCTCGACGATGCTGCCCTTGTACATCACCGCGACCCGGTGGGCGAGGTGTCTGACGACGGACAGGTCGTGCGACACGAACAGATACGACAGCCCGAAGCGGTCCTGCAGGTCCAACAGCAGGTTGATGATGCCGGCCTGAATCGACACGTCCAGCGCCGACACCGGTTCGTCGAGCGCCAGGATCTTCGGTTGCAGCGCGAGCGCCCGCGCGATTCCGATGCGCTGTTTCTGCCCGCCGGAGAACTCCGCCGGATACCGGGCGGCGTCCTGGGCCCGCAACCCGACGATATCGAGCAGCTCACGGACCCGGTCTTCGGTCTGGATCTTACCGAAGCCGTTGGCCCGCAACGGCTCTGACAGCACATCAGACACCGGCATCCGAGGATCCAGTGACGCCACCGGATCCTGGAACACCACCTGAAGATCCCCGCGCAAGGCCCGGCGCGCCCGCCGATCCAACGATGCGACGTCGGACCCGAGCACCTCGATCGAACCCGACTGCGGGGCAGCCAGTTCGAGGATCTCGTGCAGGGTGGTCGACTTGCCCGACCCGGATTCGCCGACGATGCCCAGCGTGCGGCCGCGCGGCAGTTCGAAGCTGACGCCGTCGACCGCGCGCACCTCGCCGACCTGCCTGCGCAACACCACGCCCTTGGTCAGCTTGTAGGTCTTGACCAGGTTCTGCACCCGCAGCACGACGGGCACGTCCTCAACCGGTTCATCCGCGGGCGGCTCGGTGGACACCCCGTAGAGTTCGGCGGCGCTGCGCCCGGCGACGTGTTCGGTGCGGATGCACGCCGCCCGGTGACCCGGTGCCTGCGGGTTCACCGCGACGAGTTCGGGTTCCGCGGCGCTGCATTCCTCGATGGCCAACGGGCAGCGGGGGGTGAACGGACAACCGGGCGGCAGCGCGACGAGCGACGGCGGCGCACCCGGGATGGGCACCAGACGCGACCCCTGCGCGGCGTCGAGGCGCGGCACCGAGCCGAGCAACCCGACGGTGTAGGGCATCCGGCGGTTGCGGTACAACTCCTCGACGGAGGCCACCTCGACGGCGCGGCCCGCGTACATCACCAGCGCACGGTCGGCGAACTCGGCCACCACCCCCAGGTCGTGGGTGATTATCAGCACCCCGGCGCCGGTCACGTCGCGCGCGGTCTTGAGCACCTCGAGGATCTGCTGCTGCACGGTGACGTCCAGCGCGGTGGTCGGCTCGTCGCAGATCAACAGGTCGGGGTCGTTGGCGATGGCGATCGCGATGACCACGCGCTGGCGCTCACCGCCGGACAGCTCGTGCGGAAACGCCCGCGCCCGCTGTTCGGGCTGGGCGATGCCGACCAGCTCGAGAAGCTCGACCGCACGGGCCCGGGCGACCCGGCGGCTGGTGTCGCGCTGGTGGACGGTGATCGCCTCGGCGATCTGGTCACCGACGGTGTAGACCGGCGTCAACGCCGACATCGGGTCCTGAAACACCGTGCCGATGGTCTTCCCCCGGATGTTCGACATCCGCGCGTCGGGCAGCCCGATCAGCTCGTCGTCGTGCAGCCGGATCGAGCCGGACACCTCGGCGTATTCGGGCAGCAGCCCGACGATGGCCATCGCGGTGGCCGACTTGCCGGCGCCGGATTCGCCGACGAGCGCCACCACTTCGCCCGGCTCGACGGAGAAGTTCATGCCGCGCACCGCGTTCACCGAGGCGGTGTCGGTCGGAAACGCGACGGTCAGGTCGTGCACCCGCAGCAGGCTCATTTGCGCCGGCCCTTCCGCAGGGGCTGCGCGCTGGGATCGAGGGCGTCGCGCAACCCGTCGCCAACAAGGTTGGCGCACAAGATGATCAGCACCAGCACACCCGCGGGGAACAGGAAC
Source organism: Mycolicibacterium sp. XJ662 (assembly GCF_053484035.1). NCBI lineage: Bacteria > Bacillati > Actinomycetota > Actinomycetes > Mycobacteriales > Mycobacteriaceae > Mycobacterium > Mycolicibacterium sp. XJ662. The sequence goes on along the minus strand of NZ_JBEFTL010000007.1, from coordinate 52,158 downwards.
AGCCACGGGAAGGTGGTCGCTGATTTGGTGCCGTCGGCGATCAGCGTGCCCAGCGACACGTCGGGCGGCTGAATACCGAATCCAAGGAAGCTCAACCCCGTTTCGGCCAGCACGGCCACACCCACGTTCAGTGCGGTGTCGATGATGATGATCGAGGCGACGTTGGGCAGGATGTGGCGAAGGATGATGCGGTGGTCGCGCACGCCCATATACCGTGCGGCGGCGACGTATTCGCGGTCGCGCAGGCTCATCGTCAAACCCCGCACGATGCGCGAGCTGATCATCCAGCTGAACACGGCCAACAGCACGATCATCCAGACGATGTCGCCCCTGGTGCGCTGCACGACGATCGTGATCAGCAGGAAGCTCGGCACCACCAGCATCAGGTCGACGATCCACATCAGGCTGCGGTCACGCCAGCCGCCGAAGTAGCCGCTGATCGTGCCGACCGTCGCGGCGATGACCGTCGAGATGAACGCCACGCAGACCCCGATGAGCATGGACTTCTGCATGCCGCGAAGCGTTTGCGCCAGCAGGTCCTGGCCCAGCGCGTTGGTGCCGAACCAGTGCTCGACGCTGGGTGGCTGGCGCAGCGCGTAGTAGTCGAGTTCGTGGTAGCTGTGCGGCAGCAGGGGTGGCAGGGCGTAACAGCCGATGAACAGCAGCACGAGCAGCACCAGCGACAGCACGGCGGCCTTGTTGCGCAAAAAGCGGCGCCAGACCAAGACGCGCCGCGACGCGAACTTGTGTGCGTCCACGCCGGACTTGGCGGTGGTCGACGATTCGGTCATCGCACCCGCACCCTCGGGTCGAGGGCGGCCAGGATGATGTCGGAGAGCACCCCGGCCACCAGGACGATGACCCCGGCGAACACCGTGATCGCGACGGTGATGTTGGTGTCCTGGGTGTTGACGCCGTGCACGAACCATTCACCGATGCCGTGCCAGCCGAAGATCATCTCGACGAACACCGCGCCGGTGAACAGCCCGGCGACGCTGTAGGCGAACAGCGTGGCCATCGGAATCAACGCGGTGCGCAATCCGTGTTTAAACAGCGCCTGCTGCCGGGTCAGCCCCTTGGCGCGGGCGGTGCGGATGAAATCCTGGCCCAGCACGTCGAGCATCGCGTTGCGTTGGTAGCGGCTGTAACCGGCGATTGCGGTGAGCGCCAGCGTGACCGACGGCAACACCAGATGCTGCAGCCGGTCGAGGATCTGGTTCCACGTACCGACGATGGCGTTCGGCGACGTCTCGCCGATGTATTCGAACATCTGAAACCCGACCAGGCTGTTGACCCGCTCCGCCGACAGCATCAACAGTGGCGCCAGCACGAACGTCGGCGTGCTGATGAGCAGAAACGACAACAACGTGATGACGCGGTCGCTCATCTGGTACTGCCGGATCGCGCTCCACGCGCCGGCGATGACGCCGATCGCCGCGCCGAACACCGACCCGATGACCACCAGGCGCAGGCTCACCCCGATGCGCCGCCACAGTTCGTCGGTCACCGGCTGCCCGCCGATCGTGGTGCCGAAGTCGCCGCGGATCGCCCCCGACGCCCAATGCAGGTAGCGCACGGGTACCGGCTTGTCGAGGTTCAGCTCGAGCCGCTTGTTGTCGATCACGGCCTGCGGCGGACGCGGGTTCCGCTGCAGCAGGTTCTCCAGCGGGTTGAAGGCCACCGAGGCCAACCCGAACGTCAGAAACGACGCCAGGATCAGCAGCACCACGTAATTCAGTAGCCGACGAGCCAGATACCGCGTCATGCGGTCGGTCCGTCGGTCAGCGCCATGACGCACAGGTTAGGAGATGGACGGGCACCAGGCGGCGCGGCGCGGCGTAGGAAGGCGTTTGACCTGGGTCGGCATGGGTTATCCGTAGCGAAGAGATCGGAGGTGCCAAGTGCGCGCAAAGCAGATCAAAGTGATTTCCGCGGCAGTCGGTGCCGCCGCCTTGCTGGGCATGGGCGCGCTCACGGTCGCGGCGGAACAGACCAGCGCCGCGGAACCGCTGCCGCTTCAGCCCGCGACGACGACGCTCCAGGCCACCCTGGGTGAGACCAGCACGGAGGCACCCGCGCCGGAGGCTCCGGAGACCTCGGTCGCCACCCCGTCGATCACCACGCCGCCGTCGTCGTTCGGTCAGGAACCGGCCGAGTAGTCGACCGTTTCGCAGGTAGTGCATAGGAAACGCTCAGCCACCACCCATGCGGGCACCCGACATGGCGGTGCTCGACCGCGGCGGTGAGACGGTTGAACGCGGCTGCGCCCACCATTTCCATCTTCTTGATCTTGTCGCGGTGCAACGGGCGCACCGTTGGATAAGGTCGAGAAATGTCCGTGACCGATGAATACCTGAAGAACAACGAGGAATACGCGAAGACCTTCTCAGGTCCGTTGCCGATGCCGCCCAGCAAGCATGTGGCGATCGTGGCCTGTATGGATGCCCGCCTCAACGTCTACGGGATGCTCGGCATCAACGACGGCGAGGCGCACGTCATCCGCAACGCCGGCGGGGTGATCACCGACGACGAGATTCGCTCCCTGGCGATCAGCCAGCGCCTCCTCGGTACCCGGGAGATCATCCTGATCCACCACACCGACTGCGGCATGCTGACGTTCACCGACGGTGAATTCGTGCAGGGCATCTACGAGGAGACCGGCCTCAAGCCCGGGTGGGCGCCGGAATCCTTCCCTGACCCGGCCGAGGATGTGCGTCAGTCGCTGCGCCGCATCGAGGCAAGCCCGTTCGTCACGCTGCACAATTCGCTGCGTGGTTTCGTCTTCGACGTCGCGACCGGCAAGCTCAACGAAGTTAGTTTGTAACCGCCATTGGCGCGTGGGCCCACACGTCAGTAGGGGACGTGCGTGTCTGCACCCCACACGCTGCGAGATCTCGAGAGTTTGCGCACGCTCGCGGCGGCGGTGCGCTATCCGATCTTGTAAGTCGCGATCGCCTTCGCCACCGGTCCGCCGGCGGCGTCGGCGATGTCGACCTCGCAGTCGACCAGTGTCCGCCCGCGGCGTAGCACCCGCCCGACCGCGAGCAGATCGCATCCCCGCGCCGGCGCCAGAAAGTGCACCGACATCGAGGTGGTCACCCCGCGCAGCGACTCGGGCAAATCGGCCTGCGCCCACGCCGCCGCCATCACCGCGACGTCGGCGAGCGATGCGATCGCGCCCCCGTGCACCATGTCGGCGACCGTCGCATTGGACGGACTCCACGGCAGCCGCAGCCGCACTTCTTCACCTGCGAGTTGCTCGGCGACGATCCCGAGCCTGGCCACGAACGGCGACTGGGGGAGGAACTGCGCCATGACCTCGGCGCCGGTTCGCGGTGGGGTAGCGGTGCTCACGCCTTGAGTGTCGGCGGAATCCCGATCGGCTCAATTACCTCACATGTATGGGAGCTTCATCGCACCCTCGCGCAATAACCGGGTGCGTTGACACCCATGAGGGCTCGGGTGTCTAATATCGGGTAATAATCGTAATTATGGCCATTTCAACCAACTTTGCAAGGAAATGATGACCGTCATCGACGAGACCGAGCGCGCCAGCGCGGGCCGCTACGAGCTCAGCCACCTGCGGGCTCTGGAGGCCGAGGCCATCCACATCTTCCGGGAGGTGGCCGCGGAGTTCGAGCGGCCGGTGCTGCTGTTCTCCGGCGGCAAGGACTCCATCGTGATGCTGCACCTGGCGATGAAGGCGTTCAAGCCGGGCCGGCTGCCGTTTCCGGTGATGCACGTGGACACCGGCCACAACTTCGACGAGGTACTGCAGACCCGCGACGAACTCGTCGCCGAACACGGCGTGCGCCTGGTCGTCGCCAAGGTGCAGGACGACATCGACGCGGGCCGGGTCGTGGAGAACGGCTCGTCGCGCAACCCGCTGCAAACGGTGACCCTGCTGCGCGGCATCCGGGAGAACAGGTTCGACGCCGCGTTCGGCGGCGCCCGCCGCGACGAGGAGAAGGCCCGCGCCAAGGAACGGGTGTTCTCCTTCCGTGACGAGTTCGGCCAGTGGGATCCCAAGGCGCAGCGGCCCGAACTGTGGAACCTCTATAACGGCCGCCACCACAAAGGCGAGCACATCCGGGTGTTCCCGCTGTCGAACTGGACCGAGTTCGACATCTGGTCCTACATCGGCGCGGAGAACGTCAAGCTGCCGTCGATCTACTACGCGCACCCGCGCAAGGTGTTCAAGCGCGACGGGATGTGGCTGGCCGTGCACCGGCATCTGCAGCCCCACGACGACGAGGAGGTCGTCGAGAAGACCGTGCGGTTCCGCACCGTCGGCGACGTCACCTGCACCGGTTGCGTGGAATCCACGGCGGCGACGGTGGCTGAGGTGATCGCCGAGACGGCGGTGTCGCGGCTGACCGAACGCGGCGCGACCCGCGCTGACGACCGCATCTCGGAAGCCGGTATGGAAGACCGCAAGCGTGAGGGCTACTTCTGATGACCACCACTGATGCGCAGCACGCCGCGGCGACCGTCGCGCTCCCGTCTGCCACCCTGCTCCGGATCGCCACGGCCGGCTCCGTCGACGACGGCAAATCCACGCTCATCGGGCGGCTGCTGTTCGACTCCAAAGCCGTCATGGAAGACCAATTGGCTTCCGTCGAACGCACTTCCAAGGAACGCGGGCACGACTACACCGACCTCGCCCTGGTGACCGACGGCCTGCGCGCCGAACGCGAGCAGGGCATCACCATCGACGTCGCCTACCGCTACTTCGCAACGCCCAAGCGCAAGTTCATCATCGCCGACACCCCCGGTCACATCCAGTACACGCGCAACATGGTCACCGGGACCTCGACGGCACAGCTGGCGATCGTGTTGGTCGACGCGCGCCACGGGCTACTCGAGCAGTCCCGTCGCCACGCGTTCCTGGCGTCGCTTCTGGGCATCCGCCACATCGTGCTCGCGGTGAACAAGATGGACCTGATCGACTGGGACAAGGCCAAATTCGACAAGATCCGCGACGATTTTCACGAGTTCGCCGCCCGGCTCGACGTCCACGACGTGACGACGATCCCGCTGTCGGCGCTGCTGGGCGACAACGTCGTCACCAAGTCGGAGAACACCTCGTGGTACGAGGGTCCGTCGCTGATGACCCACCTGGAAGAGGTCTACATCGGCGGCGACCGCAACCTGGTCGACGTCCGCTTCCCGGTCCAGTACGTCATCCGGCCGCAGACCCACGAGCACCGCGACCACCGCAGCTACGCCGGCACGGTGGCCGGCGGCGTGATGAAGGTGGGCGACGAGGTCGTCGTGCTGCCCGGGGGCAAGTCGTCACGCATCGCCACGATCGAAGGCCCCGGCGGGCCGGTCGAGGAAGCGTTTCCGCCGATGGCCGTTTCGGTCAGCCTCACCGACGACATCGACATCTCGCGCGGTGACCTGATCGCGCGGCCGAACAACCAGCCGCGGGTGGCGCAGGACTTCGACGCGACCGTGTGCTGGATGGCTGATCAGTCCTCGTTGGAGCCCGGCCGCGACTACGTGATCAAGCACACCACCCGCACCACGCGCGTGCGGGTGACGGGGCTGGACTACCGGCTCGACGTCAACACGCTGCATCGCGACAAGTCCGCGACCGCACTGAAACTCAATGAGCTGGGCCGTATTTCATTGCGCACCCACGTGCCGCTGCTGCTCGACGAGTACAGCCGCAATGCGACCACTGGGTCGTTCATCCTGATCGATCCGGCGACCAACGGCACCGTCGCGGCCGGCATGGTGCTGCCGCACGTGGCGTCGCGCACGTCGAGCCCCAACACCGTGCGCCATGAATCGCTGTGCACGGCGGCCGACCGGCTCTCGACGGGGCGCACGGTGTGGTTCACCGGGCTGTCCGGATCGGGCAAGTCCTCGATCGCGGTGCGTGTCGAACAGAAGCTGCTCGAAAAAGGCATTCCGGCATACGTTCTCGACGGCGACAACCTGCGCCACGGCCTCAACGCCGACCTCGGGTTCTCGATGGCCGACCGCGCCGAGAACCAGCGCAGGCTGGCCCACGTCGCGGCGCTGCTGGCCGAGTCCGGTCAGGTGGTGCTGGTGCCCGCGATCAGCCCGCTGGAAGAACACCGCGCGCTGGCGCGGCGGGTGACCAACGAAGCCGGCCTCGACTTCTTCGAGGTGTTCTGTGACACCCCGATCGAGGACTGCGAGCGACGCGACCCGAAAGGCTTGTACGCCAAGGCGCGGGCCGGTGAGATCACCCACTTCACCGGGATCGACAGCCCGTATCAGCGGCCGAAGAAGCCCGACCTGCGTCTCACCCCCGACCAGAGCGTCGACGAGCACGCGGACATGGTGGTCGAACTGCTGGAAAGCAGGCGATGAGCGGCGACCACGGCGTCGCCGCGCGACTGGCCACCGGCGCGGGCAAGCTGCTGCTGAAGGTGCGCGAGGAACTCGCCGAGGCCAGCCAGGCCGAACGGAAAGCCGCCGGGGACAAGCGCTCCCACGATTACCTGATGGACGCGCTGGCCACCGAACGTCCGGGTGACGCGGTGCTGTCCGAGGAGGGCGCCGACGACGCCGTTCGCCTGAGCGCCGAGCGGGTCTGGATCGTCGACCCGCTCGACGGCACCCGGGAGTTCTCCGAGCCGGGGCGCGACGACTGGGCGGTGCACGTCGCACTGTGGCAGTCCGGCGAGCTGGTCGCCGGCGCGGTTGCGCTTCCGGCACAAGGGATCACGCTGGCCACGCCGACGGTCGGACCGCCGGAGAGCGCGCCGGCCAAGCCGAGGATCGTGGTGTCACGCACCCGGCCGCCCACGCTCGCGTTGGCGGTGCGCGACGCGCTCGACGGAGAACTGGTCGAGATGGGTTCGGCGGGCGCCAAAGTCGCATCGGTGGTGCAGGGGCGCTCGGATGTGTACGTGCATGCCGGGGGCCAGTACGAGTGGGACTCCGCGGCGCCGGTAGCGGTGGCGCGGGCCGCGGGTCTGCACACCTCGCGCATCGACGGGTCGCCGTTGGTGTACAACCAGGCGGACCCGCTGCTGCCGGATCTGGTGGTGTGCCGCCCGGAGTTGGCCGAAGCAGTCCTCGCCGTGACGCGGGCTTAGCTTCCTTTCGCCGAGACGGACGCTTTGGCGGATTTTCGCGACCGAATCCCGCCAAATCGTCGATCTCGGCGGCAGAGGCGCCGCTGAGGAACACCAGTAGGCTCGGCGACATGACTGGACCCACCCTTCGCGAACTCGTCGGCCTGCCCGCTGAACCCGTCAGCCTGGCCGACTCGGCGCTGGTGCTGATCGACTGCCAGAACACCTACACGTACGGGGTCATGGAACTCGAGGGTGTGCAGCGCGCGCTCGACGAGGTCGAGACGCTGCTCGACCGGGCCCGCAGCGCGGGCATCCCGGTCATCCACATCCAACACAACGCCGGCCCTGGTTCGCCCTACGACATCGAGGCAGAAATCGGTGCCATCGTCGACCGGGTCGCTCCGCGCGAAGGCGAACCGGTCGTGGTGAAGGGCTACCCGAACGCGTTCGTGCAGACCGATCTCGACGAGCGACTCAAAGCGGCCAGCGCAGCGAACCTGGTGCTGACCGGGTTCATGACGCACATGTGCGTGAACTCCACCGCCCGCGGCGCGTTCAACCTCGGCTACGCGCCGACCGTGGTCGCCGCCGCAACCGCGACCCGTTCCCTTCCCGGTCCGGACCAGTCGACCGTGCCGGCTTCGGCCGTGCATACGGCCAGCCTTGCCGCCGTCGCCGACATGTTCGCCGTGGTCGTCCCGGCCGCGTCGGACATCCCTGACTGACGGCCCTGGCACAATCTCGCACATGCGGATGTCGGCCAAGGCGGAATACGCCGTGCGGGCGATGGTCCAATTGGCCACAGCCGACGACGGAGCCGTGGTCAAAACCGAGGATCTGGCGAAGGCGCAGGGCATCCCGCCGCAGTTCCTCGTCGACATTCTCACCGCCCTGCGCACCGATCGGCTGGTCCGCAGCCACCGCGGTCGCGAAGGCGGCTACGAATTGGCCCGGCCCGCAACCAATATCAGCATCGCCGACGTGCTGCGCTGCATCGACGGTCCGCTGGCCAGCGTGCGCGATATGGGCCTCGGCGACCTGCCCTACTCCGGGCCGACGGCGGCGTTGACCGATGTGTGGCGCGCGCTGCGGGCCAGCATGCGCTCGGTCCTGGAGGAGACCAGCCTCGCCGACGTCGCTGCAGGCACGCTGCCCGAGCACGTCGGCAAGCTCGCCGACGACTACCGTCGCCAGGAGTCCACGCGCGGGCACTCCGTCGAGTAACAGCCGGATCAGTCCGCGCCCGAACCGTACGGTCGGGTGATGATCTCCAGATAGTGGCCGGCGGGGTCCAGGAAATACACGCCCCGACCGCCGTCGTTGTGGTTGATCTCGCCGGGCCGGGTCTGGCGAGGATCGGCCCAATGCTCCATACCGCGCGCCTGGATACGCCCGTAGATCTCGGAAAACTCGTCTTCGGAGACCAGGAACGCGTAGTGCTGCGGACGGATCTCCTGGCCCTCCGGCATATCGGCGTAGTCCAGGCTGACGCCGTGATTCAGCGTCACCGCCATGAAATGCCCGAACGGTTGCGGGTCGGGCAGCCCGAACAACTCAGTCAGAAACCTCGCCGACTGCGTTTTGTCCCTGGCGGCGACGATGGTGTGGTTGAACGTGATAGCCATACAAATCCCAGTCAACCACCGCGGCGCACGCCGCGCCAGGACAGCCGTCAGCTTAGATCGTCGACGACCACGTCGCCGTTCTCTGACCGCACGGTGACGACCGCCGCCGCAGTCGCTGGATCGGTCGCTTGAGGCACTCGCACGACGGTCTCACCGTTGTTGGTGCTCGCGTCGACCACATACTCGTCGCGCGCGGACAATCCGATGACGATCTCACCGTTGTCACTGGTCGCATCGACCGTGCGCGGCGGCGCCTTGGCGAAGTCCACGATGATCTTCCCATTGCCCGTGGTGGCGCTGAACGATTCGGACACTGAGATGGGATCTCGTGTCGACACTTCGCCGTTGTCGGTGTGGACCTCGATCCGGCGGGCAGATCCTTCGAGAATGACCGCCCCGTTGTCGGTGCGCGCGACGAGTTGATCGAGATCCGCCTGCGCTCTCACCACGCCGTTGTCCTGCTGGGTGATGACGGTCAGTCCGCGCGCAAGGTCAGGGGGAAGCACGACGGTGATCTCACCGGCGCGGCTCCACTGCAGGAACGGGGACGGCTCACCGTTGATGGTGACCCTCGCCTCTGCGTCATCGACGTTGACCGACAACGGTTCTGCACCGGCAGACGTGGAATTGACCATCCGCAGATCGACTCTGGGCTCACGTGCTTCGCGATCGGTGGTGATGCTGATGGCAGCGGGTACGGACCCGGTGTCGACGACCAGCGATCGCATCGCGGACGGCAGCGGTTTGGAATCCGTGATGACCCGAAACGAGCCGATGCCCCACGCTGCCACGCCCAGCGCGACAAGCGACCCGACCACCAGCACGGCCGCCGCGACGATCAACGTGGCGCGGATCGCGGTGCGCCCACCTGAGGGCAGCGACGGCGGCGGGGCAGCGGGGGTGGGCTGCGGAGGAGCGATAGTGGTCACGGGAGAATCCTTCCGGCAGTTCAGGACTCGAGAAAGCGCAGCACCGCCAGCACGCGGCGGTTCTCGCTTTCGTCGGGAACCAGATCCAGTTTGGTGAAGATCGACGCGATGTGCTTTTCCGCCGAACCGATCGAGACGTGCAGCGCGCCCGCGATCGCCGAGTTCGTCTTGCCCTCCGCCATCAACTGCAGCACCTCACGTTCCCGAGGGGTGAGCTGGTCCAGCGCGCTGTGGCGTTGTGAGCGCACCAGAATCTGCGAAACGACTTCGGGATCGAGCACGGTGCCGCCCGAACCAACGACCTCCACAGCGTCGAGAAAAGCGGGCACATCGGCCACCCGGTCCTTGAGCAGATAGCCGAAACCTTTGGTGTCCGAGGCGATCAGGTCGGCCGCGTAGCGTTCCTCGACGTAGTGGGAGAGCACCAGCACCGCCGACTCCGGGTTCTGGCTGCGCAGCAGCGCGGCCGCGCGGATACCTTCGTCGGTGAACGTCGGCGGCATGCGCACGTCTACGATGGCCAGGTCCGGACGTTGCTCGTTGACCAGGCGCAGCAGGTTGGTGGCGTCGGGCACGCCGGCGACGACCTCGTGGCCGGCGTCGGTCAGGATGCGTTCGATCCCGGCCCGCAGCAGGGCGGAGTCCTCGGCGATCACGATGCGCATGGCAATACCGCTGTCACGATCGTGGGACCGGCCGCCGGACTGGAGACGGTGAACGTGCCACGGGCCGCCCGCACGCGCTCCTCCAAGCCCCGCAGACCAGTCGCGTCGTCAGAATCGGTGATCTGCGCACCGCCGCGGCCGTCGTCGAACACCGACACCGACAACTGGTTCGACGCCTCGTCGAACCGCACGGTGACCACGGCCTGGTTGGCGTGCGCGTGTTTGGCGACGTTGGTCAGCGCTTCGGCGACAACGAAGTACGCACAGGCCTCGGCCTCTTCGGGTAACCGGTGCGGCAGTTGAATGTGCAACGTGGTGGGTACCGGGGAACGTTGCACCACCGACGACAGCGCCGCGTCGAGGCCGCGATCGGACAAGATCGTCGGTGCTATCCCGCGCACCACGTTACGCAGTTCGACGAGCGCGCTTTTGGCGTCGTCGTGCGCCTCGGCGATCAGTGTCTTGGCCGCAGGCAGGTCGGTATCGAGCTTGGTCTGGGCCAGCCCGATCGTCATCGCCAGCGACACCAACCGCGGTTGCACGCTGTCATGCAGGTCGCGTTCGATGCGGTGGCGTTCGGTCTGCGCCGACGACACCGCCCCCGCGCGGGCGTCGGCCAGCGCGCTCACCTGGTGCTGCAGCGCCGCCGTGGACGACGGCGAGAGCAGCCACCGGTCGATCGAGGCGTCCAGCGTCGGCGCGAAGGCCAGGATCGCCAGCGCCGCGGCGACCGCGACCACGGCCAGCGCCCACGCCAACGGCACCGGCAGGAACGAGATCCCCGCGTCGTCGTCGCTCTGCTGGACGGCCATCGCGCCCGCCGGGCCCACGAAGGCGAACACCAACAGGACGAACGCGATACCGGTCGCCAACATGTCGTAGCTCATCCGCAGGTAGTGGTGGGCCACCGCCTTCCATAACCGGGAACCGCTGATGTCCAGCCACAACTGGTGCAACCACCGCTGAATGCCCTCGTAAGGCGACATCCGTCGCGGCGGAACGCCGATACCCAAGCCGAACACCGCTTCGCTGCGGACCCGCTCGACCCATTCCACGCCGCGCATCAGGTAGACGAAAACCACGACGGCCAGCGCAAATCCAATGCCGCTGGGGATCGACGAGATGCCGAAGATGAGGATGCCCAACGGGATCCAGAACCACACCAGGGCCAGCGCCGCGCCGGTCATCATCGATGCGGTCGGCACCACACCGATGTGCCTGCTCGGCGCGTTCGTGTGCGTGCCGACGGGCGCGGTGGCTTCGGGACTCGTATCGGTGACGGCGACCATGACCCCAACCTATGGACTCAGGGCCGCGGGCAAAACCGCGTTATCCGTAGACCCGTGTGGGGGTAAACCCCCGCCCGGGGCGATTTCGGCGCGCCTATGCCCGCTGACGGTCCACGAACGCGCCGAAGTCACTTCGGGGCGGTGAGTTCCAGCGCGATGTTGTCGGGGTCGCGGAACTCCAGGATGTACATCGGCCCGATGTCCTTGACCGGTTCGTGTGCGACGCCGAGAGCATCGAGATGTTCTGCCGCCGCGTCCAATTCGGCTTTACCGTCCAGGCGGAAGGCCAGGTGATCCAGGCCGACCCGGTTCTCGTCGAAGCGGTCGGAGGCGACGGGCCGCAGTCCCACCAGCATGCCGCCGAGGTCATAGATGACCCCGCCGAAGAGAAAGCCGAGGGCCTCGCGGGTGGCTTTGTCGGCCTTATCGGGTATCTCGAGCAGGACACCCCAGCCGAACACGCTTTCGTAGAACTGTCGTGACCGCTCGATATCGGTGACGGTGAGCCGAACATGCGCGACGGACCGGGTGTTGATCGCCATGGCTGCCATGCTGCCAGCGGACACGATTCATCGAGGTCAATCCCGGGCATCGGGTCGCCCGTGCCAGAATCGCGGTCGTGCAGATCGGGATGACCATGCCGGTGATGGAAGCCGACCTCGATGCCGCCACGCTCAAGGCGTGGGCCCGGGCCATCGACGACGGACCGTTCTCGTCGCTGTGCTGGGGGGAGCGGATCGCTTTCGACAACCCCGAGAGCCTGACGCTGCTGGGTGCGCTCGCGGCGTGGACCGACCGGGTGCGGCTGGTGACGACGGTGGTGGTGCCGCAGCTGCATGACCCCGTCATGCTCGCCAAGCAGTTGGCGACCGGTGACATGCTGTGCGACGGCCGGCTGACCGTCGGCGTCGGGGTCGGCGGTAGGCACGAGGACTACCACGCCGTCGGTGCCGACCCCGCGACGCAGACCATGCGCGGGATGGCCGAGCGCGTCGCGGTGATGAAACGCGTATGGGCCGGCGAGAAGGTGACCGAATCCGTCGAAGCGGTGGGGCCGCCACCGGTTCAGGCCGGAGGACCGCAGCTCCTGGTTGGCACCATCGGACCGAAAACCGTTCGCAGCGCCGCGGTATGGGCCGACGGAATGGCGGGCACCACCCTCGACCTGGACGTCGCCAAGCAGAACGAGCTCTTCGACGTCGCGCGCGAGGCATGGGGGCAGGCCGGCAAGCCCAACCCGCACCTGGCCACCTCGTTCTGGTTCGCCATCGGTGACCGCGACGACGCGCGGGCGCAGGTCCACCGTCATCTGCGGCGGTACATGAACTGGATCCCCGCCGAGTACGTCGACGCCATGGCGCCGGGCACCGGATGGGCCGGCGACGACGACGAGCTCGCCGAGGTGCTGCGCACCTTCAGCGAGATCGGCACGGACGAAATCCACCTCATCCCAACCAGTTCCGACACCGGCCAACTGCGCCGCGTCGCCGACGTGGTCAAGGACTTCGCGTAAGCCGCTGTCGGTTGTGCATAGACGGGTTTCTTTCCGAAGACGAACCGACGCCGCCCCCGTCGCAGTACGTCGCCGCGACGGGTGGACGGATCGGTGTGCGGGAATTCGCTACGCGACAGGGCCGGTGGCGGTCGATGCGGTGTGCTGGCCCAGCGGCGGGTCGTAGACCGAGGCCAAGCGGGCGAGCGTCAGCGCGCCCAGCAGCAGTCCGAAGTCGCGTAGTGCGATGTCGTAGTAGCCGGAGAACGTCAGCAGGTTGACGATGATGCCGGCGAGCCAGGCGGCGACGATGTACGCGGCGTACCGCGGCTTGATCGCCACCGCGACACCGGCAACGATTTCGATCACCCCGACAACCATCATCGTGTGAGCCGGGCTGAGCGGGCTCAGGTCCGCGATCCAGCCTGCCAAGTAGCCCTCCCACGTCGCCGGGGAGGTGGTGAGCACGTTGAAGAACTTGTCGACGCCCATGACGATCGGCAGCACCGTAAAGCCGACCCGGAGAAGCACGAACGCTCCGTATGCGGGTTCGCGTCGGGCCCGATCGAGCACGCCGGTGGGAGCCGTTGAACGCGTGGTAGTCATAGCCAGTCCCTTCTAAAAATAGTCAGATGCAGTTTTAGAATCTGCTCGTGCAGCCTATTTGTCAATACTTTTTGGTGATAGAATTTGGGTATGCCCGCTGGCCGACCCGATGACCTGGCCGTCCTGACCGGTTTGAGCCATCTCGAAGATCCGGTCCGACGGCAGTTATACGAGTGCGTCGGCGAAAGCGAGGTACCTATTTCGCGCGAGCAGGCGGCCGCGGTGGCCGGCATCGGACGCACCTTGGCCGCCTATCACCTCGACAAGTTGGCCGACGCCGGCTTGCTCACGACCAGCTATCAACGCCTCACTGGGCGCGACGGGCCGGGGGCCGGTCGCCCGGCCAAGCTGTACGCGCGCGCGCCGGGGGAGATGACGATCAGCGTGCCGCCCCGCGACTACGAACTGCTGGCCCGGTTACTGGTGGGCGCTGTCGAGAAGGACGGCAGCGGCGCGGTGAAGGCGGCGGTGGACGGCGCCGCGTACGACGCAGGCAGAAGCGTGGGAGCCGAGTCAGCGCCCGACATCGTCGAAGCGCTGCGCAAGTGCGGCTACCAACCCCACGTCGACGACGAGTGCATCAACTTGCGAAATTGCCCGTTTCACTTGATCGCTCGTGACCATCGGGACGTGGTGTGCGGCCTGAACCTGCGACTCGTCGAGGGAATCATCGAGGGTTGTGATCAACCGCGAGCCCACGCCGAGCTCACCCCGCACCCGGAGCGGTGTTGTGTGGTGGTGCACGGCGTGGAGCCCCACGATTGAGCCACGCGTTCGAGCCGATCAGTCGGTGCCTCCGGTGGAGTCGCTGCCCGAATTGTCGTTCGAACCGGCTTCGGAACCGGAGCCCTGGCCCGCGTCGCTGGCGTTCGTGCTGTCAACCCCGACGTCACTGCCGGAGCCGACATCGGTGGGATCGTCGGCGCCGACGGTGTCTACGTCATCGGTGACGTCTTCTGCGGCATCGGTGGTCTCGTCGACGACGTCATCCTCGGCATCGGTGGTCTCGTCCTCGGACGTGTCGGCGACGAGGGCGCTGTCCTCGAGTTCAGTCGACGTCTCGGTGTCTGCGGCGTCGTCCTCGGAGTCCTCGGAGCCCACGGAGGTCGCGCCGACGCTGTCATCGTCGGCAGGACCGCTCGAATCCGTTTCGCCGACACCGCTTTCGACGCTCATCGCGAATGTTTGCGCCCCGAGAGCTGGAAGGTTCTCGGGCCCGCCTGCCGAGGCGCGCAGTGCGGTGTCGGCGGCCGGTGTCACCGTGGCGCCGGGTGTGACGCCGTCGATGATCGACACCAGGGCGTCGGCGATCGCGGTGCTGAAGAACGCCCCGGTCTCAGCGACAGCGGTGATGAGGCCGCCGAACAACTCCGCGCCAGCAGTTGCGAAGCCCGTGATCAGCTCTGCGCCGAAGGCGACCGCCGCTGCTGCTTGCTCAATCCCGAAGCCGACGAGCCCTGCGCTCTGCGCGGTGGCGAACACCACCAACTCGGCCAGGGAGTCGACGACGAACGCGCCGACTTCCACGCCTGCTGCCGTGAGGCCCGCGAGCGTGGCGGCACCGGCTGCGACCAGACCGACGAACGCGTCGACGCCGGATTCCAGGCCGGTGGCCGCGGCGGCGATGCCGAAGTTCACCAGCCCCGCTCCTTGCGTCACGAGGAACTCGAGCGGCGCTGCGAAGGGCGCGGGCAGCACTGAATTCAGTGCGAACGCAACGAGTTCGGCAGCACCGCTGGTGTAGAACGTGCCGGCTTCGGCCGCTGACCCGATCAGGTCGACGAAGGCATCCGCACCCGAGGCCAACAGCCCGATTAGGCCCGCTCCGGCTCCGGCCAGGGCGACCGCGGCCTGGGCGACGGCGAAGTTCACCAACCCGGCGGCCTGGGTCACCCCGAAGATGATGAGCTCAGCCAACTGGTTGCTGAAATACACGCCGGCTTCCGCGCCCGCTGCCACCAACTCGGTGACCGTGGTGGCCCCCGCTGCGATGAGCCCTGCGAACTGTGTGGCGCCGAAGGTGACGCCCTCGGCGACCGAGATCAGGCCGAAGTTCACCAACTCGGAGGTCTGCGTGATCAGGAAAGTCAACGCCGATGCGGCGTCGGCGGGATCGAACAGCGCCGGGTTGGGGGCGATATCCAGGATGGAGGCCAGCAACTCGTTGTTGGCCGAAACGGACGGCAATGACGGGATCGCGACCTCGGACGCAGGCGCTGCGATCGGGCTGGCGATCAACGCGGTGGCGCCGACGATGGCGACGCCGGTGGTGATGAGTGGGCGGGCTGCGATTTCCATGAGATGTTCCTAGGGTGGGGAGGGCTGGCAAATGTTGTATGGATCACAGTTCCCTCAATCAGCAAAGCCAAACCAGATTTATTGACGGATTTGTCGGACGGACATGTGATGTGTCGTATGGCTTGGATCAACGAACGCCTTCAATGCGATCAAGATTGGTTGTATCCAACCGATCTTCGATGGTGAATGGGGAGCGGAGAGGGAAACTACAGCAAAGAGTTATCAGCTTGCAGCACGCATGTGTGTGCCGATGATTGGCAACCAGAGCCGCTATCAGCAAAGGCAATGAACTTTATGATCTGATCGCAGGCCAAGATCCGGGGGTGCGCATGCCCACGCTATCTCGCCGATCGAAACCCTCCGTAAGATAGGCGCCGACATGTCGTACCGAATCGGTTCGGCGACCAGGGTGCGGGGGTCTGGTTCCATAGCCGAGAGCAACCAGACATTGCGACGCAGACTGACATCCACCATGCGTGGGCGAACTGGTATCAGAGACAATCAGGTGCGCGGAGTGGTTAACGGCGTGATCCGGTGGGACGATAAACGTATTGGGAAGAATCACAGGCTTCGCCGGGTTGAGCCCAAGAACGGTGAACGTCTTCCCGATCGCGGCAGGGAAACCGGCCGATTGGAGTATTGCTATGAAGAGAACAACACTGAAAGTGATCGCCGCAGGGTTCGCCCTCACCGGTGCACTGGGTCTCGCGTCCGTCGGACTCGGCACCGGGCAGGCTCAAGCTGATGACGACTGGTGGTGGCACCCTCCATCACCTGGCCACCATCACCACCATGTCCTTCCGCCTCCGGGGCATATCGCGCAGCTACCGTTCGTGCCGCCACCCGGGCACATCGCGAAACTGCCGTTCGTGCCGCCGCCTGGCCACTGGGACAAACCCTGGAAGTGGTGAAATCAGTCGCCCGCCCGATGGCCGCCCGCGTCAGCGAGGCGGCCATCTGGTTAATTTGCCACCGTGTCTACAAACTGGTCGCCGACCCGACTCGGCAATCTGAGCGGCAAGCGCGTCATCGTCACCGGAGCCACCAACGGAGTAGGTCTCGCGACGGCCACGGCTCTTGCACGCGCGGGCGCGCAGGTGATTCTCGCGGTCCGCAATCTCGAGCTCGGTGCGCAGCGCGCGGCGGAGATGGGCGGCGACACGTCCGTCGTCAAACTCGACCTCGCCGATCAGTCCTCGGTGCGGGCCTTCCCCAACTTGTTCGACGGTGACGTCGACATCCTGATCAACAACGCTGGCATGGTGGCGCAGCGGCGAAGCAACACGGTCGACGGCTTCGAAATCACGCTGGGCACTAACTTCCTCGGCCCGTTCGCCCTGACCAACCTGTTGTTTGAACGGGTGCGTTCGCAGATCATCAACGTCGGCTCCGACGCGCACAAGATGGCCAGTATCGCGTTCGACGACCTGCACCTGCGCACCCGTCGCTGGTCGGCGTTTCCCGCCTATACGCGCTCAAAGCTCGCCGTGATGCTGTGGGGCCTCGAACTCGACCGACGGCTACGCGAATCAGGCTCACCGGTCTCGACCCACCTGACGCACCCCGGCTGGGTGGCGTCGAACCTGTCCCAAGTTTCGGACAAGCGGTTGATGTCGACCTTCCATACGGTCGTGAAGTCCGTGGCCGGCGTGCTGGCCAACGATGTCGACGCAGGCGCCGCCCCGACGCTGTACTGCATGACCGAGCCGATTCCGCCGGGCAGCTACGTCGGCATCGACAGCAGGCTCGGGTTGAAGGGCGGCCCGACGCTCAGCGGGCGTGCCGCAGCCGCCTGTGACTACGAAAACGCCAGGAAACTATGGGAATTCGCGGAGCGCGAGACCGGCACCAGCCTGCCTCAGACCACCACCGCAGCGCCCGACGGGACCAGCTCGTAGGTCACCGTGTAGGTGGTGTCGCCCTCCGGGGTGACGATGGTGTGGCTCTGTGCGCCTCCATCGGACCAACTGACGAACACCAGTTGCCCGCCCGTGCCGGGTTGCGGCGACGGCGCGTTGAGGACGCGCTCGACGCCCACCACGGCCTGCTCCTCGACGTAGGAGCCCTTGTAGGGGATCCCGTCGATGGTGAAGGTGGCGTTGGGATCGCTGGCGTTGAACGTGAGCTTGACCAGGTTCGGCTTGATGTCCTTGTATACCGTGGTGGACAAGCCGCTGGAGTCGGTCACCGTCAGCGCAATCCGGTAGAAGGTGTTGCCGAGCTGATCGCGGGTGCGCGGGATGGTGACCGTACCGGTCGGCCCGGTGATGTTGTCGCGGAACGGATGCACGTGGTCGGCGTGGTGGAACACCACCGACCACTTGTAGGCGCTGGCCGGTAGCGCACCGTCCTGATCATCGGACCCGATACCGCTGAACGACACGGTGTCGCCGGCGTTGTACTTGTCCGGGACATCGGTGATCTCGACGACCGGCGGCGTGCTGCCGACCACGATCCGCTGGGTCGCGGTGCTGGTCTTGTCACCGTCGGTCACCGTCAAAGTCACGGTGTAGGCGGTGAAGTCGGCGCCAGTGTTGGTGAAGACGATGGTCGGGTTGGCCTCGGTCGAGGTGCGGCCGTTGCCGAAGTTCCACTCGTAGCTCAGCTCGTCACCCTCGGGGTCGGTGGATTCGCCGGCCGAGAAGTGGACCTCCAGCGAGTCCTCGGCGGTGTAGGTCGACGACGCGGTGAGCACGGCGGTCGGGCCCCGGTTACCGCCGGACGGCCGGATGACCGAGAGTGTGCCGGGGTAGATGTTCAGCTGATAGAGGTTGCCGTCGGGCCCCTGGTCCAGTTTGACGGTGGTGCCGGCCTGGTTGTCGAACATGCGCTCGCTGATCAGGCTGGTGAACTCGGAATCGAACGTGAGCTCTTTGATCCAGCCGACCGAGTAGTCGGCGATGAACACCTTGTTCTGGTATTCCTCGGGGAACGTGCTGCCGGTGTAGACCACGACCGCGGTGATCGAGCCCGCGTTGGCCGGCGGCGTGGAGTGCCGGTAGGCGTAGATGGGATCGACGTAGGCGCAGTCGTTTCCGCTGCAGAAGCCTTCGACCGCGGGCCAGCCGTAGTTCGCGCCGGCCGTGACGACATTGAGTTCTTCCCAATTCGCTTCGCCCACATCGCCGACCAACAGCTGGCCGTCGGGAGTGAAGGTGAACCGGAACGGGTTGCGAAGCCCGATGGCGTAGATCTGCTCGACCGCGTCCGGGTGGCCGACGAACGGGTTGTCTTCGGGCGCACTGCCATCGCGGTTGAGCCGCAGGATCTTGCCGTGGATGTTCGTCAGGTCCTGAGCGTTGCCGCTCTCGGTGTTGTCACCCACCGCCCAGTAGAGATACTCGCCGGCCGGGTCGAATTGGATCTCGCCGCCGTGGTGGAAGTTGTTGCCCAGCTCGGTCGACTTCAGCAGCTCGACCGGCTCGCCCACCACCTGGAATGAATCGTCAAGTGTCAGCTTCGAAAGCCGGTCATAGTTGTCTGCGCCCGTGTAGGCGACGTAGATGGTGTGGTAGCCGGGTTGACCGGTGTCCCAGAACTGCGGGTCGATCTCGATGCCCACCAGTCCGCGTTCACCGTCGGCGGTCACGGTTGGCAGGTTGATCAACGTCGCCACATTGCCGGTGGCCGGATCGTAAACCTTGATCGCCCCGGCCTTCTCGGTGATGAAGATGCGATGAATCTCATCGGGATGATCTGAGTCGGCGAGGATGTCGAAGTCCGTCGGTTCGTTGAGGCCCGACACGATGGCGACGCGTTCAAGCTCGGCCGGCAATCCCGTGGAATCCGCGCACTGCGCGAGGAACTGGGTGAGCTCCGTCGAGATCGCCCGGCCCTGCGGCGAGTTGCCGAAATCAGTTATCGCGTCGGTGATCTGGGTTGTGACGTAGTTGACGAACCGCCCGATCGGGGTGCGGTTCAGGGCGTCGATGACCCGGGTGACTTCTCGGCGCGCGATTTCCAGCACCGCGGCCACGATCGGGGGTGCTGCAGGCGCTCCGCCGCCCGAGCCCGCCCCGCCGCCGCCTCCGTTGATCGCGCCGGCCACGACGTTGACCACATGGACCACACCGTTGATGACGCCGCACACGCATTCGGTCACCTTGGCCTGGATGTGGTGCACAACCTCCTCGGGTGTCGGCAGGCTCGGCAGTGCGGCCGCAATTCGGTTGGTGGATGCGGCCGTTGGGTTTGCGGCGGCGCTCAACAGCGCGACGGTCTCGGTGTCGGTTGACGATTGGGTGGTCGACGTGTCGGCGGTCTCGGCCCGTGTTTCGGAGCCTTTGGTGCTCACCACCTGGGCGACCGTTTCGGTGTCGACGTCGGTTTCGGTCTTTGCCTCCGATGCCGGCGTCGGCTCGGTGTGCGTGGCGTCGTTGTCGTCTTCGGCCGAGGTTTCTTCTTCGGCGTCGGTGAGGTCGGTGTCGTCGACGGCCTCGCCCTCGCCATCATCTGCGTCCTCGAGGTCCTCCTCGTCCTCCACGTCCTCGAGGTCGTCTACGTCTTCGAGGTCGTCTGTGTCCTCGTCGTCGATGTCCTCGGTGGGTTCTTCGGAGTTGGGAGTACTGGTGTCGGTTTCGTTCGTCGACGTGTTGTCGGACTCCGACGTGTCCGAAGACTCCGAGGACGGCGACGACGCCGACGAAGCAGACGAGGTGGAGGTGGAGGTGTCGTCTGCCCACGCCACACCGGGCATGGCAACCACACCGGCGACGCCCAACGCGACGGCGAGCGCGCCGACGCGACCGATGTATTTGGCATAGCCGGCCGCTGCCGCTCGGGTCGCGTTCCTCGAACGCGCAACTGTGGCGTGTGCGCCTTGCGCGTCGGTGTGATCGGCGGCCGGCATGGATCCCCCCAGGTTTCGTCGACGTCACTACGACTTCGCCAGCAACTATGGCATTTCCGATCGACTGGCACGTCAAAATGCAGCACACCGGCAACGTGTCGGATGTGATGAACATCATGCATTCATATCCACAGTTTGCTGTCGATACTGTGAGCGCCGCATTTCTCCTTGTCGAAGGCTTGGACTGTCAAACGAGCGAGTTGCATGGCGCGAGGTGGTGTAAACGCGCCGCGCAAACTCCGACGAGGCCGCGAAGGCGCCGGCGGCCCGTCCGCCGTCGCCCGGCATGCCGACGTCGCGCATGCCTCGTTTACGCTGACGTCGACAGTGAGTAGCAAAGGAGACGAGGATGGCGTGGTTTCTGGCACTGCAGGGGTCGGCCCACCAGACTCATCAGTCGTCGGCATATGAGCTTCAGGACACAGTGGATCTGGACAAGCTCGCAGAAGAACTCGCGAGCGCGGCGACGCTGGACCGGGTCGTTCCGGTGGCGGCGATGCTGCCGCAGTCAAAAGGTCGCCGTCAGAAGGTGACGCTGTACGTGCGGCCGGCGGCGTGGGGGATGTGGACCTTCTACCAGATGTCGGAGGAAGATCAGCGTCAGCTCATCAAGGAGAACCCCCTGCTGAACGCGCTGGCGCAGGGCGTCGCGCAACGCGCCCAGGGGCAGGGCCAGGGTAATCCTGCGCAGAACCCGCTGTTCGGTCAGCGATAGCTCGCGCCGAGATTGCAGCCAGGCTGTTCGGCGTGACGGACCCCTGGACGTCGAGCGGGACGTGACTCCGTACTGCCGCCGCACAACCGCACGGGTCTAGGGGTCCGATTCGGACCGCTCTTAGTTGATGGCGAAACTAAAATTCCACAACCACTGAAGTCGATCATCCACGGCTATCGCTCCGTAATACGCGTGGCAGACACGGCGAGCGCACCGAGAGTAATACCATCAGCGAGTGTGGTGTACTGCGATATTAAGTTTCGCTAGCAACTAGTATGGACGTCTGCTGATGGTGGAGGTGGAATGGCTCAGCGGGGCCGAGCAGCAGATGTGGCGTGGATATCTCGACAGCACTCGGCTGCTGTTGCGGGCATTGGACCGTCAGCTGGAAGTCAATGCCGCCATCTCTTTCGCGGATTATGAGGTTCTCGGATTGCTGTCCGAGGCGCCGCAGCGGCGGTTGCGGATGAGCGAGATCGCCGGGGCCGCCGTGACGACACGCAGCGGGGTGACTCGGGCGGTGAACAGGCTCGCGGACGCCGGGTGGTTGCGCCGCGTCCCGTGCCCGGAGGACAAGCGGGGCCTCTTTGCAGAGCTCACCGAAGCCGGGTTCGCGAAATTGCAATCGGCCGCTCCGGGGCATGTAGCGACGGTGCGGCGAAATGTATTCGATCTGCTCAGTCCCCGCGACGTCAGGCTATTCACTCACGCCTATGCCGAGATCCGGGCGCACCTGCTCGACGACGCCGAGCGCCCCGACTAACCAGAGGAAAGCCCATAAAGATGACACCAGAAGCGACAACCGGCGTGAAGGTGGCATCCCTTTCCGACCTGGCTGACAACGCTCCCTTCGCCACCGCTGCGGCGGGCGTGGACCTTGTACTCATCCGACGCGGTGAGCACGTCTCTGCGCTCTACGGGCGCTGCGCACACCGGGGTGCGCTGTTGGGCGACGGGCATGTCGACGGAAACCTTGTGGTGTGCGACGTGCACGGCTGGCGTTACGACGTTGACACCGGCGTCTCGCCGGTCAACCCCGCGGTGGGTTTGGCAACGTTTCCGGTCTGGGTCCGCGACGGGGGCGTGTACGTCGATCAAACCGCGATCGCCGAGTTCGCCGGGGCCAACGCCCAATCGTATGGCGACGACGGCTATCAGGGCCGGTGGGTCAAGCCTGCCAACACCGCCGAAGAACCGTTCAATACCCAGATCCACGAGCTTGCCACCCACGGACTGAGCAAGGTCGGGAAGCACGGTCCTACAGCGGCGATGGGTGTTTCGCGTACCCAGCTGCCTTCATGGGATTCGATCCAGCTGGTCACTGCGCAGCTGGCCCGATTACCGCTGCTCGATGAGGAGCCGGTCAGCACCGAGACCGTCATCGGTCCGGGGGCGAAACGCCCGCTGGTGCTTGATATTCCGCTGTTCGTCAGCGATATGAGTTTCGGGGCGTTGTCCCAGGAGGCCAAGACGGCACTTGCCGCCGGTGCGGAACTCGCCGGAACCGGGATCTGCTCCGGTGAGGGAGGCATGCTTCCCGAAGAGCAACAGGAGAATTCGCGGTACTTCTACGAACTGGCTTCCGGCCGGTTCGGATGGAGCTTCCAACACCTGACCAAGGTTCAGGCGTTTCACTTCAAAGGAGGCCAAGGCGCCAAAACCGGTACCGGTGGGCACCTTCCCGGGGCCAAGGTGGTCGGCAAGATCGCCGAGGTGCGCGGCTTACCCACGGGCACGTCGGCGATCTCGCCGGCACGGTTCCCGGACTGGACGTCGCTGGCGGAGTACAAAGACTTCGCCGCGCAGGTCCGCGAGGCCTCGGGCGGGATCCCGGTCGGCTACAAGCTCAGTGCCCAGCACGTCGAGCGGGACCTCGATGCCGCGCTCGAGATCGGTGTCGACTACATCATCCTCGACGGCCGCGGCGGCGGAACCGGTTCGGCCCCAACCATCTTCCGTGACAACATCTCGGTCCCCACCATTCCGGCGCTGGCCCGGGCCCGGCGACACCTGGACCGCAGTCAAAGCACGATCACCCTGGCCATCACCGGCGGCATCCGTACCCCCGCCGATATGGTCAAGGCGCTGGCTCTGGGGGCCGACGCGGTCGGCATCGCCAACAGCGCGATTCAGGCCATCGGCTGCGTCGGTATGCGCGCCTGCCAGACCAACACCTGCCCGGTCGGCATCGCCACCCAAGACCCGCGCCTGCGCGCTCGGCTGCCGGTGCGGCCGGCGGCCGAACGCTTGAACCGGTACCTGCGTTCTGCGGTGGAGCTGATGGTGGTGCTGGCCCGGGCCTGTGGGCACCGGCGCCTTGCCGATTTCACCCTCGACGATCTGACGACGTTCGACCGCGACTTCGCCTACCTCAGTGGAGTCCCCTACGCAGGAGTGACGCCACTATGACTGTCGACGACGACACCGGTACGGCCAGCCAGAAACTCGACTGGCACAAAGCCGCCGAGCCCGGCGAACTCGACGAGGGTCAGGTAGCGGCGTGCCCCGTCGGGCTCAAGACGGTGGCGTTGACCAAGCTGCACGGACGCTACGGCGTTATCGACAACCGTTGCCCGCATCAAGGCGGCCCGCTCGGACAGGGAACCCTCGAGAACGACAAGATCCGTTGTCCCTGGCATGGTTTCGACTTCGACCCGTTCACCGGCGAAGCCGCCGGCGGACCAGACTTCGATGTCGCGACCTATCCGGTGCAGGTGCGCGAGGACGGAATCTACGTCGGCACCCCGCCTGCTGCGCCCGCGAAGCGGACCGTCAGCGATGTCTTGGTCGAGACCATGACCAATTGGGGTGTCGACACGGTTTTCGGGATGGTCGGTCACTCCAATCTCGGCATCGCCGAGGCCATGCACCGCGCGGAAAGCTCAGGCAAGTTACGGTATTTCGGCATCCGCCATGAAGGGGCGGCGGCGTTCGCGGCAGCCGCCTACGGAAAGCTCACCGGCCGTCCCGCGGTCTGCTTCGGCATCGCGGGCCCGGGCTCGACGAACCTGCTGACCGGGCTCTATGACGCCAAGGCCGACCGGGCGCCGGTGCTGGCATTGTCCGGCAATGTCGATTCCGCGGTAGCCGGCAAAGGGGCGTTTCAAGATATCGACCTGTTGGCGGCGTTCGCCGATGTCGCCGTCTACTCGGAGATGGTGCGCGCGGGCTCCGAACACGCCGAGCTGATGACCCTGGCGCTCAAACACGCCATTCTCGAACGCGGGGTCGCCCACCTGGTCGTGCCCGACGAAGTTCAGATCGTCGAGGACCCTGATCAACGATCGTCGGGGCCCGAGGGCCGGATGCCCGATCTGCGGGTCGCGCCGCCGGAGACGGCGCTGGAGCAGGCGCTCGACCGCATCGCAGCGGCGACTCGCCCGGTGATCATCGTCGGAGCCGGTGCGAAATTCGACATGCCGGCCATCGTGGCGTTCGCCGAGCGTCTGCAGGCACCGGTGTTGACCACCTTCAAAGCCAAGGGCCAGCTCTCCGACGAGCATCCGTTGGCCTGCGGCGCGCTGGGCAGGTCGGGCACCCCGGTCGCATCTTGGATGATGAACAAGGCCGACTTGCTGGTGGTGTTCGGCGCGTCGTTCTCGAATCACACGGGCATCTCGCCGTACAAGCCCGTTGTGCAGGTCGACACCGACCCGATGGCGCTGGGGCGCTTCGATCCGGTGGCGGTGCCGGTGCTCGGCGATGTGGGGGTGACGGCGTCGGTTTTGACGAAGCGGCTGCGTACGCACCCCGGGCTGGTCGACCAACGCCCGGAAGTCGCCGAGCGGTGGGCAGTGTGGCGCAGCGAGAAAGCCCGCCGCGCCGCCAAGCGCCCCGATGGTCGGGTCGCTGCCGCGACGGTCTTCGCCGAACTCAGCGGCCTCGCTCCGGCCCACGCCGTGCTCGCCGTCGACGTGGGCAACCATGCCTACTCGTTCGGGCGGTACTTCGAGACCAAAGACCACCAGTCGGTGTTGATGTCGGGCTACCTGGGCTCGATCGGTTTCGGGTTTCCGGCTGCGATGGGCGCATGGGCCGCCGCGCCCGACCGTCCCATCATCGCCGTCACCGGTGACGGCGGCTTCGGTCAGTACCTTGCCGAGTTCACCACGGCAGTCAAGTACGACATGAACATCACTCACATCCTGCTCAACAACGGTGAACTGGGCAAAATCACCCAGGAGCAGCGCAGTTCCGAATATCAGGTGTGGCAGACCTCGCTGCATAATCCGGATTTCGCCGCGTTTGCCAGAGACTGCGGGGCGTACGGGAAACAGGTCGCCAGCTCGGCCGAGCTGAACTCCGCTATCGGAGAAGCGCTCAGCCACCCCGGGCCTGCGCTGGTCGAGATCCTCACCGATGCGGGGTCGAACTGAGCCGTTCGTCCGCTACGAGGTCTCGGTGTGCTGCGGGGCTGAACTGCGGCTTTGAGGAGTGCCCCCGGCAGGATTCGAACCTGCGGCCTTCTGCTCCGGAGGCAGACGCTCTATCCCCTGAGCTACGGGGGCGCACTCGACGAGCTGCGCCAATTGGGCCTGCACAGCCTAACGCATCACGGGTGCAGGAAACGGATTCGGGGGCTGACCACCCAAGACCATAGGATGGACCCCCGTGACCCCCGCTGACCTCGCCGAGCTGCTCAAGACCACCACCGCCGCGGTGCTGGCCGAGCGTGGCCTGGACGCCTCGGCGCTGCCGGCCACCGTCACCGTCGAGCGCCCGCGCAACCCCGATCATGGCGACTACGCCACCAACCTTGCCCTACAACTGGGCAAGAAGGTCGGCGTCAACCCGCGTGAGCTGGCCGAATGGCTGGCCGCCGCGCTGGCCGACCGCGACGGCATCGCCGCCGCCGACGTCGCCGGCCCCGGGTTCGTCAACCTGCGCCTGGAGGCATCGGCCCAGAACGCCATCGTCGCCAACGTCCTGGCCGCCGAAAACCGCTACGGGCGTTCCGACGCCCTAGCCGGTCAGCGGATCAACCTCGAGTTCGTCTCGGCCAACCCCACCGGGCCCATCCACATCGGCGGCACCCGCTGGGCCGCCGTCGGCGACGCACTGGGCCGGCTGCTGTCCACCCAGGGCGCCGACGTCACCCGCGAGTACTACTTCAACGACCACGGCGCCCAGATCGACCGGTTCACCAGCTCGTTGATCGCGGCCGCCAAGGGCGAGCCCGCCCCCGACGACGGGTACGCCGGCGACTACATCAAAGAGATCGCCGCCCAGGTGCTGGCCAAGGAAGCCGATGCGCTGAGCCTGCCCGACGACCAGATGCGCGAGACCTTCCGCGCCATCGGCGTCGACCTGATGTTCAGCCACATCAAGCAGTCACTGCACGACTTCGGCACCGTCTTCGACGTCTACACCCACGAAGACTCGATGCACACTTCCGGCCGGGTCGAGCAGGCCATCGCCAAGCTCCGCGAGGCGGGCAGCATCTACGAAAAGGACGGCGCCGTCTGGCTGCGCACCACCGACCACGGCGACGACAAGGACCGCGTCGTCATCAAGAGCGATGGCGCCCCGGCCTACATCGCCGCCGACATCGCCTACTACCTCGACAAGCGTGAGCGCGGCTTCGACCTGTGCATCTACATGCTCGGCGCCGACCACCACGGCTACATCGCCCGGCTCAAGGCCGTCGCCGCGGCCCTCGGTGAGGACCCCGCCACCGTCGAGGTGCTCATCGGCCAGATGGTCAACCTGGTCCGCGAGGGCCAACCGGTGCGGATGAGCAAGCGGGCCGGCACCGTGATCACCCTCGACGACCTGGTCGAGGCCATCGGTGTGGACGCCGCCCGCTACTCGCTGATCCGGTCCTCGGTGGACAGCCCGATCGACATCGACCTCGCGCTGTGGTCCTCGGCGTCGAACGAAAACCCGGTCTACTACGTGCAATACGCGCACGCGCGGCTGTCGGCGCTGGCGCGCAACGCCGCCGAACTCGGCGTCTCCGCCGACGCCTCGAACCTGCAGCTGCTGACCCACGACAAGGAAGGCACCCTGATCCGCAACATCGGCGAGTTTCCGCGCGTGCTGAAAACCGCTGCGGACCTTCGTGAACCGCATCGGGTGTCGCGCTACCTCGAGGACCTGGCCGGCGACTACCACCGGTTCTACGACTCCTGTCGCGTCCTGCCCCAAGGAGACGAAGCGCCCAACGAACTGCACGGCGCCCGGTTGGCGCTGTGCGAAGCCACCCGCCAGGTCATCGCCAACGGCCTGGGCATCCTCGGCGTCACCGCACCGGAGCGCATGTGATCGCCCATCCCGCCGGACCCCGCCACGCCGAAGAGGTACATCACGGCGATACCCCGCCGCGCCCACAGTCGGCCGACGATGTGTTGCTGCTCGCGCCGAACGTCTGGCCGCGCAACGCTGTTCGCGGCGACGACGGCGTGGTGTCCATCGCCGGGGTGCCGGTCACCGACATCGCCGCCGAGTTCGGGACGCCGGTCTTCGTCGTCGACGAGGACGACTTCCGGACCCGCTGCCGCGAGATCGCCGATGCGTTCGGCGGGGGAGAGTACGTGCGCTACGCCGCCAAGGCGTTTCTGTGCACCGAGATCGCCCGCTGGGTCGACGAGGAGGGTCTGGCGCTCGACGTGGCCAGCGGTGGTGAGCTTGCTGTCGCACTGCACGCCGGATTTCCTGCCGATCGAATTGCGTTGCACGGCAACAACAAATCCATCGACGAGCTGACCGCCGCGGTCAAGTCCGGGGTCGGTCATGTGGTCGTGGACTCCATGATCGAGATCGACCGCCTCGACGAGATCGCCGGCGCCGCGGGCGTGGTGCAGGACGTCTTGGTGCGCGTCACCGTCGGCGTCGAAGCGCACACCCACGAGTTCATCTCCACCGCGCACGAGGATCAGAAGTTCGGCCTGTCGTTGGCGACCGGCGCGGCGATGGAGGCGGTGCGCCGGGTCTTCGTCGCCGACCACCTGCGGCTGGTCGGCCTGCACAGCCACATCGGGTCCCAGATCTTCGACGTCGCCGGCTTCGAACTCGCCGCGCACCGCGTCATCGGTCTGCTGCGCGACGTGGTCGCCGAATTCGGCGTCGACAAGACGTCGCAGATGTCGACCGTCGACCTCGGCGGCGGCCTGGGCATCTCGTATTTGCCGCACGACGATCCGCCGCCGGTGGCCGAACTGGCCGCCAAGCTCAGCGCCATCGTCCGTGACGAGTCGGCGGCGGTCGGGCTGCCGACCCCGCGGCTGGTCGTCGAACCCGGCCGCGCGATCGCCGGACCCGGCACCATCACGCTCTATCAAGTGGGCACCGTCAAAGACGTCGCCGTCGCCGCTGATCGCTACCGCCGCTACGTCAGCGTCGACGGTGGGATGAGCGACAACATCCGCACGTCGCTGTACGACGCCGAATACGACGCCCGGCTCGTGTCCCGGGTCAGCGACACCTCGCCTGCGCTCGGCCGAATCGTCGGAAAACACTGCGAGAGCGGCGATATCGTGGTACGCGATACGTGGGTGCCCGACGACATCGCGCCCGGCGATCTGCTCGGGGTGGCGGCCACCGGCGCCTATTGCTATTCGATGTCGAGCCGCTACAACCTGATCGGTCGCCCTGCCGTGGTAGCCGTGCGCGACGGGCGGGCCCGCCTGATCCTGCGCCGGGAGACGGTCGAGGACCTACTGAGCCTGGAAGTGAGGTAAGCGATGAGCAGCGACGAAAGGCCCGTCGGCGTAGCGGTCCTCGGACTCGGCAACGTCGGCAGCCAGGTGGTGCGCATCATCGAGGACAGCGCCGACGACCTCGCCGCGCGGATCGGCGCTCCGCTGGTGCTGCGTGGTGTCGGCGTCCGACGGGTGGCCGACGGCCGCGGCGTGCCGGTGGAGATGCTCACCGACAATGTCGAAGAACTCGTCTCCCGCGACGACGTCGACGTCGTCGTCGAGTTGATGGGACCGGTCGAACCCGCCCGCAAGGCCATCCTGTCGGCGCTGGAACAGCGCAAGTCGGTGGTCACCGCCAACAAGGCGCTGATGGCGATGTCGACCGGTGAGCTCGCCCAAGCGGCCGAACACGCCCACGTCGACCTGTATTTCGAAGCGTCGGTCGCAGGAGCGATCCCGGTGATCCGTCCGCTTACCCAGTCGCTGGCCGGGGACACCGTGCTGCGGGTCGCCGGCATCGTCAACGGCACCACCAACTACATCCTCTCCGAGATGGACAGCACCGGCGTCGACTACGAAAGCGCCCTCGCGGACGCCGTCGCGCTGGGCTACGCCGAAGCCGACCCGACCGCCGACGTGCAGGGCTACGACGCCGCTGCCAAGGCCGCGATCCTGGCCTCGATCGCGTTCCACACCCGCGTCAGCGCCGACGACGTCTATCGCGAAGGCATCACCAAGGTCAGCCCGGCCGACTTCGCCTCGGCGCGCGCTCTTGGCTGCACCATCAAACTGCTCGCGATCTGCGAGCGGTTGACCACCGACGAAGGTCAACAACGGGTTTCAGCCCGGGTGTATCCCGCGCTGGTGCCGTCGGACCACCCGCTGGCCACCGTCAACGGCGCCTTCAACGCCGTGTTCGTGGAAGCTGAGGCCGCCGGCCAGTTGATGTTCTACGGCCAGGGCGCCGGGGGAGCGCCCACCGCATCGGCGGTGATGGGTGATCTCGTGATGGCCGCGCGCAACCGGGTGCAGGGCGGCCGCGGACCCCGCGACTCCAAATACGCCAAGCTGCCGATCGCCCCGATCGGCTTCATCCCGACCCGCTACTACGTCAACATGAACGTCTCCGACTTGCCGGGCGTATTGTCCTCTGTCGCAGCGGAATTCGCCAAGCGCGAGGTGAGCATCGCCGAGGTGCGCCAGGAGGGCATGGTCGACGAGGACGGCCAACGGTACGGCGCCCGCATCGTCGTCGTCACCCACCAAGCCACCGACGCGGCGCTGTCAGAGACGGTCGGCGCCCTCGCCGACCTCGACGTCGTGCAGAGCATCAACAGCGTGCTCCGCATGGAAGGGACCACGAATGAGTAGCGCACCGCCCACGGCCGTGCACCAACCCTGGCCCGGGCTGATCGCCGCCTACCGGGACCGGCTGCCCGTGCAGGACGGGTGGACCCCGATCACGCTGCGCGAAGGCGGCACCCCGCTGGTACCGGCACCCAGGCTGTCCGAATACACCGGCTGCACCGTGCATCTCAAAGTCGAGGGGCTCAACCCGACCGGCTCGTTCAAGGACCGCGGCATGACGATGGCCGTCACCGAGGCGGTGGCCCGCGGACAACAAGCGGTGCTGTGCGCGTCCACCGGCAACACCTCGGCCTCGGCCGCCGCCTACGCCGCCCGGGCGGGCATCACCTGCGCCGTGCTGGTGCCCCAAGGTAAGATCGCGATGGGCAAGCTCGCCCAAGCCGTCATGCACGGCGCCAAGATCATCCAGATCGACGGCAACTTCGACGACTGCCTGGAACTCGCCCGCAAGCTCACCAACGACTTCCCGACCGTCTCGCTGGTCAACTCCGTCAACCCGTTTCGCATCGAAGGGCAGAAGACCGCGGCGTTCGAAATCGCCGACGCGCTGGGCACCGCACCGGACGTGCACGCGCTGCCCGTCGGCAACGCCGGAAACATCACGGCCTACTGGAAGGGTTACACCGAGTATCACCGCGACGGCCTGTCCGACCGGTTGCCCCGGATGCTCGGCACCCAGGCCGCCGGCGCCGCGCCGCTGGTCCACGGTGCGCCGGTGAGCAACCCCGAGACCATCGCCACCGCCATCCGGATCGGCTCGCCGGCCTCGTGGAACACCGCGGTCGAAGCCCAGGAACAATCCGGGGGCCGCTTCCTGGCCGCCACCGACGAAGAGATCCTGGCCGCCTACCACCTGGTCGCGCGTACCGAAGGCGTCTTCGTCGAGCCCGCGTCCGCGGCCAGCATCGCCGGGCTGCTCAAATCCGTCGAGGACGGCTGGGTGGCCAAGGGCTCCACGGTGGTGTGCACGGTCACCGGTAACGGCCTCAAGGACCCCGACACCGCGCTGAAGGGGATGCCGGCCGTTACGCCCCTACCCGTCGACCCCGTTGCCGTGGTCGAGAAGCTCGGTCTGGTTTAGCAGGTGACGCCCCAGTGATGCCGATGCTGCCGGCCGGTTTGACGGCGACCGCCGTCGTCGCCGCATCCAGCGCCAACCTCGGTCCCGGTTTCGACAGCCTGGGCGTCGCGTTGGGTCTGTACGACGAGATCGTCGTGGAGACAATCCCGTCCGGGCTCAGCGTCGAGGTCGAGGGTGAAGGTTCCGGCCAAGTGCCGCTGGACGCATCGCACTTGGTGGTGCGTGCGATCGAGCGCGGTCTCCAGGCCGCCGGCGTCACCGTTCCCGGCATGATCGTGCGGTGCCGCAACGACATTCCGCATTCGCGCGGCCTGGGCTCATCTGCCGCGGCGGTGGTCGGCGGCCTTGCTGCCGTCAACGGCCTTGTCAGCCAAGCAGGTTCGACACCTTTGACCGAAGGACAGTTGATCCAGCTGTCCTCGGAGTTCGAGGGCCATCCCGACAACGCGTCGGCTGCGGTGCTCGGCGGCGGGGTGGTGTCCTGGACCGAACATGACGGGACCACGACACGCTATGCCGCCGCGCCGCTACGGCTGCACCGCGACATCCGCCTGTTCGCCGCGATCCCGCGGCAGCGGTCGTCGACCGCCGAAACCCGCGTCCTGCTGCCCGACCGGGTCGACCACACCGACGCCCGGTTCAACGTCAGCCGCGCCGCCCTGCTGGTGGTCGCGCTGACCGAGCGGCCCGATCTGTTGATGGCGGCGACCGAGGACGTGCTGCACCAACCCCAGCGCGCCGTGGCCATGCCGGCATCCACGGAATACCTGCAGACGCTGCGGCGTTGTGGCATTGCAGCGGTGCTTTCCGGAGCAGGGCCGTCGGTGTTGGCGCTGAGTACACAGCCCGATTTGCCGGCCGAAGCCCTGGAATTGGGTGCCGCGACCGGGTTCACCGTCAATGAAATCGCAGTTGGCGACGGCGTCCGCTGGACGTCGGGTGTCGCCGTTCGGAGTTAAATTGCAACACCGGCCGCACGTGTCGTTCTTGCTTCCAGCTCCGATGCGCGTTATTCTCGCTTTTGTCCAGCAATCGCAGCGTCTCTGCCTGCGCCGACACTAGGACACCACTCATTTTCCCCGTGATTTACCCATGGGCTGACGGTTCGTCATACCGGCGAATCCCGGCAATCACCGTTGCAACCACAGCGGTGGCGCCCACGCGTTGAGCGGATCAGCTGAGCGCAACCAATCCCCGCATGCTTGAACAGCGAGGGAGAGAAAGGACATCCGTGACTGAAACGGACCTCATCACGGCTGATGGCAGCAGCGATAACAACGCGCTGTCGAACACCGTGAACTCAGACAACCCCGCGGCGGTCGATGCGCCCACCAGCGCGTCCTCCGCGGAGGCTGAACCCACCGCGGGCGGTGCATCCGGCGCCCGTGGTGGCGCGTTATCCAGCATGGTGCTTCCGGAGCTGCGCGCGCTGGCCAAGGAGATCGGCATCGACGGTGCCTCGGGTATGCGTAAGAGCGAGCTCGTCGCCGCGATTCGTGACCGGCGTGGCCAGGCCAACGGCCGGGCCGGCGGCGATACAGCGCCCGCCGCGAACGACGCGCCGGCCGCCGAGAAGGCGGAGAAGTCTGCCGAGCAGCCCGCTGAGAACGCCGACAACCCTGGCTCCGGTGACGGCAACGACGCACCGCCGCGGCAGCGCCGCGAACGTCGCACCGCCAACCGCGGCTCGGGCGCCCCGGGCGGCTCCGAGCAGGGCGGTCAGGACACCAAGTCCGACGGCGACACCAGCAAGGACACCAAGTCCGACAGCAAGGGCCAGCAGGGCGCCAAGTCCGACGGCGATACCAAGCAGGACACCAAGCAGGAATCCAAGAACGATTCCAAGCAGGACTCCAGGTCCGACAACGACCAGCAGGGCGGCCAGCAGAACCGGGGCGGCTCGAACTCCGACGACGACGGCGGCGACGGCCGAGGCGGACGTCGGGGCCGCCGGTTCCGTGACCGCAGGCGCCGCGAGCGCGGTGGCGGCGACGGCGGCGGTGACACCGAGCTCCGCGAAGACGACGTCGTGCAGCCCGTCGCGGGCATCCTCGACGTGCTGGACAACTACGCGTTTGTGCGGACCTCCGGCTACCTCGCCGGACCCAACGACGTCTACGTCTCCATGAACATGGTGCGCAAGAACGGCTTGCGCCGCGGCGACGCCGTCACGGGTGCGGTGCGCGTGCCCAAAGAAGGTGAAGGCGGCGGTCAAAATCCGCGGCAGAAGTTCAACCCGCTGGTGCGCCTGGACACCGTCAACGGCAAACCCGTCGATGAGGCCAAGAAGCGGCCGGAGTTCAACAAGCTCACCCCGCTGTACCCGAACCAGCGGCTGCGCTTGGAGACCTCGCCCGACCGGCTGACCACCCGCGTGATCGACCTGATCATGCCGATCGGCAAGGGGCAGCGCGCGCTGATCGTGTCGCCGCCCAAGGCCGGTAAGACCACGATCCTGCAGGACATCGCCAACGCGATCACGCAGAACAACCCGGAATGCCACCTGATGGTGGTGCTCGTCGACGAGCGTCCGGAAGAGGTCACCGACATGCAGCGGTCGGTCAAGGGTGAGGTCATCGCCTCGACCTTCGACCGTCCGCCCTCAGACCACACCCAGGCCGCCGAGCTCGCGATCGAACGGGCCAAGCGACTGGTCGAGCAGGGCAAGGACGTCGTCGTGCTGCTCGACTCGATCACCCGGCTGGGCCGCGCGTACAACAACGCGTCACCGGCCTCGGGACGCATCCTGTCCGGTGGTGTGGACTCGACCGCGTTGTATCCGCCCAAGCGGTTCCTCGGCGCGGCCCGCAACATCGAAGAGGGCGGCTCGTTGACCATCATCGCCACCGCGATGGTGGAGACCGGCTCCACGGGCGACACGGTGATCTTCGAGGAGTTCAAGGGCACCGGCAACGCCGAGCTCAAGCTGGACCGCAAGATCTCCGAGCGTCGGGTCTTCCCGGCCGTCGACGTCAACCCGTCGGGTACCCGCAAGGACGAGCTGCTGCTCGGCCCCGACGAGTTCGCGGTCGTGCACAAGCTCCGCCGGGTGCTCAGTGGCCTCGACCCGCATCAGGCCATCGACCTGCTGATGAGCCAGCTGCGCAAGACCAAGAACAACTACGAGTTCCTGGTCCAGGTCTCCAAGACCGCTCCGGGCTCGATGGACGCCGAGTAATCACAACTGCGCGGGGTAGGCGCGCAGGCCCGGCATGACGTAGCGGCGCACGTGCCGCAGCACCGCGTCGTCGTCGCTGGGGTCGAGCGTGTCACCGGGCACGGTGGCCAGCGAAATCAGCACGCGCGCAACCCATTCCGAGGCCTCGGCGACGTCGATATCGGCGTGGATCTCGCCGCTGTCGCGCGCGGCGACCAGGTAGCGCGACCAGAAGTCGGCCAGATCGGGCACCAGCCCCTGGACACCGGCGCCGGCACAGGCGGCGAACTCGTCGGGTTCTTCGATGCGCAGCTTCATCAGCAACGCGCCCGGGTCGTCGTAGGCGCGGCGGCCGTGGCGGATGCCGGCGACGATCTGGCGGTCCAGCCCCTCGACCCGCTCCAACATCGCGTGCGCCTCTGACCAGTAGGCCTCGTTCAGCCGCACGATCGCCGCGCCCAACAGCGTGACTTTGTCGGGGAAATGCCGGTATAACCAACCCCGTGATATCCCGGCGACTTCGGCCACCTCGGATACTGTGGTCGCTCGAATACCCTTGGCGCGCAGACAGACTTCGGCCGCGTCGATCATCCGATCACGGACGTTCTTGGTCGCGGCGCCGCGCGTCACCGGTGGCCCTCTCGTCGTTTTCCGCACCTGTCTGCGGACTTCCGACATTGTGACATGGTAGACACAATCCAAAATCTGTTCACTGGCGAGAGGTGACCATGGCGGACACACTCCAGCAGCTGCTTCGTGAGCGCGCCGAACGGGACACCGTCGCGGTGAAGTACGACGACCGCACGTGGACATGGCGTGAGCACCTCGCCGATGCCGGCGCGCAAGCCGCTGCGCTGATCGACGCGGCGGAGTCGGACCGTCCGCTGCATGTCGGTGTGCTGCTCGGCAACACGCCGGAGATGCTGACCGCGTTGGCCGCCGCGGCGCTGGGCGGTTACGTGCTCTGCGGCATCAACACCACCCGCCGCGGCGAGGCGCTCGCGCGCGACATCGCCAAGGTCGAATGCCAGTTCCTCATCACCGACGCCGAGCACCGGCATCTGCTCGACGGCCTGGAACTGCCGGGGGTCACCGTCTTCAACGCCGACGACGACGGTTGGGCGCAACGCCGGGCCTCCGCGCCGCCGCTGACCCCAGCCCGCCAGGCCGCCCCCGACGACACGTTCATGATGATCTTCACCTCGGGCACCAGCGGTAACCCCAAGGCCGTCCAGGTCGCCAACTCCATGGTGTTGTTCGCGGGCACCGCATTGGTCGACAAGTTCGGCCTCACCTCCGAAGACACCTGCTATCTGTCGATGCCGCTGTTTCATTCGAACGCGGTGGTCGGCGGGTGGGCACCGGCACTGGTGGCCGGCGCCGCCATGGTGCCCGCGAAGTTCTCGGCGTCGCGTTTTCTGTCCGACATCCGCCGGCACGGCGCCACCTACATGAACTACGTCGGAAAGCCGCTGGCCTACGTGCTGGCGACCCCGGAGCGCCCCGACGACAGCGACAACCCGCTGCGCGTGGCGTTCGGAAACGAGGCCGCCGACCGCGACATCGAGGAGTTCGGCCGCCGGTTCGGCGTGACCGTCGATGACGGGTTCGGTTCCACCGAGAATTCCGTGATCATCACCCGCACCCCCGACACCCCGAAAGGCTCTGTCGGCCAGGGCTTTCCAGGTGTCGCCATCTACAAAAGCGAAACCGTGACCGAGTGCCCACCAGCGGTGTTCGACGCCAACGGCGCGTTGCTCAACGCCGACGAGGCCGTGGGCGAGTTGGTGAATACCTCGGGCACCGGCTTCTTTTCGGGCTACTACAACGACGAAGCCGCCACCTCCGAGCGCACCCGGCACGGCATGTACTGGTCGGGCGACCTGGCCTACCGCGACGCCGACGGGTGGATCTACCTCGCCGGGCGCACCGCCGACTGGATGCGCGTGGACGGCGAGAACATGACCACCGCACCGATCGAGCGCATCCTGCTGCGGCTGGCCCCCGTCAACCGGGTGGCGGTCTACCCGGTGCCCGACGAACTCGTCGGCGATCAGGTGATGGCCGCCGTCGTGCTGCAGGACGGCGCCGACCTCAGCCCGCAGGCGTTCGAGGAGTTTCTGGCCGCCCAGAGCGACCTGTCGCCGAAGGCGTGGCCGCGCTACGTCTGGATCGCCGACGACCTGCCCAGCACCGCGACGAACAAGATCCTCAAGCGCGAACTGATCGCGCGCGGCACCGAGCCGGACGGCCGCACGTTGTGGCGCCGCGAAGGGAGCAGGTTTCAGCCGTACCGGGCGGAATAGCCGCAGCCCGGCGGGCGTTTAGGCTGCTGGCGGTCGCACTGGCATAATGGACCGTCGACCCTCGGTTCCGGTTCACGCCGAACGCCTTCACTCAGAAGGGGCGACCCGGGGCCACGATCGAAGAGGAAGCCATGAAAACGGGTATTCACCCTGACTACGTCGAGACCACGGTGCACTGCGGTTGCGGTAACACGTTCACCACGCGCAGCACCAAGAAAAGCGGACAGATTCACGTCGAGGTCTGCTCGCAGTGCCATCCGTTCTACACCGGCAAGCAGAAGATCCTCGACAGCGGCGGCCGCGTCGCCCGCTTCGAGAAGCGTTACGGCAAGCGCAAGGCCGGCGGGGACTCCTCAGCCGACAAGTAGCTGCCTTTCCGGCGCCCGTTCTTGCCGCCCCGGCGGCCAGGCCGGGCGCCGGTCTGCGTTTGAGGGAAGGACGTCGACGTGACGGACAACGGGACGGCGATCGATGCCGTGGTGGCCGAACACGCCGACCTCGAGCGCCAACTGTCCGACCCCAATCTGCACGCCGACGCGGCGCAGGCGCGCAAGGTCGGCCGGCGGTTCGCCCAGGTGTCACCGATCGTTGCCACCTACCGCAAGCTCCAGACTGCCCGTGGCGACCTCGAGGCGGCCCGCGAACTGGCCGCCGATGACCCGTCGTTCGCGGCGGAAGTCGACGAACTGGCCGCCACGGTGGCCGAACTCGACACCCGCCTCACCGACCTGCTGGCGCCCCGCGACCCGCACGACACCGATGACATCGTGCTGGAGGTCAAGTCCGGGGAGGGCGGCGAGGAGTCCGCGCTGTTCGCCGCCGACCTGGCCCGGATGTACATCCGCTACGCCGAGCGGCGCGGCTGGAACGTGACCGTGCTCGACGAGACCTTCTCCGACCTCGGCGGCTACAAGGACGTGATGCTGTCCATCCGCAGCAAGGGCGACGTCGCCGACGGGGTGTGGTCGCGGCTGAAGTTCGAAGGCGGTGTGCACCGGGTGCAGCGGGTCCCCGTCACCGAGTCGCAGGGCCGCGTGCACACGTCGGCGGCAGGGGTGCTCGTGTACCCCGAACCCGAAGAGGTCGAAGAGGTTCAGATCGACGATTCCGATCTGCGCGTCGACGTGTTCCGGTCGTCGGGCAAGGGTGGCCAGGGGGTCAACACCACCGACTCCGCGGTGCGCATCACCCACTTGCCCACCGGCATAGTCGTGAGCTGTCAGAACGAACGCTCCCAGTTGCAGAACAAGGCGCGTGCGCTGCAGGTCCTCGCCGCGCGGTTGAAGGCGCTGGCCGAGGAGCAGGCCCAGGCCGAGGCGTCGGCCGACCGGGCCAGCCAGATCCGCACCGTCGACCGCAGCGAGCGCATCCGCACCTACAACTTCCCCGAGAACCGGATCGCCGACCACCGGATCAACTTCAAGGCGCACAACCTCGATCAGGTACTCGACGGCGAACTCGACGCGCTGTTCGACGCCCTGGCCGCCGCCGACAAGCAAGCCAGGCTTGCGGCGACATGACGCTCCGCCAGGTGATCGACGCCGCAGAGGCAGCGCTCGCCGAAGCGGGAGTTCCGTCGCCGCGGGCCGACGCCGAGTTACTGGCCGCCCACGCGGCGGGCACCGACCGCGGCCGCCTCGCGCTCACCCGACCTGACAGCGGCTTCGTCGACCGCTACCACAACCTCGTCGCCCGCCGCGCCAAACGGGTGCCGCTGCAGCACATCGTGGGCAGCGCGGCGTTTGGCCCTGTCACCGTTTGCGTCGGGCCCGGCGTGTTCATTCCCAGACCGGAAACCGAGGCGTTGCTGGAGTGGGTGGTGGCACACAGTTTGTTGCGCGAACGTTCCTTACCGCTCGAAACTTCAGCCGAAATTCGAGCGGTAAGGAACGTTCGGCCCCCCGTCATCGTCGACCTGTGCACCGGTTCGGGTGCGCTGGCGCTGGCCCTCGCGAACGCCGTGCCCGACGCACGTGTCATCGCCATCGACGACTCCGAGGACGCGCTCGCTTACGCGCACCGCAACCTCGTCGACACCGGCGTCGAACTGATCCGCGCCGACGTCACCGCGCCCGGGCTACTGCCCGAACTCGACGGCCAGGTCGACCTCGTGGTTGCCAACCCCCCCTACATTCCCGACGGTGCCGAGTTGGAACCCGAAGTGGCCGAACATGACCCAGCACACGCGTTGTTCGGGGGACCGGACGGGATGGTCGTCATCGACGCCATCGTCGGGCTCGCCGGCCGGTGGCTGCGCGACGGCGGCGGGTGCGCGGTGGAGCACGATGACACCACATCGGCGCGCACCATCGACGCGTTCTGCAGCACGGGGCTTTTCGGCGACGTCACCGGCCGCCGCGACCTAGCCGGTCGGCCCCGGTTCGTCACCGCGACCCGCAACCGCAGGCAGGAAGAGGCCAAGGCATGACGGAGGTATTCGACTGCACCGATGACGCCCAGCGCGCGACCGGAATCGCTTCGGCCATCAGTGCTTTGAAGGGCGGTCAGCTGGTCGTCATGCCCACCGACACGGTGTACGGCATCGGCGCGGACGCCTTCGACAACGACGCCGTCGCCGCGCTGTTGGCGGCCAAGGGCCGCGGGCGCGACATGCCCGTGCCGGTGCTGGTCGGCTCGTGGCACACGATCGAGGGGCTGGTCTACAACGTCCCAGGCCCCGCACGCGAACTGATCCGGGCGTTCTGGCCCGGGGCGCTGAGCCTCGTGGTGCGCCAGGCACCGTCTTTGCCATGGGATCTCGGCGACGCGCACGGCACCGTCATGCTGCGCATGCCGCTGCATCCCGTGGCGATCGAACTGCTGCGCGAGGTCGGCCCGATGGCGGTGTCCAGCGCGAACACCTCCGGCCGCCCGCCCGCCGTGACAATCGACGAGGCGCGCGACCAACTCGGCGAGCGCGTCCAGGTCTACCTCGATGCGGGGCCGTCCGCGCAGCAGGCGGCGTCGACCATCGTCGACCTCACCGGATCGCACCCGCGGATCCTGCGCGAAGGCCCGGTGACGGTGGAGGCGGTCGCGAAAGTCCTCGATGTGGAACCGTCGGCACTGACGGAATGAGCTGAGACAACGTGGCATACGGTGCATCGATGGGCTACGCGGCGGACACCGTGCTTGCGCTCAACGAGCGCGGTGCCGGTGTCCCGCTTCGCGAACTGGCCCTCGTCGGACTCACCGCGGCCATCATCACCTACTTCGCCACCGGCTGGGTGCGGGTGCTGGCCCGGCGGTTCGGCGCGGTGGCCTATCCGCGCGAGCGTGACGTGCACCTGCAGCCGACCCCGCGGATGGGCGGGCTGGCGATGTATGTCGGGGTGGTGGCGGCCGTGCTGTTGGCGTCGCAGCTTCCCGCGTTGACGCGGGGATTCGTGTACTCGTCGGGGATGCCCGCGGTGGTGGTCGCTGGTGGGCTGATCATGGCCATCGGCTTGATCGACGACCGGTGGGGGCTTGACGCGCTGACGAAGTTCGCCGGGCAGATCACCGCGGCCAGCGTTCTGGTCACCATGGGCGTGGCCTGGAGCGTGCTCTACATCCCGATCGGCGGCGTCGGCACCATCGTGCTCGACCAGGTCTCGTCGATTCTGCTCACGCTCGCGTTGACCGTGGCGATCGTCAACGCGATGAACTTCGTCGATGGACTCGACGGGCTGGCCGCCGGGCTCGGGCTGATCACCGCATCAGCCATCTGCATCTTCTCCATCGGGCTGCTGCGCGACCACGGCGGCGACGTGCTGTTCTACCCGCCCGCGATCATCTCGGTGGTGCTCGCCGGAGCCTGCCTGGGCTTTCTGCCCCACAACTTCCACCCCGCCAAGATTTTCATGGGCGACTCCGGTTCGATGCTGATCGGGCTGATGCTGGCCGCGGCGTCGACCACGGCGGCCGGACCGATTTCGCAGACCGCATACGGTGCGCGCGACGTGTTCGCGCTGCTGTCACCGTTTTTGTTGGTGGTGGCGGTGATGTTGGTGCCGGCCCTGGACATGCTGCTGGCGATCGTGCGCCGCACCCGGGCCGGTCGCAGCCCGTTCAGCCCGGACAAGATGCACCTGCACCACCGGCTGCTTCAGATCGGTCATTCGCACCGCCGTGTCGTGCTTTTGATCTACCTCTGGGTGGGCATCGTCGCGTTGGGCGCGGCGAGCACGATTTTCTTCGATCCTCGCTACAGCGGAGTGGTCATGCTGGCGGCCATCCTGGTCGCGATCATCGTCACGGTGATCCCGCTTCTACGGCGCCGAAACGGCCTGTTGGCCGACGTGTACGACGCGAAGTAGTAGGCCTCGTTTTAGGCCCTCGACCATGTGTTAGGGTGAAAAACAGAACCCGAAAAACCTCGCGGGTTGCCGGCCCCGGACTCCTCGGTTCCAAGCCGAGCAGACCGGTACAACGACCGACAAAGGGAGCTGCCGCTTGGGTGATTCCAGTGCGCCTGATGCCCTCCGATACGCTCATGGCGCCAAGCACTGGAACAGGATCATTCGGCAACTTCGTTTTGACCGCGGGATTGAGGTGAATCAGTGACGACGCCAGCGCATGACGCGCCGTTGGTGCTTCCTTCGGTTGCGTTCCGCCCGATGCGTCTGGCACTCATCTGCGTCGTCCTGGCCGGCCTCGGCACGCTGGCGGCCGCGCTTCTCGGCCATGTGATGGTCGGGGTGTTCTTCGCCATCGGCCTCGGTCTCGGTCTTCTGAACGCCGTCCTGGTGCGACGGTCGGTCACCAAGATCACCTCCCAGGCGCACCCCCTGAAAAGCAAGATGGCGTTGAATTCGGCGACGCGCCTGATGATCTTGACCGTCATCGGGTTGGCCATCGCGTTCATCTTCCG
This sequence comes from Mycolicibacterium sp. XJ662, assembly GCF_053484035.1. NCBI lineage: Bacteria > Bacillati > Actinomycetota > Actinomycetes > Mycobacteriales > Mycobacteriaceae > Mycobacterium > Mycolicibacterium sp. XJ662. Next base: position 10,225 of record NZ_JBEFTL010000007.1, on the reverse strand, counting down.
TCCCGAGGGGCTGGGCGTGGTCTTCGGCATGGCGCTGTTCCAGATGCTGCTCGTCTTCACGACCGCGCTGCCTGTGGCAAAAAAACTGCGCGCGGGTAGCCCGACTGACACAGCCGGATTCGAAGGGGAACCCACACCGCAATGACAGGAATCGACGTCGCCGCCGGGTCGGCGGTGACCATCCTCGCCGCCGAGTCCGGCATCCACGTCGGCACGCACACCACCGCCAACTGGTTCGGGCTGACGGTCAACACCGACACGATGCTGTCCGCCACCATCGCCGCGGTGATCGTGCTCGCGCTCGCGTTCTACCTCCGCGCCAAAGTGACCTCCAGCGGCGTGCCCACCGGCGTGCAGTTGTTCTGGGAAGGCATCACGATCCAGGCGCGCAACCAGATCGAGTCCGCGATCGGCATGCGTGTCGCGCCGTTCGTGCTCCCGCTGGCGGTGACGCTGTTCGCCTACATCCTCATCGCGAACTGGTTGTCGGTGTTCCCGTGGCAGTACTCCGATGAGACCGGTATCCACGAGCTGCTCAAGCCGGCTGCCGCAGACATCAACTTCGTGCTGACGCTCGGCCTGTTCGTGTTCGTCTGCTACCACGCCGCGGGCTTCTGGCGGCGCGGCATCATCGGCCACCCGGTGCGGTTGCTCAAGGGCCATGTGGCGTTCCTGGGGCCGATCAACCTCGTCGAAGAGATCGCCAAGCCGGTTTCGCTGTCCCTCCGTCTTTTTGGCAACGTGTTCGCCGGCGGCATCATGGTCACGATCATCGCGTTGTTCCCGGCCTACATCCTGTGGGCGCCCAACGCGCTGTGGAAGATGTTCGAACTGTTCATCGGTGCCATCCAGGCGTTTATCTTCGCGCTGCTGACGATCCTGTACTTCGGTCAGGCGATGGAGCTCGAAGAGGACCACCACTAACCCGCAAATGCTCGACCCACAACCTGGTAGGACTGCTGCCAGTTATCAAGGAGGATAAAAGGAATGGATCCCACTATCGCTGCCGGCGCACTCATTGGCGGCGGTCTTCTCTTGGGTGGCGGCGCTATCGGTGCTGCTATCGGTGACGGTGTCGTCGGCAGCGCATTGGTCAATGGCGTAGCGCGGCAGCCGGAGGCTCAAGGCCGGCTCTTCGTGCCGTTCTTCATCACGGTGGGTCTGGTGGAGGCCATGTACTTCATCAACCTGGCCTTCATGGCGCTGTTCGTCTTCGCCACCCCGGTCGGTTAATCGACGCCATGGTTGACCTCAGCACTACCGTCCTGGCGCAGGAAGGCGGCGGCAACTTCCTGCTGCCCAACGGCACCTTCTTCTTCGTGCTGATCCTCTTCCTGATCGTGCTCGGTGTGATCGGCAAATGGGTTGTGCCGCCGATCGCCAAGGTGCTGCACGAGCGTGAAGCCATGGTCGCCAAGACGGTCGAAGACAACCGGCGCGCAGCACAACTACGCGCTGCTGCCGAAGCCGATTACCGCAAGGTGATGGGTGGGGCTCGCCGGGAAGCGACCGACATACGCGAAGATGCTCGCGCGGAGGGTCGCCAAATCGTCGACGATGCGCGGGGTCGCGCCAATGCTGAAGTCTCATCGATGCTCCAGCAGGCCAACTCCGAACTCACCGAGCAGTCCCGCGGTCTGACCGCCGAACTGCAGACATCGGTGGAGACGTTGGCAGCAAGCCTGGCCAGCCGTGTGCTCGGGGTCGACGTGACCACGCGCACGGTTCCGGCCACGACGGGTCAAGGACGGTAGCTCAGTGTCGACGTTCATCGGACAGCTGATCGGCTTTGCTGTCATCGTCTTCGTGCTCATGAAGTGGGTCATCCCGCTGGTGCGCCGAATGATGCAGCAACAGCAGGAAAACGTGCGGACCCAGCTTGCCGAACACGCCGAGGCGGAGAAGAAGGTCGCCGACGCCGATTCCGAGCACGCCAAGGCGTTGGAGGAAGCCAAGGCCGAGGCGGCCAAGGTGGTCGAAGAGGCGCGCCACGACGCCGAAAAGATCGCCGAGCAGCTGCGTGCCCAGGCCGACGTCGAGCTCGAGCGGATCAAGACCCAAGGTGGGCAACAGATCCAGTTGCTCCGCCAACAGCTCATCCGTGAGCTGAGGCAAAGCCTCGGCGCGGAATCCGTGCAGCGGGCCGGTGACATGGTGCGCGAGTTTGTTTCCGACCCGTCCGAGCGGTCGGCAACGGTTGACCGCTTCCTAACCGAGCTCGACGAGATGGCGCCCTCCAGCACGGTCTTCACGGATGCCGCAACAGCCAAGCTGCGTGCCGCGAGCCGGGACTCGATCACCAAGGTGGTCGAACGGTTCGATGAGACGGTCGCCAGCGGCGACGCCGACGCGCTGACCGGCCTGTCCGACGATCTGGCGTCGGTGGTGAAGCTGCTGCGCGCAGAAGCGATGTTGGCCAGGCACCTGGCCGATCCGTCCAGCGACTCGAGTCTCAAGACCGCGCTCGCCGAGCGGCTTCTGTCCGGCAAGGTGTCTGATGCAGCGCTGGATATCGTCAAAACCGCGGTGTCGCAACGCTGGTCGTCCACGTCGGATCTGGCTCACGGATTGCAGCACATCGCCAGGCTGGCGCTGCTGGTCCGGGCCGAGCGCGACGGCCAGATCGATGACGTGGAGGACCAGCTCTTCCGGTTCAGTCGCGTTCTGGACGCCGATCCACGGTTGATCACCCTGCTGAGTGAGTTCACCGCACCGGCGGACGGTCGGATCAAGCTGCTGAACGACGTGCTGAAAGGCCGGGCGAGCAAGAACGCCGCCGATCTGCTGCGCCAGACGGTTGAACTGATGCACGGCGAGCGCGCCGACGAGGTCGTCCGCGATCTGGCCAACCTTGCGGTGTCCCGGCGAGGTGAGGTCGTCGCGCACGTCAGCGCCGCCGCCGAACTCACCGATGCCCAGCACAACCGGCTCACCGAACTGTTGACGCGCATCTACGCCCATCCGGTGTCGCTTCAGCTCGATGTGAACCCGGCGCTGATCGGTGGCCTGACCATCGCCGTCGGCGACGAGGTGATCGACGGATCGCTGGCGTCGAAGCTGGCGGCGGCCGAGAACCACTTGCCCGACTGACCCGAGAACACCCCTAGACCCAGGAAAAAGGAAGACGAAAAGCCATGGCAGAGTTGACGATCTCGGCGAATGAGATCCAAGGTGCGATCGAGGAGTATGTCGCGGGGTTCGAGGCCGAAACCGAGCGTGAAGAGATCGGTACGGTCATCGACGCCGGCGACGGTATCGCCCACGTCGAGGGACTGCCCTCCGTCATGACCCAGGAGCTGCTGGAGTTCGCCGGCGGCGTGTTGGGGGTAGCGCTCAACCTCGACGAGCACAGCATCGGCGCCGTCATCCTTGGTGACTTCGAGCAGATCCAACAGGGCCAGCCGGTGAAGCGGACCGGCAACGTGCTCTCGGTGCCGGTCGGTGACGGCTTCCTGGGCCGGGTGGTCAACCCGCTGGGTCAGCCGATCGACGGCCGCGGCGACGTCGAGACCACCGAGCGACGCGCCCTGGAACTGCAGGCGCCCTCAGTTGTGCAGCGCCAGAGCGTGAGTGAGCCGCTGCAGACCGGCATCAAGGCGATCGACTCGCAGACCCCGATCGGTCGCGGGCAGCGCCAGCTGATCATCGGCGACCGCAAGACCGGTAAGACCGCGCTGTGCGTGGACACCATCCTCAACCAGCGGCAGAACTGGGAGACCGGGGATCCGTCAAAGCAGGTGCGCTGCGTATACGTGGCCGTCGGCCAGAAGGGCACCACGATCGCCAGCGTGCGCCGCACCCTCGAAGAAGGTGGCGCGATGGACTACACGACCATCGTCGCTGCGCCGGCGTCTGACTCTGCCGGGTTCAAATGGCTTGCGCCGTACACGGGTTCGAGCATCGCCCAGCACTGGATGTACGACGGCAAGCACGTGCTGATCGTGTTCGACGACCTCACCAAGCAGGCCGAGGCCTACCGCGCGATCTCGTTGTTGCTGCGCCGGCCCCCAGGCCGTGAGGCGTACCCGGGCGACGTGTTCTATCTGCACTCGCGGCTGCTGGAGCGCTGCGCCAAGCTCTCCGACGAGCTAGGCGGCGGTTCACTCACCGGGCTGCCGATCATCGAGACCAAGGCCAACGACATCTCGGCCTACATCCCCACCAACGTAATCTCGATCACCGACGGCCAGTGCTTCCTCGAAACCGACCTGTTCAACCAGGGCGTGCGGCCGGCCATCAACGTCGGTGTGTCGGTGTCGCGCGTCGGTGGCGCCGCGCAGATCAAGGCGATGAAGGAAGTAGCGGGAAGTCTCCGCTTGGATCTGTCGCAGTACCGCGAACTCGAGTCGTTCGCGGCCTTCGCCTCAGACCTCGACGAAACCTCCAAGGCTCAGCTGGACCGCGGTGCGCGGCTCGTCGAGTTGCTCAAGCAGCCGCAGAACAGCCCGATGCCGGTCGAGGAGCAGGTGGTTGCCATCTTCCTCGGCACCAGGGGCCACCTGGACTCGGTGCCGGTGGAGGACGTCCAAAAGTTCGAGCGGGAGTTCATCGAGCATGTGAAGGGCTCACACGAGGCGATCCTCAATGACATTCGGGAGACCACCAAGCTCTCCGATGAGACGGCCGAGAAGCTCGCCAACGCGGTGGACGAGTTCAAGAAGGGCTTCGCCACCACCGATGGCAGTTCCGTGGTGCCTGACGAGCACGTCGAAGCCATGGACGAAGAAGACGTCGAAAAGGAATCGGTGAAGGTCCGCAAGCCCGCACCGAAGAAGAAGTAGGACTGAAGGGTCCAGTAACCAATGGCAGCAACACTGCGCGAACTGCGCGGCCGCATCCGCTCCGCGGGCTCGATCAAGAAGATCACCAAAGCCCAGGAGCTGATCGCCACGTCGCGGATCGCCAAGGCGCAAGCCCGGGTCGAAGCGGCCCGGCCATACGACCGCGAGATCACCAACATGCTCACCGAACTGGCCAGCGCCAGCGCGCTGGACCATCCGTTGCTGGTTGCTCGTGAAAAGCCGCGGCGGGCAGGCGTGCTGGTGGTGTCCTCCGACCGCGGACTGTGTGGGGCGTACAACGCCAACGTGTTCCGTCGGTCCGAGGAACTGTTCGCCCTGCTCCGCGAAGAGGGCAAGGAGCCAGTGCTGTACGTGGTGGGTCGAAAGGCCCTCGGCTATTACAGCTTCCGCAACTGGGATGTGACGGAGGCCTGGACGGGCTTCTCGGAGCGCCCCGATTACGAGAACGCGCAGGAGATCGGGTCCACACTGGTTGACGCGTTCATGGCCGGCGTCGACGACGAAGGTGACGATCCGGGCGCGGACAACGTTCTCGGCGTCGACGAACTGCACATCGTGTTCACCGAGTTCCGGTCGATGCTGTCGCAGACGGCCATCGCCCGCCGGGTCGCGCCGATGGAGGTGGAGTACAGCGACGAGGACACCGGACTGCACACGCTGTTCTCGTTCGAGCCCGATGCCGAGACCCTGTTCTCCGCGTTGCTACCGCGCTACGTCTCCACCCGGATCTTCGCCGCGCTGCTCGAGGCGGCGGCTTCGGAGTCGGCGTCGCGCAGGCGGGCCATGAAGTCGGCTACCGACAACGCCGACGAGCTCATCACGGATCTGACGTTGCAGGCCAACCGCGAACGGCAGGCGCAGATCACCCAGGAAATCAGCGAGATCGTCGGTGGCGCAAACGCGTTGGCCGACGCCAAGAGTTAGCACGCAGAGGAAGCGAAACCAGATATGACTGCTACCGCCGAACGCGAGACGAACAAGGCAGGCGCCGACACCAACGGACGTGTGGTGCGAGTGACCGGCCCGGTCGTCGACGTGGAGTTCCCACGCGGCGCCGTTCCGGAACTGTTCAACGCGCTACACGCCGAAATCGCCTACAGCGACCTGGCGAAGACGTTGACGCTGGAGGTCGCCCAGCACCTCGGCGACAACCTGGTGCGCTGCATTTCGATGCAGCCCACCGACGGCCTGGTGCGCGGCGTCGAGGTCACCGACACCGGCGCCTCGATTTCCGTGCCCGTCGGCGATGGTGTGAAGGGCCACGTGTTCAACGCGCTGGGCGACTGCCTCGACGATCCTGGCTACGGCAAGGACTTCGAGAAGTGGTCGATCCACCGCAAGCCGCCGGCCTTCGATGAACTGGAACCGCGCACCGAGATGCTGGAGACCGGCCTCAAGGTCGTCGACCTGCTCACCCCGTACGTGCGTGGCGGCAAGATCGCATTGTTCGGTGGTGCGGGCGTGGGCAAGACGGTGTTGATCCAGGAGATGATCAACCGCATCGCCCGCAACTTCGGCGGCACATCGGTATTCGCCGGTGTGGGGGAGCGCACGCGTGAGGGCAACGACCTGTGGGTCGAGCTTGCCGACGCCGACGTGCTCAAGGACACCGCGCTGGTGTTCGGTCAGATGGACGAACCGCCGGGCACCCGTATGCGGGTGGCACTGTCGGCGTTGACGATGGCGGAGTTCTTCCGCGACGAGCAGGGTCAGGACGTGTTGTTGTTCATCGACAACATCTTCCGCTTCACCCAGGCTGGTTCTGAGGTGTCGACGCTGCTGGGCCGCATGCCTTCCGCGGTGGGCTACCAGCCGACGCTGGCCGACGAGATGGGTGAGCTGCAGGAGCGCATCACCTCGACCCGCGGCCGGTCCATCACCTCGATGCAGGCGGTCTACGTGCCCGCTGACGACTACACCGACCCGGCGCCTGCGACCACGTTCGCGCACTTGGACGCCACCACGGAGCTCAGCCGTACGGTGTTCTCGAAGGGCATCTTCCCGGCGGTGGACCCGTTGGCGTCGTCCTCGACGATTCTGGACCCCAGCGTCGTCGGCGACGAGCATTACCGGGTGGCGCAGGAAGTCATCCGAATCCTGCAGCGCTACAAGGACCTTCAGGACATCATCGCGATCCTCGGTATCGACGAGCTGTCGGAGGAGGACAAGCAGCTGGTCAACCGGGCACGCCGCATCGAGCGTTTCCTGAGCCAGAACATGATGGCGGCCGAGCAGTTCACCGGCCAGCCGGGTTCGACCGTTCCGCTCAAGGAGACCATCGAAGCGTTCGACAAGCTGACCAAGGGCGACTTCGACCATCTGCCCGAGCAGGCGTTCTTCCTCATCGGCGGGCTCGAGGATCTCGCCAAGAAGGCGGAGAGCATGGGGGCCAAGCTCGAAGACACGAGCGGCGACGGTGCGCCGTCCTCCAGTGACGACAACGGCAAGGACGACGACAACGGCAAGGACGACGACGCCGACGACGCCGACAAGGCGCAGTAACCATGGCCGAGATAGACGTCGACATCGTCGCCGTCGAACGCGAAATCTGGTCAGGCAAGGCCACCTTCGTGTTCACCCGGACCACGGCCGGCGAGATCGGCATCCTGCCTCGCCACATCCCGTTGGTGGCCCAGCTGGTCGACGACGCGGTCGTGCGGATTGAGCGCGAAGGCGAGGACGATCTGCGTATCGCCGTCGACGGTGGGTTCATGTCGGTCACCGACGACGGTGTCATCATTCTCGCCGAATCGGCCGAGCTCGAATCCGAGATCGACTCCGATACCGCGCGCCAGGACGCCGATTCCGACGATCCAGTAACAGCCGCCAAGGGACGAGCAAGGATGCGCGCCCTGGGTCAGCTCGACTAGCGGGCCGCAGATGAGCGCGTCCATGTGGATCATGGTCGCGCTGGTCGGTGTGCTGTTGGCGGTGGTCGTCGCGCTGAGCTACCGGCTGTGGAAGCTTCGTCAGGTCGGCGGCACCGCAGCGATTCTGCGTGATGTGCCCGCCGTCGGCGGGCAGGGCTGGCGGCACGGCGTGATGCGATACCGCGGTGGGGAGGCCGGGTTCTACCGGCTGTCCAGTCTGCGGTGGTGGCCGGATCGGCGGCTCAGCCGTCGGGGCCTGGAGATCGTGTCGCGGCGCGGGCCACGCGGCGACGAATTCGACATCATGACCCATGAAATCGTGGTGTTGGAGGTCCGAGATGTCAGCCCGGAACGCCGGCGAAGCTATGAAATCGCGTTGGATCGAGGGGCGTTGACGGCGTTCTTGTCTTGGGTGGAGTCACGGCCGTCACCTCGCGCGCGCCGTCGGGCCCGCTAATCGGTTGCGCCGCCCACGCCTTGGGTCTTCGCGCAAGCGCTCATCCGCCAGGTCGCCACAGCACGTCGCCGTCGGGGTTGGCGACCCGCGACAGGATGAACAACAGGTCAGATAGCCGGTTGAGGTACTTCGCGGGCAGCACGCTGACCCCGTCGCCGTGAAGCTCCACGGCCCGCCACGCGGACCGCTCGGCCCGGCGAGTTACGGTGCGCGCCACGTGCAGCAACGCCGAGAGCGGCGTACCTCCGGGCAGCACAAAGGAATTCAGCGCAGGCAGCCCTTCGTTGAACTCATCGCACCAGCCTTCCAGCCGGTCGATGTAGCTCTGCGCGATCCGTAGGGGCGGATATTTCGGGTTTTCGACAAAGGGGGTCGAGAGATCGGCGCCGGCGTCGAACAGGTCGTTTTGTATCAGCCTGAGCACCCTGAGGATTTGCTCGTCGGGCTGGCCCAGTGCGACGGCCACACCGATGGCGGCGTTGGCCTCGTCGCAGTCCGCGTACGCCTCGAGGCGGGCGTCGTTCTTTGACACCCTGCTGAAATCGCTTAACCCGGTGGTCCCGTCATCGCCCGTGCGCGTATAGATGCGGGTCAGATGGACGCCCATGGCGCAAACCGTACCGGAAGGACTGGGCATGGCGACTGACACCGCCTGGTGCGCTGTTTAAACTGACCCGCGTGAGCGAGCGTTTCGTGGTGACCGGCGGAAATCGGTTATCGGGCGAAGTTGCCGTCGGGGGGGCCAAGAACAGCGTGCTCAAGCTGATGGCGGCCTCGCTCCTGGCAGAGGGCACAAGCACCATCACCAACTGCCCCGACATCCTCGACGTACCGCTGATGGCCGAAGTTCTGCGTGGCCTGGGCGCGACCGTCGAACTCGATTCCGACGTGGTGCGCATCACCTCACCCGACGAACTCAAGTACGACGCGGATTTTGCTGCGGTGCGGCAGTTCCGCGCCTCGGTGTGTGTGCTGGGGCCGCTTGTCGGGCGTTGTAAACGGGCCAGGGTGGCGCTACCCGGCGGCGATGCGATCGGTTCGCGACCCTTGGACATGCACCAGGCCGGTCTCCGCCAACTCGGCGCACGGTGCAACATCGAGCACGGTTGTGTGGTCGCCGAGGCCGACCATCTGCGCGGCGCGGAGATCCAGCTGGAGTTCCCCTCGGTCGGCGCCACCGAGAACATCCTGATGGCGGCGGTGGTGGCCGAGGGTGTGACGACGATTCACAACGCCGCGCGCGAGCCCGACGTGGTTGATCTGTGCACGATGCTCAACCAGATGGGGGCACAGATATCGGGGGCGGGGACGTCGACGATGACCATCAACGGCGTGGACCGGCTGCACCCGACCGAGCATCGGGTGATCGGGGACCGCATCGTCGCCGCGACGTGGGGTATCGCGGCCGCCATGACCCGCGGCGACATCTCGGTGGTCGGCGTCGACCCGCAGCACCTCCAGCTGGTCCTGCACAAGCTCCATGACGCCGGTGCGACCGTCACGCAGGACGACAATGGCTTCCGGGTGGTGCAGTACGAGCGGCCCAAGGCCGTGAACGTCGCCACCCTGCCGTTCCCGGGGTTCCCGACGGACCTGCAGCCGATGGCCATCGCCTTGGCGTCGATCGCCGACGGCACCTCGATGATCACCGAGAACGTGTTCGAAGCGCGGTTCCGATTCGTCGAGGAGATGGTCCGGCTCGGCGCTGACGCCCGGACCGACGGACATCACGCCGTGGTGCGGGGCATCCCGCAGCTTTCCAGCGCGCCGGTGTGGTCGTCGGACATCCGCGCCGGCGCCGGCCTGGTCCTGGCGGGCCTGGTCGCCGACGGCGACACCGAGGTCTACGACGTGTTCCACATCGACCGGGGCTATCCGCTGTTCGTGGAGAACCTCAAGAGGCTGGGCGCCGAGATCGAACGGGTGGCCTGAGCCCCCTGCCGTTGAGCCGCGCGCCCGGGTGGGAGGCCGCGTTGGACGCCGCCGGGGCAGGGGGTACGCTGGGGTCAGAAGCCAACGGCCCCAGCCAAATCGGCTGGCGACCGCGGTTTGACGTCTCTGACCACGTGGAGTACAGTGGCAGGGTTGCCTGCAGA
>NZ_JBEFTL010000006.1:0-246169 GCF_053484035.1 Mycolicibacterium sp. XJ662 | reverse complement strand
AGCCTCATCAGCATGCGCATCCACCGCCGCTAACCCGGTCACATCCAACATGACCCGACAATAAAACCCACCCCCGACAAATTCCGGACTCGCGCGGCAAGACCTCACAGCCGGCGCCGGATCCGGTCACGCCAGTCGCGCCCGTCGGGGTCGTAGGCCAACCGGTACATCGGCGATGCCCACAGCCGCGTCGGCCAGCCGAGCCGTTCGGGATTGTGCGAGCGCAACCGGCCGGGTGGGCGCGGCCCGCGGCGCCCGGACGTGTACCAATGCTCCAAAGCCTCTGCCGCCTGGATGATTTCACTGACCGCGGCCGCCGGGTCGACCAGGGCACCGTCGTCGTCGCGGTCGAGGTGTTCGCGCAGCAGCCGCACCCTCAGGTCCCGGGCGAACACCCCGTCGGCGTCGAGCACCGCGCAGGTCAGCTCGCTGTCGTGCGTCCACGACCGGCGGTTGAGGTTGTCGCTGCCGATACACGACCAGACATCATCGACCACAATCACTTTCGCGTGTACATAGACCGGGATGCCTTCGCGGTTCTCGACGTCGAACACGTGCACCCGATCCGGGCTGGCATCCTGGCAGGTCTTCAACGCCTGCCACCGCCCCACCAGGTTCGGCGGAAGCGCCAGCGCTCCGTCGACGTCGGGGTACCGCGGGATCACCGCGACCAGGTGCAGCTGCGGATTGTCGCGCAGCGCACGGGCGAACAGCTTGGCGACGGGCTTTGACCACAGGTACTGGTCTTCCACATAGATCAGCCTGCGTGCCCGCGGGATCACCTTGTTGTAGGCGCGGGCGATGCTGCGCTCGCCGCGCGGCGCGAACTGGTAGGCGAAGTGCGCGTCCGGATAGGTGCGCAACACCTGCACCGCATGCGGTCCGCACGGCGGCGGATCGGGCGGCTGGGCGGGCAGCCGGTCGGCGTGCATATCGGCGCCACGCAGCCGGTCGCGCAGCCAGGCCAGCGGGTTGAGCATGTCCAGCGACGCGGGATCGTTCCAGCGCTCACGAAACGTCGTGTCCAGCGCGCCGACGGCCGGCCCTTGCACCCGCAGTTGCACGTCGTGCCACGGCGGGTGCTCGCCGTACCGCTGGGCCATCCGGATCGCCTGCGGGTCGCCGTGATGGGCGGCGTCGTCGCGGCGGGAGTGGCACAGGTCGATACCGCCCGCGAACGCCACGTCGCGCTCGGGCGCGCCCGGGTGCCGCACGACCACCATCTTCTGGTGGTGCGATCCGCCGATGCGCACGCGCTGGTCGAGCAGCACCTCGCCGCCGGCCCGTTCGATCGCCTCGCCGAGGTGCTGGTTCTCCTCCTCGCTGTACTGGAACTTGTCCAGGTGCGACCGCCACATCAGACCCTTGACAATGACGCCGCGTTGCGCTGCGCCACAGAACAATTCGCTCACGGTCGGTCCGCCGTCGCGCATCTTCTGGTCTGGGTCGCCGCGCCAGTCGGTGAAGAACAGATGATCGCCTGCGCGCAGGGCCTCCACCTCGGTGACCAGATGGTCGAAGTACGTCGCACCGTGGACCAGCGCTTCGACGCGATTGCCCTCACACCACGCCGGCAGGCGCGTATCCGGGTTGCCGCGTTCCGCGTCGGTCAGGAACCATTCCGAGAGGTCTGACACGCCAGAGAATGCCCGGTTGACCGCGGCGTCAATCAGGTCGGTCACGCCCGAGTTCGTGCGCGAGCGCGGCGTCGATGCACGGACGGCGGAAGCGGTGCCCCAGCGCCTCGAGTTTGGCCGGCACCACCCGCTGGCTGGCTTCAGCGACTTCGTCGACACCCTGCTGCCCCAACAGGATTCGCGGCCCCAGCGACGGCACCGGTAACACCGCCGGGCGTCGCATCACCCGGGCGAGCGCCGCGGTGTAGTCGGCGTTGCGCACCGGGGTCGGCGCGACGGCATTGACGGGTCCGCTCAGGCGGTCGTCGTACAGCGCGCGCAGATACACGTCGAGCAGATCGTCCAACCCGATCCACGCCAGCCACTGTTGCCCGCTGCCGAGCCGCCCACCCAGCCCGGCCGCGAACAGCGGCCGCAACAGCCGCAACGTGCCACCGCGCGCGGACTGCACCACCCCGGTGCGCACCGTGACCACCCGCACACCGGCCGCGTCGGCAGGTTTCGTCGCGGCTTCCCAGTCCGCGGCCACGTCGGCCAGAAACCCCTCGCCGCGGTCGCTGTCCTCGTCGAGCACGGCGTCGCCGCGGTCGGCCCCGTAGACGCCGACCCCGGACGCGGTGACGAACACCCGCGCGCCGCCCGCGGCTGCCACCTCGGCCAGCCGCCGAGTCGGTTCGACGCGGCTGTCGCGGATCGCGGCCTTGTGCGCGTCGCTGAAGCGTCCGGCGATCGACGCGCCGGCCAGGTGGATGACGGCGTCGACGCCCGCCAACAGCTGCGGGTGCGGCCGTTCGGGATCCCACTGCCGCTCGTCCTCGGAGTGCGCTGGCCGCCGCACCAGCCGGATCACCCGGTGTCCGCCGGTGCTCAGAAACGCCGTCAGTGCCGTTCCGACCAGCCCTGACGCGCCGGTCACCGCCACGACCAGCGGCCGCAACCCGGCAGCCGCCGCGTCGCGGTGCGCGGCCAGGTCGTCGGCGAGCTGGCGGTGCCGGTAGACGAACATCGGCCGCAGCGCCGCGGCCGGAACCGGCGCCTCGACCCGGTCATCGACCCGGGTGCCGCCGGATACCTCGCTGAACTCGTGGATGTGTGTCCAGCGCCCGACCAGCCTGACCGGCCACGACGCTGGACCTTCCGACGACAGCACGTCGACGAAGCGGTACGGCGGCGCGTACCGGGCCGGGTCGTGCTGGGCCACCCAGCGCAGCCCGCCCGGCAGGCCGAGCACCGCCTGCCCGTCGGCCAGCGACTGCGTCTCCGCGACCACCGTCATCGGCTGCCACGGCGGCACCAGACGGCGCATCGCGCCCGGTCGGGTGTGCCAGGCGAACACCTCGTCGATCCGATGATCGACGATGCTCTGGTACTCGATTCCCATGTTGAGCCATTGGATACCCAATCGTCGTAGGCTGAGAGCGTTCCCGATAGCGAAGTGGCTGCGATGAGCGGATGGGGTGGGCTCGCCCGACGGAATTCGGAGCGGGTCTTTGCAAACCGGCAGGAAGCCGGCGAGGTCCTTGGCGACGAGTTGTCGTCCTACCGCGGCAAGGACAACGTGCTGGTCCTCGGTTTGGCGCGCGGCGGGGTTCCGGTCGGATGGCACGTGGCCGCGGCGTTGCACGCACCGCTGGACGTGTTCCTGGTCCGCAAGCTCGGAGTGCCGCACTGGCCGGAGCTGGCGATGGGCGCACTGGCTAGCGGCGGCGGCATTGTGCTCAACGACAGCGTGGTGCGCAGCCTCCACATCAGCGACGAACAACTGCAGGATGTCATCGGACGCGAAACCGAGGAACTGCATAGACGCGAACGCGCCTACCGCGGCGACCGTGCGCCGGTCGACCTTTCCGGGCGCATCGTGATCCTGGTCGACGACGGCATCGCCACCGGTGCCAGCATGCTCGCGGCCGTGCGTGCGGTGCGGGCCGGCGGGCCGGCGCGGCTGGTGGTCGCGGTGCCGGTGGGCGCGCCGTCGGCCTGCCGCGAGCTGGCGGCCGAAGCCGACGAGGTGGTGTGCGTGACGATGCCGCCCGGGTTCGAAGCGGTTGGGCAGGTATTCCAGGACTTCCGGCAGGTCACCGACGACGAGGTTCGCGAATTGCTCGCTACCCCAACGGTTTAGCGGTTGTTCTCTTCGGCCTGTTCGACGACGGTGGTCTCGGCGTCATCCTCGGGTTGATCCCGCGGCGGTTCCGCGTCGGTGTCGGGGTACTCGGCGTCGAACTGCTCGGTTTCGGCGGGGGTCTCGGCCTCTTCGGCTGGCTCCGCGCTGCCTCTGCTTCGTTCGCGCACTGCATCGACGATCAACAGCAGGACACCGATGGCGCTGGCGGCGATACACACCCAGGCGATCAGTTCATTGCTTGTGACGACGGCGGTTACCAGCGCGGCCAGGCCGATGACGGCGAGCACGAGCGCAACGATCAGCATTGATCAACCCTAGGTGGACGGAAGCCTCGGAGCGCTAGTTATTGCCCCGATTGAATTGGTTGAAGCCGGCGCTTTCGCTGTTGGCTCCCGAGTCGACCGGTGCGGCCGAGCCGCGCTGGCCGAGTTCTTCGAGCTGGGATTCCAGGTAGGTCTTCAACCGGGTGCGGTACTCACGCTCGAAGGTCCGCAGTTGTTCGAGACGCCCTTCCAACACGGTGCGCTGCTGGTTGATGGTGCCCATGATCTCGGAGTGTTTGCGTTCGGCGTCGGCCTGCAACGCGTCGGCCTTCTCCTGGGCCTGACGCAGCTGTGCCTCCGAGCGGGACTGCGCGTCGGCGAGCATCGCATCGGCGCGCTGGCGTGCGTCGGCGACGGTGGTCTCCGCGGTCTGGCGGGCTTCGCTGACCATCGCGTCGGCCTGCGCACGTGCGTCGGCGAGCATCTTCTCGGACTCGGCCTTGGCGCTGCCGGTCAACCGGTCGGCGGTGTCCTGCGCCAGGCTGAGCACCTTGGCCGCGCGCAGATGCTGATCCTCGCTGGACGCCGCGGCGGCGGGTGCCTCGTAGGCGGGCTGCGGCGCCGGCTCGGCGGGCTGTTCGTATTGCGGGACGCTCGGTGCCGCGGCTACCTGGCCGCCGCCGTCGGCTCGGGCGGCCGCAAGCTCCTGGTCCAGTTCGGCGACGCGCTGACGCAGGTCGGTGTTCTCTTCGATCAGGCGGGCCAGCTCGGCCTCGACCAGGTCGAGGAACGCGTCGACCTCGTCCTCGTTGTAGCCGCGCTTGCCGATGGGTGGCTTACTGAACGCGACGTTGTGGACGTCGGCTGGTGTGAGCGGCATCGTATGCCCCCTTGGAGTCTGGACCGTCAACCGATCTCAAAGTGTAGAGCCTTGGTTTACCACTGGGCGTAACTGGCGTCCATCCTGTCACACCAGACCCGTCGGTTGCAGGCGAGGTTAATAATTAAGAGCGAATTTCAAACTATCCGGCGTCGTCAGGCGGCCGCGCCGAATGCGAGCTGCATGCCGATGAACGCCAGCAGCAACAGCACCATGATCGACAGGTCGAACCGCACGGCACCTATCGTGAGCTGCGGAATCAGGCGGCGCAGCAGCCGCACCGGCGGATCGGTCAGGGTCATGATGATCTCGAGGATCACCACCGTCGCCCCTTTCGGATGCCAGTCGCGGGAGAACGTGCGGATGAACTCGACCACGACGCGGGCTATGAGCAGCAGCCAGAACACGAACAGGACGAAGCCCAGGATCTGGAAGAACTGCGACAACGGAGCGACCTCGCTACGGATGGTGTGACGTTTGGCAAGACGGAGGCTCTCGGCTGCCACAGCCTCAAGCGCCAGGCCAGCCTACCTGTACAGCGCAGCGGGCCTACTGATAGGCGTAGAAGCCCGCCTCGGCGATGCGGCGCCGCTCTTCGGCGGTGACGTCGATGTCAGCGGGC
Organism: Mycolicibacterium sp. XJ662; assembly: GCF_053484035.1. Classification (NCBI taxonomy): domain Bacteria; kingdom Bacillati; phylum Actinomycetota; class Actinomycetes; order Mycobacteriales; family Mycobacteriaceae; genus Mycobacterium; species Mycolicibacterium sp. XJ662. The sequence continues at coordinate 240,642 of NZ_JBEFTL010000006.1, read as the reverse complement.
GAGAGCAGGAACACCTTGGTGGCCACCTTGTCGAAGGAGCCGCGCAGCGCGAAGGCCAGGCCCGCGGCGAAGTCGACGAGCCGCTTGGCGTCGGCGTTGTCCATCGTGACGAGGTCCATGATCACCGGGGTGCCGTCGCGGAACCGCTCACCGATGGTGCGCGCCTCGCTGTAGTCCTTGGGCCGAAGCGTGGTGATCTTCGACAGGGGGCTGCCCGCCTCGAACAGCTCCGCCATCCGGCGCGGGTCCATCGCCAGCGCGCCGCGGGTCGCGCCGCGCAGTGAACCACCGAACCGCGGTGCCGGCCGGTCGAATTCACGCGGGGCGCGCAGGCGGGGTTCGAAGCGGCCCTCGTCGGCATAGCCGCCGCGGTAGCCGCCAGGAGGGTCGTCGTAGTCGCGGTCGTCGTAGCCGCGGCCGTAGCCGTCGTCGTCGAACCGGTCGTCTCGGGGGCGACGCGAGTAGCCGCGCATGGGGGCGCGGTCCTCTTCGTCGTAATACTCGTCGTCGTAGTCATCCATCGGCGCCATGCCGAAGTAAGCCTTGACCTTGTGCAGTGTGCTCATCGCTCGACCCTTCTGGTAACGCAGGCTCTGGTGTCTGTGATGAAGATGTGACTGGAGTGACTACTTCAAGGGAACGGTAGAGGACGTGGCCCCAATAGCGCGGTACCGACACGCACACATGTGGAGCCGTGTTTGATCGCCGCCTCGAGGTCGCTGGACATCCCTGCCGACAGCTCGAGCCGCTGGTGATAGTGGTTTTGTACCCGCCGGTGCTCGGTTTGTAACCGGGCGAATGCGGTATCGGCATCCGCATCGAGCGGCGGAATCGCCATCAGCCCGGCGAACTCCAGCGCCTCGGCCGCCTCGGCGGCCGCACACATCTCGTCGACGAGATCGGGGCGTTCCACGTAGATGCCGCCCCGGCGTTCGTCACCGTCAAGGCTGAGCTGGATGCAGACGCGCAAGGGTTCGGTGCGTCGCCCGTCGGCCAGCGCCTCGGTGGCAGCGCGGTCGAGTGCGTCGAGCACCTTGCGGCTGTCGACGGAGTGCGCCGCGTAGGCCCACCCGGCGATCGCGCGCGCTTTGTTGCGTTGAATGCGCCCGACCATGTGCCAGCGAACCGTTGCCGCGCCCCCCATTTCGCGCAGTTCCGCGATCTTGTGGGAGGCCTCCTGTTCGCGGGACTCGCCAACGGAGCGGCACCCCAATTGGGTCAGAACCAGGACGTCGGATGCCGGAAAGAATTTTGTGACCGGAAGCAATTCGATTTCGTTCTCATCGCGGCCGGCCGCCTCGGCGGCATCGGCGATGCGGGCCCGCAGCGCGCTGAGCGCCTCGGCCAGTTCGAGTTCGCGCGCCGTCGCCACCGCAGCCGTCATTCCATCCACACCAGCGATGCCATCCGCCCCGTGGGGGCGTCGCGCCGGTGGCTGAACAGGGTGGTGTCCTCGACGGTGCACCGCGGATCGATGTCGACGGCGGCGATCCCCAAACCCGTGAGTTGGCGTGCGATCCCGGCGCGCAGGTCAAGGCCCGGCGTGTTTCTGGCCGTCACTGTGCGGCTGCCTGGCAGCGCGGCCTCGACCTCGTCGGCCATGGCGGCGGGCACTTCGTAGTTGCGTCCGCTGACCGCGGGCCCCAGCAGCGCGGAGATGTCCTCGGCATGCGCGCCCAGGCCGAGCATCGCCTCGACCGCGAGCGCCACCACTCCCTTCTGCGCGCCGACGCGTCCGGCGTGTACGGCGGCCACCACGCCGGCGCGCGCGTCGGCCATCAGCACCGGGACGCAGTCGGCGGTCACCACCGCCAACGCCAGCCGCGGTGTCGCGGTCACCAGGGCATCGGTGTTGTCGAGGGCAGTCCGGGGTGGGCCGTCGACCACCGCGACGTGGTCGCCGTGCACCTGGTTCATCCACACCACCGCGTCGTCGCCGAGGCCGATCGCCTCGCGCAGCCGCTTGCGGTTGGCTGCCACCGCGGCCGGGTCGTCGCCGACATGGTCGCCGAGGTTGAAGGTGTCGTAGGGCGGCGCGGAGACACCGCCGGCGCGGGTGGTGGTCACGCGCCGAATGCGAACCGTCACGGTCGCCAGTATTGCGTCAAGCTCAGGCTCAGCGGCGCATGAAGGGCGGGACATCGACGTCGTCATCGGAGATGCCGCCGTCGTCGCCGCCGATACTGACCGTGGCGCCGTTGGTGTGCGTAGGCACGCTGGCGGGGTCGGACGGCTCGAACAGCGAGGTGCTCACCTTGCCTGCCTTCCCCGACTCGATCGGCGGGGTCGACGTGGACGAGGAACTCACCACCGGGGTGCGGCCCGGTCCGCTGGAGTCGAAGCCCGCCGCGATGACCGTGACGCGCACCTCGTCGCCCAGCGAGTCGTCGATCACCGTGCCGAAGATGATGTTGGCATCCTGATGTGCGGCGTCTTGTACCAGCGAGGCGGCCTCGTTGATCTCGAACAAGCCGAGGTCGCTGCCGCCGGCCACCGACAGCAGCACGCCCTGGGCACCTTCCATCGAGGCTTCCAGCAGCGGCGAGTTGATCGCGATCTCGGCGGCCTTGAGCGCCCGCCCGTCGCCGCGTGCCGAGCCGATGCCCATCAACGCGGTGCCCGCCCCGCTCATCACGCCCTTGACGTCGGCGAAGTCGACGTTGATCAGGCCCGGGGTGGTGATCAGGTCGGTGATGCCCTGAACGCCGTTGAGCAGCACCTCGTCGGCGCTGCGGAACGCGTCCATCAGCGACACAGCGGCGTCGCCCATCTGCAGCAGCCGGTCGTTGGGGATGACGATCAGGGTGTCGCAGCTCTCGCGCAGCGCCTGGATGCCGAGCTCGGCCTGGTTGCTTCGGCGCTTGCCCTCAAACGAGAACGGCCGCGTCACCACGCCGACGGTCAGCGCACCGAGCTTGCGGGCGATCGACGCGACGACGGGGGCGCCGCCGGTGCCGGTGCCGCCGCCTTCGCCTGCGGTGACGAACACCATGTCGGCGCCGCGCAGCAGCTCCTCAATGTCGTCCTTGGCGTCCTCGGCGGCCTTGCGCCCCACCTCGGGATCGGCGCCGGCGCCGAGCCCACGGGTGGACTCGCGGCCGACGTCGAGTTTGACGTCAGCATCGCTCATCAACAGCGCCTGAGCATCGGTGTTGATCGCGATGAACTCGACGCCCTTGAGGCCCTGTTCGATCATTCGGTTGACGGCATTGACGCCGCCACCGCCGATGCCGACGACCTTGATCACGGCGAGGTAATTGTGCGGGGGGGTCATGGATCGCCTTCCTCCCTGGTTGCCGGTACGGACGCCGAACGTCTTGAACACGCCTGCAAACTCTCAACCTCAACCAGAGGGTTATAGTTATGTCAAGTTGTTCCGCGCAACCAGAACGGTAGGACGAGGTCGCGGGGTATCCATGCAGGCGCGCCGACGCGCGTGTCGAGATTTTTCGAAACTTCTGCGGTATCCGGCGCGGTGGCGCTACTTGACCGTGGGCAAATCCGGGCTGGACACGTCGTAGATGTGGCCCGGTTGGGTGAGCAGGGCCGCCAGCGTGAGCGCCTTCTCCTCGGTCCGATCGGTGGTGCCCCACACCACTTCCCGCCCGTCGACGAGTTTCAGCGTGATCGCGGCGACCGACGGGGCGGAGATGCGCGCGATCTGGGCGGCCACGTCCGGAGGCAACGAGGTCATCACCTGCAGCGCCGCCTGGGTGGGCGGGTCGTTGGGTCCGGGTGTCTCGGTGTCGAGGTACGGCACACCGGGCGGCGGCACTTCGGTGGCGAAGTCGACCCCGTCGCGGTCGAAGAGGTGCGGCCCGTCCGGGTAATCCTTGACCACGACCGGCACCCGTTCGACCACGGTGATGCGCAGCGTCGACGGGTACTGCCGCTGCACGCGCGCGCTGGCCACCCGGCGGATCATCGCGACCCGTTCGGCGACCGAGTCGGTGTTGACCTGCAGCAGCGGTGTTCCGGGTGCCACGGCGGCCGCGTCGATGACCTGTTCCTCGGGGATGGCATCCAGCCCGACGACCGCGACGTTGCGTGCCGACATGACCGGCGTGAAGTACAGCAGCAGTCCGAGGCCGACCACGACGACGCTGATCAGCGCCGTCCACATCAACATCTTCAGGCCCCGAACCGTGCCCCGGCCAAGCTTTTTCGTCTCTTCGACGGTTTGGCCCATCACACGACGCTTGGCTTCGCGCCGGGCCTGCTCGATCGCGGTGGCGCGGGCCTGGGCGGCGCGCCGTTCTTCGCGCTCGCGACGTGCTCGGCGCCGCGGCCCCTCGAAGTCCGGTGCGGCGGCGGGCATCACCGGTTCGGCGGCCGGATCGGTGTTGGTCTCGGTGGGTTCGGTCATCGCAGCGCCGTCCCGGATTTGCCGGGCGCGCTGCGGTTGGCCTTGGCCTGCAGCGCGACAAGGATCTCCGCGCCGAGCATGGTCACGTCACCGGCGCCCATCGTGACGACGACGTCGGCGGGCTCGGCGAGTTCGGCGACCTGTTCGGCGACGGCGGAGAAGTCCGGGATGTATCTCACCGGCACGCTGACGTGTTCGGCGACGCTGGCACCGCTCACCCCGGCGATCGGTTGTTCGCGCGCGGCATACACGTCGAGCACCACCACCTGGTCGGCCCCGTCGAGCGCCCTGCCGAAGTCGCGGGCGAAAGTCTCTGTGCGCGAATACAAGTGTGGCTGGAATACGACGATCGCGCGGCCCTGTCCGGCCTGTTCGGTCGCGGTGCGCAGCGCGCTCAGCGTGGCACGCACCTCGGTCGGGTGGTGCGCGTAGTCGTCGAAGACCCGGACCCCGTATGCGGTTCCGACCAACTCGAATCGCCTACGGACGCCTTCGAATCCGGCGAGCCCGTCGAGGACCGCGTCCACCGGTGCGTCGACCTGCATCGCGGCCAGCAGCGCACCGAGTGCGTTGAGCGCCATGTGGCGTCCAGGCACCGATAGCCGCATCACCCGCGCGTGCGGTTCGCCGGCCAGTTGGATGTGCGCCACCGCGCCGGTGTCGTGCTGCTCCCAGCTGAGCAGGGTGGCGTCCAGCGGTTGGCCGGGATCGCTGCCGTAGCGCAGCACCCGGATACCCAGCGCCGTGGTGCGCTCACCCAGCGCCGCCGCGCCCGGATCGTCGGCGCAGACCACCACTGCGCCACCGGGTTTGAGGCGTTCGACGAAATCGTCGAACACCGCTGCGTAGGCCTCGACGCTGCCGAAGAAGTCGAGGTGGTCGGCCTCGATGTTGGTCACCACGGCGACGTCGGGGGTGTACTCGAGCAGCGAGCCGTCGCTCTCGTCGGCCTCGGCGACAAAACAGTCCCCGCTGCCGTGGTGCGCGTTGGTGCCCGCCTCCCCCAGATCGCCTCCGACGGCGAACGACGGGTCAAAACCGCTGTGCTGCAATGCGACGATGAGCATCGAGGTGGTGGTGGTCTTGCCGTGTGTCCCGGTCACCATCAACGTGGTGTGGTCGGTCATCAGCTTGGCCAGCACCGCCGGGCGCAGCACCACCGGGATTCCGCGCTTGCGCGCCTCGACCAGTTCGGGGTTGGTCTTGGGGATCGCGGCGTGCGTGGTGACCACTGCGGTGGGCCCGCCGGGCAACAGGTCCAGCGACGATTCGTCGTGGCCGATGCGGATGTATGCGCCGCGCGCGCGCAGCGCGAGGACGCCACGCGATTCCTTGGCGTCGGAACCCGACACCATGCCGCCGCGGTCCAGCAGGATGCGCGCGATGCCCGACATGCCCGCTCCCCCGATGCCGACCATGTGCACGCGTTGCAGGTCGTCGGGCAGGCTCGAGTTCGGGTTCACCTGGCGCCCTTACGGTCGGCACGCGCGATGTCGAGGGCGATCTCGGCGACCCGTTCCGCGGCGTCGCGGTGCCCGGCCAGGGCGGCGGCCGCGGTCATCGACTGCATCCTGCCGGTGTCGGTGAGCAGGCCCACCACGGTGTTGGCGACGAAGGACGGGGACAATTCGGCGTCGTCGACGATCAGCCCGCCGCCGGCGTTGACGACGGGCAGCGCGTTGAGCCGTTGCTCGCCGTTGCCGATCGGCAGCGGCACGTACACCGCGGGCAACCCGACCGCGGTCACCTCCGCGACCGTCATCGCCCCCGAGCGGCAGATCGCCAGATCCGCTGCGGCGTAAGCCAAATCCATCCGGTTCAGGTAGGGCACGGCGACGTAGGGAACCTCACCGTCGGCGGGCTCGCGAAGGTCAAGCGTGTTCTTCCGGCCGTGCGCGTGCAGCACCGAAATACCTGCGGCCGCCAGGTTTTTGGCGGCTGCGGCCACCGCCCGGTTGAGTGACTGCGCGCCTTGGGATCCGCCGAAGACCAGCAGCACCTTCGCGTCCTCGGCGAACCCGAAGTGCGCCCGCGCCTCGGCCCGCAGCGCGGCCCGGTCCAGCGAGGTGATCGCCGCGCGCACCGGCACGCCCACCACCTCGACGTCGCCGCGTAATCCCGGGTCGGGCACCGCGGAGAGCACCCGGCGCGCCGAGCGCGCACCGACCCGGTTGGCCCAGCCCGCGCTGGCGTTGGCTTCGTGCACCACCACCGGGACGCCGCCCCGGCCGAAGCGCCCGCGCGCCGCCAGGTAGGCCGGCACCGCGACGTATCCGCCGAACCCGACGACGACGTGGGCGTGGACATCGTCGAGCACCGCGCGGGTCTGGCGCACCGCACGGCGCAGCCGCACCGGAAGCCGCAGCAGGTCACCGGAGGGTTTACGGGGCAGCGGAACCGGGGTGATCAACTCCAGGCGGTACCCGCGTTCAGGCACCAACCGGGTTTCCAGCCCGCGCTCGGTGCCCAGCGCGGTGATCTGCACTGTCGGATCGAGCGCGGTCAGCGCGTCGGCGACCGCCATCGCCGGTTCGACGTGTCCCGCGGTACCACCGCCCGCAAGCACCACCGATACCGTGTTCACCCGTAACGTTGACCTTCCAATGTGCGAGACCGCCGGCCTTTCTCAGATCGGCCGCCTCCATGATGCCTTGCACTCCGTACCGGCCGGGCAGCCGCGGGGGGTTTGCGCGGGGGTTTCTTGGCGGGCTTGCGCGCGGGTTTCTTGGCCGTCTCCCGGGTGCGCAGGCGGTCGCGCAGCGCTTCGGTGCGGGTCGGCACGTACGGCGCGGGCAAGGGTAGCCGCAACAACCGGTTCACCCGGTCGTCGCGGCCAGCGCGCAGCGCCGCCACCGCCTCGGGTTCGTGACGCGCCGCATTGGCCATGATGCCGATGATGAACAGCGTTGTCGCCGTTGATGTTCCACCGGCGGAGATGAGCGGCAGCTGCAGCCCGGTGACCGGTAGCAGGCCGACCACGTAGCCGACGTTGATGAAGACCTGGCCCATGATCCACAGCGTCGCGGTCGCGGTGACCAGCCGCAGGAACGGGTCGGCCGAGCGCCGCGCGATGCGCATGCCGGTGTAGGCGAACAGCCCGAACAGGCACAGCAGCCCGGCGGCGCCGACGAAGCCGAGTTCCTCGCCGATGATCGCGAAGATGAAGTCGTTGTGCGCGTTGGGCAGATAGTTCCACTTGGCCGCGCCCTGGCCCAGCCCGTCGCCGAAGAATCCGCCGTTGGCCAGCGCGAACCGCGCCTGTTTGGCCTGGTATCCGGAGCCCTGGGTGTCCATCTGGGGGTTCAGCCACGACATCACCCGGTCGGAGCGGTAGCCCTCGACCATGGCCAGCACCGCCGCCGAGACCATCACGGCGAACAGCGAGGACACAAACACCCGCAGCGGCAGGCCGGCGTACCACAGCAGCGCCAACAGGATGATGCCCAGCGAGACCGTCTGCCCGAGGTCGGGCTGGGCGACGATGAGCGCCAGCGCGATGACGGCCGCGGGCACCAGCGGCACCAGCATCTCGCGCAACGAGGCCCGCTCCATGCGGCGCGCGGCCAACAGATGCGCACCCCAGATCGCGAACGCGATCTTCGCCAGCTCCGAGGGCTGCATGGAGAAGCCCGACACCACGAACCAGCCGCGAGATCCGTTGGCCACCTTGCCGATTCCGGGTACCAGCACCAGGATCAGCAGCACGATCGTGATGGCGAAACCGGTGAATGCCAGGCTGCGCATCACCTGCACCGGGGTGCGCAACGCGACGTAGAACCCGATCAGCCCGACGACCGTCCACAGCACCTGCTTGCCGAACACCACCCAGGGCGAGCCGTCCTGGTCGTAGGAGTAGACGCCCGAGGCCGAGAGCACCATCGTCAGCCCGAGCATGGTGAGCAGCGCGGCGACGGCGATGATCAGGTGAAACGACGTCATCGGCCGGCCCAACCAGCTGCCGAACCGGGTGCGCGGCGCCTGCTGGCCCAGCGGTTGCTCGGCAGCCTCCGGGGCGACGCCCGCCCTGCGCTGCCGCAAGCGGGTCAGGATGTTGCTCATCGGCGCTAGCGGGTCAGGGCGCGCACGGCCGTGGCGAACGCGTCACCGCGGTGTCCGTAACTGCTGAACTGGTCGAAGGATGCCCCGGCGGGCGCCAACAGCACGGTGTCGCCGGGTCTGGCCAGCTCGCGTGCGGCGGCGACGACGGCGGACATCACCGCCCGTCCCGTCTCATCTGTCCCATTTGCCCCAAGCATCCCAGAATCCTCCCCCGTCACAGGGGTAACAACGGGGACATTCGGTGCGTGTCGCGATAACGCCTCGGCAATCAGCGCGCGGTCGCGCCCGATCAGCACGGCGGCGCCCAGCCGGTCCGCCACGGCGGCCACGAGGTCATCGACCGAGGCGCCCTTGAGCAGGCCGCCCGCGATCCACACCACCCGCGGATAGGCGGCGATCGACGCCTGGGCGGCGTGCGGGTTGGTGGCCTTGGAGTCGTCGACATAGGTGACGCCGTCGACCGTCGCGACGACTTCGGCCCGGTGCCTGCCGACCGTGAACCCGCTCAGCGCGGCGGCGATGGCCTCGGCCGGCACGTCGACCGCGCGCGCCAACGCGGCGGCCCCCAACGCGTCGAGCACCCCGACGGGACCCGCGACCGGGATCGACGCCGCATCGGCCAGCCGAACCTGGTCGCCGAACGCGTTGTCGATCAACATCCCGTCGAGCACGCCGAGTTCACCAGCCCCCGGCTCGCCGAGCCGGAAGCCGGTGCGGATGTCGGCGGCGGCGGTATCGAGCAGGCCCGCGGCGATCGGATCGTCGAGCCCGACGACGCCGACGCGGCCGTCGAGCACGCGAGCTTTGTCGGTCGCGTACGCCTGCAGCGATCCGTGCCAGTCCAGGTGGTCTTCGGCGACGTTGAGCACCACACCCGCGTCCGGTCGCAGCGACGGCGCCCAATGCAGCTGGAAGCTGGACAGCTCGACGGCCAGGATGTCCGACGGTTCGGCGAGCACGTCGAGCACCGGGTTGCCGATGTTGCCGCACAGCACCGCGCGCCGCCCCGCCGCCACCAGCATGGCGTGCAGCATCGAGGTCGTCGTCGTCTTGCCGTTGGTGCCGGTCACCACCAACCAGCGGCGCGGCGGCCCGAACCGGCCCGCGCGATCCAGTCGCCACGCCAGCTCGACGTCACCCCAGATCGGGACGTTGGCGGCCGCGGCCGCGGCCAGCACCGGGGTGGTCGGCGCGAACCCGGGGCTGGTGATCACCAGCGCGTACTCGGCAATGGTCGCCTGCGCCTCGGCGGTGGTGACGACCCGGGCCGGCGTGATCAGCCGCTGCAGGGCCAGCGGATCGTCGTCGCAGATCGTCAGCCGCACCCCGGTGGGTTCGAGCACGGCGCTCACCGAGCGCCCGGTCAGCCCGGCGCCGGTGACCAACACCCGGGCGCCCGGCGCAAGCGGGGCGAGGTCGGACATCTCAGGCCCCGACGGTGGTCAGCCACTCGCTGTAGAAGAGCGCCACGCCCAGACCACAGGCGATCGCCGTCAACAGCCAGAACCGGATGATCACCGTCGTCTCGGCCCAGCCCACCAGCTCGAAGTGGTGGTGGAACGGCGCCATCCGAAACACCCGGCGTCCGGTGGTGCGGAACGCCAGGATCTGCACCACCACCGACACCACCTCGGCGACGAACAACGCGCCGAGCACCACCGCGAGCACCTCGGTGCGGCTGGTCACCGACAGCCCGGCGATGATGCCGCCCAGCGAAAGTGAACCGGTGTCACCCATGAAGATCTTGGCCGGTGCGGCGTTCCACCACAGAAACCCGATACACGCACCCGCGGTGGCGGCCGCGACGATCGCCAGGTCCAGCGGGTCGCGCACGTTGTAGCAGCCCAGCCCGGGGGTGGTGGCGCATGCGTTGCGGAACTGCCAGAACGTGATCAGCACGTAGGCCGCGCACACCATCGCCATCGCGCCGGCCGCCAGCCCGTCGAGGCCGTCGGTCAGGTTCACCGCGTTGGACCAGGCGCTGACGATCAGCACACAGAACAGTACGAAGATCAACGGCGGCAGCGTGACCGTGGCGATCTCGCGGACGTAGGACAAGTCGGCGCTGCCGGGTGTCAGCCCGTCGGCGTTGCGGAACTGCAGGGCCAGCACGCCGAAGATCACTGCGGCGGTCAGGATGCCCACGGATTTCGCGGTCTTGTTCAGGCCGAGGTTGCGCGCTCGCCTGATCTTGATCAGGTCGTCGGTGAAGCCGACCAGGCCCAGCGCGGTGGCCAGCGCCAGCACCAGCAGGCCCGAGGCCGACGGGCCCTTGCCGTCGATGACGACGCCGACCAGGTGGGTGCCCAGGTAGCTGGCCCAGATGCCCGCGACGATCGCCACCCCGCCCATCGACGGGGTGCCGCGCTTTTTGTGGTGGCTCGGCGGCCCGTCCTCGCGGATCTCGTGGCCGAAGCCCTGCCGGGTGAACAGCCGGATGAGCACCGGGGTCAGCAGGATCGAGACCGTCAGCGCGATGCCGACGGCGATGAGGATCTGTCTCATCCGTTGGCCCCGTCAGCGCCACCTGCGGTCAGCGCGTCGGCCAGCGGCCCGAGCCCCGCCGCGTTGGACGCCTTCACCAGCACCACGTCGCCGGCGCGCAGTTCGGCCCGCAGCAACGCCAGCGCGGCGTCGGCGTCGGCGACCATGGTGGCCTCAGGGCCCCACGATCCCTCCATCACCGCACCGTGGTGCATGGCGCTCATAGCCCTCCCGGTTCCTACGACGACGAGTCGTGACACATCTAATCGCACGGCAAGCCGACCGATGTTGTCATGCTCGGATATCGCGTCGTCGCCGAGTTCGGCCATTTCGCCGATCACCGCCCAGCTGCGGCGTCCCCCGCCCGCGTGCGCGATGGCGGCGAGCGCCTTCAACCCGGCCCGCATCGAGTCGGGGTTGGCGTTGTAGGCGTCGTTGACGATCGTCACACCGTCGTCGCGGGTCACCACCTCCATGCGCCGCTTGGACACCGGGGCGGCGGCGGCCAGCGCGGTGGCCACCTGCTCGAGCGTGGCGCCGCATTCGAGCGCGACCGCGGCCGCGCACAGGGCGTTGGACACCTGATGGTCGCCGTGCACCGCCAGCGCGACGTCGACCTGCTGATCGGCGGTGTGCAGCCGAAACCGCGGTCGGGCCAACGCGTCCAGCGTCACCGCATCGGCCCACACGTCGACCTCGGCGGTGCTCGGTTCCCGGCTGACCCGGACCACTCGGGCGCGCGTCTGATCGGCCATCGCGGCCACCGCGGTGTCGTCGACGTTGAGGATCACCGCACCACCAGGTGGAACAGCTTGGGGCAGTTCGGCTTTCGTCGCCGCGATGGCCTCGCGCGAACCGAACTCGCCGAGGTGCGCGGTGCCGACGTTGAGCACGACGGCGATCGAGGGGACGGCGATGGCGGCCAGCGCCGCGATGTTGCCGCGATGCCGCGCCGACATCTCCAGCACCAGGAAGTCGGTGGACTCCGTCGCGCGCAACACCGTCCAGGGATGGCCGAGTTCGTTGTTGAACGAGCCGGGCGGCGCGACCACCTCGCCGAGCGGCGCCAGCAGCGCAGCCACCAGGTCCTTGGTCGACGTCTTGCCCGAGGAGCCGGTGATGCCAACGACTTTGAGCCCGCCGTCGACCAGTTCTGCGGCCACCGCGGCGGCCAGTTTGGCCAGCGCGGCCAGCACCGCGGCACCCGAACCGTCGGCGTCGTGCTCGAACACCAGGCCGCCGCGGTCGGTCGCCGCGGGCGTGGGGGCCACGACGACGGCGGGCACCCCGACCGGGCGGGCGGCCAGCACCCCGACCGCCCCCGCGGCGACGGCGGCGGCGGCGTGGTCGTGCCCGTCGGCGCGGGCACCGGGCAGCGCGAGGAACAACCCTCCGGAAGTGACTGCGCGCGAGTCGAACTCGACGGTGCCGGTGACTTTGGTGGCCGCGGCCTCCTGCGCGCTGATGTCGGTGAGCCGGCCTCCGACGATGTCGGCGATCTGCGCCAGCGACAGGGCGATCATGTGCGGTGCTCCAATGCTTCCAGCGCGCCGGCCAGCACGTCGCGGTCGTCGAACGGGCGGGTCTGGCCCCGGCTGGTCTGCCCGGTTTCGTGCCCCTTACCTGCCACCAGAACGACGTCGCCCGGCCGCGCCCACGCCACCGCGTGTTGGATCGCGTTGCGGCGGTCGCCGATCTCTACCACCTCGGCGCCCGCACCGCTCGCGCCGGCCACGATCGCCGCGCGGATGTCGGCGGGCTCCTCGTCGCGGGGGTTGTCGTCGGTGACCACGACCAGGTCGGCCAGTTCGGCGGCGACGCGGCCCATCGGGGCGCGCTTGCCGGCGTCCCGGTTCCCGCCGGCGCCGAACACCACAGCCATCCGGCCGGTGCGCTGCGCGCGCAGCGTTTCGAGCACGGCCTGCAGCGCGCCGGGTTTGTGGGCGTAGTCGACCAGCGCAAGGAACGCCTGCCCGCGGTCGACGGCCTCGAGCCGGCCGGGCACCGTTGCGGTGCGCAGCCCGGGCGCGGCCTGCTCGGGGGATGCCCCGACCGCGTCGAGCAGCGCCACCGCCAGCACGCCGTTGGCGACGTTGAAGTGGCCGGGCAGGCTGATACGCAGCCGGTGATGCACGCCCGCGGGGTCGACGGCGGTGAAGTCCTGCGCGGCCGCCGCCGAGCCCGTGTCGATCGCGCGAATGTCCTCGACGCGCCAGTCGGCGTCACGGCCGGTGGTGCTCACCGACACCGGCCGGTGCGCGCGCGCTGCCATCGCGCGTCCCGCGTCGTCGTCGACGCACACCACGGAAACGTCGGCGTGCGTGGGTGATCCGGGGTCGAACAGGCGGGCTTTGGCGTCGAAGTAGTCCTGCATCGTCGGATGGAAGTCCAGGTGATCACGCGAGAGGTTGGTGAACCCGCCGACCGCGAAACGCACGCCGTCCACGCGCCCCAGCGACAGCGCGTGGCTGGACACCTCCATGACCACCGTGTCGACGCCGCCTTCGAGCATCAGCGCCAACAGCGCCTGCAGATCGGGGGCCTCCGGGGTGGTCAGCACGCTGGGCTGGTCGCGGCCGTCGATGCGGATGCCGACGGTGCCGATCAGCCCCGCGACCCGGTCGGCCGCGCGCAGGCCCGCTTCGACCAGGTAGGTGGTCGTGGTCTTGCCCGACGTGCCGGTTACGCCGATGACGCGCAGCTTCTGGGAGGGGTGCCCGTAGACGGTGGCGGCCAGCTCACCGAGCACCGTTCGCGGCGCGGGATGCACCAGGACGGGCACCGCGACGTCGGCGCCGATGTGTGCCAGCCCGTCGGGGTCGGTGAGCACGGCCGCCGCCCCGCGGGCCAGCGCTTCGCCGACGAAGCGGCCGCCGTGTGAGGCGGACCCGGACAGCGCGGCGAACACGTCGCCGGGCAGGACGTCGCTGCTGCGCAGCGTCACGCCGGTGACCTCGATGTCGGGCACGGCGCCCGGTGCGGCAGGCGCCGTCGCCAGCTGCTCAGCGAGCTGCGCGAGCGCGGCGCCGGCAGGTTGGCGGGGACGCAGGTTCATCGCGGATGACACAGTACCGGCCAGCCACCGACGTCCGGCCCCAAGCGGTGCTCTGCGCGGGTCAGTCGGCGACCAGCACCAGCGGCGCGCCGGGGTCGGCGGAGAGCGGCACGTTCTGGCTCTGCAGCAGCCAGGACATGATGTTGTGGAACAGCGGCGCCATCGAGCTGCCGGGTTCGCCGTCGGCCGCCCGGTCCGGGTCGTCGGCCATGACGCCCACGACGTAGCGCGGATCCTCCGTGGGCGCCATGCCGGCGAACGTGATCCAGTAGACGTCGCTGTAGTAGCAGCCGCACGCCGGGTTGATCTTCTGCGCGGTGCCGGTCTTCCCCGACACCTGATAGCCCTCGACGGCCGCCTGCGGTCCGGTGCCTTGCTGCACGCCGCGCGGATCGCGTTGGACGGGCGCGCGCAGCATGTCGCGGACCGTCTTGGCGGTCTGTGCCGACACCACCCGAACGCCCTCGGGGCGCGGCTCGTTGGTGCGGGTGCCGTCGGGTGCGACCGTGGTCTTGACGATTTGCGGCGGAATCCGCACACCGTCGTTGGCGATGGTCTGGTACATCCCCGTCATCTGCAGCAGGGTCATCGAAAGACCCTGTCCGATCGGTAGGTTCGAGAACGTGCTGCCCGACCACTGGTCGATCGGCGGGACGATGCCAGCGCTCTCACCGGGCAGGCCCACCCCGGTGCGCTGGCCGAGTCCGAACTGGCGCAACAGGTCTGCGAACCGCTCCGGGCCGATCCGCTGCGCGAGCATCAGCGTGCCGACGTTGGACGACTTCCCGAACACCCCGGTGGTGGTGTAGGGCATGACGCCGTGCTCCCAGGCGTCGCCGACGGTGACCCCGCCCATGTGGATCGAACCGGGCACCTGCAGCACCTCGTCGGGTTGGGAAAGCCCGTATTCGATGACGCCCGCCGCGGTGACGATCTTGTTGACCGAACCGGGTTCGAACGGTGAGGACACCGACGGGTTGCCCAGTTCCCGGTTGTCCTGCCTGCCGATGTCCTGGGACGGATCGAAGGTGTTGTCGTTGGCCATCGCGAGCACCTCACCGGTTTTCGCGTCGAGCACCACGGCCGACACGTGCTTGGCCCCCGACAGGTTCTTGGCCTGCTGCACCTGCTGTTGCACGTAGAACTGGATATCGTCGTCGAGGGTGAGCATGACCGTGGAACCGTCCACCGCGTCGTGGCGGTTGCGGTAGCTGCCCGGGATCACCACACCGTCGGAGCCGCGGTCATAGGTGATCGACCCGTCGGTGCCTGCCAGCGCCGCGTCGAGCGAATCCTCAAGCCCGAGTAGGCCATGCCCGTCCCAGTCGATGCCGCCGATCACGTTGGCGGCCAGGGAGCCGCCGGGGTACTGGCGTAGATCTTGGCGCTCTGCACCGACTTCGGGGTACTCCTTGCGGATGGCCTCGGCGATGGCCGGGTCCACCGCGCGCGCCAGGTAGACGAACGTTTCGTCGCTTCGCAGCTTCTTGAGCACCGTCTTCGCGTCGGGCTTGTTGTTCAGCTGCGACGCGACTTCGGCGGCGATGTCACGCAGTCGTTCGTCGGGGTCGGGCGCGTCGGCGGTCTTCGCCCTGGCCTCTTCTAACTGTTTGCGTACCTTGGCAGGTTGAAAGGTCAACGCGCGCGCCTCGATCGTGAACGCCAGCTTGTCGTTGTCACGGTCGACGATCGCCCCGCGCACCGCCTTGTCGACGTCGGTGACCTTGAGCTGGCTTGCGGCCTCGGCGCGTAGCCCCTCGGCGCGCGGCACCTGCAGGTTGAACAGCTGCGCGGCGGCGACGACGAGCAGCAGGAAGATCACGGCGTTTCCGGTGCGGTGCCGGAACACGAACGACGCGCTGCGCAGCCCGCTGTCGACGATGGGCGAACGGGTACGCCGCGACTTGGCCGAGCGCTCCTGTGTGGTGGCGGTCGCGCTTTTGGCCGGGCGGGGTTTGGGTTTTGCTGTCCGCCGGGTCTGGCGCTCGCCGCGGCTCATGCCGGAGCGCCAACCGCGGGCGCGGGCACGGGCACGGGTGCGGGTGCGGGTGCTGGGACCGGCAACGGTTGTTGCATCCCGGGTACCGGCCCCGGCGGGCCCTGCGCCGGCACGTGCGGTACGGCACCGGGCACCTGCGGCACGACCCCGGGCACCTGCGGCACGACCCCGGGCACCTGCGGCACGGCCCCGGGCACCTGTTCCGTCGTGGACGGTAACCGGACCGAGCGCTCGAGCGGTTCGACCACCCGGGGCGCGGGCGACGAGGGCGGTGGCGGCGGGGCCGCCTCCGGCAGCGGTGTGTTCAGCGGCGGCGGCGGAACGCCCTCCGCGGGTTTCGGGGTGCCGACCACGACCCAGTTGCCCGCCGGGTCCTGCACCAGGTGCGCGGTGTCACGCGACGGGATCATGCCGAGCTCGCGAGCCGCCTCGGCCAACGCCGGTGCGGCCTGCGCCTCGAGCACCTCGCGCTCGAGGGCTTCCTTCTGTTGCAGGAGCTCCTGGTTGGTCTCGCGGGCGCTGCCGAGTCGATAGGAGCGCTCCGCGGCGTCGGTGGACAACCACAGCGTGACGCCGAGCCCGAAGCCCAGCGATCCGATGACCAGCACCACGAACGGCACCCGGGCGAACAGGGTCCGGGGGTTCAGGTCGATCGATGCGAGCTTGACGATGAGCCGCTGTCGAAGTGGTGGCCGGACGACCTTGGGCGCCTTGGCTTTACGTGCCTTGGCTCGGGCCTTGGCCTGGCTGGTGTTCTTCGGCCGGGCCGGTCGCTCGACAGGGCGCCGGATCGGACCGGTTTGCGGCGCCGGGCGGGCGGTGCGCTGTTCGCGAGGGGGTTTGCGCCGCGGCGGGGCATCGGCCGCGCGGCGCTGCGGGTTGCGCGTGTTACGTGGTTCGCGCGGGTTACGCGGATTCCTTCGACGCTCGTCGCTGCCGCGCACCGGCGCTTTACGCTTGGCCTGCTTGGGTTTCACGCCGCTCCCCTCACCTTTTCCAGTGCTCGCAGCCGAACAGATGCACTACGCGGGTTCAGTTCGACCTCCGCCGGCGCTGCGCGCTCGGCGCCGCGGGTCAATGCGACGAACTGCGGTTCGTGCCCGGGTAATTCGACGGGCAGACCGGGAGGTGTGCGCGACGCCGTCGCGGCGGTGAACGCGTTCTTGACGATGCGGTCTTCCAGGGACTGATAGGCCATCACCACGATCCGCCCGCCCGGCGCCAACGCCGACAGCGCTGCGGGCAGCGCCGCGCGCAGCGAGTCCAGTTCGCCGTTGACGACGATGCGCAGCGCCTGGAAGGTGCGCTTGGCCGGATGGCCGCCGGTGCGCCTGGCCGGCGCCGGGATCGCCTGATACAGCAGTTCGACGAGATCACCTGTGGTGGCGAACGGTTGCCGAGCGCGGCGGCGGACGATCTGGGCGGCGATGCGACCGGCGAAGCGCTCCTCGCCGAACTCGCGCAGCGCGCGGGTCAGCGCCTTCTCGTCGTAGGTGTTGACGACCTCGGCGGCTGTCAACGCGGCGTCGGGGTCCATCCGCATGTCCAGCGGTGCGTCGGCGGAATACGAGAACCCGCGCTCGGTGCGGTCGAGCTGCATCGAAGACACCCCGAGGTCGAACAGGACGCCGTCGACTTTGCTTGCCCAGTAACCGGTTTCACCCAGCACGCCTTCGATGCCGTCGTAGCGGGTGCGCACCAGCATCACCCGGTCACCGAACGGGGCCAGCCGTTCCCCGGCGATCCACAGCGCGTCGGGATCGCGGTCCAGCCCGATCAACCGCAGATTGGGAAACTGGGTCAGGAACCGTTCGGCGTGTCCGCCCGCGCCCAGCGTGGCGTCGACCAACACGGCGCCGGCGCCGTCCGAACTGTGCCGGGTCAGCGCCGGTTCGAGGAGTTCGACGCAGCGGTCGAGCAGGACCGGCACGTGTCCGTGAGCTTCCGGGGCCATCGCAATACCTCTCGCATATGCCCTTTTCCGGCCGAGCAGCGTGCCCGCTGCATCGGGGTCCCTGTCCGAGAGCACGGACCTGGCGTTGGGGAAGTACGCCAGGGCCGGTTCGGGCAGAGGCCGCGATGCACGGGCCGCATGCCGGTCAGCCGCCGAGTCAGATGATGTCGTGCAGAGCTTCATCGGTGGCCGCGGAGAAGTTCTCTTCGTGGGTCTGCTGGTACTCCTGCCATGCCGTGGAATCCCAGATTTCCAGGTAGTCAACCGATCCGATCACCACGCAGTCCTTGGACAGGTTGGCGTAGCGGCGGTGATCGGCGGACAGCGTGATGCGGCCCTGCGAATCGGGATGCTGTTCATCGGTGGCAGCGGCCAGGTTTCGCAGGAACGCCCGCGCCTCCGGGTTGCTGCGCGAGGCCTGCGACGCCCGTCGCGCCAGCTTTTCGAACTCGGCGCGCGGGTACACGGCCAGGCTGTGATCTTGGCTCTTGGTGACCATCAACCCTCCTGCCAGCGCGTCGCGGAACTTGGCGGGCAGCGTGAGCCGCCCCTTGTCGTCGAGCTTCGGCGTGTAGGTGCCGAGAAACATCTCGCCAACCTCCAACTGCCCGGTCTGTCAACGAAGCCCCGGTCGCTCCGTTGTCCGCCACTTTACCCCACAATCCCCCACTTTGCTCCCAACACAACGTGTCGATGTGGCGGTTTCCCCACCCAGCGCCACGAGCACCGGTCGGTGAGTACCCCGCGAACAGCAAAACCGCAGCTCGTAGCGGGTGGGGTGAAGTGGGGGCGGGCGGGCGCACCAAAAAAGGGGCAGCCCGGGCGGGCTACCCCTTGTTCGGTGTCGGACTATTCGTCGAAGCGGCGGCGGAAACGGTCTTCCATGCGGCTGGTGAACGAGCCGCCGGAGCCCTTGGCCTTCTTCTGCCGCGGTGCGCCCGGTTCGGGAGAACGGTCACGCCCGCCGACCACCCGCGGGCCAGTGATGGCGAACACCACTCCGCCGAACATCACCATGAAGCCGATGACGGACAGAATCGGAAAACCGCTGATCTGGGTCGCGGGAAATGCGACGCCGGAGACCAGTAGCGCCAGACCGACCACGAAAAGCGCGGCGCCCTGAAGGCGACGCCGCGCCGAGGGAGCGCGCAAGGTGCCACCACGAACGCTGGACGCGAACTTGGGGTCCTCGGCGTAGAGCGCGCTCTCGATCTGGTCGAGCATGCGCTGCTCATGATCGGAGAGTGGCATTCGTCCCTCCCTCGAAACCCGGGGCCGACCCGGCCATCTCAAAAACTAAACAGTCGCACCCGCCGCAACGGGCACCTAACAGTCATGATACGAGGTCTATCTGAGCCGTACCACCTTGTTGGACCCCCGATTGTATGACGTGCGCCGCCGCTGGGAAGCAGCAGCATCTCACCGAATAATGGAACCAGACCCCGCACCACCCCTCGGAGAAGGCGAGAACAGTTGGCGACACATCTCATCGATCTGTCGCCGAGCGATATGCAACGCCGGCTCGGTGACGCCCTCGCGGTGTACGTCGACGCCATGCGGTATCCCCGCGGCACCGAAGATCAGCGCGCCTCGATGTGGCTGGAGCACACCCGCAGACAGGGCTGGAAGGCGGTCGCCGCGGTGGAAACCACCGAACCGGACGGGCCTGGCGCCGACACACTTGCCCGCGCGCCGCTGCTGGGCATCGCCTACGGCTACTGCGGCGCACCCGACCAGTGGTGGCAGCAGCAGGTGGTGTCGGGTCTGCGCCGGGTGGGTGCGGACCGCTCGCGGATCTCGGAGCTGATGACGAGCTACTTCGAGCTCACCGAGCTGCACATCCACCCCCGCGCTCAGGGCCGCGGGCTCGGTGAAGCGTTGGCGCGCAGGCTGCTCGCCGACCGCGCCGAGTCCTACGTGCTGCTGTCGACGCCGGAGATCAACGGCGAGTCCAATCGGGCCTGGCGGCTGTACCGACGGCTCGGCTTCACCGACATCATCCGCGGCTACCACTTCGCCGGAGACCCGCGCGCCTTCGCCATCCTGGGCCGGTCGCTGCCGCTTTGACGCGTCGATCTGGCACGATGACCACGTGCCGGCCCTCCTGAAGCGCGGCAGCAGAACCCGGCTGCTGGCCGTTGTTCTGGTGTTGCTCGTGGTGTTGCCCACGGCTGTGGGGTGTGTGCGGATCCGCGCGTCGATCACCGTCTCCCCCGACGACCGGGTATCCGGGCAGATCGTCGCGGCAGCCATTCCCCGCAACGCCGACGACAAAGGCCCGCAACTGCTCAACAACCTGCCGTTCTCCAACAAGGTTGCGGTTTCGGAGTACGAGCGCGACGACTACGTGGGCTCGCGGGCGGTGTTCTCCGACCTGACGTTCGCCGAGGTCCCGCAGCTGGCCAGCATGAACCGCGACGCCGCGGGCGTGGACATCTCGCTGCGCCGCGCCGGTGACCTGGTGATCCTCGAGGGCCGCGCCGATCTCACGTCGCTCAACGATCCGGAGGCCGACGTGTCGTTGTCGGTGTCGTTTCCCGGCGAGGTGACCTCGACCAACGGTGAGCAGGTCTCCGCGGAGATCGTCCAGTGGAAGCTGCGCCCCGGCGTGGTCAGCACGATGAACGCCCAGGCGCGCTACACCGATCCCAGCGCCCGCTCGTTCACCGGCGCCGCGATCTGGCTCGGGCTGGGCTCGCTGGCGGTGGCCGGCCTCATCGGCGCGCTGGCGTATCTGAGCCGCGACCGCTCTCCCCGCGTCGGCGACCCCGCGTCGTAGCCGGCGACGGGCCACCGCCTGGGTTGCTAATTGCTCACCTGCAGGCTCTACTCTGAATGCGTCTCGGGCCGGGGTAGAAACGCACAGCGAAAGGGGCGCCCTCTGAGCGTGCACACTGTGGCACCGTCAGCCGTCGAGTTGGCCGGCGCCGTCACCGAACAGCTGCGTGAGGTGCTGGCCGGACGCGCCGAAGACGGTGCCTACATGGGTCCGGCCTACGCTGAGCTGACCGCCGCGCTGGAGGAATTCGTGCTGCGCGGCGGCAAACGGCTGCGGCCCGCGTTCGCCTACTGGGGCTGGCGCGCGGTCGTCGACCACGACGTGGACCCGCTCGACCCGCAGGCGCTGCGGTTGTTCTCCGCCCTCGAGCTGCTGCATGCCTGTGCGCTGGTCCACGACGACGTCATCGACGCCTCCGCGACGCGGCGCGGGCTGCCCACCGTGCACCGGCTGTTCGCCGACCGGCACCGCGCCAACGCCTGGCACGGGCCTTCCGAACAGTTCGGGGTGTCAGCGGCAATCCTGCTGGGCGACCTCGCGCTGGTGTGGGCCGACGACATCGTCGCGACGGCGGATCTGCCGGCCGAAGCCCATCGGCGGGTGCGCCGGATCTGGGCCGCGATCCGTTCGGAGGTGCTCGCCGGCCAGTACCTCGACATCGTCTCCGAGGCCAGCGGCGCCGAAGCGGTGGAGTCCGCGATGACGGTCAACATCTACAAGACCGCGTCCTACACGATCTCGCGTCCGCTGCAGTTGGGCGTCGCCGCGGCCGCCGACCGGCCCGAGGTGCTGGCGGCGTTCCACGAGATGGGCAATGACCTGGGCGTCGCGTTCCAGTTGCGCGACGACGTTCTCGGCGTGTTCGGCGACCCCGCCGTCACCGGGAAACCGTCCGGTGACGACTTGCGGTCGGGCAAGCGCACGGTGCTGCTGGCCGAGGCGATCGAGTTGGCCGACAAGAACGATCCCGCGGCCGCCAAGCGGTTGCGCGCCGCCATCGGTAGCGAGCTCTCCGATGCCGCGGTGAAGGAACTCTGCCAGATGATCGAGTCGGTGGGCGCGTTGGCCGCCGTCGAACAGCGCATCGAGGAACTCACCCAACGAGCCCTGCACACGCTGGACGCGGCACCGATCGACGAACACGCCAAAGCCGGACTGGCCGAGCTCACCAGATTGGTCGCGAACCGGTCCGCCTAGAGACATGACGACCTCCCTGGTACAACACCTTTCGCGACTGACGTCGTTCGCGACGTCCCCGCAGGCACAACCCGCCCGGCTGGGCTTTCTGGGCGCCCTGCTGATCGCGGCCGGCGGGCTGGGCGCCGGCAGCACCCGACTGCACGATCCGCTGCTGGAGTCGATGCACGTGTCGTGGCTGCGCTTCGGGCACGGGCTGGTGCTGTCGTCGATCCTGATGTGGGCCGGCGTGGCGCTGATGCTGGTGGCGTGGCTGTGGCTGGGCCGGCGCGTGATCGCCCGCACCACAACCGAATACACGATGGTCGCCACCACCGCGTTCTGGTTGGCGCCGCTGCTGCTCAGCGTTCCGCTGTTCAGCAGGGACACCTATTCGTACCTGGCTCAGGGCGCGCTGCTGCGCGACGGCTTCGACCCCTACGCCGTCGGCCCCGTCGACAACCCGAACTCGTTGCTGGACAACGTGAGCCCGATCTGGACGACGACCACCGCGCCGTACGGACCCGGCTTCATCCTGATCGCCAGGTTCGTCACCCAACTGGTCGGCGAGGACATCGTCGCGGGCACGCTGCTGCTGCGGCTGTGCATGCTGCCCGGTCTGGCGCTGCTGATCTGGGCCGCTCCGCGGGTGGCCCGCCATGTCGGCGCCGACGGGCCGACCGCATTGTGGATCTGCGTGCTCAACCCGCTGGTGATCATCCACCTCATGGGCGGCGTGCACAACGAGATGCTGATGGTCGGGCTGATGATGGCGGGCATCGCGCTGGCGTTCTCCGGCCGCCACGGCTGGGGTGTGGGCCTGATCGCCGCCGCCGTCGCGGTGAAAGCCACGGCGGGGCTGGCGCTTCCGTTCATGGTCTGGGTGTGGGCCCGTGACCTTCGGAGCCGGCGCGGGTACGGCGCAGCCAAGGCTTTCGTGATCGCCACGGTGGCGTCCGCGGTGCTGTTCGTCGTGGTGTTCGCGGTCCTGTCGCTGATCGCAGGCGTGGGCCTGGGCTGGCTGACCGCGCTCGCCGGCTCGGTGAAGATCATCAACTGGCTGACCATCCCGACCGCGGCGGCCAACCTGATCAACGTCGTCGGCGGCCTGTTCGGCGCCGTCAACTTCTACGCCGTGCTCGACGTCACCAGGATCATCGGCATCGCGATCATCGCGATCGCACTTCCGTTGCTGTGGTGGCGTTTTCGCCACACCGACCGGGAGGCGCTGGTGGGCATCGCCTGGGTGATGGTCGTGGTGGTGCTGTTCGTGCCCGCTGCGCTGCCCTGGTACTACACCTGGCCGTTGGCGGTGGTTTCCGCACTGGCGCAGACCCGGTCGGCGATCGCGGTGATCGCCGGGCTGTCGACATGGATCACCGTGGTGTGGAAGCCCGACGGGGCGCACGGAATGTACTCGTGGACGCACGTGCTGCTGGCAACGGCGTGCGCGGTGGTGGCGTGGTATGCGCTGTCCCGGACGTCGGAGACGACCGCGCTCAGTACGCCACGACCGTGGGCGGTCAATAAGCCATCGCCTGGGCCCGACGGACCACCTCGCGAGCCTGGTGGGAATGCAGCGCATCAACCGGCCGAGCATTGACCTGATTTTCGGTGCTGCCGTCGCGGCGGATCGTCAGCGACGGGTCGGGGGTGAACAGCCAGCGCATGATCTCGGTCTCGTGATATCCCCCGTCGTGCAGGACGACGAGCAGACCGGCCAGGCTCTTGACCACGTGTCCGGTGTCGTCGAAAAACACCTTGGGCACCACCACCTCACCGTTTCGGCGAATGGCGATCAGGTGGCCCTCCTTGAGGTGCTGATGCACTTTGGACACCGGTACGCCGAGCAAGTCGGCGACCGCGGGCAGGTCGTACACGGCCTCATCGGGATCGAGAACATCTTCGGCGGCCGGAATGGTGCTCACCACATCGAGTCTAAGTCGAGCGGGCCGTCTCGTTACCATGTCTTCGGTGGAAGCCAACCAGCAATTGGATCCCCTGGGCGGGACCGTGCTGGACGGCCGCTACCGGGTGGACACGATCATCGCCACCGGTGGCATGTCGGCGGTGTACCGCGGCCTGGACCTGCGACTCGACCGGCCCGTCGCGGTCAAGATCATGGATTCGCGCTATGCGGGTGACACCCAGTTCCTCACCCGCTTCCAGCGCGAGGCGCGCGCGGTGGCCCGGCTGAAGGATCCGGGCCTGGTCGCCGTGTACGACCAGGGTATGGACGGTCAGCAGCCCTTTCTGGTCATGGAGCTCGTCGAGGGCGGCACGCTGCGGGAACTGTTGCGCGAACGCGGCCCGATGCCGCCGCACGCCGCCGCGGCGGTGCTGGCGCCGGTGCTCGGCGGGTTGGCCGTCGCCCACCAGGCCGGGCTGGTCCACCGCGACATCAAACCCGAGAACGTGCTGATCTCCGACGACGGCGATGTCAAGATCGCCGACTTCGGCCTGGTGCGCGCAGTGGCCGAAGCCAAGATCACCTCCACCAGCGTGATTTTGGGTACGGCGGCCTACCTGTCACCGGAGCAGGTCAGCACTGGCAACGCCGGGCCACGCAGCGATGTGTACGCGGCCGGCATCCTGCTCTACGAACTGCTCACCGGCACCACACCGTTCACCGGCGACAGCGCCCTTGCCGTGGCGTATCAACGGATGGACAACGACGTTCCCATGCCGAGCTCGGTGATCGCCGGTGTCCCAGCACAATTCGACGAGCTGGTGTTGCACGCCACCGCCCGCGACCCCGCGCAACGCTACGCCGACGCCCAGCACATGGCCGACGAGCTGGACGCGATCGTCGACGAGCTGGGGCTGCCGCCGTTCCGGGTGCCCGCTCCGCGCAACTCGGCCCAGCACGCGTCGGCGGCGCTGCACCACAGCCGGCACGCACCGCAGGCGCCGCCCCCGCCTCAGCACACCCGCGAGTTCACCCGCGACGACATCGCACCCGAACCCGAATATCAGCCCGTCACAGGCAGGTTCGCGGGCATCGACCTCGACGAGTTCTACTGGGCGCGCCAACGCGCCAGAAGGGCGGGATGGTTCTGGTTTCTCACGGTGCTAACGTTGACCGGGCTGATCGCCGCGGGCGCGTGGACGCTGGGCACCAATATCAGCGTCCTGCTGTAGCGGCCCGACTCTAGTCGCGCAGCATCTCCGCGACCAGGAACGCCAACTCCAGGCTCTGCTGGGTGTTGAGCCGCGGATCGCACGCGGTTTCGTAGCGGCCCGCCAGGTCGGTGTCGGAGATGTCCTGTGCGCCACCGAGGCACTCCGTCACGTCCTCACCGGTGATCTCGACGTGGATACCGCCGGGGTGGGTGCCCAGCGCCCGGTGCACCTCGAAGAAGCCCTGCACCTCGTCGACGATCCGGTCGAAATGGCGGGTCTTGTACCCGTTGGACGACTCGTGGGTGTTGCCGTGCATCGGATCGCACTGCCAGATCACCTGATGGCCGGTGGCCTGCACCTTCTCGATGATCGGCGGCAGCGTGTCGCGAATCTTGTTGTTGCCCATGCGGGTCACCAGCGTCAACCGTCCAGGCACGTTGGCCGGGTCGAGGCGTTCGACGTACTCGACGGCCAGTTCCGGCGTCATCGTCGGACCGATCTTGACGCCGATCGGGTTGGCGATCACTTCGGCGAACGCGATGTGGGCGCCCTCGAGTTGGCGGGTGCGCTCCCCGATCCACACGTAGTGCGCCGACAGGTCGTAGAGCTTGGGCTTGTGCTCCCCCGCCATACCTTCGGCGTCCTCGGTGGACAGGCGCAGCATCGCACGCTCGTAATCCAGCACCAGCGCCTCGTGGCTGGCGTAGATCTCCGCGGTCTGCAGGTTGCGGTCGTCGACGCCGCAGGCGCTCATGAACGTCAATGCACGGTCGATCTCACCGGCCAGCGCCTCGTAGCGCGCACCCGCGGGCGAGGTGCGGACGAACTCGCGGTTCCAGTCGTGCACCTGGTGCAGCGACGCCAGACCCGACGCGGTCAGCGCGCGCACCAGGTTCATCGCGGCGCTGGCGTTGGCGTAGGCGCGCACCAGACGCGACGGGTCGTGTTCGCGGACGGCGGGATCCGGCGCGAAGCCGTTGACCATGTCGCCGCGGTAGGACTTCAACCCGAGCGCGTCGATGTCCGACGAGCGCGGCTTGGCGTACTGGCCCGCGATCCGGGCCATCTTGACCACCGGCACGCTGGCGCCGTAGGTCAGCACCACCGCCATCTGCAGCAACGTGCGGATGTTGGCGCGGATGTGGGGTTCGGTGTTGTTGACGAAGGTCTCGGCGCAGTCCCCGCCCTGCAGCAGGAACGCCTCGCCGCGGGCCACGTCGGCCAGCAGCCCCTTGAGCCGCTCGACCTCGGCAGGCACCGTCACCGGCGGAACGCTCTCCAGCACCGTCCGCATGGTCTTGGCGTGTTCCGCATCCCAGCTGGGCTGTTGCACCGCCGGCTTGGCCAGGGCGGCGTCCAACCGCTGCCGCAGCTCATCGGGTAGCGGCGGCAGCGGGGGCAGCTGGTCGATGGGTACGTCGACGGTCCAGTTCACCCGTTCATGGTAACGACCCCGCGGCCTGGGGACCCTCGGTGATCAACCGGAACCGGAACAGGTTGTGCCGCGCGTCGACCAGCGCGTCGTGGCTGTCGTCGGGACGCGGCGGCAGCCGCGGCGAACCGCGCTCTTCCCACAGTTGGCGCAGTTCACGGGTGAAGCGCGGCATCGCCGGCGGTAGCTCGGTCATCGGACCCCACAGCTGACACAGCACCACGTGGTCGTAGGCGCCCACCCAGGCCCACAGCTCGATCGGCTCGTTGCCGTCGACGCCGAAAAACCCCTCCAGCTCCGAGCGGATCTGCCGACGCGAACGCCACACCGCCGCCCCCGGCGACGGCAGCTTGGGCAGCACGTGTTTGCGCACCCAGCTGCCCGCGCGTTCGGGGTCGAATTCGGTTGAGACGGCGTAGTACTCACGCCCATCCTCGGCGACGACACCGATCGAGATCAACTCGATGGTGCGGCCATCGTCGATGAACTCGGTGTCGTAGAAGTAGCGCACTAAACATGTTCCTTGTCGCGTTGTCGGGTGTTCGCCCGCTCACCCGGTGCCGGGGCGGCGCGGATCTCGCGGTCGAGTTGTTCGTCGACCTTGGCGTCGTCGGGAAACTTCGGCATCCCGGCGATCGCGTCCTGCAGCCACAGCTTGGCCTGCACGACGGGTCGCCGCAGCCATCTTTCCCGTTCCAGCGCGCGATGCATCTTGTGCGGGCGATTGGTGTAGCGCCAGCGCGCCCACGGCGCGTGCGGCCGTGACAGCCGGACCGCGCCAACCACCAGCAGCGGGGTGATGAACATCCCGACCAGCCCGGTCCACACCTTGCCCTTGAGCAGCACGATGACCGCCAGCGCCAAGGTGAGCACCGCGATCGCGACGACGCTGGCCCGCGCGGCGAGGCTGTGGTCTTCGCGCCAGATCCCGATGTCGAAGAACGACAGCGGGTTGAACCCCAGGATCAGCAGACCCGCGACGGCCACCGCGGCGAACACCGCGTCGACCGACGTGCGCCCGTCCTCGGCCCAGTACACGTCCTCCAGATGCAGGATCAACGCGAACTCGTCGAGAACCAGCGCGGCCCCTATTCCGAATATGATTGCCGCCGCCGTGAATTCGGGTACTCCCCCGTCGACCGCCAACGTCACCATCGTCACCCCGGAGATCATGACCAGGATCACGCCGATAACCACGTGGTGGATGTGCAGCCCGCCCGTGCCGATATTGCGCGGCTGCCACCACTTGCGCGGCGCGTCGCTGTCGGCGTGGCTGCGGATGTACCGCACGATCGTGCGGGTGACGAAGAACGTCAGGATGAACGCGATCAGGCAGAGGGCCAGCGGGATCCGTTCCGGCGGGATCGCGAAGTCGAAGTTCAGGTCGGCGGGCACCCAGAAAACTTACGCCGACGTGCACGTGACACGGCCGGGATACCGGCAGACGCGCCGATGCGCCCCGATAGTGTGGGGCGCAACATGAGGATCTGGGGCTGGCGGCTGTTTCAGCTGCTCACCGTGGCGGCGCTGGGCTGGGCGGGCTGGCGGCTGCTGGGCGGGATGCCCTACCGCATCGACGTCGACGTGTACCGGATGGGCGGTCAGGCCTGGCTCGACGGCCGCGCGTTGTACGCCGACGGCGCGATGTTCGCCACCCAGGGCGGGCTGGATCTGCCGTTCACCTATCCCCCGCTGGCCGCGATCGTGTTTTCTCCGCTGGCCGTGCTGTCGCTGGACCTGGCCGGTGTTGCGATCACCCTCACCACGCTGATCCTGCTGATCGTCGCGACCACGATCGTGTTGAGCGGGCTGAACGTGTGGCCGCAGAGTTCGGTGACCAACGAGCCGGCGTGGCTGCGCCGGGCCTGGTTGGCGGCCGCGCTGGTGGCGCCGGCGGTGGTCTATCTGGAGCCGATCCGGTCGAACTTCGACTTCGGCCAGATCAACGTGGTGCTGATGACGTTGGTCATCGCCGACTGTGTGCCCCGCAAGACCCCGTGGCCGCGCGGCATGCTGCTCGGCCTGGCCATCGCGCTCAAGCTCACCCCCGCGGTGTTTCTGCTGTACTTCCTGTTGCGCCGGGACACCCGGGCGTTGCTCGTCAGCGCCGCATCCGCGGTCGCCGCCACGCTGGTCGGTTTCGCGTTCGCCTGGCGCGACTCGCTCGAGTACTGGACCGAGACCGTGCGCAACACCGACCGCATCGGCACCGCGACGCTCAACACCAACCAGAACATCGCGGGCGCGCTGGCCCGGCTGGGGCTGGGCGAGGGCGTCCGGTTCGTGCTGTGGACGCTGGCGTGCTTTGCGGTGCTGGCACTTACGGTGTGGGCGGCGCGACGGGTACTCAAGGCCGAGCCGGTGCTGGCGTTGATCTGCGTGGCGATGTTCGGGCTGGTGGTCTCGCCCGTGTCGTGGTCGCACCACTGGGTGTGGGCGCTGCCGACCGTGTTGGTGGCCGCGGTGGTGGCCCATCGCCGGCGCCATGCCACGTTGGCGGTGCTCGCCGTGGCGGGTCTCGCGCTGATGGTGTGGACTCCGATTCCGCTGATGCCCGAACACCACGAGACCGCCGCACCGCTGTGGCGCCAACTGGTCGGCGGCTCCTATGTGTGGTGGGCGATCGCGGTGATCGCGGCTGCGGGCACGGTGTCGGCACGCTCGAAGACCGCCGATCCGGCCCCGACCAACCCGGCGAATCGGCCGGTGCCTGCGGTGAACTAGCCGCTTCAGCCGGCTCCAGCCGAATCGCCGGCTCAGCCGGCTTCAGCCCCGAATTGCCGGCTCAGCCGGCGGCTACCTCGGGCATCCGCGCCGACGGCTTGGTGGTGATGTCGGCCTTGCCGTCTTTGATGTCGGCGGCGTACAGGTCGACGTACTCCTGCCCGGACAGCCGCATCAGCTCGTACATCACCTCGTCGATCACCGCGCGTTCGATGAACCGGTTACCGGCCAGGCCCTCGAACCGGCTGAAATCCATCGGCTTGCCGAACTTGACCTCGACCCGGCCGAACCGCCACATCTTGGTGCCGGGCGGGTTGACGACGTCGGTGCCGATCATCGCGACCGGAATCACCGGAACACCGGTCTCAAGGGCCAGCCGCGCCAGACCGGTCTTGCCCTTGTAGAGCCGCCCGTCGGGCGACCGGGTGCCCTCGGGGTACATCCCGAGCAGCTTGCCCTCATCGAGGATGCGCGCGGCGGTCGTCAACGCGGCCTGCGCGCTGTCCGCGTCGGTCCGGTCGATCGGCACCTGCCCGGCCACCGTGTAGAACCACCGGGTGAACCATCCTTTGATGCCGGTTCCGGTGAAGTACTCGGCCTTGGCCAGAAAGGTGATCCGGCGGCTGACTACCAGCGGCAGATAGAAACTGTCGGCCACGGCGAGGTGGTTGCTCGCCAGGATGACCGGACCGGAATGCGGAACATGTTCGAGGCCTTGCACTTTGGGTCGACCCAGCAACGACAGCACGGGTCCCATGAAGATGTATTTGAACAGCCAATACCACATGGGCCCTCCCGGTGACCGAACACCGGCCGGTGTTCTGGGACAACTTTACCTACGCGTTGTGGATGCGACCACAGCGCCGGTGCGCTGACGTGGCCGTCACGTGTGCTCATTCTTCGACGATGACCGGAATGTGCTGATAGTGGCCGGGCTGTGTGCCGTTCGGATTTGTGCTGTCCGGTGGCGGCGGGCTCGGCGGCGGCTCACCCGGTCCTGCGCTGTTGTCGAGTACGGCGCGGACCACGGCCAGCAGCGCGACGCTGTGTTCGGCGATCACCGTCAGCAGCGGATGCTGCTCACCGGCGGCCAGCGCCGCCAGCGCACACACCGGACACCACACCTGCTGGCACTTGCCCGCACCGTCCCCCATTGCCCGCGCTGCGGCCAGTTTCACGGCGGGGTCGAGCCGGTCCAGGATGGTCTGAGCCAGCTGGCGCAGCTCCGGACCGAGCTCGGGATGTGCCCCACTCACTTCGGCCACACCTCCGGATTCGGTCGAAACCGCACTGTCAGTTCACACCCGCGCAGCTGCGCGTCCACCACGATGCACCGGCGCAACACGGACGCCAGCCGAACCCGGCGGCGTAGGCCGCCGGCACCGATGATCAAGTCGTCGTCGACCCGACCCAGCGTCAGGGCCGCAGAATCGACCTGTGGCAACTCTAGCCGCATTCGGTAGATCGCTTCGAGGCCCGAGCCCGATTCCCGATCCACGATCGGCCGCAGCGGTCCCGGTGGCGGCGCCCCGTCCCTGCGCCTGGCGTTGTCGA
Source organism: Mycolicibacterium sp. XJ662 (assembly GCF_053484035.1). Classification (NCBI taxonomy): domain Bacteria; kingdom Bacillati; phylum Actinomycetota; class Actinomycetes; order Mycobacteriales; family Mycobacteriaceae; genus Mycobacterium; species Mycolicibacterium sp. XJ662. Next base: position 209,937 of record NZ_JBEFTL010000006.1, on the reverse strand, counting down.
GGAGTTCGCCCAGCGCTTTGGCTCCGATCGGTTCACCGGCCAGGTGGGGCACCATGACCAGTTGCACATCACCGATCGTGGTGTCGAGTTCATCGAAGACGGCCTGCTGCTCGGCGATGCGTTCGGCGTACCAGTCGAACGCGGGATGGTCGGGCAGGTTGCGGTATTCGTAGGAATCGTCTTGCACCAGAAGTTGATTGACGATCAGCTCGTCGACCCGCACACCCATCAGCGCCAGCGAACCCAGCGTGCGCGCCGCCTCGGCGGCGACCACCCGCTCAGGCGTCATCACCAGGTGCGCGCTGACCCTCGACTCGTCGGTGAGCATCGCGCTCAGCTCATCGGTGCCTGCGGCGATGCGCTCGAGCACGCCGACCACCGCGGCCGTGCGCGCGTTGTCGGCCGCGCTGGCCAGTCGCCGGTGCCGCGGCCATGCCCGTTCCAGGTACATCCCGAACGTCGCGGGCAACGTGAGCATGCGCAGCGCATCGGCCGTCGACGCGCAGTCGACCACCACCCGGTCCCACTGCCCCGAGGCGGCCAACTCGCCGACCTCGTGCAGGCCGAGCACCTCCTGGACGCCGGGCAGAGCCGAGAGTTCTTCCGGGGCAATGTTTCCCAGATCGGAGTCGGGAAATCTGGCCGAGATCAGCGCGGCGACGTCGCGCCAACGCGTCTCCAGCAGGGCCAACGTGTCCAGCGCCAGCGCGTCCAGAAACCCGCCTGACCCGTCGGCGGTCCCGGTTTCCAGGTCGGCCAGCACCCGGGTCGGCTCCCGGCGCCCGGTCGGGGCGACCGTGGTGCCCAGCACGTCGCCGATCGAGTGCGCCTGGTCGGTCGAGATGAGAAGCACCCGAAGGCCCACACGTGCGTCGCGTACGGCGGTGGCGGTCGCCAACGTCGACTTGCCTACACCGCCCTTTCCGACGAACAGGCTGATACTGGCGGCAGCCGCTTCGGCGGGATCACTCAGCTCACTCAGCCTCGACTCGTTTCTTCAGGTCCTTCAACGCGGTGTCTGTCAAGCGCCGTTCAGCTTTGCGCTTCAGCAGCCCGATCATCGGGATGATCAGGTCGACCGCCAGTTCATAGGTGACGTCTGTCCCGGATCCCTTGGGGGCCAGCCGATACGCGCCGTTCAACGATCTGAGCAGCGAGCTCGACACCAGGCTCCACGTCACCGAAAGACGGTCCGGCGGCCACTCGTAGGACAACACCATCGTGTCTTTGAGAACGGCGGCGTCGAGCACCAGCCGGGCCGTCTTGGGGTTGCCCTGCTCGTCGGTCTCCAGGACCTCGGTTTCCTTGTACTCGGCGACCCAGTCCGGATAGGAACCGATGTCGGCGATGACGTCCATCACCGTCGAGGGGTCGGCATCGATGTAGATCGTCTGCGCCGTCTTGTCCGCCACTGCTTCTTTCCTGGTGAAATTTGTCGCTGGCCAAAAATTTACCCTCCCCGCCCGGGGATGGCCGAACTATCAGGCCAGGCGCGATACGCCCACCGGACGGGTGGCCTCGAGCCGCTGCTTGACCTCGAACGCCATGTTCTTACCCGCCACCCGGCGTTGATGGTTCATCTTGGCCAGGTTCATCTTGGCCAGCTGCCACGCCGCCACCCCCGACGGTTCGGCGTGCAGGAAATAGTGCAGGATGACGCCGTCGAGTGCGGGCTCAAGCCAGACCTCCATCGTGCCGGTGAGCGCCCCTGTCACGCTCCACCGGTGCCCCAGCTCACCGCGGTCCTCCACCACGGTGAGCCGCAGGTCGGGCCACCAGCGCCGCCAGCTCGCGGGATCGCCGACCGACCGTCCGACCTCGACCGGATCGGCGGCCACGAACGTCTGGTCTGCCACCTGGATGCTGTTCATGACCTCCCAGCTTCACATATGCACCCGGCTTGGCCGGCCGTGGCCGACTAGGCTGGATACGGCAGAGTTGCCGAACGTCGAAAGGCCAGGACCGTGCGTGAGTTCAACAGTCCCGCTTCGTTCACCGTAGACGAGCACGACAACGTCGTACAAAGTGTCTTCGACCACGAGCGCGACGATCCCGACCACGTCATCTTCCAACGCCTGATCGACGGTGTGTGGACCGATGTGACCTGCAAGCAGGCCGCCGAACAGATCCGTTCCACGGCATTGGGTTTGATCGCGCGCGGCGTGAACCCCGGCGACCGGGTCGCGTTGCTGGCGGCGACCCGCTACGAATGGCCCATCATCGACTTCGCGATCCAGGCCGTCGGCGCGGTGACCGTGCCGATCTATGAGACCAGCTCCGCCGAACAGGTGAAGTTCGTGCTGGGCAACTCCGACGCCGTGCTGGTCTTCGCCGAGACCGACGCGCACGCCGACAAGATCGACAACCTCGTCAACGAGCTTCCCGCGCTGCGTGAGGTGCTGCGCATCGAGGGGTCGGGTACTCCTGCGCTGGAGGCGCTGGCCGAGGCGGGCAAGTCGCTGGATGCCAGGCAACTGGAGGACCGGCTGGCCGGAATCAAGGTCACCGACCCCGCGACGCTGATCTACACCTCCGGCACGACGGGCACGCCGAAGGGCTGTCAACTCACCCACTCCAACCTGGTCTACGAGATCCGCGGCTGCAAGGAAAGCTTCCCGACGCTGCTGGACAAGGGCGAGAAGCTGCTGGTCTTCTTGCCGCTGGCCCACGTGTTGGCCCGTGCGGTCACGCTGGCCGCCTTCGCCAACAAGGTCACGCTCGGCTTCACCAGCGACATCAAGAACCTGGTTCCCACCTTCGCGGTGTTCAAGCCGACGCTGGTGGTCTCGGTGCCGCGGGTGTTCGAGAAGGTGTACAACACCGCCGAGCAGAACGCCGACAACGACGGTAAGGGCCGCATCTTCCAGATGGCCGCCAACACCGCCATCGACTACAGCAGGGCCCAGGACACGGGCGGGCCGGGCCTGCTGCTGCGGGCCAAGCACGCGGTGTTCGACCGGCTGGTCTACGGCAAGCTGCGGGCGGCGCTCGGCGGTGAATGCCGCGGCGCGATCTCCGGTGGCGCACCGCTGGGCGAGCGGCTCGGCCACTTCTACCGCGGTGTCGGGGTGACCATCTACGAGGGCTACGGCCTGACCGAGACCAGCGCCGCGGTCACGGTGAACCGGATCGACGACCTGCGGATCGGGTCGGTCGGAAAACTGTTGCCCGGCAACAGCATGCGCCTCAACGAGGACCAGGAGCTGCTGGTCCGGGGTGGCGTCGTGTTCGAGGGCTACTGGCGCAACGAGGAAGAGACCCAGAAGGTGTTCTCCGACGGCTGGTTCCACACCGGTGACCTCGGCGCGATCGACGACGACGGGTTCCTGACGATCATCGGCCGCAAAAAGGAGATCATCGTCACCGCCGGCGGCAAGAACGTCGCACCGGGGATCCTCGAGGACCAACTGCGCGCGCATCCGCTGATCAGCCAGGCCATGGCGGTCGGGGACGGAAAGCCGTTCGTCGGCGCGCTGATCACCATCGACCCCGAGGCCATCGAGGGTTGGAAGGAACGAAACAGCAAGGGCGCCAACGCCACGGTGGGTGACCTGACCGACGACCCCGATCTGATCGCCGAGGTCGATCTGGCCGTCAAGGAGGCCAACCAGGCGGTGTCGAAGGCCGAGGGAATCCGCAAGTTCCGCATCCTGCCGGTCGATTTCACCGAGGACACCGGCGAGTTGACGCCGACGATGAAGGTCAAACGCAAGGTGGTGGCCGAGAAGTTCGCCGCCGACATCGAGGCGATCTACCAGAGGGGTTAGAGCAACGCGGACAGCCGCGCGGCCTGGGTGCGCCACTGCCAGTTGTCCACCACCCAGCGCCGGCCGGCCGCGCCCATGCGGGCCGCCCGGTCGGGGTTCGCGAGCAGGTCGCTGACCGCTGCCGCGATGGCGCCGACGTCCCAGCCGTCGACCACCACTCCGGTTTCGCCGTCACGCACGGTTTCCGGTGCGCCGCCAGAACGCCCCGCCACCACCGGAATCCCCGTCGCCGAGGCCTCCAGATACACGATGCCCAGCCCCTCGACGTCCAGGCCCGCGCCGCGGGTACGGCACGGCATCGCGAACACGTCGGCCACCGCGTGGTGGGCGGGCAGTTCGTCACCGGGCACCGCGTCGGTGAAGAACACGTGCGACGCTACGCCGAAACTATGTGCCAACCGGCGCAGCGACGCCCGGTACGGACCGCCGCCGACGATGAGCAGCGCCGCGCCGTGGACGCGCTGGCGGATCGCGGGCAACGCCCGGATCAACATGTCCTGGCCCTTGCGCGGCACCAACCGCGATACGCACGCGACCACCGGGCGGTCCCCCAGCCGGTAACGTGCGCGCAGTTCGGCGCGCGCCACCTCATCGGGGGCGAACCGGTCGGTGTCCACGCCCGGCGGCAGGTGCTCGAGCGCGGCGTCGGGTCCGAACGCCGACGCGAACCGGCTTCTGGTGTAGTCGCTGACGTAGGTCACCACGTCGGTGCCGGATCCGATGCGGCGCAACGCCGTTCGGGCCAGTGGCAGCATCGACCAGCCGACCTCGTGGCCGTGGGTGCTGGCCAGCACCCGTGTTGCGCCGCTCTGGCGCGCCAACGGAGCCATCAGCGCCAGCGGCGCCGCCGCACCGAACCAGACCGTATCGGCCCGGTGGCGTTCGATGAGCCGGCGCATACGCATCATCACCGACGGTTCTGGAAGCATCAGGGTGCCCGGATGGCGCACCACGGTGTAACCGCTCGCCGCGGCTTGTTCGTCGAAGGCGTCGCTGTCCTTCCACTTCGGTGCGTAGACGGTCAGCGTGTGCTCACCGGTGGCGACCAGGTGGTGGACCAGCTCCTGCAGGTAGGACTGGATGCCGCCGCGGCGCGGCGGAAAGTCGTTGGTGACCAACAGGACCCGGCTCAACCCATCACATCCACTGCCGCCACTGCGCCATGATGGCGTCGGGCTCCTGGCCCAGCACCTCGTGCAGCGCTGTCGCGGTGTCGGGGTGGCCGTGCCCGCAGGCGCGCAGGTAGAGCTCCCGAAGTTTGCCGACCCCGTACTCGTCGGCCACAAACCGGCTGAACAGCCAGGCGCGGTCATAGGCCGCCGAGCGCTGCGGGCCTGCCAGATCGGCGTCGGTGGGCAACGTCGCGGCCACGCCGTCGGGACGCGGCGCGGCCGGGCGCGCCACGAAGTCGGCGACCCCTTCAGTGAGCCACTGCGGGGCGTCGGCGGCCGTCTCGGCGCGGACCGCGTAGTGAAACAGCTCATGTCGCAAGACAATTCGCAGCGCGGAGTCGCTCATCGTGTCGGCGGCTGGAGCGAACATGATCCGCTCGGCGGTGGTGGTGGCCGCGGTGTGGGGGCCGCCGCCGCCGATCACCGCGAACTGCTCGTCGGTGCCGGCGGCCACCACGACGATGTCGCGCGGCCAGTTCGGACCCCAGAACGCGGTGACCGCGGCCGCGGCGTCGTCCATCTCGGCGGCGATCCGCGACAACAGCCGCGTCGTCTGCTGCCCGCCCATGCCGACCAACTGCACGGTGCGGCCGTCGCGCAGAACCTGGCTGCTCGACGCCGTGGTGGGGGTGGTCACCGAGGCCGGTGTGGCCAACACGGGGCCCGACGGGGTGTCGAACCGGCCCACCAGCAGCAGCGCGCTGAGCAGTTCGGCAAGGAGTACGGCGAACAGGGTCTTTCGGCTTCTGGCGTGCACCGCCAGGCGGTCAGTAGCGGCGGACGTTGTAGATCGGCGCATTGTTCACCGGGGCGACTCGCACCGGCGTGCCGTACGTAGAGGCGTGCACCATCATTCCGTCACCGATGTAGATCGCCGAGTGCGACGCGTCGGAGTAGTAGTTGACCACGTCGCCGGGCTGCATCTGGTCCACCGACACCGCCTGACCGCCCCTGGCCAGCGCCTGGCTGGAGTGCGGCAGCGAGATACCGGCCTGCTGGAACGCCCACATCACCAGCCCGGAACAGTCAAAGGCGCTGGGTCCGGACCCGCCCCACGAGTACGGCGAGCCGATGCGGCTGAGTGCGGCCTGGATGACGGTCCCGGAATGCCCACCCGTCGGGGGTGCCAGATCACCGGGCGGGATGGCACCGGGCGCAGGCGGTGCGGCGATGATCGCGGGATCGCCGCCTGGCGGCAGCGGCGCGGGCACCGGAGGCGTCGGCGGCAGCGCGGCGAGCTCCTCGCGCTGGTGCGGGGTCAGGGCCTCGTACTGGGCCTTGACGACGGCGATCTGGACCTGCAGCTGACTCTGCTTGGCCTGCAGCTCGGCGCGCACCGCGGCGGCCTGTTCTGCGGCGGTCTTGGCGTCCGCGGCCGATTTCGCCGACGCCTGTGCGGCCAGCGCGGCCTTGGCTCCGGTCTCGCGGAAGTTCGTCATCTGGGCCGACATCTCGGCGGCCATCACCCGCTGCACCGACAACTGGTCGATGAGCCCCTGCGGTGAGGCGGCGGTCAGGATCGCGTCCATACCGTCGGTCCGGCCGCCCATGTATTCCGCTGCAGCAACCTTGTTGACCGCGGCTTGAAAGGTTGCCAACTGGGAGCGGGCCGCCTCGAGCGCCGCCGCGTCCTCGGCGTGCTTGGCCTCTGCCGCATGCTGCACTGCCAGCTTGTTATCCAGGTCCAGCTGCGCCGAATGCATTGCTTCAGTGGCCTGTTCGGCCTGCCGGGAAAGTTCGTGAAGCTTTGCCAGCGCATCCTCGGCGGGATCGGCCTGCACACTGCCGGCCAGCATGCCGATGAGAAGCGCCAGGCTCGCTATCACGCCTACTGCCGGTCTACGCATTCGCGAAAAGACACGCGCGGGCAACTGATTGCGATGGAGCCTCAAGATTTGCGTCCTTCAAACTTCCGAGACGAAGCCGCTACGAACTGCTCTTAGGTCTCAAACAGGTTACGAAACGGCAACGGGCTTGTCCAACGAAGACGCCAATTTAGCAGCTGCACCAAGTGCAATCGTTCGCCGCCTAGCCGCGTGTCCGCTCAAGCCACTCCCGGATCGCCGCGGCGACGGATCGGTACCAACCGAAGGCGCGGGGCCATCCCCGCGTCGGCAAGGACCTCCAGTGCGCGACGTTCGTCGTCGAGCAGGGTCTCGGGGGTGCCGAGCAAGACGCTCACCACGCAGTCCTCACATCCGGGGCCGCGTACCGCGCAGTCGTCGCAGTCGATCTTCACCGTGCCCATGAACACTCCTCTCGGTCGGTGTTGCGCTGACGGTATCGGCAGGTACCGACAACTCCGGCGGGTCGTAACCGGATGCTGTCGGTGCCCTTGCCTACCTTCAGCGCATGGGCCAGCTGAGCTTCGCCGATGTGGATCCGCTGGCCGACCTGTCGTTACGCGACACCACGTTCGTGGTCGTCGACCTGGAAACCACCGGTGGACGCGCCAACGGCGACGGGTACGACGCGATCACCGAGATCGGCGCCGTCAAGGTCCGCGGCGGCGAGGTGCTCGGTGAGCTGGCCACCCTGGTCGACCCTGGCCGCAGCATTCCGCCGCAGATCGTCGCGCTGACCGGGATCACCACGGCGATGGTGTGCGACGCCCCGAAGATCGACTCGGTGCTGCCCGCGTTCTTCGAGTTCGCCCGCGGTGCGGTGCTGGTCGCCCACAACGCGGGCTTCGACATCGGTTTTCTGCGTGCGGCCGCCGAACGCGCCGACATCACCTGGCCCAAACCGCCTGTGCTGTGCACGGTCAAGTTGGCGCGCCGGGTGCTGAGCCGTGACGAGGCGCCCAGCGTGCGACTTTCGGCGCTGGCGCGGCTGTTTCAGACGTCCACCACCCCGACCCACCGCGCGCTCGACGACGCCCGCGCCACCGTCGACGTTCTGCACGGGCTCATCGAGCGCGTCGGCAACCAGGGCGTGCACACCTACCCCGAGTTGCGCTCCTACCTGCCTGACGTCACCCCGGCGCAGCGGCGCAACCGTCACCTCGCCGCCGCGCTGCCGCACCGGCCCGGCGTCTACCTGTTCCGCGGTCCGGCGGCCGAAGTGCTCTACGTCGGCACCGCCGTCGATCTGCGTCGCCGCGTCGGCCAGTACTTCAACGGGGCCGACTCCCGCACCCGCATCAAAGAGATGGCGTCGCTGGCCGCCGCGGTGGACCACGTCGAATGCGCCCACGACCTCGAAGCCGGCGTGCGTGAACTTCGGCTGCTCGCCGCGCACGCACCGCCCTACAACCGACGGTCGAAGTTTCCGCACCGGTGGTGGTGGATTGTGCTCACCGACGAGGCGTTCCCCCGGTTCTCCGCGGTGCGCGCCCCCAAGCACGACCGCGCGGTGGGGCCGTTTCGCGCCCGCGCCGACGCCGTCAACACCGCGGCGCTGCTGGCCCGGTTCACCGGCGTGCGCACGTGCACCACGCGGCTGGGCCGCAGCGCGCTGCACGGTCAGGCCTGCCCCGAGCATGAAGTGTCGCCGTGTCCGGCCGCGCGGGGCGTCGACGCGACCGAGTACGGGGCGGCCGTGCAGCGCGCCGTCGACCTGATCGAGGGCCGCGACAGCCGCACCCTGGCCCAGATCGTCGCCCACATCGGCGATCTGGCCGCCCGCAACCGCTACGAGACGGCCGCCCGGCTGCGCGATTCCGCGGCCGCCGCCATCGGCGTGCTGTGGCGCGGTCAGCGGCTGCGCGCGCTGGCCGCCGTCGCCGAGATGGTGGCTGCCCGCCCCGACGGCGCGGGCGGGTGGCACCTGGCGGTGCTGCGCCACGGTCAGCTGGCCGCGGCGGGTACCGCGCCGCGCGGCGTGCCGCCGATGCCGGTGGTCGACGCGCTGTGCGCGGGTGCGCAGACCGTGATCGCCGCGCCTACCCCGCTGGGCGGCGCGCTGGTGGAGGAGGTGGGGCTGGTCGCGCGCTGGCTGGGCAGACCGGGGGTGCGCATCGTGCGGGCCGAACCCGGTTACTGCTCACCGGTCGGCGCGGCAGGACAGTGGGCCGGTTGGGCCGCCACGGCGCGGTCGGCACGGCTGGCCGCCGAACAGAACCTGGCGCCCAACGGGTTCGACGAGGACTCAGAGCTTCTGCGAGAACCCCACCCAACGCGCGAGCAGCTGTTCGGCCGCACCCGAGTCGATCGCCTCGGCGGCACGGGCGAGCCCGGACTCCCACGCCGGCACCCATTTGGCGTCGCTGGCTAGTCCGGCGTGGGCCACCATCGCCCCGGCGGCGTTGAGCACCACGGCATCTCGCACCGCGCCCTTGGCGCCTCCGAGCACCGCGCGCACCTCGGCGGCGTTGGTTTCCGCGTCACCGCCGACCAACTCGGACAGCTCGGCGCGCGCGAACCCGAACGCCGCCGGATCGAACGTCAGCCGCTCCACGGTGCCGGCCTGCACCCGCCAGATGGTGCTCGTCGTCGTGGTGGTCAGCTCGTCGAGGCCGTCGTCGCCGTGCACGACGAGCACGCTGGCACCCCTGGTGGCGAACACCCCGGCCATCACCTCGGCGAGGTCGGCCCACGCACAGCCGATCAGCCCCGCCCGCGGTGAGGCCGGATTGGTCAGCGGCCCAAGCAGGTTGAACACAGTCGGCACGCCGATCTCGCGGCGCACCACGCTGGCGTGCTTGTACGACGGATGGAACTGCGGCGCGAACGCGAACCCGATGCCGACCTCGGCGACGCTGCGGGCGACCTCGTCGGGTCCGAGGTCGATGCGCACCCCGAGCGCCTCGAGCGTGTCGGCTCCGCCGGACAACGATGAGGCCGCGCGGTTGCCGTGCTTGACCACCGGCACGCCCGCCGCGGCCACCACAATCGACGCCATGGTGGACAGGTTGACGGTGTTGGCGCCGTCGCCGCCGGTGCCCACCACGTCGACGGTGGCGGTGCCGATCACATCGGTGGGCACCCGACGCGCGTGGCTGAGCATGATGTCGGCCAGTTCGGTCACCTCAGCCGACGTCGGGCGCTTCATCCGCATCGACACGCCGAAGCCGGCGATCTGTGCGGGGGTGGCCGCGCCGGTCATGATCTGGTCCATCGCCCAACCGGCCTGACCCGGTGCGAGCGCTTGACCAGTGGTCAACCGGCCGAGGATCAGCGGCCACGTCGGGGCGTCGGGCGACTGCGCGCGGGAAGATGTCACCGCCAGATTATGCCCAATACGTCGACCCGGGTGGAGTTCGACAACTACAAAGCGTCATACTTGCTTCTGTGACGAGTGCTGTAGGTAGCTCCGGGACTGCAATCACGTCGCGAGTACATTCGCTGAACCGGCCGAACATGGTCAGTGTCGGCACCATTGTGTGGCTTTCCAGCGAGCTCATGTTCTTTGCTGGGCTGTTCGCAATGTACTTCACGGCACGCTCGCAGGCGGGCGGTGAATGGCCACCGCCGCCGACCGAGCTGAACCTGGTACAGGCGGTGCCGGTCACCTTGGTGCTGATCGCGTCGTCGTTCACATGTCAGATGGGCGTGTTCGCCGCCGAGCGCGGCGACGTGTTCGGGCTGCGCAGGTGGTACTTCGTCACGTTGCTGATGGGCACGTTCTTCGTGCTGGGCCAGGGGTATGAGTACATCCACCTCGTCCAGCACGGCACCACGATCTCCAGCAGTGCCTACGGCTCGGTCTTCTATCTGGCCACCGGCTTCCACGGGCTGCACGTGATCGGCGGTTTGATCGCCTTCATCTTCCTGCTCGCCCGCACCCGGATGAGCAAGTTCACCCCGGCGCAGGCCACCGCGGCGATCGTCGTGTCCTACTACTGGCACTTCGTCGACATCGTGTGGATCGCCTTGTTTGCGACCATCTACTTCGTACGATGATCGGCCCGGCCGATGTCCGATGAGAAAAGGGGTTCGATGACCGACAAGTCGCGCCGTCGGCTGCGCCGGCGCTTGTCCGGGGGCGTACTGCTGCTCCTCGGACTCGCCGTCGCCGGCGGGCTCGCCGCAACGCTCACGCCACAGCCTCAGGTGGCCGTCGCCGACGAGTCGCAGTCGGCCCTGCTGCGCACGGGCAAGCAGCTGTTCGACACCTCTTGTGTCACCTGCCATGGCGTCAACCTTCAGGGCGTGCCCGACCGCGGGCCCAGCCTGATCGGCGTCGGCGAAGCGTCGGTGTATTTCCAGGTGTCCACCGGCCGTATGCCCGCGATGCGCGGCGAGGCCCAGGCTCCGGAGAAGCCCCCGCTGTTCGACGAGGCGCAGACCGACGCGCTGGGCGCGTACGTGCAGGCCAACGGCGGCGGGCCGGTGGTCCCCCGCGACGAGAACGGCCAGGTCGCCCAGGAGTCGCTGATCGGCGACAACGTGGCGCGCGGCGGCACCCTGTTCCGGCTGAACTGCGCGTCATGCCACAACTTCACCGGCAAGGGCGGTGCGCTGTCGTCGGGTAAGTACGCCCCCGATCTGGGCGACGCCACCCCGGCGCAGATCTACACCGCGATGCAGACCGGTCCGCAGAACATGCCCAAGTTCTCCGACCGCCAGCTGACGCCTGAGGAGAAGCGTGACCTCGTCGCCTACGTGCGCGGATCGGCGGAGGAGCCCAGCTACGGCGGGTACGGGCTGGGCGGTTTCGGTCCGGCGCCGGAAGGCATGGCGGCCTGGATCATCGGCATGGTGGCCCTCATCGCTACGGCCCTCTGGATCGGAGCACGCACATGACCGACGCAGATAACATGCCCAAGGGCACCGACGCCCCCGGCCACGCCGGGGAGCCCGGCCAGCCCACCGACGCCGAGCTGGCGTCGATGTCACGCGAAGAGCTGGTCGCTCTCGGCGGCAAGCTCGACGGCGTCGAGACGGTTCTCAAAGAGGACCGCTGGCCCGTCAAGGACACCAAGGCCGAAAAGCGCTCTGAGCGCCTAGTCGCGTATTGGCTTATGCTGGGCGGCCTTTCGGGTCTGGCCCTGCTGTTGGTGTTCCTGTTCTGGCCGTGGGAGTGGGTACCTACCGGCGCCGAGGGCGAGTTCATGTTCACCCTCGCCACCCCGATGTACGGGCTGACGTTCGGCCTGTCCATCCTGGCCATCGGCGTCGGCGCGGTGCTGTACCAGAAAAAGTTCATCCCGCAGGAGATCTCGATCCAGGAGCGCCACGACGGCGCCTCCCCCGAACTGCACCGCAAGACCGTGGTGGCCAACCTCACCGATGCGCTCGAGGGCTCAACGGTCAAGCGGCGCAAGCTGATCGGCATATCCCTGGGCGTCGGGCTCGGCGCGTTCGGCCTCGGCACGCTGGTGGCGTTCGCCGGCGGGTTGATCAAGAACCCGTGGAAACCGGTGGTGCAGACCGCCGACGGGAAGAAAGCGGTGCTGTGGACGTCCGGTTGGACGCCGCGCTACCACGGCGAGACCATCTATCTGGCTCGCGCCGTCGGAGGTGACGGATTGGGGCCGTTCATCAAGATGCGGCCCGAGGACATCGACGCCGGCGGCATGGAGACCGTGTTCCCGTGGCGCGAATCCGACGGCGACGGCACCACCGTCGAGTCCGCGCACCACCTCGCCGAGATCTCGATGGGCGTGCGCAACCCCGTGATGCTGATCAGGATCAAGCCGCAGGACCTGCCCAAGGTCGTCAAGCGCAAGGGCCAGGAGAGCTTCAACTTCGGCGACCTGTTCGCCTACACCAAGGTCTGTTCGCACTTGGGTTGTCCCTCTTCGCTTTACGAACAGCAGACCTACCGCATCCTGTGCCCGTGTCACCAGTCGCAGTTCGACGCGCTGCACTTCGCGAAACCCATATTCGGTCCGGCCGCGCGGGCGTTGGCGCAGCTGCCCATCACCATCGACTCCGAGGGGTACCTCGTCGCCAACGGTGACTTCATCGAGCCCGTTGGTCCGGCCTTTTGGGAACGGAGGACAGAATGAGTCCGAGCTTGCCGAAACCGCCGAGTATGGCCGAAGTCGCGGCCGGACAAGGCGAGGCGATCGATTCGCGCTACCACCCGTCGGCTGCGGTACGACGTCAGCTGAACAAGGTGTTCCCCACCCACTGGTCGTTCCTGCTGGGCGAGATCGCGCTGTACAGCTTCATCATCCTGATCATCACCGGCGTGTACCTGACCCTGTTCTTCGACCCGTCGATGGCCGAGGTCACCTACAACGGCGTCTATCAACCGCTGCGCGGCGTCCAGATGTCGAAGGCCTACGAATCGACGCTCGACATCAGCTTCGAGGTCCGCGGCGGCTTGTTCGTCCGGCAGGTCCACCACTGGGCCGCACTGCTTTTCGCCGCGTCGATCATGGTTCACCTGGCCCGCATCTTCTTCACCGGCGCGTTCCGGCGCCCGCGTGAAGCCAACTGGGTGATCGGCTCGCTGCTGCTGATCCTGGCGATGTTCGAGGGTTACTTCGGTTACTCGCTGCCCGACGACCTGCTTTCGGGCATCGGTCTGCGGGCCGCGATGTCGTCGATCACCCTGGGCATGCCGGTCATCGGCACCTGGCTGCACTGGGCGCTGTTCGGCGGCGACTTCCCCTGCGGCGGTGTGGGTTACATGTGCTCGCAGGACGGTTTCTGGATCCCGCGCATGTACGCCCTGCACATCCTGCTGATCCCGGGCATCATGCTGGCGCTGATCGGGCTGCACCTGGCCCTGGTGTGGTTCCAGAAGCACACCCAGTTCCCCGGCCCCGGCCGCACCGAGACGAATGTTGTCGGGGTGCGGGTGATGCCGGTGTTCGCGGTGAAGTCCGGTGCGTTCTTCGCGATGACCACCGGCATCCTGGGTCTGATGGGCGGTTTGTTGACGATCAACCCGGTCTGGAATCTGGGGCCCTACAAGCCGTCCATGATCTCGGCGGGTAGCCAACCGGACTTCTACATGATGTGGACAGAAGGGTTGGCCCGTATCTGGCCGCCGTGGGAGTTCTACATCGGCAACTACACGATCCCGGCGTCGGTGTGGGTCGCGGTGATCATGGGGCTGGTGTTCGTCCTGCTGATCATCTACCCGTTCATCGAGAAAAGGCTCACCGGCGACGACGCGCACCACAACCTGTTGCAGCGGCCGCGTGACGTTCCGGTGCGTACCGCGCTCGGTGCGGCGGCGATCTCGCTGTACATGTTGTGGACGCTGTGTGCGATGAACGACATCATCGCGTTCAAGTTCCACATCTCGCTGAACGCGACGACGTGGATCGGCCGTATCGGCACGGTGGTGCTGCCGGCGATCGTCTACTACGTCACCTACCGGTGGGCGGTCGGTCTGCAGCGCAGCGACCGGGCGGTGCTCGAGCACGGCATCGAGACCGGCATCATCAAGCGGCTGCCGCACGGTGCCTACATCGAGTTGCACCAGCCGCTCGGCCCGGTCGACGAGCACGGTCACCCGATTCCGTTGGAGTACCAGGGCACCGCGGTGCCCAAGCGGATGAACAAGCTCGGCTCGGCCGGCGAGCCAGGCAGCGGCAGCTTCCTGTCCCCGGACCCGATATCCGAGCACGAAGCGCTGGCCGCGGCGGCACACGCCTCCGAACGCCGGGCGCTCACCGCGTTGCGCGAGCACCAGGAGGAGCTCGACGGCTCGCGCGACGGGCACAACGGGCACCACTGATCGGCTAGCCCTCCGAGATCACGAAGGTCCCCAACACACTTGGAGTGTGTTGGGGATCTTCGTTTTGGAGCACCGGCACGCTGTGCGCCGAGATCTACCCCAGGGCTGTTCCAGGCGCGATTTCACAGCCCTGGCGTAGATTTCGCGGCCGTTAAGAACGCGAAAGGGTCAGCGGTCGGTGACGGTGTTCAGCTCACGCAGGAAGTACCACGGAACCGCCGTCATCGCCGCGGTGACGAGGCCAGCCAGGACATATAGCACCCATGCGGCGACGGTGTTGTCGACGGCCATCAGATAGGTCGCCACGCCGATGGCCACCATCGCCACGCCGATCGCGCAGCCCATCGCCGCCGCGTAGCGCAGCCAGAGCCGGTCGACGGCCGCTTCCAGCGGGGTCGGGGCCGATGTGCGCTGCATCCGCGGCGCGGCGTAATCCGTTGTCGTGGCCGCACTGAGCGACTGGAGCTTCTCCGTCGGCGCCTCCGTTCCGCGGTCGGGCGTCGTGGCCCCGCTGGCGGCGGGCGGGTCGGCGGCGGGCGGCGCGTCGCTCCGCGTCTCGCGGCGGGCCCGCAACAGCAGCGGTACGGCGCCGACGATCACCAAGGCCGACACCGCGATGATCGCGTACAGGACCCATGGCGTACCGGAATCGCCGGTGGAATCGGCTCCCCCGCGGCCCAGGTCGATCAGGGCCATCGTGGCGGCGACCGCGGCGCCCAGCGCGATCAGCCAGATGGCCGCGCACGCCCCGAGCAGGATGCGGTCGATGGGATCGAGCTCGGCGGGGTCCAGCCCTGCGGTCAGCCGGGAGCGGCCCGTCGAATCGGTGTCATATGTCATCAGCAGCTCGTCTGTGCAGCGTTGTTGGTGTTGGAGGACAGCACGGTGCCGTCACTGGTGGTGATCGAACAATTGAGCCTACTGACCAGGAACAGGCTCGACGCCTGCACCGAGCCGACCTCGGACTGTGAGATCGGCGTCACGGTCAGCGACCACGGGATGTAGACGTTGCGCTGGGTGCGGCTGCGCCCGGCGGCGTCGATGTAGGTGACGGTGATGATGTCGCCTGGGGCCTTGGTGCCCGTCACCGAATAGGTCACCTGCCGCGGACCAGCCTGCGTGGTCGTCGGGGGCGGCGGCGGGGGCGGCTCACTGGTCGCCGGCGGCGGTGGAGGTTCCTCGGGTGCGGGCGCCGGCGGTGGCGGCGGCTCCTGGGTGATCGTCACGGTCTCCGGCGGCGGCGGGGGCGGTGGGGGCTCCGTGGTCGGCGGTGGTGGCGGAGGCGGTGGCGGCGTGGTCGTGGTGATCTCGTCCTGCACCGGCGGCGTCGTCGTGGTCGACGGCGCCGGGGTGGCCAGGTTGCTGGTGTCGGTGCGGGTCACCAGCACCGACACCGAGGCGACCAGCGCGACGGCGGCGATGATGGCCGCCACGCCCACCACCCAGGGCCACCGCGGCGGCGGCGGCTGGTCGACTTGCTCGGTCTGCTCGTAGCTGTCGTAGTCGTAGAGGGAGGCGTCGGCGGGCACGTAGGGGCCGCTGCTGAACTGCTCAGACTCGGGTGCGGAATATGCGCGCGCCGGCTCTTGACCTTCGAGATCCGAACCGTCGTTATCCGGGGGATTCGGCCCGCTCATGTACGCCTATCCTTCTCGACTACTCAACCGGCGCGGGGTTCTTCCGACCGTAAGCGGCTCGACCGTGCCTCGGTCACACTACCCAAAGCCACGACCTCGAGATGTCTGACGCCGCGGTTTACCGGCGAAGTGGTGGCCCGATTGTGACCTTCTCGGTCCGGTCGGCCAGCGCGGGTCAGTGCCGTTCGGGGCCCGTGTAGTACTCGAACACCAGGCCGCCCGCGGAGGCGATCACGAAGCAGATGCCGGCCACGATCAGCCACGGCAGCCAGAGGGCCAGGCCGACGGCCGCGATCGACGCCGACAGCGCGATCATCACCGGCCACCAGCTGTGCGGGGCGTAGAAACCCAACTCCCCCGCGCCGTCGCTGATCTCGGCGTCCTCGTAGTCTTCGGGCCGGGTGTCCAGACGTCGGGCCACGAACCGGAAGAAGGTGCCCGTGATCAGGGTCAGGCCGCCGGTCATCACCAGCGCGGTGGTACCCGCCCACTCCACGCCGCCCTGGGCGAACATGTGGGTCAGCACCCCGTACACCAACGCGGCGATGAAGAAGAACGCGGTCAGTAGCTCGAACAACCTGGCTTCGATGTGCATCTGTGGCCCCTACTTGGTGGCGTCGGTGATCGGCGGCGCCTGTTCGCCCCGGCGGGTGTCGAACGGGAACGTGGTGACCGCCGTCGGCGACTGGTTGATCGCCCGCAGCGCCTCGGCGTTGGTGGCACCGTCGATGCGCTGCTGCATGTACGCCTTGAAGTCGTTGGGCTCCACGACCCGCAGTTCGAAGTTCATCATCGCGTGGTAGGTGCCGCACATCTCCGCGCAGCGGCCCACGAACGCGCCGGTCTCGTTGATCTCGCTGACCTGGAACGTGCGGTCGGAGTTGTTGGCCTCCGGATCCGGCATCACGTCACGCTTGAACAGGAACTCCGGGATCCAGAACGCGTGGATCACGTCGGCCGAGGCGATCTGGAACTCGATGCGCTTGCCGACGGGCACCACGAGAACCGGGATCTCGTAGGTGGTCCCGAGCGTCTCGACCTTGTTGTAGTGCAGGTAGGTGCGGTCTGCGGGGTGCTTGCCGGCGATAGTGCCGTACTCGCCGCCGTGCTCACCCTCCAGGCCCGAGGGACCCGAGGCCACCGCGGCCTGGCGCTCCGGATCGGCGCCGTCGTAGGTGAAGGTGCCGTCGGCGAAATCGATCTTCTGGTAGCCGAACTTCCAGTTCCACTGGAACGCGGTGACGTCGACGACGACCTCGGGGTTGGGGTCCTTGTGCAGCATCCGCTCCTGGACCACGACGGTGAAGTAGAACAACACCGAGATGATCAGGAACGGCACGACCGTCAGGATCAGTTCCAGCGGCATGTTGTAGCCGAACTGGCGCGGCAACTCGGTGTCGGTCTTCTTCTTGCGGTGAAACGCCGCGGACCAGAACACCAGCCCCCACACGATCGCACCGACGACCAGCGACGCGATCACCGAACCGATCCACAGCTCCCGGTTCAGGTGCGCCTCCGGGGTGATCCCGTTGGGCCAGCCCAGACCAAGAATTTCTGACCAGCTGCAGCCGCTGAGCAGCAACGCCGTGCCACCCAGGACGACCGACAGCGCCGCCACCCGGAACACGCGAGGTGTCACGCTGGAGCCTCCCTAAGAGATCGTGAGCCAGGCCGAATACTACGCAGCGTAGACCACGACCGGGTACTGGTCTCGAAGCACCTCGCGATTCGGCATACTGGCGCCGTGTGCGGACTGTTGGCCCTGGTGCGAGATCCGTCCGCCGATGCGTCATCTGGCCTGGTCGAAAGGGTTTCTTCGGCCACTCACCTGATGCGCCACCGCGGGCCCGATGAGCCGGGAACGTGGGTGGACGATCCGCAGCACCCAGTCAGCGTTTTCGGGTTCAACCGGCTGTCGATCATCGACATCGCCCACAGCCATCAGCCGCTTCGCTGGGGACCACCCGAATCCCCTGACCGCTACGTGCTGGTCTTCAACGGCGAGATCTACAACTACCTGGAACTGCGTGACGCGCTGCACGGCGAATTCGGCGCGGCGTTCGCCACCGACGGCGACGGTGAGGCCATCGTCGCGGCCTACCACCATTGGGGCACCGACGCGCTGAACCGGCTGCGGGGCATGTTCGCGTTCGCGCTGTGGGACACCGTGGACAACGAGTTGTTCTGCGCCCGAGATCCGTTCGGCATCAAACCGCTGTACATGGCGACCGGGCCGGGCGGCACCGCGTTCGGCAGCGAGAAGAAGTGCCTGCTGGAGTTGGCCGATGACCTCGGCATCGACCTGACGCTGGATCGGCGCGCGCTGCAGCACTACACCGTGTTGCAGTACGTGCCCGAGCCCGAGACGCTGCACAGCGGTGTGCGCAGGCTGGAGTCGGGCAGCTATGCGCGCGTGCGTCCCGGCCAGCCGCCACAGGTGACGCGCTACTTCACCCCGCAGTTCAACCCGGTGCCGTTCACGCCCGGCGAGGAACAGGCCCGCTACGACGAGATCACCGCGGTGCTCGAGGACTCGGTCGCCAAGCACATGCGCGCCGACGTCACGGTCGGCGCATTCCTTTCCGGCGGTATCGATTCCACCGCGATCGCCGCGCTGGCGATGCGGCACAACCCGCGGCTGATCACGTTCACCACCGGGTTCGAGCGGGAGGGCTTCTCCGAGGTCGACGTGGCGGTCGCATCGGCGGAGGCGATCGGCGCCCGGCATGTGACCAAGGTGGTGACGCAGCCCGAGTTCGTGGCCGCGCTTCCCGAAATCGTCTGGTATCTCGACGAACCCGTCGCCGATCCGGCGCTGGTGCCGTTGTTCTTCATCGCCCGCGAGGCCCGCAAACACGTCAAGGTGGTGCTGTCCGGCGAAGGCGCCGACGAACTGTTCGGCGGGTACACGATCTACCGGGAACCGTTGTCGCTGAAGGCGTTCGACTACCTGCCCCGGCCGGTGCGGCGCTCGCTGGGTAAGGCGTCGCGACCGCTGCCCGAAGGGATGCGCGGCAAGAGCCTGCTGCACCGCGGCTCGCTCACGCTCGAGGAGCGCTACTACGGCAACGCCCGCAGCTTCTCCGACGAGCAGCTTCGCGCGGTGCTGCCCGGCTTCCGCCAGGAGTGGACGCACACCGACGTCACCGCGCCGCTTTACGCCGCGACCGAAGGCACCGACCCGGTGGCGCGCATGCAGCACATCGACCTGTTCACCTGGCTGCGCGGCGACATCCTGGTCAAGGCCGACAAGATGACCATGGCCAACTCGCTGGAACTGCGGGTGCCGTTCCTGGACCCGGAGGTGTTCGCGGTGGCGTCGCGGCTACCCGCCGAGCAGAAGATCACTCGAGCCACCACCAAGTACGCGCTGCGGCGCGCCTTGGAACCGATCGTGCCCGCGCACGTGCTCAACCGGCCCAAGCTGGGTTTCCCGGTGCCGATCCGACACTGGCTGCGCGCCGGCGAGCTGCTGGACTGGGCGCACGCGATGGTCGGCTCGTCACAGGCCGGTGAGCTCATCGACCTCACCGCCGTGCGCACCATGCTCGACGAACACCGCAGCGGCACAAGCGATCACAGCCGCCGACTGTGGACGGTGCTGATCTTTCTGCTGTGGCACGCGATCTTCGTCGAAGGCAGCGTCACCCCGCAGATCAGCGAGCCGACATATCCGGTGCAGCTCTGAGAGAGCCCCGGGTTACGTGGCGAGGGCCTTGTTGATCTCCTGAGCCGCCTCGGCGCCGTAGGCGTCGCTGAGTCGCTGCACTGCCTCGTCGCGGTTCCACGTCCACTCCTGGGGCCCTGGCGCCTCGAACACCAGCACGGCGACCAGCGACGCCAACTGTGCCGAGCGCTCCAAGCTCAGCCCGGCGCTGCGGCCGGTGAGGAAGCCGGCCCGGAACGCGTCGCCGATGCCGGTCGGATCGGCCTGGCACTTCTCGGGAACGACGTCGACGTGGATGAACTGACCGTCCGAGCTGACCAGGTCGACGCCCTTGGGGCCCAGCGTGGTGACGCGCATCCCGATCTGGTTCATCACCTGCGCCTCGCTCCAGCCGCTCTTCTGCAGCAGCAGATCCCATTCGTAGTCGTTGGTGAACAGGTAGGTGGCGCCGTTGATCAGCTTGCGGATCTCCTCACCGTCGAGCCGGGCCAGCTGCTGGGACGGGTCGGCGGCGAACGCCAGCCCGAGTTTGCGGCACTCCTCGGTGTGCAGGAACATCGCGTCGGGGTCGTTGGCGCCGATGATGACCAGTTCCGGGGTGCCGACCCGCTTGACCACGTCGGCCAGCGAGATGTTGCGGGCCTCGGACATGGCCCCGGGGTAGAACGACGCGATCTGGGCCATGTCGTCGTCGGTGGTGCACACGAACCGTGCGGTGTAGGAGGACTGCGAGATCAGCACGCTGTCGCAGTCCACGCCCGCCTGCTGAAGCCAGGCGCGGTATTCGTCGAAGTCCTGGCCCGCCGCGCCCACGAGGGCCACGTCGCCGCCGAGCACACCGACCGCGTAGGCCATGTTGCCTGCGACGCCGCCGCGGTGGATCACCAGATCATCGACGAGGAAGCTCAGCGACACCTTCTGCAGGTGATCGGCCAGCAGCTGCTCGGAGAACCGGCCAGGAAAGCGCATCAGATGGTCGGTCGCAATGGATCCGGTCACCGCAATGGTCACGTAACGTCACCCTTCGTTAGTTCACGGTTGTTGTCGTCGGACACCGTCAGACTTGCGCTAACCTGCCTACAAGTGTCCGCTCGGTCACTGTAGACGGCACATTCCTACGCACATCCCCGGGGAGAAAATTTATGGCTGGTCCGTATCCGCCCGAATACGGCGCTGGTCCGGCAACCCCGCAAATGTACCCACAACCGTATCCCGGAACCGCAGCGCAACCGTATCCGGACAACGCTCCGCCGGTGTATCCGGGCATGATGCCGCCGCCGGTGCAGTACGGAAAGAAGCGCCGGTGGCCGGTGATCGTCGGCGTGGCGCTGGCGGTGGTGGTGATCGGCGCCCTGGTGACCGCGCTCGTGTTGGCCGGCCGCGACGACAGCACGTCGGCCACGGCTTCGGGGATGCTCACCGAGGCGTCGGCCAAGGAAGCCCTCCAGGAGTATCTGGACGCCCTTTCCGGCGGCGACGACGAGACCGTCGCCCGGCACACGCTGTGCGGGCTGTTCGATGCGGTCAAGGAACGGCGTTCCGACCTGGCCCTGGCCGGTCTGTCCAGCGACGCGTTCCGCAAGCAGTACAGCCAGGCCCAGGTGGCGTCCATCGACAAGATCGTGCGGTCGTCACCGCATCAGGCGCAGGTGCTGTTCACCATGAGCGTCACCCCGACCAGCAGCGGCCGGCGCGGCGAACCGCGCCCGACCGAGCAGCAGGCCGTCGCGCAGCTGCTGTCCTATGACAACGATGTGCTGGTGTGCTCGTATCTCCCCCGGACCGGGCAGTACTGAGCCGTCAGTTGAACGAGTCGCCGCAGGCGCACGAGCCGCCGGCGTTCGGGTTGTCGATCGTGAAGCCCTGCTTCTCGATGGTGTCGACGAAGTCGATGACGGCACCCTGCACATACGGCGCGCTCATCCGGTCGACGGTCAGGTTGACGCCGCCGAACTCGGCGGTCAGGTCGCCGTCGAGGGACCGGTCGTCGAAGAAGAGGTTGTAGCGCAGCCCGGCACAACCGCCCGGCTGAACGGCGATACGCAGCGCCAGGTCGTCGCGGCCCTCCTGATCGAGCAGCGCCTTGGCCTTGGCTGCGGCAGCATCGCTGAGGGTCACGCCGTGGGTGGCGGTTCCGGTGGCCGACTCTTCCTGAACTGTCATTTACGTCTCCTGTAATGCCTCAGCTGGTGGGGCGTACCCAAACAACGGTACCCCCTCTGCCCGCTATTCCCGAGTTAGTCCACCGCTCGTCGCAGCCCCCGGCGCCACGGAAGTAACCTGGCAGGCGTGAACCTGCTGGGCCGCAAGAAACGCGACGACGAAACACCGGAATCAGATGTGTCCGAAGACACCACCGACACTTCGGACGCCGATAACGCCGCAGGCAGCCCACCACGCACCACCCCGCCCAAGGGCCGGCCGACCCCCAAGCGCAACCAGTCCAGCCGCAAGCGCGGTCCGGTGGCGCCCGCCCCGATGACGGCCGCCGAGGCGCGCCGGCGCCGCAAGGAGATGCGCCGCAAGCTGACCCGCGAGGAGCGCAAGGCCGACAAGCTCGAGCGCCGCGCCGCCATGGCCGAACGCCGCGAGAAGATGATGGCCGGCGAGGACGCCTACCTGCTGCCGCGCGACAAGGGCCCGGTGCGCAAGTACGTGCGCGACGTGGTCGATGCCCGCCGCAACATCCTCGGCCTGTTCATGCCGTCCGCGCTGGCGCTGATCTTCGTCATGCTGTCGGTGCCGTCCGTGGAGGTGCAGCGCCTGCTCTCCCCCGCGATGCTGCTGCTCGTGCTGGTCATGGTGATCGACGGGTTCGTCCTCGGCCGCAAGGTCAACCGGCTGGCCGACCAGAAGTTCCCGGACAACAACGAGACCGGATGGCGGTTGGGCTTTTACGCGGCCAGCCGCGCCTCCCAGCTGCGGCGGATGCGCGCACCGCGTCCGCAGGTCAACCGCGGCGACAAGGTCACCTGAGCGCGGTGCGCACGCTGGTGCTCGGCGGGATCCGGTCGGGCAAGTCCCAATGGGCCGAGTCGGCCGTCGCCGAGGCCGGACCGGTCTGCTATCTGGCCACCGGCCCTGCACCCGACGGGGATGCCGAATGGGCGGCCCGGGTGGCCGCGCACCGCAACCGCAGGCCGCGCTCGTGGTCGACGGTCGAGACCTCCGACGTCGCCGCGCAGCTGCGAGTTCACTCCACCGCGACGCTGGTCGACGACGTCGGCTCCTGGCTGACGACGGCGATGGACCGCGCAGGCGCCTGGACCGGCGGCTCGGTGACCGCCGACGTCGACGACCTCCTCGACGCGGTCCGCGCGTTTGCGGCGCCGCTTGCGCTGGTCAGCCCCGAGGTCGGGTTGACCGTCGTGCCGCCGACCGAGGCGGGACGGCGCTTCGCCGACGAGCTGGGCCTGCTCAACCAGCGGCTGGCCGCTGTGTGCGAGCGGGTGGTGCTGGTCGTCGCCGGTCAGCCCGTCACGGTCAAGGACACCGGCCGGTGACCGACTTTCCCGCCGTCCAACCGCCCGACCAGGAAGTCGCCGCGGCCGCGCGCGCCCGCCAGGACCGGTTGATCAAACCGGCCGGCTCGCTGGGCCGGCTTGAGGACCTGTCGGTGTGGGTGGCCGCCTGCCAGGGTCAGTGCCCGCCGCAGCCGTTTCAACGACCCCGGGTGGTGGTGTTCGCCGGTGACCACGGGGTGGCCGCCGCCGGCGTGTCGGCGTATCCGACCGAGGTCACCGCGCAGATGCTGGCCAACTTCGACGCCGGCGGAGCGGCGATCAACGTGCTGGCCGAGGTGGCCGGGGCGACGGTGCGAGTGGCCGACATCGCGGTGGACGTGGCCGAGCCGCTGTCGGCGGCGATCGGCAAGTACAAGGTGCGCCGCGGCAGCGGCAACATCGCCGTCGAGGATGCGCTGAGCGACGAGGAAGTCGCCGCCGCGCTGCACGCCGGTCGCCAGCTCGCCGACGAGGAGGTCGATTCGGGCGCCGACCTGCTGATCGCCGGCGACATGGGCATCGGGAACACCACGCCGGCGACGACGTTGATTGCGGCGCTGACGGATTCGGAACCGGTCGCCGTCGTGGGCCGGGGCACCGGCGTCGACGACGCCGGCTGGGCACGCAAGACCGCGGCGATCCGCGACGCGCTGTACCGGGCACGCGCGGCTGCGGGCGATCCTGTTGCGCTGCTGCGGATCTGCGGCGGCGCCGAGGTGGCCGCGATGGCGGGGTTCTGCGCGCAGGCCGCGGTGCGCCGCACCCCGGTGCTGTTGGACGGCCTGGTGGGCAGCGCGGCCGCGCTGGCGGCCGAGCGGCTGGCCCCCGGCGCGCGGCAGTGGTGGCAGGCGGGTCACCGCTCCGCCGAACCAGCGCACGCGGTGGCGCTGCAGCGTCTGGACCTGGAGCCGATCGTCGACTTGGGGATGCGGCTGGGTGAGGGCACCGGCGCCGCGGTGGCGCTACCGATCTTGCGGGCGGCGGTGGCGGCGCTGGCGTCGATGGCGACGTTCGACGAAGCCGGCATCAGCCGCGGCCCCGAGGAGCGGTAGTCGCGGTGGTCGGTTCGGTCGCCGCGGCGTTCGCGTTCGGCAGCATCGCGCCGGTGCGCACGTCTGCCGCCGTCGGACGCGGTGCGCTGACCGCCTTGCCGCTGGTCGGCCTGGCGCTGGGGGCGCTGGCCGCCGGTGCCCTGTGGCTGGCCGACGTGGCGTTCGGCGCGGGCAGCGCGCTGGGCGGGGTGGCGGCGGTCGCGGTGTTGTTGACCGCGACCCGCGGGCTGCACATCGACGGGCTGGCCGACACGGCCGACGCGCTGGGCTGCTACGGCCCGCCGCAGCGGGCGCTCGAGGTGATGCGCGACGGCTCAACGGGCCCGTTCGGCGTGGCGGCCGTCGTCGTGGCGATCCTGGCCCAGGCGTT
The DNA here is from genome assembly GCF_053484035.1 of Mycolicibacterium sp. XJ662. Lineage (NCBI taxonomy): Bacteria > Bacillati > Actinomycetota > Actinomycetes > Mycobacteriales > Mycobacteriaceae > Mycobacterium > Mycolicibacterium sp. XJ662. The sequence continues at coordinate 185,187 of NZ_JBEFTL010000006.1, read as the reverse complement.
CGCGCTGGCCGAGCTCAGCGCGCTCGGCGTGATCGTCGCGGTGACGGCCGGGCGGGTGGCCGTCGTCGCGGCGTGCCGGCGCTCGGTGCCCGCCGCGGCGGGCAGCTCGCTTGGCGCCCGGGTCGCGGGCACTCAGCCGCTGGCCGTGGTGGCGCTGTGGGTGCTCGCGGTGGCGGGTCTGGCGGTGCTGGCCGGCCCGCGGCCGTGGCAGGGCCCGGTGGTGGTCGTCGTCGCGCTGCTGTGCGGTGCGCTGCTGGTCGCGCACTGTGTCCGGCGGTTCGGCGGCGTCACCGGCGACGTGCTGGGCGCGACGGTCGAGGTCACCACGACGCTGACCGCGGTCGGTCTGGCGATCGGCTGATCAGTTCAGCCGGGCCATCCACCCGTGCGTGTCGGCGAACGTGCCGCGCTGGATCCCGGTCAGCGTGTCGCGCAGCGCCATCGTGATCTCGCCCGCGCCGCCGTCGGCGATGGAGAACTCGCCGTCGGCGTGCTTGACGTGGGCGACCGGGGTGATGACGGCGGCGGTGCCGCAGGCGAACACCTCGGTGATCTCACCCGCGGCGGCTTTCTTCTGCCACTCGTCGACGTCGATCTTTCGTTCCTCGATGGTGAAGCCTGCGTCAGTTGCCAACTGCAGCAAGGAATCTCGGGTGACGCCGGGAAGTATGGACCCGCTCAGTTCGGGGGTGACCAGCCGCGCCGACCCGCCGCTGCCGAACACGAAGAACAGGTTCATCCCGCCCATCTCCTCGATGAAGCGGCGTTCGGCGGCGTCGAGCCACACCACCTGGTCGCAGTCGTTTTCGATGGCTTGCGCCTGGGCCAGCAGCGATGCGGCGTAGTTACCGCCGAACTTGGCCGCGCCGGTGCCGCCGGGACAGGCGCGCACGTACTCCGTCGACAGCCACACGCTGACCGGTTTGACGCCGCCCTTGAAATAGGCGCCCGCCGGTGAGGCGATGACCATGTAGCGGTACTCGTTGGCCGGGCGCACCCCGAGGCCGGGTTCGGTGGCGAAGATGTAGGGCCGCAGGTACAGCGACTCCTCCCCGCCCGCGGCGGGCACCCACGCCTCGTCGAGCGCGATCAACTGGCGCAGCGACTCGATGAACACCCCTTCGGGCAGTTCGGGGATGGCCAGCCGACGTGCCGAGGTGCCCAGCCGGCGCGCGTTGGATTCGGGCCGAAACGACACGATCGACCCGTCGGCCCACCGGTAGGCCTTCAGACCCTCGAACACCTCTTGGGCGTAGTGCAGCACGATCGCCGACGGGTCCAGTTCGATGGGCCCGTACGGGATCACGCGGGCGTTGTGCCAGCCTTTGCCCTCGACGTAGTCGAGCGACACCATGTGGTCGGTGTGGTACTGGCCGAAGCCGGGATTGGCCAGAATCGATGCCCGTACCTCATCGCTCGCCGGGTTTGCGTTGCGCTCAACCGTGAACTGGAGGGGGCCATCAGTCATGAGGCGATTGTATATGCGCTGACTACCGAGTTTTCGCCTCCACGAACGGCGTCTTGACCACCTCGCATTCGATGGGGCGACCGCGCACGTCGACGGTGACGCGGTGCCCGTCGGCGATCTCGGCGGCGGTGTCGATCAGCGCCAGCGCGATGCCGAGTCTTAAAGTCGGAGAAAAGGTTCCCGACGTCGTCGTGCCCACCGGGCGGTCACCGTCGAGCACGGTGAGGTCGGCGCGCAGCACCCCGCGCCCGACGGCCTTGAGCCCGCGCAGCAGCCGGGCCGGCCCGGCCTCTTTTTCGGCCAGCAGCGCATCGCGGCCCCAGAACGCGTCCTTTTTCCAGCCGATCGCCCAGCCGCAGCGGGCCTGCAGCGGCGACATCTCCTCGGAGAGTTCGTGACCGTGCAGCGGATAGCCCATCTCGGTGCGCAGCGTGTCGCGCGCGCCCAGCCCGGCCAGTTCACCGTCATGGGTGCGGACCTGCGTGAGCAGCGCGTCGAACACCGCCTGCGCGCGGTCCCACGGCGGCAGCAGTTCGTAACCGTGCTCACCGGTGTAGCCGGTGCGGCATACCCGCAGCGGGATGCCGTCGAACTCGGCGTCGACGTAGCCCATGTAGTCCATGTCGGTGGGCAGCCCCAGTGCGGCGACCACATCGGTGGATTTGGGGCCCTGCACGGCGAGCACGGCGTAGGAGCGGTGTTCGTCGGTGACCGCGACGCCAGCGGGCGCGTGCTGCTGCAGCGCGGCCACCACCGCGGCGGTGTTGGCGGCGTTGGGCACCAGGAAGATCTCGTCGTCGGAGACGCAGTAGGCGATCAGGTCGTCGATCACGCCACCGGATTCGCTGCAGCACAACGTGTACTGCGCCTTGCCGGGCGCGATGCGGCGCAGGTCGTTGGTGAGCGCGGAGTTGACGAACTCGGCCGCGCCGGGTCCGCGCACCAGCGCCTTGCCCAGATGGCTGACGTCGAACAGAGCGACGGCGTTGCGCGTCGCGGTGTGCTCCCTGACCGTGCCCGCATACGACACCGGCATCAGCCAGCCACCGAATTCGGCGAAGCTCGCCCCGAGTTCGCGGTGCCGGTCTTCCAGCGGGCCCTTCGATATCTCGCTCACGCCGATCCACCCTAATGCGCCGCTGACCTTGTCACACTTGTGCGGTGGTTGATCTCGATGCGCTGGCCGCCGCGGGCATCGCCGACGCGCACCGTCGGGCGGCCCTGCTCGAGTACCTCGACGGGCTGGGGTTCACCACGGACGAGATGGTGGAGGCCGAGCGGCGCGGACGGCTTTTCGGCCTCGCCGGTGACGTGCTGCAGTGGTCGGGCCGCCCGGCGTTCAGCTTGCGCAGCGCCGCCGAGACGCTCGGCGTGCCCCTGGAGGAGCTCTCGCGCGCGTGGGCCGCGCTGGGGCTGAGCGTCGCCGACCCCGACGACGTCGCGCTGAGCCAGGCCGACCTCGACGGGTTGGCGGTCTGGGTCCAGGTCAAGGCGGCGGTCGGCGACGACGCGGCGCTGGCGTTCCTGCGGGTGCTGGGCGCGTCGATGTCGCGGCTGGCCGAGGCCGGCTCCTCGATGATCCGCGTCGCGCGGCCCGACATCCAGATGACCCATACCCAGGACGAGCTCACCACCGCGCGGGCGTACCGCGCGGTCTCCGAGATCACGCAGCGCTTCGGCGTGCTGATCGAGGCCGTGTTCCGCCAGCACATCACCAGCGCCCGCGCCCATTTCGAGGGCGTCATCCGCGACGAGTCCGCGATCGTCGTGTGCGGTGTCGGGTTCGCCGACCTGACCGGCTTCACCGCGCTGACCCAGCGGCTCACCCCGGCCGAGCTGTCCGATCTGCTCCTGGACTTCGGCGGCGTCGTCAGCGATCTGGTGCACGTCGACGGTGGCCGGGTGGTGAAGTTCATCGGCGACGAGGTGATGTGGGTGACCTCGACCCCCGACCTGCTCGTGAAGGTGGCCGTCGACCTGGTCGAACACCCCCGGGCGCGGGAGGCCGGACTGCAGGTCCGTGCGGGTCTGGGCTACGGCCCGGTGCTGGCCGTCGGCGGCGACTACTTCGGCAATCCGGTCAACCTGGCCGCACGTCTCGTCGCCGCCGCGGCACCCGGGCAGATCCTCGCCGGCGCCGACGTGCGCGACCAGCTGGGGAGCCGGCCCGCGGTGGCGCAGGATGCCTTGATGCTCAAGGGTTTCGACGCTCCGGTGCAGGCCTACGACCTGCGGGTTGGCCGCTGACGGCTAGGGTTGGGGCTCGTGAGCACTGCAAACACCGGTTACCAGGCCCCCAGCGTCTCCGTCAGTTCGTCGCTGCCCAAGCGCAAGGTCGACTCGTCCGTGCTGATCGTGCCCGTGGTCAGCGGGCCAGAGGACAACGCGGCGCCGACCGTCGTACCCAACCCGTTCCTCAGCGCCGAGGCCGTCGGCGAGATCGAGGCCGCGCTCGAGGCGCTGGGCGCCAAGGGCGGCACCGAGTCGATCACCCGCCTCGTGGCGCCGTCGCTGCCGGTCGGCAGCGTGCTGGCAGTCGGGCTCGGCAAGGACTCCGGCGAATGGTCGGCCGACGTGATCCGGCGCGCCGCCGGCGTGGCCGCGCGCTCGCTCAACGGCACCGAGACGGCGATCACCACGCTGTCGGACATCGACCTGGACGCGGCGGTCGAAGGGCTGATCCTCGGCGCCTACCGGTTCACCGACTTCCGCAGCGACAAGACCGCGCCCAAGGACACCGGGCTGCGGGCGATCACCGCGCTGACGAGCAAGCCCGAGAAGGACGTGGCGCAGCGCGCCGCCGACATCGCCACCGCGGTGGCCACCGCCCGCGATTTCGTCAACACCCCGCCTTCTCACCTGTTTCCTGGCGAATTCGCCAAGCGCGCAAAGGCTTTGGGCGAATCGGCCGGACTTCAGGTGGAGGTGCTCGACGAGAAAGCACTCGAGAAGGCGGGCTACGGCGGCATCATCGGCGTCGGCAAGGGGTCGTCGCGCCCGCCGCGGCTGGTGCGGCTGACGCACAAGGGCGCCAAGCGGAACGGCAAGCGGGTGGCGCTGGTCGGCAAGGGCATCACGTTCGACACCGGCGGCATCTCGATCAAGCCGGCGGCCAACATGCACCACATGACCTCCGACATGGGTGGGGCCGCGGCCGTCATCGCCACGGTGGTGCTGGCGGCCAAGCAGAAGCTGCCGATCGACGTCATCGCCACGGTGCCGATGGCCGAGAACATGCCGTCGGCGACCGCGCAGCGGCCCGGTGACGTGCTCACCCAGTACGGCGGCATCACGGTGGAGGTGCTCAACACCGACGCCGAGGGCAGGCTGGTGCTGGCCGATGCGATCGTGCGGGCCGGCGAGGACGAGCCCGACTACCTGATCGAGACGTCGACGCTGACCGGCGCGCAGACCGTGGCGCTGGGCGCCCGCACCCCCGGGGTGATGGGCAGCGACGAGTTCCGCGACCGGGTCGCCGAGCTGTCGCAGCGCGTGGGTGAGAACGGCTGGCCGATGCCGCTGCCCGAGGAGCTCAAGGACGATCTCAAGTCGACGGTGGCCGACCTGGCCAACGTCAGCGGTTCGCGCTTCGCGGGCATGCTGGTCGCCGGCACGTATCTGCGGGAGTTCGTGCCCGAGGGTGTGCAGTGGGCGCACATCGACATCGCGGGCCCGGCCTACAACACCAGCGGTCCGTGGGGTTACACCGGCAAGGGCGGTACGGGTGTGCCGACGCGGACGATGTTCGCGGTCCTGGAGGACATAGCCGCGAGCGGCTGATCAGACAGAAACCGCGAGCGGCTGATCAGACAGAAGCCGCGAGCGGCTGAGGCGTCAAAGTACGCGGGCGCGGGCGGTGCTTCGCATGGCCTGCGGCAGCAGATGGGCCGCACCGTAGACGAAATAAGCCTCGGGCGCGACGGGTCGAATCGGCTTGTTCTTCTTGACCGCCGACACGATCGCCTTGGCCGCCTTCTCCGGACCGTATCGGCGCAGCGCGAACAGCTTCTCGAGCTGCGCGCGCCGCGCCTCCACACCATCCTGCTTACCTGCCGGCGCGTTGAAGCGGGTGGTGTGCACGATGTTGGTGTTGATCACCCCGGGACACACCGTGGTCAGCCCGACGCCGGCCTGATCCAGCTCGGCGCGCAGGCAGTCGCCGAACATGAACACCGCGGCCTTGCTGGTCGCATAGGCGTTCATCGCCTGCTGCGGTGCGTACGCCGCCATCGACGAGATGTTGACGATGTGCCCGCCGGTCCCGCGCTCGACGAGTCGACGGCCAAAAGACCTGCAGCAGTTGACGACTCCACCGAAGTTGATGCTCAACACCCGGTCGTACTCGTCGCGCGGGGTGTCCAGGAACATCCCGGAGTGCCCGACGCCGGCGTTGTTGACCACAACGTCGGGCACGCCGTGCGCTGCGCAGATCTGCTCGGCGAAGCGTTCCACCGCGTCGGCATCGGACACATCGAGGCGGTACGCGTGCGCCACACCGCCGCGCGCGGCGATCTGGGCGGCGGTCTCCTTGGCGGCGGCCTCGTCGATATCGCTGACCACCACGTCGGCGCCCTCACCGGCGAACGCCAGCGCGGTCTCGCGGCCGATGCCGCTGCCCGCGCCGGTCACCGAAACCAGTGTGTCCCCGAAGTATTTGCGCGACCTGCCGACCTGTGCCCGCAACAGGCCGCGGCTCGCCGGGCTCCCGTCGAGATGGTCGACGAGCTCGTGCACCGACTGCGCGATCAGCTGCGGATGAGACATCGGCGACCAGTGCCCGGCGTGCACGTCACGGCGCCACAGCCGCGCCACCCACTTCTCGGTGTCGTCGTAGACGAACGGCCGCACGTGCGGATCGTTGACGTTGACGATCAGCTGCACCGGAACGTCGACGTAGTGGTCGGTCCTGGCGGCGCTCAGCGACCGAAAGTAGTTGGCGGGGTAGACCTTCAGGCTGTTGACAGCGTCGGCGGCGACGTCGGCGGAATGGCGGATCTGTTCACCGCTGATGCCCTCGCGCTGCAGGCGCCGCGTCATGGCCCCGGCGCGGAAGCCGCGCCGCACGACCGCCTGCCCCACGACCGGGACGGAGAACAGCACCATGTACCAGAACGCCGTCATCTGCCGCAGCGCCCGGACGAACCGCCGGGGCCGGTACGGACGTTTGAGGCTGTCCAGCACGTAGTGGTTGAGGTGATCGGCGCTCGGGCCCGAGACCGAGGTGAACGACGCGACCCGGTCACGCGCCTCGGGACGCGACAGGTACTCCCACACCGCCGTCGAACCCCAGTCGTGGGCCAGCACATGCACCGGCGCACCGGGGCCGATCTCGCCGAGAACAGCAGCGAAATCGTCGGCGTAACAAGATATCCGGTAGTCGGAGATCTTCTTCGGCACCGAGGTCTTGCCGACGCCGCGGTTGTCGTAGCGCACGATGCGGAACCGGTCGGCCAACAGCGGCACCACGCCATCCCATACGACATGAGAATCCGGCCAACCGTGCACCAGAACCACCGTCGGACCGTCGGGGTTGCCTTGTTCGTATACCGCGATCCGGACACCGTCAGCGCTGTCGACGAACCGCTCGGTGATGTCGCCCATCACACCTCCACCCGAAGTTAGTGGGACCGCCGGTAACGTAGCAGGCCCGTCGGTTAAGAGTCCCCGAGCTCCTTGCGGAGGGCGCGGCGGCGTTCGATGCGGCGACGTTCGTCGAAGTCACGCATCCGCTGGGGGTAGCCGACCTTCTGCACGTCGTAGACCGGGATGTTGAGACGTTGCGAGAGCCGCCGGGCACCGGCTTCTCCCCCGGTCGTGCGCCGCGTCCATTCGCCGTCGGCAGCGACCAGCACAACGGTGACGTCGGTGACGGTGGTCTTGGGTTCGACGAAAGCCTCTACCCCGTAATGGTCGGCGACCCACTGGCGCAGGTATTGCAGATCGGTGGCTTGGCCGCTTTTGGTGCGCGCGCCGCGCCGGAATTTGCCGAACAATCGCACTCGGGTCGCACTCCCTTCGTCTACCTCCCAAGATAGTGCCAGAGCAAACGGTCGACAGGTCTGAGGCGAACCAGGCGCGCAGACGTGAAAGGATGGGTTACGACGATCGACCGAGCAAAAGACTGACCGTTCGAGGGAGCGAGGGAGTCGATACATGGCCATCTCTGTTGAAATGCCCGCACTCGGTGAGAGCGTCACCGAGGGCACTGTCACCCGTTGGCTGAAGCAAGAGGGCGACACGGTCGAACAGGATGAGCCGCTGCTGGAGGTATCCACCGACAAGGTCGACACCGAGATTCCCTCCCCCGCCTCCGGGGTGCTGAAGAAGATCATCGCCCAGGAGGACGATACCGTTGAGGTGGGCGGCGAACTGGCCGTGATCGGCGACGCCGACGAGGACGACGATTCCGGTGGTGGTGACGGGGACCAGAAGGAGCCCGCCGAGGAAGCCGAGGAAGAGAAGCCGGCCGAACAGCCCGCCGCGCAGTCTGAACCGGCCGCCGAAGAGCAGGAGGAGCCGGCCGAGACCCCCTCACCCCCGGCCGATGACAGCGGCAACGGCGGCGGAGACTCCGCAGAGGCGACGCCGGTCCTGATGCCCGAGCTCGGCGAGTCGGTGACCGAGGGCACCGTGACGCGGTGGCTGAAGAAGGTCGGCGACACGGTCGAGGTGGACGAGCCGCTGCTCGAGGTCTCCACCGACAAGGTCGACACCGAGATTCCCTCACCGGTGGCCGGCACCCTGCTGTCGATCACCGCCGAAGAAGACGACACCGTCGAGGTCGGCGGCGAGTTGGCCAAGGTCGGTGCCGCCGGTGCCGCCCCGGCCAAACAGGAATCGAAACCCGAACCCGAGCCGGAACCCGAACCCGAGCCCGAGCCCGAGCCCGAGCCCGAACCCGAACCCGAGCCGAAGCAGGAGCCCAAGTCCGAGCCCAAGCCGGAACCCAAGTCCGAGCCCAAACCGGAGCCCAAGGCCGAAACCAAGGCGCAGCCCACCGGCGACTCGACGCCCTACGTCACGCCGCTGGTGCGAAAGCTGGCCGCCGAGAACAACATCGACCTCACCACGGTGAAGGGCACCGGTGTCGGTGGCCGAATCCGCAAGCAGGACGTGTTGGCCGCGGCGGAAGCCGCAAAGGCGCCGGCTGATGAACCGGCCCCCCAGCCGTCGGCTGCGCAGCCGGCCCGACAGGCCCCGACACCGGCACCGGCCCTGGCGCATCTGCGCGGCAGCACGCAGAAGGCCAGCCGGATCCGCCAGATCACCGCCAAGAAGACACGCGAATCTTTGCAGGCCACAGCGCAATTGACGCAGACCCACGAGGTCGACATGACCAAGATCGTGGCGCTGCGGGCAAAGGCCAAGGCCAGCTTCGCCGAACGCGAGGGCGTGAACCTGACGTATCTGCCGTTCATCGCCGTCGCGGTGGTCGACGCGCTCAAGGCGCATCCGAACGTCAACGCCAGCTACAACGAGGACACCAAGGAGATCACCTACTTCGACGCCGAGCACCTCGGCATCGCGGTCGACACCGAACAGGGTCTGCTGTCCCCGGTGATCAAGAACGCCGGCGACCTGTCGTTGGCGGGGCTGGCCCGCGCGATCGCCGACATCGCCGCGCGCGCCCGTTCGGCTGACCTCAAACCCGACGAGTTGTCCGGTGGCACGTTCACCATCACCAACATCGGCAGCCAGGGCGCGCTGTTCGACACCCCGATCCTGGTGCCGCCGCAGGCGGCGATGCTGGGCACCGGGGCGATCGTCAAACGACCCCGGGTGATCGCCGACGAGTTCGGCAACGAGTCGATCGGTATCCGGTCGGTGTGCTACCTGCCGCTGACCTACGACCACCGGTTGATCGACGGCGCCGACGCCGGACGTTTCCTGACCACCATCAAGCGCCGACTCGAAGAGGGCGCGTTCGAGGCCGACCTGGGTCTGTAGGCCGATGTCCGTCGTCGCGATCGCCGGTTCGTCCGGCCTGATCGGCACGGCGCTGGTGTACGCACTGCGCGCCACCGACCATCGGGTGCTGCGGATCGTGCGCAGGGCCCCGTCCAACGTCGACGAGGTGTTCTGGAACCCCGACACCGGCGAGTTCGATGCCGGTGTGCTGGCCGGCGTCGACGCGGTCGTGAACCTGTGCGGGGTCAACCTCGGCGCCAAACGCTGGTCGGGCGCGTTCAAGCAGAGCCTGCGTGACAGCCGCATCGGGCCCACGGAGGTGCTGGCCTCGGCGGTCGCGGCGGCGCAGGTGCCGACGCTGATCAACGCCAGCGCGGTCGGCTACTACGGCGACACCGACAGCCGCATCACCGACGAGTCCGCCCCGTCCGGTGACGGGTTTCTGGCCCAGCTGTGCCGGGACTGGGAGGACGCCGCCTTGGCCGCCCAACACGCGGGGGCACGGGTGGTGCTGGCCCGCTCCGGGCTGGTGCTGGCCCCGTCCGGCGGCATCCTTGGCCGGCTGAAGCCGTTGTTCTCGCTCGGGTTGGGCGCGCGGTTGGGCAACGGCCGCCAGTACATGCCGTGGATCAGCCTGGAGGACGAGGTGCGCGCACTGATGTTCGCGATCGCCCACGGCGACCTGTCCGGCCCGGTCAACATGACCGGTCCCGCGCCGGTCACCAACGCCGAGTTCACCGCGGCGCTCGGTCGGGCGGTCAACCGTCCCACCCCGCTGGCGGTGCCGGGCTTCGCGGTGCGCGCGCTGCTCGGCGAGTTCGCCGACGAGGGCGTGCTCGGCGGCCAGCGCGTCATCCCGGCGGTGCTGGAGGCGGCGGGTTTCCGGTTTCACCACAACACCATCGGCGAGGCGCTGGCATTCGCCACCGGCCGAAACCCCACGTAGATTCATAGCCATGGCGGCGATGTCGATCCGGTCGGTGCAGTCACCGGTCGACGTGCGGCGACTTGGCACCGTCGACTACGAAACGGCCTGGCAGCTGCAGCGTGAGCTGGCCGATGCCCGCGTCGCCGGCGGGCCGGACACGTTGCTGCTGCTCGAGCATCCGCCGGTGTACACCGCCGGCCGGCGCACCCTGCCGGAGGAGCGCCCACTCCCCGACGTCTCGGACACGCCGGTCGTCGACACCGACCGCGGCGGCAAGATCACCTGGCACGGGCCGGGACAGCTGGTCGGTTACCCCATCGTCGGGCTCGCCGAACCGGTCGACGTGGTGAACTTCGTTCGGCGCATTGAAGAATCGTTGATCAAGGTGTGCGCCGACCTCGGGCTGGCCACCGCCCGGGTGGCGGGACGCTCCGGGGTGTGGGTGCCGGCCGACGGGGCGCGCCCGGCGCGCAAGGTCGCCGCCATCGGCATCCGGGTATCGCGGGCCACGACGCTGCACGGGTTCGCGCTGAACTGCGACTGCGACCTGAGCGCCTACGACGCGATCGTGCCGTGCGGTATCGCCGACGCCGGGGTCACCTCGCTGAGCGCCGAGTTGGGCCGCCGGGTCGGCATCGACGAGGTGCTGGGCCCGGTGACCGAGGCCGTTTGCGACGCGCTCGACGGCCGCCTGTCAGTAGCATTGACGACGTGACCGTCTCACCGGAAGGCCGTAAGCTGCTGCGTCTGGAGGTGCGCAACGCCGAGACGCCGATCGAGCGCAAGCCGCCGTGGATCAAGACGCGGGCCAAGATGGGCCCGGAATACCAGGAGCTCAAGGCCCTGGTCCGGCGCGAAGGCCTGCACACCGTATGCGAGGAAGCCGGCTGCCCCAACATCTACGAGTGCTGGGAGGACCGCGAGGCCACCTTCCTCATCGGCGGCGAACAGTGCACCCGGCGCTGCGACTTCTGCCAGATCGACACCGGCAAGCCCGCCGAGCTGGACCGCGACGAGCCGCGCCGCGTCGCCGAGAGCGTGCACACCATGGGGCTGCGCTACTCGACGGTCACCGGGGTGGCGCGCGACGATCTGCCCGACGGCGGCGCCTGGCTGTACGCCGAGACCGTGCGCGCCATCAAGGCGCTCAACCCCGACACCGGCGTCGAGCTGCTGATCCCCGACTTCAACGGTGACCCCGCGCTGCTGGAGCAGGTCTTCGACGCACGCCCAGAAGTGTTGGCGCACAACCTGGAGACAGTGCCGCGCATCTTCAAGCGGATCCGGCCCGGCTTCCGCTACGACCGCAGCCTGCAGGTGTTGACGGCGGCGCGCGCGTACGGGCTGGTGACCAAGTCCAACCTCATCCTCGGGATGGGCGAGACGCCCGAGGAGGTGCGCGAAGCGCTGCGCGAGCTGTACGACGCCGGCTGCGACATCGTCACCATCACCCAGTACCTGCGGCCTTCGGTGCGTCACCACCCGGTGGAGCGGTGGGTGAAGCCCGAGGAGTTCGTCGAGCACGAACAGTTCGCCAACGAACTCGGGTTCGCCGGGGTGCTTGCCGGGCCGCTGGTGCGGTCGTCGTATCGGGCCGGCCGGCTGTATGCCCAGGCGAAGGCGACATCGGACTCCGTATCCTGAGGGCATGGCGAAAACCCGCAACCCTGCGGCCGTGAAGGCCGCGAAAGCCGAAGCGAAGGCGGCCCGTAAGGCGGCGTCCAAGCAGCGCCGCACGCAGCTGTGGCAGGCGTTTCAGGTCCAACGCAAAGAGGACAAGCGCCTGCTGCCCTACATGATCGCCGCGTTCGTGGTGATTGTGGGCGCGTCGGTGGTGCTGGGGTTGATGGCCGGCGGGTTCAGCACCTACATGATGATTCCGCTCGGCGTGGTGCTCGGCGCGCTGGTGGCGTTCATCATCTTCGGCCGGCGCGCGCAGAAGTCGGTCTACCGCAAGGCCGAGGGGCAGGCCGGCGCGGCCGCGTGGGCGCTGGAGAACATGCGCGGTAAGTGGCGGGTCACCCCCGGCGTCGCGGCCACCGGCCACTTCGACGCGGTGCACCGGGTGATCGGACGTCCGGGTGTCATCTTCGTCGGCGAGGGCTCCGCGACCCGCGTCAAACCGCTGCTGGCCCAGGAGAAAAAGCGCACCGCCCGACTGGTCGGCGACATCCCCATCTACGACATCATCATCGGCAAGGGCGAGGGCGAGGTCCCGTTGGCCAAGCTCGAACGCCATCTCAACAAGCTGCCTGCCAACATCACCGTCAAGCAGCTGGACTCCCTGGAGTCCCGGTTGGCCGCGCTGGGCACCAAGGTCGGCCCCGCCGCCATGCCCAAGGGTCCGCTGCCCGCCCAGGCCAAGATGCGCGGCGTGCAGCGCACCGTCCGGCGACGCTGACGCGCGGTCGCCGGCCAGATGTGTACAGCATGTGAATGGGCGCCGGCTTTCTCGGCCATCACCACCCGTCGTGCGGTGTTGCGCGGCGCGGGGGTCGTGCTCGCGGCGACGGCGTTGAGCGCCTGCGCGCCACGCTCAGAAGACCCCCGACCGACCGCGTCGCCCGGCGCTGACGACCCCGCGGACTTCGTCTTCCGCAACGGGCCGATCTACACCGTCACGGGCTCCGATCCGTGGGCGCAGGCCGTGGCCGTGCGCGGTAACACGATCGTGCACGTCGGCGACGAGGCCGGCGCGATGGCGCTGGCCGGGCCCGACACCCGGGTGGTCGACCTCAACGGCCGGCTGCTGATGCCGGGTTTCGTCGAGGGCCACATCCACCCGTTCCTCGGCGCGTTCCTCACCTCCGGCGTCGACCTGCAGGTGCCGACGGGCGCCGACGCGCTGGCCGCGATCGAGGCGTACGCCGACGAGCATCCGACCGGACCCGTACGCGGATTCGGTTGGCGCGTGGACATGTTCGGACCCGAGGGCCCGACCCGCACCGACTTGGACCGCGTCCTACCGGACCGCCCCGGGTTCTTCTTCGCGATCGACGGGCACAGCCTGTGGGCCAACACCAAGGCCCTCGAGATGGCCGGTGTCGACCGCGACACCGAGGATCCGGTTCCCGGGTTCAGCTATTACGCCCGCGACCCCAACGGTGATCCGACCGGATACGTGCTGGAGGTCAACGCGGCGCTGAGCCTCGTCGACGCGATCGAGCCGATCTCCGCCGAAACCATGGGGCGGTTGCTTGAGGAGTGGACGCCGAAGGCGTCCGCGGCGGGTATCACGTCGGTGTTCGACGCGGGCGTGCCACCCATCGGCGCCGATCAGGGCGCGCTGATCGGCCTGTACACCGACGTCGAACAGCGCGGACAGTTGCCGTTTCGGGTGGTGGCCTCCTACAGCGTGAAGTCCGCGCCTGCCGATGACGTCGTCGCCCAGATCACCGACATCCGCAACCGGTTCTCGACGGATCTGGTGCGCGCGGACGTCGTCAAGATCGTCGGCGACGGCACCCAGGGCGGCTACACGGCCTGGCTGATCGAGCCGTATGCGGACAAACCGGACTCCACCGGCGGATCGCCGTTCACCGAGGAACAGTGGCACCGCCTGATCGGTGACGTCGACGCCGCAGGCTTCGACGTGCATGTGCACGCCTGCGGTGAACGCACGACGCGCGTCGCCCTCGACGCGATCGAGCGCGCGGTGGCCGCCAATCCGCCGCGCGACCGCAGGCACGCCATCGCCCATCTGGTCTACGTCGAGGATCCCGACAGCGGTCGCTTCGGTGAACTCGGCGTCGTCGCGCAGTTTTCGGCGAACTGGATGTCGCCGGATCCCGACACCATGCAGAACATGGTGGCGCGCTACGGACCGCCGCGAGCCGATCTGCTGTACCGGCCTCAGGACGTGCTGAGGTCCGGCGGCCGGGTCTCCCTGGGCACCGACTGGCCCGCGGCGGGATACTTCTCCACCTACAAGCCGCTGGACGCGATCCAGATCGGGGTCACCCGGCAGCTGATCGGCCAGCAGGGCGACGCGGTGCTGGCGCCCGCGGACCAACGGCTGTCGGTCACCGAGGCGGTGTACGCCAACACGATGGGTGCGGCCTACCAGCTGCGGATGGACGATCGGGTGGGCTCGCTGGAGGTCGGCAAGCTCGCCGACATGATCGTGCTCGACGAGAACATCCTCGAGGTCGACCCGCACGACATCGCGAAGGCCACCGTCGCGCTGACGATGATGAACGGGCAGATCCGCCACGAAGTGTGACCCTTGTTTCGCCGAACGTGAGCTTGTGTTCGAGATTTCGACGATTTTTCGAACAGAACTTCACGTTGGACGGAACCGGCCGCGGTGCGCCTGCGTCCAATCGGTATGCAGCCTTTTCTCGGCACCGAAGCGCTGGCCGCCGGATTGGTCACCCGGTATCAGCTTGCGACGCGGTACGACGCGCTCTTCCGCAACGTATACGTCCCGAGGGGGTGCGTCGTGACACCGGTCGACAAGGCGGTCGGTGCGTGGCTGTGGTCGGGGCGGCGCGCGACCGCCGCCGGGCTTTCCGCTGCGGCACTGTACGGCTGCCGTTGGATCGACGCGGAACTGCCGACCGAGCTGAACCAGGCCAGCAGACACAAGACCAAGGGCATCGTGCTGCACAGCGACATCCTCGATGACGACGAGCGCCGCGTCGTCAAGGGCGTGCCGGCAACCACGCCGGCCCGCACGGCTTTCGACCTCGGCCGCCGCCTCAGCACCGAGACCGCGGTGATCCGGATCGACGCGTTGATTCAGGCCACCGGTCTGAAAGCCGAGTCGGTCAACGTCATCGCCGAGCGCCACCGCGGTGCCCGTGGACTCGTCAACCTGCGCAAGGCGCTCGAGTTGTCCGTCCCCGGCGCGGAGTCACCGCAGGAGACCCGCACCCGCCTGGTCCTGACCGCAGCGGGTCTGCGACCCACGCACACCCAGATCGAAGTGTTCGACGGATACGACCACGTCGCCCGGATCGACATGGGTATCCGAAATGGAAGGTCGGGGTCGAGTACGGACGGTCCGCAACACTGGATCGACGCGGCTGTGCGCAGCCGGGACATTGAACGTCAGACCGAGCTCGAGGCGCTCGGTTGGCGCATCGTGCGGGTGAATGCCGACATGTTGCGGTATCGAAGGTCGCTCATCGTCACCCGCACCATTGCCGCGCTGCGGGCGGCCGGAGCAGCCGTATGACCAGCGTCAGCGGCGTACGACGGCGGTGTTGGTGAATCGGTCCTGGTAACCGCGGAAATCACCGTCGGTGAACAGCGCGGGGATGACGAAGAACACCAGCAGGCTGCGCACGGTGGCGCGCCCGAGGCCGACGTGCATCCGGTGGTCGATCGAGGCCACCCGCAACCCGAACGCGTACTGGCCGGGGGTGAAACCGTACAGGCGGACCGAGACGATGCCGAGCAACACCCAGACCAGCGCGATCGACGTCGAGCCCAGCGGGGTGTACAAAAAGTCGTCACGGCTGACCAGTCCGACGCCCACCACCAGCCCCACCAGCCCGTAGGCGATGAACCAGTCGATCAGCAGCGCACCGATGCGCCTGCCGAACCGGGCGATCGAGCCTGGCCCGGTCTCGGGCAGACCGAGTCGCTGTCCCGGGTAGTCGTTGGGTCCCAGATCACTGCTCGGTCCCGACAGCCAGGACCCCAGCCGAGAACCATCTGCGCGGGCCATAGTGACAGGATATGTGTGACCCCGCCGGGGCCATCGGCCGCCAGCAGTAAGTCACCGAGGGACATTGCGTAACTTCGGCGCAACATCCGGTTGACGACCGTGCAACATCGTGTCCTTAGCGTCAACGCGCGGGTTACGAAATATAAGGAGAGAACTCAGTGGCAGAAAAGACCGCCGACGACATTCTCAAGCTGATCAAGGACGAAGACGTACAGTACGTCGACATTCGGTTCTGCGATCTGCCCGGCGTCGTTCAGCACTTCTCGATCCCGGCTTCGGCCTTCACACAGGATGTCTTCGAAGACGGCTTGGCCTTCGACGGCTCGTCGGTCCGCGGATTCCAGTCGATCCACGAATCCGACATGATGCTGCTGCCGGATCCCGAGACCGCACGCATCGATCCGTTCCGCGCCGCCAAGACGCTGAACCTGAACTTTTTCGTGCACGATCCGTTCACCCGCGAGGCCTACTCGCGTGACCCGCGCAACGTGGCCCGCAAGGCGGAGAACTACCTGGCCAGCACCGGTATCGCCGACACCGCGTACTTCGGTGCCGAAGCTGAGTTCTACATCTTCGACTCGGTGTCGTTCGACTCGCAGATGAACAGCACGTTCTACGAGATCGACTCGGTGGCCGGGTGGTGGAACACCGGTGAGTCGGTGGAGTCCGACGGCAGCGCCAACCGCGGCTACAAGGTGCGCCCGAAGGGCGGCTACTTCCCGGTCGCGCCGTACGACCACTTCGTCGACCTGCGCGACGAGATGTGCACGAACCTCCAGAACGCCGGCTTCATCCTGGAGCGCGGCCACCACGAGGTGGGCACCGCCGGCCAGGCCGAGATCAACTACAAGTTCAACACGATGCTGCACGCGGCCGATGATCTGCTGCTGTTCAAGTACATCATCAAGAACACCGCGTGGCAGGCCGGCAAGACCGTGACGTTCATGCCCAAGCCGCTGTTCGGTGACAACGGCTCCGGGATGCACGCGCACCAGTCGCTGTGGAAGGACGGTCAGCCGCTGTTCCACGACGAGTCCGGCTACGCCGGGCTCTCGGACACGGCGCGCCACTACATCGGCGGCATCCTGCACCACGCGCCGTCGCTGCTGGCGTTCACCAACCCGACGGTGAACTCCTACAAGCGGCTGGTGCCCGGCTACGAGGCGCCGATCAACCTGGTGTACAGCCAGCGCAACCGCAGTGCCTGCGTGCGCATCCCGATCACCGGCAACAATCCCAAGGCCAAGCGTCTGGAGTTCCGTTGTCCGGACAGCTCGGGCAACCCGTACCTGGCGTTCGCGGCGATGCTGATGGCCGGCCTCGACGGCATCAAGAAGAAGATGGAGCCCCTGGCGCCGGTCGACAAGGATCTCTACGAGTTGCCGCCGGACGAGGCCGCCAGCATCCCGCAGGCGCCGACGTCGCTGTCGGCGGTCATCGACAACCTCGAAGCCGACCATGAATACCTCACGGAGGGCGGCGTTTTCACCGAGGACCTCATCGAGACCTGGATCTCCTACAAGCGCGAGAACGAGATCATGCCCGTGCAGATCCGGCCGCACCCCTACGAGATCGCTTTGTACTACGACGTCTAAGTACTACGACGCGTAATTCAGCGTTGAGCGGTTCGGGCCGGGCGACTTTGGCGCGCCCGGCCCGATTCGGCGTTAGGGTCTTTCAATGACGACCCTGAACAACCGCATGAACACGTACTCTCCGGCGGCGCTGACCGCCTTCCGCGTTATCTTCGGTCTGCTGTTCGCCATCCACGGCTCATCGAAGCTGTTCGGCTGGCCGCTGGGTACCTCGGTCCCCTTCGGCAGCTGGCCCATGTGGTTTGCCGGGGTGATCGAACTGGTCGCGGGCCTTCTGATCACCGTGGGATTGTTCACCCGCATCGCCGCTTTCATCGCCGCCGGCGAGATGGCTGTCGCGTACTTCTGGCAGCATTGGCCGCCGCTTGAAGGCGAGCCGCAGAGCTTCTGGCCGATGGCCAACGGCGGCGAGGCCACGCTGCTGTTCTGCTTCGGTTTCCTGCTGCTGGCCACCATCGGCGCCGGCGCCTACTCCATCGACGGCAGACGCCGCCCGGTAGCCGCCACCACGACCAGAACCACGACCGCCGCGCCCCGCCGCGGTCTGCTCAGCCGCTTCCGGCGGTAGCGCTCAGTCCGGCGCGAGGTCCTTGCGGAACTTGCGCATGCCGTCGATCTTCTCGGCCAACGACGCCTGGGGCCCGCTGTAGAACATCCACGGCATCGTGATGATGCCGGTGATGCCGTTGGCCGCCGCGTGCTCGTAGTGCTCGGGGGTGAACGCATCGGTCAGCGGGGTGATCACCGTGAAATCGTCCATCGTCAGCCCGTTTTCGGCCCGCAGCTCGGCCAACCGCTGAACGCGTTCGATGGCGCGCTCGGTGGTGATCAGGTCGCCGATCCAGCCGTCGTGGCGCGCCGCGCGGCGTAACGCGATGTCGGACAGCCCGCCGACGTAGATCGGGATCGGCGGCGGCGACGGCTCCATTTCCAGCCGGGGCGTCTGATAGAACTCTCCGTCGAACTCCGTGTAACCGGGTTTCCAGAGTTCCTTCATCAGCGTCAGCATCTCGTCGGTGCGCTTGCCGCGCCGCGTGAACTGCTGGCCCATCAATGTGAATTCCTCTTCACACCAGCCGACGCCGACGCCCAACTCCACGCGGCCACCGGCCAGCACTGCCGCCGTGCCGATCGACTTCGCCGCCGAGTACGGGTCACGCATGGCGGGTAGATACACCGTGGTGACGAACCGCACCCGCGTGGTGACCAGGGCCAGCGCGCCGATCAGCACCCATGCGTCGGGCCAGTCGGTGAACGGTTCCCACCTTCGGCGTCCGTCCTTGGTGTACGGATAGGGGGTCTTCAGCGTCTCGAGGTTGACGACATGGTCCGGCACACCCAAACCTTCGTAGCCGAGATCGTCTGCGGCCTTGGCAATTTCGACGACCTCATGGGTGTCGAGGAAGGCCAGGCTGACATAAAAGTTCATCCCGCGTCCCTGGCCCACGCCGGCACGATGAACACGCCTTCGGCCTCCACGGTGGTGCCGTCAGCGTCGCTGAGCGTGCCCCGCGCATAGGTTTTGGCGCCCTCGATTCTGTCGACGTACGCTTCGGCACGCACCGGCCCCAGCGGGGTGCCGCGCAGGTACCGCAGCGTGATGTTGCCGGTGAACTTCGGTTTGACGAGCGCGTCGGTGGCCGCTTCACCGAGGATGTGGTCGAGTACCAGCGCGCAGATGCCGCCGTGCACCCAGCCCGGAGGCCCCTCATAGGCGATCCCCAACGTGAACTCGCTCCAGCACCGTCCGTCGACCTCGTGGTGGATCTCCATCGGCGGGGCGATCGCATTGTGCAGTCCGACAGCGGGATTGGCCAGGGGCAGCGGTCGACCCGTGCTCTCGTGCATCAGCGTGGTGGCGGAGCGCTGTTTGCGTTCGAGCATCTCGGTGGCGGCTTCGATCGCCGACTGCGCGTCGCGCACGGTGTTCTCGTCGACGTCGGTGTGCACGCCCGCGGAGATGAGTCGGCGCAGCGACTCGGCCAGCGGTCCGTACAGCGAGCGCAGCCGGTCGTACTCCTCCGCGGTCACCACGTCGTATCGGAATTCCATGCTCATCGGCGCTGCCTATCCATCAAAGACCTTTCGTACCACTGCTTTTGCCCGGCGGGTCACCCGCAGGTAGTTGTCCAGGAACTCACCGCCGTCGTCGCTGTCCCAGCCTGCGGCCACCGCGACGGCGTTCAGCTGCCTGCCGGGACCGGGTAGCTGGTCGGTCGGCTTACCCCGCACCAGGACCAGCGCGTTGCGGGCGCCGGTGGCCGTCAGCCACGCCTCCCGCAACAGGTCCACATCGCCTTCGGCGATCAACTCGGCCGCGCCGATGGCGTTGAGCGCCTCCAGCGTCGAGGTGGTGTGCAGGGTGTCGACCTCGTGCGCGTGCCGCAGTTGCACAAGCTGCACCGTCCACTCGATGTCGGCCAGCCCGCCGCGACCCAGTTTCGTGTGGGTGTTGGGGTCCGCACCGCGCGGCAACCGCTCGGCGTCCACGCGGGCCTTGATCCGCCGGATCTCGCGGACGCCTTCGGCGGACATTCCGCCCGCCCGATACCGGATCTTGTCGACCATCAACAGGAACCGCTCCCCCAGGTCGAGATCGCCGGCGACCCGATGGGCGCGCAGCAGCGCCTGCACCTCCCACGGCTGCACCCACTGCGAGTAGTACGCCTCATACGACGCGAGCGTGCGCACCAGCGCACCGTTGCGGCCCTCGGGTCGCAGTGAGGCGTCCACCTCCAGCGGCGGGTCGGAGCTCGGTGAGCCCAGCAGGCCCCGCAACTGCTCGGCGACCGTCGTCGCCCAGCGCACGGCGACCGAATCCTCGACCCCTTCTTCGGCTTCGCACACGAACAGCACGTCGGCATCGGAGCCGTAGCCCAACTCCGCACCGCCCAGGCGGCCCATGCCGATCACCGCGATGCGGGCGGGCGCCACGCCGTCGCGCATGTTCGCGCGCATCACCGACACCAGCGCGGACTGCAACACCGCCACCCACACCGACGTCAGCGCCGCACACACATCGGTCACCTCGAGCATGCCGAGCAGATCGGCCGAGGCGATCCTAGCCAGCTCGCGTCGGCGCAGGGTGCGTGCGGCGGCGATGGCCCGCTTCGGGTCGGGATGTCTTCCGGCGGAGGCGATCAGCGCGCGGGCCACCCCGTCGGGGTCGACGTCGCACAGCTTGGGCCCGTTCGGGCCGTCGGCGTATTGCTGGATGACCTCGGGCGCGCGCATCAACAGTTCGGGGATGTAGGCCGACGTACCCAGAACCTTCATCAGCCGCTTGGCGACGGCGCCTTCGTCGCGCAGCGTCGCCAGATACCAGCGGTGGTCGACGAGCGCCTCGGAAATCCGCCGGTACGCCAGCAGCCCACCGTCGGGGTCCGGCGTATCGGACAGCCAGTCCAGCAGCGTCGGCAGCAGCACCCGCTGCACCTGGCTGCGCCGCCCGCCGCCTGCGGTCAGCGCCCCGAGGTGAGTCAGCGCGCTCTGCGGACCCTCGTAACCCAGTGCGGCAAGCTGCCGTTCGGCGGCCGCGGGCGTCATGCCCTCCTCGAGACCGAGTGCCGCTCCGCTGACCGACTCCAGCAGCGGTTGGTAGAACAGCTTGGCGTGCAACCGCGACACCCGCAAACTCTGTCGTTTGAGCTCTTCGCGCAACACCCCCAGCGCGTCGTGTCTGCCGTCTGGGCGGATGTGGGCGGCCCGGGCCAGCCAGCGCAACGACTCGTCGTCGTCCTCGTCGGGAAGCATGTGGGTGCGCTTGAGGCGCTGCAGCTGCAGCCGGTGCTCGAGCAACCGGAGGAACTCGTATGAGGCGGTCAGGTTGGCGGTGTCGTCGCGGCCGACGTACCCGGCGGCCCCCAGCGCCGCCAACGCGTCGACGGTCGAGGCCACCCGCAGGGATTCGTCGTTGCGGCCGTGCACCAGCTGCAGCAGCTGCACGGCGAACTCGACGTCGCGCAGGCCCCCGGTGCCGAGTTTGATCTCGCGGCTGCGCACCCCGGCGGGCACCAACTCCTCGACGCGTCGGCGCATGGCCTGCACCTCGGACACGAAATCCTCGCGCTCGCAGGCGGTCCACACCATCGGCATCAGCGCGTCGACATAGGCCTGGCCGAGTTCGGCGTCGCCCGCGGCGGGTCTGGCCTTCATCAGCGCCTGATACTCCCAGGTCTTGGCCCAGCGCTGGTAGTAGGCGATATGGGAGTCCAGCGTGCGCACCAGCTGGCCGTGTTTACCCTCCGGCCGCAGCGCGGCGTCGACTTCGAAGAAGGCGTCGGCGGCGAACCGCATCATCTCGCCGGCGACGCGGGTCGCGGCCGCGAGGTCGTCCTCGGCGTTGGCGGCCACGAAGATCACGTCGACGTCGCTGACGTAGTTCAGTTCGCGCGCACCGCATTTGCCCATCGCGATCACGGCGAGCCGCGGCGCCTCGTTCGGGTCCAGCCCCACCGAGCTGATGCCGACGCTCAACGCGGCGCCCAGCGCGGCGTCGGCCAGATCCGACAGGTGCGCCGCGACCGTCGTGAACGGCAGGACGGGTTCGTTCTCCACGGTGGATGCGAGGTCGAGGCCGGCCAGCACCAGCAGCCGGTCCCGGTACAGCGTGCGCAACGGTTGTAGCGCAGCCGTTGTGTCCGTGAGCTTTTCGGCCAGCGACCCGAACCGGTGGCGCAGTTGCTCGGCCATCGGCAACGTCACGTCGCCGGCCAGCAGCCGCCAGGAGTCCGGGTGGGCGACGAGGTGATCGCCGAGCGCAAGCGAGGACCCCAGGATGCTGAACAGCCGGCCGCGCAGGGCACGGTCGGTCAGCAGCTGCTCGTTGAGCTCCGCCCAGCCGATCCGCACCGCGTCGGCCAGCCGCACCATGGCCTTCAGCGCCGTGTCGGCGTCGGGTGCGCGCGACAGCGACCACAGCAGATCGGTGTGCGCGTCGGTGTTCCAGCCCAGCCGATCCAGATCGGCCGGCGCGGACGGTTCGACCAGTCCTAGCCGGCCGACGCTGGGCAGCTTCGGACGCTGCGTCGCTGGTTTGGCCACGGCTTGACGTTAGCGCAAACGCTTTGAGCCGCTACAGGGACAGATACGACTTCAGCTCGTAGGGCGTGACGTGGCTGCGGTAGTTCTCCCATTCGGCGTGCTTGTTACGCAGGAAGTAGTCGAAAACGTGCTCGCCCAACGCTTCTGCGACCAGCTCGGAGTTCTCCATCTCGGTCAGCGCCATGCCGAGGCTCGACGGCAGCTCCTTGTAGCCCATGGCGCTGCGTTCCTCGGAGGTCAGTGTCCAGACGTTGTCCTCGGCCTCCGGGCCCAGCACGTAGTCCTTTTCGATACCGCGCAGCCCGGCGGCCAGCAGCACCGCGAAGGTCAGGTACGGGTTGCACGCGGAGTCGGGGCTGCGCACCTCGACGCGGCGTGAGGACACCTTGTGCGGGGTGTACATCGGCACCCGGACCAGCGCCGAGCGGTTGGCCGCGCCCCACGACGCCGCCGTCGGCGCTTCGCCGCCGTGCACCAGCCGCTTGTAGGAGTTCACCCACTGGTTGGTGACGGCGCTGATCTCGTTGGCGTGCTCGAGGATGCCCGCGATGAACGATTTGGCCACGTTGGACAGCTGCAGCGGATCCTCGGGGCTGTGGAACGCGTTGACCTCGCCCTCGAACAGGCTCATATGGGTGTGCATCGCCGAGCCGGGGTGTTCGCCGAACGGTTTGGGCATGAAGGTGGCGCGCACGCCCTCGCCCAGGGCGATTTCCTTGACGACGTAGCGGAACGTCATGACGTTGTCGGCCATCGACAGCGCGTCGGCGTAACGCAGGTCGATCTCCTGCTGGCCGGGCGCGCCTTCGTGGTGGCTGAACTCCACCGAGATGCCCATCTGCTCGAGCGCGTCGATGGCGTGGCGGCGGAAGTTGGGGGCGGCGTCGTGCACGGCCTGGTCGAAGTAGCCGCCGTTGTCGGCGGGCACCGGCGGGCTGCCGTCGTACTCGCCGGGCTTGAGCAGGAAGAACTCGATCTCCGGGTGCACGTAGCAGGAGAAGCCCAGGTCGCTGGCCTTCGACAGCTGCCTGCGCAGCACGTGGCGCGAGTCCGCCCACGACGGTGAGCCGTCGGGCATGGTGATGTCGCAGAACATCCGCGCCGAATGGTGCTCACCCGAACTGGACGTCCACGGCAGCACCTGAAACGTCGACGGGTCCGGGCGGGCGACCATGTCGGCCTCCGACACCCGGGCGAAGCCCTCGATCGCCGAACCGTCGAAGCCGATGCCCTCTTCGAAGGCCCCTTCGAGTTCGGCGGGCGCGATGGCGACCGACTTGAGGTATCCGAGCACGTCGGTGAACCACAACCGGACGAAGCGGATATCGCGTTCTTCCAGCGTGCGCAGCACGAATTCCTTCTGCCGATCCATGTCCGCAGCGTAGGTCCGAGCTGTTAACTCTGTGTTACACGGGCGCTGCGGATGTGCGCGGTCAGCACCGCAGGCCGTCGGGCGGGACCGTCAGGTCGACCAGGTAGTTCACCACCGCGGTGTCCACGCACGCGTCGCCGTTGAACACCACCGTGTGCTGGGTGCCTTCGAACGTGATCAGCGGCGCCTGCATCTGGCGCGCCAGGTCGACGCCGGCCTGGTACGGCGTGGCGGGGTCGCCGGTGGTCGACACGACGACGGCCTTACCGGGCCCGGGTGAGGACGCTGGCCGCGGCGACGACGTCGGCGGCACCGGCCACATCGCGCACAGGTCGCGCGGCGCGAACCCGGTGAAGGCGCCGTAGGCCATGAACGGCGCCACCTGCCGGATCTGGGCGTCGGCCGCGACCCAGGAGGCGGTGTCGGTCGGGTACGGCGCGTCGACGCAGCGGATCGCCAGAAACGCGTCCTGTTGGTTGCTGTAGTGGCCGTCCTTGTCGCGGCGGTGGTAGTCGTCGGCCAGCAGCAGCAGGTCTGCGGCGTCGGTGCCGCGCGCCAATCCCAGCAGCCCGCTGGTCAGATACGTCCAGTAGCGCTGGGAGTAGAGCGCGTTGACCGTTCCGGTGATCGCGTCGGCGTAGCTCAGGCCCCGTGGATCGGAGGTAAAGGCCGGTCGCTGCACCAACGGGTTCACCAACTGGCGGTAGCGGGCGACGAACTGCGTCGGGTCCGTGCCCAGCGGACAGCCCGCCGACTGCGCGCAGTGCGCCGCGTACTTCTGGAAAGCCTCTTGGAAACCGGCCATTTGGCGGACCCGGGCGGCGATCGGGTCCAGTCCGGGGTTGACCGCGCCGTCGAGCACCATCGTGCGCACCCGCTCACCGAAGTGTTCGGCGTAGGCCGCGCCGAGCTGGGTGCCGTAGGAGAAGCCCAGATAGTTGATTTGGTCTTCGCCGAGGGCGGCGCGCACGACGTCCATATCGCGTGCCGCCGACGCGGTGCCGACGTTGGCCAAAAACTCGGTGCCCATCTTGTCGACGCACATCTGCGCGAGCTGTGCGTACAGCTGCTCGATACGTGTGACGCCCGCCGGGCTGTAGTCGACCATTGGTTCGCGGCGGAAGGCGTCGAACTCGGCGTCGGTGCGGCAGCGCAACTGCGGGGTGGAATGTCCGACGCCGCGGGGGTCGAAGCCGACCAGATCGAAGTGCCGACCGATTTCGCTGCCGGACAGCGCGGCTCCCATCCCGGCGACGGTGTTCACCGCCGATGCGCCGGGACCGCCCGGGTTCACCATCAGCACGCCGATCCGGTCGCCGCTCGCCGGTACCCGGATCACCGCCAATTGCGCTTGGGCCGCTTGCGGATTGGCCGCCTCATTCCAGTCGATAGGCACCGCGACCGTGGCGCACTGGGCGGTGGGGATCTCGCTGGTGTCGGTCACCCACTGCTGGCAGCTACCCCAGACGGGCGGCTGCCCGTAGTGCGTGGCGGTCTGACCCTGCGGCGCCGCCGAGGCGTTCGGGCACAGCGACATCGCCGTCAGCACAGCAATGCCCAGCAACCGGCCCACCCGCCACATGGCAGACATCGTGGCATGGCGGCGGGGCGACGATCGCAGCCGCGATCCAACGGTGACCGTGATGTGATCTGGTGCCGCCCCCCGGATCAGGGACAGCGGGCACCTTCCGGTGGCAGCTCCAGGTCGATCAGGTAGCGCGAGGCGATGTCGTCCACGCACTTGTCACCCTGAAAGACGACCGTGTGCTGGGTGCCCTCGTAGGTGAGCATGGTGCCGCCGAGCTGTTTGGCCAGCTCCTCACCGGCCTCGTACGGTGTGGCCGGGTCGTTGGTGGTCGACACCACCAGCACCGGCGGCAGCCCGTCGACCTCGATCTCGTGGGGTTCGCTGGTCGGCGGTACGGGCCAGAACGCGCAGGTGCTCAGCGGGGCGTGCCCGGTGAACTCGCCGTAGCTCAAGAACGGCGCCGCCTCGCGGACCCGCCGGTCTTCCTCGACGACCTTGGCCCGGTCGGTCACCGCGGGTTTGTCGACACAGTTGACCGCCACCCGCGCGTCGGTCGAGTTGTTGTAGTGGCCGTTTTGATCGCGGCCCATGTAGAGGTCGGCCAACGCCAGCATCGTGTCGCCGGTGCCGTCTTCCAACTCGCTGAGCGCCTGGGTCAGGTGGCGCCACAGGTTCGGCGAGTACAGCGGCAGGATCGTGCCCACGATCGCGTCGGAGTAGCTCAACCCGCGCGGGTCGCGGGTCTCGGCCGGCTCCTGCACCAGCGGGTCGACCAGGCTGTGGTAGACGTCGTTGGCCTTGGCGGGGTCGTCGCCCAGCGGGCAGTCCGGTGTTGAGGCCGCGCAGTCGGCGGCGTAGTCGTCGAACGCGGTCTGGAAGGCCTTCGCCTGGCGGACGTTGGCCTCGACCGGGTCGGCGTTGGGGTCGACGGCTCCGTCGAGGATCATCGCCCGCACCTTGTCCGGATAGTTCTCGGCGTACGTCGCGCCGATCCGGGTGCCGTAGGAGTAGCCCAGGTAGGTCAGCTTCTCGTCGCCGACCGCTTCGCGGATGGCGTCGAGGTCCCTGGCCACGTTGTCGGTGCCGACGTTGGCGAGGAACTCTTCGCCCATCTTGTCCACGCAGCGCTGCACGAACGCCTTGGTCTCCGTCTCGATCTCGGCGACGCCCTCCTCCGAGTAGTCGACCTGCGGGTCGGCGCGCAACCGGTCGTTGTCGGCGTCGGAGTTGCACCACAACGCAGGGGTGGAGTTCGCGACCCCGCGCGGGTCGAAGCCGACGAGGTCGAAGCGCTCCCGCACCGACTCCGGCAGCGACGACGCGACGCTGGCGGCGGCCTCAACACCGGACTCCCCCGGGCCGCCCGGGTTGATGACCAGCGAACCGATCTTGTCGCCGGTGGCAGGAAACCGGATCAGCGCGATCCGGGCGACGTCACCGTCGGGCTTGTCGTAGTCGACCGGCACCGACAACATGCCGCATTCGGCACCCTGGGGAACACGTGACTCGGCGCCGCCCTCCAGTTGGCACGGCTCCCACTGCACCGGCGTGCCGGGCCTGGGCACCGCGATGACGGCGCGTCCGTCGACCGTCGTGCTGCATCCAGCGACGAGGAGCAGCGTTGCGGTCGCGAGGACCCCGATCCTGAGTCTCATGGCACAACATGCTGCCATGACCACCAATATGTCCTGGCTGGACGGCTATCGGGTGGCGGCGAGCAACTCGTCGAGCGCGGCCTTGAAATCATCGGCCATATCCCACAGATCGGGCAGCAAGTCGGGGCACGACACGATGCCGACGTCGAGCTTTCCGGTCAGCGACATCACGGTGATGTTCAACCCGGAGCCGTGGAAAATCGGCCCCAGCGGATACATCGCTTTGGCCTCACAGCCCAGGTAGTACAGCGGCACCTGAGGGCCGGGCACGTTGGAGACGACGAGGTTGTGCACCGGCCTGGCCCCGCTGAGCCGGCTCGCGGCGTACACCCGCATCGCCGCCCCGAACACCGCAGGCGCAGCGAACTGTGTCCAGTCCTGCAGCAGTGTCGCCCCGATCGCCGAACTATGTTGCTTGGCAACCGAATTGGCTTCGGCAATGGACTTGAGCCGTTCAGCCGGGTCCTTGATATGGGTTTCCAGCCGGGAGAACAGGCCCGACACCTGGTTGCGGCCCGGCCGGTCGGATTTTTCGTGCACCGACACCGGCACCATCGCCACCAGCGAGTGCTCCGGCAGTGCGCCGCGGTCGTCCAGGAACTTGCGCAGCACACCGGAGACCAGCGCCAGCACCACGTCGTTGACCTTGACATTGAAGTGGTTCTTCACCGTCTTGATGTCCTCGAGGTCGAGTTCGGCGAACGCGATGTTGCGGTGCGCGGTGACGTTGGCGTTGAAGACCGTGCGCGGGGCGGAGAACGGGGTCGCCATGGTCCGCCCGGAGCGGGCGCGCCGCACGGTGTCCACCACCGAGGTCACCGTTTCGGGCACCGCGTTGGCGAGTTTGAGCGGCCGGGTGGCGAAGCGCAGCGCGCCGCTGACGGCGATCTCGAGCCCGCTGGCGTCACCGGATCCCTCGACGGGATCCGGCGCGGGTGCGTCGGGTTCGGTGCTGCACAGCTGCGACATCATGCTCGCGCCGGTCACCCCGTCGACGCCGGCGTGGTGCACCTTGGTCATCACCACCAGGCGCCCGCCCTCGTACGGGTCGGTGCCGTCGATGTTCTCGATCACCCACTTCTCCCACAGCGGACGGCTGCGGTCGAGCGGCAAAGACGCGATGTGGCCGCAGATTTCGGCGAGTTCGCGGCGGCCACCCGGTCCGGGTAGGCCGATGCGGTGCAGGTGGTGGTCGACGACGAAATCGCGGTCCTCCACCCACACCGGGTGGTCGAGGTTGAACCGGCTGTCGGCCAGCTTCTCGCGGAACTGCGGCATCGCCTTGATCCGCTCGCTCAACTCCTCGCGGAACCGCTCGAACGTGTAGCCGCCCGGCATGGTCGAGGTATCGAGTTCCAGGATCGAGCACACATGCAGTGGCTGTGTGGCGGTTTCGAGATAGAGGAAGCTGGCGTCGAGGCCGCTGAGCCGCTGCATGCCGCCGATCGTAGGCCGGTCAAGCGGTACTGTGAGGAAATCCACTCAACCCGCCTTTTAACTTTCCGCGGCCGCAGTGGCAGACTGACAGGGTCAGACGAAACCCGGGGACCGTTTCGGCCTCGAGGATTCGACCCGACCCACCCATTAGGGGACAACGATGTCTGAGCAGACCGTGTACGGCGCTGCCTCCGCACCGCGGACCAAAACGCGCATTCACCACCTGGCGAAGTGGAAGGCCGAAGGCCACAAGTGGGGCATGTTGACGGCCTACGACTACTCCACCGCAGCCATATTCGACGACGCCGGCATCCCGGTGCTGCTGGTCGGTGATTCGGCGGCCAACGTCGTCTACGGCTATGACACCACCGTGCCGGTGACCATCGACGAGCTCATCCCGCTGGTGCGCGGCGTGGTGCGGGGGGCGCCGCACGCGCTGGTGGTCGCCGACATGCCGTTCGGCAGCTACGAGCAAAGCGCTTCCCTGGCCCTCCAGAGCGCCACCCGGTTCCTGAAAGAGACCGGCGCGCACGCGGTCAAGCTCGAGGGCGGTGAACGCGTCGCCGATCAGATCGCGACGATCAGCGCGGCAGGCATCCCGGTGATGGCGCACATCGGTTTCACCCCGCAGAGCGTCAACGGGCTGGGCGGCTTTCGCGTTCAGGGCCGCGGCGACGGCGCCGAGCAGACCATCCACGACGCGATCGCGGTCCAGGAGGCCGGTGCGTTCAGCGTCGTCATGGAGATGGTGCCCGCCGAGTTGGCCACCCAGATCACCGGCAAGCTGACCATCCCCACCATCGGGATCGGCGCCGGACCCAACTGCGACGCCCAGGTGCTGGTCTGGCAGGACATGGCCGGGCTCACCAGCGGCAAAACGGCCAAGTTCGTCAAGCGGTTCGGCGATGTGGGTGCCGAATTGCGCCGCGCCGCAACGCAGTACGCCGACGAGGTGGCCAGCGGGGAGTTCCCCGCCGACGAGCACTCGTTCTAGGCGAACTCCGCTTTCCGTTTGGCGAGGAACGCATCGACGCCCTCGCGGCCGTCGGCGGACCCGGCCCGTTCGGCGATCAACCGGCTTTCGTGCTCCATCTGCTCCTCGAGGCCGTTCTTGAAGGTGCCGAGCAGCAGTTGTTTGACTCCCCCGTTTGATCCGGCGCTGCTCGCGGCCATCTGGTCGGCCAGTTGCGCGGTCCGGTCGGCCAGTTCGGCGTCGGCGACGACCTCGGTGACCAGTCCCCACTGCGACGCCTCCTGCGCGGAGAGCGTGCGGTTGGTCAGCATCAACTCCTTGGTCTTGGTGATGCCGATCAGCCGCGGCAGGAAGTAGGAGGCGCTGCCGTCGGGGCTGAGCCCGACCCGGGTGTAGGCCATCGTGAACGACGCGGACTCGGCGGCCAGGACCAGGTCCCCGGTGACGGCGACGGAGAACCCGGCTCCCGCGGCGGTGCCGTTGACCGAGGTGATCAGCACGGCGTTCATCCGCGCGAAGCTCGAGATGGCGCGGTGCAGATCGTCGGCGACGCCCTTGACGTGCTGAGCGCGGTCGGGCGCGGTGGCGAAGTCCTTCAGATCGCCTCCGGCGCAGAAGAAACGCCCCGACCCGGTGAGGACCACCACCTTGGTGGCGTCGGTGTCACAACGTTTGGCGGCGTCGGCCAACTCGCGAGTCATGGTGCCGCTCATGCCATTTGCCGCGTCGGGCCGGTTCAGCGTGATCTGGGCGATGGCCCCGGACTGCTCGAACTTGATGGTCTCGTATTCGCTCACCCCTGGACTTTAACCGGCAACGGGTCCCAGCTTGCCGTCCAGGTACTCGGCCCGACACGCGCGGCGCGCCAGCTTGCCGCTGGTGGTTCGCGGAATAGTGCCTGCTGCAACCAGTTTCACATCTGTGACCGGCAGCGCGTGGTGGCGTGACACCGCCGCGCGGATCGCCTCGGCGATCGGTTCCGGATCGGCCTTGCCGGCGCCGGGGGCGCGCTCGGCCACGATCACCAGCCGCTCACCGGTGCCGTCGGGCACCCCGAACGCGACCACAAAACCGGCACGCACCGCAGGCGATACCGCCGCCGCGGTGGCCTCCAGATCCTGCGGATAGTGGTTGCGGCCGTCGACGATGATCATGTCCTTGATGCGCCCGACGATGAAGAGCTCACCGTCGAGATACATGCCCAGGTCCCCGGTACGCATCCAGTACGCGCCGGGCGGAGCACCTTCGGCGTGGCTGGCCTCCACCCGCGACTCCAGTTTGTTCTGGAACACCGATTGGGTCTGGTCGGGACGGCCCCAGTAGCCGCGACCCATGTTGGCGCCCTGCAGCCAGATCTCACCCACGTGGCCGTCGGCCAACTCGGCGCCCGTGTTCGGGTCGACGATGACGGCCCACTGGCTGCGCGCCACCCGGCCGCACGACACTTGGGGCACCGCGTTTTCGGCGTCGGGAGCCACTTCGACGGCACGCCCGTCGCCCAGCTGCTCGCGGTCGAGGTAGACCACCTTGGCCTCGGCCTCGGGGTCGATCGTGGAGACGAACAGGGTGGCCTCGGCCATGCCGAAGGACGGCTTGATGGTGGTACGCGGCAGGCCGTAGGGGCCGAAGGCTTCGTTGAACTTCTCGATCGAGCCGATGCTGACCGGTTCGGAGCCGTTGATCAGCCCGCCGACGTTGCTCAGGTCGAGATCTTCACCTTTGGGCGGGCGGCCGCGCTGCGCGGCGAGCTCGAACGCGAAGTTCGGCGCGGCGGCGAACGTGCGACCGTACTTGGACTCGGCGGCGAGCTCGCGGATCCAGCGATAGGGCCGACGCACGAACGCCATCGGTGACATCAACGTGAGCTGCCCGCCGCACAGCGCCGGGAACATCACCATCAGCAGGCCCATGTCATGAAACAGCGGTAGCCAGCTGACACTGCGGATGTCGCGGTCCAGCCCGACCGACAGGATCATCTGCGCGACGTTGGTGCACACCGCCCGGTGGGTGATCTCCACACCGGCCGGTGTGCGGGTGGAGCCGGAGGTGTACTGCAGGTACGCGATGTCGTCGGAACCCGCGTCGACGGGCGCGAACAGCTCGCCCACGGAATCGGGCAGCGCGTCGACGGCGATGACACGGGGCCGGCGGCGCCGCGAAACCGTCTCCAGGGACTGGTGCACGGCTTCTGCGCCCTCGGTGGTGGTCAGCACCACCGTCGGTTCGGAGTCGCTGATCACCGCACGCAGCCGTTCGGCGTGTCCGGGCAGTTCGGGGGCGAACAGCGGCACCGCGATGTTGCCTGCGGCGATCGCGGCGAACAGACCGACCACGTAGTCGACACCCTGAGGCGCCAGGATCGCCACGCGGTCGCCTCGTTCAGTGACCTGCTGAAGACGGGCTCCGACCGCGCGCAACCGGACACCCAGGCTGTTCCAGCTCAACTCGATCGGCCTGCCGTCGGAATTCCCGCGGTAGTCCAGGTACCGGAAGGCGACCGAATCGCCCAGATCGGCGATGTTGCTCTCGAGATATGACGTCAGCGTGGCGCCGTCGGGAATGACAATATGGCCCTCGGAGTCCAGGTATTCCTCGATCGATCCTCCAAGTTTCATAAGCACAGTCTAAGACTGTAAACAAGCTCTAAGGTCCATTTGTCTGTGAAGGCTGTCACGGGTACCCCCGTGCAGGACGCAGACGCCCAGGTCACGCCGATATGGCACGCTGATCTGTGTGGCTGCCAAAACCGACCGCTACACCGAGGTCGAGCGCAAATTCGACGTGCGTGAATCGACGGTTTCGCCGTCTTTTGACGGGCTGGCGATGGTCGCGCGTGTCGAGCGCACACCGGCGCACACGCTGGACGCCGTGTACTACGACACGCCGGAGCGTGCTCTCGCGGCGCGCCGGATCACCCTGCGTCGACGCACGGGCGGTTCCGACGAGGGATGGCATCTCAAGCTGCCCGCAGAGAAGGGTGCGCGCACCGAGGTGCGCGCACCGTTGGGCGCGTCCGCCGACGACGTGCCCGATGAACTGCGCGACACGGTGGCGGCGATCGTGCGCGACCGCCCGCTGGCGCCCGTCGCACGGATCACGACAACCCGCGCGGTCGATTACCTCCACGGCGCCGACGATGCGGTGATCGCCGAGTTCTGCGACGACGACGTCACCGCGTGGGCGGCCGGCGGCGACGACGAACAGCGCTGGCGCGAATGGGAGCTCGAACTGGCCGCAGGCGCCGGGGACGACGGCGCCGACCTGCTCGACCGGCTCGCCAACCGGCTGCTCGACGCAGGCGCGGAGCCCTCCGGCCACGGCTCGAAGCTGGCGCGGGCACTCGCCGGCGCCCAGCCCGAAGACGCCGAGGACGCCGATGACCGGGGTGCGCGCGATCCGCTACACCAGGCGGTGGCCGAGCAGGTCGAGCAGCTGCTGGTGTGGGACCGCGCGGTGCGCGAGGACGCGTATGACTCGGTGCACCAGATGCGGGTGGCGACGCGCAAGATCCGCAGCCTGTTGCAGTCGGCCAAGGATGCGTTCGGGGTCGCCGACGGGTCACCGAACGCCTGGCTTCTCGACGAGCTCAGGGCGCTGGCCGCGGTGCTCGGTGTGGCCCGCGACGCCGAGGTACTGGCTGATCGGTATCAGGACGCGCTCGACGGCCTGCCCCAGGAGTTGGTGCGCGGACCCGTGCGCGAACGGTTGGTGGAGGGCGCCAGGCGGCAGTACAGGGCGGGTCTGCGGCGCTCGCTGCTGGCGATGCGCTCACCGCGCTACTTCAGGCTGCTCGCCGGGCTCGAGGAGTTGGTGGCCGCCGAACCCGCGCAGGACAGTGCTGAGCACAAGCCCGCGACGACCATCGACGCCGCGTACAAACGCGTCCGCAAAGCGGCCAAGGCGGCCCGCAAGGCGGCCGAGGACGACAAAGACGAGGCGCTGCACCGAATCCGCAAGGGCGCCAAACGTCTTCGCTATACGGCTGCCGCCACCGGCGCCGACAAGGTGTCCGACCGAGCCAAGGCCATCCAGTCCATGTTGGGCGATCACCAGGACAGCGTCGTCAGCCGCAACCATCTGAGCCGCCAAGCCGACGCCGCGCACGCCGCCGGCGAGGACACGTTCACCTACGGTCTGCTGTTCCAGCTAGAGGATGACCTGGCGCGTCGCTCACGAGACCAACTCGACGATGCGCTCAAGAAACTCGACAAGGCGGTGCGCCGGAAGCGCTGATCCCGGGCGGGCGGATGAGTTGGCCTGTAAGCCGGATTCTGTCCCTCACCGCCGCGTGTGACCACGGCGGCAAGGCGGCGACCATCCATCTGGACACACCGTTGCCGGGTGCCTCGAGCGGCCTACCCGCAGGCTCGGGCGAGCAGCCCTCGGGCGCCTGCGCGGCCGCAACCAGGTTGCGGCCTTCTTGGCCTTGCTTCGGGTGGGGTTTGCCTAGCCACTCCGGTCACCCGGAATGCTGGTGCGCTCTTACCGCACCGTTTCACCCTTACCACCGCAATGGTGGCGGTCTGTTTTCTGTGGCACTTTCCCGCGAGTCACCTCGGATTGCCGTTAGCAATCACCCTGCTCTGTGAAGTCCGGACTTTCCTCGAAACCCAGGTTTCCCTGAATCCCGCGGCCGCCCAGCCAACTCATCCGCCCGTACAACGTACTGTGCGCGGCGGGGATTCCTCCAATCCCGCGACGGGTTCATACTTGACGCCATGGCGCAGCCGCCTCCATCCCGGTATCTGATGCGGGCCAAGGATCTGGTCGACGCGCGCTACGCCGAGCCGATCACGGTGGCTGATCTGGCCGCCGCCGCGGGGTTGTCGCGGGCGCACTTCACGCGGATGTTCACCCGCACGTTCGGTGAATCGCCGAGGTCCTATCTGCAGACCCGGCGACTGGAGCGCGCGGCCTCGCTGCTGCGCTACACCGACCGCTCCGTCGCCGACATCTGCGCCATGGTGGGCCTGGGCAGCGTCGGATCGTTCACGACGAGTTTCGCTCGCGTGTACGGCCTGCCGCCCGCCGCGTACCGGGCCCGCCTGCCGCCGGCGTCGGTACATGCCAGGGTGCCCAGTTGCATCCTGGCGCGCGACACCCGCCCGCCCGCCGACAGCCGCATCAAGACAGCACACAGGGAGAAGACGACCGGCGGCCGCTGACCGTAGCGTCATCGCCATGATGAAAATAGCAAGTGCCCACCTGTGGGTTCATGACCAGGATGTCGCGCTGAAGTACTGGACCGAAAAGGTCGGAATGGAAGTGCGCGAGGATGTTTCGTTGCCTGAAGCCAACTTTCGGTGGCTGACGGTGGGTCCGCCCGGCCAGGACGATGTGTCGATCGTGCTGATGGCGGTGCCCGGAGAGCCGCTGATGGACGACGCCACCCATGCCCAAGTTTTGGACCTGACCGCCAAAGGCTTTGCGGGAACGGTGTTTCTCACCACCGAGGACTGCCAGGCGAGCTACGAGGAGATGAAGGCCCGCGGCGTGGAGTTCGCCGAGGAGCCGCACCAGATGCCGTACGGCATCGACTGCGGATTTCGCGACCCGTCAGGCAATAGTGTGCGTTTGACCCAACGGACCGAGGTTCCGGCCAATACTGGCTAGATGCGCATCAGCACCGCGGCACTGGGTTCGGCGGCGTTCTTCGTCGTCGCCCCAGGCACGGTCGTCGGTCTGGGTCCGTGGTTGATCACCCGCTGGGAGATCCCCGGATCCAGCCCGACGGTGCGGGTGGCCATCGGCGCGGCGATGGTCGTGCTTGGGTTGATCCCGCCGATCCACGCCTTCATCGAGTTCGCGAGAGCCGGTGGCACGCCGATGCCTGCCGCGCCGACCGAACGGCTTGTGGTGACCGGTTTCAACCGTTTCGTGCGCAACCCGATGTACGTGGGGTTGCTCGTCGCTATTCTGGGCCAGTCGGTGTTGTTCGACAACCTGTGGTTGGTGTTGTACGCCGCGCTCGGATGGGTTGCGACGGCGTCGTTCGTGCGCTGGTACGAGGAACCCACGCTGGTGCGCACCTACGGCGAGCAGTACGAGGAGTATCGGCGCAACGTGCCGGCGTGGACGCCGCGGCTCACCCCGTGGACGCCGTCAAGCTAGCGGCAGTGCCGATCCCGATCCATTCTGCGAGTTGACTTTCCGATTGCAGGTGTTCGGCGTCGACGCGCAGCCAGCCGCGCATGGTGCGGCCCTTCATCTCCATGGGTTCTGCGGCGGTGGTCGCCAGTAGCCGCTCCGCGTTCTCGGCGCCGACGCGAACCAGGAGCCCACCCTGCCCGCTGGCCGCGACTGCCATCCGCCCGGCGAGCAGGAAGGCCAACCCGCCGAACATCGGTTGTTCACGCACGGTGGGGTTGTCTGCGAGCAGCGCCCGTACCCGGGCAGCCAGCGCGATGTCGTAGGCCATTACGTCGCGTACCAATCCCGGATTGCGGCAGCGAACCGTTCGGGCGCGTCGGACGGGACGAAGTGGCCTGCTCCTTCGACGATGACGGTGTGGTGACCGGTGAACGTCGACTCCCAGCGTCGCCGGTCGTTGTCGCCGAACGCGATGTCGGCGTCGCCCCAGATGATCAGGGTCGGCAGGGTGGTGAGGTCGGCAAGCCCGGCTTCGACGTCGGCGAGAAACGCACGGCTGCCGGTGATCTCGCGGGGAAAAACCGCTGAAGCATGTCGCCGTGCTGGGCTGTCGAGGGCGTTGCGGTAGTGGGCCATCTCCGCGTCGGTGGGCTTGGTCAGACGGTGGCCGACGGGGATCATCACGTTGACGAACAGGTTGAGCCGGCGGATCAGCAGGCGCCCGAGCGGGCCACCCATGACATGGGACATGAGGGTTGCGGGCAGCGCGTCGGCCGGCCACCCCGCGGTGTTGGCAAGCACCAGTCGGTCGAATCGGTGCCGAAGTCGCTGCACCGTGGCCAATCCGATGGGACCACCCCAGTCATGGGCCACCAGCGCGACGTCGGTGAGCCCGAGGGTTCCGACGAATTCGGCGGTCACTTCCGCGTGTTCGGCGGGCAGGAACCGATATCCGCGCGCCGCTGTCGACAGACCGAATCCGGGGTAGTCCATAGCGATACAACGGAATTCGTCGCGCAGGGATGCGATCACGTCGCGATACAAGAACGACCATGTCGGGTTGCCGTGCAGGAACAGCAACGTCGGACCGGATCCTTCGTCGACGTAGTGGACGCGGTGCCCGGCGATGTCGAGGTATCGACTGTCGAACGGGAACAGTGTGTCGTCGACCCAGGCGGGTCGGTGCGTGACCGTCATTGCGCGCCCCTTCGCAGATACTTGATATAATCAAGTGCACTTTAGATTAGCAAGCGAGAGGCTATGAGTCGAGACTACGGTCAATACTGCGGACTTGCCCGGGCGCTCGATGTGGTGGGCGACCGGTGGAATCTGCTGATCGTGCGCCAACTCTTGGTGGGCCCGGCCCGGTACCGCGAGTTGCGCGCCGGCCTCGCCGGCATCGCGACCAACCTGTTGGCGGATCGGTTGCGTGATCTCGAGTCGGCGGGGGTGGTCGAGCGGCGGCTGGCCGACGATGGTGGCGCCATCACCTACGCGCTCACGCCGTGGGGGGCCGAACTCCGTGAACCGATCGAAGGGCTGATCCGCTGGTCGACGCCGCTGATGGTCCGCGGGCCCGAAGGCGACGAGTTTCGCACCGAGTGGCTGCTGTTGGCGCTGCCTGCGCTGTTCGCCGGTCGGGCGTCGACTGCCTCGGCGACGGTGGGGATCGCCGTCGACGGTGACGAGAGCGCGATGGTTCAGGTGCGAGCCACCCCGGCCGGCATCGACGTCGGTGTGCCCGACGGCCGCGACTTCGACGCGGTTCTGCGTGCCGAGGCGTCGATAGTCCTCGGGCTGTCGACGGGCCTCCTGGCCCTCGACGATGTCGCCGAAGCCATCTCCTGCGAAGGCGACAAGGACGCGCTGCGGACTGTCTTCGAAGCGCCGACGGCGCTTGTCTAACGATGACGCTGCAGCACAAAGAAATATGGTTGTGCCGAGCCCCGCAGATCCATGACCCCGAGGACGACGTCTTCGGCGACCCTTCGGAACACATCGATGACGGGTTGTTGGTCGTAGACCATCGCTGCAGTCGACTGGCCGCGATACGTCATTGAACGCAACCGGGCCCTGGGCCGGCGGGTCTGCAGAACCGGCCGCAGCGCTGAGATCGTGGGCCGCAGTAGTGGATACGCGAATGAAGGCACGCGAACCTTCAACGCCGACTGAACTGGTACAAGGATCGGGTTCATCGCCCAGGCGCGCATGCCATCACGACTGCGAAAGAGCAACGGATGCACTGTCTCCGAGTCGATGAACTCTTTGCCCCACCAGCCGCTGGCCGCGAGGATGCCATCGAGCGGATGCCCAGTCGGTACCTCGGCGCCTCGCCACATGCCGATCAAGTAGTCGGGTTCGACGGGCTCTCCGCTGTCAAACATCGAAAAGGCCTCACCGGTACTGATGGGGACGTCGACGAGCACCTCGCCGGGAGAACCGATCGCGTCGAGCATGACGTGCTCCCTCCAGCGAGGCCCTCGCATTTTTGATCGGCCGGGTCGCAACGATTTTACGCGGTGCCATTGTTGCCAAAGGCGTGATTGGTTCTGCTCCGCTACCCCACCCGAAGCCGCGTGTTCAGCGACGGCCGCATCGGTCAGATCGGCGGTATGTCACGTGCGGCGTCGAGGTTGTTGAGGTTGCGTTCGGCGGTGATGCGTGCTTCGTTGTCGGCGGCGCGGGTGCGTCGTCGTCGTGGCATCTTCAGGGCGCGTTGCGCCGAGGGTGGGGGTGCGTTGGCCGGCGGCGGGAGGTCGGCGGTGGTGGTGTCCCAATGTGGGAAGTACAGCTTGCTGGTGGGATGGGTGCGGTAGGTGTGGCCGCTGGGCGCGGTCCAGATGATGGTGCCATCGGGGCATTGTTGGTCATTCCAACCGCAAAACGTCTTCATCAAATGATGAAAACGACACAGGCACTTGATGTTTGACGGGTGAGTCGGCCCGCCCGGATACGGGGTGGTGTGGTCGAGATCGCAGTACTCGGCCGGGCGGTCACAGCCGGGGAAGCGACACGTCATATCGCGCAAACGCACAAACCGCTCACAGGCCCGCGAGGGGCGGTACCGCGGCTCACCCTCTGTCGCCTCGGGGCGATGCTCGCTCTGTACTTTGGCGCCGTTGGCGACCAACTCGGCCAACAACGCCGGCGGCATCACCCCACCACCGACGATCACCCCCGCCGACCCCGAGCTCTCGGGCTGATGGGGCGCGAACAGATTGGCCTTCGGTGCCGATTCGGCCTGCGGCGGTGTCGGCTCGGCCTCTGACCCCTCATCGATCGGCGGGGGCACCAACTCCTCATCGACCGGCTCATCCGGGGGCACCAGTTCCTCATCGACCGGCTCATCGGTCGGGGGCACCCACTCCTCATTGACCGGCTCCGGTGTCCCCTGGTCGGCAGATGTTTCAGCGTCGGCATCGCCCTGCCCGCAGGCTTCGGCGGCGTCAACATCGGCATCGGTGTCGGTGTCGGTGTTGCGGGTCAGGCCGGCGCTGGTCTGGGCCGGGGTGGAAGGTTGCGGCGTTGACGGTTCGGTGTCGGTGAGCACGTGAATGACGAACCGGGCCGCACGCGGGTCATCTGTGTTGGCCCAGGGGCATTGCGGGCTACCGCACTGGCAGGTGAGCCGATCTGCGCCGGCGGCCAACGCCCCCAACGCCGCGGCGCGCCGCTGCCGGGCACTGCGCGGATCGCCATCACATATCCCGGCGACCATCTGCTCCAGACACGCCATCAACAGCTTGGCGTCAGTAGCCGAAAGCCGCCCATACAACGACGCGGTACCGGTGGCGTCATCGGGCTTGCCCACCTGCACATCACACTCGCGCGCCGCGTCGCGATAACGCCGACGGGCATCGGGGTCATGGGTCTCCACTACCGCGTCGACGGCCAACTCCAACCGCTCCTGGCCCAACGCCCCCCACGCGGCCGCGCGCTCGGCGATCTCGGCATCCACCCGCGCCAACGGCTCTCCCTCCAGCACCAGATGGGTGCGCCAGGTGATCGTCGAAATCACCTGCGCGCTGATCAAGCCCTCACTAAACAGGGCCGCAACCTTGGGCAGCCGGTTACGCAACGCCAACCCGATCGCCATCTGTTGCCCGGACCGATACCGGGTGATCCCCATCGCCGCGGCCACCTCGGCCGCCGCGCAATCCCACCCATCGACCACCCAGTGCTCGCGCTGCTCATAAGACTCGCGCGCCCGCGCGGCCAGCTCACCGGTCGCGGCGAACCGCCGCGCGGCAACCGCAGCCTCAAAACGCGCACACGCCTGGACCTCAGCGATCAACCCCGCATCGTCGACCGACCGAAACCCCTCGAACATGTGTTTGATTCTCGCAGAGGGGTACGACAGAAACGTCGTCGCAGGTCAACCGTGCGTTTGGCGCGCGAAGACTCAGCCGCGAGGCCAAGTCGAGCGCGGCGCAGGACCCGGCGGAGGAGCGGGCTCGAGCGCTGCACCCGGGCGAACCGAGTTCTCCCAGGCCGCGATGCATAGTCCGAGCCTGCCCGGCTTACACCAGCCACCCGTCCCAGTAACGCCAAGTGTGTCCTGTGAATGCGGCCAGCAGATCCGGGTGCGCGGATCCCATTGCTCTCCAGCCGTACACTGCGCTTGCGCGGCTGGCGCAGTCAGCAGCGACGATGCCATCAGCACGGCACTGCACACCGAGGCCAGCAGGAACCCTGCCGTCGTGGCTTGGATTTTCATATCGATGCTTCTCCGTCGGTAAAGCGCGCTGCGTCGGTTGGGTGGTCGGCGGTCACTGCGGCAAAGTGATGGTCGTCTCTTGATTGATCACCTCGGCGGCGTCGAGCACCACGTCTTGTTCGCTCGCGAGGCTGTCACCGTTGAGCTGCAGGACGAAAAGTCCATCGGCTGCCGGCATGACGATCGTCTTCTGGGCGACGAATCGCTCCTGACCTTCGTTCATGTAGGTCCCGTAAAACGAAATCGCGTCAAAGCCGCTCAGATCATTTTTCTCAGGTTCGCCCAACGGCTTGAATTCGGCCATCTCCCGTAGCTGCTGCGGTGCGAGCTCGAGGATCTTTGCCGCGTCGACGTTTCCGGTGAGCTTGGAGGCGATCGCGTACAAGTCAGGCGGATTGTTGGGATCCGTCGGGTGGTCGTAGAGGATGGCACCGTAGGCCCAGTCCGGCGTCTCGTCGCCGGCGTCGCGCCATTGCGGCGGCAGCGGGAAATCGACCTTCGGGGTTCCCGGCTCGCCAGGCTTGATCGGCGTTTCGGCAATATCGTTCTTAACGATGTAGTCGTTGATCGTGTCGGGCTCGTCGGCCGCTGGAGTCGTTGTGGCCGTAGTAGCAGTGGTTTCGCCCGACGTCGGCGTCGTCGTGGATGCGGTGTCGGTGCTGGAACCACAGCCCACGAGCCCAAGGCTCAGAGTGACGGCGATAATTCCCGCCGTCGTCCCCACCGGTGGTCTCTTCATCGGCTCGCAATCTCCTACGGTCGCTTTGGCAAAACAAGGGAAACAAGGGTCTCGCCCTGAGACTAAGGGCTAAAACGCCTTTCGGCGACTACATCGGCAACAGTGACGCCACAGGCGAGACAGTTCACCCAATGTTCTGAAGATCGACCCGAGCCAAGCAGATATCGGCGAGCTCGTCCAGCGACAACGGAAGTACGCGGGCCAGGGCCGCGATGGTGGTGAACGCCGGCGTCGGCAGCCGGCCCGTCTCGATCTTGCGCAAGGTCTCGGGGGAAATCGCGGCCGCGTCAGCTACTTCCGCGAGGGTGCGGTCACCGCGGGCCTGCCTGAGCCGCTCGCCGATGCGCTTCCCTGCGGCGAGCTGTTCTGTCGTCAACGGGACACGGACCATACGCCGAGCTTACCGCGGACCCGGTATGAAAATACCGGCCACGCGCGCTAGGGTGGTATTTTCATACCGCTCACGCTGCAGAGGAGTGCCAGTCGATGGTCGAGTTGAAGACACCGCGCGAAGTCGAAGCGATGGCCGTCACCGGCGCGTTCCTCGCCGAGCTGCTCGACGACCTCTCCGACCGTGCCCGCCCCGGCGTGAACCTGCTCGAGCTCGAAGACCGCGCCCGAGCGCTGATCGCCGAGCGCGGCGCCACGTCGTGCTACTGGGACTATGCGCCGTCGTTCGGCCGCGGGCCATTTCGCAACGTGATCTGCCTATCGGTCAACGACGCTGTGCTGCACGGGATGCCACACGATTACGTGCTGGCCGACGGTGACCTGCTCAGCATGGACATCGCGGTATCCATCGATGGCTGGGTCGCCGACTGCGCGCGCAGCATCATCGTCGGCACTCCTCGACCTGAGGACCAGCGCCTCATCGAGGCCACCGAACAAGCCCTGTCGGCGGGTATCGCGGCGGCACT
Organism: Mycolicibacterium sp. XJ662; assembly: GCF_053484035.1. Classification (NCBI taxonomy): domain Bacteria; kingdom Bacillati; phylum Actinomycetota; class Actinomycetes; order Mycobacteriales; family Mycobacteriaceae; genus Mycobacterium; species Mycolicibacterium sp. XJ662. The sequence continues at coordinate 143,143 of NZ_JBEFTL010000006.1, read as the reverse complement.
GCCCGGGAACCGGTTGGGCGACATCTCCGCGGCGATCGGTTCCGTGGCAGCAGATTACGGCTACCGCGTGAACACCGACTTCGGCGGCCACGGGCTGGGCCGCACCATGCACGAAGATCCGCATGTACCCAACATCGGTCGCGCGGGCCGTGGGCTGAAACTGCGTCCCGGCCTCACGCTCGCCCTGGAGCCGTGGTTCGCCGCAGGCACCGACAAGATCGTCTACGACCCCGACGGTTGGACCCTGCGATCAGCCGACGGATCTCGCACGGCCCACAGCGAACACACGGTCGCAATCACCGACGGTCAACCCCTCGTCCTCACGCGTCGGAAGCGCGTCGCCGCAGCAGGATGATGTTGTCGACCAGGGTGCCCGACTCGCCATTGGGACCCGACGCCTCCCGCTCGGCCGATTCCACCCGTAGCGACTCCCACTGCGCAGCAGTCAGGTTCAGCGATGCGAACACTTCTTCGGCGCTGGGGAACTCGTGATCGTGGTGCAGCTTCGACGCCCAGGGCGGCGGCCCGCCGTGGTCGACGATCAGCAGCAGTCCCTCGGGGCGGATCGCATCAGCCGCCCGTCGAAAGATTCGAGGACGATCTAGCGGAAGCGTGGAGTGCAGGAACTGCGCCGACACTAAATCGAATGTGCCGTCCGGAAACTGTTCCGGCAGGTCGGCTTGCGCAAACGTGACCCGATCGCTGACTCCCCGCTCCTGGGCGTCGGCTGCCGCACGTTGCAGCGCAGTTTCGGAGATATCGACGCCGACGACGTGCCAACCGCGTTCGGCCAGCCACAGCGCGTCGCCACCCTCGCCGCAGCCCAGATCCAGGGCTCGGCCGGGCTTTAGCGATTCGGCGACCTCGACGAGGCGGGCGTTGGCTCGTCCACTCCAGACCCGGTTACGTTCACCGTAGTGCTCTTCCCAATGGGTTTTGGCGTCAGGCGTTGACATGTCGGCTCCCTCCTGGAACGGCCAGACCATGCTGGTCGGCGACAAGACTTTGCACCACTGCGGCCGCGGCCAATGAACCGCTTGCCACTGCGGCGGCCACTTGCGGCATCTGTGCGCTCACATCACCCGCTGCGAACACGCCGGGCGCGGTGGTGCGGTATTGGGCGTCCACCGCAACGGGATCGACAGAAATCGGTGTGGGGCCGCCGAATTCCACGCCCAACTGTTCAGCCAGCGGTGAGCGCTGATGAAGCGTCGTGGCCACCAGCATGCCCCTGCGCGCCACCCGGGATCCGTCGGTGAATACGACGGCTGTCAATTCGCCGTTCTCCGATGCGAGTTCGGCGACCTGTCGTTCATCGACACCGATGCCGGCCGCGGACAGCCGGGCCTGATCGGCGTCGTCGAGGTCGCTGGGCCCGTCGGTCAACACCACGATATCGTCGCTCCAGCCGTGCAGCAGCAGCGCCGAATGCACCGCACGTTCACCACGCCCCAACACCGCCAACGGCTGGTCACGCACTTCCCAGCCGTGACAGAACGGGCAGTGAAACACCGAACGGCCCCACAGTTCAGCCAGCCCAGGCACATCGGGCGGGCGGTAATCCATGCCGCCGGCCAGCAGTATCCGACGAGCCCGTTCGCGTCGACCGTCGCCTAGTTGCACAACGAACTGGTCGTCGACCCGCTGTGCCGCCGTGACCTTCCCGTCGCGAACCTCGACGCTCGGATAGGCCGAGAGTTCACCGCGGCCGATGGCGTACAGATCAGCAGGTGGGCGCCCGTCGTGGCCCAGCAGGCCACCAATTCCGTGCGCGGGCAGATTGCTCTGAGATCCGGCGTCCACCAACAGCGTCCGCCGACGCGCTCGGCCGAGCACCAAGCCCGCGCTCAGGCCGGCCGATCCGCCGCCCACGATCACGCAGTCCCATGTCGTATCCATGAAACCCACCTTGCAGACCTGCGGCCGAAATGCCAAGCTGGTTTGCCATGGAGGCAAAAGCGGAGGAAAGCGTCGACGTCCGGGTACGACGCCGGCTGCGCGAACTGCGGACACAACACGGGCTGACACTCGAAGACGTCGCCACCCGGTCCAATATCGACGTGTCGACGCTGAGCCGGCTGGAGTCGGGTAAGCGGCGGCTGGCGCTCGACCATCTCCCCCGCCTGGCCGCGGCGCTCTCGGTGAGCACCGACGAACTGCTGCGCGAGCCCGAGGCGCCAGATCCTCGGGTACGGACCAGTTCTCACACCCACCACAACATCACGTACTGGCCGCTGACCCGCCAGGCCGCGGGCGGCCTGCACGCCTACAAGATTCGGATCAGCGGGCGGCGCCGCACACCGCCCGACGAACTGCCCGTGCACGAAGGCCAGGATTGGATGTACGTGCTGTCCGGGGAGCTGCGCTTGATCCTGGGTGACCGCGACTTCACGGTCAAACCCGGTGAGGCAGTGGAATTCTCGACATGGACACCGCACTGGTTCGGCGTGGTCGACGGACCCGTTGAGGCCATTACCATCTTCGGCCTGCACGGCGAACGTCTGCACCTACACGAGTGAGGTCAGATAGTCCGTCTGGTTGACCAACCGCACGGATGCTGCACCGTCGGGATAGAACTCGGCCATCGACAACGACGCCAGATCCAGGTGCAACCGGTAAAGGATGCTGGGTCCGGCATCCAGCGCCATCCGCAGCAACGTCTTGATCGGCGTCACATGCGACACCACCAGCAGGGTCTGCCCGCCGTTCTCGGCGGCGAGGCGGTTCTGGGCGCGGTGCACGCGTTGGGCCACGTTGTCGAAGCTCTCCCCGCCGGGCGGGGTCACCGAGGTGTCACGCAACCATCGCTGGTGAAGCTCCGGATCACGCTGCGACGCTTCGACGAACGTCAGCCCTTCCCATGCGCCGAAGTCGGTTTCGATCAGGTCGTCGTCGACGACGACATCGAGGCGGAGGGCTTTGGCCGCCGCCGCTGCGGTGTCGTACGCACGTTGCAGCGGCGAGGTGACGACGGCATCGACGCCGCCCTTGTTCGCCAGGTACTGCGCGGCGAGTTCGGCCTGCCGGCGTCCGGTCTCGGTCAGCGCCGGGTTACCGCGCCCGGAATAGCGTCGCTGCGCCGAGAATTCGGTCTGGCCGTGACGGAGCAGCAGCAACCGGGTCGGCTCGCCGCGTGCACCGGTCCAACCCGCCGGGGACGTCTGTGTAGTCGCGGCATCCATCGCTTGGTTGGCCAACCGGTCGGCGTATGAGTTCTTCGCCCGCGGAATCCACTCGTAGCTGACACGGTCGAACTGCGTCGACAGCGCCGTGGCCTGCTGGTGTAGCGGCGCCAGATCAGGATGTTTGACGCGCCACCGGCCCGCCATCTGCTCGACCACCAGCTTGGAGTCCATGTGGACCTCGACCTCGGAAGCGCCGAGTTCTGCCGCCTTCTGCAGGCCCGCGATCAGCCCGCGGTACTCGGCGACGTTGTTGGTGGCGTAGCCGATCGCTTGCTTGCTCTCGGCGAGCATCGTGGCGCGGTCCTGCGACCACACGACCGTTCCGTAGCCCGCGGGCCCGGGATTGCCGCGGGACCCGCCGTCAGCTTCGACGATGACCTTCACGCGCTCGTTCCGTTGAGCCGCAACAGGATAGCCCCGCACTCCGGGCAACGCAGCACGTCGTCTTCTGCGGCGGCGGAGATGCGTGCCAGTTCACCCTTGTCGATCTCGATCCGGCAGGCGCCGCAACGACGTCCCTGCAGAGGACCGGCGCCCGCGCCGCTGCGTTCGCGCTGGCGCTCGTACAGCGCGGCCAGGTCCGGGTCCAGGTGTGCGAGCAGTTCGTCTCGCCGGGAAAGGCTTTGGTGGCGCTGCTGGTCGATCTCGGTCTGAGCTTCGTCGCAGGCCTTCTGTGCCTCGCTTCGCTGGCCCTGCAGCTCGTCGATTCTTGCCAGCGCCTCCGCCTGGTCGCGCTGCAGTTCTTCGCGCCGCTCCATCACTTCCAGCAGGGAGTCCTCCAACGACGTCTGCCGGCGCTCCAACGTCTGCAGCTCGTGCTGCAGCTCGGTGAGTTGTTTGGCGTCCACGCTGCCGTCGGCGAGCAGGCGGCGGTCGCGGTCCTCGCGCTGACGCACGCCATCGATCTCGGTTTCGAACTTGGCGATCTGCTCGTCGAGGTCGTCGATCGCCAGCTGCAGCGCGGCGAGGGTGTCGTTGGCATCCTGCAGGGTCGTCTGGACCTCTTCGAGGCGCTGTTGCTCGGCCAGATTCTTGGCCCGGTGCTCGATCCGGTTCAGCCCGGCGTCGAGCTCGGCCAATTCAAGCAACGAACGTTGTTGCGCTACTTCAGCTTTCATGACTCGTTCTCTCGACATTCCATGGATCGGTTCGGATCGCCGACACGCGCACTGCGAGCGCGTCGCCGAATTGGTCACGCAACAGCGCTGCGGCCTGGCGGCACCAGGGGTACTCACTGGCCCAGTGCGCCACGTCGACGAGCGCCACATCGGATGCGCGCTGGTGTTCGTCGGCGGGGTGGTGGCGCAAATCGGAGGTGACATAGGCCTGCACGTCGGCGCCCGCGACGACGTCGAGCAGCGAATCGCCCGCTCCCCCGCACACCGCCACCCGTGACACCTCCGCGTCTGAATCACCGCAGGCCCGGATGCCCCACGACGTGGCAGGCAGCGCCTCGTGCACCCGAGAAAAGAACGCCGACAACGGCTCCGGCTTCGGCAACACACCGATACGGCCCAGTCCCACGTTGCCGGGGATGGGCGCGAGGGTGAAGATGTCGAACGCCGGCTCCTCATAGGGATGCGCCGAGCGCAGCGCGGCGAGGATGTCGGCGCGACGCGCGGCGGGCGCGATCACCTCGACCCGGTCCTCGGAAACGCGTTCGACGGTGCCCACGCTGCCGATCGCCGGCGACGCGCCGTCGTGGGGCAGGAACTGGCCGGTGCCCGCCACACTCCAACTGCAGTGCGAGTAGTCGCCGATCCGTCCGGCGCCGGCGTCGAACATCGCCAGGCGCACCGCGTCGGCGTCGTCGACGGGGACGAACACCACCCACTTGTCCAGGTCGGGCCCCGTGGAGGTGGGCGCGAGGACCTGCTCGACGGTCAGGCCCAGTGCCTCCGCGAGCGCGTCGGAGACCCCCGGCGACGCCGCGTCGGCGTTGGTGTGCGCGGTGAACAGCGACCGGCGGGTCCGGATCATCTGGTGGATCAGGGCGCCTTTGGCGGTGCTGGCCGCCACGGTGTCGACCCCGCGCAGCAACAGCGGGTGGTGCGCGAGCAGCAAACCGTCCTCGGGCACCTCGGCGACGACGGCGGCGGTCGCATCGACCGCGACGGTGACCGCCTCGACCGACTCGGCCGGATCACCACACACCAGGCCCACCGAATCCCAGTCCTGCGCCAGCGACGGCGGATAGGCCGCGTCGAGCACGTCGATGATGTCGGCCAGGCGCACGCTCACCGCAGCACCTCAGCCATCGCGTCGACCAGCACCGGCCACTCCGGACGCACCGCCACGCGCAGGTACTGACCATCCAAACCGACGAACGTGTCACAGCGGCGCACGGCAATTCCTTTGTTGTACAGGTGTTTTCGCGTCAACGCCGCATCACCGACCGAGACCAGGACGAACGGGGCGCATCCGTCGACGACATCCACGCCGATGCTAGCCAAGCCGGTCACCATCTCGGCGCGCAGCCCGACCAGCCGGTGCGCACCACCGTCGGCCTCAGCCACCGCTTCCGGGGAGCTGCACGCGGTGATGGCCTCCAGTTGCAGCGTGCCCAGCGGCCAGTGCGGCCGTCGTGCGGTCATCCGGTCGAGCACCTCGGGCGCGCCCAGCGCGTAGCCGACCCGCAGCCCGGCCAGCGCCCACGTCTTGGTGAGGCTGCGCAGCACCACCACGCCGGGCAGCGACTGGCGCGCCAGCGACGCCGGCTCGCCGGGGACCGCGTCGGCGAACGCCTCGTCGACCACGAGGATGCGGCCCGGGCGGCGCAGCGCCAGCACCTGCTCGCGGGTGTGCAGCACCGACGTGGGATTGGTCGGGTTGCCCACGATGACGAGGTCGGCCGCGTCGGGGACCGGGGCGTCGGACAGGTGAAACGGCGGGGCGAGCACGACGTGCTCGAACGGCAGCCCGGCTGCGGCCAGCGCGGCTTCGGGCCCGGTGAACGACGGCTGGATCAGCGCGGTCAGCCGCGGGCGCAGGTTCGCTAATAGCGCAAATCCCTCGGCCGCCCCGGAAAGCAGCGCGACCTCGTCGGCGCTGCGCCCGTGCCTAGCGGCGACGGCGGTGACCGCGCGCTCTTCGTCGGCGGCGCTCGGATAGCGGCCGAGATCGGGCAACCGAGCCGCCAGCCGGTCAACGAGCCAGGTCGGAGGCCTGTCGGTGCGGACGTTGACGGCGAAGTCGAGCATGCCGGGAGCCGCGGCCTGATCGCCGTGGTAGCGGGCGCCCGCACGCGTCGCACCCGGAAATGGACTCGCCACAACACGACCCTAGTGCGCCGGGCAGCGTACTTCTGTGATCGGGGAGAATGGTGCCGTGACCGACATGTTGGACCACACCGCTGCGGCGACCCGCCCGCATCTGGTGATCTTCGATCTCGACGGGACCCTGACCGATTCGGCGGAGGGCATCGTCTCGAGCTTCCGCCATGCGCTGGGCTCGGTCGGTGCCGACGTACCCGACGGGGACCTGGCGAGCATGGTGGTCGGCCCGCCGATGCACCACACGCTGCAGGAACTGGGCCTCGGCGACCAGACCGACGCCGCGATCGCGGCCTACCGTTCGGATTACCGGAACCGGGGGTGGGCGATCAACCGGGTGTTCGACGGCATTCCGGCGCTGCTGGCCGACCTGCAGGCCGCCGGCGTGCGCATGGCGGTGGCCACCTCCAAGGCCGAACCGACGGCGCAGCGCATCCTCGCCCACTTCGGCCTCGACGACCATTTCGAGGTGATCGCCGGCGCCAGCGTCGACGGCACCCGGGCGACCAAGGCCGACGTGGTCGCGCACGCGGTGGCCCAACTGACCCCGCTGCCCGAGCGTGTCCTGATGGTCGGCGACCGGTCCCATGACGTGGAAGGCGCCGCCGAACACGGCATCGACACCGTGGTGGTCGGATGGGGTTACGGCCGCGGGGATTTCGACGACCCGGACAGCCCGGCCGCACGGGCGCACGTCTCCGACGTCGACGAGCTACGCGAGGTGCTGGGTGTCTGACCTGCTGCACGTGACGTTCATCTGCTCCGGCAACATCTGCCGGTCGCCGATGGCGGAGAAGATGTTCGCCCACCAGATCAGCGAACGCGGCCTGTCCGAGGCGGTCCGGGTGACCAGCGCGGGCACCGGCGGCTGGCACGCGGGCGCGCCGGCGGACCGGCGGGCCAGCCATGTGCTGCGCAACCACGGCTATCCGACGTCACACCGTGCCGCCCAGGTCGACGACGATCACATGTCGGCCGATCTGGTCATCGCGCTGGGCCGCAACCACGTCCGCATACTGAGCGAGCTCGGGGTGCCCCAGGAGCGGATCCGGATGCTGCGCTCGTTCGACCCGCGCTCGGGTGCGCATGTACTCGACGTGGAAGACCCCTACTACGGCGATCACGACGACTTCGAAGAGGTGTTCCGCGTGATCGAGTCGGCGCTGCCGGGGCTGCACGCGTGGGTCGACGAACAACTGACCGCTCGGGGAATCGCAAGCTGATGCGACGCTTGGCATTTCTGCTGCGGCCACAATGGCTGGCCCTGATCGTCGTGGTGATCGCGTTCGCCTACCTGTGCTTCACGGTGCTTGCGCCGTGGCAACTGGGTAAGAACACCGATACATCACGCCAGAACGCGCAGATCACCCAGTCGTTGAAGGCCGATCCGGTGCCGGTGACATCACTTCTGCCGCAGCAGGATTCGGTGGCTCCCGATGAGCAATGGCGGCTGGTCACCGCCACCGGACGCTATCTGCCCGAGGCGCAGGTGCTGGCGCGGTTGCGGGTGGTCGAGGGTGAACCGGCGTTCGAGGTGCTGGTGCCCTTCGATGTCGCCGACGGCCCTACCGTGTTGGTCAACCGGGGCTTCGTGCGCCCGGTCGACGGTTCCGCGGTGCCGGAGATCCCGCCGGTACCCGCCGACGAGGTGACGATCGTGGCCCGGCTACGCGACTCCGAGGGGTTGGCCCGCGGCAAGGATCCCATGCGTCAGGACGGGACGCAGCAGGTGTATTCGATCAACGTCGAGCAGATCTCGCAGCTGACCGGGGTACCGCTGACCGGCTCGTATCTGCAGCTCACCGGGGATCAACCGGGTGGGCTCGGGGAACTGGCCCTGCCGCACCTCGACGCCGGACCGTTTCTGTCCTACGGCCTGCAATGGATCACGTTCGGCATCGTCGCCCCGATCGGCCTGGGCTATTTCGTGTATGCCGAACTGCGACAACGCCGGCGAGAGAAGGAAGCGCAGGAGGCTGCGGCGGCGGAGCCGGATGCGCCCCTCAGCACGGAGGACAAGCTCGCCGACCGTTATGGCCGGCGGCGCTGAGTGCGAACGCGATAACTGCGGCGGCGACCTGTACGGCGCGCGACAACCGCACCGCCCGCGCGAGGTCGCTGACCTCAGGCGCCGAGCCTTCCCCGAGCGTCGGCCGGATCTCCAGCTCGTAGGCGTACTGCGTCGGACCGCCCAACTGCACGCCGAGCGCGCCGGCGAAGGCCGCCTCGACCACGCCCGCGTTCGGGCTGGGATGGCGGGCCGCGTCACGCCGCCAGCTGCGCACCGCGCCGACGGGTGAGCCGCCCACCACCGGTGCGCACACCGCGACCAGCGCCGCCGTCGCGCGTGCGGCCTGGTAATTGATCAGGTCGTCGAATCGTGCTGCCGCCCAACCGAACCGGGTATACCGGGCAGACCGGTTGCCGATCATGGCGTCGAGCGTGTTGGCGCCGCGGTAGACCAGCACGGCGGGCACGCCGCCGACCGCGGCCCACCACAGCGGCGCGACATGGGCGTCGGAGGTGTTCTCGGCGACGGATTCCAGCGCCGCGCGGGTCAGCCCGGCTGCGTCGAGGACGGCGGGATCACGTCCGCACAGCGACGGTAGCAGCCGCCGGGCCGCGTCCAGATCGTCGTTTTGCAGATGGTCCGCCATGGTGCTGCCGGTGCGGCTCAGCGAGGTGCCGCCGAGCGCGACGAACACCGCAGCCGCCGTCACCGCCGCGCTGCCGAGTGGGCCGCGACGCGCGCCGGCGCGGTCGGCCGCCAAACCCAACACGCCGAGCATTCCCAGCAGCGCGCCGGTGTGAAGGATGCCTGCGGCTCGGGAGTCGGCATACGTCGCACGCTCCAAAGCCGCTGCGCCGCGGCCGAACAACGCCACCGGATGCCCACGACGCGGGTCACCCAGCAGATAATCGGCGATGCAGCCCGCCGCAAGTCCCAATGTCGTCGACGCAAACACTTCGGGAGCGTCTCACAAAGTGGTTCACTCGAAGCCATGAGGCTGGGACCACCGCGGCGGCCGACCCGCGTCATCGATCTGATCAATCCGGCGGCGGCGTTGCTGCCTGCGGCCAACGTGATCATGCAGTTGGCGTTGCCGGGGGTGGGATACGGGGTGCTGGAAAGCCCGGTGGACAGCGGCAACGTCTACAAGCGTCCGTTCAAACGGGCACGCACGACCGGGACGTACCTGGCGGTGGCGACCATGGGCACGCAGGAAGACCGCGAGTTGATCCGCCGCGAGGTGGACCGGGTGCACGCGATGGTGCGGTCGACGAAAGCAAGTCCGGTGTCGTACCGGGCGTTCGACCCGCGGCTGCAGTTGTGGGTGGCGGCCTGCCTGTATCGCTATTACGTCGACCAGCACGAGTTCCTGTACGGACCGCTCGATGCCGACGCCGCTGACGCCGTGTATGAAGACGCGCGCAGTCTCGGCACGACACTGCAGGTCGGCGCGGACATGTGGCCGCCGGATCGAGCCGCCTTCGAGGAGTACTGGAAGCGGTCGTTGGACGAGCTGCGCATCGACGAGCCGGTGCGCGAACACCTGCACGGCGTCGCGGCGATGGCGATGTTGCCCGCGCCGCTGCGGTTGCTTGCCGGGCGGTTCAACCTGTGGGCGACGACGGGTTTCCTGCCCCCGGAGTTCCGCGAGCACATGCAGTTGCGCTGGTCGCCCGGTCAGCAGCGCCGGTTCGATCAGCTGCTGACGATGCTGCGCATCGCGGATCGTGTGGTGCCGCGCGAGGTGTGGCTGCTCGGCTACCAGCTGTACCTGTGGGACATGCGGATGCGCGCGCGCCGCGGGAAGCGAGTCGTCTAAAGAGTGGGCGCGGACGGTATCGAACCGCCGACCGCTGGTGTGTAAAACCAGAGCTCTACCACTGAGCTACGCGCCCCTGCGAAGGCAAGCTACACGCCGACCTCGTGCGACAGGAAATTCAGCCGGCCCGCAGCGCGGTCAGCGCCTCGGCCCACACCGACTGGTCGCGCGGCTCCCCCGGCTCCTTCATCTCGGCGAACCGGATGACGCCGGAGCGGTCCACCACGAACGTGCCGCGGTTCGGGAAGCCCGCGTCGTCGTTGAAGACGCCGTAGGCCTGCGCCACCGCGCCGTGCGGCCAGAAGTCCGACAACACCGGGAACAGGAAACCGCTCTGCGTCGCCCAGATCTTGTGGGTGGGCGGCGGGCCCACCGAGATCGCCAGGACCGCGGTGTCGTCGTTCTCGTATTTGGGCAGGTTGTCGCGGATCTCGTCGAGTTCGCCCTGGCAGATCCCGGTGAACGCCAACGGGAAGAACACCAGCACCACGTTCTTCTCGCCCCGGTAACTGCTCAGCGTGACGGATTGACCGTTCTGGTCCTTGAGCGTGAAGTCCGGCGCCTCGGTACCGACCTCGATCACCTAGCGCCTCCCGGCGGCTTTGGACTTCGGCTGCACCAACCGGGTGGCGATCCAATTGCCGAGGTTGGCCGACGACGTCTGCATCAGCCCCGCCGTCGGCGCGGACTCGGCGATGTCGGCAGGCTGCACGTGGCCGGGCTTACCCGTCTTGGGCGTGACCACCCAGATGACGCCGTCGTCCGCGAGCGGGGTGATGGCGTCCATCAACCGGTCCACGAGGTCGCCGTCATCGTTGCGCCACCACAGGAGCACGACATCGATGACCTCATCGGCGTCCTCATCGAGCAGCTCGCTACCGCACGCGTCTTCGATGTCGGCCCGGATGTCGTCGTCGGTGTCTTCGTCCCAGCCCAACTCCTGCACAACCTGGTCTTTTTGGATGCCCAGTCTGCGGGCGTAGCTCGAGGCGTTGTCCGCCGCGACCACCGTGGTCCTCCTTCAGCCAACTCGGGCGCGCCATGCGCATTCGACCTATCGTCGCACGGCGGGCTGCGTTTGCAGGCGCGTGGCGTCACTTTCGTCGAATCCGCACCGTATCGCGTCAGTATGCGGCATCGCACAGGTTCAGCGCCGAGGTCTTCGTATCGTTGAGCCGGGTGATCGCCGCATTGAACTCGACGGGCCCGTAATTGCCCTCGATCGCGGTGGCCACGCCCCTTGCCGCGTCCACCCACGCGCGCAGCGCGTCCTTCAGCTCCGGAGTCAACGGGTCTGACACGCTGCGCGCGACCAGGTCGGCGCTGTGGTTGAGGGCGTCGATCGCCGGCGCTGTCTTGACGATGACGTCGGCGGAGTTCTGGTTGAACGCGTCGACGTAGTCGTTGACCGCGGTGACCGCATCGACGCTGCTCGAGCTCAGCGCTTCGCAGGAGGAGCGGACGGCCGCCCTGGTCAGCGACGTCTGACGTGCCGATTCCTGCGCGCGTGAACTGGAGACCGACTCTTCGATCGAGGCCGACACCGACGCCCGGTAGACCGGCGCTTCGCCCGCGTCGACGCGTGCGGTGCCTTCGGTGACGCTGCTGCAACCGACGATGATCATCGCGACGGCAGCCAGGCTGCCCAACGCCAGAGCGGCGATCCGCAGCCGCTGCTGCAACAGCCCACCGATCTGCACGGTCTGCAGACGTTACCGGTTCAAATCCGCGACCGCCGCTTCATTCGGTTCACACCCCCGGCGGTGCGCCTGGGGCAGGATGGGACGAAGATGGATAACGCGCAGAAAACATCTGTGCACATCGGTAAACACCTATACCGCCTAACAAGGAGCGGAAGTTGACCACCGAGTTCGCGCGCCAGGATCTGGCCCAAAACTCCACCACCCCAGCCGAACCCGACCGAGTTCGGGTGATCCGCGAAGGGGTGGCGTCGTATCTGCCCGACATCGATCCGGAAGAGACCGGCGAATGGCTCGAGTCGTTCGAACAGATGGTGGAACGCTCGGGACCGGCACGGGCCCGCTACCTGATGTTGCGCCTGCTGGAGCGCTCCCGCGAGAAGCGCGTCGCCATACCGGCGTTGACATCCACCGACTACGTCAACACGATCCCCACCGAATCCGAGCCGTGGTTCCCCGGTGACGAGGAGGTCGAACGCCGCTTCCGGACCTGGATCCGCTGGAACGCCGCCATCATGGTGCACCGCGCCCAGCGCCCGGGAGTCGGTGTGGGAGGCCATATCTCGACATATGCGTCCTCGGCGGCACTGTACGAGGTCGGCTTCAACCACCTTTTCCGTGGCAAATCGCACCCCGGCGGCGGGGACCACATCTTCGTGCAGGGCCACGCCTCGCCGGGAATCTACGCCCGCGCGTTCCTGGAAGGCCGGCTGACCGCCGATGACCTCGACGGTTTCCGGCAGGAACACAGCCATCCCGGCGGCGGGCTGCCGTCGTACCCGCACCCGCGACTGATGCCGGACTTCTGGGAGTTCCCCACCGTGTCGATGGGGCTGGGCCCGATGAACGCCATCTACCAGGCCCGCTTCAACCACTACCTGCACAACCGCGGCATCAAGGACACCTCCGACCAACACGTGTGGGCGTTTCTGGGCGACGGTGAGATGGACGAGCCCGAAAGCCGCGGGCTGGCCCACGTGGCCGCGCTGGAGGGCCTGGACAACCTGACGTTCGTCGTCAACTGCAACCTGCAGCGCCTGGACGGCCCGGTGCGCGGCAACGGCAAGATCATTCAGGAACTGGAGTCCTTCTTCCGCGGTGCGGGCTGGAACGTCATCAAGGTGGTCTGGGGCCGCGAGTGGGATGCGCTGCTGCACGCCGACAAGGACGGCGCACTGGTGAACCTGATGAACGTCACCCCCGACGGCGATTACCAGACCTACAAGGCCAACGACGGCGGCTATGTGCGTGAGCACTTCTTCAACCGTGACCCGCGCACCAAGCAATTGGTGCAGCACCTGTCCGATCAGGAGATCTGGAACCTCAAGCGCGGCGGCCACGACTACCGCAAGGTCTACGCCGCCTACCGCGCCGCGTTGGATCACAAGGGCCAACCGACGGTCATCCTGGCCAAGACCATCAAGGGTTACTCGCTGGGCGCCCATTTCCAGGGCCGCAACGCCACCCACCAGATGAAAAAGCTTGCGCTGGAAGACCTCAAGTACTTCCGCGATGCGATGCGGGTGCCCATCAGCGACGACCAACTCGAAGAGGACCCGTACCTGCCGCCGTATTACCACCCGGGGCCGGAAGCGCCCGAGATCCGCTATCTGCTCGAGCGCCGACGCGCGCTGGGCGGGTTCATCCCGGAGCGACGCACCAAGGGCAAGGTGCTGACACTGCCCGGCCGCGACACCTACAAATCCCTGAAGAAGGGGTCGGGCAACCAGGAGGTGGCCACCACGATGGCCACCGTGCGTACGTTCAAAGAAGTGTTGCGCGACAAGGAGATCGGTTGGCGCATCGTGCCGATCATCCCCGATGAGGCCCGCACGTTCGGGATGGACTCGTGGTTCCCCAACCTCAAGATCTACAACCCCAACGGGCAGCTGTACACGTCGGTGGACGCCGAGTTGATGCTGGCCTACAAGGAAAGCGACGTCGGCCAGATCCTGCACGAGGGCATCAACGAGGCCGGATCGTCGGGCAGCTTCATCGCGGCCGGCACGTCGTACTCGACGCACAACGAGCCGATGATCCCGGTCTACATCTTCTATTCGATGTTCGGCTTCCAGCGCACCGGCGACAACCTGTGGGCCGCCGGTGACCAGATGGCCCGCGGGTTCCTGCTGGGCGCGACGGCGGGACGCACCACGCTGGTCGGCGAGGGTCTGCAGCACGCCGACGGGCACTCGGTGCTGCTGGCGGCGACCAACCCTGCGGTGGTGGCCTACGACCCGGCGTTCGCCTACGAGATCGCCTACATCATCGAAAGCGGCCTGGAGCGGATGTACGGCGAGAGCCAGGAGAACGTGTTCTTCTACATCACCATCTACAACGAGCCCTACAAGCAGCCCGCCGAACCGGAGAACCTCGACGTCGACGGCCTGCTGCGCGGTATCTACCGGTACCGCCCTGCGCCGGAGAAGCGGTCGCACGTCGCGCAGATCCTCGCCTCGGGTGTGGCCATGCCCGACGCCCTGCGCGCGGCGGACCTGCTGGCCAACGACTGGGACGTCGCCGCTGACGTCTGGTCGGTCACCAGCTGGGGTGAGCTCAACCGCGACGGCGTCCGGGTCGAGAAGCAGCGGTTGCGCCATCCCGGCCGTCCGGCCGAAACGCCTTATGTCACCGAGGCGCTCGCCGACGTGGCCGGGCCCGTGGTCGCGGTCAGCGACTGGATGCGCGGCGTGCCCGAACAGATTCGGCCGTGGGTGCCGGGCACCTACATCACCCTGGGCACCGACGGCTACGGGTTCTCCGACACCCGCCCCGCCGCGCGCCGCTACTTCAACACCGACGCCGAGTCGATCGCCGTCGCGGTGCTCGAGGGGCTGGCCCGCGACGGAAACATCGACATGTCGGTCGCCGTCGACGCCGCGAACCGGTACCAGATCGACGACGTGCTGGCCGCGCCCGAGCAGACGTCAGATCCCGGAGTGGCCTGAAAGGCGCCTTGGAGGAAACCTCCATAGGTTTGGCGTAGTCTTTATAGGTGCCCGACAATCGGTACGTTCCACCGAAGTCCACCGTCGAAGTGCTCGAGACGGTGCCCGACTCGGTGCTGCGGCGGTTGCAGCAGTACTCGGGCCGGCTGTCCACGCAAGCGGTGCGTGCGCTGGAGGAACGGCTGCCGTTCTTCGCCGAGCTCGAGGCGTCGCAGCGGGCCAGCGTTCAATTGGTGGTGCAGACCGCGATCGTCAACTTCGTCGAGTGGATGCGCAATCCGCAGAGCAACGTCAGCTACACCGCCGAGGCGTTCGAGGTGGTCCCCCAGGATCTACGGCGGCGGATCGCGCTGCGCCAGTCCGTCGAGATGGTGCGCACCACGATGGAGTTCTTCGAAGAGGTGGTGCCGCTACTGGCCCGCTCCGAGGAGCAGCTGACCGCCTTGACGGCTGGAATCCTGCGCTACAGCCGTGATCTCGCGTTCGCCGCGGCCACCGCCTACGCCGATCAGGCCGAGGCCCGCGGCGCATGGGACACCCGGATGGAGGCCAACGTCGTCGACGCCGTCGTCCGCGGCGACACCGGACCCGAATTGCAGTCGCAGGCCGCCGCGCTCAACTGGGACGCCACCGCGCCGGCCACCGTCATCGTGGGGCTGCCCCAACCCGACCGCATCGACCTGGCCAGCGACGACATCCACGACATCGTCAGCCGCAACGGCCGCGCGGCGCTGTCCGACGTGCACGGCGCCTGGCTGGTCGCCATCGTCTCGGGCGCGTTGTCGCCGACCGACCGGTTCCTCACCGAGGTGGTGTCGGTGTTCGCCGAGGGACCCGTGGTGGTCGGGCCGACCGCGCCCACGCTGAGCGCGGCCCATCGCAGCGCCACCGAGGCGATCGCCGGAATGAACGCCGTCGCGGGCTGGACCGGTGCGCCGCGGCCCGTCGCCGCCCGCGAACTGCTGCCCGAGCGCGCGTTGCTCGGCGACGCGACGGCGATCGCGGCGTTGGAGACCGAGGTTCTGCGGCCGCTGTCCGACGCGGGGCCTGCGCTGACCGAGACCCTGGAGGCATATCTGGACTCCGGGGGTGCTATCGAAGCGTGCGCTCGCAAATTGTTCGTTCATCCAAATACCGTCCGCTACCGGCTCAAACGGATCGGCGACTTCACCGGGCGCGACCCCACCGTCCCGCGTGATGCGTATGTGCTCCGCGTGGCCTCGAGCTTGGGCAGGCTCGGCCGCCAGACATACCAAACGAGCACGCCAAACACCCCTCCGGTGGTGCGCCCCGTGTTGCGTCCGGCATTGTCGACGGGCCATTAAGCGAAGCGGCGGGTCGCGAACCGATATCGATGGAGTCGCATCACATGCGTTTTTGTAGAGGTTCCACAAAAACATAAGACGAGGTTCATAATCTCTTACACCGCGCGAAACCGTCTTCACAGTGTTTTCTTAGAGACGTGCTTGCCTTGCTTGCGCCCGGACAGGGCTCCCAAACTCCCGGCATGCTCGCCGAATGGCTTGAGCTGCCGGGTGCTGCCGAGCGCATTGCGGCGTGGTCGGAGATCAGCGGACTCGACCTGGCCCGCCTGGGCACCACCGCGACCGCCGAGGAGATCACCGACACCGCGGTGACCCAGCCCTTGGTCGTGGCCGCGACCCTGTTGGCCCATGAGGAACTGACCAAACGCGGGCTGCTCGCGGGCCGGGACAACCTGGTGGCCGGCCATTCGGTCGGCGAGATCGCGGCGTACGCCATCGCCGGCGTCATCTCCGCCGACGACGCGGTCAAGCTGGCCGCCACCCGCGGCGCCGAAATGGCCAAGGCCTGCGCGCTCGAGCCGACCGGGATGGCCGCGGTGCTCGGCGGCGACGAGGCCGAGGTGCTCGCGCGTCTCGAGGCGCTCGACCTGGTACCGGCCAACCGCAACGCCGCGGGGCAGATCGTGGCCGCCGGTGCGGTGGCCGCACTCGACAAGCTGGTCGAGGATCCGCCGGAGAAGGCGCGGGTGCGCAAGCTGGCCACCGCGGGCGCCTTCCACACCCAGTACATGGCCTCGGCGCTCGACGGTTACGCCGCGGCGGCCGAAGGTGTAACGACCGGCGAGCCGAACACGACGCTATTGTCGAACGCCGACGGTCAGCCGGTGGCCTCGGCCGCCGATGCGATGACCAAGCTGGTGGCGCAGATGACCCGCCCGGTGCGGTGGGATCTGTGCACCGCAACCATGCGGGACAAGAACGTCACGGCCATCGTCGAGTTCCCGCCCGCCGGGACGCTGGCCGGCATCGCCAAACGCGAACTTCGGGGAGTGCCGACGCGCGCCGTCAAATCCCCCGCTGACCTGGACGGGCTTGTAGAGCTCTGACGGGCACCGTTTCCCGGCCCGCCGGGAAGTACAACCGCATACCGCACGTTCAACAAAAATAAGCAGTACCAACCAATTAGAAGGAGCCACCGTGCCCGCTACGCAAGAAGAAATCATTGCCGGTCTCGCCGAGATCATCGAAGAGGTCACCGGTATTGAGCCGTCCGAGGTCACCCCGGAGAAGTCGTTCGTCGACGACCTGGACATCGACTCGCTGTCGATGGTCGAGATCGCCGTTCAGACCGAGGACAAGTACGGCGTGAAGATTCCCGACGAGGATCTGGCCGGCCTGCGCACCGTCGGTGACGTGGTCGCCTACATCCAGAAGCTCGAGGAAGAGAACCCCGAGGCCGCTGCGGCCATTCGGGCACAGATCGCGGATAACAAGTGACCAGACCTTCCACTGCTAACGGCGGTTTCCCCAATGTTGTGGTAACCGCCGTAACGGCGACGACGTCGATCGCGGCGGACATCGAGAGCACGTGGAAGGGTCTGCTGGCAGGCGAGAGCGGAATCCGCATACTCGAAGACGAGTTCGTCACCAAGTGGGACCTACAGGTCAGAATCGGTGGACACCTCAAGGAGCCGATCGACCCGCAGATGAGCCGGCTCGACATGCGCCGGATGTCCTACGTCCAGCGGATGGCCAAGCTGCTCAGCGGCCAGCTGTGGGAGACCGCGGGTAGCCCCGAGGTCGACCCGGACCGCTTCACCGTGGTCATCGGCACGGGTCTGGGTGGCGGCGAGAAGATCGTCGAAACCTACGACGCGATGAACGAGGGCGGCCCCCGCAAGGTGTCGCCGCTGGCCGTTCAGATGATCATGCCCAACGGTGCGGCTGCGGTCGTCGGGCTGCAACTGGGCGCCCGCGCCGGGGTGATCACCCCGGTGTCGGCCTGCTCATCCGGCTCGGAGGCCATCGCTCACGGCTGGCGCCAGATCGTCATGGGTGACGCCGACATCGCCGTCGTCGGCGGTGTCGAGGGCGGCATCGAGGCGCTGCCGATCGCGGCGTTCTCGATGATGCGCGCGATGTCGACCAACAACGACGACCCCGCGGGTGCGTCGCGGCCCTTCGACAAGAACCGCGACGGGTTCGTGTTCGGCGAAGCCGGCGCGATGATGGTCATCGAGACCGAAGAGCACGCCAAAGCGCGCGGCGCCAAGCCGCTGGCCAGGCTGTTGGGCGCGGGCATCACCTCGGATGCGTTCCACATGGTGGCGCCTGCCTCTGACGGGCTGCGGGCCGGGCAAGCGATGAAGCGTGCGATGGAGACCGCGGGCCTGGAGCCCAAGGATGTTCAGCATGTCAACGCCCACGCCACGGCCACGTCGATCGGTGACATCGCCGAGGCCAACGCGATCCGCGTTGCGGGCGTCGAACACGCTGCGGTGTACGCGCCGAAGTCGGCGCTCGGCCACTCGATCGGGGCGGTCGGCGCGCTGGAGTCGGTGCTGACCGTGCTCACGCTGCGCGACGGCGTCATCCCGCCGACGCTCAACTACGAAACCCCCGATCCCGAGGTCGATCTCGATGTCGTTGCGGGCGAGCCTCGATATGGCGACTACCAGTACGCCATCAACAACTCGTTCGGGTTCGGTGGGCACAATGTCGCCCTGGCCTTCGGGCGCTACTGAGCGGCGAAAGGAACATTCGGGCTGCAATGGCAGGGCAGGAACGGGAACGGTTAGCTCGGCTTTCCACGGGGGCAGGGTTCCCCAACGTCGTCGTCACCGGCGTCGCGATGACGACGTCCGTGGCGACCGATGCCGAGGGCACCTGGAAGGCGTTGCTGGAAGGGCGAAGCGGGATCCGTAAGCTCGAGGATCCCTTCGTCGAACAGTACGACCTTCCGGTGCGTATCGGCGGCCACCTGCTCGAGGATTTTGACTCCGAGTTGACCAAGGTCGAACTGCGTCGGCTGTCGTATCTGCAGAAGATGTCCACGGTGCTGAGCCGACGGGTGTGGGAACACGCCGGCACACCCGAGGTCGACACCAGGCGGTTGATGGTGTCGATCGGCACGGGCATGGGCTCGGCCGAAGAGCTCGTCTTCGCCTACGACGACATGCGCGCCAAGGGGATGCGGGCGGTGTCGCCGCTGGCGGTGCAGAAGTACATGCCCAACTCCCCCGCCGCCGCCGTCGGCCTGGAACGTGGCGCCAAAGCCGGTGTGATCACCCCGGTTTCGGCGTGTGCGTCCGGGTCCGAAGGCATTGCACACGCGTGGCGCAACATCGTTCTCGGGGAAGCCGACATCGCGATCTGCGGTGGCGTCGAATCCAAGATCGAAGCGGTGCCGATCGCCGGTTTCGCACAGATGCGCATCGTGCTGTCCAACACCAACGACGACCCGCCGGGTGCGTGCCGTCCGTTCGACAAGGACCGCAACGGTTTCGTGTTCGGCGAGGGTGGCGCGCTGTTGGTCATCGAGACCGAGGAGCACGCCAAGGCGCGCGGGGCCAGGATCCTGGCCCGCATCATGGGTGCCAGCGTCACCTCCGACGGCTACCACATGGTGGCGCCCGACCCCAACGGTGAGCAGGCCGGGCACGCGATGACCCGCGCGATCCAGCTGGCCGGTCTGTCCCCGACCGACGTCGACCACGTCAACGCGCACGCCACCGGCACCTCGGTCGGTGACATCGCCGAGGGGGTGGCGATCAACAACGCGCTGGGCTCGCACCGGCCCGCGGTGTACGCACCCAAGTCGGCGCTTGGCCACTCGGTCGGCGCGGTCGGCGCGGTGGAGTCCATCCTCACCGTGCTGGCGCTGCGCGACGGCATCATCCCGCCGACGCTGAACCTGAAGAACCAAGACCCCGAGATCGACCTGGACGTCGTTGCAGGTGGGGCTCGGCCCGGAAATTACAAGTACGCGATCAACAACTCGTTCGGATTCGGTGGGCACAACGTCGCGCTCGCCTTCGGGAAGTACTGACAACTACAACTCGAGGGCGCATGCCGACATCCGCTGCGCTACAGGAGGTTTCGATGACAATCATGGCGCCAGAGGCGGTCGGCGAATCGTTGGACCCACGTGATCCGCTGTTGCGGCTGAGCACGTTCTTCGACGACGGCACCGTTGAGCTGCTGCACGAACGCGACCGCTCCGGTGTGCTGGCCGCCGCGGGCGAGGTCAACGGCGTGCGCACCGTGGCCTTCTGCACCGACGGCACCGTGATGGGTGGCGCCATGGGCATGGAGGGCTGCACCCACATCGTCAACGCCTATGACACCGCCATCGAGGAGCAGAGCCCGATCGTCGGCATCTGGCACTCCGGTGGCGCGCGGCTCGCCGAGGGCGTCAAGGCGCTGCACGCGGTCGGCCTGGTCTTCGAGGCGATGATCCGGGCCTCGGGGTACATCCCGCAGATCTCGATCGTCGTCGGATTCGCCGCCGGCGGCGCGGCCTACGGACCCGCGCTGACCGACGTCGTCATCATGGCGCAGGAGGGCCGCGTGTTCGTCACCGGTCCCGACGTGGTCCGCAGCGTCACGGGTGAGGACGTCGACATGGCGTCGCTGGGCGGCCCCGACACGCACCACAAGAAGTCCGGTGTGTGCCACATCGTCGCCGACGACGAGCTCGACGCCTACGAGCGCGGCCGCCGGCTCGTCGGATTGTTCTGCCAGCAGGGCCATTTCGACCGGGCCAAGGCCGAAGCCGGCGACATCGACCTGCACGCGCTGCTGCCCGACTCCCCGCGGCGCGCCTACGACGTGCACCCGATCGTCGAGGCGTTGTTGGACGACGACGCGCCGTTCGACGAGTTCCAGGGCAAGTGGGCGCCGTCGATCGTCATCGGTCTGGGCCGGTTGTCCGGCCGCACCGTCGGCGTGATCGCCAACAACCCGCTGCGGCTGGGCGGCTGCCTGAACTCCGAGAGCGCGGAGAAGGCGGCCCGTTTCGTGCGGTTGTGCGATGCGTTCGGCATCCCGATCGTCAACGTGGTCGACGTGCCGGGCTACCTGCCCGGTGTGGATCAGGAATGGGGCGGTGTCGTGCGGCGCGGCGCGAAGCTGCTGCACGCGTTCGGTGAGTGCTCGGTTCCGCGGGTCACGTTGGTGACGCGCAAGATCTACGGCGGGGCCTACATCGCGATGAACTCACGGTCGCTGGGCGCGACGAAGGTGTTCGCCTGGCCCGACGCGGAGGTCGCGGTGATGGGAGCGAAGGCCGCCGTGGGGATCCTGCACAAGAAGAAGTTGGCGGCCGCCCCCGAGGACGAGCGCGAGGCGCTGCACGAGGAGTTGGCCGCCGAGCACGAGCGGATCGCCGGTGGGGTGGATTCGGCGATCGAGATCGGCGTCGTCGACGAGAAGATCGACCCGGCGCGCACCCGCAGCAAGCTGACGCAGGCGCTGGCCGAAGCCCCCGCCCGCCGCGGCCGCCACAAGAACATCCCGCTGTAAGGCAGCGATTTCGGCGCGCTCAGCGCCCGTGACGGGGCATTAGCGCGCCGAAACCACAAATTCGTCGGCCACCGTCTCGGCGCGGTCGCGGTCGGCCTGGACCAACCCGATGCGGGTGCGACGGTCGAGGATGTCGCCGGCGGTCAACGCGCCTTCGTGTGTCACCGCGTATTCGAACTCCGCGCGGATCACGTCGATCCCGTCGGCCACCGGATCGGTCGGCCGGTCGCAACTGGCGGCCGCGATCACGTTCGGGGCCTCGGCGCCGTACCGCGCGACCAGTGAACTCGGGATCTCAACCGGGGCACGCAGCGTCGCAACGGGATTCGAGGGCGCACCCACCAACGGCAGGTTGCGGGTGCGGCACCGCGACGCCGTCAACCCCCGCAACGCGATCGCCCGGTCGAGGACATCCTCGGCCATGAACCGGTATTCGGTCAGCTTGCCGCCGATGATGCTGAGAACGCCCGACGGCGACTCCACCACCGCGTGCTCACGCGACACGTCGGCCGTGCGACCGGCACCGGTATCGATCAGCGGCCGCAGACCCGCGTACGCACCGATCACATCAGAGGGCCCCACCGCGACGTCCAACGCCGTATTGACCGTATCGAGCAGGAAGGAGATCTCCTGCGGAGTCGGTTCCGGCACATCGGGAATCGGGCCGGGCGCATCCTCGTCGGTGAGCCCGAGATAGATCCGGCCCAGCTGTTCGGGCATCGCGAACACGAAGCGGTTGATCTCGCCGGGAATCGGGACAGTAAGCGCCGCAGTGGGATTGCCGAACGCTGAAGCGTCGAACACCAGATGTGTTCCGCGGCTCGGTCGCAACTTGATCGACGGGTCCACGTCGCCGGCCCAGACCCCGGCCGCGTTGATCACCGCCCGGGCGCTGACGGCGAAGGACTCCCCCGACATCTGATCGGTCAGCGTCGCCGTCGTATCGGTGGCCGCCGAAGCCGCCACCCGGGTCAGAATGCGCGCGCCGTGCTGGGCCGCCGTGCGGACCACGGCGGTGACCAGCCGGGCGTCGTCGATCAACTGCCCGTCGTAGGCGAGCAGGGCGCCGTCCAACCCGTCGCGGCGCACCGTCGGGGACAGTTGGACGGCGCGCTGCGCATCGATGCGCCGCGACCGCGGCAGCGTGGAACCCGGCGTGCCCGCCAACTTGCGCAGCCCGTCACCGGCGAGAAAGCCGAACCGCACCAACGCCCGCGACGCGGTGTTCATCGACGGCAGCAGCGGAACGAGTTGCGGCATGGCGTTGACGAGATGGGGGGCGTTGCGGGTCATCAGGATTCCGCGTTCGGTCGCGCTGCGCCGCGCGATGCCCACGTTGCCGGTCGCCAGGTACCGCAGGCCGCCGTGCACCAGCTTCGAACTCCACCGGCTGGTACCGAAAGCCAGATCGTGCTTTTCGACCAGCGCGACGCTCAGGCCGCGGGTCGCGGCGTCCAGCGCGATGCCCGCGCCGGTGATGCCGCCGCCGATCACCAGGACGTCGACGGGCTCGCCCTCGGCCAGTTTGGTCAGCTCGGCGGTGCGCCGGGCGGCGTTCAGAGCCGTTGAGCCAGTCACGATTTGAGGTATCCGTTCAGCGAGTGGGCCAGTTCGACAGCCAGCGCGTCGGCGTCGAGGATGGGTGCGACGATCTGGGCGGACTGGATCGCCGACTGGGTGATCAACAGACACATCGCCGCGAGTTGACGCGAATCGCCGTCGCGGACGCTGCCCTCTTCCTGCGCCAGCTTGATCTCGCCCGCCACCGCGTCCAGCAGGATCTGCTGGCTGGTGCCGAGGCGTTCGGCGATGTAGACCATCGCCAGTTCCGGAGAGCCGAGCAGCGACATCACCACGTCGTCCTCGCGCAGGCGCTGCGCGACGGCCACGATGCGGTTGACCAGCGCCTCGCGCCCCGCCTCGTGAGCGGGCAAGTCATCGAGCACGGCGACGATCCGCGACGTCAGCAGCGCTGCCATGATCGAGCGGGTGTCGGGCCAGCGCCGATACACCGTCGGCCTGCTCACCCGCGCGCGGCGCGCGATCTCGGCCAGGGTCACGCGGTCGACCCCATAGGCGGTGACGCAGTACGCCGCGGCCTCGAGGATCCGGTCCCCGATGGTACCGTTACTTCTTGACGCCATGTGTAATACTGTAACGCATGAATCGTCGTGATGACCACCTACTCCCTCCGATGAAGTGGAACGCCTGGGGTGATCCGGATGCGGCCAAACCGCTCTCGGACGGCATCCGGTCGCTGTTGGAGCAGGCCCTCGGGGTCACGACGTCGACGGCGACGGAACTGACGGCAGACGAGGTGCGGTTGCGGCCGTCGGCGCTCTCCGATTCCGACCGCGACGGCCTGGCAGCCATCGTCGGCACCGAGTACTGCAGCGTCGACGACCGCGGACGCCTGCTGCGCGCCGGAGGTAAGTCGACGCTGGATCTGTTGCGCCGCAAGGACTCCGGCGAACAGGATGCTCCCGATGCGGTGTTGATCCCGGGTTCTGAGGACGAGATCGCCGCGATACTGCAATTCTGTAGCGAGCGCGGCATCGCGATCGTGCCGTTCGGCGGCGGTACCAGCGTGGTCGGCGGCCTCGATCCCATCCGCGGCGACTTCTCCGCCGTCGTCTCGCTGGACCTGCGGCGGCTGAACCAGCTGCATTCCCTCGACGAGATCTCCGGCGAGGCCGAGCTGGGCGCGGGGCTGACCGGCCCCGATGCCGAACGCCTGCTCGGCGAGCGCGGTTTCTCGCTCGGGCACTTCCCGCAGAGCTTCGAGTACGCCACGATCGGCGGGTTCGCGGCGACCCGCTCGTCCGGGCAGGGCTCGGCGGGCTACGGCCGGTTCAACGACATGGTCCGTGGGTTGCGCCTCATCACCCCGGTCGGCACGTTCGAGCCGGGCCGCGCGCCGGAATCGGCGGCCGGTCCTGACCTGCGCCAGCTGCTGATCGGCTCCGAGGGCGCGTTCGGCATCATCACCCGCGTGCGCGTGCGGGTGCACCCCGTTCCGACCGCCACCCGCTACGAGGCGTGGTCGTTCCCCGACTTCGCGGCCGGCGCCGACGCACTACGCGCGGTCGTGCAGACCGGCACCGGACCCACCGTGATCCGGTTGTCCGACGAGGCCGAAACCGGCGTCAACCTCGCGACCACCGAGAAGATCGGCGAACAACAGATCACCGGCGGCTGCATGGCCATCACGTTGTTCGAGGGAACCGAGGCCCACGTCGCGAGCCGCCATGCCGAGACGCGCGCCGTGCTGGAAGCCGCGGGCGGCACCTCGTTGGGCGAGGAACCGGCCAGGGCCTGGGAGCACGGCCGGTTCGGCGCACCGTATTTGCGCGACTCGCTGCTGGCCGCGGGTGCATTGTGCGAGACGCTGGAGACGGCCACCAACTGGTCGAATGTGTTGGCGCTCAAAGCCG
Source organism: Mycolicibacterium sp. XJ662 (assembly GCF_053484035.1). Taxonomy (NCBI): domain Bacteria; kingdom Bacillati; phylum Actinomycetota; class Actinomycetes; order Mycobacteriales; family Mycobacteriaceae; genus Mycobacterium; species Mycolicibacterium sp. XJ662. Next base: position 117,986 of record NZ_JBEFTL010000006.1, on the reverse strand, counting down.
CGGTCACCGATGCGCTGACGGCATCGCTCGCCGAATCCGGCACGCCCGCGCTGGTGCTGTGCCACATTTCGCATGTGTACCCCACCGGAGCGTCGCTGTACTTCACCGTCGTCGCCGCACAACGCGGCAACCCGATCGACCAGTGGCGCAAGGCCAAAGCCGCCGCCTCGGACGCGATGATGCGCACGGGCGGCACGATCACCCACCACCACGCCGTCGGCGCCGACCACCGGCCGTGGATGCGTGACGAGGTCGGCGAACTGGGTGTCGCGGTGCTGCGCGCGGTCAAGGCCACGCTGGATCCGGCGGGAATCCTCAACCCGGGCAAGCTGGTTCCATGAGCGTCTCGCGCATCACGATGTTGACCAACCCGATGTCGGGGCACGGCAGCGCGTCACACGCCGCCGAGCGGGCGGCCGCCAGGTTCGCCAAACGCGGCGTCGACGTCGTCGCCATCGTGGGCCGCGACGCCGAGCACGCCCGCCGCCTCGTCGAAGGCGCGCTGGAACGCGATATGGACGCGCTCGTGGTGGTCGGCGGCGACGGCATCATTTCCCTTGCCCTGCAAGTGCTTGCCAAGACCGACATCCCGTTGGGCATCATCCCCGCCGGCACGGGCAACGACCACGCACGCGAATTCGGCATTCCGCGAAGCGATCCCGAGGCGGCCGCCGACGCCGTGGTCGACGGTGTCGTGAACACCGTGGATCTGGGCCGCATCGTGGGCGCCGACGGCACCACCAAATGGTTCGGCACCGTGATGGCCGCCGGGTTCGATTCACTGGTCACCGACCGGACCAACCGGATGATCTGGCCGCACGGCCGGATGCGCTACAACCTGGCGATCATCGCCGAGCTGTCGAAGCTGCGGCTGTTGCCGTTTCGGCTGTCCTTCGACGGGCGCGAAATGGACACCGAGTTGACGCTGGCGGCGTTCGGCAACACCAAGAGCTACGGCGGCGGGATGTTGATCTGCCCGGACGCCGACCCCACCGACGGCAAGCTCGACGTGACGATGGTGGCCTCGGCGTCGCGCACCAAGCTCATCCGGCTGTTTCCCACCGTGTTCAAGGGCACCCATGTGCACCTCGACGAGGTGAGCACCGCCCGGGCGCAGACGATCACCGTCGACTCGCCGGGTATCAACGCCTACGCCGACGGCGAGTACATGTGCCCGCTGCCGGTCGAGGTGTCGGCGGTGCCTGCCGCGCTGAAGATCCTGCGCCCCGCCGGCTAGCCAACTCCGCGGGACAGCCAGCTCACCTCGGCGCCTTCGCCGCCGTCGCGGTAGGGCTCGAGCGCCTCGTCCCACGCGGTGCCGAGCACCGAGTCGAGTTCGGCGGCCAGCATGTCGGCGCCCTCGGCCATCAGCGCACGCAACCGCATCTCCCCGACCATCACGTCACCGTTGGCGCTCATCGGCCCGCTCCACATGCCCAGCTGCGGGGTGTGGCACCACCGGTGCCCGTCGACGCCGGCGCTGGGGTCCTCGGTCACCTCGAAGCGCAGCACCGACCACGAGCGCAGTGCACTTGCCAGCTGGGCGCCGGTCCCGACGGGACCCACCCAGTTCGTCACCGCACGCAGTTGGCCGGGCATGGCCGGTTGCGGGGTCCACTTGAGATTCGCCCTGGCTTGAAGGGTCGACGACAACGCCCACTCGACATGTGGGCACACCGCCGCGGGTGAGGCGTGGATGTACACCACGCCGGTCGTCGCGTCGGCGAACTGATTCGCTGCACGCATCTGCTGCTCCTTCGGCTCCACGAGGGACGTCTTCCCCAACGACCTGGTAGAAACCGAATGACTTGCAGATATGTATGTGTCGTGCGTGTCTATTGTGCCTTGTGTGGCCCCTGTTGCGCTAGTCTGCGCGAAATTCTCTCAGCACTTCATCAGATAGCGCCGGCCACAGCTCGTACGCCCAGTCCCCGAAGTCGCGGTCGGCGAGCACCACCAGCGCCAGATCAACCGCCGGGTCGACCCACAAAAACGTCCCTGACTGGCCGAAATGACCGTACGTGCGCTCCGAGTTGGCCGATCCGGTCCAGTGCGGCGACTTGTTTCCGCGGATCTCGAAACCCAGGCCCCAGTCGTTGGGCCGCTGTACCCCGAAGCCGGGCAACACGCCGGTCAGGTCGGGAAACTGCACGCTGGTGGCCTCGGCGTGCATCTGGCCCGACACGATCGACGGGCGCAGCAGGTCGACGGCGAAGGCCGCGAGGTCGGTCACCGTCGACGTCGCCCCGAACCCGGCGGCCGACGCGCCGCCGGTCAGCGATGTCGCGCCCATGCCCAGCGGCTGGAACACCGCCTCGGTCAGGTAGCGCCCGAACTCGATGCCCGACGCCTGTTCGAGCGTCTCGGCCAGCACCGTGAAGCCGTAGTTGGAGTACACCCGCCGCTTGCCCGGCTTGGCCATCAACTCCGCCGAGTTCATCGAGTAGCCGGTCGCGTGGGCCAGCAGATGACGCACGGTCGAGCCCTCCGGTCCGGCCGCGCTGTCCAGCCCGAACGCACCTTCTTCGACCGCGACGTGCGCGGCGCGGGCCACCAACGGTTTGGTGACCGACGCCAACCGGAACTCGTGTGCGACGTCGCCATGCTCGGCGAGCACCCCCGAGGGACCGACCACCGCCGCGGCCGCCGTCGTCACCGGCCAGTCGGCCATAACATCCAGCGCGCCCATCGCGCCGAGCCTACTTGCGGGCGATGTAATAGCTGTTGATCGGGTCGGACTCGATCTCGTGCACCGTCACCTCGGCGAACCCGGCGTCGGCGAGCATCGCCTCGGCGAGCTGACGGCCCCAGCACGTGCCCAGCCCGGCGCCGTCGAGCCCCAGCGACACGCTCATGCAGTGCATCGTCGACACCGTGTACATGTAGGTGGTGAACGGGACGCCGACGTTGTCCTCGAGCCTGCTCGACGATTTGATGTCGACCATCAGAAAGACGCCGCCGGGCCGCAGCGCTCGGTAGATGTTCTCGAGCACCCGCGCCGGCGCGGCCTGGTCGTGGATGGCGTCGAACGCGGTGATGACGTCGTAGCTTTCGGCCATGTCGAGCCCGGCCACGTCACGCGCGACGAACGTCGCGTTGGTCAGGCCCAGCTGATTCGCCTCGGCCCGGCCGGTGGCCAGCCCCTCGTCGGAGAAGTCGATCCCGGTGAAGCGGCTGGCCGGAAACGCCTTGGCCATGACGTTGATGGCATGCCCGCTGCCGCAACCGATGTCGGCGACGTCCGCACCCGCACGCAGCAACTCCGGCAGCCCCTCGGCCATCGGCAGGATGACGTCGACGAGCGCGGCGTCGAACACCTCGCCGCTCTCCTCGGCCATCAGCGTGTGAAAGCGCGGATACTCGCTGTAGGACAGGCCGCCGCCGTTGCGGAAGCACCCGATGACCTTCTGTTCCACCTCGGCCAGCAGCGGGATGAACTGCGCGACGCGGGCGAAGTTGTCCGGTCCCGCCGCGCGGGTCAGGACCGCCGCGCGGTGCCGCGGCAGCGTGAACGTCGCGGTGGCCGGGTCGTAGTCGATCACCTGCGCGGCCGCCACCCCGCCCAGCCACTCGCGCACGTAGCGTTCGTCAAGCCCTGCGGCGTCGGCGATCTGCACGCTGGTGGCCGGCGGCATCTCGGCCAGCGTGTCGAACAGCTTGGTCTGGTGGCCGATCGACAACAGGATGGCCAGGCTGGCGCTGTCGATCGCGCCCACGATGCGCTCTGCGAACTGTTCGGTGGTCTGGGCCGCCGCGGTGTCGGGGATTGTCGTCATGTCCGAACGGTAGACCGCACGCGGCGCCCCGCGCATCGGGTAAACCATGTAAACGCTCGCCCGCGTCGTGCGGTAAATGATGCAGACGGCTACGGCAGCAGGTGGTGTTCGTGTGCCCACGCCAACGCCGCCGTGCGCGACGATACCCCGAGCTTGGCGTAGATGTTGGCCAGGTGACGGCCAACGGTCTTCTCGCTGATGCAAATCTGTTCGGCCACTTGCCTGTTGGTGGCACCGCCGGCAATGCCCCGCAGCACCTCGACCTCGCGCCTCGTCAGCCCGCCGGGCGCGTTGGGCCCGCACGGTTCGACCGGCTCGACACCGAGCTGGCTGTAGATGTTCTCGGCGGTGGCCGAATCCGCCAGGGCCATCTCATGATCGGCGCAACCCTGACGCGCCAACGCCATCCAGTCATAGACCTGGGCGGTCTCGTAGCGGCACTGCAGGGTGCGGTACTGCCGCAGCGCCTCCTCCAGCAGCCCGAGCGCCTGCGCGTGCTGACCGCGCCGCACCAGTACCGCGCCGCGCGCATGCGCCGCCCACGCCCGGAAACCGGGTGTGTCGAACGCCGCCGCTCCCGATTCCAGTTCGTCACACAGCCTTTCGGCCTCGTCGAGGTTGCCGCGGACCAGCGCCACCTCGACCGCGCCGCGCAGCAGCGGCATCCGGTCCAGGCGCTCCAGTCCGGCCAGCGCCACCCGCAGATCGGTCCACGCGGTGTCGGCGTCGCCGACACGGCAGCGCAGCAGCGCTTCGCCGGGTTGCGGTTCGACGCCGAACATCCGGGCCCTGGTGAACGCCGCGAACGCGCCGTCGGCGTCGCCGCGGCGCCGACGCACCTCGCCCAGTTGGTAGTAGCCCTCCCCGGCCGCCCAGCTGTTGACGTCCTCCAATGCGCGGCTGGTGTCGACGAGCCGTGTCTCCAGCAGGCGAAGGTCCTCGGTGGCGGCCTGCACCTGCAGCCGGTGCACGTCGCAGACGCCCCCGTAGGCGGCCGACCCGGCGAACTCGTTGCACCACCGCTCCATCGACTGCGTCCACGCCCGCATCCGGGGCAGGTCGGCCAGCCGATGACAGTGGTGCAGCACGATGCAGTAGATGTCGCCGGCCCACTCCAGCGGCAGCTCGTCGGCCAGCACCGGCAGCATCGCCTCGTCGATGAGCCCGTAGGCCTCGGCCATGCGGCCGTCGAACATGGCCTCGAGCCCCTCGGCGACGTGGCACAGCGCGGTCACCGCAGGCGAGTCGAGCCGAGCGCACAGCTCCCGCAGCTTGCTCACCCGCGGCCCGATCAGCGCGGTGTCGCGGTTCATCAGCGCGACGACGGCGTCCAGGTACGCGAGATACCCGTGGGCCGGGCCGTCGGGTTCGCCGTCGAGCAGACGCCGCGCGCGGTTCATCCAGCCTTGGCCGATGTTGACGTCGCCGCGGGTCAGCCATGCCAGCGCGACGTCGACCGCCTTCATCGCCGCCGACGGCGGATCCGTGCGCGCCAGCTGGGTGAACACCCGCTCGGCGACCCGCAGCGACTCCTTGCCGTGGCCCAGACGCCACGCCGCCGCGGCCATCGCGTCGAGGTCGTCGACACCTAGCGAGGTGTTCTCGGCTACCTGCATGAACGCCTCGTAGGCGGCGTGCCAGTCACGGCGCTCGTGCGCGGACCTGGCCGCCAGCAGCAGCTCGGTGTGGGTGTCTATCCGGGTGGCCATGTCAGTGGTTCAACGGTATGGGAATCAGCTCAGTTCAATCGACCTTTTTGCCAGGCCCATCCAGTAGCCGTCGATCGGTTGGCGCGGGGACTGGCCGGCGTCGGAAGACGCCCCGAGCGCAACGAACAGCGGTGAGAAGTGCTCGATCGTCGGATGTGCATACGGCATGCCCGGCGCGCGGTTGCGGAAGTCGATCAGCGCGTCGACGTCCCCGGCGGCAAACGCCTCGGCCGCCCATGCGTCGAACTCGACGGACCAGCCCGGCGGCACCGCATTCGGCGAGGGGTCCTCGAGGAACGGCAGCCCGTGCGTGGTGAATCCGGAGCCGATGAGCAGCACCCCGTCGTCGCGCAGCGGCCGCAGCCGCTCGCCGAGCGTCAGCAGGCGTTGCGGATCGAGCGTCGGCATCGAGATCTGCAGCACCGGAACGTCGGCGTCGGGGTACATCACCGTCAACGGGACGTAGGCGCCGTGGTCGAGCCTGCGGTGCGGATCGTGACGCACCGGCTCGTCGGCGGGCATCGCGGCTTCCACGCGCGCGGCCACGTCGGCGGCGCCGGGAGCGTCGTAGGTCACCTCGTAGTAGCGCTGCGGAAATCCCCAGAAGTCATAGGTCAACGGCGTCTGCGGCGATGTCGACCCGATAGTCAGCGGCGCCGACTCCCAGTGCGCGGAGACGACGAGGACCGCCGTCGGGCGCGGCAATTCCGCCGCCCACGCCCGTAGCTGCGACACCCACAGCTCGTCGTCGACGAGCGGCGGTGCGCCGTGGGACAGATACAGCGCGGGCATCACGCCGACAAGCCTTGCACTTCGCGGCGCACTTCTCGCTAGGTTGGACATATGAGTCAAACGGTGCGTGGGGTGGTTTCGCGGAAGAAGGGTGAGCCGGTCGAGTTGGTGGATGTCGTCATCCCCGATCCCGGTCCGGGCGAGGTGGTGGTCGACATCCAAGCTTGCGGCGTCTGCCATACCGACCTGACCTATCGAGAGGGCGGTATCAACGACGACTACCCCTTCCTGCTCGGCCATGAAGCCGCGGGCACCGTCGAGTCGGTCGGTGCGGGCGTCACCAACGTAGTGCCAGGCGATTTCGTGATCCTGAACTGGCGCGCGGTCTGCGGACAGTGCCGGGCCTGCAAGCGTGGCCGCCCGCACCTGTGCTTCGACACCCACAACGCCGCGCAGAAAATGACGTTGTCCGACGGCACCGAATTGACACCGGCGCTGGGCATCGGCGCGTTCGCCGACAAGACGCTGGTGCACGAAGGTCAGTGCACCAAGGTCGATTCGGCCGCCGACCCGGCGGTGGCCGGCCTGCTGGGCTGCGGCGTGATGGCCGGAATCGGCGCCGCGATCAACACCGGCGCGGTCAACCGCGACGACACGGTGGCCGTCATCGGGTGCGGCGGGGTCGGCGACGCCGCGATCGCCGGCGCCGCGCTGGTGGGCGCTCGGCGCATCATCGCCGTGGACACCGACGACAAGAAGTTGGACTGGGCGCGCGAGTTCGGCGCCACCCACACGATCAACGCGCGCGAACTCGACCCGGTCGAGACGATTCAAGACCTCACCGACGGGTTCGGCGCCGACGTGGTGATCGACGCGGTCGGTGTGCCGCAGACCTGGAAGCAGGCCTTCTACGCCCGCGACTTGGCGGGCACCGTGGTGCTGGTCGGGGTGCCGACACCGGATATGACGTTGGAGATGCCGCTGGTCGACTTCTTCTCCCGCGGCGGATCGTTGAAGTCGTCCTGGTACGGCGACTGCCTGCCCGAACGCGACTTTCCCCACCTGATCGACCTGCATCTGCAGGGTCGGCTGCCGCTGGAGAAGTTCGTCACCGAACGGATCGCACTCGACGAGGTGGAAGGAGCGTTCGCGAAAATGCATGGTGGAGAGGTACTTCGGTCCGTGGTGGTGTTGACATGAACGGCGGACCGATTCAACGGGTGGTCACCTCGGGCACGTTCGAACTCGACGGTGGCAGCTGGGATGTCGACAACAACATCTGGCTGGTCGGCGACGAGAACGACGTGATCGTGTTCGACGCCGCACACGATGCCGAGCCGATCAAGGCCGCGGTCGGCGAACGCAACGTGGTGGCGATCGTGTGCACACACGGCCACAACGACCACGTCACCGTCGCCCCCGAACTGTCCGCGGCGCTGGACGCGCCGGTGCTGATGCACCCGGCCGACGATGTGCTGTGGCGGATGACCCACCCGGACAACGACTTTCGCACCGTCGAGGACGGCGACACCTTGAGCGTCGCCGGTATCGAGCTGCGCGCCCTGCACACCCCCGGCCACTCACCGGGCTCGGTGTGCTGGCACGCCCCCGAACTCAACGCGGTGTTCAGCGGCGACACCCTGTTCCAGGGCGGGCCGGGCGCGACCGGCCGGTCGTACTCCGACTTCCCGACGATTCTGGAGTCCATCTCGGGTCGGCTCGGGAAGTTGCCCGGCGAGACCGTCGTCTACACCGGCCACGGTGACTCCACCACGATCGGCGACGAACTGGTCAACTACGACGACTGGGTCGCGCGCGGGCACTAGCCCTGGTCGCTGGGCGCGTCGGATTTGGGCGGGGCGTCGTCGGACGTCAACGGCCGAGCGCGGCGGGCCGAGCGCACCGACCAGATCACCGACGGGATCAGCAGCACTACGCCCGCGGCGGCGAGCCCGCCGAACACCCACAGCAGCCAGCCGTGGCTGCTGCCGTGACCGAACGCCAACCGCGGGCTGAGGTAACCGTCGACGTCGCCGTCGGTGGTGACCCGATAGGTGCCGCCCGCGGCGATCTCGGCCGTCCACACCCGCACGTGGGTGTCGCTGTTCACCGTGGTCGTGCTGCCGATGCTCTCGATGACCACCGGATCGGGGCTGCCGTCCGGCGGTTCGATGCTCACGCTGATCCGCGGAATGGGAAATTCACTCGTCGGGGGTCCGGTGATCGTGGTGTGGAAACTGACGGTGACGTCACCTGCGGGAAGCGGGATTTCGTCCGAACCCGGGATCGGCACCTCGCCGTAGGCGTCGTAGTCGTCGAGCACGTACACGTTGAGCACCAAGGTCGCGATGACGCCGACGGCGCCCACGACCAGAGCCAGGATGGATACGACGACAGCGAGGCGCGGGCCGAACCTTCCACTCATGGCCGAAGTCTGTCACGGCTGCGGCGGCAAAGACTACGGTCGTGGTGTGAAGCGTCCGCATGTCTCCGACGTCGCGGTGCCGGAGTCCAGCATCGTCGTACGTCCCGAACCGATCGAAAGCGAGTCCTACACCGCGAGTTCGCGTCTGCAGGCCGCGGGTTTGCGTCCGGCGATCGCGCTGTTCGAGAAGGCCGCCGCGGATGTACCCGTGCCGACGGCGCCGCAACCGATCGTGCTGGCCGACTACGGCGCGGCCACGGGCCACAACTCGCTGCTGCCCATCTGCTCGGCCGTGCGCGCCATCCGCAAGCGGACCCGGCCCGACCACTCGGTTCTGGTCACCCACACCGATGTCCCCGACAACGACTTCTCGGCGCTGTTTCGCACGCTGACCGAGGATCCCGACAGCTACCTGCACGAGGACGCCAATACGTTTCCGACCGCCGTCGGCCGCTCCTTCTACGAGCAGATCCTGCCGACCAGCAGCGTGCACCTGGGCTGGAGCTCGTGGGCGGTGCAGTGGCTGCGCCGCGTGCCGGCGCCGATTCCCGATCACGTGCAGGTCGCCTATAGCGCCAACGCCGACGTGCGCGCCGCCTACACCAAGCAGGCCGCCGACGACTGGCGCGCGTTCATCGGGTGCCGCGGTAGGGAATTGCGCCGCGGCGGCCGTCTGGTCGTGATGACGATGGGCCTCGACGAGTCCGGCGAGTTCGGCTACCGCCCCTTGCTCAGGGCGTTGATGGACACGCTCAACGAACTGGCGGGCCATCAGCTGCTCTCGGCCGACGAAGTCCACCGCATGTGCATCCCGACCGTCGGGCGCAGCGAGGCGGACTTCATGGCGCCGTTCGCGCCCAAGGGCCGCTTCGAACAGCTCGAGATCGAGCATCTCGAGGTGTTCGACGCCGAGGACCGCTACTGGGGCCAGTATCAAATCGACAAGGACGCCGCGGTTTTCGGCAGACAGTGGGCCGCGTTCTTACGCGCGTCGGTGTTTCGGACGTTGGCCAGCGCGCTGGACGGCGGCGTGGCCGATCCCCGGACGGCGGACTTCTTCGACCGCCTGGAGACCGGGGTCGCCGAGCGGGTGGCCGCGGCGCCCGAACAGGTGCAGATCCCGATGGCGCACCTGGTGCTGGTCAAGCGGCCCAAGCTGCACTAGCCGCTACGGACCCGGCTGCGGTAGCTGCGGCGCGGGTACCCACGGCAGCCCCGGGATCGTCGGATACGGCGGCGTCGGGCTCCACGGCGGCGGCTCCGATGTCGGCGGCGGCTCCGACGTGGGCGGCGGTTCCGTCGTGGGCGGTGGTTCCGACGTGGGCGGCGGCGGTTCCGGGGACGGGGGCGGTGGTTCGGGGGACGGCTCGGGTGGCGGCGGTGGCGCGGTGACCGTCTGCGTCACCGGCGGCGGTGCCTGCCGGGTGATCGTGCGCGGCGGTGGCGGCGGTGGTTGCGTCACAGGCGGCGGTTCACTGGCCGGCGGCGGTGTGGTCGGCCGCGGCGTGGCCGTGATCGGTTCGGTGGTTGACGCGGGCGACTGGGTGGAGTCGTCGCCGACGGCGAGCAGCATCGCCGCGGTCAGCGCGGCCAGCACCGCGATCACCCCGATGCCCAGCGCGACCGCGGGTTTGCGGTACCAGGGCAGCGGCGGCGGCGGAAGGTCGTCCCACGAGTCGTGGTCGAACTGCAGTTGCGGGCGGGGTTCGGCCGCGCGCCCAGCGACCACCGGATAGTCGTACGGGTCGGATACCGGCACCTCCGGGATGTCCTCGGCGTCCGACCACGCCAGCGCCCCGACCGCGCCGGGCTGCGCTGTGCCGTCGGGTTCGGGCGCCGCCTCGGGCGCCATGGCGGTCGCCGCGGCGGCGGCCGCAGCGACGCCCGGGACGGCCGACATCGCCGTCGCGCCCTCTTCGACCGTCCCCCGCACGGCCGCCAGACCCCCGCCGATGGCGGCCGTCAGCCCGGGTCGTCCGGTCGTGATGACCGGAACCCGGAAGTGTTCGGACAGCGCGGTGGTGATGATCGGGATGCGCGCTCCCCCGCCCACCGATGCCACCGCAACGAGGTTGGCACCGTGAATTCCGTTGCGGTCCAACGTGTCCTGCAACACCGCGGTGAAGTCGGTGACCGGCTGGCGGATCGCGTCGTCGAGTTCGTTGCGGGTGAGCCGCACCTCGCTGCGGTGTCCGGTCAGTTCGGCCACCAGCGTGGTGACGCTGTCGGTGGACAGGCGTTCCTTGGCGCCGCGGCACTGCGCGCGCAGCCGGGCCAGCGATCCGATCGCCGACGTCCCGGACAGGTCGATGGCGCCTGCCGCAGCGAGGTCCTCGATGACGTGGGTGAGCAGCGCCTGGTCGACGAGGTCGCCGGAAAAGTCGGTGTGCCGCACCGTCGGCCCGACGGGCGTGTAGTTGTTGGCCGCGTCGACCAGGGTGATGCTGGTGCCGCTGCCGCCGAAGTCGCACAGCGCGATCACCCCGCGAGCGGGCAACCCGGGATCTTCCTGCAGCGCGGTCAGCGCCGCCGTGGCGTCGGAGATCACCGGCACCGGTTTGGGCTGTTGAAACTCCGGAACGGCGGCCAGCGCCGTGCGCAGCGCGTCGACGGCGGTCGAACCCCAGTGCGCGGGGTGCGTCACGGTCACCGGCCCCGCCGGCACCCGGCCGCCGCTGAGCCCGTAGACCATGGCCCGCAGCGCGTCGGCCAGGACGACGTCGGCGCGATGGGTGGTGCCGTCGGCGGCGACGATGCCGACGGGATCGCCGACCCTGTCGACGAAGTCGGTGAGGATCAGCCCACGCTCGTTGAGCCGGGGGTTTTCGCTGGGTACGCCGACTTCTGGCGGCCGGTGGGGGTAGCGCGTCAGCACCGGTGTCCGCACCAGCGCGGTCCGGCCCACCACCACGGCCGCCAGGTTGGTCGCCCCAACCGACAGCCCTACGCCGTCAGACATGGTCTCCCGTCTCGTATCAAGGCGTTGGTTAACGTCTCTACGGATCGTCCCCGCGCCGGGGATCAGAGGCAAATCCCGGCCCTGGCGCGTTGCTCACAGGTTGATCGGATCCGGCGGTGTCGTCTTGGTGGTGTCTTTCAGCGCGGCTTTGAACTGCATTGCGCGGTAAGGCCACCCGGTCGAGGTGTTCCACTGCGACACCACCAGCCCGAAACCGCCTTCGATATCGAACCGCGAACCGGGCAGCACGTACCCGCCGTAGAGTTGTGCGACCTGGTTCTTCAGGTGGTTTTCGTCGGACCACGCCGAGCCGACGATCGGGGTTTGCACGGGCGTCGTGTGCATGTTGGCCACCGGTGAGTCGACGACGCGGTATCCGAGGGCGTACTTGGATGCCAGGAAGCCACCCAGCACCCATTTGCCTTGTCCGACGCGGCGAAACGTCAGCTCACCCCATTTCTCGCCGGCCGGGGTGATCGGCGTCGCCGCGGCGCCCCACCCCCAGCGGCCGTCGGCGAAACCCCAACTGACGTATCGCGATCGGTGCCCGATGTCTTCGGGTCGCACCCGCATCATGATGATGCCCTTGTCGCGCTGAAACCCGGTGGCGACCACGTAGACCCAGCCGTCGTCGGGGTCGTGATCCCATGACCAGCACTGGGCATGCCCACCGTGCAGGTCTGCGGGGAACTTGGCATCCTCGCCCATGTGCGTCCAGGTGACGCCGCTGTCATCGGAGCGCCAGATCTCGGTCCAGACGACGGTGCCGAAGCCACGATTGACGATGGCGTGCAAGTAGATTGAGTCGCCCACCCGCAGCAGGTCGGACGGGATCACCGTGCTGATACCGCCGCGGCGCCATCCGCTGGCGGCGTTGTCGTGTTCGTAGTGCCACAGTTGGCGCGCGTAATCGGCGTCGTCGCCGCCGGCGCGCTCGTAGACGATTTCATGGTCAGCATCGCCCGTGCCGATCAGCACGACCGGCGACCGCCAATCGCCTTGTCCGACCGTGGTGCCCGAGAACGTGTCACCGAACACCGACACCAGCTTGCCGTTGGGGGCGACCACCGACGCGCCCAGGTCGGTGCAGGTGACACCCCACCGATCGGTCAGCCCGGGACCCGTCACATCGACGACCTTGCCGTTGAGCAGCGGCACGCGCGGGCGCTCGCGGCGCCGCAGACCATGTCCGGCGGCTCGACCGATCGACGGGTCGTCGGACAAGTCAGAAGCAGCGGCGCAGGCCGCCCGGCTCACAGATCAGCGGGTACTGGTCGACGGGGATGACCAGCGGACGGTTGAAGGACATCGTCAGCGGTACCTCGAACATCGCGGCCTGCTCACCGCACACGGCGCCGTGGATCACCTTCATGCTGCCCACCCACGTGTAGGGGTCGAACGAATAGATCGTCTGCTGCGGAGCCGTGCTCCCGTCCGGGCAGGTCTTACCGTCGATCGTGTCGTAGTCGAACGTCCACCGGCCGCCGATCATCACGGCCTCGGCGCCCGGCTGGCCCTTCGGGGTGACCTTCAGCTTGCAACCGACCGGCAGCAGCAGCGGTTCGCGCAGGTCACCCACGACGGGAACGCATGAGGGGAAGATCTCCCACTCGGTGGTGGCCTGCCCGTCGATGTTGACGTTGTAGACGCCCTCCGGAACGCCGGGGGCCTTGACGTCGCCTTGTGCGTGCGCGGTCGCGGCGAGCCCGAGGGCCAGCGCGGCGCTGGCCAGGGCCACCCCGAGCGCTCGGAGAAGTCCCATGATGTGCACCCCTTCACCTCAAGCGTCTCGACGTCGAACCGCGTCGAGTATGTCAGTGTGGACATGGTCCCGTCCATAAACGGGCCACGGACGACTCCGGGGTGATGGCACATGAAACGGCGGGCGGTGGCGGCGGCGGTCGCCACCATCGCCACCCTGATTCTCACCGTCACGGCGTGCTCACCCGGTCAGCGGGTCGACCTCGGCGACGACGTGGCAGGCAACCTCATCGCCGCCATCTCCGGTGAACCCGACCAACTCGACCCGCACAAGACCACGGCCTACTTCTCCTTCGAGGTGTTGGAGAACGTCTTCGACACGCTGGTCGAGCCCGACGAAAACCTCGAGATGCGCCCGGCGCTGGCCGAGTCCTGGACGGTCAGCGCCGACCAACTCACCTGGACCTTTCCGTTGCGCGGCGGGGTCACCTTCCACGACGGCAGCCCGCTCACCGCCGAGGACGTCGTGTACTCCTACCGCCGGATCATGGACGAAAAGCTGGCCAACGTCGACAAGTTCAGCGCCGTCGTCGACGTCACCGCGCCCGACCCGCACACCGTCGTCGTCCATTTGGACCGCCCGACCCCGAACCTGCTGACCAACCTCGGCGGCTTCAAGGGCATGGCGATCGTGTCGCGTGAAAACGTCGAATCCGGTCAGATCGCCACGCACCCGGTCGGCACCGGGCCGTTCTCGTTTCTGGCCCACAAGAGCGGTGACTCGATCACGCTCAAGGCCAACCCGTCGTACTGGGATGGGCCACCGCCGATTTCGGGCGTCACGTTCCGGTTCATCTCCGAACCGTCCACGGCGCTCTCGGCGCTGCAGGCCGGTGAAGTCGACTGGACCGATTCGGTTCCGACCCAACGCGTCGCGCAGTTGCGTGAGGACGACTCGATCGCCCTTGCCGTCACCCCCAGCAACGACTACTGGTACCTGGCGCTCAACGAGGCCCGCCAACCCTGGGACGACGTGCGGGTGCGCCAGGCGATCGCCTACGGCATCGACCGCGACGCGATCGTCGCGGCCACCAGCTACGGCACCGCGACCGCCAACCAACTCGCGATCCCCGAAGGCAACCCGTGGTACACGCCTTATGACCGCTACCGCTACGACATCGAGACCGCACAGCGGCTGCTGGACGAGGCGGGCGTCGGCGACGTCAACCTCGACCTGCTGGTCACCAGCGAGTATCCCGAGACCGTGACCGCCGCGCAGATCATCGCCGATAACCTTGCGCCGCTTGGTATCACGGTGAGCATCCGCACCGTCGACTTCGCCACCTGGCTCGACGAGCAGAACACCGGCAACTTCGACATGTTGATGATGGGTTGGCTGGGCAACATCGACCCCGACGACTTCTACTACGCCCAGCACCACTCGAACGGCACCAGCAACGCGCAGAAGTTCTCCGACCCCGAGGTGGACCGGCTGCTCGACGCCGGGCGGGTCGAGACCGACCGCCAAGCCCGCGGCGCGCTGTACGACAAGGCGGCCACGCTGATCGCAGACAAGGTCAGCTACATCTTCCTGTACAACCCGTCGGTGATCCAGGCCTGGAACCCCGAGCTGACCGGCTATGACGCCCGCCGCGACGCCGCAGTGCGTTTCCGCACAGCGGATTTGGGACAACGGTCATGACGCATCCCGTGCTGCGGTTCCTGGCGCGCCGGCTGCTGTACTCGGCGGTGGTGATGGTCGGGGTCGTCGTGGTGGTGTTCACCCTCGTGCACCTCGTGCCCGGCGACCCGGTCCGCATCGCGCTGGGTACCCGCTACACCCCGGAGGCCTACGAGGCGCTGCGCCAGGCCAGCGGGCTGGACAAGCCGATGTGGCAGCAGTTCTTCGGCTACCTCGGCTCGGCGCTGACCGGCGATCTCGGGGTGAGCTTTCGCAACGGCGATCCGGTGACGCTGATCCTGCTCGAACGGCTGCCCGCGACGGTGTCGCTGGCCATGGTCGGCGTCCTTCTCGCCCTGCTGATCGCGCTGCCCGCCGGGATCTGGTCGGCGCTGCACGAGGGCCGGCTCAGCGACGCGATCGTGCGGATGGGCAGCCAGTTCGGCGTGTCGATCCCCGACTTCTGGATGGGCATCCTGTTGATCGCGCTGTTCGCGACGACGCTGGGCTGGTTGCCGACGTCGGGCTACCGGCCGCTGTTGCAGGACCCGGCCGGCTGGCTGCGCCACATCGTGTTGCCCGCGTTGACGGTCGCGCTGGTCGCCGCGGCGATCATGACCAGGTATGTGCGTTCGGCGGTGCTCGAGGTCGCCGCCACCGGCTATGTCCGCACCGCCAGGTCGAAGGGGTTGTCGCCCACGGTGGTGACGTTTCGGCACACGGTGCGCAACGCGCTCATCCCGATTTTGACGATCACCGGCATTCAGCTGGCGACGATCCTGGGCGGGGTCATCGTGGTCGAGGTGGTGTTCGCGTGGCCCGGACTGGGCCGGTTGGTCTACAACGCCGTCGCGGCACGGGATTACCCGGTGATCCAGGGCGCGGTGCTGCTGATCGCCGCCCTGTTCCTGCTCATCAACCTGATCGTGGACGCGCTGTACGCCGTCGTCGACCCGAGGATCCGGCTGTCATGAACGCCGACACAGGAACGCGGGTGCCGTTCTGGCGGCTGCTGCTGGGCAACCCGGTCACGGCCGTCAGCGCGACGGTGCTCGCCGTCGTCGTGTTCGTCGCGATCGGCGCGGATTGGCTTGCCCCCTATGGCGTCAACGATGTCGACGTGCCCAACGCGCTGCAGCCGCCCGGCGCCGCGCACTGGTTCGGCACCGACGAGTTGGGCCGCGACGTGTTGTCGCGGGTGCTGGTCGCGGTCCAGGCGTCGCTGCGGGTGGCGGTGGTCAGCGTGGCGTTCGCGGTGATCGTCGGTGTGACGGTCGGCGTCGTATCCGGTTACCGCCGCGGCTGGTTGGACGCGGTGTTGATGCGCGTCGTCGATGTGATGTTCGCGTTCCCGGTGCTGATTCTGGCGTTGGCCGTGGTGGCGATCCTGGGCCCGGGCGTGACGACGACGATGTTGGCGATCGGCATCGTCTACACCCCGATCTTCGCGCGGGTGGCCAGGGGCAGCACGTTGAGCGTGCGTACCGAGCCGTTCGTCGCGGCGTCGCAGAGCATGGGCACCGGCAACCTCTACATCCTCGGCCGGCATATCCTGCCGAACATCGCTGGGCCGCTGGTGGTTCAGACGTCGCTGTCGCTGGCGTTCGCGATCCTGGCCGAGGCCGCGTTGTCGTTTCTCGGGCTGGGTATCCAGCCGCCGCAGCCGTCGCTTGGCCGGATGATCTTCGACTCTCAGGGTTTCGTGACGCTGGCGTGGTGGATGGCGGTGGTGCCTGGCGCCGCGATCGTGGTCACGGTGCTTGCGTTCAACCTGCTCGGCGACGGTCTGCGTGACGTGCTGGATCCCAAGCAGCGCACCATGATCGAGGCCCGGAGAAAGCAATGACGGACCCCACACTCAGCGTGCGCGATCTGCGGGTGGCGATCGGTCGACGCGAGATCGTGCGCGGCGTGTCGTTCGACGTGCACCCCGAACAGACGCTGGGCATCGTCGGCGAATCCGGGTCGGGCAAAACCATGACGGCGTTGGCCGCCACCGGACTGCTCGACGCACCCGGTGCCGTCGTCACCGGTGAGAGCACGCTGGGCGCCACCGCGGACAAGGGTGCCGTGCAGTTGGTCGGCGCGTCGGCGCGGCTGCTGCGCAGCGTGCACGGCGGCCGCATCGGGTTCGTGTTCCAGGACCCCTCCACGTCGCTGAACCCGCTGCTGACCATCGAACGCCAGATCACCGAATCGGTTGAGACACATCGCCGTTCGACCCGGCGGCAGGCGCGCAGCCGGGCGCTTGAACTGTTGGAGGCGGTGGGTCTGCCCGATCCCGAGGCACGGCTGGACAGCTATCCGCATCAACTCTCGGGCGGGCAGCGACAACGGGTGATGATCGCGGTCGCGATGGCCTGCGACCCGCAACTGCTGATCGCCGACGAACCGACCACCGCGCTCGACGTGACGACGCAGGCGCAGATCGTCACGCTGGTAAGGGATTTGCAGCGTGACTTCGCCACCGCGGTGGTGTGGATCAGCCACGACCTCGGTGTGATCGGCCAAGTGGCCGACGACGTCACGGTGCTGCAGCAGGGTCGGGCCGTCGAGCAGGCCACGATCACCGACGTCTTCGACCGTCCGCAGCATGCCTACACCCGTGAGCTGTTGGCCGCGCGGCCGGTGATCGGCCACACCGGCCCGGAGCCGGTCTCCGGCACCGAGGTGCTGCTGGACGTCGCCGGCCTCGATGTGCGGTACCGGGTCTCCACGGCCAGCGGCAAGCGCACCGTACATGCGGTGGATGACCTGTCGTTTCGCATCAGGCGCGGCAGCACGCTGGGGCTGGTCGGGGAATCCGGTTCGGGGAAGTCGACGGTGGCCGCAGCGCTGACCGGTCTGGTCGAACCCGATGCGGGCACCGCGACCATCGGTGGCGCCGACGTGATCGGCGTGCGGCGCTCGGCGGTCAAGGCGGTGCGCCGACGGATCAGCCTGGTGTTGCAGGACCCGTTCTCGTCGCTGAATCCGCGTGCGCGGGTGGGCACTTCGATCGGTGAACCGTTGATGGTGCACCGGCTCGCGCGGGGCAGGCAGGCCCGCCGGACCCGTGTCGAGGAACTGCTGGACCTGGTCGGGCTGCCGACGTCGTTCGCCGGCCGCTATCCGCACGAGTTGTCCGGCGGTGAACGGCAACGCGTGTCGATCGCGCGGGCCCTGGCCGTCGAACCCGATCTGGTGATCTTCGACGAAGCCACTGCGTCACTCGATGTTTCGGTGCAGGCTCGGGTGCTCGACCTGTTGACCCGGCTGCAGCGTGAGCTGGGGTTGACCTATCTGTTCATCGCGCATGACCTGGCCGTCGTGCAGCAGATGAGCCATGACGTGCTGGTCATGCGCGACGGCGCCCGCATCGAGTACCGTCCGGCCGCCGACCTGTTCGCCGCACCCGAGCGCGACTACACCCGTGTGTTGCTGGCCGCGATACCGCCGTCTCACCGGGTGTCCGGCGGGCCGTGAGAAGGTCTTCAACCATGACGTCACTGAGCGGCAAGGTCACATTGGTCACAGGCGCGTCGGCGGGTTTGGGCGCCGCGGTCGCGCAGCTGTTCGCCGAGCGCGGCGCGACGGTGTTCGGTATCGCGCGCGACGCCGAACGGATGGCGGAGGTCTTCGAGTCCGTACCGGGCGGCCGGTACGCGTCGGTGGACGTCACCTCCTCACAGGCGTGCCGCGACGCGGTGGCGCAGTGCGTGGCGGCGTTCGGCCGGCTCGACGTTCTGGTCAACGTCGCCGGCTTCCACCAGATGCGCCACACCACGACGATGAGCGACGAGGACTGGGCCCGCGATCTCGCGGTGAACCTCAACGGGCCGTTCTACCTGTGCCGCGCGGCGCTGCCGCACCTGCTGGAGGCCGGCGGCAACATCGTCAACGTCTCGTCGATCGCGGGTGTGGAAGGCGAGGTGTACTCGGCCGGCTACTGCGCAGCCAAACACGGACTCGTCGGCCTGACCCGCGCGCTGGCCGTCGAGTACACCAAGGAGAAACTCCGGGTGAACGCCGTCTGTCCCGGCGGTATGCCCACCGCCCAGACCACCGAGTTCACCGCGCCCGACAACGCCGACTGGGACCTGATCATGCGGATCGCGTCGCCACGCGGGTTCATGGACACCGTCGACGTGGCCAAGGCGATCGCATTTCTGGCCAGCGACGACGCCGCCGCGATCCACGGCGCGGTGTACCGAGTCGACAACGGAAAGGGCGCCGGCTGAAGGCGATTTCGGTGCGCTTACCTGCGCTCAGCGATGGTTTGCGCACCGAAATCGCCAAAGTCAGAGCAGTTTGTGCTCGATCACGGTGGTCAGCTGTGGTTTGCGCCAGCCGCCGGTGACCTTCTCGATGCGCACGCCCATCTCCCCGCCGGCGATCTCCAGCGTCCCGACCTGGTTACGGAAGTGCGGCATCGTGACGGGTCGCCACCGAAGCCGCGGCATCCCCACCTTCGTGGTCCGGGCGAGCGCCTTGCCGATGGACTCGACGAACCGGGTGTGGCCGAGCCGCAGCACAACACGTTCGACCGCCGACGGCTCCTTGCGCAACCCCGAGCACACCACCTGCCATACCTTGGTGGCCACATTGGCACCGGCGTCGGGCGCGTCAACCTCGGTCACCCAGCAGTGGTGCACGTCGCCGCCGAACAGCACCATCGTGTCGGGCGCCCGACCCCGCTTACCGCTGACCACGTCGATGACCAGATCCTCGAAGCGTCGATAGCTGTCCTGGAAGCAGGCCCAGTGGTCGAGGTTGGCAGTGATGCGCACCTTCTCCCCCAGCCCCGACAGCCGGTTGCCCCATGCGCCGTCGCTGACGGCCTCCGTCCAGGCTTCGATGTGGTGCATGCCGTAGGGCAACAGGATCGGCAGCGAACTGGCGAACAGCAGATGCTCATAGGTGCCGTCGACGTTGGAGGTGATCCAGTCCCATTCCTCGTCGGTGGTGATCTGGCGGCGCCCCGGTTGTAGTTGACGTCCGGAGCGGGCGTCGACGACGATCAGGCGCGCCGAACCCAAGTCGCGGCACATGCTGAAATGTGAGACGCCGTCGTCCTTTTCGGCCGTCTGCGCGAGCTCGCGGACCGCCTCGGTGCCCTGCCGCGTCTCGAGCACCCGCTGGAACGTCTGGTCCTTGGCCAGCTCGGTGGGCGACATGTTGCCCAGGTGCTGATACACCCAGTACGCCATCAGCCCGCCGATGATCCGGGTCTGGTACCAGTCGGTCTTGCGCATCTGGTCGCGCCAGGCCTGCGAGGTGTTCCATTTGTCGTTGATCTCGTGGTCGTCGAACATCATCGAGGTCGGCACCGTCGAGAGCATCCACCGCACCACGGGGTCGCGCCAGGCGTCCCAGTAGCCGATGCAGTACTCCTCGAAGTCCTCGAGCACCTCGACGGGCCCGTCGGCGTGCACCTCGCGGTCGGCGACCAGGTCCTTGATGGTGTCGTTGACCTGGTCGGCGTAGAGCTGGTCACCCATCATCAGCATCGCGTCGGGCCACAGCGCCGACGGCTGGCGCAGCATCCGCATGCCGTATGTGCGGAGCACGTCGATGCCCTTGCCCTTGGGGTGCCACCAGTGCTGGTAGGTGTGGGGCGGACGATGCGGGGCCGACGCGCGGCACGAGCCGAACATCAGCCGCAGCGAGCCGTCGCGCGGCATCAGCCGCACCCGCGGCTGCGGGAACTCGTAATCGGCTGGGGGCCAAGCTTTCTGGCCGTCGAGGTGAACCTCGTAGGGGTGCTCTCGACCGGGGTCCAGGTCCGTCACGCAGACGATCGCGAAGTGGTGCCCTTCGACCTCGAACGTCTCCGTGCGGTTGCCCAGCACCTCGACCTGACACGGTGTGTCCGTCTCGACCCAGATGGTCGCATCGGTTTCACCGACGTGGCGGAGCAGCGGCCCCACGCGAACCTCGGGCATCGTCCCATCATGCACCTTTTTTCGACGGGGTCGATGCCCGAGGCGCGCTCTCAGTGTTCGGGCCGCCGACGTCCGAGGTAGAACGCCATGCCGATGGCACCGAAGCCCAGCGTGCCGATCACCCCGGCGGCGACCATCAGGAACACGTCGCGTCCGGTCAGGCCGGCCGACGAGGACTCATCGGATGCCAGCCGCAACTGGTAGTCACCGGGCAGCGGACCTTCCTGGGGTTCCTCCAGGCCCGGGAACTGCTGGGTGCGGTGCACCTCGAATTGCCGTTCACCGCTTGGCGTCTGGGTCCACACACCCCATGCCGGCGTCGCGCCGTCGAGCAGGACCTTGCGCTCACCGAAACGGGCGTCCTCGCCGACATCGACGATCCTGCGGACCCGGAAGGGTTCGTAGGTCGCATCCGAGTAGCGCACCTGGACGGGCACGTTGTCGTAGCGCAGCACCGGCGGCGGAGGCGGCGGCAACGGCAGCCCGGCACCCGGGTAGTAGCCGCCACCGAAGAAGCTGCCCACCGCGATGTTGGTGATGGCCTGCATGGTGTCGATGGCCGCATTGACCGGGTTGAGGATCGCCGCGGTGAAGCTGTAGGCGGCGAACCGGGCGGCTTCCAGCACGATCCGGGACAGCGGCGGGATGTACATGATGCGGGGCCGCATGTCGTAGACGTAGACGATGCGCACCGGAGCCCGGAACGGGTTGGCGATGATCGGACGGTAGTACTCGTCGTACTCGATCCAATCCGGCCGCCACTGGCGCACGTTGCTGACGTACTCGACTCGACTCTCGATGCGACGATCGACACCGAACTCGGTCTTGGCGCTCGCCCCGATGTCCAGGCCCGGGATCTTCAGGCTGGTTTCGATCGAGTTCGCGAACGCGGCGACGTCGTCTTCGGCGGCCGGTTCGGGCTGCTCCTCGAAGATCGGCTCGGCGCGCTTGGCCAGCTGCACGTCCTCGGCCGGGGCCTCCAGCGTCTCCGGCTCCAGCATCTCGATCTGCTTGGCGGCCTGCGAGATCGACACGGTCGGCGTCTCGGATTCCTCGTCGCGGGTCTCGCTGTCGGTCTCCGAGGTGGCCGATTCGCTGGTGGGCGTCTCGCTAGTGGGCGCCTCGCTGGACTCGGTCGCCGGCGCGAGGGCCTCCGACGGGGGCACCGACGTGCCCGACGTCGTCTGCGGCGCATCGCTGTCGGCGTCCGTCGTGCGCGCGACCTTGCTCTCGCTGCTGGGCGCGGCGGAGCTGGCGGGTGTGCGCTCGGCGGTGGTCGACGGCTCCGGCTCAGGTGCGACGGCCGGTTCGGTGGTCTGCTGCACCGTCGTGCTAGCGGTCGTCTTCGGTGCCTGCGTCTTCGGTGCCTGCGTCTTCGGCTCCTGCGGCTCAGGCTTGGGCGCGCCGACGGCCGGGGCCTGCGTCGGCGCCTGCTGCGTCTGCGGGGCCTGCGTCGGCGTCTGCGGCGCCTGCGTCTGCGGCGCCTGCGTCTGCGGCGGCGGTGCCTGCGTCTGCGGCTTCGGGGCCTGCGTCGGCGTCTCTACCGCCGGGGCCTGCGTCTTCTGTTCCGGAGCCTCCCGTTTGGGAGCCTCCTCTTTGGCCTCCGGCGCGGTGCGCTTCGGCGTCGGCGCCACGATGGTGGTCGTCGGCCCACTCGAGTCGTCGGATCCGGGCTGGGCCAATGCCGGTGCCACGCCACCGGTAAGGGCTGTCAGTGAGATGACAATTCCGGACGCCAGGACGGCGACCACGCCACGCTTTGAGCAAAATTCAAGGGGTGCACCCATCGTGCGTCTGCTCCTTCAAAACATGCGCGGCGACTCCCCCAACACTGGTGCCTGTTCCAGCAGTCGCGGCGCTCGACAGTTTCATCGCTCGTTCGGCCGTAGTAGTTACAGCCCCGAGCGATGTGAAGAAAATTTCCGGTCTACGGCTTGCGGCGCAGCGCGCCGACCACCAACGCGACCCCGACCAGCGCGATAAGTGGACCCAGGATGGACCACGTCGTGGTGTTGCTCATCGGGCTGCCACCGACCACGCCGAAGCCCTGCAGCGCGAACAGCAGCCCGAACAGCGCGACGATCACACCGACGATGGCGATGGCGATTCGCATGGGTTCACCCTAGGCGCCGCCTCCGCGAGCAGGTTCAGCGACGCCGCGACAGGTACTTCTGGTAGGCCTCGGCAGCGGCGGCCAACTCCGGGCGCGCGTCCAGCACGGGTTGCAACTTCTGGCGCGCGGCCTCGCGCTTGTAGGGCAGGAACTCCGTCGGGAAGTGGCCCTCGTGCGGCTCGTAGTCGCGCAGCACCCGACGCGCGACGGTGGCTTTGTGCACCTCGTCGACGCCATCGGCGATGCCCATCGTCGGCGCGCCGGCGTACATGGCCTGGATCGGGGTGAGATCGGTGGTGCCCAGTGAGCCGAGGATGTGCAGCGCGTTGAACGACACCTCCCGCAGCACGCGCGCCATCGTGAACTTGACGGCAGCGATGTCGGTGCGGGCTTCCTGGGTGGAGGTCTGGTCGATCTTCCACGCCGTCTCGAGCACGAACAGCCGCAGCATCTTGATCATCGCGTAGGACTCGGCGATCTTCTCCTGCACCATCTGGTGTTCGGAGATGACCTTGCCGTGGGATTCGCGGCTCAGCGCCCGCTCGCACATCATGTCGAACGCGAGGTTGCACTGGGCGATCGTTCGCATGGCGTGGTGGATGCGCCCGCCGCCGAGCCGGCGTTGCGCCAGCACCCGGGCTCCGTCCTCCGGGCCGAGGAGATGGTCGAGTGGCACCCGCACGTCGCGGTAGATGATGTGGTTGTGGTTGCGGGGTTCGGGCATGATCTCCACACCCGGGGTCTTGCGCGGCACCACGAACATCCCGTTGGTGCACATCACGAAGAGAATGTCGGCGACGCGGCCCGCTGAGGTGAACCACTTCTCGCCGTTGATCACCCACTCGTCGCCGTCGCGCACGGCATGGGTCTTGAACAGGCTGGGGTCGCTACCGCCCTGCGGTTCGGTCATCGAGTAGGCCGAGAACATGTCCTGGTTGAGCAGCGGCTTGAGCCAGCGTTCCTTCTGCTCCTCGGTGCCGTAGGCGGCGAGCATCTCCATGTTGCCGGTGTCGGGGGCCGACGCGCCGAACATGTGTGGGGCGCCGGCGTAGCGTCCGATGACCTCGTTGAGCAGGCCGAGCTTGAGCTGCCCGTAGCCAGGGCCGCCGAGTTCCTCGTCGAGAAAGATCGCCCACAGCCCCTGGTCTTTGACTTCCTGCTGCAGCTCACGCACATAGGCCTTCACGGCGGGGTCCGGGGAGCGCACCGCGTACGGAAACACGTGATCGAGCGGCTCGACCTTTTCCTCGCAGAACTGTTTGACCCAGTCGAGCTTGTCCTGAAATTCCGGTTCGGTGCTGAAATCCCACGCCATGGGTGCAGTCTGTCACCACGCCGGTCACGCTCCTATCTCGATCTGCATCCAATCGCGTGCGCCGCGACCCGAACCGGGTAGTCGCGGGTAGGAATGAGGTGACATGACGATGCTTGCGCGACTCACAGCGCTGTTGGTGGTAATGATCGGCGTGGTGTTGGCCGCACCGCATGCTGCCGCATCACCCGAGGACGATTTCTGCCGCAGCATGACCTCGGTGGGTTTCACCGGCAACTGCACGACCCTGAGCACCCTGGCCCGCGACGTATGCACCCAGTTCGAGCGTGGCGCCGATGCGACGGCGGTGGCCGAGAAGTTGGACAGCACGACGAAAGACGAAACGCTGTCGAACTTCATCGTGGCCGGTGCTCGGCTGTACTTCTGCCCGGAACACCACCAATCCTGAGCCGCCGACACGAACGCTCCGCGGTCGGCGACGCTAAACTCCGACGGCAATGAATGCCGGAGCGCCCCGCTTTGACGCCGCCAGGATTGCTGCTGCTGTCGCGGGCACCGCCATGGTGTTGTTGGCCCTGGTCGGATGCTCGACCAGTGACAGGCCGGATACCGCCGCCACGACGACGGCGGCGCCCGAGACCCCGGCACCCGCAACCGAGCCCCCGCGCCGCGAACTCGCGTCCGACCCCGTCAACATCGCCGATGACCTGGTGGGCGACGAACGTGCGTTGCGCGACCCGTCGTCTTCGGAGGCGGTGCTGACGGCGGCGGCGCACCGGCAGCAAGCGGCCTACCGGGCCATCGGACACCATCCCGAATGGGACCCGATCGTGCGTCCGCGGATTCCGTCCGAGCTCCTGACGGTTTACGACCTCAATGTCAACGCGCGTCGGGAGCTCGGCGTGATGAGCCGGCCGAAGGACACGCTGCCGGCGTGGCGGATCGTCGCCCCCACACCGGCAGCCGAACTCATGGACTACTACCGCGAGGCCGAAGCGGAATTCGGTGTCGGCTGGAACTATCTGGCGGCGATCAACTTCGTCGAAACCGCCTTCGGACGGATCGCCGGAGTGAGCACCGCGGGCGCGCAGGGTCCGATGCAGTTCATGCCCGCCACGTTCGCCGCATTCGGCGCGGGTGGAGACATCCACTCGCCGCGCGACAGCATCATGGCGGCGGGACGCTACCTGGCCGCCAACGGGTTCACCGGAAACCGCGATTACGCGCTGTACCGGTACAACAACTCGAACAACTACGTGCGTGCCATCAATGACTACGCCGCTGCACTGGCCGCCGATCCCGCCGTGTTCACCGGATATCACCGGTGGGAGGTCTATTACAAGACGACGACGGGTGATGTGCTCCTACCGGTCGGTTACTCGGAGGCCGCGCCGATTCCCGTCGAGGCCTACCTTGCGTCCCAGACGTCGCCGGCTGTCCGGATCTCCGACCGCAGCGAGCAGATCCTCGACCGGATGTTGACGGCGAGCAAGGACATGGCGGGATCAGTTGGGGCCGAAGCGGTGTCGCGACAGTTCCTCGGAACACCTTATGGCGCAGACACATTGGTCGGCTCGGCGACAGAACCCGAGCAGCTGGTCGTTGAGCTGGAGAAGGTGGACTGCTTCACCTACGCTGACTACGTCGAGGCGCTGAAGCGGGCGAGCAACCGCGAGGAGTTCATCGACGCGCTCATCGATGTGCGCTACAAAGACGGCGTCGTCGCGTTCCAGAACAGGAAGCACTTCTTCACTGACTGGGCCGCCGACACACCCGCGGTCGCGACCGACCTCACGGCGACCTTGACTCCCAACGCGGTCGCGGTGCACAAGAACCTCAACCAGAAGGATTCGGGCGGGCAGTACCTGCCCGGGTTGCCGGTGGTCCCGCGAACGGTGTCCTACATTCCCAGCGCGCAGGTCGACGGCGGCGTGCTGAGCCAACTGCGCACGGGTGACTACATCGGGGCGTTCGCCGAAGACGGCGGCCTCGACGTCA
Organism: Mycolicibacterium sp. XJ662; assembly: GCF_053484035.1. Taxonomy (NCBI): domain Bacteria; kingdom Bacillati; phylum Actinomycetota; class Actinomycetes; order Mycobacteriales; family Mycobacteriaceae; genus Mycobacterium; species Mycolicibacterium sp. XJ662. The sequence continues at coordinate 91,695 of NZ_JBEFTL010000006.1, read as the reverse complement.
CCCACGTCGGCATCTTCGTTGAGACACCGGACGGGCCGGTGTTCCGGAACGCCTCGTCGTTGCGCGCGCACGAGAAGGTCATCGACCAGCCGCTGGCCGAGTACCTGCAGACCGTGCCGGGCGTGGTTGTGCTCCGCCCGACCAAATAGTCTTTGCTGAAAGGCCTCGTTCGGCACGGGCGTCCGCGAAGCCGGCGACGACGTCCTCGGTCCCGTTTTTGTCGGCGTGGCCAGGTAAAATAGTCGGGAATCGATCATCACGTTTTGCCTGAAAGAGGATTGTTTTGACCGCTTCCATGACCTCATGGCCGGTTTGCGGAGGATGCCAGGAGGTGGCCTACTTTCCGTGGATGGGCGGGGCCCACGCGTGCGGGTCGTCGGAGGACGACGAGCCAAGGTTGCAGGCCTATCTGCCGGAACCGCCGATGACCAACCCGTGCGGGACCGCCAGACGGAACCGGGTGACTCACGAGATCATGGTCGACGGCGCAGAGTTGGCTCACTTGGCGAGGTTCTTCGAGCGAATTCAGGACGACGACGAACTCGACCGGGTTCTGGTGGTCGTGCGCGCCGGGGGCACGCTGGAGTGTTTCGCCCCTTATTACGTGTACAGCGCCGAGGTCGGCTACAGCCATGCCCTCCCGGAGTGACGGCCGCTGTCACTTGTTCCTGAAAGCGGCGTACACCACGCGCCGGAAGCGGTAATTTGCTGCAAACGTCAAATTTCTGCTCCACCACGTTCGGGGACGTGGGTACGGAAGGAAACCGTCATGGGCTACGCCAACTACATCGGTCGCGTCGGAGCATTAGCGGTGACATTGGGCGTTGGCGTCGCCATCGCGAACGCTCCGGCCGTTGCGTTCGCGGACACCTCGAACTCGTCGTCGGAGAGCAGTTCGTCGTCGACCAGTGAGTCCTCGACCTCGAGCGTGTCATCGACCAGTGAGCCTTCGGGTGCAGAGGATTCGACGACGACCGAACAGTCCGACGACGCCGACGACGCTGATTTGTCTGACGTCACCGAGGACTCCGCCCTCGACGATGACGCCCTCGACGATGACGCCACGGACGACGACGGCACCGAAGACCTCAAAGAAGCCGAAGACGACGCGGATACGTCGCTGACGGAGGAGGACGCAGCGGAGAACGAGACGTCGAGCGGCGATGAGACACGCTCGGGCAGCCGAGATTTCGCCGACGAGGTCCAGTCCTACGTCAATGCGACCGTCGAACGGTTCACCCAGCAACAAGAAGAACCGGCGTCGCAACCGGACGTCACCGCCGCGGCCAAGGTCACCGACACCGAAGACGTCGCGCCGAAGGCATCGACCACGCAGTCCAATTCGACGACGACGTTCACGACCATGACGGTCCCGGAGGTTGCGCCGGTGACGGTTCCGGCCCAGCCGCGGCCCACGCTGGTCAGCCTCGTCAGTGAGACGGTGGCTTCGGTGCTGCGGCCGCTGATGGGCCTGGGCACCGAGGTGCCGCTTCAGATGCCCGGGCTGTGGGCGATGCTGGCGGCGGCGCGTGGTGAGTTCGAGCAGGCCCTGAGGCAGCACACGGCACCGCCGGCCGCGCAGTACACCGTCACGCAGATCTCGGGGCCCTCGGCACAAGCCAACGGCACGCCCTACGTGCTGGTGATCGGCGTCGACGGCACCAACCTGGGCCGGATCCTCTCCGACCCCGAGAACGACCACTTCTTTGCGCTGATGGACGAGGGCACCACCGCGGCCTCGAGCATCGTCGGCCACACCACGATCTCCAACCCCTCGTGGACGGCGATCCTGACCGGGGTGTGGGGTGAGACCACGGGTGTCGTGAACAACGTGTTCACGCCGGGGCCGTACAACCGGTATCCGACGGTGTTCAACATGCTCGAGACACACGACCCGAACATCGAGACCATCGCGATCGCCAACTGGAACGTCATCGCCGACATCGCGAATGCCGGATCGATTCCCGCCGACCAGATCCACTTCGTTCCCCGGGTGCCCGGCGACACGAACTGGTTGCTCACCGACGATGCCGTCGGCGCCGTGACCGTCGAGGCGATCAGAGACGTCCAGAACGGCACCCCGACGTTCATGTTCACCTACTTCGTCGGCGTCGACGAGAACGGACACGAGTACGGGGGCGCGTCGCCGCAGTACGCCGAGGCCATCCGCAACGTCGACGAGAACATCGGCGCGATCATGGCCGAGATCGCCGAGCGCGAGAAGTGCAACCCCGGTCTGTGTGAAAGCTGGACCGTGATCGTGGTGACCGACCACGGCCACCAGCCGCAGCAGGGCTTCGGGCACGGGTTCCAAACACCTTCGGAGACATCGACGTTCGTGATCGCGCGGGGTTCGGACTTCCAAGAGGGGTTCATGAACCTGCAGTACGAGATCGTCGATACGACGCCGACGGTGTTGGACCTCTTCGGCGCACCGCCACCCGCGTATTCCGACGGTGTCTCGCTGACCACGCTCGGCGACAGCGATGTCGACCCGGTCGATCTGCACCAGGCGCTGTTCGACGCGATCGCCATGAACGGCTATCCGGATATCGCCACCGACGTCACCCTGGCTATCCGGACGATCTTCACCTCGATCCCGTACTTCGTGTACACGTTCACCTACGACACGATCGATGAGCTGAGGTCGATCGCCAATCAGGACATCTTCTTGGTCAGCGCGCTGGCCGGGCTGGCGATCGTGCCGGTGCAGATCGTCGGCAACCTGTTGTATGTGGCGACCAACATTCCCGCGCAGATCGTGGCGCGGCTGACCGGAGTGAAGAACAACAGCATCTTCCCGCTGATCCCGGCGCCGCCGTCGACGTGGCCGCCGTCGCCGCTGATCCCGCCGAACCTGGCGCTGCTGACCTGTGGTGAAGGTGCGACCGCCGAGGTGCCGTGCAACACCGCGATCGTTGCGTGACAACGCATCAGGCGAACGCCGGAGCGACGAACCGTTCCACCACTTGACGTTCGAAGTCGTCGTCGCCGACGGGCCACACCGCCAGTGACATGACGACGCGGACGATCCATTGGGCGGCCTGACGGTCGTCAGCGGTGATGCCGGTGAGGTCCGCGGCCAACCGGCCCAGCACCGGCGACGACGGCAGCTCGCTCAGATCCCTTCCCGCGCTGAGGCTCATCATCATCGGGCGGATCGGGTCCGCCCGGATGTGTTCCAGCGCAACGGTGATCGCCTTCACGACGCGCTGCGTTCCGGTGAGGTCGTGGACCGCGGAGCGAACGGAGTCGACGACGCGAGCCGCCAGACGCAACAGCACGGCGTCGCGGATCTGTGCTTTGCCGCCGGCGTAGCGGTAGATCGTCGCGCGTGAGCAGTGCACGCGTGTGGCCAACGTGTCGATGTCGAAGGCGTCGAAGCCTTCGCGCACGACGAGGTCGGTGGCCGCGGCATAGATGCGCTCGGCGGCCGCGGTGCGGCGCTCGCCGCCGAGAAGCCAGTCGTCTCGTGCCACCATTGCCTCCTCGTTTCTCAGTGCTGAGACAAAATTGACGCTACATCTCAGCATTAGTGCACGTGGGTGGGATGCGGTGAGACGGTGGCGGGCGTAGGCGTTGAACTGGGTTTTCAACTTCGCCGCGGGTCCTTGACGAGCCTGTGGTGGGCGGTCAGCGTGGACGCATGGGATGGCGTGGCGGGCAGCTTGGCATTGCGTTGTTCGATGACGAGTGCATCCAGGACCCCTATCCCCTGTACCGCGAGATGTTGGAGACCGCGCCGGTGCACCGGATCGGCGAGTCGGGGTTCCATGCGGTGTGCAGTTGGGAAGCGGTCAGCGAGGCGATCGCGCGGCCCGAGGATTTCTCCTCGAATCTGACCGCGACGATGACCTACCAGCCCGGCGGCGAGGTCGGCGCGTTCGAGATGGAAGGGCTGGGGGGCAAGAGCCATGTGTTGGCCACCGCCGACGAACCCGCGCATGCGGTGCATCGCAAGGCGGTGCTGCGGCAGTTGACGGCCAAGCGGATTCGGGCGTTCGAACCGTTCATTGCTGAAACGTCAGAGCGGTTGTGGGTCTCTGCATTTCAGGATGGGCGCATCGAGTGGATGAGCGCAATGGCCAACCGCCTGCCGATGATGATCGTGGGACGGATCATCGGCGTGCCCGACGCGGATGTCGACAAGCTGGTCCGGTGGGGTTATGCGGCAACACAAGTCGTGGAGGGCCTGGTGGGCCAGGACCAGCTGGCCGAGGCGGGCGTCGCCGTCGGAGAACTCGCCGGTTACATCATCGACCAATTTCGGCGGGCTGCTGTCGACCCGCGCGACAACCTGCTCGGTGATCTGGCGATGGCGTGTGCGTCGGGCGAGATGGAGGAGCAGACCGCGCTGGGGATGATGATCATCTTGTTCAGCGCCGGCGGTGAATCCACGGCGTCGCTGATCGGCTCCGCGGCTTGGGTTCTGGCCACTCGTCCCGACATCCAGGAGCAGGTGCGGGAAAACCCCGAACTGCTCGGTGCGTTTCTCGAGGAGGTACTGCGCACGGAACCGCCGTTTCGGGGCCATTACCGTCACGTGGTGAACGACACGACGCTGTGCGGTGTGGACCTTCGGGCGGGGTCGCGACTGCTGTTGTTGTGGGGAGCGGCGAATCGCGATCCGTCACGCTTCGACGGCCCGGACGAGTTCAGGTTGGACCGGCCTGGAGGTAAGGGGCACATCAGCTTCGGCAAGGGCGCGCATTTTTGCGTCGGGGCGGCACTCGCACGCCTGGAGGCGACGATCGTGATTCGGCAACTCCTCGAACGGACCACGCATATCGAGGCCAGTGATGTGGGCCGCTGGCTGCCGAGCCTGTTGGTCCGGCGACTGGACCGCCTCGAGTTGTCCTGCGCCGGCGGCTAAACGGTGACCCGGCGGGAAGGCGTGAATCGAACGGGCATTTCGTGAATGCCGTTCATGAGGTTGGACCGCACACGTTGCACTGGGCCGGCGAGTTCGAGGTCCGGCATCCGTGACAGCACCTCGGGAATGATGGCCGAGGCCTCCACACGGGCGAGGTTGGCGCCCAGGCAGAAGTGGGTGCCCCCACCGCCGAACGCCAGATGCGGGTTAGGGGCGCGGCCGATGTCGAGGCGGTCGGGATCGGCGAAGTGGCGCTCGTCGCGGTTGGCCGAGGGGTAGAACATCGCCACGCGCTCACCGGCTTTGATCGGTATGCCGCCCAGTTCGGTGTCCTTGGTGGCGGTGCGGAGAAAGACCGTTACGGGGCTGGTGTAGCGCAGCAATTCCTCGATCGCGGTCGGCAGCAGCGAGGGGTCGGCGGCCAGGCGGGCCTGCTCGGCGGGGTGGTCCAGCAGCGCGAGAATGCCTGCGGCGACGAGGTTTCGGGTGGTGTCGCCGCCGGCATTGATCAGCAGCAGGAAGAACATGTTGAACTCGAGGTCGGTGAGGCTTTCGCCGTCGACCTCGGCGCGCAGCAGTGAGGTCGCGATATCGTCGGCAGGTTCGGCGCGTTTGCGTGCGGCGAGTTCGGTGCCGTACTGGAACATCTGCATCTGCGCGTCCAAGACGTGTGTCTGGTCGTGGATGTCGCCGACCGCGCCGGAGTTCATGATCTCGGTCAGCTCATAGAGGCGTCGGCCGTCGGCCAACGGGATGCCCAACAGTTCGGCGATGACGAATGACGGTAGCGCACCGGCGATGTCGTACACGAAGTCGCATTCGCCCCGTTCGACCACGGCGTCGACGATCTCCCGCGCCATCTCTGTGACGTGGTCGTGCAGCCGGGCGACCTGGCGCGGGGTGAACCCCGTGCTCACCAGCGAGCGCAGCTGGGTGTGTCGTGGCGGGTCCATCGTGAGCATCATCAGCGACAGTTGGTATTGCGCTTCCGGGCCCGGGACGTCAAAGAACACACCGGCCGCCTGCGACGACCAGGTGGTGCTGTCGCGGGAGACGGCCAGGACTTCGTCATAACCGGTGACCGCGTAGAACCCGTTGTTCTTGTAGGGATGCCAGGCAACGGGCGCGTGCCGTCGAAGTTCGCGGAACGCGTCGTAGGGCATAGCGGCCAGATAGACGTCGGGATCGGTGAGGTCGACTCCGCCGATGCTGATCGCGTCCTCGGTCATGTCGCCCCGACCTCCCAACGAGCCCAGATGGGACCAAACCCTAGCCAAGTGTGGTCGCGATTACTCCGGGTCGGCGAAGACCGGTGGCTCTCCCGACATGCCCGCCATGACGGCGGCAATCTGGTTGGGCTTGCCGATCAGCCCGGTTTGTAACTCGGATTCGAGCGACAGGGCGGCCGAGGCGTCGTTGCTGACCCAGGTCTCGTTGTAGAGGCGTTTCGCCGCGCGCACCGCATCGGGGGACTTCTGGGCGATCTCCTCCGCGAGCGCCAGCGCCGCCGCGAGCGGATCGCCAGCAGTGCGCGTGACCAGTCCGAGCGCGACAGCATCGCTCCCAGAGACGATGCGGCCGGTGAACGTCAGCTCCTTCGCGACGTCGATGGGCACCAGCCGCGGAAGCGTCTGCGTGATGCCCATGTCGGGCACAAGGCCCCACTTGACCTCCATGACGGAGAGTTTTGCGTCCGGCGCGGCGATCCGGATGTCAGCGCCGAGCGCGATTTGCAGACCGCCGCCGAAGCAATTGCCGTGAATCGCGGCGATGACCGGCGCCGGCACCGAGGACCAGTCATAGGTCACACGCTGCGCGAAGTTGGCCTCGCGCTCGTCGTCCCGGCCGAGCAGCACACTCGTCCCGCCGCGCCGGTCCATAAAACTTGCGACGTCGAGTCCGGAGCAGAAACTCTTGCCCTCGCCGTGCAGCACGACCGCGCGAACCGAAGCGGCGCCGGCGACTTCTTCAGCGGCATGTACCAGGCCTTCGAACATGGCGTGGTCAAGCGCATTGTGTTTGTCTGCGCGAACCATCGTCACAGTGGCCACGCCACTCGCACCGATCTGCACTCGAACTCTGTCATCGCTCACGGGTGGGAATTTACCGTGGCGCGGTACTGACCAACCGGCGCACTGCGGGCTAGGAAGTGTGGGGCTTTGTCGGGGCTTGAAGCCGCGACCAACGGATTGCAAAACGCCGTTGCCTACGCTCACCGATTCAATCCCGAAAATGCTTGTCGCACAACAGACAAGGAATCGTCTCCCGTTCCGGGAGAACTGACCGATTCCGGGCGGATCCGGGTCATTCTCGCCCAATAAACGGCAACTCCAACCCTGCGGAATTGAAGGTAATTTCCCGCGTGGTGGCCTGGTAACAACCGACCTGCTGCGGCACCCGTCGGTGCGCACAGAAGCGGACGGTGATGGGCCACCAAGACGCTTACTCCCACCGGCGCCCGTACCTTGCAGTGCGCAGTTGACAGCGAAACTCGACTGGAGAGGACTCGATGGCCGATTCGCGGATCAAGGGGATCCCGCCTGCGCTGCTGTCATCAAGGGTGTCGTCCCTCGCCGAATCTGTGGCTGTGCCAAATCCGGCAGTGGTTCCCGTTGTGACACCGGGGTCACCGATCGACGCCGCGGCGCCACGCGCCCTCTGCCACTTACCCAGCCTGAACGGCAGTGGCTTGGTTCGGGCCATGCTCGCACCGGTAGACCGCGAGTGTGACGGCTCGGCCCGCCATCAGGGGAGCGGATTAGCCGAAGGCAAGATCTACTTGCGGCGCTTCGACGATCTGCGACGACCGCACTCTGGGCAGCCATGCCCGCCGCCTGCTCGGCTGTAAACGACTGCGGCCCAGCTATGCCCGCATGTCGGACAAATCCACCAAACCCGTTCGCCGCTACCTGGTGTCACGTCTGCGGGCGTCAGTGCACCATTCCTCTCCGGATCCCACTGGTCCGCTAGATCGGGGTGCACGGTCGCGAGAGATTTGTCGATTCGTCGCCGCTTTATGTAGGCCGATGCTTCATCGCTGCCCCACGGGTGGTCTGTGTCGAGGTAAGCGTCGTATTCAGCTGCCCCGTAGCCAAGACTCTTGAGCCTTTTGAGGACCGCCTTCGCTCGAGTGATCTCGCTTGAGAAGAGCGGTACTAGGACGTCGTGCTCACCTATTGCCGGTAGGCCTTCGCGCACACGGATCACAATCCAGCCCTGCTCCGTGAGCAACTGCGTCTTCCGTCGGTCCTTTTCGACATTGGCTGGCAGCCTGTGGAATCTGTTGCCGTCGAACTCGATCACTACATTCCAAGCTGAACACATCATGTCGCACTTCAGCGCCCGTCGAGACTTTTTGTGAACCACCTCGTGGTTCGGATCGATAGGAACCCCCGCCGCCAGCAGCTCGTGTCGAAGGCGTATTTCTTCAACGCTTGTTCCCCACAGCGTGCACTTCGGGCATCCCCGAGCTTTGCGCCGGTTGTTAATCATGGCCCGCCATTCGTGTCGTCTGTCGCAGACCCACCAAACTGTCTGACCGCTGTTGGCTGTGACGTCAGATGCACGGAGTGGACCGTTTCGGAGAGGATGCCACTGGCCGGCGAGTTCAGGATCCCGCTCTGCAAGCGACTGGCCGGGTTTCGCTGCGCTGAACGCTATTCCACGTTGCCGATCGGCACAGGCGCGGCAACCGTGACCGTTGGCGCGGCTGTAGATTCCGGCTTCCCACTCATTGCCGCACGTCGAACATTGCCACCAAGCCTTGCGACGACTTCGGGCAGCGACCTGATCGGGCGTCAATGTGCCATTGCGTTTGGTGTGCCACTCAGCCGCCACGGCAGGGAGCACTTCTGCGAGTGAGCCGCCCGGCTTTGGCTTGGCAAGAGCGACTCCTGCTCGGCGTCTGCCGCATTTTGGACAGCCAGATCCATTGCCGCGACTCTGGATAACCGCTTCCCACTCATTGCCGCATGTAGGACACAGCCACCACGCTCTCTTGTTGCTTGAGTATCCGACCTTGTCTGGCGTCAACTCGCCGTTCCGGCTGGGATGCCACTCGGCGGCAACTTCAGGAAAGCGATCTGCGAATGAGGCACCCGGCCGCGGGACGCTGTGCAATGTTTTCTTTCGCACCGGAGTCGCCGACTGTTTCGAACCTCGAGGCAATTTGCGACCGCGCATAGCGCTTGCCGCAGCCCTGCGTCCGCACGGTGGACATCCGCCGCCCGCGGCACGGTTACCGATCGATGCCTCCCACACGTTCCCGCATTGAGCGCAGATCCACCACGCCTTCTCCTTCTTGGAAAAGGCAACATCCGATGGAGTGAGGTCACCGTTGAGCGTCGGGTGCCACTCTGCCGCGACAGACGGACACCGCTCCGCGAGCGAATTGCCGGGTTTGGGAACGGTCATCGCCTTGCTGGAACACTTCTTGCAAGCAGCGCCGTGTCTTCGGTTGGAAACCTGCACCTGCCATTCGTTTCCACACGACCGACACAGCCACCAAACCCTTTTGTTGCTCGAGAAACCTACGTCATGGGGGGTCAGGTCACCGTTAAGGGTGGGATGCCACTCTGCTGCTACGTCGGGCAGCTTCTCTGCCAACGATTCGCCTGGGCGTGGGGCGCTCTTCGCTTTACCGGCAGCACGCCGGCCACAGGCGGGGCACCCGTGACCACCGCCAGTTCGGCTGTTGACGCGAGCCTGCCATTTGAACTTGCATCTCGCGCAAACCCAGCCGACCTTCCGCTTGCTACCCGGCGCGACCATATTCGCCGTCAGCGGGTGGTTCAGCTCTGAGTCCCATTCCCGCGCGATCTCGGGGTACTGGTCGGCAAGTGACTCGCCGTCGCTCGGTTGCTCAGTGGACATGCTCGATCGAGGTCTCTCTTTTGGATCCATACGCGTCCACGCTTTGGAGAGTAGAGCGGCCCGCCGACAAAGAGGGTCGGCGGGCTGAGGGAAGTCGCTGTGTCAGACGCAGCTCACGGCGAATCGCTGCCCACGATGGCGTCGGCGCCTCACGCAGCGAGGCGGACCGCCGACCGCTGGTTTGTAAATCCCTATCCGGCTGTAGATGGCATTTCACGCGGTTCCATATCGCAGGAAATGGCCAGGTCAGCGCCTGCTCCATGTCTATACGGTCCGGCGGGTGTCGGGCCACATCTGCGTGTCTTGGCACACTCTCGGCACGACAAGGTGACCTCACCTGCACCTCCACACCGTGACCGCCATCCAGCTGACTCGCAGTCCAGAGACCTGTATTTTGCTCAGGAGGCACTCGGCTCGGCTGCCGCATTGCACGCATTGCCGGTATTTCTGCGACGGCACCACCGGGCGTGATCCAATTCCTTATGTGCTTTCGGTCGGAACAGAACTAGTTCTCAGGATAAGAAAATGGCGTGTCGTTTCAGAGTTGTCGACCGCCGATAACGCCGGCTTCGGCAGGCCCTACGTCGTCGAAGACGAGGAAGGGAACGAGGCGGTTGCCAAGTTGGTCGATAAAGACCCAGGAGCGGACCGCGAGTTGCTGATAGGAGCTGCCAACCAGGCGGCGCGCTACCGGAACGTGCTGCCGGTGCTGGATGACGGCGAGCACAACGACCAATGGGTCCTCGTGATGCCGCGCGCTGAGACATCCCTGAAGAAGTATTTGGAGGGCCGGGGAGGTGTCTTGGACGTTGGAGAGGCGATTTCCGTGCTGATCGATGTCGCGACCGCCCTCAACGACCTCAAAGGTGTCCTGGTCCACCGTGACCTCAAGCCAGCTAACGTGCTCCGCTTCAACGGCGCCTGGATGATCGCAGATTTCGGTCTCGCGCGGTATGCGGAAGCGTCCACCGCGACCGATACTTGGAAACACAACGCGACGTGGCTGTATGCATCACCTGAGCAGTGGCGTGGGCAGCACGCGACCGAAGCAGCTGACGTTTATTCGTTTGGTGTCATGGCGTACGAGTTGCTCGCTGGATCTCGCCCGTTCAGCGGGCCCGATCTGCGCGAACAGCACTTGAACCAGAAAGCCCCGGCTCTCACAGTGGGCCCCTTGAGGCTGCAGGACCTTATTGCCGACTGTTTGTTGAAAGCTCCCGAGGGCCGTCCGACGCCCGCAATGATCTTGAGCAGGCTGACCACCGTGGTCGATGAGGTTCCCACGGGTGCGGGCCTCGACATCCTCGCGCAAGCAAACCGCAAATCGATCCAGGCGAAGGCTGAGGTTGATGCCCAAAAATCGGCCGAACTAGAAGAAGAGGAGCGGCGGGCAACACTGATCGCCGCAGCTGTTCAGCAATTTCAGCGAGTCGGCGACACGCTATTAGAAGCACTGAGAACACACGCCACGGCTGCCACGTTGACGACCGATCCGAATAAGCGGCGGATACCGCGAGCCTCCGATTCTGCTGCGAACGGCAGAGTCTTTGTTGCCAACCTGGACGGCGCGCGCCTCGGTCTAGACAAGCCTCGGGCGAGTACAGATCGACACGGGCAGCTTCCATTCAGCGTCGTAGCAGAATCGGTCATCCGAGTGACGCGCGCTGATCCACTTCGCGATTGGATCGGTCGCTCGCATTCGCTGTGGTACTGCGACGTCGACGAACAGGGTGTGTTCGGCTGGTATGAGGTGGCATTTTCGTCAATGAATTTCGGCGGCGGGGGCTTGCGAGAGCTGGAGCCGTTTGATTTGACTGCCGGGCAAGCCCGAGAGCCGCTGTCAATGGTTCTGGGGATGATGCAGGTTGCGTGGGATTTTCGAGCCCTCGACCTTTCGGACCTATCCGAGTTCGTTGACCGATGGCTTGGTTGGTTCGGTCAGGCGGCTACGGGGCAGCTCCAACGCCCGATGATGATGCCGGAAAGGCCGTTGACTGGCTCTCGATGGTGGCGCCGTTGAGGTGCCGGATTGTCCACGTCAGATAGCAGTTTCCGTGTATACGCGTCCACTGCGTATTAGCGGGTGATCGAGAAAGATAGGACACCGCTAGGACAAGACGAACACGTGTTCGTCTTACACTGAGCCTCCGCTAAGGACTAGCTACGCACGAAGTTTTCGCCAGACGGTGATCGCCCGCCGTAGATCGTGTGCGCCCCCTATCGAAGGTAGGTTTCAACTCCCTTTCCATCAGCGCCTAGGGATGTAACTGCACGCAGCCTGGGCCTGAGACCGCCAGGCCACGTATATGACTCCATCGCAGCCTTGATAGCTGTAAGGCTGCGTTCCTTCCACGCAGACTCGGTCGTCGCTATCAGGATCTCGTCCGCGCCGAATATCTCCGCCAGGTGAAGACGAAGTCCCACCGACTTGACTTCGTTGGCCTTGTCGACGCCAAGAGTGTTGTTGCTTTTCGCTTCACCAACTATCAGGACGCCGTCCGTGACCGCAACTAGGTCCGCTTCGGCTGCTGTCTTGCCGCCTTGGACCACCACGACCTCTGGAGTATCGGCATAGCGCTTCCCGGCCCTCTTACGGAGATACGCCGCGAGCAAAAGCGGCACGTCCCCGTCATCACGCACGAGGTCGCGAGCTAACGGGTGCAGGTGATAGAACCAGCCAGGCTCTCCCGCAGGTACGTTCCACCGTTCTTGAGTGAGTGAGTCGACGTTGCCGCACCGCGGACACCGGTTTGATTGGCCGACAGCATCCAAGTCGTGGAAGCTGAATACCCGACAAATGCTGCATCGGAGCAACAGACCGCGAGTAAGGACGCCTGCCACTAGAAGTTGGTCCACCAAGATTCGAACCTCAGCAAGCGGCAGGCCAGTGAAAAGCTCGAATCCACGCATTGCCAAATAAGTCTGGCGATTAATCACGCAGCCTTCGCCGTTTTTAAATACAGAAATGGTGCTTTTGCCAGAAGGATACGTTTTAAATTCGAGAAGTGCCATTCGGAGAGGTCCGCTAAACAAATCCACCAACACTTGCCTAGATCCACACTTTTCGGCAAGAATTTGAGCTGGCCAGCCAGCATCCGCCACCTGCAGTTCGTAGCCACTCATTTGCGACTTCCACCGTGCCCACGACAGCATTCCAGGCTTTCGCACCCGCGGTCGCGCCAGTGCTTCTTCCGGCAGGGTTCCGGCTAACACCAGCCCATAGCGCAGCGATTCATAACTGACACCTTGCCGACCGCTTCTAACCCACGCTTCATAACGGTCGAGGTGATTCTCGGATGGGTGAATAAGAGCCGCAGGCGGGATTGCCCTCCCCTGTGGCATGGTGACATCGCGAATGTCCAGATCAATATGAAATGAGACCTTCGCGCCGCCAAGGCCGGGAGCGTCTAGAACAGACGCGGGGCGCGGAGAGGCCAAAGTAGCCCCTCCTTCTGCATCACGAACTATCGGCATGGTGTCGCTGCGCTGAAAGTGCCTACGTAAACCTAAGAAGCCGCGGCCACGGTCAGGAAATCGCAACATCGCGCTATCAACGTTCTCAACGCGGTCCGCCCGGGGCCTAACCGAATTCGGATCCGGATTGCCCGACATGTCGAACATTCTCACTATTGGCGGCGTTTCGAACACTACGCGTTGAAAATTACCAACCAGCTGCAGATCGCCGGACACTGACGTCAGTAAACAGCTCTCCGCCCCAGGGGAGCGCGTCAAGTCAATCATTCCTTGAGTCAGCCACTGCCTGTGCTGGGACGTTGAAGTTGTAGTTTCGTCTACCCAGAGTTCATTAGGCACCCAGATTGATTGGCCATACAAACGTTCCCAGATGAGTGCTAGACAATAATCCTCAGGCTCGTTGCCGACGACATACAGAACGGGGTTGTGCCTACTATCGCTCACCCATGTCAATTCTATCTGGCTGTCGGTCCAAGCAACCCTCGCCTCTTCCGCCCCTTCTTCGACATCCACTTGTTCGAAGCATGACCACTGTGGGCGAATTCGTGTGTCGCTCCGACGGCCTGTGATTGAGGCAACGAAATCCTCAACGTGCTTCGGATCGATGTCAGCAATAGCCGTCGTCGGGTTTTCGACCAGGCCAACGTAGCTGGCGGCCATTAGCCCTATGGGCGTGTTCAGGTCTGATCTTGCACCGAATCTTGGACTGGCGTCTGGTTTGATGAGGTGGACAGGTGTAAGGGGTCCAAGTCCGACGTCGTTTGGGTGCAAACTTGCGATACGTTCGTTCCAGTTGCTGATATCAGCGTCATCCCCCAGCGCCATACGATATGTAGAGCATGCAGCGACAACCGATTCGCGGGCCCGCGCGTCGTCCTCGAAACTCACTGGCTGTCCGCGCAATTGACTACGCAGCGACTCAATATCGTCTATGACCGCGCCGTCAGCTCGGAGCTTTTCAATCTGAGCATCAATCTCGCCAGGCCGAACGGCGTCTAGGTCTCCAAGGTTGATCGGCAAAGTGACAACGTAATCGGGATCGTAGGCTCGCACCGCGCGCAATATCGTACTATTTACTGCTCCACTCTTATGTGGCACAAGGACGAAGCCGTACCCGCCCCAAATCGCGGTGGCTGCGTAGATGGCCTTCCGCGCCCAGTAGATCCAGCCATTGCTACCCCCGATCACTATTGCTACCCGCGGCGCCCTAAAGGTAACGCTAACATCGGCATATTCAATACCGGTGTATGAGTCATCTAACTTATTTCTGTACCTAGGATACGGAGCGGAATACCGTCCACTTTCGAGGTGGGAATCGCCAATCTTCTCGGCATCAGGTAACCCCTCGGTCGGACCTTGAATGCCCGAGTTAGTATCGCCGATACTTTCGAGAAAGGTCTGCACGGATTTGCCTAGGGCATTCAAAAATTGGGACACTCGCACGTCGGCTACGCTTCCCTATTGGCGAAAGAGTCGGCCTGTCGAAGCGATATCACGTAGATCGTCGCAATCGTCTTTCGTAAAGTCACTTCGTCATCTCCTCGTCTCGATTGAATCTTTACCACGAACGCCCGCGCCGTCGCGGCAGTATCTCCCTCACAGGCATCTCCCACGGTTCGAGTGGGCGGTCAACGACCGGGCGAATCGTCTCGTGTCGGATGCGCTCCTCGTTGTGCTCGCGCTCGAAGATGTCGGATTGGATCGTGTTGCGCTCCGTACGGTGTCGATTACCCGCGCAATGAGGATGTCTAGTCGGCGAACTTCCGCCACCGCGGCGGCTAGACGCTCGAAGAAAGCTGGCTGCGGCTAGCCGGCGGTGGCTACGTAGGCACTGGCCAAGATCCACGCAGTGGGACGACACTTATGTCCATGAGCTTCCGGGAGCACACGCCGCAAGCACTTAAGCTGGCTTTTTGGCGGTTAGCACCGTTCGCATTGGGATTCTGGCCGGTCTTGTCTGCCGTTCGACGACTAGGCGGACGTGTCCTAGTGCTGCACACAGTGGGCCGCAAGACTGGGCGACACTACACAACGCCGCTCAGCTATGCCGTCGTCGGTGAGGATTACGTGGTCGTCGCCGACAACGGCGGGAGCCCGACGGCACCAAATTGGTACAACAATCTAAAGGCCGACCCTTACGTTGAAATCGAAGTCGGCAGAAAGCGATTGGGCGCCGTAGCTCAGGTGGTACAGCCGAGCGATCCGCGTTACGTCCGATTATGGCAGATCGTCAATAAAAGCAACGGCAACCGCTCCGCCGAGTACCAGAAGAGGACATCTAGGCCGATTCAAGTCGTCGTATTGACTCCGATCAAGAGTGGGCAGGCGGCCGCCCGTGTCGATGTTCGCGAAACCGCTAAGACAATGCACGACAATGGTCTAGAGACCTTCGCGCTGCACAGTGAGGACAGGCTCCCCGGCCTTACAGTTCAAGGCATCAATGCGGAAGTAAGCATTTCGCAGGAAGCCTCGCCGGTCGATCAGGAGAAATTGGACCCGGAGACGGCCGCGCGACGATACCTGAACCAGGTCATGGCGAGCGCACAGATGCGATCAATCACAAACGCGCGCAAAGATATTGAGTACCACGCAATCGGCACTGAAGCGGTTCCAATCATCGACTCCACAGTCGTCAAGTTTGCCCAATACCGTCAGCAGATACCGGTCTACGGTTCTCTCGTCACCATCGAGCTTGACGATAAGAACAACATGGTCGCTATGAACTCTGCATTGGGAAACCCAGACAACGTCGACCCAGTGGCCACGATATCCCCCGCAGCGGCCAAGGACGTGGTCATCAAGGACGCCGGTAAAGAGGCACTGCCGCTGACCGACGCGCCGGAACTGTACTTTTACTACGACACCAGCGCCGATCCAAGTTTATGGCGGCTTGTCTACATATATGAAAATGTGGAACGGCAGAGTCAGCCGACGGCCGAACACACCGAAGCCGTGCCAGAAATCTTCGACTACGTTGTCGACGCACATTCTAGTGAGCTGGTCGCCAAGCTACAGCGCATGAAGTCGATGGTCTGGACTGCCGAAGAAATCGACTCGACTGACGGTCTGGGCCGCACCCGCCGTATCCGCGTGGAGCGCGATGCTAGCGGGAACAAGCGATTGACCGATCCAGGGCGACGGGTCGAGACATACGACTTCGAATTCCGGGGGGTGCGATGCGATCGGCGCTTGCTGCCCGGCACGGGGCCAGTGGCTAACCCGCCGGCCCCTTGGGATCCCGCCGCCATCAGTGCCCACGCCAATGCACAGGCAGTGGCCGATTACTTTCTCAACACACTCAAGCGGGACGGCCTCGACAACGCCGGGGGGCGGTTCGTTTCGTCAGTCAATTGCACATGGATGGGTGGTGCAATCTCGAGAGAATGGCCCAACGCAGCATGGATCGGACCTGCCAACCAAATCGTTTACGGACAACACAGCGTCAAGGGCCGACTCCGCTCTTTCGCGGTGGCCAAAGACATTGTGGCCCATGAGATTACCCACGGTCTCACCGAAAAAACTGCCCGGCTCGTCTACCAAGACGAGTCTGGTGCGCTCGACGAGTCCTACTCGGATATCTTCGGAGTCCTAGTGGCCAACGCCGACAGATCTAACATCGATGACTGGGATTGGCAGATAGGTGGAGAGCTCGAAGACAGCGGGAGACCGCTGCGCGACTTGAGTAACCCAGCCCGCTGTCGTCAGCCGACGCATATGGATGAATTTGTCGATACCACCGACGACGACGGCGGTGTGCACGCAAACAGTGGCATCCATAACAAAGCCGCCTTCAACGTAATCAGCGCTAGAAACGGCCAAGGATATCTATTCACGCCTCAAGAGGCCGGAGCGCTGTTCTATGTCGCGCTGATAGCCCACTTGTCGAACACGTCAGGCTTCCGCGACAGTCGCCGCGCGGTCGAACTTGCCGCTAAATCTCTCTTCCGGCATAAAGCGCTGAACGAGAAAGAGGTGAAGCTCTCCGCCATACGTACAGCGTTCGACGAGGTCGGAATATCTGCATAGCGTTCGCGAAGTCGGAATATCGGCATAGGTAGAGAAGGTCCTCATCATGTTCCGCCAGGGCGCTAGGGCGCTATAGGTCGAGGCTGTAGCCGGTGGACTGCTCCCGTGCGCGGATGCGGTGTTGGTCAATGTCGCGCTCATGATTAGCTTCGCGCTGGCACTGGTGGGCCTGCCAGCTCCGGTATTCGGCGCGCCGCA
The DNA here is from genome assembly GCF_053484035.1 of Mycolicibacterium sp. XJ662. NCBI lineage: Bacteria > Bacillati > Actinomycetota > Actinomycetes > Mycobacteriales > Mycobacteriaceae > Mycobacterium > Mycolicibacterium sp. XJ662. The sequence continues at coordinate 74,252 of NZ_JBEFTL010000006.1, read as the reverse complement.
TCTGCACAGCTTGTACCCGGCGCTCGATTTGCAGCCGGGCCATGCGTGCGGGCAGATGTTCGGCATCGGTGCGTGAGGCGAAGTCGTGCGCGGTCTGCGCCCCACTATCCGTTGCGGTGATGGTGCGCATCACGTGGCCGGCGGCGTGGCTGTCGCCGCGCCGCATCAGGTGCGCGGCGTCGGGGAGGTTGTGGCTGTATTCGCTGGCTTCGGTGGCGCGCTCGTATAGGTAGGCGCTGTTGGATTCGCGGCCGCGGGTCATCGCGACGTAGGCCAGCGCGCGGTGAGCGTTTTCGCCCAGCAGGGCGTGGGTGGTGTCGGCGGTGACACCTTGGGCGGAGTGGACCGAGAGGGCGTAGCCGTAGGTGATGTGCTCACGCAGGTAGTCATCGTCGAAGACGGCGCGGGCTCCGTCGGACAGCCGCCGTGCGGCGACCCGGTTGTGGATGGTGTCGATAGCCATTGTCTGCCATCGGTTTCCATTGCGCACCGCGTCCCCCGCCGGGATGTCGTCCGCCGCGTCATAGATGCTGATCGTGGCGTCGTTGCGACGACTGATGATCAGATCGCCGACGGCGATGCGCTGCCCGCGGGCGGCGGTGACGGTGGGTGCGTCCGGACTGATGGTGTCGCGGTGGATGCGCTGGTTGAGCGCGTCGGCCATCTCGGTGGTATCGCACAGCAACAGGGCGTCTTTGCCGGCGGCGACGTCGGCCTGGTAGGCGGCCAGGGCGTCGGCGGCCATGGCGATTTGATCGCCGCAGTGCAGCCGGTCGCGGGTGCGATACCAGCCCATCGCGCGGCGCACCGAGGCTGGGCCGCCATTGCGCAGCGCGAGTGAGGCGGCGCGTTCGTCGGGGTCGCGCATCCGCCAGACCTCCGAGAGGTGTTGGGTCCAGGGCAGATCGGTGCACAGTTGGGCGAACATGCCGCCGCGGGCCTTGACCGGGGCGAGCTGATGGTCATCACCCACCAGGACGGTTTTGACCCCGGCGGCGGTGGTGGCGGTCAGTAGTTCGCGCAGATCGGTAGTGCCGACCATGGCTGCCTCATCGACGACGACCAGTGTGTTGGGCTTGAGCTTTAACGTGTTGTCGCGCAGCAGTTGCAGCGCTTTGGCGATGGTGTAGCCCTGATCGCCGGCACCTTCGCGAACGGCGACGTCGACGGCCTTCCCGGTGGGCGCGAGCACGAGGGTGCGCCCGTAGCAGCGGGTGCGTGCGGCGCGCAGGGCGCGCATCGAGGTGGTCTTACCCGCGCCCGCCGGCGCGCTCAGCGGCTGTACCAGCCACGGTGAGCGCGCAATATTCTCCACCGCGCGGCGCTGATCGGCCGACAGCGCGGCGGTGTGCTCCTCAATGGCCCACAACTGGGCGCGCACATCGCGCGCATCCATCAGATCGACCACCGCGGCTTCTTCTTCCAGGATGGCGTCGAGGGTGAAGCGCTCATGGCCCTCGCGCTGATGCGCAGCCCGGGGCGCGGTCAGCCGCACCCCGACCTCGTCGACGGCGGCTTCAACCAGCTCACGCGGCGTGCGCTCGGTATCGACGGGGACCTGCGCACCGACGATCTCGACCAGGTCGGCGCGGGTGAACGCCGCCTTCTCAATGTTCTCTGCCGCAGCGGCGATGCGCGCCCGATCGTACGGGGCGCGCGCTGCCGCGCGCCGCGCCGCGCGGGCCTGCTCAAAAGATGTGCGGTCCAACCCCAGACCGCGCTCATCAGCGCGCCACTGCGCAAGCAACTGTGTCCAGGCGAGCTCTTCGGGCTTGGATGGGCGGGTCGCCTTCTGCGCGGCCGCCAGCTGCGCGGCCGACAACGGACCATCGGTCACTTTGAGGTTGTGGGCGGCCCACTCGCGAAGTTGGGTGGAGCGCTGCGACCACGCGGTGATCGAATGGCGCCCCACGCCGGCCAGCTCGGCCATCCCGGTAGACGGGTCCACCGGCGCCCACTCCATCCCCAGGGACCGATGCAGTTCGCGGCGCAGGGTGGCCTGATAGATCACCCCGGCGGCTTTGGCTTCGTGATACAGCGACGTCCCATCGATCGACACAATGGCGCCGTCGGCGCGGGCTTGCCGATTCGGGACGATGACATGGGTGTGCAGGTGTGGGTCCCCACACCGTGACGTCTCGTGCTGGTAGGCGATCGCGGTCAAGCCGGGTAGGCGCACCAGATCCTTTTCCCCAGTGTGCGGGTTGTGCACCCGGGTGTAGCCGGCATGGCTCGCCAGATACTCCATTGCCTCCGATAGCGCGGTGGTGTGCGCGTCGGTGATCGCCTTGGCCATCACGTCACTAGCGCGCAGCGCCCGCGCCAGCGAAACACTCTTGGGGGCGGCGAACATCAAATCAAAACCGTGGACCCCGCGCTCCCCGAAGGCGCGCCCACGCGCCCCGTTGGGTGCGATGCCGTCATCGAGCCAGAGGGCCACCACCGTGGCGTCGGCCTCTCCCCCGGCCCGCTGCACATCGCTGAGCCCGACCAGTTTCGCGGTCGTGTGGGTGTCGCCGGCCAGCAGCCATGTCGGGGTGCGGGTTTCGTGTTCGGAGTAATACTCCCCCAGCCCGCCGGCGGCCCGCACGAGATCGTGGGTGGCTTTTTCGGCGGTCTGGGCGGTGTCGATGTAGTAGTTGATCGACCACCGCTTGAGCTTCGAGATCGTCAACAACGCTTCGCCTACCCCATGTGACTGCGGCTCAAGGTGTCCGGCGGCCGCGCTGGTGGCACTTGCTGTGCCACAACCATTCTCGCACCCCTGTGCAAATGTGCCATGCAGTTTTTGTGGTGGCAGATGCGTTGGGAAGTTGGTGTAATGATAAGGGAGTAAGGAGATTTGGCGAGAAGTGATGGGGGTGGAATAGCAATGGTAAGAGTGAGGTGAGCTGCGTGGAGTACGGATGTGAGTGTTTGGACGCGAAGCGTCAGTGCAGGGTTGGTGTCACCGTCGCGTCTCGCCGCCTCCCGAAAAAACCGGACACCGGTGTCACCGCGCCGACTTACCGTTGATCTATTCCGTCCACACTGGGGCGGACCGACGGAAAGTAACCGCCATGGAGGACTACACCGACGACAAGTGGATCACACGCCAGGAGCTTGCCGATCGATATGGAGTTCCCGTCAAGACGCCGGCTGAATGGGCGTCGAAGGGCACCGGACCGCGCTACGCCAAGTTCGGTCGACACGTGCGGTATCGACTCAGCGACGTAATCGACTGGGAAAGAAAGCAATACGCCGCGGACAAGCTCGACACCGCATGACTATCATCGCCCCATGATCTGGGCTCCTGTGCGGCGGCAGGGCACGCAGCTGCCGAAGCTGCTCGCTGACTGATCATGGCCGGACGACCAGCGCTGCGGATCGGCGCTCATGGCAAGATCACCCGTGTCCACCTCGGTGGCGGTGTATGGCTCGCCCGTTGTCGTTACAGGGACAGCGATGGCGTCACCCGGAAGGTTCAGCGGTTAGGTCCTCCCGGGATTCATGACCAGTACGGCAAGCTCGCCGAAGACGCGCTCATTGAAGCCTTGGCGGAACGCGGTGAATCCTCCGGTTTTAGCGCCACCGGCCCTGAAACCCTCGTTGTGGACCTAGTTGAGCAGCACCTGTCCCGGTTGGCCGAGGACGGTCGATCCCCAGTCACTCTGGCTACCTACCGATTTGCCGTCGGGAAGTTGCAGAAGTTCATTGGCGGCTTACGGGTCGGCGAAGCATCGCCCGCCCGAATCGATGCCGCGCTTCGTTCCATGCGCTCCGCACACGGGCCGACGATGGCCCGTCAGGCCAAGACAATCTTGCGTGGCGGTCTGCAGTTGGCAGTGATGGGCAACGTTCTCGGCTCAAACCCGGTCCGCGACGTACAACCGCTGCGATCCAAGTCCCAGCCCAAGGGCGCGGTTGGGCTTAGTGCGAAGCAGCTTCGCGAGCTGCTCCAAAACCTCCACGCGTCGAAGTACTGCCAAGAACATGATCTGGTCGACCCGATCACCCTGCTGATCGCCACAGGCCTTCGCCGATCTGAACTGCTGGCCATACGGTGGACGGATTTCGACGCCGAAGGATGCACGCTAGCGGTGAGAGGAAAAATCATTCGGGTTTCCGGCGAAGGCCTCCGAAGGGTAGACGAGACGAAGTCCGCCGCCGGCCGACGCATCGTGCCGCTGCCCCAGTTCGCCGTCGAGATGTTGCGCAACCGCCGCGGGCTGCCCTATCTCGGCCAGCAGGAAGTGATCTTCCCGTCGACGGCCGGCACGCTGCGGGACCCGAACAACTTCGGCAAGGAGTGGCGCACGGCGCGCGAGGAGTTAGGCGTACCCGAAGTCACCACGCATAGCTTCCGCAAAACCGTTGCCACCCTGATCGATGACGAGGGCCTCTCGGCCCGAATCGGCGCCGATCACCTCGGTCACTCCAAGGTCTCGATGACCCAAGACCGCTACATGACACGTGGTCGTGTCCACACTCAGGTGGCCGACCTGCTCGACAGGACAATCGCTAAAAGCGGTGAATAAACGGTGACTAAACAAAAACGATCTTGAAAAATAGGCTCTGAAGTGGGGCGGGCGGGGCTCGAACCCGCGACCAACGGATTATGAGTCCCCAGCTCTGACCATCACAGCTACCACCCCGGTGCCTTGAGCGATCCAATTTCGGCTGTAACACCCTAGCGTGGCTAGCTGTCCCGTTTGAAAATCGGGTCCTTCTGGACAGCCCCAGCAAAGCCGCAGATGGGCATAGTCGCCGAAAAATGTGGACGCAGTGTGGACGCGGCACCTCTCCAGGCAACGAAGTTAGGGCGGTCAGCGCGGCGTGTGGAGCTTGTATCGAACACCTGTTCGTCTACTGTGGGTCTAGCAATAACCCCTAACGAACACAGCAAGTCATGACAGAAACCGCCGACGGCGACTACAAGCACCCGAAGTGTTACGCGAACGCGCACGGCGGATGCTCGACCAAGATCTCCGGCGAGCACTATGTGTCCCTAGGACTGTTCAAGCTGTACGGGTCCAACGATCCGGATTACACGATCCAGCACAAGACCGGCAAGGGTATTGGCCACCCGGTCACGCCAAAGAACTTCAAAGCGAACATTCTGTGCCGAAATCATAATTCGGCACTCAGCCCTGCAGATGACGCTGCGCTGGCGTTCGCAACGTTCCTGCGTCGCGTCGCTTTAGAGTACGACGCCGGTGCCGGCGAGTGGGGCCAGGAAGAAGAGATCACCATTTCCGGTGACGACTTCCAACGCTGGGTGCTCAAGATATTCCTGAACCACGCTGTTACAGGACACTTTGAGGAGCAACAGAACCGCACCGTCAGCTTTCCTCCTGAGGCAATTGACCTTCTACTGAATCGCAAACCGTGGCCGTCGATGTGGGGCATAGCGGTGCCGGGAAGCGCTCGAAGCGTTGACTTTCGGGCTTGTCCGTTTCAACCCGTCGACGTCGTTAACAGCCATTGGTGGGGCGTGCGGCCGTTTGTGCACAAGAGCGGTACTTGGGTAGGTGGCGCGCTAGTTGACCTGGCTCACATGAGTTTTGGGTTGACATTGTTTGATGACGTGGGCTGGCGGATGCCGGGCTACTTCGCCGATGACCCGATCAATCCCATCGGCGGATCGTTGCAGCAGCCCGCGTTCGTCGAGTGGACATGCGAGGGTATCGCGAAGCGGATCCGCTTCATGTGGGATGACCCCCTGCACCACATCGGCATTTCCTACCAACTGACACCGCAAAACAAAGCTGACAGGCTGGCGGGAAACCTGCCTGTTGGGAAACACGTGTGGCTTGAATAGGAAGTCGACATGACACCGGACTGGCTTCCAAACGCGGAGACCTGGGCTGCGTGGGCGCAGTGGGCTACTGCGCTTATCGCTTTCAGTGCCGCAATCTTTGCAGACCAGCAAGTCAAGGAGGCACGTGCAACCCGCGAACGCGTAGCGCAGCCCGACGTTGTTGTCTACGTGGATCATCACGCGGTACGGCACTATTTGGACTTGGTAATCAAGAACTTTGGGCAGACCTCCGCATATAACGTTCGGCTGAAGTTGCCTCCTCTGCAAGTTGCGCCATACACCAACCAGATTACTGGCGAAGAAGTGACTCACTTGTGGGTGCCGAAAACTATTGCGGTGCTTGCGCCTGGCCAAGAGTGGCGCACGGTGTGGGACTCCGCCGTCAGGCGCGAAAGCTATCGGAAAAAGCACAAGGAGGAATTGCGCACGAAATTTGTGGGTGACGTCGAGTTCGATGACAAAGTGGTCCCAGATAAGCCGTCCTACTCGAATCCAATCTCGTTGGACACCAAAATATTTCATAATACGACCTGGATTCACCAAAACGACGGCACGACGATCAAAGATGCGCTGTACGACATTTCCGGCACGCTCAAGAGCTATAAGCGCGAACATGAGGGCATTTGGGTCTACACGGTTCCAGGTGAGGAAGAACGCCTCCGCCGCGAACAAGAGCAGGTGGAAGAGCTGCGGGCACAGGAGCGATTCGAGAGGGAAATCGGCCTGATACAAGACGAACCTCGCAAGTAAGAACCTCTCGAGTCAGTTGGCTAGCCCCTACTGCGCATTCCGCTGTATTGGCACTACTTTTTCCACTGCTGCCGACGCGCCAAATTCGGTGCCTTCGTATCGTCCTCACTGACGTAGTCCGCGTAGGTCCTAAGGGTCAGCACGTAGCTGCTGTGGCCCAACCACTTCGACACCTGCATGTAGTGCTCCCCGCACTCAAGGCCAGCGTGGCAAAGGTGTGCCGCAAGTCATGAAATCGAACGCTCCCGAGGCCAAGGGCCTTCGTCGCCGGGCCGTGACAGGCTCGCGCTTGGCGCGTGCAACGCCTTGCGTGACATAGGAACGCTGCGGGGGGTTGGTTGGGTTGGGCACCGGAGTCACGTTGTGCAGTTAGGTAAGAACAAGACGAACACGCTACAAGGTGAGCTACATTTGCCGCCGTGGGGAAATTAACAGCATTGACGATTGTGTTTGCGGTGGGGATCGTCTTTGCTCCGGCAACCAACGCCGAACAGGGCTCAAACTGCGACTCCAACTACGCGGGTGCCTGCGTTCCGATCGCCAGCGACGTGGATTGCGCTGGCGGAAACGGCAACGGCCCCGAATACGTCGAAGGTCCTGTGAGGGTCGTCGGCGAAGACATCTACGAACTGGACAGCAACGGCGACGGCATCGGGTGCGAAGCTTGAGGCCCGTGAACTTGATGCGGTCGAATGTGGACGCCGTATGGACGTGGAGCCGATTTCCGGCCGTCACGGGGAGTTGCGCACCACTGCAAAAAATGCCGCTTCCTGCGAAAACTTGAAGTGGGGCTGTCGGGCTTCGGTTGATGGTTGACGGATTGTCTTCGGTTGATCGAACTGGGCACGCACCAACGCCCGATACACCGCCGACTCCGACGGCAGCGGCGCCACTTGGCGCTTGGCCAACTCGAACACCAACCGACGTGGCCCCAATACGGTCGCGAACGCCGCAACTCCACCACCGCGGCCTCCACCACCGTCGGCATCTGATGCGGACACCTCACCGGCCGATGAGACCGATCCACCAGCCCCTCGAGACCTTCGGCCTCCTACCGGGCCAACCAGGAATGCAACGTCTGGCGCGACACCCCCACCTTCGAAGCGACCTGCGAAATCGACAACCCGTCGCTGATCACCGCCAACACGGCCTGATACCGCTGCTCGGCCACGCTCAACTCCCTCATCTAGGGAGCGTCAAGGATCAGCCGAAGTAGATGTCAACCATCAACCGAAACACCGTCAACCATCAACCGAAGACGAAATGTCACCCATCAACCGAAGTCACACACTTGGAAGTGTGGGGCGGGCGGGACTTGAACCCGCGACCTAGGGATTATGAGTCCCCAGCTCTGACCAACTGAGCTACCGCCCCTGCGCAGCAAGCCGTGCAAGCGCTGGACAACTCTAACGTTGACCTGGCGCTGGTGTTCCCAGGGGAGTCAGCGCTCTCCGCGCGAGCAGTTCGGCTCTGCCGGCTTTGACGGCCAGGCGCAGACATCGACGAACGTGGTGCGGTCGTAGCCGCCGCCGTCGATCACGCCGAAGACGTCCCCGTGGGTTCCGGTGTAGGTGGCACCACCACCGCCTTCACCGCCCGACGTGACGATCGTGGTCACCGACCATCCCTCGCCTTCCAGCGCGGCTTTGTAGGCGTCCATCACCTCGACCGGCGCTCCATCGACCCGGAAGTGCATGTGGATGCCGTTGTCGGCGATGTCGTCTGGCCCGTTGGTCTGCTGGGAGCCCGCAGGCGTCGGTATCAACGACGGCAGGTCCGCGTTGTTCGCCTTGCTCGTGTTATCGGATGCCTGCTCGCCCGCCTCAGAGCCGGTGCATGCAGATACAACCAGCCCAACGGCCATCGCCGTCACGCCCAAAGCGTAGGTAGTGCGTCTCATGATGGCCCTTTCGTCTCGCGCACAATAACCCCGCGCAGCGCCGAGAGGGCTGTTTCAGCCGTATACCGTCTGCCCGTCGGCGTCGATCAGGTAACGCTCGGTGCCCTCGGCCACCCGCGGCTCATCGGCGCCCAGCGACACCGCGATTTTGTTGGCGGCGTTGCGCATGACATCCAAGGTCAGCTCGAACGCCTGCTCATCGGAAAAATGTTTGTGCACCCCGCGCGCCACCTCCTCCGAAATCTGCGACGGCGACCAGATCAGCGCGTCGACGTACCGCAACGCCGCCTTCTGCGCCTTCGTCAGCCCTTCCGCCGATTCGTACTGCTCGATTTGGCTGTACAGATCCTCCGAACCGCCTCCGTCCAATGCCGTGCTCTCCCGCAGCGATTTGCACAGCCGGCAATTGTGCTGCGTCGCCCCGCGCAACCGCACGACCTCCGTCGTCACCGGATCAAGCTCCCGCATCCGCGCCACCGCCGGCACGAACCCGTTCAGCAGCGCATCGACCGGATCGGTGTCGTGATCCCATTCCACCGCTTCACGTGCACCAAACTTGCCCACCCCCAGCGCCTCACATCCCGCCCATACCCGCGGCACGAAGTCGGCGATGAAGATCATCACCACCGTGCGAAACGCGTTGTCACCCAACGTCGACATGAACTGTGTCCGCTGGTTGTCCCCGATCTCCGACACGTCGACGGAGAACTGCTCGGCGAACGCCGCCACCACCGAATCACGTTCGGCCGGACCGTCGATCGGATCGATCTCCACCGGCAGCGGCGGCAACACCAACGCTCGGGCACACGTCAACCGGATCAACGTGTCCAGGCCACGATCCCCCGACGACAACGCCGCCAACCCCGCCAACCTGTCGGCCGGCTCCTGTGAACCCATGCTCAGGATTATTGCGCTTGGCTGACCGAAGACATGTGAAAGTCCGGTATTCGCAGCGTCGGCATCGCTGCCCGCGTCGCCCAGTCACCCCACTCGCGCGGCAACGTGACCTCGCTGACCCCGGCTTCGGTCGCCCTGCGCAGCACGTCCAACGGGCTTTCGTTGAACCGGAAGTTGTTGACCGCTGCGGTCACCTCGCCGTCCTCGACAAGATAAACGCCGTCGCGGGTCAACCCGGTCAACAGCAACACCGCCGGGTCGACCTCGCGGATGTACCACATCGTCGACAGCAGTAACCCGCGCTCGGTGTTCGCGATCATGTCGGCCAAACTCGCCGTGCCGCCCGTCATCACCAGGTTGTCGGCTGGCACCGCCACCGGCGCCCCGAATTCCGCGGCAGCCGCGCGCGGATACGCCAACGTCTCGATGACCCCGTCGCGGATCCAGTCCACCCGGCCGATGTCCATGCCGTTGTCGAACACCGAAACCCGCTCCGACGACGCCGTCGTCACCACGAACGGTGTGCATTCCAGCCCCGTGGCAGCAGGATCGGAGTACAGCGTCAGCGGCAGATCGGTCAGCCTCTGCCCCACCCGGGTCCCGCCGCCCGGCGCCGACAGCGCGGTGCGGCCCTCCTGTGCGCCGCGCCCGTCCATGGTCCAAGTCAGATAGATCATCAGATCCGCCACCGTCGACGGCGGCAGGATCGTCTCGTAACGGCCGGCCGGCAGTTGCACCGCCCGCCGCGCCCAACCCAACCGCGTCGACAGCTGCTCGAGCATCGAATCCGTTGGCACATCGGCGAAATTAGGTGTGCTGACCCCCACCCACGCGCTGGCCCCGTCGCGCTTGCCGTTGATCTCCACCGAACCCGTCGGTTGCGTGTAGCGTCGGCGCAGCCCGTCAGACGTCGCCACGAACGTCGTCTCCACGATGTGCCTGGCGTACCCGTACAGCTGATCCGGGCCGCGAAACCCGCGCGCGAGACCGTCGGCCACCGGCAGGAACACCTGCGCGCCGGTACCGGGTACCGGATCGTCCCAGTCGCTGGGCTCGGTGGTCGCCGGCAGCGGTTCGGCGCTGTCGCGTGCTTCGGGCGCGGCCGCGGCCGCCTCCTGAGACGCCGCCACCATCCCCGCGATGACGCCCGGGTCCACCTCGCTCGACCGCACGGCCCCCACACGCGCCCCTTTGCCTTGACGCACAACCGAGATCACCGTGGTATGCCGGCTCGTCGACTCGCCGTTGGTGGTCATCGAGTTGCCCGCCCACCGCAGCGACGCGTCCGCCCTATCGGTGACCAACACGGTCGTCTCGTCGGCCTGGCCCCGCCGGGCCGCCTCGGCCAACGCGAGATCGATGACCTGCTGCGCTCCGATCACCGGCTACCGCCCGCCTCGACTCGCGTGTTGAGCACGTTCACGCCCCGGAACAACGCCGGCGGACACCCGTGGCTGACCGGCGCCACCTGCCCCGGCTGGGCCTTACCGCAGTTGAACGCCCCGTCCAGACGCCACGTCGACGGCCCGCCGACCGCCTCCAGCGAGCCCCAAAAGTCCGTCGTCGTCGACTGATACGCGACGTCGCGCAGCTGACCGGACAGCCGGCCGCCGCGGATCCGGTAGAACCGCTGCCCGGTGAACTGGAAGTTGTAGCGCTGCATGTCAATCGACCAACTCTTGTCACCCACGATGTAAATGCCGTCGGCCACCCGCGAGATCAGGTCGTCGGTGCTGACGTCCTCGGCCGCCGGCTGCAGCGACACGTTGGCCATCCGCTGGATCGGCACATGATGCGCGGAGTCGGCATACGAGCAGCCGTTGGACCGCGCCACCCCCAGCCGCGGCGCAAACACCCGATCCAGCTGATACCCCACGAAGATGCCGTCGCGCACCAGATCCCAGCTCTGCGCGCGCACACCCTCGTCGTCGTAACCGACTGTCGCCAAACCGTATTCGACGGTGCGGTCGGCGGTCACGTTCATCACCGGCGACCCGTAGCGCATGGTGCCGAGCTTGTCCGGCGTGGCGAACGACGTGCCCGCATAGGCCGCCTCGTATCCGATCGCACGGTCGTATTCGGTTGCGTGTCCGATGGATTCGTGGATCGTCAACCACAGGTTGGACGGGTCGATGACCAGATCCGTCGGGCCAGCGGTGACGCTGGGCGCCTTGACTTTCTCCGCCAGCAGCGTCGGCATCTCGGCCAGCTCGTCGGACCAGTTCCACACCTCGTCGCCGGCCAGAACCTCCCAGCCCCGCGCGGACGGGGGGCACAGCGAGCGCATGGTCTCGAACGTGCCCGCGGCGGCGTCGACCGTCACCGCCTCCAGCATCGGCAGCACGCGCACCCGCTGCTGGGTGATCGACGAGCCGAAAGTGTTCGCGTAGAAGGTCTGCTCCTTGACCGCGTTCATCAACGCCGACACGTGGTCGACCCCGTCGGCGGCCAGCATCCGCTCGGAGTGCTCACCGAGCACGGTGAGCTTGTCCGTCGTCGCGACGTCGAACGGGTCGATCCGGTAGTCCGACACCCACTCGACGTCGGAATACACCGGTTCGGGGGCCAGTTCGATGCGTTCGGCGTTCAGGGGCGCCAGCGTCGTCGCCACCTGCACGGCGCGCCGCGCGGTTTCGGCCGCCACGTCGGCGCTGAGTTCGGCGTGCGACGCGAAACCCCACGTGCCGTCGACGATCACCCGCACGGCCAGGCCGATCTCGCGGTTGACGACGGCGGTTTCCAGCTCACCGTCGCGTAGCTGCACGAGTTCGCTGGTGGTCGCGTGGATGCGGAAGTCGGCGTGGCTGGCTCCGGCGGCGACGGCGGCGGACAACGCTGCATCGGCGAGGGCGTGGCGCGGTAGTTCGAGAAAGTCGGCGTCGACGCGTCGGCTTGCTGTCACGCCTCTACCGTAACGGCGGCGCCGTCGTGACGAACTAGCCGCTGGTGCCCGCCACCGTCAGCTCCAGGGCGAGCGCGGCGCCGCACACTACCGCGACGATCGCGAACGTCACCCAGTCAATCCGTTTGGGTCGCGACGGCATCGCCGAGATCTGGCCCGCGCCGCCGCGCGCGGTGATCGCGTCGCCCATCTCGTCGGCCCGGCGCAGCGCGACGATCACCGCCGCGGCGAGCAGGTCGATGGCCTCCAGCCACCAGCGGCGGTGGCGTCCACGCCGGGTCTGCGGTCGCTCTTTGGGCCGCAGCCGGCGCGCGGCGTAAAGCACCCGGAACTCGTCGATCAGCATCGGGAACGCCCGCAGCGCCAACGTCAACGCGACCGCCCATTCGTTCACCGGAATGCGCAGCACACGCAGCGGACGGCCCAATGTGGCAACGGCAGGGGCGATCTCGGCGACGTTGGTGGTCCACGACACCATCACGCCCAGACCCAGCAGCACGATCGACAGCGCGGTGATGCGCAAGAAGTTGAGCAGCCCGCCCAGCCCGAGTTCGACCGAGCCCAGGCCGATGACCGGGTCGCCGCCGGCGAACGCGGCGGTGAGGCCGCCGAGGAACAACAAGAACCACAGCCAGCCCGGAATCGTCGGCAGCACACCGCGCGGGATGTGCGCCAGCCACGCCGCTGTCAGCACCAGCGCGGCGACCGCACCGATCGGCACCCAGCCCGGGTAGAAGGTGAGCAGCACGCCGATGGCGGCGACGATCGCGAGTTTCGAGCCGGCCCACAGTTGGTGAATGACGCTGTCGCCCGGTACGGGTCGCAGCAGCACCAGCGGCTTGGGTTGGCGTCGGGCGGTGGGCGCGGTCATGTCATCCCTCCCGCGGCCGAGGGCGCCGCGACCAGCGCACCGCCTTCCAAGTGCAGCGTGCGCGGGCACAGCTCGTCCAGACCGGTGAAGTCGTGCGAGATCACGACGACGGTCAGCCCGGCGTTGCGCCGCAAGTCTTCCAGCAGCCGCAGCAGGCCGCGCTGACTGGCCGCGTCGAGCCCGGCCAGCGGCTCGTCGAGGATCAGCGCTCGCGGGGATCGTGCGAGCAGTCCGGCCAGCACCACCCGGCGCATCTGCCCGCCGCTGAGTTGGTCGATACGGCGCTTGGCCATCGACGAATCCAGGCCGACCATGGCCAGAGCATCGGCGACCCTGCCGCGGTCGCTGGCGGAAAACCCGGCGGCCGAGGCGATTTCGTAACCCACGTGGCTGCGCATCAACTGCAGCCGCGCGGCCTGGAACGACAATGCGACTGCGCCCACCTGATCGGAGGCCGGCGCGCCGTCGAGCAGGCAGGTACCGACGGTCGGAACGGTCAGACCCGCCATGATCCAGGCCAGCGTGGACTTACCGGATCCGTTGAGCCCGTGGATCAGCACGCCGTCGCCCTCGTGGACGGTGAAGTTGATATCGCGCAATGCGGTGGCCGCCCAAGGGGTTCCGCTGCCGTATTCGTGGCCGACGTCGACGAGCTCGAGCACCGGCTTTTCGGAGTGCTGTCCGGCCACGACGGTCGGGATGGGCGCCGCCGACGTCTCCACCATCTCGGTGTTGTCGGCCGCACCGCTGCCTCCGGTGAGGTTGACGGCCCGATCGGCGTTGTCGGCCTCGGCGTTGTAGTGGGTGATGTGCACCAGCGACATGTCGTGGCGTTTGGTGAGCCCGGACAGCACCGACACCAACGACTCGCGGCCCTGCTGGTCGACCATGCTGGTGACCTCGTCGGCGATCAACAGCGAGGGTTCGCGGGCCAACGCCGCCGCCACGGCCAGGCGCTGCAACTCACCGCCGGACAGCCCGCCGGTGTCGCGTTCGGCCAGCCCGTCGAGCCCGACCTCGGCGAGCAGTTCGTGCACGTCGATGGTCTTGCCGGGCGGCAGCCCCCACACGACATCGTCGGCGACGCGGGTGCCCAGCACCTGGCTCTCAGGGTGCTGCATGATCACCGCGGTGCCGCCGATGCGCCCGAGCCCCACCGCACCCGGCCGTTCGACGGTGCCCGACGTGGGTTCGCGGCCGGCCAGCACCAGCATCAGCGTGGTCTTGCCGGAGCCGTTGGCTCCGGTCACGGCGAGGTACTCACCGGGTTCGACCGTCAGCGACAGCGGACCGAGCGCGTCGTCGTCGCCGTTGGGGTAGCGGAACCGCACGTCGCGCAGCCGGGCAGGAACCGGTGCGACGGTGCCGGTGTCGGTCGAGGACTCCAGTTTGTGCACGTCGGGGATGCCGAGCAACCGCGCCATCACCCGCGAAAGCGCCCACCAGCCCAGCAGGCTGATCATCGTGATGGACAGCACCCCGCTGCCGAAGAACAGCAGCGGCCAGTAGTCCAGCGCCGTCGCGAAGTCACGCTTGAGTTGGTCGGCGATGCCCTCCATGTTCGGGATGCGCGAGATGATCGCGGCCGCACCCTCGACGTTCGCGGTGACCGTGTCGAAGATCAGGTGCCGCAGCCGCGCCAGGACGGCCAGGACCGCCACCGACGCCGCGCCGAACACCGCACCGGCGATGACCGCGACGACCACCACCGTCGGCGTGCCGCGACCGCGGCGCTTGACGGTTCCGGTGAGCCCACCGATATAGGCGCAGTTGAACACCGTCATGAACCCGCCCGCGCCGGCGATGAGGAACGCGATGATGCCGCCGGCCACCATCGCCGTGATCAGCACCCGCAGCCGGTAGCGGTAGGCCAACAGACCCATCGGCACGGTGCCCAAAAGCGCCAGCCCCGCCGCGAACGGCACGACGATGGCGATGATCGCGGTGGCCGCCGTCAGCGCCGCCATCACCGCGGCCTGCGCGAGTTCGCCCGGACGCAGCGAACCGGTCCGTCGAGACGGTCTCGATTCCCCGGTCACGGCCATTTCACGATTCTGCCAGTCCAAAGCCGATAAGCTCCATCGGCGCTGCTGTGACCGGCGACACGACCGCGGTTGAGAAATATAGCAAACCTATGTAATTATGGGCCGCATGTCGCCGACGCTCGGAGCCGACCTGCTGGCCGTCGTTGCTCGGATCAACCGCCTGGCCACTCAGCGGGCCCGGATGCCGCTGGGTTACGCCCAGGCCCGGCTGCTGTCCACGATCGAAGACCGCGGCGAGGCCCGGATCTCGGATCTGGCGGCGCTCGACCACTGCTCGCAGCCGACGATGACCACCCAGGTGCGACGGCTCGAAGACGCCGGGCTGGTGTCGCGCACCGTCGACCCCGAGGACGGGCGCGCGGTGCTGATCCGCATCACCCCCAAGGGGGTGCAAACCCTGCATCAGGTTCGGGTGCATCGCGGTGCGGCCATCGACCCGTATCTGGAACGGCTTGACGCCGCCGACCGCCAGACCCTCGCCGACGCCGTGGTGGTGCTGCGTCGACTTCTCGAGGACGCCGCTAAAGCGCGAACGCCAGGAACTGGGTGATCTGGTCGGCCGAGAAGTTGTTGTCGCTGACCAGAACCAGCGACCGGCGTCCGTCGGGCAGGGTGGGGCCGAACGCCAGGCCCTCGACGTTGTCGAGCGGCTCGACGGTGCCCGTCAGGTCGACGAGCAGCGTCTTGGTCATCGGCCGCACCGACGCGTTCTGCAACGACGGCCGGTCCAGCACATCCTCGGCGTCGCCGACGCTGACGCGGTAGATGCGCGCCTCGACGTGGGTGCCGTAGCCGCGTTCGAGGGCCAGGAAGGTCTCGTCGTCGATGGCCAGCAGGTCGGTCACGCCGTTGTCACCGTCGGGCCCGGCGGTGACCTTGTCGACCGGGTAGGCGTACTGCGCTGTCGCGGTGCGGGATTCGACGTCGAAGCGGGTGATCCTGGTGAGCGCCCCGGCGTTGGCGTCGGGTAGCGGGCCGTCGTTGTGGCCGGGGTTTTCCATCGCCGCCCACAGGCCGCGGCCGTCGGGGGTCAACGTGAGCCCTTCCAGGCCGCGGTTGCGTCGCGGTCCGGTCTCTTCGCGCGACATGCGCAGCATCGGCGGCAGCGTGAACTCGCCGACGTAGCCACCGTCGAGATCGGCGATGCGCAGCGACGGGTCGCGCATCGCCTCGCCCTTGCGCTCCCCCTCACCGGACCAGTAGAGGCGCTGGCGGCGAACGTCGACGGCGATGCCCTCCGGATCCGGCGGCACTACCGGCGGCCGGGCGTCGGCGTTCAGCGGCGGGAACGGTTTGCCGTCCTCGTCCAGCAAGGGGTGCGTCGAGACGAATTCGACGTCGTCGACTCCGTTGTCGGACAACGATATCCGTGCCGTGTAGAACCGGGCCGGGTTCTCCTCCGAGCGGTCGTCGCTGATGATGTAGTAGAGGTCGTTCTCTTGGTCGTAGCTCAGCCCGGACAGCCCGCCGACCACCGTGCCGTCGAACGTCGCGCCGTCGTCGAGTTGCAGCTGGCCGAGATATTGCGGCCCGTCGGCGTCTGTGGTTTCGGCGCCGCATGCGGTCAGTATCACCGCGCACGCCAGCGCGATGGCCCGACGGGCGCGCATCAAACCACCGTATCGAGCAGGGTTCCGACGAAGTAGGTCGCCGCGATCGCCACGGTCCCGAACGCCAACTGCCGCAGCGACCCAAACCACGCCGGCTTACGGGTGAACCGGGCGGCGACGCCACCGGCGATGAGCAACCCCAGCCCCCCGCACGCCAGGCCGACCCACAGCGATTCGTAGCCGAGCAGATACGGGATCAACGGGATGATGGCGCCGATAGCGAACAACAAGAACGACGACCCCGCCGCCACCCACGGCGAGGGCTTCTCGCGGGGGTCGACACCCAACTCCTGCACCAGATGAAAGTTCAGCGCGCGTTTCTCGTCGCGGTGCACCTCCTCGGTGGCCGTCGTCGCCGTCTCGCGGGTCATGCCCATCTCCATCAGCATCGCGATCAGCTCGGCCTTTTCGGCTTGCGGGTTCTTGCGGAAAGACCGCCGCTCGACGAGGACCTCGGATTCGATCTGCTCGTTGGCGGTGGTCACGGAGGTGTATTCGCCCATGGCCATCGAGAAGGCGCCGGCCAGCAAGCCGGCGATGCCGCTGATCACGACGGTCTGCGCGCTGGCGGCGGCCGCGACGCCTGCGATCAGCGCGGTGTTGCTGACGAGGCCGTCCATGGCGCCGAACGTCGCGGCGCGCAGCCAACCGCCGGTGACGTCGGCGTGCCGGTGGGTGGTCACGTGTGGCACCCCGGTGGGTGCCACCCATTTAGGCATGCCCGGACCTTTGCATGCCATCGATTGAACTGCACCCGGTTTCTCGGGTGTCACTAAGGTTCACCTGCGTTTGTGCCATCACAGTTTGCAGTGCGCCCTAGCGGGCTACCGTCGAGGTATGACCACCACAGCGGACCACCTACGCAATGCGCTCGACGGCCGTTGGCGGGATGTTAAGAACCGAATGCGCCAGGAACTTTCCACCGAGGTGTTCCGCCCGCACTACACCCCCAACACCGTCATCGCCCGCACCAAGGTGGCCGAGCAGATGCAGATCATGGCCGCCCACGGCGCGGCCGAGGACGGGTTCAAAAAGGAGCACGGCGGCAACGGCGACGTCGGCGCGGCGGTCACCCAGATCGAGATGCTCGCCATGTCGGATCTGTCGCTGATGGTCAAGGCCGGTGTGCAGTGGGGGTTGTTCGGCGGGGCGATCGAGAACCTCGGCACCGAGCGTCACCACGAGAAATACGTGCCGAAGATCATCAACCTGGAGTTGCTCGGCTGCTTCGCGATGACCGAGACCGGTCACGGCAGTGACGTGCAGTCGTTGGAGACCACCGCGACCTACGATCCGGAAACCCAGGAGTTCATCATCGACTCCCCCACGGCGACGTCGCGCAAGGACTACATTGGCGGCGCAGCCGAAACTGCCAGGGTCGCAGCGGTTTTCGCGCAGCTGATCACACCGGACGGCGAGGGTCACGGTGTGCACTGCTTCGTGGTCCCGATCCGCGACGACGACGGCAACGACCTGCCCGGAGTGACCACCTCCGACAACCACTACAAGGGTGGCCTGCCGGGGGTGGACAACGGACGCATCCAGTTCGCTCATGTCCGGATCCCGCGGGAGAACCTGCTCAACAAGTACGCCGACGTTTCCGAGGACGGCACCTACTCGTCGCCGATCGAGAGCGAGGGCCGGCGTTTCTTCACGATGCTGGGCACCTTGATCCGGGGCCGGGTCACCGTCGGGGGCAGCGCGGCGGCGGCCGCGCGGGTGGCACTGGACATCGCCACGCGATATGCGTTGCAGCGCAGGCAGTTCCCCGAGCCCGACACTGACGACGAAGTGTTGATCATGGATTACCTGGTGCATCAGCGCCGGCTGCTGCCGCTGATCGCCGAGTCCTATGCGTTGCAGTTCGCGCAGAACGAGCTGGTGGCCAAGTGCCACGAACTGCAGACCGCCGACGACCCCGATCCCGAAGAGCAGCGCGAGTTGGAAGCGCGCGCGGCGGGTCTGAAGGCGGCCAACACCTGGCACGCCACCCGCGCGATCCAGGAGGCCCGCGAAGCCTGCGGCGGCGCCGGCTACATGGCCGAGAACCGGCTGATCGCGCTGAAGGCCGACACCGACGTGTTCACCACGTTCGAAGGCGACAACCATGTGCTGACCCAACTGGTCGCCAAGCAGTTGCTCACCGAGTACGCCGACGACGTCAAGAGCATGAGCCCGGTGGAGTGGGTGCGCTTCGCCGCCGAGACCGTCGGCACGCGGGTGCTGAAACGCACGGCGGCACAACCGATCATCCAGACGATTCTCGATAATCGGCAGGACAACGAGGAAGAGGGCAGCCTGTTCAACCGCGGCACCCAGATCCAGATGTTCGAGGACCGCGAGGAATACATGCTGTCCACGGTGGCGCGCCGGCTGCAGGGCAAGTCCAAAGAGATGAGCGCGTTCGATGCGTTCAACGCCGTACAGGACCATGTGCTGCACGCCGCGCGGGCCCACATCGACCGGACCATCCTCGAAGCGTTCGTCGCGGGCATCGAAACCTGCGAGGACGAGGAGGCCCGCAGAGTCCTCGAGATGGTGTGCGACCTGTATGCGCTGACGGTGATCGAAGAGGACCGCGCCTGGTACATGGAGCACCGGTTCCTGTCGACCGAGCGCGCCAAGGCCGTCACCCGCGGGATCAACGAACGCTGCCGCAACCTTCGGCCGTATGCGGAGTTGTTGGTCGACGGGTTCGGCATACCGGAGCCGCTGCGCTACGCCGAGATGTTGCATCCGGAGAACATCGTCGACACCTGAGCTGCGGGCGCGTCGGCCCGCCACCCTCCCGGTGACGGGCCGGCGCCCGAAAGGCTCGCCGCGAGCTAGCCGGCGACGAGCTGTTTTGTCCCGTACACGCGCTGGAGAAGCGCCGTGTGATCGAGACCACAGTATCGCGCCCGGCGATGAGCCGCGCGACTTTGATCAACCCTTGGATTACTTGCTCCCCCGGCTGGACTCGAACCAGCAACCCTTCGGTTAACAGCCGAATGCTCTGCCAATTGAGCTACAGGGGACTGCTCCTCCGCGAAACTCCCCGCGGATCGAGGGATGACTCTAGCTTACGTGCCGCGGGGCCCGCCAATACGCCGCCACCCCGCACGCACCCCGCCACGTGAGGCAGGATGGACGCATATGAACCGTCGACTGGGAGGGGCCCTGTGATCCGGTATCTCGTCGTATTGGCTTTCGGCTACGTATTGGGCACGAAGGCCGGCCGACGGCGGTATGAACAGATCGCCGGGACCTACAAGGCAGTGACCGAGAGCCCAGCCGCCAAGGCCGTCATCGATGCAGGCCGTCGTAAGATCGCCGACCGGGTCTCACCGGATCCGGCGCTGGTCACCCTGACCGAGATCGACTCCGAGACCGCGGTGATCGGGCCGGAGAACTCGCAGCGCAGCCAGCGCCCTAGTTGATGCCCTCGGAGATGGTGGTGCCCGGAAGCAGCGGGCCGGTGCTGAAGCCTGCGCCGTCGGGACCGTAGAGACCGATGTACGGCGTGCCGACGTTGACGCCGTTGCCGTTGGAGTAGCCGAGGCACTTGCCGTCTTCTTTGTTGCCGAACCAGGCCAGGCAGTTGCCCTGCGCGACCTGAACGTCAGCGCCGGTAGAAACCACAGCTGCCGCGAACGGCGCCGCGACCGCAGCCACCGCGAAGGCGCCCGCAGCGACGAGCCGCCGCGCCCGGTTGTTGGTCGATGTCACGAGCTTGCCTTTCTGACCGTCCCCCGACGGTTTATAGCCCGCCAACCCTATCGCGTTACCGGGCTTCACGCAGTCATGTCGTCACCGCTGGCCTGTTCCAGCAGGCTGCGGCGGTACGCCTCCATCGCGACCAGGTCGCCGAACAGCGCGTGGTACTCGTCGCCCTGTTCCACCGGCGACATGCGCTGCAGTTTCGACTTCACCTCAGCGATCTGCCGTCCCACCCATACTTCCTGCAACCGGGCCAACACGCCACCGATGTAGCGCGGCAACCGTTCGTCGTCGTCGACGTTGATGGCCTCCACACCGAGTTCGTTGACCAGCCCGGCCGCGGCCGGGGCCCCGGTCTTCTCGCGGACCGCCTCGATCCACTGCCCGCCCGACAGACCCGCCGACGCACCGCCTGCAGCCTCGATCGCCGCGCGCACCGCCGCATACCCGGGATGGGTGAAACTCTCCACGGTCAGCGAGTCGAACACCGGACCGGCCAGCGCCGGGTACTGCAGCGCCGCCTTGAGCGCCTCCCGCTGCGGCCACAGCGTCGGGTCGGCCGGATCGGGCCGCGCTGCCGTAACCGGCTGGCTGGGCGCCCGTCGCGGCGGGGCCTCGGTCACCGCCCCGCGACGACGACGGCGGTCCGGCATCCCGCGCTTCTGCGCCTCCTCACGCACCCGCGACAGCACCTGGCCCTCGTCGCTCCACCCCGTCCATCCCGCCAGCCGTCGCGCATACTCGTCGCGCAGCGCGTAGTCGCGGATCCGAGCCACCAGCGGCACGCACTGACGTAGCGCGTCGACCTGCGCCTGCGGGTCGTTGTCGAGGACGTCGCCGTCGGGAATCAGATTGCGGATCGCGAACTCGAACATCGGGATGCGCCGGGCCACCAGGTCCCGCAGCGCCTTGTCGCCGGACTTCAGCCGCAGATCGCACGGGTCCATCCCGTCGGAAGCGATTGCCACGAAAGACTTTCCGGCCACCTGCTGGTCGCCGTCGAACGCCTTGAGCGCCGCCGCCTGGCCGGCCTCGTCGCCGTCGAAGACGAAGATCAACTCGCCGCGGTACCAGTTGTCGTCCATCATCAACCGGCGCAGCAGCGCCAGGTGACCCTCACCGAAGGCGGTGCCGCACGAGGCCACGGCAGTGGTCTCGTTGGCCAGGTGCATGGCCATCACGTCGGTGTAGCCCTCGACGACGACGGCCCGGTGCGCCTTGGCGATATCGCGTTTGGCCAGATCCAGACCGAACAGCACCGAGGACTTCTTGTACAGCACCGTCTCGGGGGTGTTGATGTACTTGGCTTCCATCGGGTCGTCGTCGAAGATCCGGCGGGCGCCGAAGCCGATCACCTCACCGCCGCTGGCCCGGATCGGCCACAGCAGCCTGCGGTGGAACCGGTCCATGGGGCCGCGGCGACCCTCCCGCGAGAGCCCGGCCGCCTCGAGCTCCTTGAACGCAAACCCCTTGCGCAGCAGGTGTTTCGTCAGGGTGTCCCAGCCCGACGGCGCGAAACCGCAACCGAACCTGGCGGCGGCCTCGGCGTCGAAGCTGCGGTCGAGCAGATACTGACGCGCCGGTCCGGCTTCCTCGGATTGCAGCGCCTCGGCGTAGAACTCCGCCGCGGCGGCGTTGGCGGCCAGCAACCGACTGCGGCTGCCGCGGTCGCGCTGCACGTTCGTGGCGGCCGCGCCGGTGTAGGTGATCGTGTAGCCGACCCGGTCGGCGAGCAGTTCGACCGACTCCACGAAGCTGACGTGCTCGATCTTCTGGACGAAGGCGTAGACGTCACCGCCCTCCCCGCAGCCGAAGCAGTGGAAGTGGCCGTGGTTGGGCCGAACGTGAAACGACGGCGTCTTCTCGTCGTGGAACGGGCACAGCCCCTTCATCGAGTCCGCGCCGGCCCGGCGCAGCTGCACGTAGTCGCCGACCACGTCCTCGATGCGGATGCGTTCACGAATGGCCGCGATGTCTCGATCGGGAATGCGGCCTGCCACGCGGACAGTCTAGGCCCCGCCCGACTACGCTTCCGCCGGTTCCAGCCGCTCCAGCCGGCCCTCGGTGTACGACGCGATCTGGTCGACGATCACCCGGATCCGCGCGCCGTCGTCGGCGGCCGCGTTGAACGCAGGCACGAAGATCGGGTCCAACGTCGCGGGTGCACCCGCCAGCAGCCAACGCGCCACCCGGTGGATGCGTTCGCGCTGCTGTGCCTGCAGCTGCAGGTGCCGCGGGTCGGACATGATGAACTGCAGCGCCAGGATCTTGAGCACGGCGACCTCGGCGCGCACCAGGTCGGGCACGGCCAGATCGGCGGCGTAGCGCACCAGTGGCCCGCGCCCGGCGACCTCCCGGGTCGCCGCGATCGCCGCCGACGCGAAGCGCCCCACCAGCTCACTGGTCAACCGCTTCAGCGCGACGGACGCGCCCAGGGTGCCGTCGTACTTACCGACGGCCGCCACCACCGGCAGGCTCGACAACCGCGCCGCGGCGGCCTGCAAGTGGTCGGCGGGCAGGCCCGCGCCCATCCCGCTGGATTCGCCCAGCTTGCCCAGTACGGCGGCCGCGTCGTCGTCGGCCAGCACCCGCATGTCGATGCGTCCGGAGATGACGCCGTCCTCGACGTCGTGCACCGAGTAGGCGACGTCGTCGGCCCAGTCCATGACCTGGGCCTCCAGGCACGGCCGGCGCGCCGGGGCGTCCGAGCGGATCCAGTCGGCGGTGGCCGCGTCGTCTTCGTAGAAACCGAACTTGCGGTGCTGCTCATCGCGGCGCCACGGATACTTGGTGACGGCGTCCAACGCGGCGCGCGTGAGGTTCAGGCCGGCGCTACGACCCTGTGCATCAAGGATTTTGGGTTCGAGGTGGGTGAGGATCCGGATGTTTTGGGCGTTGCCCTCGAACCCGCCGTGATCGGCGGCGAACTCGGCCAGCGCGCGCTCACCGTTGTGCCCGTAGGGCGGATGCCCGATGTCGTGCGCCAACCCGGCCAGGTCGACGAGGTCGGGGTCACAGCCCAACCCGATGGCCATGCCGCGGCCGATCTGGGCCACCTCCAGCGAGTGGGTCAGCCGGGTACGCGGCGTCTCGCCTTCGCGCGGGCCGACGACCTGGGTCTTGTCGGCCAGCCGGCGCAGCGCCGCGCTGTGCAGCACGCGGGCCCGGTCGCGGGCGAAGTCGGTGCGGTGCTCGGTGTCGGTGCCCGGCAGGCCGGCAGCCTTGGCCGGTTCGACCACCTGCCGCTCTCGGTCGAACTCGTTGTACGGATCGGAATTCGCTGCCACCGGACCACAGTCTGCCAGCAGTGTTCGCGGGTAGCGCGTGGTCTCCGCGCGCGCCGCATTACATTGGCGAGCATGCGCCTTGCCCGTCTGCTTCGCCTCGTGTTCGCGGTGCTCGTCGCCGGTGTGCTGCTGGCCCCGGCCGCGGCCGCCGAACCGCCGTTCCGGGTTCCGGGCTACGTCACCGACAGCGCGGGCGTGCTGTCGCCCGACCAGCGTGCCCAGGTCGAGAGCGCCGTCGAGCAGCTCTACACCGAACAGCGGGTGCGGCTGTGGGTGGTCTACGTCGACAGTTTCGGGCAGAGCCCGGTGCGCTGGGCGCGAACCACCATGCAGCTCAGCGACTTCGGTGACCGCGACGCGCTGTTGGCGGTGGCCACCAACGAACGCGCCTACGCTTTCCAGGTTTCGTCGAGCGTGATGGACCAGTCCGACGCGGGGGCGCTGCAGCGCGACGACATCGAACCGGCGCTGCGCCGCGGCGACTGGGCGGGTGCGGCGATCGCGGCGGCCACCGGTCTGAACACCACGTCGGAAGGCGGGGTCAGCTGGGTGTCGGTGTTGGTGGTGCTGGCGGTGATCGGCTTGGTGGTGCTGGCGTTGTGGCTGTGGAGCCGGCGCCGACGGAGCAAGCGCCGCGAGGCCGAGTTCGCCGCGGCCCGACGCGTCGACCCGACGGATCCCAATGCGTTGGCGAAGGTGTCGCTGGACGCGCTCGACGACCTGTCGCGGTCGATGGTCGTCGAGGTCGACAACGCGCTTCTCACCAGCGAGCACGAACTCGAGTTGGCCGTCGAGGAGTTCGGCGAAGAGCAGACAGCGAAGTTCGCAGAGGCGGTGCACAATGCGAAAGCGACTCTGACGCAGGCGTTCAACGTGCGCCAGCAACTCGACGACGCGATCCCCGAGATCCCGGCGCAGCGCCGTGACCTGTTGACGCGCGTGGTGGTGGCCGCTGCGAAGGCCGACCGTGAACTCGACGCGCGCAGTGAGGAGTTCGCGCGGCTGCGGGATCTGGTGATCAACGCGCCGTCCCGGCTGAACAAGATGACCCAGAAGGTCGTCGACATCACCGCGCGCATCGAACCGTCGCGCCAAAAGCTGGCCGAACTGCACAACGAGTTCGACGCCGACGCGCTGACGTCGGTGGCCGACAACGTCGATGCGGCCAAGGAGTTGCTGGCGTTCGCCGACGACAACATCACCCGGGCGCGCGAGTTGGCCGAGCGGCCCGTGCCCGGACGTCAGACCGAGCTTGTCGAGAGCGTGCGGGCCGGCGAATCTGCTTTGGGGCAGGCCAATTCGCTGCTGGACGCGGTCGACAGCGCGGCCAGCGATATCCGCCGCGCCGCGGCCGGCTTGCCAGCCGCGATCGAGGACATCAAGGCCGGTATCGCGCAGGCCGGGGACCTGTTGTCGCAGGGGTCGGTGCCGCAGGCAGCAGAGCTGACGGCGGCGCGCGACGCCGCGGCCGCCGCCGTCGCCGCCGCGCAGCGCAAAGGTTCGGTGGATCCGCTCGGCACGTTCACCGAGCTGACCAAGGCCGACGCCGATCTGGACCGGCTGTTGGCCGCCGTCGAGAAGGAACGCGAGGCCGCCGACCGGCTGAACCGCACGCTGGAGGAGGCGTTGTTCACCGCCCGGTCACGGGTGCGTTCGGTGTCGGACTTCATCGACACCCGACGCGGCACCATCGGTCCAGAGGCGCGCACGCGGCTGGCCGAGGCGGTGCGGCAGATCGGCGCCGCAGAAGCCAAGCGGTCGACGGATCCGGCGGAGGCCGTCGCGCACGCCAACGGCGCGGCGATGCTGGCCGCCCAGGCGCAGGCGCTGGCCAACGCCGACGTCGAAGCGGCGCGACGCAGCTACATGGGTCCCTACGGCGGCGGGGGCGGCGGCGGGAACATGGGCGCGGTCATCGGCGGCATCCTGATCGGCAACATGCTGGGCGGCGCGATGCGGGGCGGCTTCGGCGGGGGTTTCGGCGGGGGCGGGTTCAGCCCGGGGTCGTTCGGCGGCTCCGGCGGCGGGTTTTCGGGTGGCGGCGGCCGCTTCTAGTCCCGGTTTTACTTTCACCGCGAGCGTGCGTGTCTGAGGCCGACACGCCGCCGAAAGCAGCGAGTTTGCGCACGCTCACGCCGCCCGCGACCGCCGCAACTCGGCCTCGATGCGGCGCAACATGGCGGCCGGTCTGAACTTGACGTCGTCGAAAACCACCGACAGGACACTCCAGTCGATCTCGTTCAGCGCGGCTCGCTTCTGGCGATCCCGACGAAGGCTGTCCCGGTCGCTGTGCCAGTCGAAGCCGTCGTACTCGACAGCGAGTCGGTGTTCCGGCCAGGCGAAGTCGACTCGCCAGATCCGGAAGTCGCGGTCGACGATCTCGTATTGCAGTTCGGCGGGCGGCATTCCACCATCGATCATGACCAGCCGAACCTCACTTTCCATCGGAGATTCGGCTTCGGGTCGTGCCAGCGGGATCAGGTCGCGCACCGCCACGATCCCGCGCCTGCCGGCTTGTCGTGCGGCCGCGGCGCGCAACTGACGCGCGTCGCACAGGCCGCTTCGCAGGGCGGCATCAAGCGTGTGGCAAGTGCGCGCGGGCGACGCAGACCCCGCGCCACCTCCACGGCGGTCCACGCGGGTGCCGTCGCTGGCCGGCCGTCGACCTCGCCCAACGGCGCACCTTCGCGGCGATGGACGAACAGCCCGTCGGAGTTACGCAGTTGGTGGCCTTCGGGATTGAGAACATGAAGGTCACTGACGTCTTCGGTGTCGAACCCGTACGCAGCCGCGGCGGTGCCAAGACAGATCGCGACGGGCTCACCGGCACGCAGATCCAACCCTTTGAGCCGCGTCATGTTGTCCGGCTCATCAAGGCTGTAGATACCCGGCCAGACCTTCACCAGTTGCCCGGTGCGGATCTTGGTGTCGAGCCGACTTCGGCCCATTGCATCCAGTAGTTGAGCGGTGGTGGCGACGCCACCTTGCGCTTGGATGAGCATCTCGATATCGCCTGTCATGGCGACTAATCCTCAGCGAGGCGCGCGCGAGCACCGCGACCTTTTCGGTCCGGCTGTGGACGAATACGCGGCTGGGGATAACCCGGTGCGCCGTGAGCGTGCGCAAACTCTTCGTCTGATGCGGCGTGTCGCCCTCAAACACGCACGCTCGCGCCGAAAGGGGCTCGCGCCCAAAAAGTCAGCAGCCCTTGAGGCGGGCTGCGAGGTAATCGCTGACGGTGTCTAGTGCGACGCGGTCCTGGGTCATCGCGTCGCGTTCACGGATCGTCACCGCCTGGTCCTCGAGCGTGTCGAAGTCGACCGTCACGCAGAACGGGGTGCCTATCTCGTCCTGGCGGCGGTACCGCCTGCCGATCGCGCCGGCGTCGTCGAACTCGACGTTCCAGTACTTGCGCAGTTCAGCGGCGAGGTCGCGGGCTTTCGGCGACAGGTCGGGGTTGCGCGACAGCGGTAGCACCGCGGCCTTGACCGGCGCCAGCCGCGGATCGAGCCGCAGCACCGTGCGTTTGTCCACCCCGCCCTTGGCGTTGGGGGCCTCGTCCTCGGCGTAGGCATCGACGAGAAACGCCATGAACGAGCGGGTCAGCCCCGCCGCCGGTTCGATGACATAGGGCACATAGCGCGCGTCGGTGGCTTGATCGTAGAACGACAGGTCGACGCCGGAATGCTTGGTGTGCGTGGACAAGTCGAAGTCGGTGCGGTTGGCCACACCTTCCAGCTCACCCCACGGGCTGCCCGTGAACCCGAACTTGTACTCGATGTCGACCGTGCGTTCGGAGTAGTGCGACAACTTCTCCTGGGGATGTTCGTAGAGCCGCAGGTTGTCGCGGTCGATGCCGAGGTCGACGTACCACTGCAGGCGTTCGTCGATCCAATACTGGTGCCACTCACGGGCGGTCGACGGTTCGACGAAGAACTCCATCTCCATCTGTTCGAACTCGCGGGTGCGGAAGATGAAGTTGCCCGGTGTGATCTCGTTGCGAAAGCTCTTGCCGGTCTGGGCGATTCCGAACGGCGGCTTCTTACGTGCCGTTGTCACCACGTTCGCGAAGTTGACGAAGATGCCCTGCGCCGTCTCCGGGCGCAGATAGTGCAGGCCCTCCTCGGTCTCGATCGGGCCGAGGTAGGTCTTGAGCATCATGTTGAAGTCGCGTGGTTCGGTCCACTGCCCCTTGGTGCCGCAGTCCGGGCAGGCGATCTCGTCCATCGGCACCGCGTCGGGGTCGTCGAGACCCTTCTTGGCGGCGTATGCCTCCTGCATGTGGTCCTGGCGGTGACGCTTGTGGCAGTTGAGGCACTCGACGAGCGGGTCGTTGAACACGTCGACGTGCCCGGAGGCCACCCACACCTCGCGCGGCAGGATGATCGCGCTGTCGAGGCCGACGACGTCGTCGCGGCTGGTGACCACCGAACGCCACCACTGCCGCTTGATGTTCTCCTTGAGTTCCACCCCGAGCGGGCCGTAGTCCCACGCCGACTTGGTTCCGCCGTAGATCTCGCCGGACTGAAAGACCAGGCCGCGACGCTTGGCCAGGTTAGCCACGGTGTCGATGATCGAAGAAGAGGAAGCCACGACTGCACAGCCTAGCGACCCGCTCGGCCCCGTTGACATGCGCAACCGCGCATGTATGGTGGGCACCATAATGGAAATCGTTTCCACTTTGGCCGGCGACGCCGACACCGCCGGCACCCACGACCACAGCGGCGCACCGTTTCCTGAACTACCGCCCCGCGACGTGCTCGACACCTCCGGCGATCTGCTGCGCGCGCTGGCCGCGCCGGTGCGCATCGCGATCGTGCTCCAGCTGCGCGAATCGGCCCGCTGCGTGCACGAGCTCGTCGACGCGCTGAGCGTGCCGCAACCGTTGGTCAGCCAGCATCTGCGCATCCTCAAGGCGGCCGGTGTGGTCGCCGGTGAACGCTCCGGCCGGGAAGTGATGTACCACCTGGTCGATCACCACCTCGCCGACATCGTCGTCGCCGCCGTCACCCACGCGGGCGAGGGCACCACATGACCGCAACCGGCGTGCGCTCGACGCGCCAGCGCGCCGCGGTCGCCGCGCTGCTCGAGAAGACCGACGAGTTCCGCTCCGCGCAGGAACTGCACGACGAACTGCGCAGGCGCGGCGAAGGCATCGGCCTGACCACCGTCTACCGCACGCTGCAGCAGATGGCGGCCGCAGGCATCGTCGACACGTTGCGCAACGACACCGGCGAAGCGGTGTACCGGCGGTGCTCCGACGACCACCACCACCATCTGGTGTGCCGGGCCTGCGGCGCGACCGTCGAGATCCAGGGCCGCGACGTGGAGACCTGGGCCGCCGACGTCGCCCGCGAACACGGGTTCTCCGACGTCACCCACACGATCGAGATCTTCGGGCGCTGCGGGGACTGCTCAGCCGACTAGCGCGCGCCGCACGTCCGCGCCGGTGGCCAACACCATGAGGACCAGCGTGCGCAGCGCATCGTCGCTCAGGCCTGCGGCGGGAAAGTTGTAGCGCAGCAACACATCTGCGGCCTTCTTGGAGTTGCGCTTGGCCCCTGCGGCGATCTTCGCCGGCGCGCTCTTGGTCGCCAGCGACACGGTGCCCAGCAACGTGTTGTGCGCGTGGTCGGCCACCTCGGCGCGCAGCTTGGCGTCGTAGGGCAGATCCCACGCCAGGATCTGGGTCAGCGCCACCATTTCCAGGCCCTCGGCGATCGTCACCGCGCGCAGCGAGGCCAACGTCTCGTCGTGCTGCACGGTGACCGCGCCGTCGTCCTCCTGCTGCACCGGCAGGATCTCTGCGAGCACCGTGGCGAGCCGTTCCTGCAGCGCCATCAGGCCCGCCCGAAACGACGGTTGCGGTTCACGTATTCCTCACACGCCGCCCACAGATCGCGGCGGTCGTAATCGGGCCACAGCTTGTCCTGGAAGACGAACTCGGCGTAGGCAGCCTGCCACAGCAGGAAGTTGCTGGCCCGCTGCTCCCCCGACGTCCGGATGAACAGGTCGACGTCGGGAATGTCGGCGCGGTGCAGATGTTTGGCGAACGTCGCCTCACTGATGCGGGACGGGTTGATCTTGCCGTCGGCCGCCTCCTGCGCCAGTGCGCGCGTAGCCTCGACGATCTCGGTGCGCCCGCCGTAGTTCACGCAGTAGTTGATTGTGATGACGTCATTGCCGACGGTCATCTGCTCGGCGATGTCGAACTCCTTGATCACGCTGCGCCACATGCGGGGCCGCGAGCCGACCCAGCGCATCCGCACGCCCATGTCGTTGAGGTTCTCGCGGCGCCGGCGCACCACCTCACGGTTGAAGCCCATCAAAAAGCGCACCTCTTCGGTGCTGCGTTTCCAGTTTTCGGTGGAGAACGCATAAACGGTCAGGTGTTTGATGCCGATTTCGATTGCGCCGCAGGTGATGTCGATGAGCACCGCCTCGCCCATCTTGTGCCCCTCGGTGCGGTGCAGTCCACGCTGGGTGGCCCAGCGTCCGTTGCCGTCCATGACGACTGCGACATGGTTGGGCACCTGGTCGGCGGGGATCTGCGGGGCGGCGGCCTTCGACGTGTGCTGGGGCGGACGGGCGAACCTGCCGTTCGTACCTGCGGGGATCTCGGGGAAAACGACCGGCCACGTCGACTTGTCGGGGAAGCTCGGATAGTCCTCAGGCGCCGGAGGCAGCTGGGGGTAGGTCTGCTTGCGCGTCCTTTGCCCAGCCCTCTTCACTGCCATGGGCCACATCCTGCCCGAACAGGGACACGCGCTGATCGGCCAGGGTCTTATCCACCCGATAGACCCGCTCGACCAGCGGCAATGTCCGCAATTGACGCTCCAGATGCCACTGCAGGTGCGCGGCCACCAGGCCGCTGGCCTGGCTGCGATGCGACGACGTGGTCGCTTGCGCATACTCCCAGTCCCCGTCGTGCAGGGCGACCATCAGGTCCAGCACGGGTTGCGGCGGCGTCACCGACCCCGACGGGCGGCAATGCACGCACACGCTTCCGCCGGCCGCCACATGAAACGCGCGGTGCGGCCCGGGGGCGGCGCAGCGGGCGCATTCGCTCAGCGCAGGCGCCCAGCCCGCGATCCCCATGGCCCGCAACAGGTAGGCATCCAGCACGAGTTCGCGGGGCCTGGCCCCGTCGGCCACCGCCCGCAACGCGGCCACGGTCAGCCGGTGCAGCGCGGGCATCGGCACCCGTTCCTCGCCCGCCAGCCGTTCGGCGGTCTCCAGCATGGCGCACGCACAGGTGTAGCGGCCGTAGTCGCTGACGATGTCGCTGGCGAACGCGTCGATGGCCTGCACCTGGGTGACGATGTCGAGGTTGCGGCCCGGATGCAGTTGAACGTCGATGTGCGCGAACGGCTCCAGCCTGGCCCCGAACTTGCTGCGGGTGCGCCGCACCCCCTTGGCCACCGCCCGCACCAACCCGTGCTGGCGGGTCAGCAGGGTGACGATCCGGTCGGCCTCGCCGAGCTTGTGCTGGCGCAGCACCACCGCCCGGTCCCGATACAGCCGCATCGTTACAGTCTCCCACTGCATCCGACAGATCCTTGTTTCGCAGCGCCGATATCCTGGTACGTGATGGTCGACACTGCCCGTTTTCCTACTCTCACGCAGCAACTTTTCCAGCTGGCGAGCGGCTCCGTCACGTCTGTTGAGCTGACGCGGCGCTCGCTGGACGCGATCGAGGCCAGCCAGCCGACGCTCAACGCGTTTCGGGTGGTCTTGCGGGAGCAGGCATTAGCCGACGCCGCCGCGGCCGACCGTAAACGCGCGGCGGGCGAACAACTTCCGCTGCTGGGCGTGCCGCTCGCGGTCAAGGATGACGTCGACGTGGCCGGGGTGCCGACCCGGTTCGGCGCCGACGGCACGGTGCCGGTGGCCACTAGAGACGCCGAGGTGGTGCGACGGCTGCGCGCGGCGGGCGCGGTGATCGTCGGCAAGACCAACACGTGCGAGCTGGGTCAGTGGCCGTTCACCAGCGGGCCGGGCTTCGGCCACACCCGCAACCCGTGGTCGCGTGAGCACACCCCCGGCGGGTCCTCGGGCGGCAGCGCCGCGGCCGTCGCGGCTGGTCTGGTGACCGCGGCCATCGGCTCTGACGGCGCGGGCAGCGTGCGGATCCCGGCGGCGTGGACGCATCTGGTCGGCATCAAACCGCAACGCGGCCGCATCTCCACCTGGCCGCTGCCCGAGGCGTTCAACGGCATCACCGTCAACGGCGTACTGGCCCGAACCGTCGCGGACGCGGCGATCGTGCTGGACGCGGCGTCGGGCAACGTGCCGGGGGATCTGCATCAGCCGCCTCCGGCGCGGGTCTCGGATTCCGTCGCGCAGGCGCCCGGCCCGCTGCGGGTCGCGATGTCGACGAAGTTTCCGTTCACGGTGTTCCGCGCCACCCTGGACCCGGAGATCCGCGCCGCGATGGACGCCGTCGCCGCCCAGTTGGGCGAACTGGGGCACAGCATCATCGAGGCCGACCCCAGCTACAGCCTCGGTATGTCGTGGAACTTCCTGTCCCGGTCGACGTCGGGGCTGCTGGAATGGGCTGAGCGCCTCGGCTACGGCGTCACCCTGGACACCCGCACCAAGTCCAACCTGCGGATGGGCCGGTTGCTCTCGGAGAACGTGCTGCGCAAGGCCCGCGCACGCGAGGCCGCTGCCCAGCGTCGGATGGGCTGGATCTTCAACATCGCCGACGTCGTGCTGGCGCCGACGACCGCGCAACCACCCCCGCCCGTGCACGATTTCGACCACCGCGGCGGCCTGTCCACCGACCGCACGATGATCAAGGCGTGCCCGGTGACCTGGCCGTGGAACCTGCTGGGCTGGCCGTCGATCAATGTGCCGGCCGGCTTCACCTCGTCCGGGCTGCCGATCGGGGTGCAGCTGATGGGTCCGGCCAACAGCGAGCCGTTGCTGGTCTCGCTGGCCGCGGAGTTGGAGGCGATCAACGGGTGGGCGATGAAGCAACCGCAGCCGTGGTGGACGGTCGGGCCTGCCCCGGATCCCGAGCCGACCGGGCGAGCCGAACCCGACATTGCGGGGTCGATCTCCGACGAGGTCGCGTAATGTGCCGATCATGAAAACGCGGCGCTACGCATATGCGGTGTCCGTCCTGGCCGTTGCGGGCGGCCTGGTGTTCGGAACGTCGGTGGCCAATGCCGACAACAAGCGTCTGAACGACGGTGTGGTCGCCAACGTCTACACGATGCAGCATCTGGCCGGCTGCGACACCGACATCAAGATCAACCCGAAGCTGCGGTTGGCTGCCCAGTGGCATACCAACGACGTGTTGCACAACCGGGCGCTCAACGGCGACATCGGCTCGGACGGGTCGACGGTCACCGACCGCGCGAACCGGGCCGGCTACAACGGTGCGGTCGCCGAGACCGTCGCCATCAACCCGGCGCTGGCCATCAGCGGTATCGAGCTGATCAACCAGTGGTATCACCGGCCCGACTACCACGCGATCATGTCCGACTGCTCCAACGTCGACATCGGCGTGTGGTCGGAGAACCTGATCGACCGCACCGTGGTGGTCGCGGTGTACGGCAAGGGCGACGGCGCCCCGCCGGTCCACGTTCCGGGACAGCGCCCGTTCGGGCAGCCGGGCGCGGGCGCCCCGGGCTGAGGCTCTAAAAGCCCAGCCGGCCCAGCTGTTTGGGGTCGCGCTGCCAGTTCTTGGCGACCTTGACCCGCAGGTCCAGGAACACCTTGGTGCCGAGCAGTTTCTCGATCGCCGTGCGCGCGGCGGTGCCGACTTCGCGCAGCCGCGCACCGCCCTTGCCGATGACGATGCCCTTCTGGCTGTCCCGTTCGACGAACAGGTTCGCGCGCACATCGATGAGATCGTCACGTCCCTCGCGCGGGCTGACCTCTTCGATGACGACGGCCAGCGAGTGCGGGAGTTCATCGCGCACACCTTCGAGCGCGGCCTCGCGGATCAGCTCGGCCATCAGCGTTTCCTCGGGCTCGTCGGTGAGTTCACCGTCGGGATAGAACGCCGGGCCCGGCGGCAGCTGGGCCGCGAGCAGGTCGGTCAGCACGCCGAGGTTCTCTGCGGTGGTCGCCGACACCGGCACGATCTCGGCGTCGGGGCCCACCAGCTCGCTGACCTCGACCAGTTGCGCGGCCACCCGGTCCTTGGCCACCTTGTCGATCTTGGTCACGATCGCCATCAGCGTGGTGTTGGGTGCCACGGCGCGGATCTGCTCGCAGATCCACCGGTCCCCGGGCCCGATCTTCTCGTCGGCGGGGATACACAGCCCGATGACGTCGACCTGGGAGTAGGTCTCCTTCACCAGATCGTTGAGCCGCTGCCCGAGCAGGGTGCGCGGCCGGTGCAGTCCGGGGGTGTCGACCAGGATGATCTGAAAGTCGTCGCGGTGCACGATGCCGCGGATCGTGTGCCGGGTGGTCTGCGGCCGGTTCGACGTGATCGCGACCTTGGCGCCCACCAGCGCGTTGGTCAGCGTCGACTTCCCGGTGTTCGGCCGCCCGACGAAACAGACGAAGCCGGAACGGAATTCGCTCACAACGGTGTACCCGACCGGTCGGTGACGAGAACCGCCGCGTCGGCCGACAGTTCGCGCACCGCAGCCACGCCGGCGTCGTCGGCGCTGCCGCCGACCAGCACCGCGGCTTCCAGCCCGGCGGCGCCGCTGGACACGGCGGCGGCGACGGCGGCCTGCAGGGCGGTGAGCCGCAGCGCGTCCAGAGCGACGGGTGCCCCGGCGTAGGTGCGGCCATCGGCGTCGCGCACGGCCGCGCCGCTGGTCGCTTCGGCGCGGCCCATCGCGCCGCGGGCCAGCGTCACGAGCTTGGCGTCCTCGGGGTCCAGATCAGTCATGGCGCTCCTCTGCGGCCGGTTCCGTCCGGCTGACCAGGACGGTACCGATACGAACCCGGCCGCGATGGTCCGGTCCGCCCTCGGCGCGCAGCCGCAGCCCGTCCCACGTCACCTCGGCGCCGGGCAGCGGAACGCGGCCCAACTCCAGGGCCACCAGCCCGCCGACGGTGTCGACGTCGAGGTCTTCGTCGAAGTCGATGTCGTAGAGCTCGCCGAGGTCTTCGATCGACAGCCGCGCCGACACCCGATACCGCTTGTCGCCCAGGTCTTGCACCGGAACGGTTTCGCCTGCGTCGTATTCGTCGACGATCTCGCCGACGATCTCCTCGAGCACGTCCTCGATGGTGACCAGCCCGGCGATGGCGCCGTACTCGTCGACCAGCAGCGTCATGTGGTTGCGGTCGCGCTGCATCTCCCGCAGCAGCTCGTCGAGCGGTTTGGAGTCCGGCACGAACACCGCGGGCCGCATCACCTCCGACACCTTGGTGCTGCGGCCCCCGTCGGTGGAGTAATAGGTGCGCTGGACAAGGTCTTTGAGGTAGACCACCCCGACGACGTCATCGACGTTCTCGCCGATCACCGGGATCCGGGAGTGCCCGCTGCGCACCGCCAGCGACGTGGCTTGGCCCGCCGACTTGTCCGCCTCGATCCACACCATCTCGGTACGCGGCACCATCACCTCGCGCGCCGGGGTGTCACCGAGTTCGAACACCGACTGGATCATCCGGCGCTCGTCGTCGGCCACCACGCCGCGCTGCTGAGCCAGGTCGACGACCTCGCGCAGTTCGATCTCGGAGGCGAACGGCCCGTTGCGGAAGCCGCGGCCGGGCGTCAGCGCGTTACCGATCAGCACCAGCAGCCTGCTGATCGGGGTCAGCAGCAACGAAAGCGCTTGTAGCGGAAGGGCAGCCAGCAACGCGATCGTGTACGCGTGCTGTCTGCCCAGGGTGCGCGGGCCGACGCCGATCACCACGAAGCTGACCACCACCATGATCGCCGCGGCCGTGACCAACCCCCAGGTCACGCCGAGGTGGTCGTCCAGGTACGCGGCGAGCAACACGGTCGCGCCGACCTCGCATGCGATACGCAGCAGCACGATGAGGTTGATGTAGTGCGGCCGGCCGGCCATCACCTTGGCCAGCCGGACCGCGCCCGGGCGTTCGTCGCGCACGAGTTCGTCGACGCGGGCCGGCGACACCGTGCTCAGCGCCGCGTCGACCGCCGCGAACAGCCCACCGAGACCGACCAGCACGATCGCGACGATCAGCTGCGCGGTGTTGCTCACGGTTGGTCGAAGTATCGGGAGTTGTCCAGCAGCCTGCGTTCCTTTTCGGACTGGCGGTGCTGGTGATAGGACTCGACCTGATCGGCCACCCACTCTTCGAGCAGTTCGCGCTGCAGGGTGAACATCTCCTTTTCCTCATCGGGTTCGGCGTGGTCGTACCCGAGGAGGTGCAGCACACCGTGCACGGTCAGCAGGGCGAGTTCCTGGCCCAGCGAGTGGCCGGCCGCCGCGGCCTGTTCGGCGGCGAACTGCGGACACAGCGCGATGTCGCCGAGCAACGCCGGCCCGGGCTCGGGCGCATCCGGCCGACCGCCCGGTTCGAGCTCGTCCATCGGAAAGCTCATCACGTCGGTGGGCCCGGGCAGGTCCATCCACCGCATGTGCAGGTCGGCCATCGCCGCGGTGTCGAGCAGCACCATCGACAGTTCGGCCGCCGGGTGCACGTTCATCTTGCGGATGACGAACCGGGCGATGCTGATCAGCTCGTCTTCGGAGACGTCGATGCCCGACTCGTTGGACACCTCAATGCTCATAATCGGTTACCGTCGCGACCTGTTCCCCGCTGCGCGCCGTTGAGCCCGGTTGACCAAGCCCGGCTCCTCGTATTTCGCGTACGCATCGACGATTTCGGAGACCAGCCGATGCCGCACCACGTCGGCGCTGGTGAGTTCGGCGAAGTGGATGTCGTCGATCCCGTCGAGAATCTGCATCGCGGCGCGCAACCCCGAGCTGGCAGCACCGGGCAAGTCCACCTGCGTGATATCGCCGGTGACAACGACTTTCGAGCCGAAGCCCAGCCGGGTCAGAAACATCTTCATCTGTTCGGCCGTGGTGTTCTGCGCCTCGTCGAGGATGATGAACGCATCATTCAACGTCCTCCCACGCATATACCCGAGCGGTGCCACCTCGATTACCCCGGCGCTCATCAGCTTTGGGATCAGCTCGGGATCCATCATGTCGTGCAGCGCGTCGTAGAGCGGGCGCAGGTAGGGGTCGATCTTCTCGCTGAGCGTGCCGGGCAGGAAACCGAGCCGCTCCCCCGCCTCGACGGCAGGCCGGGTCAGGATGATCCTGTTGACCTGTTTGGTCTGTAATGCGTTGACCGCCTTGGCCATTGCCAGATACGTCTTGCCGGTGCCCGCCGGGCCGATGCCGAACACGATGGTGTGCGCGTCGAT
The DNA here is from genome assembly GCF_053484035.1 of Mycolicibacterium sp. XJ662. NCBI lineage: Bacteria > Bacillati > Actinomycetota > Actinomycetes > Mycobacteriales > Mycobacteriaceae > Mycobacterium > Mycolicibacterium sp. XJ662. The sequence continues at coordinate 37,167 of NZ_JBEFTL010000006.1, read as the reverse complement.
GGCGTCGACGTAGCGTTTCTGGTTCAGCGTCTTGGGCCGGATCGTCTTGCCGCGCCGCGACAGGATGTCGAGGGTCAACACCTCAGCCGGCGACTCGTTGCCCGCGCCGGTGAGCATGCTCACGCTGTGCCGTACGACGTCGGGGGTCAGCGACTGCCCGCGGGCCACGATCGCCATCAACTCCGACACCACGCGTTCGGCCAGCGCGACGTCGGCGGGTTCGCCGGACAAGGTCAGCGCGTTACCGCGCACATGGATATCGGCCGCCAGGACACGCTCGAGCGCGCGCAGGTTCTCGTCGGCGGAACCCAGGAGGCCCACGACATAGGCGGGTGGCACATCGATTCTGGAGCTTGTGCTGCGTACCGACTCCGAAGACTGATCAGCCTGCGACGAGTCAGCGGTCGTCTCGCGGGGCGTCAAGAGGGTTCAGTGCCTGCTTTCTGTGTCTGGCCTGGCGGTTTGTCAAGAACACCCAGTTTACCGCCGGGCGGTGACGCTTCCCAATGATTAGCCCAGACGCCGGCTCACCGCCACCGCGGGGTCAGCACGCCCAGCGCCCCCAACGCGACCGCCGCGGCCGTCGACGTCCGCAGCACCGTCGGGCCCATGCGCACCGGCGTCGCACCCGCGCCGACCAGCGCGGCGACCTCGTCGTCGGTGATGCCGCCTTCCGGGCCGACCACCAGATACACCGCGCCGGCGTCGGCCACCGGCACGTCGGTGAGCGGCTGGGGGGCCGATTCGTGCAGGACCAGCACGACGGCGTCGCCGGTGGCCAACCGCTCGACCAGCTCGGCCGTCGACACCACTCCGCTGACCTGCGGGATGTGGGGGCGCCGCGACTGCCGCGCCGCCGACCGGGCCACCGTGGCCCAACGCCGCAGCCCCTTGTCGATTTTGGCCGCGCCGTCCCATCTGGCGACACACCGGGCCGCCTGCCAGGGCACGAACGCGTCGGCTCCGGCTTCGGTCGCCAGTTCGACGGCCAGCTCCGCGCGGTCGGACTTCGGTAGCGCCTGCACGACGGTGACCGTCGGCGCCGGCGGGGGCACGAACCGGCGGTTCAGCACCCGCGCGGTCAGCCTGCCCTTGGCCGTCTCCTCGACGACGCACTGCGCCAGTTCGCCTGCGCCGTCGCTGAGGTTGAGGTGCTCGCCGACGCGGATGCGACGCACGTTGGCGGCGTGAAATCCCTCGTCGCCGTCGACAACCGCGAGCTCGCCGACCCCGGGCAGCGTGTCGACGTAGAACAGCGCGTCGGTCATGCGCGTTTTCGCCGAGATCTGCGCCAGGGTCGTTGGGACGCCGAAATCACGACCCTGGTGTGGATTTCGCGGCCCGCCAACGACACGTCGGGTCAGCGGCCGCTGAACGTCTCGCGCAGCCGGGAGAACAACCCGCCGCCGGACGAGCCCGCGGCGCCGTTGGTGGAGCGGACTTCGGCGGTGTCCTTGGCGCGGTGTTCCTTCAGCTTGCGCAGCAACTCGATGTCCTCGTGGTCCAGCCGCGACGGCACGACGACCTCGATGTGGGCGTGCAGATCGCCGCGCACCCCGGACCGCAGATGCGGCATGCCGCGGCCGCGAAGCGTCGTCACCTGACCGGGCTGGGTGCCCGCCGGGATGGTGATCTCGGTCGGGCCGTCCAGAATCGCGTCGACGGTGACGGTGGTGCCCAGCGCGGCGTCGACCATCGGCACCGAGACCGTGCAGTGCAGGTCGTCGTTGTCGCGGACGAAGATCTCATGCGGCTTCTCGTGCACCTCGACGTAGAGGTCGCCTGCCGGGCCGCCGCCTGGGCCGACCTCGCCCTGGGCGGCCAACCGCACCCGCATCCCGTCGCCCACACCGGCGGGGATCTTGACGCTGATCTCGCGCCGCGCGCGCACCCGCCCGTCGCCGCCGCACCGGTGGCAGGGGTCGGGGATGACCTCGCCGACCCCGCCGCACACCGGGCACGGCCGCGACGTCATGACCTGCCCGAGCAGCGAACGCTGCACGGTCTGGATCTCGCCGCGGCCACCGCAGGTATCGCAGGTGGCGGGGCTGGAGTTGCCGTGGGTGCCTTTGCCGTGGCACAGGTCGCACAGCACCGCGGTGTCGACGGTGACCTGTTTGGTCACCCCGGTGGCGCATTCGGTCAGGTCCAGCCGCATCCGCAGCAGCGAGTCCGAACCAGGCCGGACCCGGCCCACCGGGCCGCGGGTGGCCTGCCCGCCGCCGAAGAACGCCTCGAACACATCGCCCAGCCCGCCGAACCCGGCGAAGCCGTTGCCCGCCGCCGCGCCCGCGGATTCCAGCGGATCGCCGCCGAGATCGACGATGCGGCGTTTCTCCGGATCGCTCAGAACCTCGTAGGCGACGCTGATCTCTTTGAACCGCGTTTGGGCCCCTTCGTCGGGGTTGACGTCGGGATGCAGTTCACGAGCCAGCTTCCGATAGGCGCGTTTGATCTCTGAGTCACTCGCGCCTCTGCTCACACCGAGCAGCCCGTAGTAGTCGCGTGCCACGCCTGACCTGCCTGTCTATGCCTCTGTTGGTGCCGAAACTATCGGCTGCCTAGGACTTCACCGATATAGAGAGCAACCGCAGCGACATTAGCGATAGTTCCCGGATAGTCCATCCGGGTGGGTCCCAACACTCCCATGCCGCCGTACACCTTGCCCGCACTACCGTAGGTGGTGCTCACCACCGAGGTGCCCGACATCTCCTCGGCCTCGGTTTCGTGGCCGATGCGCACGGTCACCTTGCCCGCCTCCTGCTGCGCGGCCAGCAGCCGCAGCACCACGACTTGTTCCTCCAGCGCCTCGAGCACCGAGCGCAGCGAACCGCCGAAGTCGGCGGTGTTGCGGGTCAAATTGGCGGTGCCGCCCAGCACCAGCCGCTCGTCGCGGTGTTCGACGAGGGTCTCCACCAGCACGGTGGCGGCGCGCCCGATCGCGTCGGACAGCCCGCCGGTGCCGTCGAGCTGGGCCGCGAGCTCCGCGACCGCGGCCGATGCGGCGGCGAACGGTTTACCTTCCAGGGCCTGGCCCAGCCGGTCGCGCAGCTGGATCAGCTCGTGGTCGTCGATGGTGTCGCCGAGCTCGACGATGCGCTGGTCGATGCGCCCGGAGTCGGTGATCACCACCAGCAACACCCGCGCCGGGGTGAGCGGCACGACCTCCAGGCGGCGCACGGTCGACGTCGTCAGCGTCGGGTACTGCACGATCGCCACCTGCCGGGTCAGCTGCGCCAGCAGCCGCACGGCGCGGCGCAGCACGTCGTCGAGGTCGACACCGGACTCCAAGAACGACAGGATCGCGCGTCGTTCAGCCGACGACAGCGGCTTGACCTCGTTGATCCGGTCGACGAACTCGCGGTAGCCCTTCTCGGTGGGCACCCGGCCCGAGCTGGTGTGCGGCTGGGCGATGTAGCCCTCGGCCTCCAGGACGGCCATGTCGTTGCGGACCGTCGCGCTGGACACCCCGAGGTTGTGCCGCTCGACGAGGGCTTTGGATCCGATCGGTTCCTTGGTGGCCACGAAGTCAGCGACGATGGCGCGCAGCACCTCGAACCGACGCTCGTCGGCACTCCCCATGGTTCACCTCCAATTCCCCGTCCAGTTTACGGTCATCAGCAGCGGTGATAGCCGCCGACGCAGTAGGCCTGGCCAACCGCTGCCGTGCGATAGCCTTCGCAACGTGAAGCGGTTGCCCGAAGGGTGCACGCGCAGGACGGCACGGCGGTGATCTTCAAAGGGGTGCGCGAGGGCCGCCCGTACCCCGACCACGGGTTGTCCCATCGGCAGTGGGCCAAGATTCCGCCGCGGCAGATCCGGCTCGACGAGTTGGTGACGACGACGACCGTGCTGGCCCTGGATCGGTTGTTGTCGGAGGACTCGACGTTTTACGGCGACCTGTTTCCGCATGCGGTGCGCTGGAGGGGCGTCGTCTATCTGGAGGACGGGCTGCACCGGGCGGTGCGGGCGGCGCTGCGCAACCGCACGGTGTTGCACGCGCGGGTGTTCGACATGGACATGCCGTTAGCGCAGCAGATCTGACCGCATCCACAGCACCAGGGCGCTGAGCAGTTGCCAGAGCAGGATGGTGTACACGCAGGCGCGTTCGACGAGCCCGACCGGCGCGTAGTCGACCGCCCAGTCGTTGTAGTTCTGCAGCATCGCGAAGATCACGATCCCCGCGACCCCGATCGACAGCCCGACCGGCCGATACCACCGCGCCGCGGTGGCGCGCGCGACGACGACGGAGCCGGCCAGCGCCGCGGCGTTTCCGCCGAGGATCGCCAGGACCGCGCCCAGCACGTGCAGCCACTCGTAGCCGTTCGTCCACAGCGGCGAGCCGCCATGCACCACACCGACCAGGAAGTTACCGACCGCGTTGAGCGCCACCAGCACGACGAGCACCGCGCTCATGCGGCCCCGCACCGCCCTGGCGATCAGCACCGCGCCGAGCAGGAACAGCACGCCCTGCAGATAGAAGGCCGCGTTCATCAGGTACGCGCGCGGGGACCACGCCGGCACACCCAGCGAGCTGATGTAGTGCTCGGTGTAGCTGTAGCCGGTCAGCGCCGCGGCGGCCAGCGCCTCCAGCACGACGTAGCCCAGCGCCGCGGCGGTCCAACACGCCGCGGCTACCGCCGGCGTCGTGCGCCGCGTCGCAATTGCCACCGCACCAACGTAGAGCAGCTACCCCGCGTTGATCGCTGCCTGCAGGCTGCGCGGGCGGATGTCGGGCCAGTTCTGCTCGACGTAGGCCAGGCAGTCGGTGCGGGTGCCCTCGCCGAAGACGACGCGCCATCCGGCGGGCACGTCGGCGAACGCGGGCCACAGGCTGTGCTGGTCCTCGCCGTTGACGAGCACGACGAACGTGGCGTCGTCGTCATCGAATGGGTTGGTGCTCATCGCTTCTCCTCGCTGATCGGTCGGCGCGCGCGTCGGCTCCGGCGAACTCGGCGCCGAGGATGCGGTCAGACAGCAGCCCCAGACACGACAGGTTGGGGAAGCCGGGCCCCTGGGTCAGCCCGGACAGGCCGGGCAGAAACAGCTTCGGGGTGATGTTGGTGACCGCGAGGTCGTGACCGATGGCCTCGGCCAGCGCGTCGGTGGTGAGCGGGCCGCCAAGACCGAGTTCGAGCAGATCCAGCGCGTCCTGGCCCAGCAGCGGCACGAACCACGCCGCGTCGGCGCCCGAGCCGTCGATCACCAGATCGAAACCGTGCACGGTCTCCAGCTTCTCGCCACCCTGATTGGTGCTGAGCGTCAACCGGATTCGTCCGTCGCGGGCCACGGCGTGCGCGACCCTGCCCCGCAGGTGCCGGATCCGGTCGTCGGACAGCAGCGCCTCTTGCACCCGCGCGGAGAACACCCCGCGGTCGGTGCGGATCATCGCATCGCGGCGTTCGGCCATCGTCAGGCTGGTCCAGCCGGTGGGGTCGGAGAACAGGCTGTTCTCGAAGAAGCCCTCACCCCTGGTGAACAACGTGACCTGCGGTGAGATCACGGTGATGGTCGAAACCCGGTGCCGGAACAGCTCGTTGAGCATCGACGCCGCGGTTTCACCACCGCCGATCACCGCGACGCGCTCGGCGGTGATCAGCTCGCACTGGGCGGCGCGGTGCCAGAACTGGGCGATCGACAGCACCCGCGGGTTGCCGGGGAGGATCGACCGCTCGGGCTGCCCCGGTCCGGTGATCATCAGGGCGTCACCGTGCACGGTCTGGTCGGCGGTGTGCAGGGCCCAGCGCCGCTGCCCGTCGGCGCCGGAGTCCACCGAGATCTGCTGCACCTCACTGAGAACCACGTTCATCGCGATGTTGTCGGCGACCCAGCGCAGGTACTGGCTCCACTTCTTGTGGGTGGGTGCGGGGCGACCGCGGTCCACCCATTCGGCGAACTGGCCGGTGCTGATGAGGTAGGACTGCCAGCTGTGCCGGGTCATCCGCTCGTCGAGTTCGGCGTTGCGCCGCGGCACCATCGAGGACCGGTAGGGGAAGCCGACGTCCTTCTCGGGGCCGGTGCCCAGCCGGTGCTGACCGTCGGTCCAGCCGCCGTCGGCCTGCCAGTTGGCCGCCACGCCCGTGCGTTCCACGGCCACGACGTCGGGTACAGCGACACCCATGTCGCGCAGTACGGCGGCCTTGGCGGCGACTGCGACCGCCTTGGCTCCCGCACCGACGACCGCCAATGTCGGGGTCATGACACCACCTCTCCTAGGCTTTCCTGCCACATCGACTGAAGGACCGCGACGTCGTCGGCGGACAGAATGTCGGGCAACGTACGCCACTGCGTGGCCAACACCGGGGCATCGCTTTCGCCGAGCACCGCCGCCACGATCGTCAGCTCATGGCGCACCGCGAGATCCGGTTCCGGCAACGGGGACACACCTTTCAACAGCTCGCGATCCAGCCTGACCACACCGCCGTCGAGTCCGACGTGGATGCGGCCCAGGAAGTTCAGCAGCAGCTGAGGTTCGCGGTAGCCGCGCAGCCGTTGCGCGGTGTCCGGGCGCAGGTACCGCAGCAGACCGTAGTCGATGCCGTCGCCCGGTATTGCGGTCAGGTCCTTGTGCGAGCGCACCCGCAGGGGGTAGATCGCGGTGAGCAGTCCGACGGTGTCGGAGGTGTCCGCGCCGGCGATGACGCCGTCGGCGCGGCCGTGGGTCTCCAACGCCAGCAGCGGCGGTGTCACCTGCTGTCCGCGGTGCCGTCGCCAACGGGTGACGGTTCTGGCGGCGGCGTCTGCCAGCAGGTGCGGCGTCGGAACGCCCGACGACAACAGCCGGGCGCTCACATCGGCGTCGGTGACCGAGACGGCGACGACGACGTCGCCGACCCGGTCGGTCTGCGGGCGCACCCGGCGCGCGCCGAGAGCCGGGTCGTCACCGTCGAGTTGGGCGGCCCAGAAGTCGGAGGTCTGCAGCCCTTTCGCGCGTTCGGCGAGCAGACGCGACCACCGGCGCAAGGGGGTGTGTTCGCGGATCGGCGCCGGCGCCATGCCTGCGGAGACGGCGTGGCACGCGGCGTCGAGCTCACCCAGCACGATCCGCCACGACGCCGGATCCAGCGCGAGGACGTGCGCGGTGAGCACCAGCACGCCGGGTCCGTCGGGTTGGCGCAGCCACACCGCGCGCAACATCGAACCACGTTGCGGGTCAAGGCGTTGCACGGATTCCGCGGTATGGCGGGCGACTGCCTCGGCCAGGTTGCCGTCGACCGACGCTTCGGTCAGGATCTCACCCGGCTCGTGGGCGACCAACGTCATCGCGTCGACGTCGAGCCGGCAGCGCAGCGCCTCGTGCCCGGCGACGACGGCGCCCAGCATCGCGCGCAGTTGTTCGCCGGTGATGGTGTCTGGCAGCCAGATCGCCTCGGTCTGCGCCAACCTACGCGGATCGCCGTGTTCGTAGAGCCAGTGCGCGTTGGGCAGCACGGGAATCGGCCCGGTGTCGCCATCGTCATCGTGTTCGACGCCGGCCGACTCGTTGTCGATGGCCGCGGCGAGGTCGCGGATGTTGGCGCATTCGAGCATCAGCCTGGCCCGCAACGCAATTCCGCGCCGCCGCGCGGCCTGCACCACCGAGAGGGCCACGATGCTGTCCAACCCGAGCGTGAGAAAGTCGGCGGCGACGTCGATTTCGGCGCCGTCCAGCAGCTCGGTGAGCAGCTCGGCGAGCGCGGTCTCCGTTTCGGTCTCCGGTGCGGCCGACGGGGCGTCGTCGACGGTGATGGTGGCCAGCGCGGCATCGTCGACCTTGCCGTGTGACGTAAGCGGCAGCTGGTCGACGACGACGATGCCGTGCGGAACCATGTAGCGGGGCAACCGCTTTGCCAGCAGGCCGCGCAGCTCGGCCACCGCCGGTGCGGGTTCGGCGGCGACGTAGGCGACCAACCGCGGACCCCAGCGCTGGTGGCGCACCGCGACGTGGGCGGTGCGCACGGCCGGGTGGCTGTGCAGCACCGCGGCGATCTCGCTGGGCTCGACGCGGAAACCGCGGATCTTCACCTGCGCGTCGGAGCGCCCGAGGAACTGCAGCGCGCCGTCGGCCTGGCGGCGCACGACGTCGCCGGTGCGGTACATGCGCTGGCCGGGCACAGACGGGTCGGCGACGAACCGGCTCGCGGTCTCCCCCGGTCTGCCGAGATACCCGCGGGTCAGTTGGGCGCCGGCCAGGTACAGCTCACCCGGTACGCCGTCGGGCACCCGGCGCAGCCAGGAGTCCAGCACGTAGGCGCGGCTGGGCGCGGTGGGCCGCCCGATCGTGGGCTGCTCGTGGTCGGCGATGGTGGCGACCACCGCCTCGACCGTGGTTTCGGTTGGGCCGTAACAGTTGTGGGCCGCCATCTTCGTGCGTGCGCATTCGTCGCGGATCAGGTTCCACGCCGGGATTCCGACGGCCTCCCCGCCCAGCGCCAGCACGGCGAGCGGCACGGTGGTGAGCAGGCCTGCGGCATGCAGTTGGGCGAACATCGACGGTGTGGTGTCGATCATGTCGATGCCGTGCCGCCCGATCGTCTGCACCAGCGCCTCGGCATCGCGTTGCACGTCGTCGTCGACGATGTGCACGGCGTGCCCGTCGAGCAGCGCGGCCAGCGGTTGCCAGGCGGCATCGAAGGTGAATGACCAGGCATGCGCCACCCGCAGCTTGCGGTTCAGCCGGGTTGCGGCCGGCTGCAGCATGTTTCGGATGTGGTCGTCGGCGTAGGCCAGCACGGCCTGATGGGTGCCGACCACTCCCTTCGGCCTGCCTGTGGTGCCCGAGGTGAACACGACGTAGGCGGCCTGCCCGGGATGCACGGCCGCGGGTACGAAGTCGCTGTCGGGCTCGTCGGCCGCCGCGGCGATCAGCGCGTCGTCGACGACCACCGTCGCGCCGCACTGCTGCAGGATGTCGGCGATGCGGTCGGCGGGCATCGACGGGTCCAGCGGCACGATCACGGCGCCGGCCTTCAACACCGCGAGCATCGCGACCACATACTGCGGACCGCGGCCCAGGTTGATCGCGACCGGATGTTCGGCGCCCACGTTGCGCCGGGCCAGCGCGGCGGCCAGCCGGTCGGCCGCCGCGTCGAGTTCGCGGTAGGTGTATTCGCCGCCGGACCAGCTCAGCGCTGGCGACGCGGGCCGGCTGTGCGCGATTTCGGCGAAGGCGGTGTGCACGCCGAGTTGCGTTGGCGTGTCGACGGTCTGGGCCGGCGGCTGTGCCTCACCGTCGAGCAGCACACCGACGTCGCGCAGCGGGCTGTCCCAGTGCGGGATCAGGCGTTGCACGGTGGCCAGCAGGCGCTGTCCCAGCGATTCGGCGCTCATCGGGCCCAGCGCACCGTCGATCGCCTCGACCAGCACCGTGAGCTGGTCGTCGACCATGTGCGCGGCGATGGTCACCGGGAAATGCGACAGGCTTTCCAGCGCAGCGGGACGGAAGGTGGCGCCGTTGGCGGTGAAGTCGCCGCCGCCGACCAGCCCGCCCGGCGGAAAGTTCTCGTAGACCAGCAGGCTGTCGAACATCTCGCCGATGCCGCCCAGCGCGCGCAGTTCGGCGTGCGGCACGTAGCTGTGATCGCGCAGCGCGGCGGCTTCGCGCTGCAACGCGACGCATTGCGCACCGACCGACGCCACCGGGTCGAGCCGCACGCGCAGCGGCACGGTGTTGATGAAAAGCCCGACCATCGTCTCCACACCGGTGAGCTCGTCGGGTCGGCCCGACACCGTCACCCCGAACACCACGTCGCTGCGGTCGGTGAACGCGGACAGCAGTGTGGCCCAGGCCATTTGCACCAGGGTGTTCACCGTAACGCCGCGGTTGCGCGCGGCGTCGGCAAGCGTGGCGGTGGCGTCGCGGTCCAGCTTGAGTTCGGTGCGCCGGGGCGCTCCGGCGGGCGGCTCGCCTGCGGCCAGCGCGGGCGTCAACAGCGTCGGCCCATCGAGCCCGTCGAGGTGTTCGCGCCACAACGCCCGGCTGGCGTCCTGGTCGCGGCCCGCGAGCCAGCCGATGTAGTCGCGGTACGGCCGCGGGGGCGGCGGCAGCGCGGCGGGGTCGCCGCCGGAGCGGTACAGCGTGATCAGCTCGCCGACGAACAGCGGCAGCGACCAGCCGTCGATGATGATGTGGTGGGCGACGATGACCAGACGCCAACGCGCGCCGGGCAATTCGATGAGCAGGAACCGGATGGCCGGTCCGCGCTCGAGGTCGAACGGGCGGCGCCGTTCGTCGGCGTCGAGGGCGTCGAGGGCGTCGGCGGTTGCGATGACCTTCCGCCACGGAACGTCGACGCGGCTGGGCACCACCTGCACCGGCCTGCTCGAATTGGCCTGCAGAAAACTGGCTCGCAGGTTGGGGTGGCGGTCCAGCATCGCCGCCGCGCAGTCGCGCAGCAGCGCGGTGTCCAGCGCGCCGCTGATGTCGGCGGCCATCGCGATCACGTACGGATCGTCGTCGGCGCTGAGCTTCGCCATCGAGAACAGCCCCTGTTGCAGTGGGCTGAGCGCCATCACGTCTTCGATGGCCGCCTCGGCGTTCGTCGTGGTCACGGAGCACCGTCGCGCGACGCCGACCACATCGACGTGACGGCCGCCAGTTCGTCCGGTGACAGCCCGGAGGTCGACATCGGCTCGTGGCGGGTGTCGCCGGTCTGTGGGGTGTCGGCGGCCTCGTCGACCTTGGCGGCCAGTTCGGAAACGGTGGGGTGCTCGAACACCATGCGCGCGGTCAGCGCCAACCCGGTGTCGCGGGCGCGGGCGGCGACCTGCACGGCCAGGATCGAGTCGCCGCCGAGTTCGAAAAACCCGTCGGTGCGGTTGACCTCGGCGACGCCGAGCACCTCGGCCAGGATCGTGGCCAGCGCCCGCTCGGTGTCGGTGCGCGCCGGTTCGGCGGGTCCGGTGGGGGCCGACGGCACCCGCACCTCGGGTTCGTCGACGATCTGGACGGCACCGTCCTCGGTCCACCGGCCCCGCTGGCCGCGGGCCACAAGCTGCGTGCCGTTTCCGTCGGTGACGTGGTCGTAGACGTCGCCGACGACCCCGATTGCGACGGGGTCGTGCCAGCCGTCGAGGATGCTGGTTTGTGCTGCGGCGCTGAACTGTTCGACCTTGTCCAGCTCGGCACGGTCGGCGATCTGCACGTCGCGCACCCGTTGGTCGGGATCGTCGGCGAACGCGGCCAGCACCCGGCCCAGCCAGCCCACCAGCCGTTGCACGGTCTCGCGGCGGTACAGGTCGGTGCGGTAGATGACGTGGCCGCGGTACCCGTCGTCGACGCCGAAGAAGTTGACCGACAGGTCGGCGTGCGCGACGTCGAACGGTGGCTCCAACGCGGTGAACGTGGTGTCGCCGTCCGCGGTCGACTCGATCGGCTGGTCGACGGGCAACCCATCCCGCACGTGCACGACGACACCGAACAGCGGGTTACGCGACAGCGACCGGGTCGGGCGCACCGCGTCGACCACCTGGTCGAACGGAAGGTCCTGGTGTGCATAGGCTTCCAACGCGGTGTCACGGGAGCGGCGCAGCACCTCGCGCAGGGTGGGGTTGTCGCGCAGATCGTTTCGCAGCACCACGATGTTGATGAAGAAGCCGATCAGCTGATCCAGTTCGGCCTCGGTGCGACCGGCGACCGGGGTGCCCAGCGGAACGTCCGGCCGCTCACCGGCTTTGTGCAACGCCACGGCCACCGCCGACTGCAACAGCATGAACTCGGTCACGCCGAGGTCCTGGCTCAATGCAGTGAACTTCGCGCGGGTCGCGGCGTCGATGTGGAACTCGACGGCATCACCCTCGCCGCTGAGCACCGGCGGGCGCGGGAAGTCCGTTGCCAGACCCGGATCCTGCGGCAGGTCGGCGAGTTGGGAGCGCCAATACTCTTTCTGCGCCGCCGCCGGGCCGTCGGTGTCGGCGAGCAGGCTCGCCTGCCATGCCGCGTAATCCGCGTACTGCACCGGCAGCGGCGCGAACTTCGGCGCCTGACCGGCCCGGCGGGACCGGTAGGCGGTCAACAGGTCGGTGAACAACACCATCGCCGACCAATGGTCGGAGGCGATGTGATGCACCACCAGCGACACCACGTGGGTGTGCGGCGTCGACAACACCGCTGCGCGCACCGGTAGGTCGCGTTCGAGGTCGAAGATCTGGCGTCGTTCGTGGTCGAGTTCGGTTTGCAGCCAGGCGTCGTCGGCGCCCTCCGCGCGGCGCACCGCCACCTGACCGGGTTCGGTGACGATCTGGTAAGGCACGCCGTCGATTTCGCGGTAGGTGGTGCGCAGCACCTCGTGGCGGGCGACGACGTCGCGCACCGCGGCCACGAACGCGTCGGCGTCGCAGGGGCCGCTGATGCGGGCGGCGAACGGGATGTTGTTGACGGGGTTGGGTCCGTCGATGCGGTACTGGAACCACATCCGCAGCTGTGGCGCCGACAGCTGCAGCGGGCCGTCGTGCGGGATCGCGACCAGCGGCGGGCGCGCGGAGCCGGCCGATGAGGTCGCATCGATCCGCTCGGCCAACGCGGCGACGGTGCCGAGCTCGAACACCTCGCGGACACCGATGTCGACGTTGAACTGCGAGCGCACGGCCGCAACGAGTTTGGTGGCCAGCAGCGAGTGCCCGCCGAGGTCGAAGAAGGAGTCGTCGGCGCCCACCCGGTCACGGTCGAGCAGTTCGGCGAACAACTCGGCGACGCGTTGCTCGGTTTCGTCGGCGGGTTCGCGGTACTCGGCACCGGTACCGCCCAGCGCGTCCATATCCGGTTCGGGCAGCGCGGCCCGGTCGATCTTGCCGTGGGCGGTGATCGGGATCTCGTCGACCACAACGTATGCCGCCGGTGTCATGTACTCCGGCAGCGCGGCGGCCACCCGGTTGCGGATGCGATCGACGTCGACCACCTCGGCGTCGGAGCCCGCGGTCAGATAGCCGACCAGGCTTCGGCCCAGCCCCGGCAGATCGCAGGCCAGCACGACGGCCTGACCGACGCTGGGGTCCACCGAGATCGCGGCGGCCACTTCACCGAGTTCGATGCGGAAGCCGCGGATCTTGACCTGTTCGTCGGCGCGTCCGACGAACTCGATATCACCGTCGGCGTTGCGGCGCGCCAGGTCCCCGGACCGGTACAGCCGCCCGCCGGGCGTGAACGGGTCGGCGACGAACCGCTCGGCCGTCAGCCCCGGACGGTCGTGGTAGCCGAGCGCGACATGGGTTCCACCGATGTAGATCTCACCGATGACGCCCACCGGAACCGGCTGCAGCGCGGCGTCGAGCAGATGAATCTGCGTGTTGATCTTGGGGGTGCCGATCGGCACGATGCGGGTGCCCTGGGCGCCTTCCACCTTGTAACGGCTGGCGTTGATGACCGTCTCGGTGGGGCCGTAGAAGTTGTGCAGCAGCGCGTCGAACGTGGCGTGGAACTTGTCGGCGAGTTCACCGGGCAGCGCCTCACCACCGATCGGCACCCGCTGCAGGGTGCGCCACTGGTTGACGCCCGGCAGCGACAGGAACAGCCCCAGCAGCGACGGCACGAAGTGCATCGAGGTGATGCCCTCGTTGTGCAGCAGGTCGGTGAGATAACCGATGTCGCGCAGGCCGTCGGGACGCGGGATCACCAGCCGCCCACCGCATGCCAGCATGCCGAAGATCTCGCCCATCGACACGTCGAAGCTGGGCGAGGCCACCTGCAGCAGCCGTTCGCGATGGTCGATCTCGTACTCGTCGGCGAACCACACGAAGTACTCGGCGACCGGACGGTGCGGCACCGGCACGCCCTTGGGCAAGCCGGTCGAACCCGACGTGTAGATCAGGTAGGCGGTGCTCTGCGGGCTCAGTGCGCGCACCCGGTCGGTGTCGGTCGGGTTGTCGGTGCGGTATCCGTCGAGCCCGGTGACCGGTTCGCGCAGCACGAGTTTCGGGTCGGAGTCCGACAGGATGAACGTGAGGCGGTCCTCGGGGTAGGTCGGGTCGACGGGCAGGTAGATCGCGCCCGCCTTGATCACCCCGAGCGCGGTGATCACCAGCTCGGGTGAGCGGTCCAGCAGCACCGCGACGCGGTCCTCGGCGCCGATACCCTTCTCGATCAGCCAGTGCGCCATCTGGTTGGCCGACTCGTTGATTTCGCGGTAGGTGTACTGACGGCCCTCGTAGACCACGGCCACCGCGTCGGGAGTGCGATCGACCTGCGCCTCCACCAGCTCGGTCAACGTCTTTGCCGGGGTGTGGAATTCGTCTCCTGCCGACACGTCACGCAGCCATGCCATGTCGGCGGGACCCATCACCGCGAGCTCGCTGATCGGCTTCCCGGCGTAGCTCAACGCGTCATCGAGCAGCACCGCGTAGTGGTCGAGCAGCTGGCGGGCCAGCGTCGCGTCGAGCACTTCGATGAGGTACTCGGCCTCCACCACCACATTGGGGCCGTCGAACTCGACCATGAAGGCCAGCGGCAGTTGGGTGAACTGACCACGCAATTCGGCGCGTTCGCAGGTGATGCCCGGCGGGGTGAAGCCGGCACCGTCGGCGCCGCGGGCCCCGAACGCGACCCGGGTCATCCGCTCCACTCCGTGGCGGCGATCGGGGTTCAGTTCGCGAACCACCCGGTCGAGGTTGGCGCGTTGGTGCGCGAACGCGCCGACGGCGGTGTCCCGCGCGGCCGCGAGTACGTCGCGGAAGCTCTGGCGCGGTTGTGGGCGCAGCCGCAACGCGACGGTATTGCCGTAATAGCCGATGACGTCGTCGAGTTCGGCGGGCCTGTTGAGCACCGGCGTGGCGACCAGGAAGTCGTCGGCGTGGGTGTAGCGGTGCATCAGCACCCCGAACGCGGCCAACAGCACCATGTAGGGCGTGGCTCCGGATTCCTTGGCCAGCTTGGCCACCCGCTCGGTGGTCTGCTCGGACAGCGTCAGCGTGCTGCGCTGCGAGCGCCAACTGGTCGGGATCGCCGAGCCGTTGGGTCCGGGCAGCTCGAGGGGTTCGGGCGGATCCGCCATCACCGCGCGCCAATAGTCGAGGTCTTCGGCGCTGGGTTCGTCGTCCACGGCGGGCACCGGGGCCGGGCCGGGCAGTGGCTCGCCGTTGTAGGCGCGGGTGAGGTCGCCGAAGAACACCGGCCAGCAGCCGTCGTCCCACGCGATGTGGTGGGCGACCAGCAGCATGACGTGTTCGTCGGCGCCGGTGCGGACCACGGTGATGCGCAACGGCGCATCGGTGCTCAGGTCGAACGGCGCGTTGAACTCCCGCTGCGCCAACACCTCCAGGCGCAGCCGGCGGGCGTGCTCGGAAAGTTCGGAGAGGTCGTGCGCCGACCAACCCGGTGTCAGCTCGTCGTGCACGGTCAGCTGCGGTTCGCCGTCGTCGTCGGCGGAAAAGGTGCTGCGCAGCGCGGGATGGCGGGCCGCGACGGCGTTGACGGCGTCGTGCAGCCGTGACACGTCCAACGCACCGGTGAGCCGGTAGGACAGGCAGACGTTGAGGATCGCGCCGGTGGGATCGGCCATCTGGACGAACCACATGCGGCGCTGGCCGTCGGACAGGCCGGCCGCGCCGGTCTGCTGGTTCGTCGACCGCAGCCCCCGCTCGGCGAGCCTGCGCCGCAACAACTCCAGCCGGCGCTGGTCGAGGTCGTCGCGGAGATCAACTGTCTCAGTCACGCGTGGTTTCCACCTTCTCTGTGCCTGTCGGAGAGTCCAGGCTGTCGATGAGTTCGCTGGCTGTGATGCCGCCGAGGAGGGTCGCCAGCGCCACCTTCGTGTTGGTCATCTTGAGCAGCCGCTTGCGCAGGTCCAGTGCCAGAAGTGAATCCAGGCCCAGGTCCAGCAGCGACATGTCGGGGTCGATCGTGTGCACGTCGAGCTTCAGCACGGCGGTCAGCGCGGCCAGTACACGGTCGGCAACGCCCGCGTCCGCATCGATTTCGACTGCGGGTGCTGGTGACTCGTTGACCGCGCTGTTGTCGAGGAAGACCCGCAACCGTTCGGGGTCGGCGGCCATCAGCAGCGGATCGGCGTCGTAGTCGCACAGGCTTGCCGCGACGGCTAGCTCGGGTGCCATCGGCAACAGTCCGGCGCGTTCGATGTCGCCCACCCCGGCTTGTCCGGCGATCCCGCTGCCGCGCTGCGGATCACCGGCCCACAGCCCGTATCGCACGGCCACACAGTGGTGGCCCTTGGCGCGCAGCTGGCCGGCCATCACGTCGAGCATCCGGTTGGCCGCGGAATAGGCGCCGTGGCCGCGGCCGCCCCACACGCCGGATATCGACGAGCACACCACGATCCGAGCGCCGGTGCGCAACGGCCAACTCGCCATCATCCGGGCCAGGCCGTGGACCTTGGCGGTCGCGGTGTCGGCGAACGCGGCGCCGGTGATGCCGGTGCGTTCGGCGAATGTGGCAGCACCCGCAGCGTGGATGAGCAGCGTCGCACCCGCTCCCGCGTGCTTTTGGGCTGCGGTCGAAAGCTGCTCTGCGCAGGTGATATCGCATCGCGCATCGACGATTTCGACACCGGGCGAGCCGAGTTGGGCTTTGGTGGTCTCGTCGATGCCGCTGCGGCTGAGCAACACGATCCGGCGGGCGCCGCGCTCGGCGAGATGGCGGGCGAAGTGCAGGCCGACGTTTCCGTTGCCGCCGGTGATCACCACGTCGTCGAGCACACCGTCGCTCAGGGGCCACGGTGTGGCGGCCTGTACGGATTGCGCCACCGTGCGCACGTACGTCGTTCCGTCGCGTACCGCCGCGTCCTGCCCGTCGCCGAGCACCGCGTCGACCGCGGCCGCGGCGGTGGCGTCGTCGATCTCCCAGGACGGCAGATCGATGCGCCGAAACCTCTGGTCGGGGTGTTCGAGACCGATGCTGCGGTGCATCGCGGCCAGCGCGCTCTGGACCGGTAGGGCCGCGGGGTCGTCGAGGCGGACGTGCTCGCCGCCGACGGTCACCAAACACACGGTGGCGCACTCTGATCCGGCGGCTTCAGCGTAGTCGAGCAGTCCGGCGTCGACGAGCTTGGCGATCTCCTGTGTGGCCAGTTCGGCGTCGGGGTGGTCGAGTACGGGAGCGACGGCGACGAGCACGTCGGCATCGGCGGGCGCGGCGGGCTGTGCGCCGGGATGACGCTGGACCGCGTCGCGCAGCCGGTCGCCAAGATGCCCGGTGGGTCCCACCAGCTCGACCACGGCGATACGCCGCACCGCGTCACCGGCGGGTGTGGTTGCCCTAGGTACCCACTGTTCGGCCGCGACGGTGAGCCCGGGTATCGGGGCAAGCGGTTGCGGCGTCGCCCACAGCCGCACAGACCGCATCGGCGCGTTCGGAAAGCCGGGTAGCACAGCGACATCGGTGTCGACCAGCTCGGCCCAGTGGAAGCCGGGGTCGGCGACGGCGGCGGCGACGATGGCTGCCGACACGGCGTCGCCGAACGGCTCACCGCGCTGCCCCGACCCGACGATCAGCGGCGGATCAGCGGACCCGTCGGTGAACAGGTCGCCAAGCGCGAACAGCAGCGACGGATGTGCCGACAGTTCGACGAACCTGGTCGCGCCGCGCTGGTGGGCCGCGACGGCGGCGCCGTCGAATCGGACGGTGTTGCGCAGGTTGCGGTACCAGTAGTCGACGAAGTCGGTGCCGGCCGCCACGATGTCTGCGGTGGCCGAGCCGATGAACTCTGCGGCGCCGGAGGTGAATTGGCCGTGTGGTAGCAGCGCGGTGAGAGCGTCGCGTAGCGGTTCGAGCGCACTGGTGTGGCCGGGATAGTTGACGTCGAGCGTACGCACGAACAACCCGCGTTGCGTGGCCGCGGCCACCAGCGTCTCGACGGCGGCGGTGTGTCCCGAGACCACCACCGAGGACGAGGAGTTGACCGCCGAGATCTCCAGCCAGCCGTCGACGGTGGCGATCAGGTGCCGGGCGTCGTCGACGCTGGTGCCCAGCACCGCCATGCGGTAGTCGCCCGATAAGGTGTCGACCACCTCGGCCCTGGCGATCACGGCGGCCGCGGCGTTGGCGAGCGTCATCGCGCCTGCGATGTAGGCGGCGGCGATCTCGCCGAGGCTGTGTCCCACCGCGATAGCGGGTTCGATGCCGCAGGACCGCCACACCTGGGCCAGCCCCGCCGCGTGGGTGAACTGCGCCGCCTGGATCTGCACCTGGTGCCACTCGCCGCCGTAGGCGTCGGCGATCAGGTACGGCAGCGGGGACGGTTGCCCGGCGGCCACGAACGCCGCGGCGCACCGGTCGACTTCCGCGCGGTACACGGGTGACTGGTGGTAGGCCTCGACGCCCATCGACGGCCATTGGTTGCCTTGCCCGGGGAGAACGAACGCCGTTCGGGCGGCGGAGGTTTCCGAGGACCGGGCCACCAGCGGATGGTCCTCACCCGTGCTCAGCGCCCGCAGCCCGTCGGCCAACTCGTCGATGTCGGCCGCGCGTAGCACCGCGCGGTGCCTGCGCAGCCTGCGGGTGCGCAGCAGGGTGGCGGCGACGGCGGCGATTTCGGGGCCGCGGTCCAGGTAGTGCAGGATCGCCTCGGCGTCGGCCGCGATCAACTCGTCGGCGTGCGCGCTGAGCACCACGGGCACCCGCCCGTCGGGCAGCCTGCGACATTGCATCAGGCCGCCTCGCTTCCGCGCTCGGGAATCGAGACGATCACGTGGGCGTTGGTGCCGCTCATGCCGAAGGCGCTCACCGCGGCCAGCCGCTGGCCGTTGACCGCCGGCCAGGGGGTCAGCTTGGTCGCCAGCCGCAAACCTTGGCTGTCCCAGTCGATTTCGCGACTGGCGTCGTCGGTGTGCAGGGTGGCCGGGACGGCGGCGTGCTCTGCGGCGACCAGGACCTTGGCCAGACCCAACCCACCGGCGGCCGCCTGGGTGTGGCCGATGTTCGACTTCACCGAGCCCAACAGCCCGCCGCGGCCGGGTGCGGTGGCGCCGTAGGTCTGCGCCAGCGAGATCAGCTCGGTGCGGTCGCCGAGACGGGTTGCGGTGCCGTGGCCTTCGATCATTCCGATGTCTTCCGGACACACGGCGCTCTGGTCGATGGCACGCTGGAACAGCCGGGCTTGGGCCGTTCCACTCGGGGCGGTCAGGCCGACCGATCGGCCGTCCTGGTTCAGGCAGGTGGCGCGCAACTCGGCCAGCACCCGGCGTCCGTCGCGCAGTGCGTCGGTGCGGCGTTGCAGGACGAAGATCGCCGCCCCCTCTGCCCACACCGTTCCGGAGGCGTGTGCGCTGTAGGGGCGGCAGTGGCCGTCGTCGGAAAGCGCGTGCTGCTTGGAGAACTCGACGAAGAAGCCCGGCGAGCCCATCACGCAGACACCGCCTGCCAGCGCCATATCGCAGTCGCCGGACCGCAGGGCCTGGCTGGCCACATGGATCGCGGTCAGCGCCGACGAACACGAGGTGTCGATGGTCAGCGCGGGTCCGGCCAGCCCGAGCGTGTAGGCGATCCGGCCCGAGATCGGCCCGAGCGCGGTGCCGGCCATGAGATGCCCTGTGAGGTCGGTGAAGTCGGCCAGATCGGGTCCGTACCCCATCGTCGATGCGCCGACGTAGCAGCCGACGTCGGCGCCGCTGAGGTCGTCGGGGTTGATGCCGGTGTTCTCCAGTGCGCGCCAGGCCACCCGCAGCGCGACCCGCTGCTGCGGATCCATCGCGACGGCCTCACGTGGTGAGATGGAAAAGAACTCGGGATCGAATGCGGCTGCGCCGGTGAGGAATCCGCCCAGGTCCTGGATCGGCTTGAACCCGTCGCGCCGTGATCCGTCGAGCACGTTGCGGATCGCCCAGCCGCGGTCGCGGGGAAACGGGCTCAGCGCTTCGCGCTGTTCGGCGAGCAACGCCCAGTACTGGTCGGCGGTTTCGACTCCGCCGGGCGCCTCGAGCGCCATACCGACGATGACGACAGGGTCGCTAGCTGTCATTGATCAGCTCCGCCACCGTGTCGATGTGACCGTCGAGGTAGAAGTGGCCGCCGTCGAACAGCGTGAGCGTCACGGCCTGCTCGGTGTGGACTTCCCAGCGGCGCAACATGTCCTGGCTCACCCGGTGGTCGTCGTGCCCGCCGAGTAGGTGGATGTCGGCGCGGATCTTGCGGTCGGGCCCGCACGCGTAACGGTTGAACGCCTCGTAGTCGGCGCGCACCGCGCGCACGAGCAGTTCGATGAACTCGTCGTCGTCGAGGAGCCGCGGGTCGGTGCCGCCGAGGTCGACCATGTTGGCGACGACCTCGGCGTCGGCGGTTGGCAACCGCGGTGAGGTGACGACCGTGTGCGGCGCCTGGCTGGCCGACACCCACAGCTGGTCGACGTCGACGCCGTGGGCTTCGGCGACGCGGGCGAACTCGAACGCGATGATCGCGCCCATGCAGTGGCCGAACAGCCGCAGCCGACCGAGTCGCGTCCAGTCGCCTGCGGCGAACAGGTCGGCGGCCAACTGTTCGACAGTGTCGGGGGCCGGATGCGACAGCCGGTCGGCGCGTTGCGGGTACTGCAGGACGAAGGCGTCGCTGCCGTGGGCGGCCAACGCCGACGCGAACGCGCGGTAGGCCGCCGCGGCACCGCCGGCGTGGGGGAAGACCACCGTCGCGCCGTCGGCGCGCTGGCCGGGCGAGCGTTTGATCCAGGGCGCGAAGGTCAGTTGGCGCTTTTCGTCGATCATCGTCGCGCTGGCGTCGCGTCGGCTCCGCGGCAGTGGACAGCCTGATTCTCCGCGGCGATAACGGTCATCATCCCTCCACGTTTAATTAGCCCAGGCTGCCCTAAGTTAGCGGTGACGTTACCTTATCTTCGGCTCACCGAACACGCCTACGCCCCGGGCGCTATCCGGTGACGTCGACCACTTAACGTGCGGCGCTGTTTTCGGTCAGCCCTGGACGGCCATCGTCCAACCGGTGGCGGCCACCCGGCGTTCCCAGAACTGCGCGTACTGGCCGCCA
This sequence comes from Mycolicibacterium sp. XJ662, assembly GCF_053484035.1. NCBI lineage: Bacteria > Bacillati > Actinomycetota > Actinomycetes > Mycobacteriales > Mycobacteriaceae > Mycobacterium > Mycolicibacterium sp. XJ662. The sequence goes on along the minus strand of NZ_JBEFTL010000006.1, from coordinate 16,271 downwards.
CGCTGCATCAACTCGGTGTGGCGGCCCTGGTCTTCGACGGTGCCGTCGGGCGTGAGCACGACGATGTTGTCGGCCGCGGTCACCGTGGACAGCTTGTGCGCGATGACGATGACGGTGCTCGTCTGCGCCAGGGTGCGGATGGACTCCGCAACGTGGTGTTCGTTCTCGGGGTCCAGCGCGCTGGTGGCCTCGTCGAACAGCACGATCGGCGCGTTCTTGACCAGCGCGCGTGCGATCGACACGCGCTGGCGCTCGCCTCCCGACAGGGCCGAGCCGCCCTCGCCGACCCGGGTCTGCCACCCGTTCGACAGCCGCTCGACGACCGGCAACAGGCCCGCCGTGCGGGCGGCCTCGACGATCTGCGCGTCGGTGGCGCCGGGCGCTCCGATCCGGATGTTCTCCCAGAGGGTGTCGTCGAACAGGTAGACGTCCTGGAACACCAGCGACAGCTGGGCCATCAGGTCGGCGGTGCCCTGGTCGCGCACGTCGACGCCGCCGACCCGCACCACGCCCGCGTCGACGTCGTAGAAGCGCGCGATCAGCTTGGTGATGGTGGATTTGCCCGATCCCGACGGGCCGACCAACGCGGTCATGGTGCCCGGTTCAGCGGTGAAGCTGACGTCGGACAGCACGTGTCGCCCGGCGTAGCCGAACGCGACGTGGTCGAGTTCGACCTTGGCCGGTGTCGACGTCGGCCGCGGATCCTGCGGTTCGGGCAGCGACGGGGTTTCCAGGATCGAGGTGATGCGGCGCAACTCGGTCGCGGCGATCCGCATCGCGGAGCCCACCTCGGCCAGCGCGGCCAGCGGCGAGGCGAACCGGGCGGCGAGCCCCAAGATGGCCACCAGCGTGATCGGGTTCATGTCGCCGCTGACGGCGATCCAGGCGCCGGTGGCGATCAGCACGGAGAAGACCGCTTGTACGGCAACGCCGTTGAGCATCAGCCCGGCCACCGACTGCCGCAACGCCGAACGCCCGACGCGGTGTTGGGTTTCCAGCGCGTCGGCCAGCGGTTGGTAGTCGGCGCCGCTGCGGCCGAACGCCCGCAGCACGGGCTGATATCGGGCGAACTCGATCACCCGGTTGTTGACCTCGGTTTCGGCTTCGTGGCCGACCTGCTCGGCCGAGGCGATCAGACGCGACGCGAACCGGCCGCACGCGATCAGCAGCGCCCCGCCCACCACCGCGACCAGCCCGATGCGCCAGTCGAAGATCGTCAGGCCGACCACCACGGTCGACGCGCTGACCACGTTGAGCACCAACGGCGTCAGCAGGTTACCGCCGCTGGTGCCGACGAAAACCGTTCCCTTGACCGCGATCTGGGACACCTGTCCGGTCCGCTCGCGGTTGAACCAGCCCAGTGGCAACGTCACCATGTGATCGCCGAGCCGGTGGTGCAGCAGACGCATCGTCGTCAGGGCCATCCGGATCGCCGACGTGGCCTGCACGTAGTTGCACACCGAGGCGATGACCACCAGGACGGCCAGCACGCCGAGCCAGCGTGCCGCGGCGTCGAAGTCACCGTCGAACAGTGCCACCGAGATCGGCACCAGCAGCACCATCGCCAGGCCGTGCAGTACGCCGTAGACGGTCACCAACGCCAGATAGGTGTACATCCGGCCGCGTTGCGGGCCCAGGATGCGCAGAAAGCCGCGGATCACCGTGCCACCTCCCATTCCTTGGCGTGGCCGGCGGTGTAGCTCTGCCACATCCGGGCGTATTGCCTGCCGGCGTCGAGCAGCTCTTGGTGGCCGCCACTTTCGACGATGCGGCCGTCGGTGAGCACCACGATCTGGTTGGCGGACACGATCGAGCCGAGGCGGTGCGCGATGACCAGCACCGTGCGGCCGACGATCAGCCGCGACAGCGCGGCCTGGATCTGTGCTTCGGAGTCGGGGTCGGCGAACGCGGTCGCTTCGTCGAGTACCAGGATCGGGGTGTCGGCCAGCAGCGCGCGGGCGATGCTGACCCGCTGGGCCTCCCCGCCGGAGAAGTGTGCGTCGACGTCGATGACCGAGTCATATCCGTTGGGCAGCTGCATGATCCGGTCGTGGATGTGCGCGGCTTGCGCGGCGGCGACGACGTCGTGGTGGCTGGCGTCGGGCTTGCCGAGCCGGATGTTGTCGGCGACGCTGACGGCCAGCAGCGCGACGTCCTGCAGCACGAAGCCGACGTGGCGGTACAACTCGTCGGGGGCGATCTCGCGCACGTCGGCGCCGCCGACGCGCACCGCGCCGGCGGTGACGTCGTGGAAGCGCGGCACCAGCGTGGCCAGCGTCGACTTCCCGCTGCCCGACGGGCCGACGAGCGCGGTGATGGTTCCCGGCGCCAACGTCAGGGAGACGTCGTGCAGCACGGTGTGTTCGCCGTCGTAGGAGAAGCTGACGTTGTCGAACTCGACCGAGTTGTCCTGTGGGAGTTGCGGGTTGGTAGGTGTTGGCAGCGACGGGGTGTCGAGCAGGCGCTGCAGCCGGCCCGCGGCGGAGGCGGCTTGGCGCTTGATGTGGGTGGAGTATCCGACGGTGAGCACCGCCGCCGGGATGGTGACCGCGACCAGCGTCGAACCGAGCACCTCGATCGGCGCCACCCATCCGCTGCGCACGAACCAGTAGCCGCCCGCCAGGTTGGCCAGCAGCAGCACCGGGGTCTCGATGAAGATCGATGAGGCGGCCTTGACGCGCACCAGCGGGCCCATCCAGTCGGCGAAGCTGTCGTTGAACTGGTCGGCGGCGTCGGCGAAGCGCTTGTGCGCCTTACCGGTTTCGCCGAACGTCTTGACCACCGACACTCCGGCGATGAACTCGACGATGGTGGCGCTGATCCGTTCCACGCCCGCGTTGAGCCGCTCCATCTGGGTCCTGGAGTCGCGGCCGAGCCAGGTGAAGATGCCGATGTACACCGGCACGGTGGCGAGCGCGAGGAGGCCGAGGCGCCAGTCGAGATAGAAGCAGTAGGCGAGCCCGAACACCGGCGTGGCCAGCGCCCCGGTGTTCTCCACCGCGGAATGCGCTACGAGGAAGTGCAATTCGCCGACGTCGTTCTGGACGGCCTTGCGCACCTCCCCTGACGATGTGGTGTTGAACCAGCCCAGCGGCAGCCGGCTGAGCTTGTCGACGATGCGCCGCCGCAGGGAGCGCTGCAGGTCGACGTCGGCGTAGTGGGTGATGGTCAGCGCGGTGCCGCCCGCGACGGTGCGGACCAGCAGGGCGATCACCACGACGGCCACGATGGTCCACACCCGCGCCGTGTTGACCGGCCCGTCGGCGAGCAGTTCGCGGCCGATCTCGACGATGCCGATGAACGGCACCACGGTCGCGGCGGAGGCCAGCAGTTGGTAGCGCTGGGCCCGCGAGGTGCGCGAGCGGGTGGGGGCCAGCAGCTGCCCCAGCGCGAGCTTGTCGTAGGTGGCGGCGCGTTTGGCCGCATCCGGTGTCTGCGCCGTCGTGGTGGGCTCGGCGCCGTCGAGCGCGGGCTGCACAGCGGTCATCAACAACTCCTGGGCGTGGTTAGGGTGGCCTAACCCTACCGGTCCTGCTGTGTGCATCGGCGGCTACGTAACGTGGGGGTCATCGGGTCGGTCGAAAGGACAGGTCATGGATCTGGCAGGCGTCGGAATTTGGAGTTCTCAGCTGCGCTACGGCGATCAGGGTGAGGCCGCGGAGGCGGCGGCCGAACTGGAGGACCTGGGCTTTTCGGCGCTGTGGATACCCGACGTCGGCGGACCCGTCCTCGACACGGTCGACCATCTGCTGTCGTCGACCAAGGACGTCGTCATCGCCACCGGCATCCTGAACCTGTGGATGCACGAGCCTGCGGAGGTGGCGGCGCGTTATGCGTCCTCGGCGGCCAAGCACGGTGAGCGTTTCCTGCTGGGCATCGGGGTGAGCCACGCGCCGCTGATCGACTCGAAGGAGCCCGGTCGCTACCGCAAGCCGCTGGCGGCGACGCGGGCCTTCCTCGATGGCATCGACGCGGCGGAGACGCCGGTGCCCGTCGAAAACCGGGTGCTCGCTGCGCTCGGCCCGAAGATGCTCGAGCTGTCGGCGACGCGGTCGCGCGGCGCGCACCCGTATCTCGTCACACCCGAGTACACGCGCGGCGCCCGCGAGGCGCTCGGTGCGGGTCCGCTGCTGCTGCCCGAGCAGACCGTGCTGCTCACCGACGATCGAGACCAGGCCCACGCGCTCGGAAAGGACTGGCTACGTTCGTATCTGGCGATGCCCAACTACGCCAACAACATGCTGCGGGCGGGCTTCACCGAGGAGGACGTGAAGTCGGTCAGCGACCGGTTGTTCGACGCGATCATCGCCTGGGGCGACGAGGAGACGGTGCTCGCCCGGGTCAAGGAGCACCACGACGCCGGCGCCGACCATGTGTGCGTGCAGGTGCTGACGGCCGATCCGAGGGAGTTCCCCCGCGAGCAGTGGCGTCGGCTGGCCGCGGCGCTGGGTTAACCGAGCTCGGAGAGGACCTCGGCGGCGTCCATCTGCGCGACTTCGAGGTACACCTCGGCCACCGCGTTGAGCCGCTCGCTGTCGGCCTCACGGTCGCGCAACCGCTCGGCCAGCTTCGCCACACACCGCGCCGCGAACATGTCGGTGACCATCACCGACGACGTGTCGAGCCACTCGCGGACCCGGGCCACCGCCTGGGTCGCCAGCAGCGAATCCCCGCCGAGCGCGAAGAAGTCGTCGTCGACGCCGACCTGCTGCGCGTCCACGCCGAGCACCCGCGCGACGATCGCCACCAGCGCCGACTCCAGCGGGTTCGCCGGCGCCCGGTAAGCGTTCACGGCGGGCACCTCGGCCTCGGCCAGTTGGCGCTGCACCGCCGCGCGGTCGATCTTGCCGGCCAGCGTGAACGGGATCCGGTCGGTCACCAGCAGAACCTTCGGAACCATATGCGCCGGAACGAGTTCGGCCATCTTCGCCGCGACCATTTGCGAGTCGACGGCCGGGTCGGTGGTGCGGACCATCGCGGCCAGCACGTCGGGCTCGCCGGGTAGCACGGCGGCGACGGCGGCGTCGACCCCCGCGACGCGTTTGAGCGCCGCCTCGACCTCGCCGAGTTCGATCCGGTATCCGCTGATCTTGACCCGATGGTCGATGCGGCCGACGAACTCCAGCGTGCCGTCCGACAAGTAGCGCACGAGATCGCCGGTGCGGTACCAGATCCGGCCGTCGTGTTCGACGAACTTCTGCGCGGTCAGATCGGGGCGGCCACGGTAACCGCGCGCGATGCCGCGCCCGGCCACCCACAGCTCGCCGGGCACCCAGTCCGGGCAGTCCGAACCGTCGGCGGCGACCACGCGGCACGCGTTGTTGGGAAACGGTGTGCCGTAGGGCACCGAACTCCAGTGCGACAGCGGCTCACCGACCTCGCACAGCGTGGCGTGCACCGCGGTCTCGGTCGCACCGCCCAGCCCGGCCGCCCGCACACCCGGCGCCGCGTTACGCAGCGCCGCAACGAGTTCGGGGCGCACCCAGTCTCCGCCGAGCAGCACCACCCGCAGGCTCGACAACCGGTCGCCACCGACGCGCAGCAGCATGTCCAGCCAGCCTGGCATCCAGTTCAAGAACGTGACGCCGTGGCGTCCGATCAGCTCGGCCCAGCGGTCGGGGTCGCGGCGCTGCTCTTCGTCGACGACCACAACCGCGCCGCCGGCCCGCAGGATCGCGAAGATCTCCAGCACCGACATGTCGGCTTCCAGCGAGGCCAACGCCAGGCTGCGGTCGGTCGGGCCGAGATCGAAGTGCCCGCCGAGAAACTCGACGGTGTTCATCACGGCATCGTGGGTCAACTCCACGCCCTTGGGTTCGCCGGTCGAACCCGAGGTGAACAACACGTACGCCAACGCCGACGGGTCGACGGCGGCCGGTTCGACGTCCGCGTCGCGGCCGGACGCGTCGGCGACGGGGATCGTCGGCACATTGGGCAGCCCGGCGGGCGGTCGGTTGTCGGCGCAGAGCAGCACGGCCGCAACGCCGCTGGATTGCAGGATCCGCACGGTGCGGTCCGCCGGCTGGTCCGCGCCGATCGGCAGATAGGCTGCGCCGGCAGCCAGGATGCCCAGCACCGCGGGGATCTGCTCGGCGCACTTCGGCCCGACCAGCGCGACCAGGTCACCTGACCGGACCCCGTTGTCGCGCAACGTCTGCGCCACCGAAAGCGCCTGGCTGCGCAGCTCGGCGTAGCTGAGGTCACCGTCGCCGCTGAACACCGCGGTCGCCTCCGGTGTCGCTTGTGCCGCACGAAAGAACCCGTCGTGCAACGCTTCCCCGCTCGGCGGTGCGGTCGTGGCGTTCAGCGCGTCGCGCACCGCGCGGGCCTCCTGCGGGACGGCCGGCGGATCCGGCGCGTCCCAGGCCGCGTCGTCGGCGGCCAGCCTGGTCAGTTCGGCGACGTGATAGGCGAACATCGCGTCGGCCACACCGGGGCGGAAGGCGTCGACGCGGACATCCCAGTTGATCATCAAACCGGTCGCCAGCGGGGTGGCCTGTGCGTCGATGAGCACCTGTGGGCCTTGGGAAATCGTCCACACCGGTGCGCCGAACTGATCGGTCACCTCCCCCGCGAACAGATCACCGAGACCGATTGCGCTGGTGTACACGATCGGCGCCAACGTCTGTGTGCCGCGGTGGCGGCCCAGGTCGCGCAGCACCGACAACCCGGAGTAGCTGGAGTGCCGCGCGGTGCTGTGCAACGTCTCCTGGACCGCGCGGGTGCGTTCGGCGGGGGTGCGGGCCTGGGTGAGGTCGATGTCGAGCATCAGCGACGAGGTGAAGCAGCCGACCAGCTTCTCCACATCGGGGTGGAACGGCTCGCGGCCGAACATCGGCAGGTTGAGCAGGAAACGCGAGTTCGTCGACCAGCGCGCCAGGGCGTGGGAGTACGACGCCGCCACCGCCATCGCCGGGGTGAGGCCGCGGCGCTGCGCGGCGGCGAACAGCGCGTCGCGCGTCGGGACGTCGAAGACGTGCCACAGCCGCACGCTGCGGCGCGGATCGGCCTGCTCGGCCGGCGGAACCAGCGGCAGCACAGGCGGTTCGGGCAGCTCCGGGATCCGCTCGGCCCACCACTGGCGGTCCTGCTCGGACGGGCCGGTGTCCGACGCCGTCAGCGCGGCCCGATATTCGCGGTAGGTGTAGCCCAGTTCGGGAAGCTCGCCGCCGCGGTAGAACACCGCGAGGTCGGCCATGAACTTGCGGTAGCTCACCGCGTCGGCGGCGTTCATATCCATGTCCACGTGCAGGCGGGTGCGCCCGCCGGGGCACAGCGAGAGGCTCAACTCCAGCACGTCGCCGTCGAGGATCTGATGCGACTTCTCGTCGCGGATGGCCTCGAGACGTTCGGCCGCGGCGTCCTCGGTCAGGTCCCGCAGGTCATACACCGTCACCGGCAGGTCGCGGTCGCCGATCCGCTGCGTGCCGTCGGGCAGGATCTCGACGCGCAGCATGGGGTGGCGCGCAACGAGTTTCGCGGCGGCGTCCCGCAGCCGCTGCGGGTCGACACCGGCGCCGTCGAACTCCACGTACAGGTGTGCGGCCACCCCGCCGAGCTGCTGATCGTCGTTGCGGCCCAACCACATCGCGTGCTGCATGGGCGCCAGCGGGAACGGCCCGTCGGCGCCGTCGTCCCCGGTGGTTGCCGCGTCGCCGGCGTCGGGCTTGGCCGTGCGGTCGGCGACCAACGCCGACCACGCGGTGATGGTGGGGTTTTCCGCCAGCGCGGCGAAGTTGACGTCGATGCCCTGCTTACGCCAGCGCCCGGACAGCGACATCATCCGGATGGAGTCCAGCCCGGAGGCAATCAGATCGGCGTCGGGGTCGACGGCGTCGGGGCTGACGCCGAGGAGTTCGGCGACCTCCTCGCGCACGGTATCGGACCTGGTCGCCGCATCACCCACGCTGTCCTCCAAATTAGTAAAGGCTGCCCTAACTAACCCGGTGGAGGCTACCTTATATTCGAGGCACCGCACACGCCTACCAGAGGGGCCACATCGTTCATGAGCACCGGTTTCACGCCGCAGCGGGCCGACTTCAGCGACCTGGCGACAGGGTTCGTGCCGTTTCCCGCCGACCGGGCCGACGAGTACCGCAAACTGCGCTACTGGTCCGACCGGCGGCTCGACTCGATCCTCACCGACGCGGCGACCGCGTGGCCTGACCGCACCGCGGTGCTCGACGCGCACGTCACCTACACGTTCGCCGAACTCGACGCGCGGGCCAACCGGATCGCCGCTGCGCTGGCCGACCGCGGCATCGCCCCCGGCGATCGCGTCCTGCTGCAGCTGCCGAACACGTGCGAGTTCGCGGTGGCGCTGTTCGGCCTGCTGCGCGCGGGCGCCGTCCCGGTGATGTGCCTGTCGGGGCACCGCTCCGCCGAGCTCAGCCACTTCGCCGCGGTCAGCGGCGCGGTGGGGTTGGTCATTCCCGATGTCGTCGGCGGCTTCGACTACCGGGACATGGCCGCAGGTCTGGTGAACGACCATCCGGCATTGCGCCACGTCTTCGTCGACGGTGAACCCGGCTCGTTCCAATCATGGCCGCAGCTAGGCGGTTTCGACGGTGAGTTGCGCGAGCCGGTGCCGGTCGACCCGGACCTGCCTGCGCTGCTGCTGGTGTCGGGCGGCACCACCGGGCTGCCGAAGCTGATCCCGCGCACCCACAACGACTACGTCTACAACGCGGTCGCCAGCGCACAAGCGTGCGGGCTGACCGCCGAGGACACCTATCTGGTCGTGCTGCCTGCCGGTCACAACTTCCCGCTGGGCTGTCCCGGCCTGCTCGGGTCGATGACGGTCGGCGCCGCGACGGTGTTCACCGCCGATCCCAGCCCGGAGTCGGCGTTCGCGTTGATCGACCGCCACAACATCACGGTGACCGGGATCGTCAACGCGCTGGCCAAGATGTGGACGCAGGCCTGTGAGTGGGAACCGGTGCTGCCCAAGTCGTTACGGCTGGTTCAGGTCGGCGGGTCGCGGATGACCCCCGAGGAGGCGCGCTACATCTACGAAGGCCTGACGCCGGGGCTGTCGCAGATCTTCGGGATGGCCGAGGGCATGCTGAACTTCACCCGCCTCGGCGACCCCGTCGACATCGTGCTCAACACGCAGGGCCGGCCGATGTCCCCGCACGACGAGATGCGGGTGGTCGACGACAACGGCGCCCCGGTCGCCCCGGGCGAGGAGGGTGAGCTGCTGGTGCGTGGGCCCTACACGCTCAACGGCTATTACCGTGCCGACGAGGCCAACGCCCGCTCGTTCAGCCCCGACGGGTTCTACCGCACCGGTGACCGGGTGCGGATCTTCGCCGACGGGCCGCGTGCCGGCTACGTCGAGGTCACCGGCCGCATCAAAGACGTCATTCACCGTGGCGGCGAGACGGTGTCGGCGTCCGACCTCGAGGAACACCTGTTCGCCCACCCCGCGATCTACGCCGCGGCGGCCGTCGCGATGCCCGACGACTATCTCGGCGAGAAGATCTGCGCCGCCGTGGTTTTCAACGGTGCACCGATTTCGCTGGCCGAGCTCAACGAGTTCCTCGACCAGCGCGGCGTGTCGGCGCACACCCGGCCCGACATGCTCGCGCCGCTGCCGTCGCTGCCCAAGACCGCGGTCGGAAAGGTGGACAAGAAGAAGGTCGTGGCCCAGCTGCTGTCCTGACGCCTGGCAGCCCGCCATGGCCCACTGCTCGCCATGGCCCACTGCTCGCCGAACGTTCCTTACCGCTCGAATTGCCGGCGATTTTTCGAGTGGTAAGGAACGTTCGCCGCAAAATCAGGAGGCGGGGACCTCTTCGCGGGCGGCCCTGACCAATTCGACGATGCGGTCGGACACCGCACCGGCCGTCGGGTACTCCCACAGCAGGGTCGGCGGTAACGACAGGCCGGTCTGCTTCTCCAGCTGGCGCAGCAGCCCGATGGTCATGATCGAGTCGACGCCGAGTTCCACCAGCGGCTGGCTCATGTCGACGGCGTCCTCGGGCAGCCCCAGTTGGGCCGCGACAGCCGACCCCACCCGCTGGCTGACCTGCTCCGGATCGGCGTCGACACCGATCACGTCGCCGGCCACCGTCTCCGTGCCGGTCTCCGCGGGCGCCACGTCGGCGAGCATGGGCACCGCGGACGCGTGCGGAAGCAGCGGCAGTACAACCACATTCGCATCATCGAGCCGCATGGCGATGTCCAGCGCGCGCATCGCGTCGTCGGAGGTGACGGTGTCCATCCCGAGCGCGTCGAGCTGCGCCGCGACGAACCGTGATGTCGAGCCCATGCCCAGCCCACGCCACGCGGTCCATGCGACGCTGACCGTGCGGTCCCCCAACCGGGTGCGGTGGCGGGCCATCGCGTCGAGGTAGGAATTCGCGCAGGCGTACGCGCCCTGCCCCGGGAAACCGGCGAGATAGCCGCACGACGAGAACAGCACCATCCAGTCCAACTGCCCGGGCGGAAACACCTCGTGCAGGGTCAGCGTGCCGTCGACCTTCGGCCGCATCGCGGTCTCGATGTCATCCTGGCTGGTATTGACCAGCAGCGCACCGGCTTCCACGCCCGCGGCGTGGATGACACCGCGCACCGGCGGCAGGGTACGTAGGGCGGCGCGCAGGGTGTCGGCAGCGCCCGGTGCGGCGATATCGACCGCGACGACGTGCACGGAGACCCCGCGCTCCTCGAGCGCCTCGACGGTGGAAACCAGTTCGGAGTCGCCCGCGGCGTGCCATTCGGAGCGCTCGGGCATGCCGGAGCGCGACAGCAGCACCAGCCGCCGCGCCCCCAGGTCGACCAGCCGCTGGGCCATCCGCAGTCCCAGTACGCCGGTACCGCCGGTGATCAGGTAGGTGCCGCCCGCGCCGCACTGCATCGGCGCGCCGGCGCCGATGCCCGCGTCGGCCAACCGGGCGACGATGGCAGCGCCGTCGCGCACGACCACGACGGAATGGCCGGGCCGCGACGTCATCGCGCCGACAGGCAGGTGCGCGTCGGCCACGTCGAGCACCCCTCCGAAGACCTCCGGGTGTTCGGCGGCGGCGACGCGGGCCAGCCCCCACAGCGGGGCGTGCACCACGTTGGTTCCTTCGTGCACCCCCTCGGTCAGCACCCACATCCGCGCCTTGACGCCCTGGGCGAGCAGGTGTTTGAGCGTGCGCATCACGACGTCGACCGATTGCTGCGGCGAGTCGTCGCTGTTAGGCAGCACCAACACCACCGCGTCGCGGTCCAGTTCGGTGAGCTCGGCCGGATCGGCGCACATCGCGTACGGCACATCGGCTGCGGCGAGGTCGCGGGTGACGAACGCACGGGTGTCGACGTCGCCGCCGACGAGCATCACCGCAGCGGGACGGCTGTCTTGGTGCCACGGCATCGGATGCCACGCCAGCCGGTGTACGATCCGCGAAACATCGCTGCCCGTAGGGCTTTCCAGCTCTTCGAACGCCATCCCGGTCAGCGACGCGCGCACGTGTCCGCTCTCATCGGCGATCAGCACGTCGGTGGCGGTGGTGGCGGCGCGGCGCCGGATGTGCACCACGGCCACCGCGGGTGGGTGGCCGTGCACGGCCACCCGTTCGATGTGGGCGGGCATCCGTAGCCGCGGTGGGCCGTCGAAGACCGTCGAGGCCGCCGATGTCGCCGCGTCGAGAAGCGCCGCCCAGGTTGCCGGCGGCGTGGCGACCCGGACCAGCATTTCGTCGTCGCCGCGACGCACATCGGTGATCTGCCAATCGAATCCCATCGCGGCCACGCCCAGCGACGCCAGGGTGTCGACCACGTGGTCGGCGGGTAACGGTTCGGGGCAGCGGGCCCGGATCGCGGGTTCGTCGATCGTGTGGCCCCGCAACTCGGTGATGTCGGCATCGACGGCGGCCACGGCGCTGCTGTGGGTGAGCCACCCGTCCTCGGCGGTGTCGTCGTCGAGCACGCAGGTCGACAGGGTCAGCGTGCGGTCCTGCAGCACCACCTGGACGTCGCGGGCGCGACCTGGCGCCACCGGCGTCCGAAGCCGCACGTCGAGCAGGTCGGAGTCGGCGGCGGCCAGAAAGGTGTTCAAAAGGACTGCGGCAGGGACGATTTCGGTGCCCTTTACCGGGTGGTCGCCGGGGTAGGGCCGGGTGTCCATATCGACGCGGGTCTGCCACATGCGCGTCGCCACCGCACCGGTCACCTCGGTGCGGCCGCCGAGCAGGGTGTGGGTCTTGACGTCGTGAACGCCGCGTCCGCCCGGCGGCGGTGTGGGGGTGCGCCAGAACCGGCGGTGCTGCCATTGGGTCACCGGCAGGTCGTCGGCCCACGGTGCGGCGGCGTCGATTCCGTGATCGATCGGTGCGCCGTTGCAATGCAACGCTGCCAGCGCGGTCGCGACCGAGGCGATGGCGGGCAGTTCACGGCGCAGCAGGGGCACGACCGCGTGCCCGCCGGCCTCCGAGCACGTCAGCGTCTCGACGATCGAATGGGCGACCACCGGATGTGCGGACACCTCCAGGAACAGTCGGTGGCCGTCGTCGGCGGCGGCGGTGACCGCTTCGGCGAAGCGCACCCGGCCGCGCAGGTTGGCCACCCAGTAGTGCTGGTCGCGCGGCGCGCCCGACCGGGGATCGGCCAATGCGGTGGTGTACAGCGGAATTTGGGGTGTTCTGCCCGGCGGTAGCTGCGCGGTGAGCCGGGCCAGCTCACCGGTGAGCGCGTCCATGGCGGGGCTGTGAAACGCCACGTCGGTGTTGACCCTGCGCACCATCAGACCTTCGTCGGTGAAGCGCCGACAGACCTCGTCGACGGCGTCGACGCGGCCCGAGATCACCGTCGACTCCGGTGACGCGCTGATCGCGGCCACCACGTCCGAGCGTGTGCCCAGCCGACTTTCGGCCTCCGCGAACGGCAGCCGCACCAAAGCCATCGCGCCCTGGCCCATCACCGAGCGGAACCCCCGGGCTCGGTAACAGGCCACCTTCGCACCCACCGTCAGGTCGAATACGCCCGCCGTCACGCAGGCAGCGACCTCGCCGACGGAGTGGCCGATCACCGCCGCCGGCGCCGCGCCGCGGGCCCGCAGCACCGCGGCCAGCCCGACCTGCATGGCGAACGTCAGCGCCTGCACCCGGTCGGTGCCACCGAGCTCACCGGTGCGCAGCGCGTCGCGGGCCGAAAAGCCAAGTTCGGCAGCGAAAACCGGTTCGACGGCGTCGATCACCGCCGCGAAGTGCGGTTCGTCGGCCAGCAACTCGCGGCCCATGCCAGGCCAGTGCGAGCCGTGCCCGGAGAACACCCACACCGCACCGTCGGCCGCGTTGGGCAGCGCGGTGCCGGTCACCACCGAGGCGTCGGGCACACCGTTGGCGAGCGCGTCGAGACCGGTTGTGATGCCGTCGATGTCGTCGGCGACCACCGCGGCGCGGACCGGTTCATGCGAGCGGCGCAGCCACGTCGTCGCCGCGACCTCCGGCAGGGCCACGTCGCCGACGCGCAGACGCGCCGACAGCGCCGCGGCCTGCGCTTGCAGCCGCGCGGTCGAGCGCGCCGACACCGGAATGACCGTTGGATACTGTTGCGCCCGTGCGGTTTCGGGTTTGCGTTGCGGCGCCTCTTCGAGGAGGACGTGGGCGATGGTGCCGCCGTAGCCGTAGCTGCACACCGCGGCCCGCCGCGGCGCATCGTCGCTGCGTTTCCACTGCTCGACCTCGGTGGGCACCCGCAGCCCGCTGCCAGCCCAGTCGACCGCGGGCGTCAACGACTGCAGGCCCGCGGTCGGTGGGATCGCCTCGTGGTGCAGCGCCAGGGTGGCCTTGATCAGCCCGACGATCCCGGCGCCGCCCTCGAGGTGGCCGACGTTGGGCTTGACCGAGCCGATGCGACACGGCGCATCGACGGGCCGGTCGACGCCGTAAACCTCCGACAGCGCGCGGATTTCGGTGGGGTCGCCGGTCGGGGTGCCGGTGCCGTGCGCTTCGACGAAGTCGACGCTCGACGGGGCGATGTCCGCGGATGCGCATGCGCGCCGGAACATTTCGGCCTGCGCGTCGCCGTTGGGCGACATGATGCCGACGGTGCGGCCGTCTTGGGCGACCGCGCCGCCGCGTACGACGGCGTAGATGTGGTCGCCGTCGCGCTGCGCGTCGCTGAGCCGCTTGAGCACCACCACGCCCGCACCTTCACCGCGGCCGTATCCGTCGGCGTCGGCGTCGAAGGTCTTGCACCGGCCGTCGGGTGCGGTGGCGCCCGCGACGTCGAGCACACGGGTCAGACCGGGACCGATCAGCGCGCTGACCCCGCCGGCCAACGCCAGCGACGTCTCCCCCGCGCGCAACATCTGGCAGGCCTGGTGCACCGCGACCAGCGATGCGGCGCAGGCGGCGTCCAGCGCGACGCTGGGCCCGCGCAGATCGAGCAGATGCGACACCCGGTTGGCGATGCCGCACAACGAGGTGCCGATGCCGGTCCAGGCTTCGATGCCGGGCAGATCCTCCATGACCAACTTGCCGTAGTCGTCGGAGTTGACGCCCATCAGCACGGCGGTATCGCTGCCGGCCAGTGAGCGCGGCGGCACCCCGGCGTGCTCGAGTGCCTCCCAGCTGACCTCCAGCGCGAGCCGCTGCTGCGGATCCATCAGCTCGGCCTCGCGCGGCGAGACGCCGAAGAACTCCGCGTCGAAGCCGGGCAGGTCATCGAGGAAGGTGCCAAGGCGGGTGACGTCGCGCAGCACGGCGGCATTGCGCGGATCGCGGCGCAGGTAGGGCTCCCAGCGCTCGGCGGGCACTTCGCTGACAGCGCTGCCGCCGTCGCACAGAAAGCTCCAGAACTGGGCGGGCGTGACGATGTTCCCGGCCACCCGGCACCCGATGCCGACGACCGCGATGGGCTCGGAGGCGGTGCTCACGAAAGGTACCGACGGGCACCAGAAGGCCCAGTAGTCTGGATAGCCTTGCCTAAGAAGCCGCGCGCCATGGCGCCAATATTCGCACACCCCGGCGAACATTTGGGAACTATGCACAGCAGGTCGAAGGTGGTCCCGCTCACGTCCGCGGGTGCCGGGTTCCTACAGCGTCTTCACGGCCAGCGGCTGGTCCTCGCCGGACACCCGGATGTCGACGGTGCGGATCTGCGGCGTCGGGATGCTGGTCGCCGCCGACA
The DNA here is from genome assembly GCF_053484035.1 of Mycolicibacterium sp. XJ662. Lineage (NCBI taxonomy): Bacteria > Bacillati > Actinomycetota > Actinomycetes > Mycobacteriales > Mycobacteriaceae > Mycobacterium > Mycolicibacterium sp. XJ662. The sequence goes on along the minus strand of NZ_JBEFTL010000006.1, from coordinate 1,151 downwards.
GACCACTCGCCTCGTCGCCGGCGGGCCGCCACGACCCGACGACGGTCTGGGCGCCGTCGTGGGTGGTCACCACGATGTCGTAGCTGTCGACGTTGCGCGCCCAGTCCTTGGTGTACTCACACGACCAGTTCAGCTCGGTGCCCCAGCCCTTCTCGGTGACCGCCAGTTGAGCGGTCAAACCCTCCCGCTGCCCCGGCTGCATCGGGGCCATCGCCACCGTCTGCACGCTGTCGGAAGTGCGGGGGAACACCGTCGCGCCGACCACGCCGCCCACGATCGCCAGCGCGGCCGCCGCGGCGACCGCACCCGCCATCACCGCGCGCCGCGACCGCCGCTGCCGCTTGTCCGCCAGTGAGGCGATGCCAGGCGGTTCGATCAGCGCCACCGCCTCGTCTGGGCTGAGCGCGTCGAGGATGCTCGGCATGTCGGCGAGTTCGGTGAGCTCGGCGGCCCGCTCCGGGTGTGCGGCGAGGTAGTTCTCGTAGCTGCGCCGGTCTTCGGTACTCAACGCGCCGAGCACATACGCGGCGTCCCACTGGGCCAAGTCATCTTCAGGCGGCTTACTCACTGGACAATCCCCCTTTCCTGCAACGCAATTCGCAACGCACGCAGCGCGTAATGCATCCTGGACTTGACCGTGCCCGGCGGAATCTGCTCCTGCCGGGCGATATCGGCGACGGTCTGGCCCAGGTAGTAGGCGCGCACGATCACGCTGCGGTGCTCGGCGCTAAGCGACTTGAGCGCATCGGCCAGCACCCACTTGTCGACCGCCGGGCCGATCGCGTCCAGCGAAGGCTGTTCGGGGACGTCGTCGGTCTGCAGTTCGCGGGTGAAGCGCGCACTGCGCCGGTCGTCGATCACCAGGTTGCGGGCCACAGTGAACAGCCACGCCCGCACGGATTCGCTGGGCTGCTGCAGGATCTCGGGTTTGCGCCAGAGCCGCAGCAGCGATTCCTGCACCACGTCCTCGGCGAACGGCCGGTCGCCGCGGGTGAGCCGCATGACGTAGCGCAGCAGCGCCTGGCTGTGCGCATCGGAGACCGCACGCAGCAGCGCCGCCTGGTCCTCGGTCACCCGTACATGCTGCCGCACGAGTGTGGGCTTGTGTCACGGCAAATGCGAAAAAGCCGTGCGGGTAACCCACGTTCGGC
>NZ_JBEFTL010000005.1:0-319424 GCF_053484035.1 Mycolicibacterium sp. XJ662 | reverse complement strand
GCCGCGCCTGGTCGAGCTGTTAATCCAGAAGGGTGCGCACCACCGCGTCGGCCAGCAGCCGGCCCCGGTCGGTGAGCACCAACCGGTCGGACCGCACCGTGGCGAGCCCGTCGTCGACCACCGTTGCGGCGCGGCGGCGTTCGGCCTCGTTCAGCACCCCCATCGCCAGCCCGTCGCGCAACCGCACCCTCAACAGCACGTCCTCGATGTGGCGCGTGTCGGCATCGAGCTGTTCGTAGCCGGCGACCGGAAGCCGGCCCTCGCCCAGGGTCTGCGCATAAGCGTTGGGATGCTTGACATTCCACCACCGCGTCGCGCCGAGGTAGCCGTGTGCGCCCGGCCCGGCGCCCCACCACTGACCGCCGTTCCAGTAGCCGATGTTGTGTCGACACTCGCCGCCGGGCCGGCACCAGTTCGACACCTCGTACCAGTCGAAGCCGGCCGCCGACAGCCGCGCGTCGAGCAGTTCGTAGCGGTGCGCCAACTCGTCGTTGTCGGGGGTGGTGAGCTCGCCGCGGCGCACCCGCCGCGCCATCGCGGTGCCGTCCTCGACCACCAGCGCATACCCGGAGACGTGGTCGACGCCGGCGTCGACGGCGGCCTCGACCGAGCCCAACAGATCCTCGTCGCGCTCCCCCGGCGTGCCGTAGATCAGGTCGAGGTTGACGTGCTCGAACCCGGCGGCGCGGGCCTCGCGGGCCGCCTCCAGCGCACGCCCCGGTGAGTGCACCCGGTCCAGCACCGCCAGCACGTGCGGGGCCGTGGACTGCATGCCGAGCGAGACCCGGGTGTACCCGGCGGCGCGCAACTGGTCGAAGAACCGCGGCGACGTCGACTCCGGGTTGGCTTCGGTGGTGACCTCGGCGTCGGGCGCCAGGTCGAAATGCGCGCGGATCGCGTCGAGCACCGTGGCCAGGCCATCGGCGCCCAACAGCGACGGGGTGCCGCCGCCGACGAACACGGTGTCGACCGGCGGCGGCGCGCCCAGTGCCGCAGCGGCCAGCCGAAGCTCGGTGCGCAGCCCGGCCAGGTATCCGGCCGGGGTGGCGCCGCCCAGTTCGGTGGGTGTGTAGGTGTTGAAGTCGCAGTATCCGCAGCGCGTCGCGCAGAACGGCACGTGGACGTAGACGCCGAACGCGCCACCGGGGGTGGCCTCGAGGTTCGGCAGCGCCGCGGGCGCCGTTCGCACGGTCATACCGTCCAGCTTCCCAGAAGAGTTCTGCTCCTTCTGAGCGCAAATATGGGCCGGTTAGGGCGTCGGGCCAAGTTCATGGCACAATTGGCACCGTGACTGCCGCACGCATCTTCCCCCGCATTTCGCTGGTGGCGCGTCGGCATGTCGATTACAAGCGCGTTTGTACCTGTTGCTGTCTGCCTTGACGCGCTGATTACGGACCCCAGCCCACCAACCTCTTCTAGCTGGCCGCCGGATCTGCGCCGCCGGACAGCTCTCCGGTGACACGCGCGATCTGAACGCCGGCTCCACGAAGGAGCCAACACGAATGACTCAGGCAAAAGCCAAACCCGCCCGCCAGCCACGCGCAGAAGGCCAGTGGGCCCTGGGCTACCGGGAACCGCTCAACGGCAACGAGCAACTCAAGAAGGACGACAACCCGCTCAACGTGCGGGACCGCATCATCAACATCTACGCCAAGACCGGCTTCGACGGCATCGATAAGACCGACCTGCGCGGCCGCTTCCGCTGGATGGGTCTCTACACCCAGCGCGAGCAGGGCTATGACGGCACCTGGACCGGCGACGAGAACGCCGATCTGCTGGAGGCCAAGTACTTCATGATGCGGGTCCGCTGCGACGGCAAGGCGCTTTCGGTCGCCGCGTTGCGCACGCTGGGTGGAATCTCCACCGAGTTCGCCAGGGACACCGCCGACATCACCGACCGGATGAACCTGCAGTACCACTGGCTGGAGATCGAGGACATCCCCGAGGTGTGGCGTCGGCTCGACGAGGTCGGGCTGCAGACCACCGAGGCCTGCGGCGACTGCCCGCGCGGCATGCTCGGCTCGCCGCTGGCGGGGTTGTCCCTCGACGAGGTGCTCGACCCGTCGCCGGCGCTCGACGAGATCGTGCGCCGCTACATCGACAACCCCGAGTACTCCAACCTGCCGCGCAAGTACAAGACCGCGGTTTCGGGTCTGCAGGACGTCGCCCACGAGGTCAACGACATCTCGTTCATCGGGGTGAACCATCCCGAGCACGGGCCCGGCCTGGACCTGTGGGTGGGCGGCGGGTTGTCGGTCAACCCGATGCTGGCCCAACGGCTCGGCGTGTGGGTGCCGTTGGACGAGGTGCCCGACGTATGGGAAGCGGTCACCTCGGTGTTCCGCGACTACGGCTACCGCAGGCTGCGGTCCAAGGCGCGGCTGAAGTTCCTGGTCAAGGACTGGGGTGTCGAGAAGTTCCGCGAAGTCCTCGAAACCGAGTACCTGAAGCGCCCGCTGATCGACGGTCCGGCGCCCCAGCCGGTCAAGCATCCGATCGACCACGTTGGCATCCAGAAGCTCAAGAACGGCCTCAACGCCGTCGGCGTCGCGCCGATCGCCGGCCGGGTGTCCGGCACGATCCTGACCGCGGTGGCCGACCTGATGGAGAAGGCCGGCACGGACCGGGCGCGGTTCACGCCGTATCAGAAGCTGATCATCCTCGACGTGCCCGACGAGAAACTCGACGAGCTGACTGCCGGGCTGGCCAAGCTGGGGTTGCCCGCCGAGCCGACGCACTGGCGCAAGAACCTGATGGCCTGCACCGGCATCGAGTTCTGCAAGCTGTCGTTCACCGAGACCCGCACCCGCGCGCAGACGTTGGTGCCGGAGTTGGAGAAGCGGCTCGAGGACATCAACGCCCAGCTCGACGTGCCGATCACGATCAACCTGAACGGCTGCCCGAACTCGTGCGCGCGGATCCAGGTGGCCGACATCGGTTTCAAGGGCCAGATGATCGACGACGGCGACGGCCCCGAAGAGGGCTTCCAGGTGCACCTGGGTGGCAGCCTCGGGCTGGACAGCGGGTTCGGCCGCAAGCTGCGCCAGCACAAGGTGTTGGCCACGGAGCTCGGCGACTACATCGACCGGGTGATCCGCAACTTCGTGAAACAACGCGAGGACGGCGAGCGTTTCGCTACGTGGGCGATGCGAGCCGAGGAGGCGGATCTGCGGTGACTGACGTTCTATCCGACACCGACCTGCAGGCGCTGGCCGAGCGGGGCGCCAAGGAACTCGACGGTGCCAGCGCCGTCGACCTGCTGCGCTGGACCGACGAGAACTTCGCGGGTAACTACATCGTGGCGTCCAACATGCAGGACGCGGTGCTCGTCGATATGGCCGCCAAGGTGCGCCCCGGTGTGGACGTGCTGTTTCTGGACACCGGGTATCACTTCGCCGAAACGATCGGCACCCGTGATGCGGTCGCGTCGGTCTACGACGTGAACGTGGTCAACGTCACCCCGGAAAAGTCCGTGGCCGAACAGGATGCGCTGTTCGGCAAGGATCTGTTCGCCCGTGAACCCAACGAGTGCTGCCGGATGCGCAAGGTCGAGCCGTTGAGCAAGGCGCTGAGCGGATATTCGGCATGGGTCACCGGCATCCGGCGGGTGGAGGCGCCGACGCGCGCGAACGCGCCGCTGATCAGTTGGGACAACGCGTTCGGGCTGGTGAAGATCAACCCGTTGGCGGCGTGGACCGACGAGGACATGCAGAGCTACATCGACGCCAACGGCGTGTTGGTCAATCCGCTTGTCGACGAGGGCTATCCGTCGATCGGCTGCGCGCCGTGCACGGCCAAGCCCGTCAAGGGCGCCGATCCGCGCAGCGGCCGCTGGGCGGGCACCGGCAAGATCGAATGCGGGCTGCACGCCTCGTGACGCTCATTTTGACCGCGCACGGCAGTGTCGATCCGCGCTCGGCGGCGGTGACGCATGCGGTCGCGGGCCGGATCCGGCGGCTGCGGCCGTGGCTGGACGTGCGTGCGGCGTTTCTGGAGAACGCCGCACCGAGCCTCGGTGACGTGCTGGCCGGCGTGCCCGGCCGCGGCGTGGTGGTGCCGTTCCTGCTGGCCGACGCCTACCACGCCCGTATCGACCTGCCCGCGGTGATCGAAGCCTCGGGAGCCGACGTCGAGCAGGCCGGGGTGCTGGGTGAGGATCCGGCGCTGTTGTCGGTGTTGCGACAGCGCCTCGCCGAACGTGGCGTGTCTCCGGACGACGACGGCCTCGGTGTGCTGGTCGTGGCCGTCGGGTCGTCGAGCGTCACCGCGAACGCCCGCACCGCCTCGGTGGCGCAGGCGCTGGGCGCCGGAACCCGTTGGGTGGGCGCCGAAGTCGCGTTCGCCACCGGCCCGCATCCCAGCGTCGACGACGCGGCGAAGGCGCTGCGCGCCAAAGGTGCACGACGTCTGGTGATCGCGCCGTGGTTCTTGGCGCACGGCCGCATCACCGACCGCGTCGCCAACTACGCTGCCGCACAGGGTATCTCGATGGCCGAGCCGCTGGGGTCACACAACCTGGTGGCCGCGACGGTGCTGGACCGCTTCGACGCGCTCACTGCCGCAACCGTGGCGGCCTAGCCTAGCTCAGGCTTTCGACTGCGCCGCGCTCGTCAGCGGTGTCGGCTGCTGGCACCTCGGAGCCCGCCGGTATCGCGGGGATGCGGGTGGCGCGGACGTAGACGGTGTCGCCCTCTTTCAACGCGAGCGCTTCGGCGTCGCCGCGGGTGATCTGCGCGGTGAACGAGGTGTTCGATGCGGCGTTGGTGAGTTCGACGCGGACTTCGAAGCCCAGCATGACGATCCGGTCGATCGTGGCTCGCACCACGCCGGTGGCGGCGATGGAGTCTTCGCTGGCCGCGATGGCCATCTCCGGGGTGCGTCCGACGCGGATGTCGTGGGGGCGCACCAGGCTGCCGTTCAGCGAGGACACCGCCCCCAGAAACGACATCACGAACGCGTTGGCGGGTTGGTCGTAAACCTGTGTCGGAGAACCGACCTGCTCGATACGCCCCTTGTTGAGCACGGCGATGCGGTCGGCCACGTCCAGCGCTTCGGACTGGTCGTGGGTGACCAGCACGGTGGTGACGTTGACCTCCTCGTGCAGATGCCGCAACCAGACCCGCAGATCCTCACGGACTTTGGCGTCCAGCGCGCCGAACGGTTCGTCGAGCAGCAGCACTTGGGGGTCGACGGCCAGCGCGCGCGCCAGCGCCATGCGTTGGCGTTGTCCCCCGGAGAGCTGGTTGGGGTAGCGGGTCTGAAAGCCGGTCAGCCCCACCACGTCCAGCAGGTTGTCGACCTTTTCCTTGATCTCGGCTTTCGGTCGTTTGCGGATCTTGAGGCCGAAGGCCACGTTGTCACGCACCGTCAGATGCTTGAACGCCGCGTAGTGCTGGAACACGAACCCGATACCGCGTCGCTGCGGCGGCACGTTGGTGACGTCGCGGCCGTTGATCGTGATGGTTCCGGTGTCGGGCTGGTCCAGCCCGGCGATCGCGCGCAGCAGGGTGGATTTACCCGAACCGCTGGGGCCGAGCAGCGCCGTCAACGACCCCGACGGCACGTCGAAGTCGACGTTGTCGAGCGCGGCGAAGTCGCCGTAGCGCTTGTTGGCGCCCCGCACGGTGATCGCGTTGGTCACGGCTGTCGTCTCCTCATCGCCCATGGCTCAGGTGTCCAGTTTCGCGCGGCGGGCGTCGAGAATCACCTGCACGATCAACACGATCACTGCCACGCTCATCAACAGTGTCGAGATCGCGTACGCGCCGTACTCGTTTCCGAGCGCGTGGCGGTCGGACACCAGCAACGTCAACGTCTGCGACTGGCCCGGCAGGTTCGACGACACCATGATCACGGCCCCGTACTCGCCGAGCGTCCGCGCGACGGTCAACACCACCCCGTACATCAGACCCCACTTGATCGAGGGCAGCGTGACCAGCCGGAAGGTCTGCCACGCGCTGGAGCCCAGGGTCGAGGCGGCCTCCTCCTGGTCGGTGCCCAACTCGTGCAGCACCGGTTCGACCTCGCGGATCACGTAGGGCACGGTGACGAAGATGCTGGCCAGCACGATGCCCGGGAACCCGAAGATGATCTTGAGGCCGAGGTTGTTCTCGACGAAGCCCAGCGCACCGGCCGAGCCCCACAGCAGGATCAGCGCGACACCGACCACCACCGGCGACACCGCAAACGGCAAATCGATCACCGCCTGCAGCATGCTCTTGCCACGAAACTTGTTGCGTGCCAACACCAGAGCGGTCGGGACCCCGAAGATCACGTTGAGCGGCACCACGATGGCCACCACGATCAGCGAAAGTTGCAGCGCCGAGATGGCCGCCGGCGTGGTGATGGACCCGACGAACTCGCCGATACCGGGTTCGAAGGTGCGCCACAGAATCAAGCCGACCGGCACCACCAGCAAGACCAGCAGATAGCCCAGCGCCAGGAAGCGAAGCAGGTAGCGAACCGCAGGCGACAACGTCACGTCGTCAACTCCTGGCGTTTGGCCACCCGCGAGCCGATGGTGCGCAAGATGAACAGCACCACGAACGAAATCGTCAGCAGCACAATCGATACCGCCGCCGCGCCGGTGCGGTCGTCGAACTCGATCAGCGTGCGGATGTACTGCGAGGACACCTCGGATTCACCGGGCACCGCGCCGCCGATCAGCACCACCGAACCGTACTCACCGATCGCGCGGGAGAAGGCCAGGCCGGCACCGGAGAGCAGGGACGGCAGCAGCGCGGGCAGCATCACCAGCCGGAAGATCGTGAAGTTGTCGGCGCCCAGCGACGCCGCGGCCTCCTCGACCTCCCGGTCCAACTCCAGGATCACCGGCTGCACCGAGCGCACCACGAACGGCAGGGTGACGAACAGCAGCGCGACGCCCACCCCCCACTTGGTGTGCTGGATGTGGATCCCCACCGGGCTGCTGGGCCCGTAGAGCGCCAGCATCACCAAGCTGGCCACGATGGTGGGCAACGCGAACGGCAGGTCGATGATGGCGTCCACCAACCGCTTGCCGACGAAGTCGTCGCGGGTGAGCACCCACGCCACCAGCAGGCCGAAGAACAGGTTGATCACCGCGACCGCCAGCGAAACCGTCAGCGTGACCTGAAACGACTGGATCGCGCCGGTCGAGGTCACCGCCTGCCAGAACGCATCCCACCCGCCGCCGGCGGACTGCCACACGATCGCGGCGAGCGGCAGCAGCACGATGATCGACAACCACGTGGTGGCCACGCCGACGCGCAACTTCGTGTTGCCGTAGCGGCTGACGAAAAATCCCTTGGGCGTCCCGGCGTCGTCAAACGGCTCCTCCGGGAGCCGCGGACCTTTCGCGTCGAGGCCAGCTGTCATCCCGTTGCTTCTTTGTAGATTTTCGTGATCGTGCCGTTGTCCTTATCGAACAATGCCGCATCCACGCTCTGCCAGCCACCCAAATCGGCGATGGTCCACAGTTTTTCCGGAGCGGGAAAATCGTCGGCGAAATCCGACGCGACCCCGGGATCGACCGGCCGGAAACCCGCCTCGGCCCAGATCTTCTGCCCCTCAGGGGTGTAGAGGAAGTTCTTGAGCGCGTTCGCCTTCTCGAGGTGCGGGCTCGAGGTGACGACCGCCACGGGGTTCTCGATCTTGAACGTCTGCGGCGGGCTCACATGTTCGACGGGCTTGCCCTGCCGTTCGATGTTGATGGCCTCGTTCTCGTAGCTCAGCAGCACATCACCGGTGCCCTGCAGGAACAGGTCGCTGGCCTCACGCCCGGACGACGGCCGGGTCCTGATGTGTTCCGTCACCAGTTCGTTGACGAAATCCAGCCCGGCCTGCGGGTTTTCGCCGCCGTTGCTCTTGGCGGCGTACGGCGCCAACAGGTTCCACTTCGCCGATCCCGAGCTGAGCGGGCTCGGGCTCACCACCTCGAGCCCCGGCTGCAGCAGGTCGTCCCAGTCCCTGATGTTCTTCGGGTTGCCCTCCCGCACCACCAGCGTGACGACGGAGCCGAACGGGACGCCGCCGGTGGCGTCGGCGTTCCAGTCCTCGGCGACCTTGCCCGCCTTGACCAGGCGGGCGACGTCGGGTTCGACGGAGAAGTTGACGATGTCGGCGGGTTTACCGTCGACCACAGCGCGCGACTGGTCGCCCGAGGGGCCGTAGGACGCGGCCACCGCGGCGCCCTCACCTTCCTGGGTGGCCGCGAACGCCGGGATGATCTGGCTCCAGCCGGGCTCGGGAACCGCGTAGGCGACCAGCGTCAGCGTGCTGTCGCCGCCACCGGTTTCCGGGGCGCCGCCGACGACGTCGCTGGACCCGCCGCCGCACGCGGCGAGCAGGCTCGCGGCGGCGACGACGGCGGCGGTGCGCCAGGACTGCTGGTGATGACGCATTGGTGACCTTTCCTTGCAGGGACGCTAACGAAGACGATCCGTCACGTCGGCAAGGCGCGAGCAGCGTTCGGGCTCAAAAAAGTTGCCGCCGACACACCAAAACCGTGGACGGGAATGGAGTCAGCAACAACAGCAGACATCAGCGACGGCAGCGAATCCCACGGCGATGAGGGCCAAGACATGGCCGCCCTTGTTGCCGGTTGCCGTACGCATGGGGCGAAGAATAACAGAGCCGGCCGGTTCTGCACGGTGTGGCTCAGCCACCCTGACGTGTCACCAGCCAGGTGACGAGCACCAACACCACCAGGAAAACCAGCGCCATCGTCACCCTCGACGGTGGCATACCGCCCCTCATCGGGCGTCGTCCTGGTCGAGATGGCGCACCCGCCGCACCAGCCGAATGCTGTTGCCCAGCGCGCCGTCGAGCACCACAGCAATGCCGAACGCCAGCGCGAGCACCACGGGCATCACCACAGCCGTCTGCACAACGAACGGCAGCCCGGTGAGCCACAGCTCAACGCCGTCCCACCAATTGAGGAAGCCGTCCACCCGGCCAGCGTATGTGATGCAAAGATTGCGCCGTGCCCGAGGACGAGGAGCGCACCGACAGTACCGGCTGCATCGTCGCCGGCGGCGGTCCCGCGGGAATCATGCTGGGCCTGCTGCTTGCCCGCGCCGGCGTCGACGTCACGGTCATGGAGAAACACGCCGACTTCCTGCGTGACTTCCGCGGTGACACCGTGCATGCCAGCACGCTGCGGTTGCTGGATGAACTCGGCCTCGCCGAGCAGTTCGCTCAGCTGCCGCACCGCGAGATCGAACAGCTCTCCCTCGACGTGCAGGGCACCGAGGTGGCCATGGATTTGCGGCGAATCCCCGGGCCGCACAAACACATTGCGCTGGTTCCCCAGTGGGACTTCCTCGAGCTGTTGGCGTCGGCGGCCGAAAAGGAGCCGACGTTCACACTGCTGCGCAGCACCGAGGTACTGGGGCCGATCCTGCGCCGCGGCGCGCGCACCCCCACCGTGGTCGGGGTCCGGTACCGCACGCCCGACGGTGCGGTCCGCGCGATGCACGCGCCGCTGACCGTCGCCTGCGACGGCCGGTCCTCGACGCTGCGCGCCGCGATGGGGCTGACGCCGAAGAACTTCGGCGCGCCCATGGACGTGTGGTGGTTTCGGCTGCCGCGCCGCCCCGACGACCCGCACGGTCTGGCCGGGGTGCTCGGCGCGGGCCACGCCCAGATCGTCATCGACCGCGGCGACTACTACCAATGCGCCTACGTCATCCCCAAGGGCCGCGACAGCGACCTTCGCGCCGAGGGCGTCGAAGCGCTGCGCCGCGACGTGGTGGCGCTGGTGCCGTGGCTGGCCGAGCACACCGCGGCGCTGACGTCGATGGACGAGGTCAAGCTGCTCAACGTGGCGCTCAACCGGCTGCGCCGCTGGTACACCGACGGGTTGTTGCTGATCGGCGACGCCGCCCACGCGATGTCGCCGGTCGGCGGCGTGGGGATCAACCTCGCGGTGGCCGACGCCGTCGCCGCCGGGCGGATGCTGGCCGGCCCGCTGCGCACCGGTGAGGTCTCCACCCGGCACCTGGCGCGGGTGCAGGTCCGCCGGTGGCTGCCTGCGGCGCTGGTCCAGGCGGTGCAGCGGCTGATCCACGCGCGGGTGATCGCGGTCGCGGTGGGCGCGACCGGCCCGGCCAAACCACCGCTTCTGGTCCGGATCGCCGCCCGCGCGCCGCTGTTGCGCCGGGTCGCGGCCTACGGCGTCGCGATCGGCCCGCTGCCCGAACACGTGCCTGCGTTCGCCCGCCGCTGAGACGGTGCGCGGGAACACGCGACGATTCGGTGGACGCCGAGCAGGTCCGCAGTCGATGATGTCGGCATGGTGCTGCCACACATCGAGCCATCCGAAGGGCCAGCGGAGACCGACAACGGATCGGCGTCCGGCCGCCGCGGCGACCCGAACGCGCCGTTGACGATGACCGGGCCGATGCCCTACGCACCATCCGCGTCGTTGCGGAACCCCTTTCCGCCGATCGCCGACTACGCGTTTCTGTCCGACTGCGAGAACACCTGCCTGATCTCGTCGGCCGGGTCCATCGAATGGCTGTGCGTGCCGCGTCCGGACTCCCCCAGCGTGTTCGGCGCGATCCTCGACCGCGGCGCAGGCCACTTCCGGCTGGGCCCCTACGGGGTGTCGGTGCCTGCCGCCCGCCGCTACCTGCCGGGCAGCCTGATCCTGGAGACCACCTGGCAGACCCACACCGGCTGGCTGATCGTGCGCGACGCGCTGGTGATGGGGCCGTGGCATGACCTCGACGCCAGGTCCCGCACGCACCGCCGCACCCCGATGGATTGGGACGCCGAGCACATCTTGCTGCGCACGGTGCGCTGCGTCAGCGGCACGGTCGAGTTGGTGTTGAACTGCGAGCCGGCCTTCGACTACCACCGCATCCCGGCCACCTGGGAGTACTCGGCCCAGGCCTACGGGGAGGCGATCGCCCGCGCCCGCCGCGACCCCGATGCGCATCCGACGCTGAGGCTGACCACCAACCTGCGGCTGGGGCTGGAAGGCCACGAGGCCCGCGCCCGCACCCGGATGAAGGAGGGCGACAACGCGTTTGTCGCGCTGTCCTGGTCCAAACACCCCGCGCCGCAGAACTACGAGGAAGCCGCCGACAAGATGTGGCAGACCAGCGAATGCTGGCGGCAGTGGATCAACATCGGCAACTTTCCCGACCACCCGTGGCGGGCCTACCTGCAGCGCAGCGCGTTGACGCTGAAGGGGCTCACCTACTCCCCGACCGGTGCGCTGCTGGCGGCGCCCACCACGTCGTTGCCGGAAACCCCACAGGGCGAACGCAACTGGGACTACCGCTACGCGTGGGTGCGCGACTCCACGTTCGCGCTGTGGGGTCTGTACACCCTGGGTCTGGACCGTGAGGCCGACGACTTCTTCGCGTTCATCGCCGACGTGTCCGGTGCCAACAACGGTGAACGCCACCCGCTTCAGGTGATGTACGCCGTCGGCGGTGAGCGCACCCTGGTCGAGGAGGAACTGCACCACCTGTCCGGCTACGACGGTGCCCGCCCGGTGCGCATCGGCAACGGCGCCTACAACCAGATGCAGCACGACATCTGGGGCACGATGCTGGACTCGGTGTATCTGCACGCGAAGTCGCGTGAGCAGATTTCCGACACGTTGTGGCCGGTGCTCAAACAGCAGGTCGAAGAGGCGATCAAACATTGGCGCCAGCCCGACCGCGGCATCTGGGAGGTGCGCGGCGAGCCGCAGCACTTCACCTCCAGCAAAATCATGTGCTGGGTGGCGCTGGACCGCGGCTCCAAACTCGCCGAACTGCAGGGTGAGAAGTCCTACGCCCAGCAGTGGCGCGCCATCGCCGAGGAGATCAAGGCCGATGTGCTCAAGAACGGCGTCGACTCGCGCGGGGTGCTGACCCAGCGCTACGGCCACGACGCGCTGGACGCGTCGCTGCTGCTGGCGGTGCTGACCCGGTTCCTGCCGCCCGACGACCCGCGGGTGCGGGCCACCGTGCTGGCGATCGCCGACGAGCTCACCGAGGAAGGCCTGGTGCTGCGCTACCGCGTCGAGGAGACCGACGACGGCCTGGCCGGCGAGGAGGGCACGTTTACGATCTGCTCGTTCTGGCTGGTGTCGGCGCTGGTGGAGATCGGCGAGATCCACCGCGCGAAACACCTGTGTGAGCGGCTGCTGTCGTTCGCCAGCCCGCTGCATCTGTACGCCGAGGAGATCGAGCCGCGTACGGGCCGCCACCTCGGCAACTTCCCGCAGGCGTTCACCCATCTGGCGTTGATCAACGCGGTGGTGCACGTGATCCGCGCCGAGGAGGAGGCCGACAGCTCCGGCGGGTTCGTACCCGCCAACGCGCCGATGTAACCGAGGTGCCTTACCGCTACTCTCGGTCTGACGAATGGGCTTGACCAAAGGGCGGTATGGGCAACATCTATAGCGACGTCAGCGAAATCGTGGGACGGACCCCGCTGGTCCGACTCAACCGCATGACCGAGGGCCTGCAGGCGCAGGTGCTCGCCAAGTTGGAGTTCTACAACCCGGCCAACAGCGTCAAGGACCGGATCGGGGTGGCGATCGTCGACGCGGCCGAGGCCGCCGGCGCGCTGCGGCCGGGCGGCACGATCGTGGAGGCCACCAGCGGCAACACCGGCATCGCCTTGGCGATGGTGGGCGCGGCGCGCGGCTACCGGGTGATTTTGACCATGCCCGACACCATGTCGACCGAACGCCGGGTGATGCTGCGGGCCTTCGGCGCCGAGATCATTTTGACCCCCGGCGCCGAGGGCATGGCCGGGGCCGTCGCCCGCGCCCAACAGATCATCGCCGAGACCGAGAATGCGGTGCTCGCAGACCAATTCGCCAACCCCGCCAATCCGGACATCCACGAGCGCACCACCGCCGAGGAGGTGTGGGCCGACACCGACGGCACGGTCGACGTCTTCGTCGCCGGCATCGGCACCGGCGGCACGTTGACCGGCGTCGGGCGGGTACTCAAGTCCCGTAAGCCCGAGGTGCAGATCGTCGGCGTCGAACCGGCAGACTCCCCGATCCTCAACGGCGGCGAACCCGGCCCGCACAAGATCCAGGGCATCGGGGCCAACTTCGTTCCCGAGGTGCTCGACCGCGAGGTCTACGACGAGATCATCGACGCCGGATTCGACGACTCGATCACCGTCGCGCGCGCGCTGGCCACCCAGGAAGGCATCCTGGGCGGCATTTCGGCGGGGGCCAACGTGTGGGCCGCACTCGAGTTGGCCAAGCGGCCGGAGAACGCCGGGAAGGTGATCGTGGTGGTGATCCCCGACTTCGGTGAACGCTATGTCTCCACGCCATTGTTCGAGCACGTCAGGGACTGAGACCGTGATGGCGCTGCTGTCCACATTGCGGGAGGACCTGCAGAACGCCCGTGCCCACGATCCGGCCGCGCGCGGGGACGTGGAGAACGCGCTGGTGTACTCCGGTTTGCACGCGATCTGGGCCCACCGGGTAGCGCACCGGATGTGGGCGCGTCCGGCGCTGCGCGGACCGGCCCGCGTGCTGATGCAGATCGTCCGGGCGGCCACGGGGATCGAGATTCACCCAGGCGCCACCATCGGCCGACGCTTCTTCATCGACCACGGCATGGGCGTGGTGATCGGCGAAACCACCGAGATCGGTGACGACGTGATGATCTACCACGGGGTGACGTTGGGCGGACGCACCCTCAAACGGGTCAAGCGCCACCCCACGATCGGCAGCCGGGTCACGATCGGTGCCGGTGCCAAGGTGCTGGGTCCGCTCACGGTCGGCGACGACAGCGCGATCGGCGCCAATGCCGTTGTCACCCGCGATGTTCCGGCGGATTCGATCGCGACCGGCATACCGGCGGTGGTGCGGCACCGCACCGCGCAGGAACGAGAGCAGGCCGTCGACCCCACCTGCTACATCGATCCCGCGATGTACATCTGAGGGCCGCGTCCCGGCGTGTGCCGGTCAGTCGGCGATCTTGTCCAGCATCGCGGCGGCGATGGCGACCGCGTCCTGAGCACCCATCGGATCGGGCCCCGCGAGATCCGAAATCTCCACGTCCACAACGCAATCCGCGGCGATGCCCAGCGCGCGCTGAACCGTCGAGCCGGCGTCGTGCAGCACGACGGCCGACACGGTGCTCTGATCGACGGCGACGCCGGTGATCCTGCTGACGGCGGAGGTGTGCGAGCCGGGCCGTTGCAGCACCAGCGCCTCGCCGTTGCAGCGGTGCCAGTCCTCGGCCGCGGCGGCGAAGAACTCCTGGGCGGCGTCGGCGGTGGCGAACTGCACGACACCGTAGAAACCCGACGACGACGGACCGCTGACGTCACCGCCCGCCCAGGACTGGCTGGCCACGGCGCGCACCGGAGCGGCGTCATACACCGTCTTCTGCAACCGGTAACCGGTGCTCACACAGTCGGCGGGCGTCGCTTGGCCTTCCCCGACGCTCTGCAGCAGCAGGTCGGGACCGCCCTCGACGAGTTGGCCCGAGAAGCCCGTCGTGCCCAGCATCGCGGCCAGTTCGTCAGCCGTGGGCAGGACCTGGGCGAGCGCGCGCACCGGCGACGGTTTGACGACCTCGGCGATCCGCAACGTGGGCGGGTCGGTGACCTGGGTCGAACACCCGGCAAGCACCACACCGGCGCTCAGCGCGACGACGGCCAGCCCGCGCGAGCGCATCGGCTGCCTACTTCTTGGCCTTGTCGGCAGCCGAGTCGGTGGACAGGGCGGCGACGAACGCCTCCTGCGGCACCTCGACCCGACCGATGGTCTTCATCCGCTTCTTACCTTCCTTCTGCTTTTCCAGCAGCTTGCGCTTGCGGCTGATGTCACCGCCGTAGCACTTCGATAGCACGTCTTTGCGGATCGCGCGGATGTTTTCGCGAGCAATGATCTTCGACCCGATCGCGGCCTGCACCGGAACTTCGAACTGTTGGCGCGGGATCAGCTCCCGAAGTTTGGTCGTCATCTTGTTGCCGTAGGCATACGCCGCGTCCTTGTGCACGATCGCGCTGAACGCGTCGACCGGCTCACCCTGCAGCAGGATGTCCACCTTGACCAGGTCGGCTTCCTGTTCGCCCGCGTCCTCGTAGTCGAGGCTGGCATATCCGCGGGTGCGCGATTTCAGCGAGTCGAAGAAGTCGAAGATGATCTCGCCCAACGGCAGCGTGTAGCGCAACTCGACGCGTTCGGGCGACAGGTAGTCCATGCCGCCGAGCTCACCGCGGCGCGACTGGCACAGTTCCATGATCGCGCCGATGAACTCGCTGGGCGCGATGATCGTCGTCTTGACGACGGGCTCGTACACGGCGCGCATCTTGCCGCCCGGCCAGTCCGACGGGTTGGTCACCGTCAGTTCCGAACCGTCTTCGGTCACAACGCGATACACGACGTTGGGCGAGGTGGAGATGAGGTCGAGGTTGAATTCGCGCTCGAGACGCTCGCGGGTGATCTCCATGTGCAGCAGGCCCAGAAAGCCGCAGCGGAAACCGAACCCCAGCGCCACCGACGTCTCGGGTTCCCACGTCAGCGCGGCGTCATTGAGCTGCAGCCGATCCAGCGCGTCACGCAGATCCGGGTAGTCGGAGCCGTCGACCGGATACAGCCCGGAGTAGACCATCGGCTTGGGTTCGCGGTAACCGGTCAGCGCTTCGGTGGCGCCGTTGCGCGCGGCCGTCACGGTGTCACCGACCTTGGACTGACGCACGTCCTTCACGCCGGTGATCAGGTAGCCGACCTCACCGACGCCAAGGCCGTCGGCGGGTTTGGGTTCCGGGGACATGATGCCGACTTCGAGCAGTTCGTGGATAGCGCCGGTGGACATCATCTTGATCCGCTCGCGCGGGACGATCTTGCCGTCGACGACGCGGACGTAGGTCACCACGCCGCGGTAGGTGTCATAGACCGAGTCGAAGATCATCGCGCGCGCGGGGGCGTCGGCGTCGCCGGTGGGGGGCGGCACCTCACGCACGAGGTGGTTGAGCAGGTCGGCCACCCCGTCGCCGGTCTTCCCCGACACGCGCAGGACGTCGCCGGGTTCACAGCCGATGATGTGGGCGATCTCGGCGGCATAGCGGTCCGGGTCGGCGGCGGGCAGGTCGATCTTGTTGAGCACCGGGATGATCGCCAGGTCGCGGTCCAACGCCAGGTAGAGGTTGGCCAGCGTCTGCGCCTCGATGCCCTGGGCGGCGTCCACGAGCAGCACCGCGCCCTCGCAGGCCTCCAGCGCGCGTGACACCTCGTAGGTGAAGTCGACGTGGCCGGGGGTGTCGATCAGGTGCAGCACGTAGTCGGTGCCGTCGATTTGCCAAGGCAACCGGACGTTTTGGGCCTTGATCGTGATGCCGCGTTCGCGTTCGATGTCCATCCGGTCCAGGTACTGCGCACGCATGGTGCGGTCGTCGACGACACCGGTGAGTTGCAGCATCCGGTCGGCCAGCGTCGACTTGCCGTGGTCGATGTGGGCGATGATGCAGAAGTTCCGAATCTGCGCCGGCGCGGTGAAGGTCTGGTCGGCGAAGCTGCTGATGGGAATCTCCTGGTGAGGCGGACTATGTGTGCTATCAGGGTATCCAGCGAGGTGCCGGTCGGCACAATCGCGGCCGGGCGACTTCACTTATGCTCGGCAATATGGCTCCGCCGTGGAAAACCTTTCAGAGGTTTGCCGAGAATTTGGTGTTCAACGAGGCGCCCAAGTTCGTCCGCCAGCTGCAGAATTCGCAGACGCTGCAGCGCGGTATCCAGCAGGGCATCAAGATCGGCATGGACGTCATCGCGGGCCCACCCGAGGCCGAGGCTCCGGCCATCACCGCGGGGCGCCCGGTCAGCCGAACGTTCGTGCCGACCGCGCACCGGGCCCGCAAGCTGGTCTACGCCCCCGACCTCGACGGCCGCGCCGATCCCGGCGAGATCGTGTGGACCTGGGTGGTCTACGAGGACGACCCGGACCGCGGTAAGGACCGTCCGGTGCTGGTGGTCGGCAGGGACCGGTCCACTCTGCTCGGGTTGATGCTCTCCAGCCGTGAACACCACGGCGACGACCCGAACTGGGTGGGGATCGGCGCCGGCAGCTGGGACTACGAGAGCAGGCAGAGTTGGGTGCGGCTGGACCGGGTGCTCGACGTGCCCGAGGAGGGCATCCGCCGCGAAGGCGCGATCCTCGAGCGCGAGAAGTTCGAGCTGGTCGCCACCCGGCTGCGGGCCGAATACTCCTGGAGCTGATTCCTTTTAGCGCGAGCGTGCGTGTTTGAGGACGACACGCCAGTCAAATGCCCGAGTTTGCGCACACTCGCGCTATCGCGGCGCGCGCCACATGGCCCACATCGTGGGCCCACCGTCGGGCATGTTGATCTCGCCGGTGATCTCGAAGCCGAACCGCTGGTAGTAGGGCACGTTGTCGGGGTTGCTGGACTCCAAGTAGGCCGGTGCGTGTTCGGCGTCCACCCGGTCCAGTCGGGACTGCATCAGCGCCCGTCCGAACCCGCCGCCGCGCACGGTCGGGTCACTGCCGATCACACCGAGATACCAGTGCGGCTCTTCGGGATGGCATTCCTTCATCAGCTCGCTGGCCTGACGACCTCGTTTTGCCCCCGCGCCCATCGCCAGCAGAAAGCTGGGCATCATCCGCAGTTCCTGCATCGGCGACTGCTTCCACCGGCCGGGTGGATCCCACAGCGCGGCCGCACCGATGCCGTCGGCTCCGAGCGCAACCTCGACGCCTCCGCCGGCCAGAAAGTGATGCCGGGTCATCGCCGCGAACATCCGCGTCAACCCCTTGGTGCGGCGGCTGTCGTCGGCCAGCATCCACTTCATCAGGGGGTCGTCGTGGAAAGCCCTGCCCAGGGTGCGGGCCAACGGCCGGATATCGCCCTTCTGCGGGGGACGAACGTCGATCGCGAATGGCATCAGCCGCCCTGGGTGATATAGGCCTCCAAGTGCTCCTGTTGTGCCTCGAGTTCCTCCATGCGCGTCTTGACCACGTCGCCGATGCTAACGATCCCGGCGAGGCGACCGTTCACCATCACCGGAATGTGACGCACCCGGTTGGTCGTCATCAACGCGCTGAGGCTGTCCACCGAGTCGTTGGGCGAACAGGTCGCCACCAGCGTGGACATGATTTCCGACACCGGCTGCGTGAGCAGTTCGGCGCCTCTTTTCTGCAGTGCGCGCACGACGTCGCGTTCGGACACGATGCCGACCAGGCCATCCTGTCCAATTACCACCATCGCGCCGATGTTGTGCACGCTCAACTCGGTCAGCAGCCCGGCGATCGAAGTCTCCGGGGTGATGGTCGCCACCGACGCACCCTTACTGCGCAATACGTCCGCGATCCGCATCGATGCCTCCGTTTCAGTGATCTTTCTCACACCAGGCTAGGTCGGTGTGGCGAAAAGCGGGAGGTTTTGGCATCGGTGTCCCAGAAGCACGGCGAAACACCGGGCTCTCTTGAGCTTGCTGCTTACGCGCCCTACACTGCGCCGCCGCCGCGTGCGGGCCGAATTGTTCGTCACCACAGCGGATTTCGATCCGGTCAATAACGCACTTTCGACGCCGCCGTCAGGTATATGTGGGGCCATGATCGAGGTAACGCTGCTGGGAACTGGAAGTCCGATACCCGACGCGAACCGCGCGGGCCCGTCGACGCTGGTGCGGGCGGGTGGGCAGACGTTCCTGATCGACTGCGGCCGCGGAGTCCAGCAGCGGTTGACCGCGGCGGGCGCGGCGGCCAACGGACTGGCCGCGCTGCTGCTCACGCACCTGCACAGCGACCACATCGCCGACCTGGGCGACATGATCATCAGCCGCTGGGTCACCACGTTCACCCCCGAACAGCCGCCGTTTCAGATCATCGGCCCGCCGGGCACCGCGGAGGTGGTCGACGCCACCCTCAAGGCGTTCGGTTTCGACATCGGTTACCGGATCGCCCACCACGACGACCTCAAGACCCCGCCGCCGCTCGAGGTGCACGAGTACACCGAGGGGGTGGTGTGGGACCGCGACGGCGTGACGATCACCGCGGCGCCGACCGATCACCGCCCGGTCGCCCCCACCATCGGTTTTCGCGTCGAACACGCCGACGCGTCGGTGGTGCTGGCCGGCGACACGGTGCCGTGCGAAAGCCTCGACAAGCTGGCCGCCGGGGCGGGCGCGATGGTGCACACGGTGATCCGCAAGGACCTGGTCGAGGCGATGCCGATGCAGCGCATCCGCGACATCTGCGACTACCACTCGTCGGTCGAGGAAGCGGCGGAGACCGCGACGCGCGCCGGGGTCGGCATCCTCATCCTCACCCATTACGTGCCGGGCATCGAACCCGGTCAGGAAGACGAATGGCGCGCGCTGGCCGCGTCGAAGTTCGACCGGCAGATCGAGTTGGGCGACGACCTGCACCGTGTCGAGGTGCACCCGGGCGTCGCGGTGAAGTCCAGCTGAGCGGATCCGGCCCATATCAGCAGGCCAGCGGGCCTCGCTTTGGGAGATCAGGGCGCTCGCTGGTACCCTGATCAGTCGCTGCCCTAGTTCGGGCACCCACACACTTTGCCCAACCCAATCGAGATTTACGAAGGACTATCCGCGTGGCCAACATCAAGTCGCAGATGAAGCGCAACCGCACCAACGAGAAGCGCCGGGTGCGCAACAAGTCGGTGAAGTCGTCGCTTCACACCGCGGTGCGCGGATTTCGGGCGGCCGTGGAGGCCGGCGACAAGGAGAAGGCCAACGAATTGCTGCTGGCGACCAGCCGGCAGTTGGACAAGGCGGCCAGCAAGGGCGTCATCCACAAGAACCAGGCGGCCAACCGCAAGTCCGCGTTGGCCCGCGCGTTGAACAAGCTCTGAGCTTTTCAGTCCGCCGCTAGTTCGGCGACTTTGCGCACCGCGGATTCCAGCGCGTAGTCGGCGTCGGCCGCGGCCCCCTTGACATCGGCGTTCAGCGCCGCGACCAGCCGCATCGCCTCGGCCACCGATGCGCGCGACCACCGCCGAGCCTGTTTCTGCGCCTTCTGCACCCGCCACGGCGGCATGCCCAACTCTGAGGCCAGCCGGTACGGATCGCCCGACAGCGGGGCCACCCGCGCGATCGTGTGCACGGCCTCGGCCAACGCGTCGGCGAGCACCACCTGGGGTTCGCCGCGCATCATCGCCCACCGCAGCGCCTCGGCCGCCCCGGCGACGTCGCCGACGACCGCCTTGTCGGCGATGTCGAAGCCCTTCACCTCCGCTTTGCCGGAGTGGTAGCGGCGCACCGCGGCGGCGTCGACGGCGCCGCCGGTGTCGGCGACCAATTGTGAGCACGCCGCCGCCAGTTCGCGGATGTCGGAGCCGACGGCGTCGAGCACCGCGGTGACGGTGTCGTCGTCGACCTTCATCTTCAGCGCGCGGAACTCGGCGCGCACGAAGTCGGCGCGCTCGCGCGGTTTGGTGAGCCTGGCGCACGGATGCACTTGTGCGCCAAGTTTTTTGATCTGGTCGACGAGGGCCTTGGCGCGACCTCCGCCGGAGTGCACGACGACGAGCATGGTCCCCGGCGGCAGGTCAGCGGCCGCGGCGGCGACGACGGCGGCCGCATCCTTGCCCGCCTCCCCCGCCGACTCCAACACCACCACCCGCTCGTCGGCGAACAACGACGGGCTGAGCAACTCGGCGAGTTCGCTGGTGCTGACCTCGCCGGCGCGCAACCGGTCCACGGGGACGTCATCGGTGCCGGCGCTCTTGCGCGCAGCCCGCAGCACCGCCGCGACAGCGCGTTCGACCAGCAGTTCTTCGTCGCCGAGGACCAGGTGCAGTCGCGAAACCTCTTGGCTCACTCCCCGATCGTGTCATGCCCGGCCGACAGGCCCGACACCGTCCACGCGAGCAGGCAGACCGCGACGACGCCCACCGCGATCCGCACCGCGCGCCACCGCCACGCCAGCACGGCGGCGACACCGGTCACCGCGATTATCACCACACCCGGCAGACCCGACGGCACCGGCAGCGATGCGCCGGGAACGGCCGCGGCCCACCGCGCGACACCCAGCAACCACCACAGCTCGGGCCCGGTGAACCGGATCAGCAGTTGGGCGCCGTCCGCCCAGAGCGCGCCCAGCGCAGCCGCCGCGGTGCCGACCACGGTGATCGGCGGGATCACCGGGGCCGCGGCCAGGTTCGCGGCGACGGCGACCAGGCTCAACTTGCCCGAGATCCCGGCCACCAGCGGGGCGGTGACCAGCTGCGCGGCCACGGCCACGGCCACCGCGTCGGCCAGCGGCTTGGGCCAGCCCCGCCCGACGAGCCGCTGCGACCAGTGCGGGGCGATGACGACGAGGGCCGCCGTCGCCGACACCGAGAGCGCGAACCCGACGTCGACGGCCAACTCCGGCGACACGACCATCAGCAGCAGCACGCTGGCCGCCAACGCGGGCATGGCCTGGCGGCGGCGGTGGGTCAGCAACGCCAGCAACGTGATCCCACCCATGACCGCCGCGCGTAGCACGCTGGCCGACGGCTGCACCACCACGACGAACGCCACCAGCACGACGGCGGCCAACACGACAGCCACGCGCGGTCCGATCATCCCCGCAGCCAGCAGCACCGCACCGCAGACGATGGTGACGTTGGCCCCGGATACCGCGGTCAGGTGGGTGAGCCCCGACGCCTTGAACTCGGCGATCGTTCGCGAGCCCACCGCCGAGGTGTCGCCCAACACCAGCGCGGGCAGCATCGCCGCCTGATCGGCGGGCAGCACTCGCCGTGCGGCGTCGGCGAACCCGCGCCGGACGCGGTGTGCGGCCCGGTGTATCGGCGACGCCTCCCCTCGCGACAAGTCGCCGCTGGCCGAGAGCACCGCAACGGACAGGTCGCGGCGCGTCGGCCGGCCGATGCGCGCGCGGAACCCGGCGGGTTGACCTGCGGCCAGGTCGGCGACCGCGATCGTCGAGGCGAAAACGACTACCCGGCCGGTCATCTCGTGTCCGTCGAGCGCCACCAGCGATCCGCGGAACATCGCCCGGTTACCGCCCAGCGCGCGCGGGCTTTCGGTCGGTGTCACGACGACGGCGGCGACCGTGCCGTAGCGCAGCGTGACCGGATGATCCTGCAGTTCGTCGACGCGCAGCCCGATCGCGATCGCGAACGTCGCACCCACCACGGCGACGGCGACCACGCCCGCCCGGACCGTCGCGCGGTCGGCGCCGGCGTCGCGGCGGTCATGACCGAACCACCCTGCCGCACCCGTCAGCACGACCGCGGTGATCACCGCCGCGACCAAACCCGTGATATGCCACAGGGTTCCGGCCGCGGTCACCGCCCAGCTGGTCAGCGCCGCGGGCACCAGGCGCAGGTCGAGCCGAAAGACGCCGGCGTCCACTGGGCTCACACACGGACGCGGTCACGAAGCTTTTCCAGCCGCGCGGGGCCGATCCCGTCCACGTCACCGAGCTGTTCGACGCTGCTGAACGGCCCATTGGTCTCGCGCCACGCCACGATCGCCGAGGCGGTCACCGGCCCGATACCGGGCAGTGTCTCGAGCTGTTCGACGGTCGCGGTGTTGAGGTCCACGACGGCGTCGGGAGCCGCCGTGCCGTCAGCGGGGGCTGAGGCGTCGGCAGGCGCGGCGGTGGCGTTGTCCGCGGTGATCGAGCTGCCCATCGCGGTCGGCGTCCCGGGGGCCGGCGCGATGCCGACGATGATCTGCTCACCGTCGGCGACGCGCCTGGCCATGTTCAACCCGAGCAGGTCGGCGCCGTCGAGCGGCCCTCCGGCGGCCCCCAGCGCGTCGGCGATGCGTGCACCGGGATCCAACGTGACCAACCCGGGTTCATGCACCAACCCGACCACGCTGACCACAACGGGCTGCTCGCCTGCAGGCGGTGCACCGCTCGGTGTCCCGCCTGCAGGCGGTGCACCGCTCGGTGTCGGGCTGCCTGACGAAACCATCTGCACCGGAGGAAGATTCGCCGATGTCACCGGCGGCGGTTGGTCGCGGACGATGGCGAACACCGTGACCAGTACTGCGACGATGCCCACCGCGGCCAATGCCGCGACACCGGCGCGGCCCGGGTCCGCGCGCACGGCAGCCATCCAGCCCGCGGCACCGCCCGCCTTGGTGTCGGGAAGCCACCGCGACAGCAGCGTGTCGGGCGGGTCGGCATCGGCAGGTGGATCGCCGTCGCGCACGTCGAGCTCCGTTTCGGTGCCCAGACGACGCTGCAGCCGCTCGGCAGGCAATTCGGTTCGCATGCGCTGAAAGGTAGGCCGCGGCCACGACCGATTCGGTCGTGTGCGGTGACACGCCGTGTGGGCTGTGGATGAATTCGCGTTTGTGGATACGGTGTGGTCAACGGTCGTCCGCCGGCGCCCGCGCAACGCATCGCCACGGCACGTAGGGAGCGCAGCAATGGATCGTCGTACACCGATGATCGCGGGCATCGCGTTCGGCGTCCTGTTCGCCATTGCGCTGGTGATGGTGCCGACCATGCCGGGCATCGAAGCGCCCGGATTCGACATCGTCTCGCATGTCAACGAACATTCGTCCGCGATGCGGGTGCACGCGCTGTTGGTGGCGTTCGGGTCGTTGGCGTTGGTCGTGGTGGTGGGCCACGCCCGTGACCGGCTGACCGGCCCGGCGGCTTACGTGTTCACGATCGGTTCGGCGTTGATCCTCGTCCAGATCCTCGTCGCGAGTTGGTTCACCGCGGGGTTGGCGCTACACCCCGGCCAACTCGGTTCGGCGACAGCGCGCACGATTGGCGACATCGTGGCGATGTCGGCGCCGATGCTCACGGTCGCCAACATCATGGTGGCGGTGCCAATACTTCTGGCGGCCAACGAAGACCGGTTCCCGCGCTGGCTGGGGATCGCGGCTGCGGTGTTCACCGTCGAGCAGTTGATCGAGACGATCACGATCATCGGCCCGCCGGGCAGCTTCATCTCACCGGGCGGGCCCATGAACGTCTATCTCGGCGGATCGTTGTTCATCGCGTTCTTCGTGGCGCTCGGTGTCGCGTTGTCGCTGGACGTGTCCTCATCGGTGGCATCCGAACCGTCGGAGCGACCCGCCACCGTCGACGAGACATCGGGGGACGTGGTTGAAGCGCCGTCGGCTGAGGTTGCCGAGGAGTCGGCCGACGAGACCTGATCTGTGGCAGGCGGATCGTCGTCGAAGTCCGCGATCCGCTCAAGCACTTGGGCAGGGGTTCTCGGTTTCGCACTCGGTGTCGGCCGTGATGTTTCGGTCGTTTTCGGCTCGACGTCGGACTCAGGCTCGGAATGGTTGCGCGGGAACGGGTTCGCGAGCGCGGCACGCACATTGGTGACCGCGGTGTCGGCCGCGTCGTGCACGATGCGACCGGCGGTGGACAGGGACTCGGCCGCGGTTGCGGTGCCCGCGGCGACCGCCGCGAACGGATCGCCCGACACGGCCAGTTCCTGCGCGGCGGCATCCGCCGTCCGCACGACGCCCAGAAGCAGGATCTCACCTGCCTGGAACGCGACGGCCGCGAACACCCTGATGGTCTCCACGGCCAACACTTGCGGCAGCGTCCTGGCGCCGGTTTCGGTGGGCACCGGCGGCGGCAGCGGCTGGTTCAGCGCAGCGAGGATGTTCGCCCGAGCGGTGTCGAGCATGCGCAGAAACTGATCGGGCCGCAACACGGCCGAAGCCACGTTGACCAACTCGACAACCGCGACCTCGAGGTTGTTGAACGCCTTCGGAACCACCCGGTAGACGTCGTTTTCGATGATGCCGGTCACTGCCGCGTTGGCCGGACCGGTCACCGAAGCCGCGGCGGCGCCGATCGCCCGCAGCGGTGACCCCGTCGCCCCGAGGGCACCCAGGAACGTCACCGGGGCCATCACCAGCGCAGCGGGCACCGTGACCAACCCCTCGACGACGTGGGGGCAGATCACGCTGCAGTACTGAAACTGGTTGCGGATGAACGCCAGCGGGATCGCGCCGAGTGGCGGCGCGGCCGCGGCGAGACGCACGTCGTGGATCTCAACGCGCGCTGCCCAGGTCGGTGGTGGCGCCGGCACGACGGCCATTGGCGCGATGACGCCCATCGCGATGACGGCAGCCGCCAGACCTGATTGCACGCGACCACGCATGTCGACCCCCTTTTGGATGGCGACCGGATCTCTAGGTCACGTATGCGGGGGTCGAAAAGTTCGACCGGCTACAGCCGCACGAGGCGCAGCGGGTAGGTCAACGTGCCGCCCGGGGTGCCGTCGCACCCGGCGGCGAAGGACGACTCCAGGGTGCCGGAGCGCGTCACCGCATCCCAGGAATAGACGTCGCGCGTCGCGATGACCGGTCCGTAATAGACGTTGCCGCACCGCAAACCGTCCGGCACATCGACCGTCATCGTGTACCGCCCATCAACCAGGTGCGCGGTCCCCCGGTAGGGAAACGCCTTCGC
The DNA here is from genome assembly GCF_053484035.1 of Mycolicibacterium sp. XJ662. Taxonomy (NCBI): domain Bacteria; kingdom Bacillati; phylum Actinomycetota; class Actinomycetes; order Mycobacteriales; family Mycobacteriaceae; genus Mycobacterium; species Mycolicibacterium sp. XJ662. The sequence goes on along the minus strand of NZ_JBEFTL010000005.1, from coordinate 294,075 downwards.
GTTGGGCTGCGGTACCGCATGGACCTCGACGCAATCGCCTCCCCCGCAGCGCGAGATCACCCACAGCCAGGTGTGGAAGTCATAGCGGCCGTCGATGTGCAGTTCGAAGTTGCCGTAGGGCGTATGGGCGCCAGCCGGCACCGGACACATCAGCCCGATGAGGGTCAACGCGGCGGCAACCAATGCGGCTTTCATCTGCTCTCCGGTCTCGTGATCGGCTGCGGTGATTCTCGCCGAGACCGTGCCCACCCGTATCGCTGTGTCCCTACAAGCGGGACAGCACGTCGGCCGGGGTCATCCCGCTCAGCGGACGACCGTCGCGTCGCGCACCGATACCCCCGCTACGTTGGTCTTCTGGCCGAACAGTCGCTGGTGAGGAGCTTGTGTTGGGTATCTCCGAGCTCGCGGGCTGCGCGACGGCGGTGGCGCTCGGGCTCACCGTTGCCGGGTTCGCGCCGACCGCCGACGCGTCCGAGGATTCGTGGGGCCTCAACGGCACCTACACCGCGACGTCGAACGGCGAATGGGCCAAGACCAACGACAGGTTTCGCGAACTCGACAGCCTGCGCAGCACCTGGACGATCTCGACGGTGTGCAGTTACCCGACCGAATGCACCGGGACCGTGGTCAGCGACTTCGGTTGGCGCGCACCGATCTACAAGACCGGCGGCGTCTGGTTCGTCAAGCACACCATCGACGACTGGGTGCCGTGCCCGGACGGCACGGCGGCGCCGGGACTTCAGGTGTTCCGGTTCGTGCCGGTCGTCGCCGACGGCAGCATGACCGACCCCGCGTCGACGACGCTGGCGGGCGAGGATCAGACGACGGGTGTCAGCGGTGCCTGCGGGGTGAGCAAGCCGGTGTTCATCACCATGCCGTTCAAGCTGGTCAAGGTCGACGGCTGACCCTCATCGTCCGGCGGTGAAGAGGTCCTGCCAGGGTCGCGGGCCCGCCGGGCTGACGAGATCTGCTTGGCGGAAGACTTTCCCGTCGGGCGTGGCGTATTGGCCGGTCTGCGGATCGTAGGTGGCGCCCGCCACCGAGGGGCCCGACGGCACTGGCGGCACCGGTGGGGTCGGTGGGGCCGGGGGCGTGCCCTCGACCGGCGCGTGGATACGGTCCCCGAAATCAACCCGGTCATCGGGCGCCACGCCCTGAGCGATCAAATTCGGGTCGATCGGATACGGGCCGAGCGCATGCTGGCGCATCGCCAGCGGTTCGTACGGCTGATCGCTTTCACAGATCTCGACCGTGGGTGCGCGCTTACCCGGCTTACCCATGCACGGGTAGTTCCGCGCGCCGCGCACGCCGATCGGTGAGTCCTGGGGAAGCTTGCAGTACAGGCCGTCGGGGGTGTCGACTATCGAGGTGTCCGCGGGTGAGCGCCACATGTTCGGCGGCAGGAACCCGACCGTGCAGGCGGGTGGATCGTTCATCGCCATCGTGAAGTCGCCCAACGACATTCCGGTCGGGTTGTTTCTCGAGACGCCGACGGTTTGGGTGGCGGCCACGTAGGGCGGAAACAGCACGAGCAGTTGTTCCAGCGACGCGTGATAGGTCACGCCGACCTTGCCGATCGTGGTGAGGTTGGCCAGCAGAATTGGCAACGTCGCCTTGACGTCGTTCATCAGCCGTGCCGCTTCGTCGGCTGCGCCGGGTCCGGCGTCCAGCACGGTACGCACCTGCGGATCGTTGGCGGCGAGCTGTTCGGTGATGCCTGCCACGCTGCGCGCCCAGGTGCGGATGCTGTCTGCGGACTGCGCCTGACCATCCAGCAGCGGACGGCTGTCGTCGATCAGCGACCGAGTCTGGGCTGCGACGGCGTCGACGTCGGCGACGATTGTCGCCGAGGAGTCCAAAAGCGATCCGATGTCGTAGTCGGCGCCGTCGAGACCGCGAAACGACTCGTCGAGCAGCGCGTTGATCTTGTCCTTGGGCACACTGTCCACCAACGCGCTGACCTGATCGAGCATGGGACCGATGGCTTGTGGCACCGACGTGTTGTCCTTGACGATGACCGATCCGTCTTCGAGGTAGGGACCGTCGCCGTTGTCCGGTGTCAGGTCGACGTACTGTTCGCCGACGGCCGAGACGCTGCGCACAGCGGCGTGTGAGCTGGCCGGGATTCTCGGGGACGTGGCCAGCGACAGGGTGGCGACGGCGCCGTCGCGGGTGGGGCGCACCTCCATCACCTTGCCGACCTGCACCCCGCGGTAGGTGACGTTGGCGAACCGGTAAAGGCCGCCGGTGCCGGCCAATTCCAACTTCACCGTGATGCGCCCGATGCCCAACAGCGTCGGCACCTGCATATAGCTGAACAGCATCACCGAAACGGCGATGACCGAGGCGATCGTGAAGACGATCAACTGATTTCGAACGAAGCGGGTCAGCATCAGCGACCGCCCTCAGCCATCGCGTCGGCCGGCGAATCGACCAGGGGCGGCAGGTCGGCGACTTCGGTGGGTGTCGGGGTGATGGGCGCCTTGAGCGGGTCGTAGGTGTAGGACAGGTACCACGGATCCCCCGGCGCGGGCACCATCGGCGCGCCCTCCTGACCCCAGCGGGTGCCGAGGAACAGACCCCTCTTGAGCCGCGGGATGGTGAAGTCGAAGACGATGAACTGGTTCATGTAGTCGCCCCGGATCGCACGATCGATGAAGCTTTGCGTGTAAGGGAATGTCGGCGCGTAGGCCAGCACCGTGCCGAGGTCGGGCCCGACGTCGGCGAGCGCGCGCAAGGTCGGTTCGAGGTTCTCGAGGTTGCGCACGAGGTCGGCTTGGGAGTCGTTGATCAACCCGGTGGCCGTGTCGCTGAAGTGCCGCAGTTTGTCCAGTGCCTCGGTGATGCGCGGCCGCTCCCTGACCAGGACGTCGAGCGCGGGTGGGATCCGTTGCAGCGCCGCCGTGATCACGTCACGCTGTCCGGCGAACGTGGAGGCGAGTCGGTCCATCGCGGCGATGGACGCGTTGATGTCGTCACGCTGGGTGTCGAGCATGCCGACGAAGTCGTTCAGCCGTGTCAGCAGGCTCCTGATCTGGGTCTCGCGCCCGCCCAGCGCGGCGTTGAACTCCCTGACGATGTCGCCGATCTGGCCGAGACCTCCGCCGTTGATGACGACAGACAGGGAGGCCAGGGTTTGTTCAGTGGACGGATATGTCGAGGACTTGTCCAGCCCGATGATCGCCCCGGGTTGCATTCTGCCGCTTGGGGGTTGGCCCAGCGGCGGGTCCAGCGCCAGGTGCATGGAGCCGAGCAGGCTCGTCTGCCCGACGGTGGCCACCGCGTTGGCCGGTATGACGACGTCGGGTTTCACCGAGATCTCGACGTCGGCGTGCCAGTTGTCGACGCGCATCTTGCCGACGCTGCCGACGACGACGTCGTCGACCATGACCGGCGAATTGGGTTCCAACGAGCCGACGTTGGCGATGATGACCCGGTAGGTCGACGCATCGGGTCCGCGCCCGACGGTGCCCGGAAGCGCGAACGAGTTCAGCCCGTCGAAGGCACATCCGGTTGCCGCGAGGATGACCGTCGTGGCAAGCACGGCCAGGCGGCGCAGCGAGGTACCGATGATCATGACGGGGGCTCCTGCGCTTCTGCCGGAAGCAGCATGTCCGACACCGATGTCGGCGCCGGGGCCGGCCCGGGCGGGACAGGCGCACCGGGAAACAGCGCCGGCTGCGGGTGCGCCGGTAATCCGTTGGGGGCATATGCTCCCGGCGGCCGAGGCGGCGCCGGGCCCCAGCCCGCCGGCGGGGCGACGTCACCGATACCGGTGTAGGCCGACACCGCAGGCGCCGGCTCCGGGTGCGCCGGGGAGCCACCTGCGCCGCCGGGTGCGAGCGCGGGGTCGGAGTAGATCAGGTTGCCCGGGCTGGGCGATTTCTGCAGGTAGGCATTGAACGACATGGGCAGGTAGTTGAAGTTGAGCAGGCGCAGCGCGGGCCCCAGATACTCCGAGCAGAGCCTGGACGACTCTGCCGCGGTGGCGTTTTCGACGGCTCCGATCGCCGCGCAGACCAGTTGTGCGGGGTTGGCGAAGTTCGACATCGCGAAACTACCGATCATCGTGCCGGTGTCGGGGTTGTAGATGTTGTAGCCGTTGGCGATGGCGTTCGGCGCGGCGTGCAGCACGTTCTCCAACGCCAGGCGGTTGTCTGCGAGGTTCTGTGTCACGTCGGCCAACCGGGATATCTGCTCGGCGGTCTGGTCTCTGCTGCCGGCCACGAACCGCTTCACCTCGACCACGGCTTCCGACAGGTAGGTCAGCGCAGCGTCGAGGTCGGACCTGCTGGCATCCACCACGCTGCTCACGGTGGCCAACCGGTCCTGAAACTGCACGATCTGGATGTTGCTGTCGCGCAACGCCCCAACGAAGGTCTGCAGGTTCTTGATGACGTCGACGATGTCTGTACTGCCGTCCGCCAGGATGCGGCCCACCTGCGAGAGCTGGCTGATGGTTTCGCGCAGCTTGACCCCGTTGCCGTCCATCGCATTGGCGGTGCTGTCGATGAATCGCCCGATCGAGGTGGTTGAGATGTCGCTGGAGGGGCCCAACTCTGTCGCCAGCCGCATCAGTTGGGTCTTGACCTCGTCCCACTCGACGGGCACCGCGGTGCGGTCCGCGCCGATCACCGCGCCGTCGGGCATCGTCGGCCCGGTTGTCTCGTAGGCGGGGGTGAGCTGCACGTAGCGTGCGGAGACCAGGTTCTGGGCGACGATGATCGCTTTGGCGTCGGCGGGCACCGGCACACCGCGGTCGACGGCGAGCGTGATACGCGCCTCGGCGCCCACCGGATCGATGGACTTGATGGTGCCCACCTTGACCCCGGACACCCGCACCTCGTCACCGGGATAGATCGCGGTGGCCGATGTGAAGTAGGCCGTGATCGTCTTCGCGCGGAAGAAGTTCTGGTAAACCAGCACCGCCGCTCCGGCGATGAGCAGTCCCGTCAGCACAACCGACAGCGCGGCGGTCAGCCGCGTACGACGGTTCATCGCGAGCCCCCGGGAATGCCGTTGTACGGGAACGGGAACTCAGCTCGCGGACCCGCGTTGTCCGGCGGCTGGCCGGCGTCCACGCCGCGGCGGAAACCCCAGAGGTAGTCGAGGAACGGCTGCAGCGCGGGCCCGGGCAGCAGGTTGCCGACGAAGGCGTTGTAGTAGAACCCGTTGTTGACCGCCTCACCTTGGGTCACCTGGTACTTGGCCAGGCCGCGCAGCGCCGTGGCGATGTTGTCGCGGTTGCGTTCGAGCATGTCGTACACCATGTTCAGCTTCTGCAGGGTCGGCGCCAGCTCGGCTTCGTTGTCGTGCACCAGCTGAGTGAGCTGCTGTGCGACGGCGGAGGTTTGGGCGAGCAGGTTCACGATCGCGTAGCGGCGCTGCTCGAGCACGCCGATGAAGTCGTTGGCGTTGAGGATGAGTGTGTTGAGCTGCTGGCTGCGTTCGGACAGGACCCCGGTGACGTCGGCGGCGCTGTCGAGCAGGTTCCCCAACGTTTCGTCGCGCCCGTTCAGTGACTGGGACAGCTGGCTCAGGCCGTCGAACATGGGCCCCAGTTGCGGCGCGATCCGCTCGATGGTTTCCGACAGCGTGTCCAGGGACTGGTTCAGCGCGACGGTGTCGGTGCCCGCGGTGTTCGACGTGAACTCGCTGACGGCCTCGGTCAACGAATACGGCGACGAGGTGTGCGACAGCGGAATCACTTCGGACGGACCCAGTTTGGCGGTACCTTCGGGCTCCAACGTCATCATGCGCTCGCCCAGCAACGTCCCGGTGCGGATATGGGCCTTGGTCTGGGAGCCGAGCCGCACGCTGCCGTCGACGGTGAAGGTCACCAACGCCTTGCCCTTGTCCAGCGTGACCCGCGACACCGAACCGACCTTCATCCCGGACACTTTCACGTCGTTACCTGCGGTCAGCCCGCCGGCCTCGGCGAACAGCGCCTGGTATTTCACCGAAGTCGCCATCGCCAACAACCGTTCGGATTGCAGCCCGACCACGCAGACGAGCACGATCAGGACCGCACCGATGAAGCCGGTGCGGATGAACGAGGATTGCCGGTATTTGCGCATCAGGGCTCCCCACACCGTGCCGTGTTCTGAATGACCCAGGGGAAGTGCGCGGTACGCCCCTGCAGATCGGTGACGCGCACCGAGATTCCGCAGAGGTACTGGTTCAGGAAACTTCCGTAGGCGCCGAGGCGCACCACCTTCTTGTAGTTCTCGGGAAGCTTCTGCAGTGAGATGTCCAGCATCGGTTCGCCTTCCTCCAACAACGGCGCCACCCGATTGAGTTGGTCGATGCTGCCGGCGAGCGGCTCACGTGCGTTGCTGAGCAGGTCGGCCAGTGATGCGGTGCCGTTGTCGAGGGCGGTGATCGCCTCGCCGATGGGATCGCGGTCGGCCGCCAAGCCGGTGATCAACTGTTCGAGTTGGTCGACGGCCTTGGAGAACTTGTCGCCGTCTTTGGCCACGGTGGTCATCACCGCGTTGAGGTTGTCGATCAGCTGCCGCACCGTCTGTCCGTTGTCGGCGATCGCGTTGGTGAACGACGCCGTCTTGGTGAACAGCGACTCCACGTTGCTGCTCTGACCCTGCAGGATCTGGATCAGCGAGTTGGTCAGCGCGTTGACGTCCTGGGCGTCCAGTCCTCGGATGACGGGTTTGAGGCCACCGAGCAGCAGGTCGAGATCCAACGCCGGTTCGGTACGCGCACTGGGGATCTGGGAGCCGGAGGGCTGGATCTCGGTTGAGCCGGGCCCGTCGAGCAGTTCGAGGTAGCGGTCGCCCACCAGGTTGAGGTAGCGCACCGCCGCCCTGGTGCCGGTGGTGAGCACGATGTCGGGGGCTGCGTCGAACTGGACGACGACGTTGTTGTCGGGTTGCAGTGCTACGTCGGTCACCGTGCCGACTCGGATTCCGGACACCCGCACCGAATCTCCGGGTTCCAGGCTCGACACGTCGGCGAACACGGCGGAGTAGGCGTGCGCCGATCCGGAGCGGTACTCGCCGAAGACCGCGAACAGCGCTGCGGTCAACAGGGCCATGACCCCGCCGAACGCGCCGAACTTGACCGCGGTTGCCAACAGCCTCATCCCGGCTGTCCGATCTGTGTGGTGTTGCGCGGCGGCCCGTCGATCGGACCGAACAACGCCTGCTTGAGCGCGTCGGAGTTCAGCAGGATGCCCTGGTTGCCGTATTGCGCACGGTTGGCGCCGACGTCGGAGACGACATACGGTGCGCGCGTCGCATATCCGATGTCGGGCAGCTGACCACACTGCGGGCCACCGGTGGCCGCAACTTTGGGCAGGTTCCCCGGGTAGCGGTAGCGTTCGGACCCCAGCACGAACGAGTCCAGTAGCAGCACACCAGGAACGGGCGGTGGCGGCGCCGTGGCCAACGGCACCATGCCGGCCAGCGCGCAGTTGAGCGCGGCGTTGTACTCGTTGGTCAGGTCGGTGGTGGGCACCAGCAGGTGAACGACATCGGTGAGCGCTTGTCGGTTGGTGCCCACCACGTCGTTGCCGGTTTCGGCCAGCCCAATCGTGCTGAGCAGCAACGTGTCCAGATCGTCCTGTTTTTCCACCAGGGTGTCGCTCATCCGGACCGCACTGTCGGCGATCGTCAGAAGATGCGGTGCCGCGTCGGCGTACGCGTCGAGCACCCCGGGCGCGACCGCGATGTCGTGGGCGAGGTTGTCCAGGCTGGGGTTGATCTTGGCCAGCATCGCATCCAGATCTGCAAACGTCTGGCCGAACTGCTGCCCGCGCCCGTCGAGTCCGGCGGCGAGCGCTCGCAACGTTTCGTTGAGCTTGGTCGGTTCGATCTCGTTCAGCACGGCGACGAGTTGTTCGAAGATCGTGTTGATCTCGACCGTGACGTGCTGGGAGTCGAGCACCTGACCCGACCGCAACGGCTGTGATGACGGATCGTCCGGCGGGACCAGCGCGACATACTTGGCGCCGAACACGGTCGACGAGGTGATGTCCACCTGGACATCGGCCGGGATCAGTTCCAGCGCAGAGGGTTCCAGCGCGAGGCGGATCGCGGCTTTTCCGTCGGGTAGCGCATCGATCGCCGCCACCGTGCCGACTTGAGCCCCGTTGAGTTTGACTCGGGCGTCGGGGTTCATGACCAGGCCGGCGCGGTCGGAGATGACGGTGATGGGCACGGTTTTGGTGAAGTCACCGCGAAACAGCGCGATCGCCAGGGCGATGATGGCGATGATCGTGATGACCATGGCCAGCCCGGTCAACGGGCGCAGTGCACCAGATTTCATGGATCGCCCGTTCTACCCGGAGAGGTTGAAGTTGCCGTTGGAGCCATACACCGACAGCGACACCAACAGCGTCACCGAAACCACCACCACCAAACTGGTGCGCACCGCATTACCCACCGCCACCCCCACCCCCGAAGGCCCGCCGGAAGCGAAATAGCCGAAATAGGTGTGGATCAACAAGATCGTGATCGCCATCAACACCGCCTGCAGAAACGACCACAACAAATCGATCGGGTTCAAAAACGTATCGAAATAATGGTCATACAACCCCCCGGACTGGCCGAACAACACCACCGTGGTGAACTGGCTGGCCACAAACGACAAGATCACCGCAATCGAATACAACGGGGTGATCGCCAACATCCCCGCCACAATCCGCGTCGACACCAAATACTCCACCGGCCGGATCGCCATCGACTCCAACGCATCAATCTCCTCATTGATACGCATCGCCCCCAACTGCGCGGTCACCCCCGCCCCAAACGTGGCCGCCAACCCAATCCCGGCCACCACCGGCGCCGCGATACGCACATTGATAAACGCCGCCAAAAACCCCGTCAACGCCTCAATACCGATATCACCCAACGACGAATAGCCCTGCACCGCCAACGTGCCCCCCGCAGCCAGGGTCAAAAACCCCACAATGGCCACCGTGCCGCCGATCATCGCCAACGTGCCCGCACCCATCGAAATCTCAGCGATCAACCGCACAATCTCTTTACGAAAATGCACACTGGCATGCGGAATCCCAGCCAACGCCCGCACATAAAACAACAAATGATCACCGATACGGCCCAACACATCCACCGGCGCGCGCACCGACCGCGTCACCCGCGGATAGGTGGACCGCAAAATCGTCATCGTGCCCATGCGCTGACCCGCTAACCCGTCGTCATCCGGATACCGATCGCGGTCACCACCACATTGATCACAAACAACGCCATAAACGCATACACCACCGTCTCGTTGACCGCATTACCCACCGCCTTGGCCCCACCCCCGGTAATCGACAACCCCCGATAACACGCCACCAACCCCGCGATCACCCCGAACAACGCCGCCTTCACACAGCTGATGATCACCTCCGGCACCCCAGTCAACAACGTGATCCCGGCCGCGAACGCCCCCGGATTCACATCCTGAATAAACACCGAAAACATATAGCCACCCACAATCCCGATGACCACCACAAAACTATTGAGCAACAACGCCACCAACCCCGATGCCAACATCCGCGGCGTCACCAACCGCTGCACCGGATCAATCCCCAACACCTCCATCGCATCGATCTCCTCACGAATCGTGCGCGACCCCAGATCCGCACAAATCGCCGTCGACCCCGCCCCCGCCACAATCAACACCGTCACAATCGGACCCACCTGCGTCACCGCACCAAACGCAGCACCCGCGCCCGACAAATCCGCCGCACCCAACTCCCGCAACAAAATATTGAGCGTGAAACTAATCAACACCGTGAACGGAATCGCCACCAACAACGTCGGCGCCAACGCCACCCGCGCAATAAACCAACACTGCTCCAAAAACTCCCGCCACTGAAACGGCCGCCGAAACACAAACCGCACCGCATCAGCCGACATCGCAAACAACCCACCCACAGCCGCCATCGGCCCCGACAAATCACGCACCCGCGGCAACCCAACCGCCCACCGCTCCGGACCCCGAGCACCTTTCGACGACGCCACGACACCATCGCCGAGGACGTCTGGCACGGACATCGGCGCTCCTCGGGACTGCGTGGTCGGGCGACGTGTTGCGATGGTCTCCCGATCGCAAAGGTTCGCATTGAACCGCGGCGCCTCACACTGACCGTCCCGCTTATCGGGAGAACCGGTCAGCGGAACATTCCTCGGACGCACCCGGGTACGCGTGGCAGGCTTGGCGTGTGACTGATCTGCGTGAGATCCAGACGCCCTCAGGGGCGTTGCGCTACTACGACGCCGGAACCGGCCCGGTGTTACTGTTCCTGCACGGCTCCGGGCCAGGCGTGACCGGGTGGCGCAACTTCCACGGCGTGCTGCCCGCGTTCGCCGAGCACTTCCGGTGTTTGATCCTGGAGTTCCCCGGCTTCGGGGTCAGCGACGACTTCGGCGGGCACCCGATGATCACCGCTCAGGGCGCGGTCGTCCCGTTCCTCGACGCGCTGAATGTGGAGCGCGTCGACATCGTCGGCAACTCGATGGGCGGCGGCGTCGGAATCAACTTCGCGATTCACAATCCGGACCGCATCGGCAGACTGGTCACGATCGGCGGCATAGGAACCAACATCTTCAGCCCCGGCCCCAGCGAGGGCATCCGGCTTCTGCAGGAGTTCACCGAGGACCCGACGCGCCAACGCCTCGTCGACTGGCTCAACTCGATGGTCTACGACCAGTCGCTTGTCACCGAGCAGCTCATCGAGGAACGCTGGCAGCTGGCGACCGATCCGGACACGCTCGAAGCGGCGCGTCGCATGTACGGCAAGAAGGCCTTTGCCCAGATGATGGCGATGATGAAGGCCGCCGACCTACCGATGCCCTGGGCGTTGATGCACAAGGTGTCGGCCCCGACGCTGTTGACCTGGGGTCGGGATGACCGCGTGAGTCCCCTTGATATGGCGTTGATTCCGATGCGCACCATCCCCAACGCGGAGCTGCATGTGTTTCCCAACTGCGGGCACTGGGCCATGATCGAGGCCAAAGAGGCGTTCGAAAGCGCCGTGCTGGCGTTTTTAACGCGACGGTGAGCGCGGGGCAGTCGGTCGAGGACCGATCAACCCAACCGAAGCGGAATCGAGTTGTATGCACGGGCCCAGATGGACGTTATTCGTTCGGGCTCACCGGCGAGGGAACAGTCGGGAAAGCGCTGGAACCACTCGGCGAACGCTAGACGGGCCTCCAGCCGGGCCAACCCCGATCCCATGCAGAAGTGCACGCCGTGTCCGAAGGAGGCGTGGCGTTGCGCGCGACGAGTCACATCGAAGCGCTCGGGTTCGACGAACTCACGGTCATCGTGATTGGCTGCGCCCCACACCAGCATCACGCGTGATCCGGCGGGGATTCGGACGCCGTGCAATTGGACGTCTCGAGTGGCCGTTCGGGGCAACGCCTGAGTGGGTGCCTCGATGCGGAGCATTTCCTCGATCGCCGTCGGCCAGAGCGACGGGTCCCTGCGGACAAGGTCAAGCTGGTCGGGATGACTCAGCAGAAGCACGGTGCCCGAACCGATCAAGTTGGCCGTCGTGTCGTTTCCACCCAGGACCAAGAGCAGGCAGAAACCAAGCAGCTCTTGATCAGTGAGTCGCTCCCCATCAATCTCGGCGCTCAGGAGCGCGGTCATGAGATCGTCGCGTGGGCTGCGGCGGCGCTCTTCGAGCAGCTCGGCGAACATGGCGTAGATGTTCATCGCGGCTTCCAACGGTTCGCCGCTATCGGCCAGACCTATGAACGCCTCGGTCCAAGTGCGCATCGGCGCGAGGTACTGCTCATCGAGGCCGATCATGCCGCCCACCACGACGCTGGGGATCACCGAAGCGTAGTCGTGCTGGAACTCACAGGTGCTGCCGACGGCAATCTCATCGAGCAGCTGCCTGATGGACTTCCTGATCTCATCCTCCATCGCGGCCACTCGCCGCGCAGTGAATGCCCGGGATACCAACTTACGCAGCGCCGCGTGCCGCGGTGGATCGATGTAGATGAGCTGCGGCAGCAGCTCATTGGCCTCCGCGACGTGGCTGGAGAAGGTCTCATGGTCAGCGGCGGCGGTCCAGACGTCGGCGAACCGGGTCAGTGCGTAGAACTGACCGCCCGGGTCGCAATACACCGGGTGATCGTCTCGCATGGTGCGATAGACCTCCCAGAGTTCGGTCTGGAATTCGGGTGTAGACGGGTCGTAGAGAACTCGTGATCCGGTCATGTCGGGGCCCTTCGTTGACGCCCACAGGAGCCAAATGACGTTGCGCCGTGGGCTGTAACGCGAACGATAGGTTCCGCCTAACGCCGGAGGACCGATGCACGTCCACTAGGCGGGAAAGCAGTTCGGCCCGCCAGCCGATCATCGGTCATCAACGTTTTGGTCCGGTCCGGCGCTGAGGCGATGCCTGATCGTCTTCTAGACATGTTGTGCAATCAACGAACTCGCATCACCGGCGAAATGGAGGATCTGCTCGCCGACGTCGCGCACCTGTTCGAGAGTCAGGTGCTTGTATACCTGCGCCGACACCGACATCACGACCTCCCCGTGCTCGTCGAATATCGGGGCGGAGATGGTCGCGAGTGAAACCTGCTCGATCTGACGCAGTTCACTGGACAGGAAGTCGACAATGGTCAGATCTGCGACGGCGCCGGCCAACCGCATCGCCACGGGGCCGGCCACATCACCATCTTCTAGGGCCAAGAGCGCCGCATACACCTTGAGAAGGGGGTCGGTGAGCCGCTCGATGCCGTAGCCGCGGTGCTGGATTTCGTTGAGAACCTTCGGCATCCGCGCTCGGTAGACGTCGTTCACCGGGCCCGCAGCGTCCAACCACTGTTGACGCGCCGCCGCTGGTGCCCATGCGACGAATTCGCGCCCGAACGGCGCAACGAAAGGCAACCGTTGCCCAGCCTGCACGTGGGGGCGTCCGGAACCCGGAGCGATCGATTCGATGACCGCGATGGAGGCGTCCCTGACTTCGGAGATACAGGCTGGCATGCCGATCGCCGAGCACAGTCGACCCAACGGTTCACGCAGCGATCGCGAAACCGGCACGCTCCCCGGGTTGGGCCTGGGCATGCCACTGCCGAGTGCATACCTCCCGCTGAGCGGGTCGCGGACAACCCAACCGCACACGCAGAGCGTGGCCAGGATGGCGTGCGCGGTGGAGCGGCTGATGCGCAGGTCGTGGCAGATTTCGGCCAAGGTCACGGGTTCTGATCCGGCCTGTGCGAGGAACTCCACGATCGAAACAACGCGCCGGGTCGGCGGCGAAGGATCTTGACGCCGTTCCCGAGACGGCTCTAGCTTGTCGTTCATATATTCGGAGCCTATATCGAATATTCGGCACACGCGTAACGGCCTGGAGGACCGGATGCCTGACGGCGTACTGGACATCGATGATTTGACCTGCCCGAGGCTCGACCCTGTGCAGCGAGGGATCCTCGACCAGTTGGAAGGTGTGTCAATCGACCTGGAGCCGGCGACGTTGATTGCCGAGGCGATCGAGAAAACCGGGCTGGAGAATTTCGGGAGTGGCGATTTCCGGCCGCGGCTCGACGCGTACGCCGCGGCCGTCGAAGCCGACACCGGAAACACCAACCTCAACCGCCTCATCCTCCATAATCGGATCGTCCGACTGCTGTCACAGCGCCTGTTGTTGACCGATCTGCTGCACCGTTATCCCGAGATCCACGACATCGAGATCGACAGACCGATCATCGTGGTCGGGCTTCCCCGTTCGGGCACAACACATCTGGTGAACCTCATCGCCTCGGATGCCCGGCGGCGGGCTCTCCCGTACTGGGAGAGCCAGGAGCCGTTTGCACTGCGCGGCGAAGGCCCCGGCGTCGACGGCGTCGACCCCAGGTTCGCGCGAAGCGCCGCCGAGCACGAATCGTCGAAGACGATGACCCCACTGCTGCAGGCGATGCATGACCGGTTTCCGCAGGCGATTGAGGAGGAGGTCGAGCTTCTCGATCTCGACTTCGCGAGCTACGTGTTGGAGTGGCATGGCCGGGTTCCACAGTGGCGCGACTTCTACCTCGGCTTGAACCAGGACGAGCACTACGCCTATCTACGCACGGTTCTCAAGGCGCTGACGTTTCTGAGGGGGCCGCGGCGGTGGGTGCTCAAGTCCCCGCAGCACTGCGAACAACTCGGCCCGCTGATGCGCACCTTTCCCGACGCCACCGTCGCCTTCACCCACCGAGATCCGGTGGCGGTCATCCAATCGGCCGTCACGATGCTGGCCTACGGCGACCGCGTCCGGCGCAAAGCTATCGACCCGGAAACGCTGGTGGAGTACTGGATCGACCGAGTCGAGCGGCTGCTGCGGTCCTGTGTGCGCGACCGGGAACTCGTCGGCCCCGAGCACAGTCTGGACATTTCCTTTCATCAGCTCAACGGAAACGAGATGGCGATCCTGGAAACGTTATACGGCTACAACGGCACACCGTTGAGCCCACAGGCGCGGGCGGCGTTCCGCGGCTACCTCGACGACAACCCGCGAGGCAAGCACGGCCGGCTTCGCTATGACCTGCAGGGCCATTTTGGGCGGTCCCCGAGCGAGGTTCGTTCGCGGTTCGGTTTCTACTTCGACCGTTTCGACGTGCGGGAGGAAGCGTGACGCCCTATGAGCCCGTGTACCTGAGCCGACCCGGGGCCGACGAGATCGTCGGCGCGGGTGCGCCTGCCGAACAGGTCAGCCCCGGCATCTGGCTCTCTCCTGGGTTGTCGAACTCGTATCTGCTGACTACCGATGAGGGCCGGATCGTGGTGAACACGGGGATGGGTTTCGAGGGACCGGTTCACCGCGCCAACTATGACGCCATCAGCACCGCACCGATCCGCTACGTAATTCTCACGCAGGGACACGTCGACCATGTCGGGGGTATCGACACGGTCGCCGACCCCGACACCGAGATCGTCGCGCAGGCGAACTGGCAGACGTGGCGGCACGATAACGAGCGGCTGTCCGCGTTTCGGGCCCGCAACTCTGCGTTCGCATGGCTCGACAAGGTGCTCGCCACGATCGAAAGCACGACCGAACGGTTCGGGCCTCCGCCGCCGCAGAGCGTGCCGAACCCCACGGTCGTGTTCGACGACGAACTGATCATCGAGCTCGGTGGCCGCACTCTGCAGCTCATCTCCACCCCCGGGGGTGAAACGACCGACAGCCTGGTGGTGTGGTTACCCGACGAAGAGGTCTGCCTGTGCGGCAATGTGTTCGGGGCACTGTTCGGACACATTCCGAACCTGGTCACCGTCCGAGGCGACCGCTATCGGGACGCGCTGACCGTGGTGGAGTCGATCGATCGAGTCCGCGCGCTCGGCGCCGAGACGTTGCTGACGGGGCACTTCGGCCCGATCCTCGGAAAAGAGCGCATCGCGTGGGAACTGACCCGCCTGCGCGACGCGGTGACCTACCTTCACGACCGGACAGTGCAAGGGATGAACGCCGGCAAGGATGTTCACACGCTCATGCGTGAGGTCCAGTTGCCGCCGGAACTCGAGGTCGGCCAGGGCTACGGAGCCGTACGGTGGAACGTCCGCGCCATCTGGGAGAACTACGCGGGATGGTTCCACCATCGATCGACCGCCGAACTCTACGCCCAGAGCCCGGACCTGGCCGAAGCGGACTTGCTCGAACTCGCAGGCGCAGGACCGGTTCTGGACCGGGCGCGCTCGCTCCTTCAGTCTGGGGAACCCCTGCGTGCCATCCAGCTCGGCGAGATCGTGCACCGCGCCGACCCCGACAACACCGACGCCAAACAGTTGTTGGTCACCGCACACGACGTGTTGCTGCGAGACAGCTCGAATTTCTGGGAAGCGGCGTGGCTACGCAAAAAGATTGAGGACCTGTCATGAACAACCGCATATCGTTTGATTTCACCGGCGCGACAGCGTTGATCACCGGGGGCACCAGCGGCATCGGCCATGCCACCGCGACCCTGCTGCGCGACAGCGGTGCGCACGTGACGATCACCGGCACCAGGGCAGGACCGCGGGACTACGACGTCGACCTGGCGGGGCTGAAGTATCGCCAGTTGGCGCTGACCGATACGACCGGGATCGACGCGCTGGCCGCATCGTTTCCGGAGTTGGACATCTTGATCAACAACGCCGGGGGCAACTTTCCGGGGGGCCTCGACGAATCGACTCCGGAGGGGTTCGCCGCGTCGGTGGACGTCAACCTGCTGGCGCCGTACCGGTTGACCGAAAGGCTGCACGGCGCGCTGAAGGCGTCGAAGGCTCCCGGCGGCGCGAGCGTGGTGATGCTCGCGTCGATGGCCGCGATCCGTGCTGTCGCAGTGGTTCCGGGATACGGATCGGGAAAGGCGGGGGTACTCGCGATGACCCGCAACCTCGCGATGCGGTGGGCCGCAGACGGTATCCGGATCAACGCCGTCGTGCCCGGGGTCGTCACCACCCGCATGACCGCACCGATGGATCACGTACCCGAGATCAAACAGGAACAGGTCGACCACATTCCGCTGGGCAGGTTCGCCGAACCGACGGAGATCGCCGGCCCGATTGTTTATCTGTGCAGCGGCAACGCGTCGTACAGCACCGGGTCGGCGATTGTCGTCGACGGCGGCTACAGCATTTTTTGACGACACCGACCACATCGATCAGAAGGAAAACTGTTGTGAGAGCAGCGTTCATCACCGCTCCGCAGACCACCGAGATCCAGGAAGTGCCCACACCGCATGCCGGTCCGCGCGACGTGGTGGTGCGGATCCGGGCGTGCGGCATCTGCGGCTCGGACACCCTCTACATTTCTCTCGGTGGGCTGCCGCCGCGGCAAGGCAGAATGCCGATCGGCCACGAACCGGCTGGTGAGGTGGTGGAGGTCGGCGCCGAGGTGAGCGGCATCGCGGTCGGTGACCGGGTCGTCGTCAACCCGATGGCCCTGGCCGACGACATCATCGGCAACGGCGGCTCGACCGGGGCGCTGGCCGAGTACCTGCTCATCAGAAACGCCGTGCGCGGCAAGAGCGTCGAGGTCGTGCCCGCTCACGTCCCGTACGAGGTGGCGGCGCTCAACGAACCGATGGCGGTGGCGCGTCATGCGGTCAACCAGGTGGCGCCTCGACATAGTGACAAGGTGCTGGTCTTCGGGGCGGGACCGATCGGTCTGGGGATCACCCTGGCGTTGAAAGCGCGAGGCCTCGCCAATGTGGTCGTCGCCGACATCCTGCCGTCCCGGCTGGACAAAGCGCTCAAGGTTGGCGCCGACGCCGTCATCAATTCCGCCGACGAAGATTTGACGGCGCGGTTGATCGAGCTGCACGGGCCCGGGGACTCGATGTGGCCGGACAGGGCAGGCACAGACGTCTTTCTGGACGCCGCCGGTGTGCCTGCGGTCATCGACTCGGCGATGAGCGCCGCGAAACGCGGCGCCAAGCTCGGCGTCGTCGCCGTTCACAACGAGCCCGTCAACCTGGACCTGATGAACGTGATGAGCAATGAGCTGACGATCATCGGGTCCATGGGTTATCCGAGTGAGATCTTCGAGGTCACCGAGGACATCATCGCGAACTGGGAGAAGTACCGCGTGATCATCAGCCACACTTTCGATTTCAGCGATCTGGCCGAGGCGCTGCAGTGTGTCGCCACGCCGGGCAAGGCCGACAAGGTTGTCATCACGATGAACTGATTTACGGCGCCGAGATGAGTTGAAAACCCTTGTATCCGGCGTTGGCGACCTCGTTGCAGATGTCGAGGTACACCCCGAAGCCGCCGATGAACAACATGAACCCGCGCGGTTTTCCGGGCACGTTGGCGCCCATGTACCAGGAGTTCGCTTTGGGGAACAAGGTGGCTTCGGCGCGTCGGTTGCATTCGGCGATCCAGGTGTCCACCGCATCCGGCATGGCTTCCATCGCGGCGTACCCGTGCTCGTCGAGATAGCCGATCGCATCGGCGATCCAGTTCACGTGGGCTTCGGCATGCAGCACCATATTGGCCAGCACCGCGGGTGCGCCGGGTCCGGACACCAGGAACAGGTTGGGGAAGCCGTCGACGCCGAGGCCCAGATATGTTCGTGGCCCGTCGACCCAGTCGTCGCGCAGCTTCTGCCCGCCGCGGCCCACGATGTCGATCTTGGCCAGCGCGCCCGTCATCGCGTCGAAGCCGGTGGCCAGCACGATGGCGTCCACGTCGTAGTGGGCATCGGAGGTGTTGATACCGGCGGCGTCGACGGACTCGATCGGTGTCTTACGCACGCTGACCAGGGTCACGTGTGGCTTGTTGAAGGTCTGAAAGTAGTTGGTGTCGGTGCAGATCCGTTTGGTGCCGATCGGATGGTCGTCGGGGATGAGCAGGTCTGCGACCTCGGGGTCGTCGATGACCGCCCGCACTTTCTCCTCGTAGAACTTGCGGGCCTCTTCGTTGGCCGCCATATCGATCATCTGATCGCTGAAGGTCTTGGAGAACAGCACTCCGCCCAACTGCCAACGCTTTTCGAACGCCTCCCGGCGCTCCTCGGCAGTGGCCTCCATCGTGAGCTTGGGGTGGGCGATGTGCGGTGACCCGCCGCCGCTGCGCCACGACAGCCTGCGTCGCTCGGCGTACGTCGCCTTGATCTGAGCCCGCTCGTCATCGGAGAGCGGCCGGTTCCCCGACGGCACGCTGTAGTTGGGCGTGCGCTGGAAGACGTACAGCCGCTCGGCCTGTTCGGCGATCACCGGAATGGACTGGATCCCTGAGGATCCGGTGCCGATCACCGCGACGCGTTTACCCGTGAAGTCGACGGTCTCGTGCGGCCAGTGCGCGGTGTGGTACAGCTCCCCCGCGAAGCCGTCCAGGCCCGGGAAGTCCGGCGTCAGCGCCGCCGACAGCGGACCGGTGGCCATGATGCAGAACCGCGCGCTGACGACGTCGCCGCGGTCGGTGGTCACCGTCCACCGGATGGCCTCTTCGTCAAGCACCGCCGCGGTGACCCGGGTGTTGAAAGTGATGCCGTCGCGCAGTTGCAGCCTGTCGGCGACCCAGTTCAGATAGCGCAGGATCTCGGCCTGGGTGGCGTACTTCTCCGACCAGTCCCATTCCTGCTCGAGCTCGCTGGAGAACGAGTAGCAGTAGTCGACGCTCTCCACGTCGCAGCGCGCCCCGGGGTAGCGGTTGTAGTACCAGGTGCCGCCGACTTCGGGCGCTGCTTCAAACACCCGCACCGACAACCCCTGGCCGCGCAGCTTGTGCAGTGCGTAGAGGCCGGCGAATCCCGCACCGACCACGACGGCATCCACGTCGACCACCGAACGCTGCTGATCCGCGGAGCTACTCACGGCGCCACGGTAGGCCGGTCGCACCGCCGCTGCACGGTCGACTTCCCGGTCACCGGACGGTCGAGCCACTGAATCCAGTCCGCTGAACGGGATTGCCGCCCGAACGACCGCCGACTGCGGTAGACCATAAAACAGTCCACCCACAGATAGGACTTTTGAAGATGAGCGAGCGCGTACTCGACCGGCTGATGGAACTGGCCGACCAGTTCAAGGAGCAGGCCGTCGAGGCCGAGAAGATCGGCCAGCTGCCCGACGCCACGGTCAAGAGCATGAAGGCCATCGGCTCGATCCGGCTGCTGCAGCCCGAGTCGCACGGCGGATACGAGGTTCACCCCCGCGAGTTCGCCGAGTCGGTGATGGCCACCGCTGCGCTGGACCCGTCGGCCGGCTGGATCAACGGCGTGGTCGGCGTGCACCCCTATCAGTTCGCCTACGCCGATCCCCGGGTAGCCGACGAGGTGTGGGGCGAGGACCCCGACACCTGGATCGCCTCACCGTATGCGCCCCAAGGCGTGGCCAAGCCGGTGGACGGCGGCTACCTCTTCACCGGCCGCTG
The DNA here is from genome assembly GCF_053484035.1 of Mycolicibacterium sp. XJ662. NCBI lineage: Bacteria > Bacillati > Actinomycetota > Actinomycetes > Mycobacteriales > Mycobacteriaceae > Mycobacterium > Mycolicibacterium sp. XJ662. Next base: position 274,254 of record NZ_JBEFTL010000005.1, on the reverse strand, counting down.
GCAGTTCTCCTCCGGCACCGACGCGTGCGACTGGATCATCCTCGGCGCCATGCTCGGCGACCAGGACGGCAAGCCGCTGATGCCGCCGCAGATGCTGCACATGATCCTGCCGCGCAGCGACTACGAGATCGTGCCTGACTCCTGGGATGTGGTCGGCCTGCGCGGCACCGGATCCAAGGACGTCATCGTCCGCGACGCGTTCGTGCCGGAGTACCGCACGATGGACGCCATGAAGGTGATGGACGGCACCGCTCAGATCGAGGCCGGCATGACCAAGACCCTCTACAAGATGCCGTGGTCGACGATGTTCCCGCTCGGGATCAGTTCTGCCACGATCGGAATATGCGAGGGTGCGCTGGCCGCGCATCTGGACTATCAGCGTGAGCGCGTCAGCGCCGCCGGCACCGCGATCAAAGACGATCCGTATGTGCTGTACGCCGTCGGCGAGGCGGCCGCTGACATCAACGCCGCGCGCCAGGAGATCCTGGCCAACGTCGACCGCATCTACGACATCGTCGACGCAGGCAACGAGGTGTCCTTCGCCGACCGGGCCGCAGGGCGCCGCACGCAAATCCGCGCGGTGTGGCGCGCCGTCATGGCGGTTGACCAGATCTTCACCCGCTCGGGCGGTAACGCGCTGCGCATGGACAAACCACTGCAACGGTATTGGCGCGACGCGCACGCGGGTATGTCCCATGCCATCCACGTGCCGGGCACCGTCTATCACGCCTCCGCGCTGAGTTCGTTGGGCGTGGATCCGCAGGGTCCGCTGCGGGCGATGATCTAGAAGGGCCACCCGATGAGCGATCTGAAAAGCCTTGGCTACGTCAAGGTTCAAGCCACCGATATGCAGCGCTGGCGCCACTTCGCGTTCGGCGTGCTCGGCTTCGCCGAGGGCTCCGGACCCGACCCGGACGCACTGTATCTGCGCATGGACGAGCGCGCCGCGCGCATCATCGTGGTGCCCGGCGACGTCGACAAGATCGTCACGGTGGGTTGGGAGGTACGCGATCACGCCGCGCTCGAGCGAGTGAAGGCTACGCTGACCGACGCCGGCATCGCGGTGAAGGAGTTGTCGCTTCAGGAGGCCGACGCGCGCCGCGTGGAGGAAGTGCTCGCGTTCGACGACCCAGCGGGCACGTCGACAGAGGTGTTCCACGGTGCGGTGCTCGATCACAGCCCCGTCGTCACGCCGTTCGGCGCCAAATTCGTCACCGGTGACCAGGGGCTGGGCCACGTGGTGCTTCCGGCGCTGGATGTGCCGGGCCTCTTCGAGTTCTACACGGAGGTACTGGGTTTCAAGTCCCGCGGCGCCTTCCGGGTGCCGACGCCACCGGAATTCGGCCCGCTGCGGGTGCGGTTCCTCGGGATCAACGAGCGCCACCACAGCCTGGCGATCTGTCCCGCGATGACGCTGCGCGACCCCGGGTTGATCCACCTGATGGTGGAGGTCGACAGCCTCGACACCGTCGGGCAGGCACTGGACCGGGTGAACAAGGACGGCTTCCAGCTGTCCTCGACGCTGGGCAGACACACCAACGACAAGATGGTGTCGTTTTACGTCCGCGCCCCCGGCGACTGGGACATCGAGTTCGGCACCGACGGTATGCGGGTCGACGAAACCTACTACACCGCAGAGGAGATCACGGCCGACAGCTACTGGGGTCACGAGTGGGTCAGCGACCTGCCGGCCGCGATGCGACCGTGACACCCGACGTCGACGTCACCGCCGTTCCCGCCGCGTCGGTCACCACCTGGGACCACGAAGCCGACGTCGTCGTCGCCGGATACGGCGTGGCCGGCGCCGCCGCGGCGGTGGAGGCCTGCCGGGCGGGCGCTGACGTGCTGGTGCTCGAACGCACCGGTTCGTGGGGCGGCGCGGCGTCGATGGCCGGCGGGTTCATCTACCTCGGCGGCGGCACTGCAATCCAAAAGGCCTGTGGTTTCACCGATTCCGTCGAGAACATGGCGGCGTTTCTCAACGTCGCGATGGGCCCCGGCGCCGACGAGAACCGCATCGCCGACTACTGCACGGGCAGCGTCGCCCACTTCGACTGGCTCGTGGACTGCGGCGTCGTGTTCAAGCCGGAGTTCTTCGCCGAACCGGGCTGGGAGCCGATGGGCGACGAGGGCCTGATGTACAGCGGCGGCGAGAACTCCTATCCGTTCAACACGATCGCCGATCCCGCGCCGCGCGGCCACGTGCCGCAGATGTCGAACAAGAAGCAGGGCGAGGCCAGCGCGGGCTTCATGCTGATGAAGCCGCTCGTCGAAACCGCCACCGCGGCGGGCGCGCGGGCGCTCTATGACGTACGGGTGCAGCGCCTCGTCGTCGAATCCGACGGTCGGGTGGTCGGCATCTGCGCGCGCCAGTACGGCACCGAGGTCACGATCCGCGCCCGCCGCGGCGTGGTGCTCGCCACCGGCAGCTTCGCCTACAACGACGCCATGGTCGCGCGGTACGCACCGCGCATCGCGGGCAGGCCAGCCGCGTCCATCGAGCAGCACGACGGTCAGGCCATCCGGATGGCGCAGGCGCTCGGCGCGGACCTCGCGCACATGGACGCCACCGAGGTGGCCATCTTCATCGATCCGCAACAGCTGGTGCGCGGCATCCTCGTCAACGCCCGCGGGCAGCGCTACGTCGCCGAGGACACCTATCCGGGCCGGGTCGGGCAACTCACGCTCTACCACCAGGACAACACCGCCTACCTGATCATCGACGGCGACGCACAGGAGGAGGCGATGGCCTCGTTGTCGCCGCAGTTGATGTTGCGTCCGCCGACGTGGGTGTGCGAGACCGTCGCCGAACTCGAACACGAAATTGGTCTCGCCCCAGGCGCATTGCAGGCCACCGTGAACGCCTACAACGAGGGCGCGCAGCGCGGTGAGGACCTGCTGCTGCACAAGAAGGCGCAGTGGCTCAAACCCATCGGCTCGCCGGTGGGCGCCATCGACCTGCGCGAGAGCACGGGCGGCTTTACCTTGGGCGGGCTGCACACCACCCTGGAAGGCGAAGTGCTGCACGTCAGCGGCGCGCCGATTCCCGGGCTGTTTGCCGCAGGCCGATGCACGGCCGGGCTGGCCGCATGGGGCTACGCCAGCGGCGTCTCCCTGGGCGACGGCAGCTTCTACGGCCGCCGCGCCGGACGCGCCGCCGCCAAGGCCTGACCCCTTTCTGACATCACCATCGGCCGTGAACACGGCCACTTTCGTCGATTCACCGTGAGACCGACCACACCCTGCTATATTTCTATTAGTCATATACCGACTAGAAACACTTGGTCGTCTCGGAGGACACATGGCAACGAAAGTCGAACCGTCTACCCCCAGTGCCGTCATCGACCGGGTCTCCCTGGTCCTCGACGCGTTCGACGGGCCCGGCCGGTTGACTCTCGCTCAGATCGTGCGCCGCACCGGCCTACCGCGGTCGTCGGCGCACCGCATGCTCGAACGGCTGGTGCAGTTGCGGTGGCTGCGCCGCAACGGCCGCGATTACGAGCTGGGCATGCGGCTCGTCGAGCTCGGGTCGCTGGCCGTGCACCAGGACCGGCTGCACCGCGCGGCGATCCCACTGCTGCACGACCTGCACCGGGCCACGGGCCTCGTCGTGCACCTGGCCGTGCTCGACGGCGCCGACGTCGTGTACCTGGAGAAGATCGGCGACCGGATGACCGCGGCCATCCCGACCCGCGTGGGCGGGCGCCAGCCCGCGCACTGCACGGCGGTCGGCAAGGCCGCGCTCGCGTACCGCCAGGACGGCCAGGACGGCCAGATCGACGTCGACCTCACGAACCGCAAGACCCGGTACTCGATCGGCACCGCCGCCCAGTTGAACGCCGAACTGGACAAGGTGCGCGGTCGCGGCGTGTCCTTCGACCGCGAGGAGTCGCTGGCCGGGTTCGGGTGTGTGGCCGCACCGATCGGCGGTCCTGGGGAAGCCGTTGCGGCCGTGTCGGTTTGCGGTCCGATGAGCCGGATGATGTTCGATCAGCGGTTGGCCGCGCCGGTCCGCATGACCGCGATGGGCATTTGGCGCAACGTCGAAGACGGGCCCCAACGGGTGGCGCCCACCTTGCAGCCGATCCGGCCGCTGCGCGCCGTTCCGACCCGGGAACCGGCTACGCTGCAGTACGCATGAGCCTGGACCCACAGATCGCCGGTTACCTCGAGGCACTCGATGCCGGCTTCCCTGCCGTGCACACCATGACCGGTGCGCAGGCCCGCGCGGTCATCAAGTCGCGGTTCGTCCCGCCGCGCGAGCCCGAACAGGTCGACGCGGTGACCGATGAGATCGTGGCTGGGCCGGATGGTTCGATTCCGGTGCGCATCTACCGGCCGCTCAATGGCGCCGGAACGCTGCCGGTACTCGTGTACGCGCACGGCGGCGGGTGGGTGTTCTGCGACCTCGACAGCCATGACGGGTTGTGCCGGGCGTTCGCCAACCTGCTTGGCGCCGTGGTGATCTCCGTCGATTACCGGTTGGCTCCCGAGCACCGCTGGCCGTCGGCGGCCGAGGACGTGTACGCGGTGACGCAGTGGACGGCGCAGAACGCCGACGTGCTCGACGTCGACGCGGCACGGCTGATGGTCGGCGGGGACAGCGCGGGCGGCAACCTGGCGGCCGTCACCGCGCTGATGTCGCGCGATCGTGGCGGGCCCGTGGTCGCGGCACAGTTGTTGGTGTATCCGATGATCGCCGCCGACTTCGACACCCGCTCGTATCGGATGTTCGGACACGGCTTTTACAATCCGCGTCCGGCGCTGCAGTGGTACTGGAACCAGTACGTGCCCTCAACCGCCGATCGCGGTCATCCGTACGCCTCACCCCTTTCCGCCGACCTGCAGGGGTTGCCGCCTGCCGTCGTGGTCATCGCCGGCCACGATCCGTTACGCGACGAGGGCGTCGCATACGCGGACGCGTTGGTCGCGGCCGGTGTGCGCACCGTGCAGTGCCACTACGAGGGCGGCATTCACGGGTTCATGACGATGGCGATGCTGGATCTGGCTCAGCGGGCCCGCGCCGAGTGCTGCGCAGAACTGTCCGCGCTCCTGGCCGGCAGAACGGCGGGCGCTCCGTAACGCTGCTCGGGATCCAGCACACAGTGTGTGCGCCCGAAGACGGTCACCATGCACTTGTTGTTGTGCGTGCAGCGGCTCTTGGTGTCGGGATCGGCGATCATCTTGTTGACGAGGTCGGGTTCACGCAGCAGCGCGCGGCCCATCGCCATCAGATGGAAGCCCTCGCGCATACCGGTCTCCAGATGTGTGCGATTGGTGATGCCGCCGAGCAGGATCAGCTTGGTGTGGCGCATGGTCGGGACGAATTGCCGTGCGGCGTCGAGCATGTACAGGTCCTCATACGGGTATTGGCCCATCGCCCACTTGCCCGCCAGCCGCACACCGGTACGCATACCCTTCGGCATGACCTCGGCGAACTCCTTGACCGGAACGTCGCCGCGGAACAGATACATCGGTTTGAAAACCGAAGAGCCCTGGGTCAGTTCGATGGCGTCCAGAGTCTTGTCGGCGTCGAGCAGCTGCGCGGTGCGCAGCGCCTCGTCCACCCAGATGCTGCCGGGCAAGCCGTCGTCCATGTCGAGTTTGGCGATCACGGCGATCGACGTACCGACCGTTTCGCGCACCCGCACGGCGATCTCGCGCACGAGTCGCGACCGGTTGTCGATGCTGCCGCCGTATTCGTCCCTGCGGCGGTTGATCAGCGGGCTCAGAAACGAGCTCGGCAGGTAGAGATGGCCGAAATGCAGTTCGACGGCGTCGAACCCGGCGTCCACCGCGACCTGCGCGGCGCGACCGAACTGGTCGATGACCTCGGCGATCTCGGCGCGGGTGATCTCGCGGCAGTACGCCATCGACGACGGGTTGACGAACCGGCTGGGCGCCACCGGTGTCACGCCGGTGAGCTTCTTGTGCGCGACCACACCGGCATGACCGAGCTGGGCCGAGATCGCCGCGCCCGCATCGTGAACGGCGCCGGTGAGCCTGCGCAGGCCGGGCAGCGCGGCGTCGCTCATGGCGATCTGTCCCGGCGCGCTCGCCCCTTCGGGCGACACGCAGCAGTAGGCGACCGTCGTCATCCCCACGCCGCCGTCGGCGTAGGAGCGGTGAAACTCGATCAGGTCATCGGTGACCAACCCGTGCGGGGAGCGGCCCTCCGACGTCGCCGCCTTGACCACGCGGTTGCGCAATGTCACTGGACCGAGTCGGACCGGCGCGAACGGGTCCGGCGTCTCAACGCTCATCTCAAAGACGGTGCGCCCCGCGGCCGCGGCGGTCAACGGTGACGTCCCGATGGCCGGGAGCGTGCGCGCAGTGCGTTGCCCAGCCGCCCTAGCCTCGCGGTATGGCCGACGGTGAGGTGTTCGTCATCGACCGCGTCGTCACCCGGCCCGGCTGCGCGCGACGGTTCGTCGACGCCTACCTCGCCGACTACGCGCCGGGGGCCCGGGACCGCGGCATGACGCTGCGCAGCGTGCTGCTCAGCCCGCCGATCTGGTTCCAGGACCAACCCAACACCGTCACGGTGACGTGGACGCTGCCCAGCCCGCAGGCGTGGTGGGAGATGACGTGGAAGGGCCGGCCCGACCCGTCGCTCGGACAGTGGTGGGATGGCATCGCCGAGCTGGTCGTGGCGCGCACCCGCGAGGTCGCGGCCGCGGCAGCCGATGTCGACGGGCTGGGCGATGTTTAGTGTGACGCGGCTGATCACCGCGGACGAAAGCGACCGGGACCGGCTGGTGCGCGACGTCCGCGCGGCGGCGTCGGAAACGGGTGCCGCGCATGCCGTCGTCGCAGCGACCCTGCCCGGCTCCCGCAACGGCGGCGACGTCCTCGCGCACCTGAGGTTCGCCGACCGCACCGAATGGGACAGTGTCGCAGCGCGATTCGACGGTGTCATGGCGGATCCGGCGGTCCGCCACGTCGACGGCGTGACGTATGCGGGCACGATGACCGCGTCGGCTCCGGACAGCCCGGCGACCGTGTACCGGACGCTGCTGCTGCGGGTCGCGCCCGGCACATCCGACGCCGTCGTCGAACGCTTCGAGGCCGACCTGCGGCTCATGCCGTGCTACGTCCGCACCATCACGGCGTGGCAGCTCAGCCGCGTCGAGTCGGCGATCGGTACCTCGCCGTGGACCCATGTGTTCGAACAGCATTTCGTCGACGTCGACGGATTGATGGGGCCGTATTTGATGCACCCGATTCACTGGGCCTACGTGGACCGCTGGTTCGATCCCGAGTGCCCCGACGTCATCGTGCGCGACCGGGTCTGCCACAGCTTCTGCCATTACGAGTGATTTCGGCGCGCTAACGACCCGTCACGGTCCGTGAGCGCGCCGAAATCCCTACATGCCGGCGGGCAGGATGTTCGGGTTGGCGGTGGCCGGCGGTTCCAGGGGCGGCAACACCGTGCGGCCGTCGAGGCTGTGCACCGGCAGTTCCTGCGACCACGGGTAGTGCAGGCTGAACGCCACCAGCCCGGTGCGTTCGGCGGCCGGCAGGTGACACATCGCGAGCACGGTCTCGGCGAGATACTCCACGGGTTCGGTCGGAAAGGTCTCGGGTATCAGCGATGCGGCGCCGGGGGTGCGGATCGCCGTCGAGGGGCCCACGCAGTTGACCGCGATGTTGGCGTCGAGCAATTCGGCCGCCACCCCCTGGGTGAACCGGTGCAGCGCGGCCTTCATCGACGCGTACACGACGTCGCCGGAGGTCTTGTTGTACTCCCGGTAGGGCCGCACCGGCGCGACCCCGGTGACCGATCCGATGTTGACGATCCAGCCCGCGCCCTGCGCCCGCATGTGCGGAATCGCCGCGCGGGTCAGCACGAACGGGGCCCGCAGGTAGTGCTCGACCGTGCGGTCGAACGTCTCCATCGTCATGTCTTCGACGAGGCCGTAGTCGGCGAAACCCGCGTTGTTGACCAGGATGTCGATGCGTCCGGTGCGGTCGAGCACCTCGTCGACCAGGTTTTCGCGCTGCTGCGGATCCTCCAGGTCCGCGGCGATGCCGATTGCCGTGCCACCGGCGGCCTCGATGAGCTCGATCGTCTCACCGATGGTGCCCGGCAGTTCCGTCGCAGCCGCGCGGCGCACCGAGGTCGACAGCTGATACGAGCGTGCGGTCACCACGACCGTCGCCCCTTCTGCTGAAAGACGTTGCGCGACAGCGCGTCCTATCCCCCGGCTGCTGCCCGTGACCAACGCCGTCCTACCGGCAAGACGTTTGCTCATCGCAGCGTGAAGTGGTCTTCGACGGGGGCGCGGTGCTGGTGCCACACGTCGACCAGCCGGTACGGCGACGCCACCACCACGCGTCCGGAGCCCGAACGGTAGTAGGTGTGGGCGGTCGGGGTGTGACACCACACGGTCTGCGACATCGCCTCGTCGATGTCGGCCACATACTGCTCGTAGGCCTGTCGGGTGACCTCCATGGTGGTGGCGCCGCGCAGCGCCATCAGTTGCAGGCACTCGATGACGAAGTGCGCCATCACCTCCATCGAGAAGTTTGCGCCCGCCCCGTGACCGGGGCTGTAGTTGGGCGCCGAGTTGATGAACAGGTTCGGGAAACCGGGTACCGTGCCGCCGCGGTATGCACGTGGGCTGTCACCCCACTCCTGTTGCAGGGTGCGCCCGTCGCGGCCGCGGATGTCAATGGTGGACAGGAAGTCCAGGTGGTAGCCGGTGGCGTAGATGATCACGTCGAGATCGATCTGCCGACCGTCCTGGGTGACAATACCTTTCGGGTTCACCTCGGCGGGTTCGGCAGCCTCCACGTCGACGTGGTCGCGGGTCAGCGCCGCGTAGTAGCCGCCGGGATCGCGCACGATCCGTTTACCGTACGGCGCGAAGTCCGGCGTGACCTTCTTGGCCAGCTCGGTGCCCTCGCCGAAGGTTCGGTTGATGTAGTCCAGACAGATCTGCAGCAGAACGTCGTTGGCCGGCGATATCGAGAGGTTCTTCTCGGCCCATTCCGGGTCGCGCAGGATGACCGGGTAGTTGTTGTCCGCGGTACCCCAATAGGACTTGAGCCGGTGCCATTTCGCGTAGTACGGCAGGTGGCGGCCCAGAAACCGGCGGTGCTCGGGCACGTCGTCGGACAGCCGCTTACGTGGGGCCACCCAGTGCGGCTGGCGCTGGAACACGGTCAGGTGCTCGACGTCGTCGACGCACGCATCGACGATCTGCACCGCTGTGCAGCCCGCGCCGATCACCGCGACCCGCTTACCTTTCAGGTCCAGTGAGGAATCCCAGAGCGCCGAGTGAATGCTGGTGCCGGCAAACGTGTCTCGGCCGGGCACGTCCGGCCAGCGCGGACGGTTCAGATAGCCGGCCGCGGTCACCACCACCCGCGCGTAGCTCACATCCCGGTTGCCGTCGCGGTCGACCGAATGAATCTGCCACTGGAGGCGATCCTCGTCCCACCACAACGCCTCCACCTGGGTGCCGAACCGGGTGTGCTCTCGCAGCCCATGCTTGTCGGCCAGGTCCACCAGATACGCCTGGTATTCGCCACCTTCCGGGTAGTAGCTCGTCCAGTCGGGATTCACTTCCCGCGACAACGAGTAGTAGGCAGATGGGGTGTCGACGCCGATGCCCGGATAGGTGGTGGTCAGCCAGGTCCCGCCGACTTCGTCGTTGCGGTCGAAGATCTGGAAGCTCACCCCGGCGTCGGCCGCGGACAGCGCGGTGATGATGCCGGCCAGCCCGGCGCCGATGATCGCCATCGTCATCGTCTCCGGAATCGGCACCGTGCGCGGCAGGGTCGGTTGCGAAAGCGCGAAGCCGCCCTGTTCGAGCAGCAGCGGAACGAACTCGTCATCGACGTCGGAGCCCAACGCCACGGGCAGCAGGCGGGTGAACAACTCCGGGTCGTCGGCATTTCGTGCATCCGGGGCCCGCGGGGTGTCCAACGCGTCGACGATCGCGCTGACCAGTTCCTCCATGGTGGCGGGGTCGGTGACACCGGAACGTTCGGGTGGATCGGGCACGTAGGAGATCTTGGGCCCGAACCGGTCGATCACCGCACCATCACCGGTCAGCTGGGCCAGTACCGCCAGCAGGACACCGGGGTCCGCCTGTCGCAGGTGCGCTCGAAGTTCAGCCGCATCGACGGGCACGCGCGATGTCGTGGCCTGCGCATCAGTCGTCACACCGACGAGTATCGATGCGAACCGCTCGAATGAACATCGTGATGCCTACTGAGCGGGACACCAACCGGCCGGGACCCGCCGTCCCGGCCTACGCTGCGGTTCATGCAACGGTCGCAGGATCTGGACGCCGTGATCGCACAGGCACGCAGCCACAGCCTCGGCGACATTCCGCGTCGGTCGGCCCGTAAACAGCCCGACAAAATCGCGATCATCGACGGCGAACTGCAGCTGACGTTCGCCGAATTCGACCACGTCGTCGACCGGGCGGCGGCTGCGTTGCACGACAACGGGTTTCGGCCGGGCGACCGGTTGGCCCTGTTGTCACGCAACTGCTGGCAGTACGCGGTGCTGGCATTCGCGACGGCCCGCACCGGGGTGGTGCTGGTGCCGATCAACTTCATGCTCACCGCCGAGGAGATCGCCTACATCCTCGGCCACAGCAACGCCACCGGGTTCATCGTCGAGGCCGAGCTCACGCCGACCGCGGAAGAGGCGATGCGCTCAGGTGGTGCCGTCACGACCACGGCGGCGCTGACACCGGCAGGGCACACGCCGCCGCCGGGCTGGGCCGACTTCGCGCAGTGGCTGACCACCACCTCGCCCGCACCGACACCGCACATCGACGACGACCAGCTGCTGAGGCTGATGTACACCAGCGGCACCGAGTCGCGGCCCAAAGGGGTCATGCACTCCAGCCGCAGCCTGATCTGGCAGTACGTCAGCACGATCATCGCCGGCTCGATGTCCGGCGACGACATCGAGATCCACTCGCTGCCGCTGTACCACTGCGCGCAGTTGGACAACTTCCTGGCCACCGACATCTACCTGGGCGCCACCAGCATCATCCTGCCGCGACCCGATCCGGAGCTGGTGTTGCGCACGATCGAGCGCCACCGCGTCACCAACTACTTCGCCCCGCCGACGGTGTGGATCTCGCTGCTGCGCTCACCGGTTTTCGACGAGGTGGACCTGTCCAGCCTGCGTAAGGGCTACTACGGTGCCTCCGCGATGCCGACCGAAATTCTGGCCGAGATCCGCCAGCGGCTGCCGAGCTTGCGGCTGTGGAACTTCTACGGCCAGACCGAATTGGCGCCGCTGGCCTCCGCGCTGGGCCCCGAAGAACAGGGCGCGCACGCGGGCGCGGCCGGACGGCCGGTGGTCAACGTGGAGACGACGATCCTCGACGACGACAACAACCCGGTGGGCACCGGTGTGGTGGGTGAGATCGCGCACCGCAGCCCGCATTTGATGCTCGGCTACCTCGATGACGCCGCCAAGACCGCGGATGCGTTCCGCGGCGGCTGGTTTCATTCCGGCGACCTCGGCTACTACGACGAGCACGGTCTGCTGCACGTGGTGGACCGTAAGAAGGACATGATCAACACCGGCGGCGAGAACGTCGCCAGCCGCGAGGTCGAGGACGTGCTGTACCGGCACGGCGGTGTCGAGGAGGTCGCGGTGTTCGGGCTGCCGCACCCGGTCTGGGTCGAGGCCGTGGCGGCCGCCGTCGTTCCCCGCGCCGGCGCCGCGCTGACCGAGGACGACGTGCTGGGCCACTGCCGCCGGCATCTGGCCGGGTTCAAGACACCCAAACAGGTGTTCTTCGTCGACGCGTTACCCAAGAACCCGAGCGGCAAACTGCTCAAACGTGTGCTGCGCGAACGCTTTCGCGCCGAGCAGCACACATCCGACTGAACCGAGAGGAACCCCGTGTTCACTGGACGGATCGCGCGATTCGACGCGCCGGGAAGGCCGTTCGAGATCGAGACCGTGAGCCTGCCCGAGGTGGGGCCCGGCGAGATCCTGATCAAGGTGAGCCGCACCAACATCTGCGGTTCGGACGTGCACGCCTGGCACGGCACGTTCGCCACCGGCGGTTTGGGTGGACAGTTGCCCACGGTGCTCGGCCACGAGATGGTGGGCGCGGTGGAGGCGCTCGGGGACGGCGTCGCAGCGGACTCCAACGGCGCGCCGCTGACGACGGGCACCCGCGTGGTGTTCCCCTACTTCTTCGCCTGCCACACGTGTCGAAACTGCCTGGCCGGCCGGCGCAACGCGTGTGCGAACCTGAAGATGGCGATGCTGGGCCGCGCCGACGAGCCGCCGTACTTCGTCGGCGGTTACGGCGACTACTTCCTGTTGCCCGCGGGGGCGGTGGTCTACACCGTGCCCGACAGCGTCCCCGACGACGTGGCGTCCGGCGCGAATTGCGCGCTGTCGCAGGTGATGTACGGACTCGAACGGGTGGATCAGCAGCTCGGTGAGTTCGTGGTGGTGCAGGGCGCCGGCGCGTTGGGCCTCTACGCCGTCGCGGTGGCCAAGGCCCGCGGCGCGGCCCGCGTCATCGCCATCGACGGGGTGCCGGAACGGCTCGAGCTGGCACGGGCTTTCGGCGCCGATGAGGTGATCGACATCAACGAGGCCGCGACGGTGAAGGACCGCACCAAGATCGTGCGGAAACTGACCGACGGCCAGGGTGCCGACGTGGTGGTCGAAGTCGTGGGCCACCCCGCCGCGATCGACGAGGGGCTGAAAATGCTGGGTCAGTTCGGTCGTTACGTCGAGATCGGCAACATCAACATCGGCAAGACGTTCGAGTTCGACCCGTCGCGGTTCGTGTTCGGCAACAAGACGATGGTCGGGGTGTCGCTGTACGACCCCGCGGTGCTGTCGCGGGCGCTGAGCTTCCTCGAACAACACCAGGACCGGCTGCCGCTCGCGCGTCTGGCGGCCGCGCAGTATCGGCTCGAGGACATCAACGCGGCGTTCGCCGCGGCGGAGGCCCGAAGCGACGTGCGCGCCAGCATCGTCTTGTGACCGGGTTCGAGGGGCTCGGCCAGACCAGCTCTCTACAGTTGCCGTCATGAGCATGCAGACAGCCCCCAGGCTGGTGCCACCCGCGGCCGTCGACGCCGCCGCGACGGCGGCCGTGCGCACCGAGGTCCGCGAGTTCCTCGCCGAGCAGCTGGCCGCGGGCGCGTTCACCCCCGCGGTCGACGCATGGCTGACGGGATGGGATGAGGACTTCACGAAAGCACTTGCCACACGGGGCTATCTCGGGATGACGGTGCCCGTCGAGTATGGCGGGCACGGGCGGTCGTTCGTCGAACGCTTCGCCGTGACCGAGGAGCTGCTCGCCGCGGGCGCACCGGTGGCGGCGCACTGGATCGCCGACCGGCAGATCGTGCCGTCGCTGCTCAAGTACGGCACCGAAGCGCAGAAGCAGAACTTTCTGCCGCGGATCACCCGGGGCGAGTGCTACTTCGGCATCGGCATGAGCGAACCCGATTCCGGGTCGGATCTGGCCAGCGTGCGCACCAAGGCGGTGCAGGTCGACGGCGGTTGGTCGCTGTCGGGCACCAAGGTGTGGACATCGGGTGCGCACCGTGCGCACGCGTTCATCGCGTTGGCCCGCACCGCACCCGTCGATGAGCAGAACCGGCACGCCGGGCTCAGCCAGTTCATCGTCGATCTGCGCGGACCGGGCGTGGACATCCGTCCCGTCGTCTCGATGAACGGCGCACACCATTTCAACGAGGTGATCCTCGACGAGGCGTTCGTGTCCGACGACATGGTGTTCGGCGAGATCGGCCAGGGTTGGCGACAGGTGACCTCCGAACTGGCCTTCGAGCGCAGCGGACCCGAGCGGTTCCTGTCGACGTTCGTCCTGTTGGCCGCATGCGGCGAAAACATGGCTGCGCAATACGTTCCGCGCGATGCCGACCTGGGCCGGCTGACGGCCCGCATCGCCGGCCTGCACCAGATGTCCACCGCCGTCGCCGGTGCCTTGGAGCGACGCGAGCCCGCCGACATCCCCGCAGCCGTCGTCAAGGTCCTGGGCACCACCACCGAGGGCGACATCGCCGACTTCGCCGACACCATCACCGGCGACACCACCGATCCCGAGTTCGCCCAACTGGTTTCGAACGCCGTCGACCAGCGGCCCGGCTTCACACTGCGCGGCGGAACCAACGAGGTGCTGCGCGGTGTGATCGCGCGAGGATTGGGGCTGCGATGACCGCGAGCGTCGACCCCGCACTGATCGAGATGATGGGCGCCGTCTTCGCCGAGTACCGCGAAGCCCACCCGCCGGTAACGGTGATCGAACGTGACCCGCAGTTGTGGGGACGCCTCGACGAACTGGGCCTGGTCCGGTTGACCGGGCCGGAGAACCGCGGCGGCAGCGGGGCCGGCTGGTTCGAAGCCGCCGAACTGCTCGCCGCCGCGGCACGTAACGCGGTGCGGATCCCGCTGGCCGAACACGACCTGCTGGCCTGCTGGCTGCTCGACGCGAACGACATGCCCGGCGACAGCGCCACGCGCACACTGACCCTGCTGGACGACGACGCGACCGCGCACAGCGTTCCCTGGGCCGCGGGCAGCGACCGGGTGGTCGTGGTGTGGCACGACGGCGGCGGCCACCGCGTCGCCGACGTCGACACCGGCGCGCTCGAGATCACCGCGGGCGCCAACCTGATCGGTGAGCCGCGCGACACGGTGGTGGCCGACGTCCGCGCGCTCGACGGCGTACCCGTCGCCGCGGAGACCGTCGAGCAGCTGCGGCTCAAGGCGGCGCTGGTGCGGGCGATCCAGGTGTGCGCGGTGCTCGACGAGACCGTGCGGTTGTCCATCGACCACGTGGGCTCGCGCATCCAGTTCGGCCGGCCGCTGTCGCGCTTCCAGGCGGTACAGCACCTGATCGCCGACCTCACCGCGGAGGCGGCGCTGGCGCGGGCGGCGACCGAGTCGGCGTTGACGACGGCGGTCGGCAGCGACTGGGCGGCGACGAACCTGCGCTTCCGCGTCGCGGCCGCCCGGTCCTGCGTCGGGCATGCGGCGTCGGTGGTCGTGCGCAACGCCCACCAGGTGCACGGTGCGATCGGCACCACCCACGAACACCGCCTGCACGAGTTCACCCGCGCCGCGCTCGCGTGGCGCTCGGAGTACGGATCGGTGCGCTATTGGGACGAGCAGGTCACCGCCGCGGCGCTGGCCCCGGGCGCGGACGTGTGGGCGCTGATCACCGACTGAGCCCGGTGTTCCACTCAACGGGCACCGCGGTCCCAACTCGGCCTCGCCGCAGGTTGACTCGCTGCCATGAGCAACGACATCACGCTGTCTGAGGTCCAGGAGTTCATCGCAGGCTTCTGGTACCACTACGACCAGGGCCACTTCAGCGAACTCGGCGCCCGGCTCGGCGACGAGGTGGAGTACCTGAGCCGGTCGGATTCGGGTAACTGCCCGTTCGAAGACCTGCTCGCCGCGGAGTTGCACGGCAAAGACGAGACGTTGGCGTGGCTGACCCAGCACCGCAACGAGAACCCCTACCCGCTGCGCCACCACGCGACCAACATCTTCCGCACCGGCGTCGACGGCGCCGTCACCTCCGCCCGCTTCTACCTGTATGTCAACCAGGTCACCAACAACGTCCCGTTCGACGTCTCCAGCGGCGTGGTCGATGTGGGCATCCGGCGCTCGGAGGACGGTGGGCTGGTCTTCACGTCGATGACCGTGATCCTCGACGCCGAGGACTCCATCCCGTTCGCCGAACACGCCGCCAAGTCGGCCGCGACGGCTTCGTAACAGGTGGACGCGCGGGCCGCCTTCGGCGGTGGGGTCGCGGTCATCACCGGCGCCGGCAATGGGATCGGCGCGGGCCTGGCGCGCCACGCCGCCGCCCTGGGCATGACCGTCGTCCTGGTCGACGTCGACGCCGCAGCCATCGCCGCGTTACGTGAGGAACTCCCCGGCTCGGTGGACATGGTGTGCGACGTGCGCGACCCAGGCGCGCTCGAAGACGTTGCCGCACGGGTCTACTCGGACATCGGCCCGGTACGGTTGCTGGTCAACAACGCAGGCGTCGAACAGTTCGGGTACCTCTGGGACATCCCCGTCGCGAATTGGGACCGGCTGGTCGACATCAACGTCAGCGGGGTGTTCTACGGGATCCGCGCGTTCCTGCCGCGCATGTTGGCCGCCGACACCCCGGCGTGGGTGTGGAACCTGTCGTCCATCGGCGGGGTGGTCGCGATGCCGTTGCAGACGCCCTACATCATGAGCAAGCACGCGGTGCTGGCGTTGACCGAATGTCTGCGCCTGGAGGTGGAATTGGCTGGGCACGGTGACCGGATCCACGTGCAGGCGGTGGTGCCGGGCGCGGTGCGGTCGAACATCTTCGAGGCCGCCGGTGGGGTCGACGACGGCGACGTCGAGGCCGCCGAATCGCACCGGGCCGCGATGCTCGACATCAGGGACACGGCAATGGATCCGCTGGAGGCGGCGCGTGTGGTGTTCGATCAGTCGGTCGCCGGTGACTTCTATCTGCTCACCCAGCCCGAGTACGTCGGCAACGCGATGGCCGAGCGGGCCGCCGTGCTGGCCGAGCGCCGCGCACCGATGCTGCGCACCAAGCAGCGCTTCGATCCCGCACGGCATTGACACCCGCGAAGTACCGTCTGGATCCCGACGCCGCCGAGCGCGTCTCGGCCTTCGGGCCGATCCCCCCGATGCGGCAACGCGGTCTGAGCGAGGTGCGCCGGACTCTCGAATCCGCGCCGCACCCCGACGACATGCCGGAGATGGCCGAGGTCGAGAACCGCGTCATTTCCGGTCCGGGGGGCGCCATTCAGGTCCGGGTCTACCGGCCGACCCACGCCGACCGCTCCCCCGTTCTGGTCTATTTCCACGGCGGCGGAATGGTTTTGGGGTCGAACCATTCGTTCGAACCGCTCGCCCGCGCGCTGGCTGCCCACAGCGGCGCCACGGTGATGTCCGTCGAATACCGGCTGGCACCCGAAGCGCCGGCGCCTGCACAGTTCGAGGACGCCTACGCGGCCACCTCATACGTCGCCGCCAACGCCGGCGAACTGCGGATCGACGCCCGACGCCTGGCCGTCGTCGGCGACAGCGCGGGCGGCTCGTTGGCCGCAGCGGTCGCGCTGGCCGCACGTGACCGCGGTGGCCCGCCGATCTGCTGTCAGGTGCTGCTGTATCCGGGCCTGGACCGCGACATGACCTGCGCGTCGATTGTGGACATGCCCGACGCGCCGATGCTGCACCGCGACGACATCGACTACATGCACGAACTCGCCGACCGCGACGTGCGCATCCCGCCGGACCAATACCGTTTTCCCGCAATGGCAACCGACCTGACCGGGCTGCCGCCGGCCGTCGTCGTCACCGCCGAATACGATCCGATCCGCGACTGGGGCGAGCGGTACGCGCTTCGGCTACGCGACGCCGGCGTCCAGACCACCTTGACCCGCTATCCCGGCATCTACCACGGATTCCTGATGCGCTCCGACGCGACGGCCAGAGGACGGTTGGCGATCGCCGAAATCGGTGCGCTGCTGCGCGCGAAGTTCGCCAACTTCTAGGCCGAGCAGACGCAGAAGGTCACAAATTTGTGCCGGACAACGGCCTTCTGCGTCTGCTCGCCGGAAAAAGGGTGTCCCGATCACCGGACAGGTGCGCAGGCGACGGTCACGGACCGCGCCAGAATCAAGCCATGCTTACCGAACAGCAGCGGATCGAGCTTTCCGACGTCCTGCGGCCGGCCTCGCCGCCGCGGGAAATCGACAACGTTTACACCGACGACCAACGCGAGCGGCTGCTCGATGTGGTGCGCACCCAGGGGCCGTGGCGGCTGATCATCGCCCAGCATTTCGCGTCGGCCGAGGAACTGATGGCCACGATGAGCGGAATGTTCCCCGAGGGGTTCACGCCGTCGCTGGACCTGTTCCTGACCGCGACGTTCCGTGGCTACCTGGCGAACTACGGCACGGTGCTGTACCCGCAACTGCACGACTGCTTCTACAACCAGCGCTTCGTCGAACTCGCCAAGAGCTACTGGGGCGCCGAGTACGCCAAGCCGCAGATGATGCTGTTCAACATCAACGGGCCGTGCGCCAACCGCGATCCCGGCCACCTGGACGCGCCGAGCTTTCGCGGTGTGCGCCACGAGAACGCGCCGACCTGGCTGACCAGCGTGATGGGCAAGTCGGGCTTGTTCCGCGACTACCTGATCAAGATGGCCCAGGTGATCACCTGGTTCTCCCTCGACGAGGGAAGCGGTTTCACCTACTGGCCCGACGGTCCGCTCAAAGAGCCGCGGCGCATCATGCCGCCGATCTACAACCGCGGCGTGCTCGTGCAGAACGAGATGATGGTGCACCGCGGCGAGGCCAACGGCCCACTGGACCTGCAGACCCCTCCGGGTCTGGCCTTCGACACCGTGTTCACCGGTGACCCCGCCGATCGCGACCACTGGCTGCTCAAGAACGGCGGCGACGTGATCGCCCGCCACCACACCGACGAGTTGCGGTTCCTGGTGCACTGGTCGGCCGAGGTGTTCTCCGACTTCGACGAGCTCAAGAAGAACATGGACGGCAGCGACGACCTCACCGTCGACAAAGCCATCGACATGCTCGTCGACGACGTGCACAAGAAGGGCATCAAGCTCGACGTGCCCGGCGAACCGCTGCACGACCCGGAGTTCATCGCCGCGCTGAACGCGGTCTACGACCTCGGCGGTCCGACGACCTATCCCGAGGAAGCCCCGATCAGCGCGTTCCAGCTGACCTGACGCTCAGCGCACGATCACGTCGCTGGGTGGGCGCGGTGCGCCGAGCATGTCGCGGTGCGACGGCGGCTGCCTGCCGTCCTCGTCGGTGATCTCGTAGCGCTGGGCGAGTTCGGCGGCGATCAGGGTATGCCCACTGTGCTCGCCGCGCTGCGGGTCGCGATACAGCGCGTCGATCACATGCCCGACGAACTCGGGTGTCTCGGCGTGCTGCGCCATGGCCGGCAGCCCTTCGGGGTTGGCGTCGAAGGCGCTGCGCAACTTCTCCGTCAGCAGTATCCCCATCCAGATCGACGCGGTGTGCACGGCGGTGCCGCGGAAGTCGACGGCCATATCGGCGGCCATCTTGTCGACGCCTGCCTTCTGCGCCCCGTAGGCAGGACCGTGCATGTAGCACACCGAACCCGGCGAAGACGTGAACACGATCAGTCCCCGCTCGGCACGAAGCAGCAGCGGCGCCGCGAAATAGGATGCGACGTACGCCGATCGCAGACCCACGTCGATGATCTCGGCCAAGCCGATGGGCTTGTCCCAGAACGGTTTCGGATCGGTCAGCGCGTCGTGCACCGCGGCGGCGTTGTTGACCAGCAGGTCCAGCCGGCCGTAGTCGGCGTCGACCCGGCTAAACAGTGCGGCGACGGCGTCGTCGTCGCGGTGGTCCAGTGGCACCGCGACGGCCCCGTCGCCGGTGTCGGTGACGGTGCGGCCCGTCGCGTACACCCGCCAGCCGCGGGCCCGCAGTGCCCGGGCGATGCCGTGGCCCGCGCCGCGGCTGGCACCTGTCACGACGGCGACGGGCGGGTCGTGGTTTTCGGTCACGCACCAAAGACTACGGCGCGGGCCGCCCCGCGACCCCATCCGACAACAACAGCCGCGCCTCCGCGCGGCCGTCGAGGGTGCGGGTGGTGCGGTTGGTGATCTGCCAGCGCCCGTCGATCCGGTTGAGCCGGAAGTGGTTTGCGGCTGCGCGCCACACCGTGTAGCCGTCGTCGCGACGGGTCACCACCAGCGATTCGCACACCGCGACGGCTTCGTCCCCGTGCACGGTGGCGACCACCGGACCCAGGAAGTGGGTGCAGCCGCGTTCGATCAGGCCTCGGTGCGCATCGGAGGCCACCATCGCGGCGACATCGGCACGGCTGCGCATCGGCCAGCCCTCGACGTCGTAGACGCCGTCGACAGCCCACAGCGCGGCCGCCGCATCGGCCTCACCCGCGTCGACAAGCGGGCCGTATGACGCGATGATGCGTTCGATCGCGCGCTCGTCCTCGATGCGCTGCAATCGCGCTTCGAGTTCTGCCAGTCGGTCGTCGGTCACGACGGCTCCTCACATATCGTCGGCCACCGTGCGGAGCGCGGCGAGTTGGTCACAGTAGTCGTCGGGGCTCGACGCGGCCAGCGAGCAGGTGACGGCCATGGCGCCGAGGTCGGCCAGCTTGCCCAACCGGCGCAGCGTTGTGTCGGCGTCCCCACGCGGATCCAGCGGGCCCACCGGTAACACGACGTCGAACTGCGCCGGAAGCGTCACGGCGGCAAGCAGTCTGGCGATCTCGTCACTGCGCAACCCGAACGGCATCCAGCCGTCGGCCAACTCGACCGCACGACGCAACGACCGCGCGCTGCGGCCACCCACCCAGATCGGAACACGTGGCTGCACCGCGCACGGTTCGACCACCATCGAGTCATACCGGTAGTACTGGCCGTCGTAGGTCGGATGCGGTGTGGACAGCGACGCCCGCAGGGCGCGGATCGCGTCGTCGGCGCGGTCGCCCCGGTCCGCCCACGCGGCGCCGAGCAGGTCGAACTCGGCGGTCAGCGAGCCCACGCCGACGCCGAGCACCAGCCGGCCGCCGCTGACCCGGTCCAGCGTGCCGTAGCGCTTCGCGATCGCCAACGGGTGGTGGTATCCCAGCACCACCACCGACGTGGCCAGCCGGATGCGTGACGTGCGGGCCGCCAAGAACGCCAACGTGGCCAACGGATCCCAGTAGACCGCACCGCGCACCGAGGTGTCGTCGTCGGGGACGGCGACATGCTCCGAACACGTCAGGTAGTCGAACCCGAGTTCGTCGGCCACCTGCGCGATCCGCGCGATGTCCTCGATACCGGCGTCGCGCTCCCAGGAGCCGGCCACACCGGGCATCTGAATGACCACCGGTGTCGATAATCCGATTCGCACAGCTTCAGTTCTAGTCGATGTCTTCGTTGCCGATGAGCCGTTGTATCGCCCGGTGCGCCCCCAGCACCACCTTCGCCCGGTCCGGGTGGGTGCGCCGCGCGACGTCCTCGGCGTTGCCGCCCGCGACGAACACCGGACCGTTGGGCAGTTGCTCCAGCCCTTCGCGGGCCACATCCTGCGGTTCGGCCACGCGCATCCCCGGCACGTCGAAGTTCAGCCCGACGCGTTCCATCGCCGGCGTGCGGGTCACCCCCAGCACCAGCTCCAGGACGTGCACGTCGTAGTCCCGGAGCTCCAGCCACAGACTCTCGGCGAAGATCCGACCGAACGCCTTCACCCCGCCGTACACGCTGTGGCGCATCGAGCCCAGGTAGCCGACCATCGAACCGACGAGCAGGATTCCGCCGCGGCGGCGATCGCGCATCGGGCGGGCGAAATGCTGGACCACGGCGAGCATGGCGCTGACGTTCAGAGCGATGACCCGTTGAAAGTCCGCGAGCTCACCGTCGAGGAAGTTCTCGCTGCAGGTGTTTGCGCCGGCGTTGTAGATCAGCAGCCCCACCTCGAGGCCCTCGGTGGCCTCAACGATGCGCGCCACGGCCCCGTCACTGACCAAATCCACTGACAGTGTTCGGACTTCAACGCCGTGTTCGCGACACGCGGCGGCGGTGGCGTCGAGCGGGCCGGGTTTGCGCGCCAGCAGGACGAGATTGATTCCGGAGCGCGCGAGCAGCTGCGCGAACTCCGCTCCGACGCCTTCTGATCCGCCCGCGATGACCGCCCATGGCCCGTATCTCGCTAGATCTGTCATAGCTTGATTCTGCGTCACGACGACGATGCGTCCGCCGTTTCGTCGACGATACGCACCGTGCCGTTGTCCACCGCCTCGTCGATCGAGTTGCGCAGGTCCGAGCACGACAGGAACACGCCGCCGCCGTGGTTGTCGAGTTCGTCTGCCTGCCGTCGTTGCGGGCACCGCGCGGTTGCTTGCGCGTTCCACTGGATGCTGGTCTGTTGCCAGCTGCTCTTGCGCACCAGCACTTCAGCGGCGCAGCGGCTGCACCTCACCGGCACCGGCGGCAGGTCCTGCAGGCGGTTGTCGGCCCGGACAGCCATTTAAGCCTGCGCGGCGCGTGCCGCGATGTTGTCCTCGACCTGCTTCTGCCACGCCTCGCGGGGGCGGGTGACATCGATCTCGTATTCGAAGCGGTCGACCATATCCGGTTCGACGTCGGCGACGTCGACGTAGAACTGCTCATACCAGCGCCGCAGCTGATAGACGGGGCCGTCCTCCTCGCACAGCAGCGGGTTGTCGATACGGGCCTTGTTCTTCCAGATCGCCACATCCTGTTCGAAGCCCACCTTGACCCAGTCGCCGAGCGCGATCGCGGTCTGCGTCGCGGCCTCCTCCGGCAGGCTCGCGGACTTCTTGACGATGATCCCGTACTGCAGCACAAAGGAATTCGCGTCGATCGGGTAGTGGCAGTTGAGCAGTATCGTGTTCTGGTCTTCGTGCTCGAAGTGGTAGGTCAAATCGTCGATCATGAACGACGGGCCGAAATACGACGCCGCCGATGTGGTGCCGAGCATCTTCGGTTGGCCCTCTGGATGCGGTATGTCCTCACGGGCGCCGCTGTTCATGTACTGCGTGGCGACGTGTCCTTCAAAGATGTTCTTGAAGTAGGTCGGCATCGACCCGTGAATGTAGAAGAAGTGCGCCATATCGACGACGTTGTCGATGATCTCGCGGCAGTTGGTGTGCACCACCGTGGTGTACCAGTGCCAATCGGTCCACTCGTCGCTTCCGGCGCCTTCGATGCGCGGAATCGTCACCTCGTCCGGCGGCGGGTTGCCCTCGGGGTCGTTCCACACGAACAACATCCCGTCCTGCTCCAGCGTCAGCCAGGTCCTCGTCCGGGCCAGCCGCGGCGCCCGCTTGCTGTAGGGCACCTTTTTGCACCGGCCGTCACCGCCCCACCGCCAGTCGTGGAAGGGGCACGCGATCTCGTTGCCCTTGACTTGGCCTTGGGACAGGTCACCGCCCATGTGCCGGCAATAGGCGTCGAGCACGTTGATCCTGCCGTCACCGCTGCGGAACACCACCAGCTTCTGGCCGAAGGCGTTGACGGTGTGCGGCTTACC
Organism: Mycolicibacterium sp. XJ662; assembly: GCF_053484035.1. Lineage (NCBI taxonomy): Bacteria > Bacillati > Actinomycetota > Actinomycetes > Mycobacteriales > Mycobacteriaceae > Mycobacterium > Mycolicibacterium sp. XJ662. The sequence goes on along the minus strand of NZ_JBEFTL010000005.1, from coordinate 251,178 downwards.
GTCCCCGAGTTCGCGGGCCAGGCCCAGGCAGTGCCAGCCGCGAGCGAACCGCGTCGGCGCCTGCTCTGTTTCGATCTCGCGGACCTCGACATCAGTCTGCAACGTCATGGCTGAAGTTCTACCGCAGAAGACCGGCCGGGTTCGAAGATCGTCCCGCTGGTAGGGATGCTGAATTCGGGCTGCCGCACCTGCTCTCTACTGTCGACAAACGTGACGGCTCACGACTCAAACACGATCCCTGCCGGGTTAGGAATCCAGGACACCGTCGTCGACCTTCTGGTCGTCGGTTCTGGCACCGGGATGGCCGCTGCGCTGGCCGCCAAGGAGGTCGGGTTGTCCGTTCTGCTCGTCGAGAAGTCGTCGCACGTCGGGGGTTCGACCGCCCGGTCCGGCGGTGCGCTGTGGTTTCCGGCGAGCCCGGTCCTCGAGGAGAACCGGGCCGGTGACACCGCGTCGCGCGCGCAGCAGTACCTGGACTCGGTCGTCGCCGAAACCGCGCCCCGACACCGCTCCACAGCGTTTCTCGCACACGTCGGACAGACGGTCGAGTTGCTGCGGCGAACCACGCCGATGCGGTTGTTCTGGGCGAAGGACTATTCCGACTATCACGCCGAAAAGCCCGGCGGCACAGCGGCCGGTCGCACCTGCGAGTGCCGGCCGCTGAACACGTCGATCCTCGGCGTCTACCGCAGCCGGCTGCGCGGCGGGGTCATGGAAGTCAAGATCCCGATGCCCACGACCGGTGCGGATTACCGGTGGCTGAACCTGATGTCGCGGGTGCCGCGCAAAGGGCTGCCGACGGTCGTCAAGCGCTTCGGCCAAGGGTTCGGCGGGTTGCTGCTCGGCCGCCGCTACGCCGCCGGCGGTCAGGCGCTGGCCGCCGGTCTGTTCGCCGGTGTGCTGCGTGCGAACATCCCGGTCTGGACCGACACCGCGTTGCGCCGCCTGACCAGCGAGAACGGCAGGGTCACCGGCGCCGTGCTGGATCACGACGGGCGCGAGGTGACCGTCACCGCGCGGCGCGGTGTGGTGCTGGCGGCCGGCGGTTTCGACCACAGCATGGAGATGCGGTGGAAGTTTCAGTCCGAAGCCCTCGGCGAGCACATGAGCCTGGGCGCCGACACCAACACCGGTGACGCGATCCGCTGCGCACAAGAGCTCGGCGGCGCAATCGATCTGATGGATCAGGCATGGTGGTTCCCCGCTGTCGCCCCGCTGCCGGAGGCGGCTCCGTTGGTGATGCTGGCCGAACGGTCGCTGCCGGGCTCGGTGATCGTCGACCAGGACGGCACCAGGTTCGTCAACGAGGCGACCGACTACATGTCGTTCGGCCAGCGGGTGCTGGAGCGCGAGCGCGCAGGTAACCCGGTGGAGTCGATGTGGATCGTCTTCGACCAGCAATACCGCAACAGTTACGTCTTTGCCGCCGAACTGTTTCCGCGGATGGCCATTCCCCGCGCCTGGTATGACGCGGGTATCGCGCACCGGTCAGACGACCTCGACGAGCTCGCCGACAAGATCGGGGTGCCCCGGGCGCAGTTCGTCGCGACGATGACGCGGTTCAACGCTATGGCGCGTGCCGGTCACGACACCGACTTCCACCGCGGAGGTGGCGCATACGACCGCTACTACGGCGACCCGACCATCAAGCCCAACCCGAACCTGCGGGCCCTCGACAAGGGGCCGTTCTACGCGGTCAAGATGGTGCTCAGCGATCTCGGCACGTGCGGCGGTCTTCGCGCCGACGACCGCGCCCGGGTGCTGCGCGAAGACGGCAGCGTCATCGAGGGCTTGTACGCGATCGGCAATACCGCGGCCAACGCGTTCGGTGCGGCGTATCCCGGTGCGGGAGCGACCATCGCGCAGGGTTTGGTGTTCGGATACATCGCGGCGCGGCACGCTGCCGGCGTCGCGGCGCTTCCCGGCTAGTCGGAATCTTCCGCGTCGGCCTTCTTCTCGATCTCGTACCAGTATTCCGGTTTGGGCCAAGGGATTCCAGCTTCGGTACCATCGGTGGCCTGGGCGAACACCGCTTGCGCGTCGTCGAGGTCCTTGATCATCTGCAGGGTCAGTTCTCGTTCGGCGGCGTAATGCCGCTCGGCCCACTGCAATCCGACGCGGGCGAACGCCCATGCCGGCTCCACGTCGGCCCAGCGCGCATCTTTGGCCGCCTCGGCGTGCATCTGCTCCGCCCAGGCCAGGTGCTCCTGCAGGATCTCCTTGAGCCTGGCCGGATTGGTCAGATGGCCCAATGTCACCCGCAGAATGGCACTGTGCTTGAGCACCGGCGGATCCAGCGGCGCCTCGTTGGCCCAGCGCGTCACGGCCTCCATACCGGATTCGGTGATCTTGTAGAGCCGACGGTTACGGGCGCCTGCGCTGCTCTCCACCCGCGACGTGACGAACCCGTGCTGTTCAAGCTTCTTGAGCTCGGAGTAGATCTGGCTGTAGGCGGGGCTGCCGTAGAAGAACCGCATGCTCCAGTTGATCCATTTGCGAATGTCGTAACCGGACAGCTCCGTGTCGTACGACAGCATGCCGAGCAGCGCCCACGCGGTCGCTGTCAGGTTCGGCATCGCCGAGGTCGATTCCACCGGTCAAGGCTATCAACGGCGGTGTCGGCGCCCTTGTTAGCTGCCGCTCACCGGGACACGGCGTCGCTGGGTTCGCCGCCGATGTCAGACTGTGTGTGTCATCGAAGCGGCGATGGAGGCAGATGTGGCTGCGTATGACCAGGTCGTCGACGTCCTGGTGGTCGGCTCGGGCGGTGGTGTCACCGGCGCCTATACCGCGGCGCGCGAAGGCCTTTCGGTGGCGCTGGTCGAGGCGACCGACAAGTTCGGCGGCACCACGGCCTATTCGGGCGGTGGCGGTATGTGGTTTCCGTGCAACCCGGTGCTCCAACGCGAGGGCAGCGACGACACCGTCGAGCAAGCCCTGGCCTACTTCCACGCCGTCGTCGGCGACCGCACTCCTCGGCAGCTGCAGGAGACCTACGTCCGCGGCGGCGCCGCGCTCATCGAATACCTGGAAGCCGACCGGCATTTCGAGTTCGCCGTGCTGCCGTGGCCCGACTATTTCGGCGCGGTGCCCGGCGCGCGAACCGACGGCCTGCGCCACATCGTCGCCAAGCCGATTCCAGCAGCGCGGCTCGGACCGTACGCCGGTTCGGTGCGCGGACCGCTCGACAGCGAGCGCCTCGGCGCCCCCCAACCCGATCTGCTGACCGGTGGACGTGCGCTGGTCGGCCGGTTTCTCGCCGCGATGCTCGACATGCCCAACGCTTCGATGAGTCTGAATTCAGCGCTGGTGGAACTGATTACGGAGGACAACGCCGTCGTGGGTGCGGTCCTGGAGCGTGACGGCAAGCGGGTCGTCGTCGGCGCCCGTCGTGGTGTGCTGCTGGCGGCGGGCGGATTCGAACACAACCACCGCATGCGCGAGCGCTACGGAGTTCCCGGCCGCGCCGCGGACACCATGGGAGCACCAGGCAACACGGGCGCCGCGCACGAGGCCGCGATCGGGGTCGGCGCGTCCACCGACCTGATGGAGCAGGCGTGGTGGTCGCCGGGTTTGACCCATCCCGACGGTCGTTCGGCGTTCGCGCTGTGGTTCACCGGCGGCATCTTCGTCAACCAGGCCGGAGACCGCTTCGTCAACGAATCCGCGCCATACGACCGGCTTGGCCGCGAGATGATCCGTCAGATCGACAGTGGGGCACTGCGGTTGCCGTGCTGGATGGTCTACGACGACCGCGAGGGCGAGGTACCGCCGGTCAAGGCGACCAATGTGTCGATGGTCGAAACCGACCGCTACCGCGCCGAGGGCCTGTGGCACACCGCGGACACGCTCGAAGCGCTCGCATCGCTGATCGACGTGCCCGCCGACCGCCTCGCGGCCACGGTCAAGCGCTTCAACGACCTGGTGGCCCGCGGCGAAGATGACGACTTCGGACGTGGCAATGAAGCCTACGACCGGGCCTTTTCGGGTGGACAGCTGCCGATGGTTCCGATCGACAAGCCACCGTTTCACGCCGCGGCGTTCGGGCTGTCGGACCTGGGCACCAAAGGCGGGCTGCGCACCGACACCCGCGCGCGCGTGCTGGACACGTCCGACAGGCCGATCCCCGGCCTGTACGCGGCCGGTAACACGATGGCGGCGGTCAGCGGCACCGCATACCCCGGCGGTGGCAACCCGATCGGCGCGTCGATGCTGTTCAGCCATCTGGCGGCGCTCGACATGGCCTCGCGGGGACCGCGCGCATGACCGACGACTTCGAACCGCTCACGCAGTCGGTACGGCAGCTCATCGACGCCACCATCCGCAGCGAGGTGGGCCGCGACGTGGCCGCCGAGGCCAAGAGCCACGTCGACCGGGCCGTCGAACTGTTGTCCGCCGAGTTGATCCCCGGTTCCTACGGAGTGCGCGCCACCGCCGAGGGCCGGCCGACGGCGCTGGGCAACGTGTTGATCGGGGCCCGCAACGCCGTCGCTCCCCCGCTGGTGATCCACCATGAGGCGGGCGGGCGCGCAGCCACCGAGTTCGAACTCGGCGCCGCCTATGAAGGCCCCGCGGGACACGTGCACGGCGGGGTCTGCGCGCTGATCCTCGACCACGTGCTCGCCGCTCCCGCCCACCAACCGGACAAGCCCGCCGTCACCGGAACCATCACCGTCCGCTACGTCCGCCCGACCCGGCTGGGCCGGCTGCGCGCCGAGGCGTGGGTAGACCGCGTCGAGGGCGCCAAGACCTACGTGGTCGGCCATATCGCCGATGCCGAAGGTGCCACGGTCGAAGCCTCCGGCGTCTTCATCCGGCCCAAGCAGCGGTGAATTCGCGACATCTGGCTGACACCCGGTGTCCGACAGTGTTGTATCGGCCCATGGCATCTCTTCAGCGATACACCGACCGTCGTGTGCTGATCACCGGCGGTGGTTCGGGCATCGGGCAGGCCACCGTCCTTCGCGTCCTCGACGAGGGCGCCTGCGTGGTGGCCGCCGACATCAGCGAGGCCGGGTTGAAGGACACCGTCGCCAAGGCCGAACCGCACGGTGACCGGCTCACCACACTGGTCATGGACATCAGCAGCGAACCGTCGGTGCAGGCCGGCGTCGCCGAGGCGGTGCGGACGCTGGGCGCACTGGACACCCTCGTCAACGCGGCCGGTGTGCTGCGCTCCGCGCACTTCCTGGACACGACGCTGGCCGACTTCGAGCAGGTGCTGCGGATCAACCTGGTCGGCACCTTCCTGGTGACGCGCGAAGCTATCCCCGCGCTGCGCAAGGGCACCAAACCCGCTGTGGTGAACTTCAGTTCGACGTCGGCGGCGTTCGCCCACCCGTACATGTCTGCCTATGCCGCGTCCAAGGGCGGCATCCAGGCGATGACGCACGCGTTGGCCCTCGAGTTCGCCAAGGAGGGTATCCGGTTCAATTCCGTTCAGCCCGGCTCGATTTCGTCGGGTATGACCGACGGCACCGGGGAATCCAAGCAGAGCGTCGGCCCCGGTCTGCCCGCTGACACCGACTTCACCCTGTTCGGCAAGGTGCAGCCGGTGCTGCCCGTCGACGACGGGGCAATGTTCGCCAAACCCGACGCGGTCGCCGCGGTGGTCGCCATGCTCGGCAGCACCGACGCCTACTTCGTGACCGGCACCGAGGTCCGCGTCGACGGCGGCACCCACATGTAACCTCCTGCAGATGAGCGCACCCCGACCCCTTCGCGTCATCCAATGGACCACCGGCAACATCGGCAGGCGGTCACTGCACGCCATCCTCGGCCGCGACGACATGGAACTGGTCGGCGTCTACGCCCACGGCGCGGACAAAATCGGCGTGGACGCCGCGCAGCTGGGCGGCTGGCCCGAACCGACCGGGGTGACCGCCACCGACGACGTCGACGCGTTGATCGCCCTTGCACCCGACGCCTGCTGCTACAACCCGCTGTGGCCGAAAATCGACGAGCTGGTGCGGCTGCTGGAAGCCGGCGTCAACGTCTGCTCGAGCGCGGCGTGGATCACCGGCGGCAAGCAGTCACCCGAAGACCTCGACCGCATCCGAAAGGCTTGCGAGAAGGGCAATTCCACAATCTTCGGCAGCGGCGCGCATCCGGGCATGTCCAACATGGTCGGCATGGTGCTGTCCGGTGCGTGTGAACGGGTCGACGAGATCCGCATCACCGAGTCGGTGGACTGCTCGACCTACGAGTCGGCCGGAACCCAGACCGCGATGGGCTTTTCGCAACATCCCGACACGCCGGGCCTGGCCGAGAGCGTGCGGCGCGAAAGCGAGGTGTTCGCCGAATCCGCGGCGATGATGGCCGACGCCATCGGCGCGAAACTGGACCGGATGACGTTCGACGTGACGTTCACCGCCGCCACCGGCGACAGCGACCTGGGCTTCATGCAGATCCCGGAGGGCACGGTGGCCGGGGTGCACGGCTATCACCGCGGCTGGGCCGGCGATCACAACGTGGTCAGCGTCGGGTTCAACTGGATCATGGGTAGCCACGTCACCCCGCCCAAACCGCTCGAACACGGCCACGTCATCCAGGTATTCGGGCTGCCCAATATGCGCACCGTGCTGCACTGCCTGCCGCCCAAGGACTGGACCGAACCCGGTTTCATGGGGCTGGGCATGATCTACACCGCGCTGCCGGTGACCAACGCCGTGCCGGCCGTCGTCGCCGCCGAGCCGGGCATCGTCACGCTCAAGGACCTGCCGCCGGTCACCGGCCGTGCCGCGGTGTGAGCGTCACTGCGGTTCGCCGCCGACGAGGCTGACATAGCGACCCAGGTACAGCGGCCAACCGCCGTCGCCGCCAACACCTTCCGCGACCGCCTGCCAGCCCTCGCCGTGGCGTTCGATGTGACGGTGTTCGAGATCGACGCGGGTGCGGTCGGCGGCTTCGGCGGTGAAACGAACTTCGACTTCGCTACACCGGGAGCTGTCGGCCTCCAGCTGCCACGTCGGACCGATGTTCCAGCTGAAGACCACCCGGTTCGGCGACTCGTAGGCGATGACGGTCGCCCACTTGCACAGGCTGCCGTCCACGCCACGGTCATAGATGTGCCCGCCGACGCGGGGTTCGAAGACCGTCTCGGCGATCGGACCGCCGAGCAGATTGTGTTCACGTGGCTTGAAATCACCGAACTGCTCGGTGAATACGCGAAACGCCCGCTCGAGCGGTGCAGCCACGACGACATGGTGGCGGATGGTTTCGGGCCGAGTTTGCGTCATGGTTGGTCACCTTCCATAGATTCGACGGTCTCTTTGAATCCGGCCAGCGTCTGCGCCCAGAACCGGTCGAGATAGTTCCGCAACGCCATCAACCCGGCCTCGTTGACGCGGTAGATCCGCCGCGTTCCGGCGATCGATTCGACCACGAGATCGGCGTCCTTGAGTACGCGCAGATGCTGAGATACCGCGGGCCGGGAAATCGGCAACTGCTCGGCCAACACCCCGACCGCCGCCGGTCCGTCGGCCAGCTTTTCCAGAATGGACCGCCGGGTCTTGTCGCCCAGTGCGTCGAGCACAGCGGATGCAGTTGCAGACACATCCGTAAGTCTGCGCTAACGGTAAGCTTGTGTCAACCGTTCGTTGTTACTTACGGATCGACCTGGACGACGATGCCCACCGCCCCGGCGCCCACGTGGATCGACAGCACCGGCCCCATATCGGAGACCGTGAGCGACTCGATCTGCGGCAACCGCGTCGTCAACTCCGCACCGATCGCGTCGGCGCCGTCATGGTTGTCGACGTGGTGCACCGCAACCGCGGCCCGGCCGTCACCGACCACATCGACCACCCGGTCCACCATCGCCGCATGGGCTTTGGTGACCGTGCGGATCCGCTGATCGAGCACCAGCCGCCCGTCGACGTCGAGGCACAGCAGCGGTTTGACGGCCAGCGCGGTGCCCAGCCACGACGCGGCAGCCCGGATGCGTCCGCTGCGGCGCAGGTTGTCGAGGCGGTGCACGACGAGAAACACCCTGCCGCGGTCGCACGCCTCGCGAGCGGCGGTTTCCACGGTGTCGAGGTCCGCACCCGATGCCGCGGCACGCGCGGCGCTCAGCGCGACGAAACCCACACCCATCGCGACCGATCGCGAGTTGATCACCCGCACCGCCGGGCCGAACTCGCGGGCAACCTGCACCGCCGAACTGTACGAGCTGGACAGGGCCGCCGAAAGGTGCACGGCCACAACGCCGTCGCCGCCGCTGTCCTGCAGCGCCTGCCGATAGGTCTCGGCCAGCTCGGCCGGCGTCGCTCCTGCGGTGCTGGCCCGCGGCAACACATGGATGTCGTAGGGCACCTCGTCGACGCCGTCGCGCAGGTCGACCTGGTCGACCAGCACATGCAACGGAACCTGCCGGATCTGCCACTGCTTGAGCTCGTCTGGGTGCAGCCGCGACGACGAGTCCGTGACCACCACTACGGGCACGAGACCCCCGCCTCCACCAATGCCTTGATCATCAGTTCGGCAACGGCCTGATGGCCCTCGAAGTTCCAGTGGATGCCGTCGGGGTTGCCCTGGCCGGCCATCACGTATTCGCCGACGGCCGCCTTGAGGTCGACGAGCGGAACGTCGTGGCGCTCGGCCCATTCGGTGATCGCGCGGACCGTGGGTTCGCGGCCGTGGTGTGCGCGGCCGTAGGTCTCGGCGATGTGCACCGACGGCAGACACGCCACCACCGGTATGCCGGGCCGGTTGAAATCGATGGCGCCGCGGGTCATTTCGAGATACTCCGCCGATAGGTGCCCCGGCAGCGCCGAGCGCGAGACCGGTGAGAGCCGCGGCTGTAGCCAGCCGTAGCCGTCGCGCACCCAGCGCCGCAGCCACGGTGGACGCACATAGCGGATCAGTTCCCGCAACGCGGTCGGCAGCGGTGACGGCAGCGAATCCATCCCGCCGGTCGCGAAGATCACCGCACCGGCCCACGGCAACGCCGCCCACGCCCGCGGATCCTGGGTGGCCGCCCACCACACGTCGCGGCAGGTCCAGCCGATCCGCCCGATCAGCTCGACATCCCAGTCCAGTTGTCGGGCAACGATGTTGGGCCAGATCCGCGGGTCGTCGGCGGGCAGTCCCCCGGCCGGCCCGTAGTAGGACAGCGAGTCGCAGAAGATGAGCAGGGTCGGGCGGGGTGGTGGGTCACAAGACATCGTTGGCAACCTGCGCCGAGGCGTTCCACACATCGAGGCGCCAGCGGATGTCCTCGACGGGGGCATCGGCGTCGCTGTGCGCGGACAGCTGCACCCAGCTGGCGTTGCCCATTCCGCCCAGGATCGGCCAGTTGTCGACCGGCAGCCGCAGCAACGCGGCCGTCAACGCCGCGATCAGTCCGCCGTGGGCGACCAGCACCACCGGCCGTTCGGGCGCCTCAAGGCCCCAGTCGGGCTGGTCGGCGACCAACTCGGTGACCAGCGGCATGGCCCGGGTGGCGACGTCGACGCGGCTCTCCCCGCCGTGCGGTGCCCAGCGGGCATCCTCGCGCCAGGCCAGCCGCGCGCCCGGCGCGACGGCGTCGACCTCGAGGTGCGTCATCCCCTGCCAGTCGCCGAGGTGCGTCTCGCGCAGCCGGGTGTCGACCAGCACCGGCAGCCCGGCGCGGTCCCCCAGCACCACCGCGGTGTCCAGCGCGCGGCGCAGGTCCGAGGACACAACGACCCGCGGCTGACGCTTGGCCAGCACCTCGGCGGCCGCGACCGCCTGCTCGCGGCCCAGCTCCGACAGGTCGGTGTCGAGCTGGCCCTGCATGCGGCTGCCCGCGTTGTACTCGGTCTGGCCGTGGCGCAGCATGACCAGGCGGCGGATCCTCACGTCTGGCCGTCCAGGTCGACGGGTACTTCCGGGCAGTCGCGCCAGAGCCGGTCCAGCGCATAGAAGTTGCGTTCGTCCTCGTGCTGGATGTGCACGACGATGTCGACGTAGTCGAGCAGGGTCCAGCGTCCCTCGCGGGCGCCTTCGCGGCGCGCCGGCTTGTACCCGGCCACCCGCATCTTCTCCTCGACCTCGTCGACGATGGCGTTGACCTGACGCTCGTTGGAGGCCGAGGCGATGACGAAACAGTCGGTGATCACCAGCTGGCTCGAGACGTCGATGACGACGACGTCGTCGGCCAGTTTGGCGGCGGCGGCCCGCGCGGCCACCGTGGCCATCTGGATCGCTTCGTCAGAGGCGCTCATTGCTGCTTTCCCTGTGTCGCTATCGGTGGGGCGGCGTAGAGCTTGCGCTTCGCCACGTACTGAACCACGCCGTCGGGCACCAGGTACCAGATCGGGCGGTTCTGCTCGGCGCGTTGCCGGCAGTCGGTCGACGAGATCGCCAGTGCAGGCACCTCGACGAGGGTCAACGCGTCCTTGGGCAGGTGTTTGCCCGCGGCCGCGATGTGCTCGCCGTCCAGCTCGTAGCCGGGTCTGCTGACGCCGACGAACTTCGCGATCGCGAACATCTCCTCCCAGTTCTGCCAGGACAGGATCGACGCCAGCGCGTCGGCGCCGGTGATGAAGTACAGCTCGCTGTCGGGGTCGAGGGCATGCAGGTCGTCCAGCGTGTCCTTGGTGTAGGTGGGCCCGCCGCGGTCGATGTCGACGCGGCTGACCGTGAACCGCGGGTTGGAGGCGGTGGCGATCACGGTCATCAGGTAGCGGTCCTCGGCTGCGGTGACGTCACGGTGGTGCTTCTGCCACGGTTGGCCGGTCGGCACGAACACCACCTCGTCGAGCTCGAACAGGTCGGCCACCTCGCTGGCGGCGACCAGGTGTCCGTTGTGGATGGGGTCGAACGTCCCACCCATCACACCCAGCCTGCGTCCAGAAGCCACAAGCAGCGAGCTTACTTCTCGCGCCGAGTGTGGGCGCGTGTCACGGTTCCGGCCGCGACAGTGTGCGGGTAACCCACGTTCGCGCCGGACCTAGACGGGCAGCAGCGCATCGATGACCGTCGCCAGCTGTTTGGCCGAGCGGCATTCGTGCATGGGGATGACGTCCTCGTAGCGCGGCACGGCCGAGTCACCGCTGCCCCACAGGTGCCGCGGCTCGGGGTTGAGCCAGTGTGCATGCCGGCTGGAGCTGACCATGTGGGCCAGCAGTTCGGTCTCCGGGTTGCGGTAGTTGTTGCGGCCGTCGCCGAGCACCAGCAGCGAGCTGCGCGGCGACAACACGTTGGGCCAGCCGTCGAGAAACGACACGAACGCGTGGCCGTAGTCGGAGTGCCCGTCGCGGGTGTACACCGCGGCCTCGCGGGTGATGCGCTGCACCGCGACGGCCAAATCGGCGTCTGGGCCGAACAGTTCGGTCACCTCGTCGGTGGTGTCGATGAAGGCAAAGACGCGAACCCGACTGAACTGCTGGCGCAGCGCGTGTACCAGCAGCAGCGTGAAGTGGCTGAACCCGGCGACCGACCCCGACACGTCGCACAGCACCACCAGCTCGGGACGCGCCGGATGCGGCTTCTTGAGCACGACGTCGATCGGCACGCCGCCGGTCGACATCGACTTGCGCAGCGTCTTGCGCAGGTCGATCTCACCGGCCCTGGACCGGCGCCGACGCGCCGCCAGCCGGGTCGCCAACGTGCGCGCGAGCGGCGCGACCACCCGGCGCATCTGGTTGAGCTGCTCGCCCGACGCGCGCAGGAACTCGACGTTCTCGGCCAGCTGCGGCACCCCGTACATCTGCACGTGGTCGCGGCCCAGCTGCTCGGCGGTGCGCCGCTTGGTCTCGGCCTCCACCATCTTGCGCAGCTGGGTGATGCGTTGGGCAGCCATCGCTTTGGCGATTTGCTCCTGGGTGGGCGTCGGCTCGTCACCGTAGGGCGCCAGCAGCCCCGCCAGCAGCCTGCCTTCGAGGTCGTCGAGGTTCATCGCCTTGAGCGCCTGATACGACGAGTACGACGGGCCGCGGCTGGAGTTGTACCGGCCGTAGGCCTCGACGATCTGGGCGATCATCGCGGCCATCCGCTCGTCGAGGTTGGCCAGCTCCTCGTTGTCGGCCAACAGATCCAGCAGCATCGCGCGCATCGCCTCGACGTCCTCGGGCGGCAGGCCGTCCTCGTCCAGCAATGGTTGGTCGTCGTCGTCGAGCAAGACCGTCCTGGCGCCCAGTGCCGCGGGGAACCACAGATCGAACATCGCGTCGTAGGTGTCGCGGTGCTCGGGGCGGCGCAGCACCGCACATGCGATGCCCTCGCGCAGCGCCTCGCGGTTGCCCAGGCCCAGCACCGAGATCACCCGGCCGGCGTCGACGGTCTCCGACGGCCCCACCGAAATCCCTTGTTTGCGCAGCGCTTCGACGAACCCGACCAGGTGACCGGGGATACCGTGGGGCGCCAGCGGCTGCGGCGGACGGGTGCGGCGGACGGCCATCGATGGGCTCCTAGTTCAGGCGGAGTTCGCCGCTTGCCTTGATCTGATCGGACTGGTGTTTGAGCACCACACCCAGCGTGGCCGCGATCGTCGCGTCGTCGATCGTGTCCATCCCGAGCGCCAATACGGTGCGGCCCCAGTCGATGGTCTCGGCCACCGACGGCAGCTTCTTGAGCTGCATCCCGCGCAGCACCCCGATGATGCGGACCAACTCGGCGGCCAGATGTTCGGGGAGTTCGGGCACCCGCGACAGCAGGATGCGCCGCTCCAACTCGGCGTCGGGAAAGTCGATGTGCAAGAACAGACACCGCCGCTTGAGCGCCTCGGAAAGCTCACGGGTGGCGTTGGAGGTCAGCAGCACGAACGGGGCGCGCTCGGCGGTGATCGTGCCCAGCTCCGGGACCGTCACCGCGAAGTCCGACAGCACCTCCAACAGCAGGCCCTCGATCTCGATGTCGGCCTTGTCGGTTTCGTCGATCAGCAGCACGGTCGGCTCGGTGCGCCGGATCGCGGTCAACAGCGGGCGCGAGAGCAGGAACTCCTCGGAAAACACGTCGTCGCGGGTGCTGTCCCAGTCACCCGAACCGGCCTGGATGCGCAGGATCTGCTTGGCGTGGTTCCACTCGTAGAGCGCGCGCGCCTCGTCGACGCCCTCGTAGCACTGCAGCCGCACCAGACCCGATCCGGTCGACTGCGCGACCGCGCGGGCCAGTTCGGTCTTACCGACCCCGGCGGGCCCTTCGACCAGCAGCGGCTTGCCCAGCTGGTCGGCGAGGAAAACCGCGGTGGCCGTTGCCGTGTCGGGCAGATAGCCGGTTTCGGCCAGCCGCCGCGCGACATCGTCGATGTCGGCGAACAGCGGTGCGGGGCGTGCGGGGACAGTCAATGTAGTAACTCCTGATTCAGGCCGGGCGGGTGTGGCCGTCTCCCCACACGATCCACTTGGTTGACGTGAGTTCGGGCAGCCCCATCGGGCCGCGGGCGTGCAGCTTCTGGGTCGAGATGCCGATCTCGGCGCCGAACCCGAACTGCTCACCGTCGGTGAACGCCGTCGACGCGTTGACCATCACCGCGGCCGCGTCGACCTGGTCGGTGAAACGTTGGGCCGCAGCCAGATCGGTGGCCACGATGGCCTCGGTGTGCCCGGTGCCGAACTCGTTGATGTGGGCGATCGCGCCGTCGACGCCGTCGACCACCGCCAGCGCGATGTCCATCGAAAGGAACTCGGCGCGCAACTGGTCCTCCGAGGGGCTGCCGTGCACGGCCACCCCGGCGTCGGAAAGCGCCTTGGTCAACCGCGGCACCGCCTGCTCGGCGATCGCGGCGTCGACGAGCACCGACTCGGCGGCGTTGCACACGCTGGGCCTGCGTGTCTTGGCGTTCAGCAGGATCCGCTCGGCGACGTCGAGGTCGGCCGACTTGTCAACGTAGACATGGCAGTTGCCCACCCCGGTCTCGATCGTCGGCACCGTCGCGTCGCGCACCACGGCGTCGATGAGGCCGGCCCCGCCGCGCGGGATCACGACGTCGACGAGGCCGCGGGCCTGGATCAGGTGGGTGACGCTGGCGCGGTCCTCGCTGGGCAGCAACTGCACGGCGTCGGCGTCGAGCAGTTCGGTCGCCAACGCCGCGCGCAACGCGTCGACCAGGGCGGCGTTGGAGCGCGCTGCGGACGAGCTGCCCCGCAGCAGCACCGCGTTACCGGACTTCAGCGTGAGCCCGAACGCGTCGACGGTCACGTTGGGCCTGCCCTCGTAGACGATGCCGACGACGCCCAGCGGGACCCGCACCTGGCGCAGCTGCAGCCCGTTGGGCAGGGTGCTGCCGCGCAGCACCTCGCCGAGCGGATCGGGCAGCCGCGCGACCTGCCGCAGTCCGTCGGCGATGCCTTCGACGCGGTTCGGGTTCAGCGCGAGCCGGTCGAGCATGGCCTCCGGTGTGCCCGCGGCCCTGGCGGCCTCCAGGTCGGCTTCGTTGGCCGCGAGGATCCCGCTGACGTGCATCAGCACGTGGTCGGCGGCGGTGTTCAGCGCGCGGTTCTTGGTTTCGGTGCTCAGGGTGGCCAGCGCGCGGGCCGCGACGCGAGCGCGCCGGGCGGCGTCGTGGACCTGTTCGCGCAAACCGGGTAGCGAGGGGGCCTGCACAGTCATTACCCCAGCGTATCGAACGGTGTCCGGGCCGTTGGACATGTGTCGGGTAGGCGCGGACGATAGCTCGACCGGTACTTCTACGGCGGAACTCCGACGAGAGGGCCGGATGGGGTGACCTACCGCCGACAGTTGTCAAACCGCACAGCGCTCTTTAACGTCCGGAGAGTGGCGCGGGTGTGCGTAGTGGGCAGCGTGAACCTCGATCTCATCTTCGCCGTGGACGCGCTACCCCGACCCGGCCAGACCGTCCTGGCGTCCTCGATATCGACGTCGCCGGGCGGCAAGGGTGGCAACCAGGCGGTGGCCGCTGCACGGGCCGGCGCTCGGGTGCGCCTGGTCGCCGCGCTGGGCACCGACGCGGCGGCCGACCAACTCCGGGCCCACCTGCGCGCCAACGACGTCGGGCTCGACGGCGTGGTCAGCCTGCCCGGGCCCAGCGGCACGGCCGCCATCACAGTCGACGCCTCGGCCGAGAACACCATCGCGGTGGCCCCCGGCGCCAACGCCGCGCTGAGCGTGGACTCCCCCGAGGCGCAGGCCGTCATCGCCGACTGCGACGTGATGCTGCTGCAATTGGAGATCCCGGTCGCGACCGCCATCGCCGCCGCGCGCACGGCACGCACCGCAGGCGCGGTCGTCATCGTCAACGCCTCCCCGACCGGCGCCAAACCCCACGACCTGCTGACCCTGGCAGGATTGGCCGACGTCGTCGTGGTCAACGAGGCCGAAGCACGCGAATGGCACTGGCCGGTCCCGCACCTGGTGATCACCCGGGGCCGCCGCGGCGCCAGCTATCTCGGCACCGACGAACGGTTCGACGTGCGCGCGCCGACGGTGAAAGCCGTCGACACCACCGGCGCGGGTGACGTCTTCGCCGGCGTGCTGGCCGCCGGCTGGCCGCACGGTCACGAGGACGCGCTGCGCCGCGCATGCGCGGCCGGGGCCCTTGCCACGCTGGTGCCGGGCGCGGGCGACTGCGCCCCCTACGCCGAGGCGATCGACGACGCAGTAACCAACCGGAAGGCAGAAAAACAGTTATGACGACCACCCAGCCGAGCAGCAGCACACCCCGTCCACCCGACGGCGACTGGCTGGGCACCCCGTATCTGCGCTTCACCCGCGAGGGGCCGTTCGGGGTCTGCACGCTGGACCGGCCCGAGGCGCGCAACGCGATGACGCCCGCGATGTACTTCGGCATCCGCTACGCGGTGCGCCACGTCGACGCCGACCCCGACCTGGCCGGCCTACTCATCACCGGCGCCGGCGACGTCTTCGCGCCGGGCGGTGACCTGGGCGGCGGCGACGGCAGCGACAACTGGCTGACGTTCGGTTCGGCGCTGGGTATGGACGTGACGCCGTTCGAGACGCTGCGCCAGTCGGTCAAACCGGTGGTCTCGGCGGTCAACGGGTTGTGTCAGGGCGGCGGCCTACAGATCGCGCTGTGCAGCGATATGGCCGTCGTCAGTGACCGCGCCACGTTCCGGGTGCCCGAACTGCTGCGCGGTATCGCCGACACCTACTACAGCCAGATGCTGACCCGGCTGATCGGGCCGGTGCGCACCCGCGACCTGATGTTCACCGGCCGCACGCTGAGCGCGCAGGAAGCGCTGGACTGGGGCATGGTGGCCCGGGTGGTGCCACACGAGGAGTTGCTCGAGCAGGCCCGCGAGGTGCTCACCCAGTGCGCGCGGACCGCGCCGGGCGCTCGGGGTGTGGTCAAGTCGAGCATCGACAACTATCTCGGGCTGTTCGACCGCATCGGGATGCAGGCCAGCTACTCCTCCCCCGAGGCGGTGGAGGGCTTCCGGTCGTTCAAGGAGCGGCGATCGCCGGAGTGGGTGCACCCCGACCTGCGCGTCGACGGCCGCCTCTAAGGGGTGGGAGGGATAGTACAGCTTAGGCTGTACTATCGAGTGCATGCAGACGGTCACCCACCGCGACGCGTTGGCCCGGTTCGGCTGGGCGCTGTCGGACCCGACCCGCGCCGAGATCCTGCTGATGCTGCGCGACGGCGCCGGCTATCCGTCGGAACTGGCCGACAAGATCGGGGTGTCGCGGCAGATCCTGTCCAACCACCTGGCGTGCTTGCGCGGGTGCGGGCTGGTGGTCGCGCAGCCCGAGGGTCGGCGCAGCCGTTACGAACTCGCCGACGCCCGGATCGCCCATGCGCTCGACGACCTGGTCGGTCTGGTGCTGGCGGTCGACCCGGCCTGCTGTTCGGCGGCTGATTCGCAGGGGTGCTGTTGATGCCGGCGACGACGGCTGCCCGGCGCGACGTCCTGATCCGCCGCGTGCGCCTGTTCGTGGCAGCGACCATCAGCTACAACGTGATCGAGGCGATCATCGCGCTGGCCGAGGGCAGCCGGGTGTCCTCGACGGCGCTGATCGGGTTCGGGCTCGACTCGGCCGTCGAGGTCGCCTCCGCCGCGGCGGTCGCCTGGCAGTTCGCCGCGCCGAATCCGGAGACGCGGGAGAAGGCCGCGCTGCGGTTCATCGCGTTCTCGTTCTTCGCGCTGGCGGCCTACATCACGGTCGACGCGGTGCTGTCGCTGTTCGGGATCGGCGAGGCGGAGCCGTCGCGCATCGGCATCGCGCTCGCCGCGCTGAGCCTGGTCATCATGCCGGTGCTGTCGTGGGCGCAGCGCCGCGCCGGACGCGAGTTGGGGTCGGCCTCGGCGGTCGCCGACTCCAAACAGACGCTGCTGTGTGCGTACCTGTCGGCGATCCTGCTGATCGGGCTGGTTCTCAATGCGTTGCTCGGGTGGTCGTGGACCGATCCGGTGGCCGCCCTGGGCATCGCGGTGATCGCGGTTCGTGAAGGCGTCGAGGCCTGGCGCGGAGATCCGTGCTGCCCATGAAGAGCTGAGGTCATGCCCGTCGTCGCGCTCGTGCTGTTCGGTGTCTTCGCGCTGCTCGGATTCGGTTGGCGCAGTTGGGTTCAGTGGCGACGCACCGGTTCGACGGGCTTTCGCGGTCCCCGGCCTCGGGCGATTTCGGTGCGCTGCATAGCGCTCACCGCTGCTTAGCGCACCGAAACCGCTCATTAGACTGCCGGGTATGGCGATTGTTGGAAAGCTGCTCCGCCGATTCCGCGCAGGCGCACACCGCAGCCCGCTGGCCGCACCGGAGTACGCCGGCGCCGACACCATCGACGTCACCAGCCCGGCGTTCGGCGAGGGCGCCCCGATCCCGCAGAAACACGCCGGGTCAGCCGTCGGCGACAACGTCTCGCCGCCGCTGCGCTGGAGCGGGGTGCCCGCGCCGACCCAACAACTCGCGCTCGTCATCGACGACGTCGACGTACCCGGCCCCAAACCGCTGATGCACACCATCGCGCTCATCGAAGCCGACCGCCGCAGCCTCGACGAGGGCGAGCTCACCACGGGCGCCACCGGCGTGCGCTTCGTCAAGGCGTTCGGCGACTCCTACGTCGGGCCCGCGCCCATCCCCGGTCACGGTGCCCACCACTACCGGTTCATGCTGCTGGCGCTGGACACCAAGGTGGCCGACGACGTGGCCGACCACAAGGCGTTTCTGGCCGCGATCGCCGGTCACGTGCTGGCGCGCGGCGCGCTGACGGGCACCTACGAGCGCTGACCGGACCCGTCATCGGTGCGCGCTACCGTGGACGTGATGGCACGCAGACAGGTGAACACCAAGCAGGAAGCGGGCTGGCTCTGGATGCCGTTGATCATCGGCCTGATCATCGGTGTGACCGTGGCCGCGATGACCGACCAGTGGTGGTGGTCGACGGTCGGGGCGCTGGCCGGTGCGGCCGTCGGCGCGATCGGCGCCGGCAAGCTGCGCCGCAAACGCTAACCCGACTCGGGGATCTCCCGCTCGATCTCGTCGAGCCACACCCGCGCTGACATATCTGACGGCGCGCGCCAGTCCCCGCGCGGCGAGAGTGAACCGCCGTGAGACACCTTGGGCCCGTTGGGCACTGCTGACCGCTTGAACTGGGCGAACGAGTAGAAGCGCTGGGCGAACACCTGCAGCCAGCGCCGGATCTCGTTGAGCGAGTATGACGGTCGCTTTTCCTCCGGGAACCCGGCGGGCCAGTCACCGCGGTCGACGTCGCTCCACGCATGCCACGCCAGAAACGCCACTTTCGAGGGCCGGAACCCGTACCGCAGCACCTGGAACAACGAAAAGTCTTGTAGCGCATAGGGCCCGATCTTGGCTTCGCTGCTCTGGATCTCCTCGTCCTCACCGGTGGGCACCAGCTCGGGGGTGATCTCGGTGTCCAGCACCGACTGCAGCACTTCGTTGACCTCGTCGTCGAACTGGTTTGAGACGACCACCCAGCGGATCAGGTGCTGGATCAGCGTTTTGGGCACTCCGCCGTTGACGTTGTAGTGCGACATCTGGTCGCCGACCCCGTAGGTGGACCAGCCCAGCGCGAGCTCGGACAGGTCGCCGGTGCCCAGCACGATGCCACCGCGCTGGTTGGCCAGCCGGAACAGGTAATCGGTGCGCAGCCCCGCCTGCACGTTCTCGAACGTGACGTCATAGACCGGTTCCCCGCGCGAGAACGGGTGCTCGATCTCCTTGAGCATCAACTCGGCGGTGTCGGAGATGTCGAGTTCGGCGAACGTCACGCCCAGGGCTTCGGCGAGCCGCACCGCGTTGCCCTTGGTGCGGTCCCCCGTCGCGAAACCCGGCATAGTGAACGCGAGAATGTCGCTGCGCGGCCGCTCTTCTCGATCCATCGCCCGCGCGGCGACGATCAGCGCGTGGGTGGAGTCCAGCCCGCCGGACACGCCGAGCACGATCTTCGGATAGTCCAGGGCACGCAGGCGCTGCTCGAGCCCGGACACCTGGATGCTGTAGGCCTCGTAGCAATCCTGTTCCAACCGTTCGGGATCGGACGGCACGAACGGGAACCGCTCGACCTGGCGGCGCAGCCCGATGTCTCCCGAGGGCGGGTCGAGTTGAAACTCGATGCGCCGGAACGTGTCCGGGCTGATGCCGTGGTGAATGCGGTTGTCGTCGAAGGTGCCCATCCGCAGCCGCTCGTTCCGCAGCAGCTCGAGGTCGACGTCGGCGACCGAGCGTCGCTCGCCCTTCGGGAACCGTTCGGACTGCGCCAAACACACCCCGTTCTCCCAGATCATCGTCTGACCGTCCCAGGCCAGATCGGTGGTGGACTCGCCCTCACCGGCCGCGGCGTAGACGTAGGCGGCCAGGCACCGCGACGATGCCGAACGGGCCAGCAGACAACGGTCCTCGGCGCGTCCGACCGTGATCGGGCTGCCGGACAGGTTGGCCACCACCGTCGCACCGGCCAGCGCGGCCTGTGCGCTCGGCGGGATCGGCATGAACATGTCCTCGCAGATCTCGACGTGCAGCACGAACCCGGGCATGTCGACGGCGGTGAACAACAGGTCGGGTCCGAACGGCACGTCGGTGTCGCCCATCCGGATCGCGCCGCGCACGTTGTCGCCGGGGGCCATCTGGCGGCGTTCGTAGAACTCGCGGTAGGTGGGCAGATACGACTTCGGGGCCACGCCGAGCACCTGGCCGCGGTGGATGACCACCGCGGTGTTGTAGACCCGATGCGCGTAGCGCAGCGGCGCACCGACCACCAGCACCGGCAGCAAATCCGCCGATGCCGCGACGACGTCGAGCAACGCATCTTCGACGGCGTCGAGCAGGGCGTCCTGCATGACGATGTCCTCGATCGAATACCCCGACAACGTCAGTTCCGGAAACACCGCGAGCGCGGCGCTGTCGTCGTGGCAGGCGCGGGCGAGTTGCAGCACCGACTCCGCGTTGGCCTGCGGATCCGCGAGGGCGGTGTGGTGTGTGCAGGCGGCCACGCGCACGAACCCGTGCCGGTACGCCGAGTAGAAATTCATGCTTCATTGTTGCCCGAAACCCGAACCGGGTATGCAAGAGCCCATGAGTGACACCGCTGTGCTGGTCATCGACATGATGAACACCTACCGGCATCCCGATGCCGAAAAGCTGAGCCCGCACGTCGCGGAGATCATCGATCCGCTGGCCGATCTGGTCTCGCGGGCCCGGGAGCGCGACGACGTCGAGCTCATCTACGTCAACGACAACTACGGCGATTTCACCGCTGAGTTCAGCGACCTCGTGCAGTCGGCGCTCGACGGTGACCGGCCCGACCTGGTCGAGCCGATCGTCCCGCAAAAGGGGTGCCGGTTGATGACCAAGGTCCGCCACAGCGCCTTCTACGCCACTTCGCTGGCGTATCTGTTGACCCAGCTCGAGCCGCGGCGGGTGATCCTCACCGGCCAGGTCACCGAGCAGTGCATCCTCTACACCGCGCTGGACGCCTACGTGCGGCATTTTCCCGTCGTCGTCCCACCCGACGCGGTGGCCCACATCGACCCCGAGCTCAGCGACGCCGCGCTGACCATGATGCGCAGCAACATGGACGCCGAGATTCTCAGCGCGTCCAAGTGCTTGGACTAGCCCCGTACCCTCGAGGACATGGAGGCTGCGGAACTCGTCGCGCTGCTACGGGGACGGCGGGTCGCGGTGCTCACCGGTGCGGGGATGTCGACCGACTCCGGCATTCCGGACTACCGCGGGCCGGACTCCCCGCCCAGCAACCCGATGACCATCGGACAGTTCACCTCTGACCCGGAGTTTCGGCAGCGATACTGGGCGCGCAACCACCTCGGATGGCGGCACATGGACGACACCGCGCCCAACGCCGGTCACTGGGCGCTGGCGCGACTCGAGCAGGCCGGCGTCGTCAGCGCGCTGATCACCCAGAACGTCGACCTGCTGCACACCAAGGCGGGCAGCCGCGCGGTGGTGAACCTGCACGGCACCTACGCCGAGGTGATCTGCCTGGACTGCGGGCACGCGATGTCGCGGGCGGCGTTCGCCGACCTGCTGGAAGCCGCCAACCCGGGCTTCGCGCAGCGCGCCCAACGGCTCGGCGGCATCGCCGTGGCCCCCGACGCCGACGCGGTGGTCGACGACACCGCGTCGTTTCGCATCGTCGACTGCGCGCAATGCGGCGGCATGCTCAAACCCAACATCGTCTACTTCGGCGAGAACGTTCCTAAAGACCGTGTCGCACAGGCGTTCTCGATGGTCGACGCCGCCGACGCGTTGCTGGTCGCCGGGTCGTCGCTGACGGTGTACTCCGGCTACCGGTTCGTCCGGCACGCCGCGGCCGCCGGGATGCCGATCGCGATCGTCAACCGCGGCCCCACCCGCGGCGACGACCAGGCCACGGTCAAAATCGACCACGGCTGCTCGGAGACGCTGACGTTATTGGCCGACGAACTGATTTGTGCACGAAAATCGGCGCTCACCGCCGGAAATCGTGCACAAATCGCTTAGACGGCGACCAAGTCGTCGGCGTGCACCGCGGGGCGGCGCATCTCAGCGGGCAACTCTGACGTCGAGCGGCCCAGCATGGTCTCCAGCTCGGCGTGGTCGTAGGCCACCACGCCACGCGCGACCATCGTGGCGTCCTGCGCCCGCAACTCCACGACGTCACCACCGTAGAACCGACCGGACAGCGACGTGATCCCGGCGGCCAGCAGCGACCGGCGTTGCCGCACGACCGCCTGCACCGCGCCGTCATCCAGCGTCAACGACCCCGACGCCTCGGCCGCGTAGCGCACCCAGAACCGGCGCGCCGACATCCGTTCGCCGCGCGGGGCGAAGACGGTGCCGACCGACGCGTCGCTCAGCGCGGTGGCGGCGTCTGATGCCGCGGCCAGCAACACCGGCACCCCGGCGTCGGCGGCCAGCAGCGCCGACGACAGCTTCGAGGCCATCCCGCCGGTGCCCAGGTTGCTGCCCCGCCCGGCGACCACACCGTCGAGGTCGCCCGGCCCGGTCACCTCCGGGATGAAGTTCGCCGCACCCTTGCGCGGATCGGCGTCGTAGAGGCCGTCGATGTCGGACAGCAGCACCAGCGCGTCGGCCCCGACCAGGTGGGCCACCAGCGCCGAGAGCCGGTCGTTGTCGCCGAACCGGATCTCGTTGGTGGCCACGGTGTCGTTCTCGTTGACGATCGCCACCGCATGCAGCGCGCGCAGCCGGTCCAGGGTGCGCTGGGCGTTGGTGTGCTGTACCCGCATCGAGATGTCGTGCGCGGTCAGCAGCACCTGCCCGACCGTGCGGTCATAGCGGGCGAACGCCGTGCTCCACGCGTTGACCAGCGCCACCTGCCCGACGCTGGCGGCGGCCTGTTTGGTGGCGAGGTCGGCCGGGCGCTTGGAGAGCTTGAGCGGTTCGATACCGGCGGCGATCGCACCCGAGGACACGATCACCACGTCCGACCCGGCCCGCATCCGGCCTTCGATCGCCTCGACCAGGGTGGCCAGCCGGCTGGCGTCGAACACCCCCGACGGTGTGGTCAGCGCGGTGGTGCCGATTTTGACGACGACGCTGCGGGCGCGGCGGATGGCGTCGCGGTGGGCGCTCACGACTCACCGTCGGGTCGGCGGCGCTCGCGGCGGGCCGCTTTGCGTTCGGCCGCCGACACCCGGTCGGTCTGCTCCAGCCGCGCATCGGTGCCGCGCCCGGACAGCGGCACGTCGACGCCGGCGGGAGTCTGGGGTTCCCAGTCGAAGGTGACGTCGCCGATCGTGACGGCGCAGCCGGGTGTGGCGCCGAGCCTGAGCAGTTCGTCCTCGACGCCGAGCCGGGCCAGCCGGTCGGCGAGATATCCGACGGCTTCGTCGTTGTCGAAATCGGTTTGGCTGATCCATCTTTCGGGCCGCATGCCGTGCACGACGAATGCGCCGTGGCCGTCGGGTTCGACGGTGAACCCGGTCTCGTCGACCGGTACGGGCCGGATGACCGGCCGGCGCGCCACGGCGGGCGGCTGCGCCTCGCGGTACGCCGACACCATGTCCCACAGCGCGAACGTCAACGGCCGCAGCCCTTCTCGGGTGGCAGTGGACACGGCGAAGGTGGGCCAGCCGAACCGTTCGGCGATCTCCTCACGGACGAACTCGGCCAGCTCACGCGCCTCGGGTACGTCGATCTTGTTGAGCACCACCGCTCGTGGCCGCTCGGCGAGATCGCCCAGCGTGGTGTCACCCTGCAACGTCGGGGTGTAGGCGGCCAGTTCGGCTTCGAGCACCTCGATGTCGGAGATCGGGTCGCGGCCCGGTTCGGCCGTCGCGCAGTCCACGACATGCACCAGCACCGCGCAGCGTTCGATGTGGCGCAGGAAGTCCAGGCCCAGGCCGCGGCCGGAAGATGCGCCGGGGATCAGGCCGGGCACGTCGGCGACGGTGAAGGTGTGCTCACCGGCGGACACGACGCCGAGGTTGGGCGCCAGCGTGGTGAACGGATAGTCGGCGATCTTGGGTTTGGCCGCCGAGATGACCGACACCAGCGACGACTTACCCGCGGACGGAAATCCGACCAGCCCGACATCGGCGACGGTTTTGAGCTCCAGCGTCAGGTCGCGGACCTCGCCTTTTTCGCCGAGCAGCGCAAAGCCGGGCGCCTTGCGGGCACGCGAGGCCAGCGCGGCGTTGCCCAGCCCCCCGCGACCGCCGGCGGCTGCCACGAAACGGGTGCCGGCACCGACCAGGTCGGCGAGCAGGCGGCCGTTCTCGTCGAGGACGACGGTGCCGTCGGGCACCTTGACTTCCAGGTCCTCGCCCGCGGCGCCGTCGCGGTTGCTGCCCGCGCCGGGCTTGCCCGACGGTGCGACGACGTGCGGGCGGAAGTGGAAGTCGAGCAGCGTGTGCACCTGCGGGTCGACGACCAGCACGACGCTGCCGCCGCGGCCGCCGTTGCCGCCGTCGGGGCCGCCGAGCGGTTTGAATTTCTCGCGATGGACCGAGGCGCAGCCGTTGCCGCCGTTGCCGGCCCGCGCGTGAATCACCACGCGGTCGACAAACCGGGGCATCGGATACTCCTCTCCATTCGCCGAAAGGGACGTTTGGGCGCGAAAGTGCGAGAGCCTAACGCCAAAACGTCGATTTCGACGGCGGAGTTAGGCCTCCGCGGACGGTCGCACGACGCTGACCGTCTTGCGGCCACGCTTGGAGCCGAACAACACGGCGCCGGGGGCGGTGGCGAACAGCGTGTCGTCGCCGCCGCGGCCGACGTTGGCGCCGGGATGAAAGTGTGTGCCGCGCTGGCGGACCAGGATCTCGCCGGCCTTGACGATCTGGCCGCCGAAACGCTTGACGCCGAGCCGCTGGGCGGCGGAGTCGCGACCGTTACGTGAGCTGGAAGCGCCCTTCTTGTGTGCCATGTCGTAAGCCCTTACTTGATGCCGGTGACCTTCAGGACCGTCACCTGCTGACGGTGGCCCTGACGCTTGTGATAGCCGGTCTTGTTCTTGAACTTGTGGATGCGGATCTTGGGGCCCTTGGTGTGCTCGAGCACCTCGCCGGTGACGGCCACCTTCTCCAGAGCCTTGGCGTCGCTGGTGACCTTGGCTCCGTCGACGACGAGGGCCACAGGCAGCGAAACCTTGGAGCCGGGTTCGCCGTCGAGCTTTTCGACCTTGACCACGTCTCCGACAGCGACTTTGTACTGCTTGCCGCCCGTCTTGACGATTGCGTACGTGGCCTTCTCGGCTGCCATCGTGCTCGTGCTCCTACGTCGTTTCTGCACACAGCGCTGCTCGCGACTGCGCGGGTCTGGGTTTAGACGTCGCCGGCAGGGCCTGGCGACAACTGCTCAAGGCTACTTGAGCCGTGCCGTAAGGGTCAAATCACCGCAGGTCACGGCACCGGTTCCGGCGGACCCGCAGGTCGCGCTGCGGCGCGCCGACGGTGCCGACCGCCCGGGCGGGTCACCGCGACGGACCGCTCGTCGTCGTCATCGGAGCCGTCGTCCTCGGAGTCGTAGTCGTCGTCCTCCTCGTCGTCGTCCTCCGAGTCAGAGTCGGAGTCCGAGTCGTCGTCGATGACCTCGATGTCGTCGTCGATGTCGTCGTCCTCGTCGTCGGAATCCAGGTCGATCTCGTCCTCGTCCTCGTCCTCGTCCGAGTCGTCCTCGTCGTCGGGCTCATAGGTGTCCTCGTCGTCCTCCTCCGGGGACGACACCGCCTCGCGGATGCTGTCGGAATCGACCTCGGCGACCTTCTCGGCGGGCTTCTTCTCCTCGCCGCCCTCCTCGCCGTTCTCCTCGTCGTCCTGGCGTTCGGCCGTGGCGGCCATCGCCTTGAACATCGGGTGCTCCCCGGCCGGATGCGCAGGCACCTTGGCGACCGCCACATCGTCGGACTTGCCGCCGCGCTTACCGCGCTTGCCCCGGCGACCGCCCCCGGAACTGCGCCCGTTGCCCGACGTCGAGTCGATGGGGTCGGTGTGCACCACGATGCCGCGCCCGCCGCAGTGCGTGCACGACG
Organism: Mycolicibacterium sp. XJ662; assembly: GCF_053484035.1. NCBI lineage: Bacteria > Bacillati > Actinomycetota > Actinomycetes > Mycobacteriales > Mycobacteriaceae > Mycobacterium > Mycolicibacterium sp. XJ662. The sequence goes on along the minus strand of NZ_JBEFTL010000005.1, from coordinate 225,341 downwards.
TGGAGAACGCCTCGATCAGCCCGGTGCCCAACCGTTTGCGCGTCAACTGCACCAGCCCCAGCGAGGTGACCTCGGACACCTGGTGGCGGGTGCGGTCCCGGGCGAGCGCCTCGGTCAGCCTGCGCAGCACCAGGTCGCGGTTGGACTCGAGCACCATGTCGATGAAGTCGATGACGACGATGCCGCCGATGTCGCGCAACCGCAGCTGGCGCACGATCTCCTCGGCGGCCTCGAGGTTGTTGCGGGTGACGGTCTGCTCGAGGTTGCCGCCCGATCCGGTGAACTTGCCGGTGTTGACGTCGATCACCGTCATCGCCTCGGTGCGGTCGATGACCAGCGTGCCCCCCGACGGCAGCCACACCTTGCGGTCCATCGCCTTGGTCAACTGCTCGTCGATGCGGTGCACGGCGAACACGTCCGGACCGTCGGGCGTCCCGGGCTCATACTTCGTCATCCTCGGAAGAAGTTCCGGCGCAACATTATTGACATATTCGGTGATGGTCTTCCAGGCGTCGTCACCGGCGACGATGAGCCCGGTGAAGTCCTCGTTGAACAGGTCGCGGATCACCTTGACCAACACGTCGGGCTCTTCGTAGAGCGCCACCGCCGCGCCGGCCTTCTTCTCGGTGATCTCGGCGGCCTTGGCCTCGATCTCGGTCCAGCGCTTCTGCAGCCGGTCGACGTCGGAGCGGATGTCTTCTTCCTTGACGCCCTCGGAGGCGGTGCGGATGATCACGCCCGCGTCCTGCGGCACGACCTCACGCAGGATCTCCTTGAGCCGCTGCCGTTCGGTGTCGGGCAGCTTGCGGCTGATCCCCGTCGACGACGCGCCCGGCACGTAGACCAGGAAGCGGCCGGCCAGCGACACCTGCGTGGTCAGCCGCGCCCCCTTGTGGCCCACCGGGTCCTTGCTGACCTGCACGACGACGTAGTCGCCGGGTTTGAGCGCCTGCTCGATCTTGCGGTTCTGCCCGCCGAGGCCCGCGGCCTCCCAGTTCACCTCGCCGGCGTAGAGCACCCCGTTGCGGCCGCGGCCGATGTCGACGAAGGCCGCTTCCATCGACGGCAGCACGTTCTGCACGATGCCCAGGTAGATGTTGCCGACCAGCGACGCCGACGCGGCCGACGTCACGAAGTGTTCGACGACGACGCCGTCCTCGAGCACGGCGATCTGGGTGTAGCGCGAGCCCTCGTGCGGCGGCTCGGTGCGGACCTTGTCGCGCACCACCATCATCCGCTCGACGGCCTCGCGGCGGGCCAGGAACTCGGCCTCGCTCAGGATCGGTGGGCGGCGCCGGCCCGCGTCGCGACCGTCGCGGCGACGCTGACGCTTGGCTTCGAGCCGGGTCGATCCGTTGATGCCCTGGATCTCGCCGTCGCCGCTGCCGGCCGACTTGTCGGCCTTCGTGCTCTTCCGCGGCTCGCGTTCGTGCACGACGGTATTGGGCGGGTCGTCGGGCGACGACGCCGTGTCGTTGTCGTCGCCGGAGCCGGACTTGCGACGACGGCGGCGGCGACGACGGCGGGTGGCGCCCTCAGCGCCGGTGTTGTCGTCGTCGTTGGTGTCGTCGTCGGAGTCGTCGGAGTCGTCGTCGGAGTCGCTGCCCTGGCTGTCGGTGTCGTCGGAGTCGTCGTCACCGCTCTGCTCGCCGCGGCCACGCCCTCGGCCGCGCCGGCCCCGGCGCCTGCGCCTGCCGGACGGCCGCTCGAACTGGTCGTCGTCGGAGTCGGAGTCGTCATCGGTGTCCGAGCCGTCGTCGTCCTCCTCGTCGTCATCATCGGAGCGGTAGCCGACGGTGACGGGCTGGGGCGCGACGAACAGCGGAAGGTAGTCGGCGGGCTCGGAGTTGGCGGGCGCCGCGGTGTCCGGCGGCTGCTCGGACTCCGCCTCGGCTTCCGACTCCGCGCTCTCGGCTTGCGCCTCGACGGTCTCGGCCTCCGGCGGTTCGGCGGGCGTTTCGACGACCGTGTCGGAAACCGTCAGCCCCTCGGGCTGAGGGTCTTCACTCTGCGGTGTCTGGTCTTCTTCGGTCGAGGCTTGGGAATGGTCTTGAGAATGGACATTGTCGGCCACGTAGTCTCCTTAAGCCCCCGGGCGCGTCGTGTTTGACGCGGCCACGCGAGGGCTTCCGCTATTGGCCCGGGTAAACGTCCCCGAGCTTGTTATGGTCTCGCCCCGAGCGGCTCCTAGGTGGAACCATCCCGGCGCCTATTGCGAATGATGGCTGGACGGTCGGCGCCGCACCGCGCGTGTCGATGGTCGCGCACGTCTAAGTCTTCATTCGGGCGTCCGACCCCAATTACAGGTCGGTAACCCACGGCAAGTATCCCACATCACGCCAACTCGCCGAACCATGGCGCACGAGCAGGCGATATCGGTGTTTTAGCTCCCGGGGAACCAGAGTTCGATCTCGCGGGCGGCCGACTCCGGTGAGTCCGAGCCGTGCACGATGTTGTCCTGGGTGACCAAGGCCAGGTCACCGCGGATCGAGCCCGGTGCGGCCTTCTCGACGGGATCGGTGCCGCCGGCGATCTGGCGGAACGCGGCGATGGCGCGGGGGCCTTCCACGATGGCCGCCACCACCGGCCCGGAGGTGATGAACTCCAGCAGCGAGCCGAAGAACGGTTTGTCTTCGTGCTCGGCGTAGTGCCGACGGGCCAGGTCCTCGCTGACGTCCTTGAGCTGCAAGGCCGCGATCGTCAGGCCCTTGCGTTCGATCCGGCTGAGAACTTCGCCGATCAGGCGACGCTTGACGCCGTCGGGCTTGATCAATACCAGGGTCCGCTCAGTCACGGCCGACAGCCTAGTCGGGCGGCTGCTGCTGTCCTGGCAGGAGTCCGCGTTTCTGCCTGCGCAGCACCTCGGCGCGCAGGTAGGCGATCACCAGCCACACCACCAGGAAGATGACCCCGATCAGCCCGACCGCGACGTGGAAGACGAACCCGGCGATGAACACCGCCTGCATGGCCAGGTTGACCCAGATCGCCCACGGTCGGCCCTGCACGCCGCACAGCAGCACGAGCACCACCGCGACACCGATGAGGTAGCCGCCGCTGGCTGCGGTCAGCCCGCCGCCGATGCGCGCCACCACCGGCAGCGCCAGCAGCACCACGATGGCCTCCAGGATCAGCGTGCCGGCCATCACACCGCGGAAGCTCTTCCACGGGTCCGGTTGCTGGGTCACTGCGGGTCCTTTCCGAACAGCGTCCGCGCCGCGCCCGCGGTCACCACCGAACCGGTGATCACGATCCCGGCGCCGCCCAACGCCTCGCCCTCGTTGCCCGGGTCTTCGACGATCGCCGTCGCGGTCTCGATCGCGTCGGGCAGGGTGTCGGCGGTGACGACGCGTTCCGGACCGAACCGCTCCTCGGCACGGAGCGCCAGCGCCGCGACGTCGAGCGCGCGCGGCGAACCGTTGTGGGTCACCACAATCTGATCAAACACCGGCTCCAGCGCGCTCAGGATGCCGTCGACGTCCTTGTCCTCCATGACTGCGACGACGCCCACGAGGGTGCGGAAGTCGAATTCCTCGGTGAGCGCCTGCGCCAGCGCCGACGCGCCCGCCGGGTTGTGGGCGGAGTCGATGAAAACCGTTGGTGCGCTGCGCATCCTCTCCAGCCGGCCCGGGTTGGCCACGGCGGCGAAGCCGGCCCGGACCGCCTCCACGTCGAGTTGGCGTTGCGCGCCCGCCCCGAAGAACGCTTCGACCGCGGCCAGTGCCACCACCGCGTTGTGCGCCTGGTGCTCGCCGTGCAACGGCAGATAGATCTCGGTGTACGCGCCACCGAGACCTTGCAGTTCCAGAAGCTGCCCACCGACGGCGATCTGCCTGCCGAGCACGGCGAACTCGGAATCCTCACGTGCGACGGCGGCGTCGGCCGCGACGGTCTGGCGCAGCAGCACCTCCATCGCCTCGGGGGCCTGTCGGGCGATGACGGCCACGGTGTCGGTCGGCACCAGGTCGTCTTCCTGTTTGGTGATGATTCCGGCCTTCTCCGAAGCGATCTCGGCGATCGTGTCGCCGAGGTAGTTGACGTGGTCCACGGAGATGGGGGTGACGACGGCGACGGGGGCGTTGACGACGTTGGTGGCGTCCCAACGTCCCCCGAGGCCGACCTCGACGACCGCGACGTCGATCGGTGCGTCGGCGAACGCGGCGAACGCCATCGCGGTGACCACTTCGAACTTGCTCATCGCGGGCCCGCCCGCCTTTTCGGACTGCTCGTCGACGAGGTGCACGAACGGTTCGACCTCACGGTAGGTCGCCACGTATTGCGCCGGGCTGATCGGCTTGCCGTCGATGGAGATCCGCTCCACGGCCGACTGCAGGTGTGGGCTGGTGGTGCGCCCGGTGCGCCGGTGCAGCGCGGTCAGCAGCGCGTCGACCATGCGCGCCACCGACGTCTTGCCGTTGGTGCCCGCGATGTGGATCGACGGGTAGCCCCGCTGCGGAGAGCCGAGCAACTCCATCAACGCCGCGATGCGCGCGGTGCTCGGCTCGAGTTTGGTTTCGGGCCAACGCTGGTCGAGCAGGTGCTCGACCTGAAGCAGTGCGGCCACCTCGTCGGGCGTCGGGGCGGGTTCCGTCATAACCGCTGCGCCGAGGTCATGTCAGCGATGCCAGCCTCGCGGTGATGCGCTCCACTTCCTCCTGGGCCAGCTGCTGGCGTCCGCGGATCTTCTCGACCACATCCGCCGGCGCCTTGGCCAGAAACGCCTCGTTGCCCAGTTTGCCTGTGGTGCCTGCTAATTCCTTCTCCGCGGCGGCGAGGTCCTTCTCGAGCCTGCGCCGCTCGGCGGCCACGTCGACGGTTCCGGAGGTGTCGACCTCGACGGTGACGGTGCCCTTCGACAACCGCACCTCGATGGCGGCGGTGGGGTTGAACCCGTCGTCTGCGGCGGTCAGCCACGCCAGCGCGCTGACGGCGGGCACCTGCGCCGACAGGTCGGCGGCGTCGATGTCGGTCAGTCGCGCGGGCACCTTCTGCCGGTCGTTGAGTCCCTGGTCGCTGCGGAATCGGCGCACCTCGGTGATCAGCTTCTGCATATCGGCGACCCGCTGGGCGGCCGCCGGGTCCAGCGCGAAGCCGGTGGGTTCGGGCCAGTCGGCCACCACCAGTGACTCCTGGCCGGTCAGCGTCTTCCACAGCACCTCGGTGACGAACGGCATCACCGGGTGCAGCAGCTTCAGCAGGGTGTCCAGCACCGTCGCCAACACCGCGGTGGTGTGTTGGATCCCCTCTGCCAGTTGCGTTTTCGCCAGCTCGACGTACCAGTCGCAGAACTCGTCCCATGCGAAGTGGTACAGCGATTCACAGGCCCGGTTGAATTCGTAGCCCTCGAAGGCCGCGTCGACTTCGGCGCGCACCACTTCCATCCGGCCCAGAATCCACCGGTCGGCGTCGGTGAGCTGCGAAGTGTCCGGCAGCGCGGCGGGTTTGGTGCCGTTCATCAGCGCGAACCGGGTGGCGTTGAACAGCTTGGTGGCGAAGTTGCGCGAGGCGCGCGCGTGGTCCTCGCCGATGGACAGGTCGCCGCCGGGGCTGGCGCCGCGGGCCAAGGTGAAGCGCAGCGCGTCGGCGCCGAACTTCTCCACCCAGTCCAGCGGGTCGATGCCGTTACCGCGCGATTTACTCATCTTGCGGCCGTGCTCGTCGCGGATCAGCCCGTGCAAGAAGACGTTCTCGAACGGCACCTGCGGACCGCGCTTGCCGTAGTCGGTGATCGCGTCGTCGCCGGCGACGAAGGTGCCGAACATCATCATCCGGGCCACCCAGAAGAACAGAATGTCGTAGCCGGTGACCAGAACCGTTGTCGGGTAGAACTTCTGCAGTTCTGGGGTGTGGTCGGGCCAGCCCATGGTGGAGAACGGCCACAGCGCCGACGAGAACCAGGTGTCGAGCACGTCGGGGTCCTGATCCCAGCCCGCGGGCGGGGTTTCGTCCGGGCCGACGCACACCATTTCGCCGTCGGGCCCGTGCCAGATCGGGATGCGGTGACCCCACCACAGTTGCCGCGAAATGCACCAGTCGTGCATGTTGTCCACCCACGCGAACCAGCGCGGTTCCAGGCTCTTGGGGTGAATCACCGTGTCGCCGTTGCGCACCGCGTCGCCCGCCGCCTTCGCCAGCGCGTCGACCTTGACCCACCACTGCAGCGACAACCGAGGTTCGATCGGCTCGCCGCTGCGTTCGGAGTGCCCGACGCTGTGCGAGTACGGCCGCTTCTCCTCGACGATACGGCCCTGGCCGGCCAGCGCTTCGCGCACCTTCACCCGCGCCTCGAACCGGTCCATACCGTCGAATTGCGTTCCGGTGTCGATGATCCGGGCCTTGGTGTCCATGACGGTGGGCATCGGAAGGCCGTGGCGCATGCCGATCTCGAAGTCGTTGGGGTCGTGGGCCGGGGTGACCTTGACCGCACCGGTGCCGAACTCCGGGTCGACGTGTTCGTCGGCCACGATGACGATTTCGCGGTCCAGGAAGGGATGCGGCAGCGTCTTGCCGACCAGGTGACGGTAGCGGTCATCGTCGGGATGCACCGCGATCGCGGTGTCGCCGAGCATCGTCTCCATCCGGGTGGTGGCCACCACGATGTGCGGTTCGTCGTCGGCCAGCGAACCGTAGCGGAACGACACCAGCTCACCGTCGACGTCTTCGTATTTGACCTCGAGATCGGAGACGGCGGTCTCGAGCACCGGCGACCAGTTCACCAGCCGTTCGGCGCGGTAGATCAGCCCCGCGTCGAACAGCCGCTTGAAGATCGTGCGTACCGCCCGCGACAGCCCGTCGTCCATCGTGAACCGGTCGCGGCTCCAGTCCACGCCGTCGCCGATGCGGCGCATCTGGCCGTTGATGGTGCCGCCGGATTCGCGTTTCCAGTCCCACACCTTGTCGACGAACAGCTCGCGGCCGAAGTCCTCTTTGGTCTTGCCGTCGACGGCGAGTTGCTTTTCGACCACGGATTGGGTGGCGATTCCGGCGTGGTCCATCCCGGGCAGCCACAGCACCTCGTAGCCCTGCATCCGCTTGCGGCGGGTCAGCGCATCCATCAGCGTGTGATCGAGCGCGTGGCCCATGTGCAGGCTGCCGGTCACGTTCGGCGGTGGCAGCACGATCGAATAGGCGGGTTTGGTGCTGGTGACGTCGGCGGTGAAGTAGCCGGCGGCCACCCAGCCCTCGTAGAGGTCGGCCTCCACCGCGCCCGGGTCCCAGGACTTGGGCAATGCTTCAACGCCGGGATCGGCGGCGCGGCGGGGGGTTGAGGTCACACGGCAATTCTAGGAAGGCTCGGCCGCTGCGAGGCCAGTGGGCCCACGGGGCGCCCAACAGTTCAGTCCAGCCGAACGGTCTGCACCGAGACACCCGCGGCCGGGAACCGCGCCAGCAACGCATCGCCCATCGCCGCGGCCGGGGTGAGCACCCCGCGTAGGTCCGACAACCGATCCCGGTCCAGCGCCAGCGCCAGGCCGCTCTCGCCGAGCAGCACGGAGGTGGCCTTGTAACCCGGGTCACCCTGCTGCGACATCGTGGCCTTGTACCGGGCGCCCGTCGTCGTGGTGGTGTAGGTCTCGACGGTGTAGTGCCCGCTTTCGCGGGTGCGTTCGCTGGGGCCGGTGCCCGGCTTGGGCACCACGCGCTCGACCAGCTTGCGTGGCAACCGGTGGAAGAACCGACTGCCCAGAGCCATGGTGGCGGTGTTCCCGCCTGCCGAGACGGCCGCGGCCACCGGCGCGAGGACCGAACGGCCCACGCTCATCTGCTCACCGTATTCGAATCGCCTGCCGTAGCCGTAGTCGAGTAATGCGTTGCTGCGCCGCACGATCCGGGTGTTGACGGTGGCCATGACGAACGGTCCGGTCCAGTATCCCTTCAGCTCCGGCGCGATTTCCGCACCCCGGCGCCATCGCATGTCGGGTTGCGCCCCGAGTTCCGGCTCGGCGCTGCGATCGTCGGCCAGGGTGTAGGGGTCCTCCATCAACCGCCTGGCCTCGGGGTCGGTGGAGGCGGTGTGCATCACCTCCAGCATCGAGGCGACCGTGCCCCCGGACACCCCGCCGGCGAACTTGCGCACCACGAGGTTGGTGTCGGTGAGCTGACCCGCTTGATCCTCCTGCGCCCTGCGGTACAGCGCGAACACCGTGAGATCTGAAGGGATGGAATCGAATCCACACGAGTGCACGATGCTCGCACCGGTGTCGATGGCCTGCTTGTGATACAGGTCGATGCTCTGGCGGATGAACATCGGCTCACCGGTCAGGTCGGCGTAGTCGGTGCCGGCGGCCGCGCACGCGGCCACCAGCGGCAAGCCGTACTTGATGTAGGGACCCACGGTGGTCACCACTACCTGGGTGCGCGCCGCCATGGCGTTCAGCGACGACGGCTCCGATGCGTCGGCGGTGATCAGCGGCCAGGACTGCGCCGACGCCGGCAACTCGTCGCGTACGGCCAGCAGCTTGTCCTGCGATCTGCCTGCCAGCGCGATACGGGCGTCCCCGGCGGCCCTGGCCAGGTAGTCGGCCGTCAGCTTGCCGACGAATCCGGTTGCCCCGTATACGACGATGTCGAATTCCCGTTGCGCGCTCATGGCAGCGACGCTACCCGAGGGTCTCGGGCAGCTCGACGTCCTCACCGAGCACATGACGGGCCAGAAACGCGGTGACCACCTGGTACCAGATCGTGGCGTGTTGCGGGGTGAGCACCCAATGGTTCTCGGAGGGGAAGTACAAGAACCGGTGCGGGCTGGTGCCGTCCTCGCCGGCGGGCAGGCCGGAGTCGGTGAGCAGCTCGTACCACAGCCGCAACGCTTCTCCGATCGGCACCCGGTAGTCCTTGTCGCCGTGGATGACCAGCATCGGGGTGCGGATCTGGTCGACGTAGTGGTGCGGGGAGTACGTCGCGGCCATTTCGCGGGTCATCTCGCGCACCCAGAAGTAGGACGAGTCGGTGGTGCCGCCGAACTGGTCGAGCGCCCACAGGCTGGCGTGCGTGACGACGGCGTCGAACCGATCGGTGTGGCCGGCTACCCAGTTGGCCATGTAGCCACCGAAGGAGCCGCCCATCGCCGCGGTCCGCGCGGCGTCGATGCGGGAATGCGCGCAGGCGGCGTCGGTGGCCGCCATCAGGTCGTCGAACGGCGCGCCGCCCCAGGCGCCCCATCCGCGGGAGACGAAGTCCTGACCGTATCCGGTGGACAGCCCGGGATCCGGCAGCAGCACCGCGTATCCACGGGCGGCCAGCAGCCACGGATTCCAGCGCCACGACCAGCAGTTCCAGCTGGCCAGCGGGCCGCCGTGAATCCACAGCAGCAGCGGCGCCGGCACGTCACCGTCGGGCAGCACCAACCAGGACCGCACCCGGGTGCCGTCGGTCGCCGTCGCCTCGATCTCAGTCAGCGCGCCCGGCAGGCGCGGGCCCTGCACGCACGGCAACTCCGTCACCGTGCCGTCGGCGTCGATGCGCACCGGGTGCGGCGGCGCGGCATAGGAACTGCGCAGCGCGTAGAACACCCCGTCGGGTGCGGCTGTGACGTCGGTGTAGGCATAGTCGTCGAACGTCAGCTGGGTCACCGCGCCGTCGGCCACGCCGACCGAAAACACCGGGCAGCGCCCGTCCTGGTCGGCGGTGACGATCAACGCCGACCCGTCGGGTGCCCACGTCACCGAGGACGGCCAACGGTCCCACTGCAACGCCAGATCTTCGTGCTGCCCGCCGAAGCGCATGCAGCCCAACGTGATTCGGGGAGCCTTGTCCGGTGTCGAATAGGACTCCCGTAGATATGCCACCGCCGAGCCGTCCGGCGCGATCGCCGGGTTCCACAGGTCGGCGTCGGCTTCGTCGGCGATCACGGTGCGTTCGCCGGTGTCGGTGTCGATGCGCATCAGCACCGAGTGCTGCGCGGCGCCCGGTGCGGGCTGCTGCCAGGTGGTCACCACGAACCGGCCGTCGGCGCTGACGTCGAACTGCGCGTCGCGCAACGCTCCTGCCGGCGACCCGGTGAGGTCGGCCGGTTCGTCCTCGCCGGTCGCGAGGCCGAACAGGTGCGGGTGACTGAGCCCAATGTCTTTGTCCCAGCGCCGGATCGGATAGCCGGTGTGCAACACCGCGGTGATGGTGTGGTCTTTGCGGAGGTCGCGCAGCCGGCGGTCGTCGTCGACGGTGCGCGCCGACGGCAGCATCGGCGCGCGGATCACCGTCACGCCCGCCTCACGTGCCGCGCGGGCGGCCTCCACCCCGCCCGGCAGCGCCAACTGCTCGTAGGCCTCCCCACCCGCGGCGGGCAGCCGCCACAGCGCCGCCGGTGGTTTGTCGTCGTCGTCGGTGGGGCGCACGGCGATGAACAGCAGGTCGCCGTCGGCGGTGAAGACCGGCGACGACTCCCCTTTGCCGCCGCGGGTCAGCCGTCGCGCCGGCGCGCTGCCCGTCGGGTCGAGTTCCCAGACCGCGCTGACGTATTCGGTGCGTTTGTCGTTGAGTTCGGCGATGGTGGTCACCACCCTGCTGCCGTCCGGGGATACCGCCAGCCCGGAGACGCGCGGCAGCGCGATGTAGTCGTCGAGATTGTCGAACGGCGTCGCGGTCACGCCTTGTTGGTAGCACAACCCCGGTTCGGTTCTCTGCCCGATTTCTGCGGCACGCGATACGTTCGACGGATGCCGAAGCGGATCGTGGTGGTCGGGGCTGGCGTCGCCGGGCTGGCGACCTCCGTCGCGCTGCAGCAGCGCGGCCACGCCGTCACCGTCGTCGAGGAGCGCACCGACACCTCGACCGGCGCGGGCATCAGCATCTGGCCCAACGCGCTGGCCGCGCTCGACGAGTTGGGCCTCGGCGACGCGGTGCGCGAGGCCGGCGGCAGGGTGACCGCGGGCGCGCTGCGCTGGCGCGACGGCACCTGGCTACGGCATCCCTCCCAGCAACGCATCGTCAAGGCGCTCGGCGAACCGCTGGTGGTGATCCACCGCTCGGCGCTGAGCGCCGTGCTGGCCGACGCGCTCACCGACTCCACGATGCGCACCGGGGTGGCGGCGACCGCGCTGGCGGCCGACGGCGACGGGGTGCGGGTGACGTTGTCGGATTCGTCGACGCTGAGCGCCGACGCCGTGATCGGCGCCGACGGCACCCATTCGATGGTGGCGCGTCACCTCAACGGCCCGCTGAACAACCGCTACGTCGGCTACACGGCCTGGCGCGGGGTCGCCGCGCACGCGATCGACCCGGACGTCGCCGGTGAGGTGCTCGGACCCGCCGTCGAGTTCGGCCACGTCCCGCTCGGCGCCGACCACGCCTACTGGTTCGCCACCGAACGCACCCCCGAGGGCGGCCGCGCCCCGCAAGGTGAGCTGGCCTATCTGCGTGAGCGGTTCGCGTCGTGGGCCGAACCGATTCCGCAGGTGCTGGCCGCCACCGATCCCGGCGAAGTGCTGCGCAACGATCTCTATGACCGCGACGAGGCGCGGCAGTGGTCACGCGGACCGGTGCTGCTGGTCGGCGACGCCGCGCATCCGATGCGGCCGCATCTGGGCCAGGGCGGCTGCCAGGGCCTTGAAGACGCCGCGATCCTCGCGAAGTTCCTCGACGGCGACGCCGACCTCGCCGGGGCGTTCGCGCGGTTCGAGGCGTTCCGCCGGCCCCGGGTGCGGTCGGTGGTGCGCGAGTCCAAGCTGCTCGGCGTCGTCGTCAACCTGCGCCCGGCGCTGCTGAGCACGCTGGCCAGCCGCGCCACGGTGCTGGTGCCCGAATGGGCGCTGACGCGGCATCTGGCCACCGTCGCGTCGCGCGCGGCGTTTCGGCTGCCCGACGCGTGAGCACCGCCCTGGGCGGCTTCTCCGTTGAAGCCGCCGACCCGCAGGCCGCGCAGAAGTTCTGGGCCGACGTGCTGGGCCGAGACGTCCAACATAACCTGTTGGCGTTTCGCCCGCAGCAGCGGGCCAAGACCGTGAAGAACCGCGTGCATCTGGACCTCTACACCCGCGACGTCACCGCGCTGGTGGACGCCGGCGCCCGGGTGCTTGCCGAACATTCCGGATGGGTGACGCTCGCCGATGTCGAGGGCAACGAGTTCTGCGCGTTTCCCGACCCGTCACCGGCGGGTGGGGCCGTCGCCCGGGTGTTCGCGGTGTGCACCGACAGCGACCGTCCCGAGGAACTCGCCGCGTGGTGGGCGGCCGTGGTGGGCGCCGACGTCCGCGACGGGCCCGACGGCACCCCGCGCTGGCTGTACGGCTCGGCCGGCTGGGAGTCGCTGATCTGGAAGTTCGTCCGGGTCTTCGATGAACGGGTGGTGCCCAATAGGTGGCAGTGGACGCTTCGGGGCGAGCCGGCGGTGGCCGTGGCGCGCGGTCCCGGCGGTGTCTTCGCCGATCCTCAGGGAAACGAGTTCAGCGTGTGGCGCCCAGCGTGCCCAGCGGGTTGAGCAGTGCGGTGCACATCTGGCGCGGGTTGACGAAACCGAGCAGGGCGCGGGTGGGCATCGCCGAGCACCCGGTGGCGGCTGGGGCCGACGGTGCCGCGGGGGTGCCGGCGTTGGTCCACACCGCGGGCGTGGCGCCGCGGGGCCCGCACTTCGGCCAGGCTTTCAGGCCCTGGGTGCGCAGGACGTTCTCGGCGACGCGGATCTGCTCGGCGCGCGTTGCATGTGCCGGGTTGCCGACGCCGCCGTTGGCCGCCCAGGTCGCCTGCTTGAACTGCAGGCCGCCGTAGTGGCCGTTGCCGGTGTTGATGTTCCAGTTGCCGCCGGACTCGCATTCGGCGATGGCGTCCCAGTTGACCGACTCGGCTTGTGCGGTGGGCGTCGACACGGCCATCGGCACCAGTGCAAGCGCGCCGGCGATAGCGGTGGCCCACAGGCCCTTGGTGACTGTCTTACGAATGTTCATCGCTGCGGTCCTTCCCCGACCGGTTGAAACAAGGTCCGCGTGAAGAGCTGCTCTCCGTTGCTGCTCTCCGTTGCGGTCATCCGGTCTGTCGGGTGAGGAACGTCACCTGTTACGCGAGTGTCAAAAGTTTTATTCGTTACTTAACTGGTGTAAGAGGCTTCTGAGAAAGAAGGGGCGACGCCGCTCATCGGCGGCGCCGCCCCTCTACGCTGTTTAGCCCTGCTCTGGCAGGGTCTGCGTGCTAGCCGCGCCCGCCGCAGGACGGCCATGCGCCGATACCCTGCGTCTGGAGCACGTTTTCCGCGACGCGGATCTGCTCCGACCTGCTGGCCTGGTGGGGCATGCCCGACCCGCCGTTGGACCGCCAGGTGCCCAACGTGAACTGCAGACCGCCGTAGTAGCCGTTACCTGTGTTGATCGACCAGTTGCCGCCGGACTCGCAGGCCGCGACGGCGTCCCAGTTCACGCTGTCCGCATTGGCGGTGCCCGCCAGGGCCATCGGAGCCACGGCGAGTGCGCCTGCGAAGGTCGCCAGGCCAAACGTCTTGCGGATGTTCTTCACTTCGATCCTTTCGCCAAGCGCGCGCCAACAAGCACCCGCGGATACGCAGGTGTAGGTGCCTGGTCAGGCGACAGGGGTTGGGCCGCACCGTCTCGGTCGGGTGCGACAGCGGAAGGCCGAAACCTCGCCGGACATCACAGTCCAGCGGCCACCGGAGGTATATCTCCCCCGACAGCCCCACTCACACGCATGTTCGTGGGTTTGCAGTTGTTTGCTCCGCGCAGAAGCCGTTTTGGACCGTACAAACCCAAACGGCGGAAGTCATATCGGTGAAGAACGTGTCGCGGAATGATCACGGACAGATCACGGCCGCGCTTTACAAGTGTCCGTGCAGGTCATTGGCGACTTCGACTACAGCGCAAAAAAGACGGGTCGACGCATATCGGTGAGTCAAATCACCACGATTTTGTGAGGTGGCCCACGTGTAGGAACGCATTTTCGGGGCACGAAGTGGGCGAAACCGCACTTCCGGCGCAAGAATCGCCGCCACAGCACGTGAAGTTCGCTAGCGCGGCGCCTCGCCGGTCAGCGTTTCGCTGCGACGGATTATCCTGTACCCGAGTATATTTCACGGCTTCCGGCAAAGTTTGCGCTCAAGAGCAACCGGGCGCGACGGCCGGCTCAAACCCTCAGAATCGTTGGTATCCAGCTATTCTCGCGATCGAGAGGTCGTAGGCTGCACGGCGTGCACGCCCATGCCCACATCAACATCCGTGCACCTGACCGAATCATCGCTTCCGGGATCGTCGCACCGTTGTCGCAGAGCACATTTCATGGCTCGAATGGGTTCACATTATCGGCTGGACAATTCGAAACCGCATGCGGCGGAAGCGGATCCGCGCATTATCGGCATCGGCTGTTCGTAACGGAATAGGCGAAGGGGTGCTATTGCCGGCGTTTATAACGACCATAATTCGTGCTACAGAATTAGAAACCATTCGCTACAAATAGCGGCTTATTCAAAAGCGAATTTGCTAGGCAATTTGCAGAGAACGTACCGCGGCCAAATCCTCGGCGGTGTTGACGTTGGTCAGCCCGCGCTGCTCAGGCATCACGATGCGCTGCGTGTCCACGGTCTCCACCAACGCGCGCATTCTGCGCTCTCCTGCGGCCACCAGGGCGTCCACCCGATCGGCCAGCGACGTCCGGTAGACACCGGCCAGGTAATGGTCGCGTCCGTCCCAGGGCAGCACCACGTCGGCGTTGAGGGCCACGGCGGGACCCACGAGCTGATCAATGAGCTCGACCCTCAGCAGCGGCATGTCCACCGCCGAGACGAACGCCAGCTCATGACCGGCCTCCGCGGCGGCGTGCAGTCCGCGTCCGGTCGCCAGAAGCGGGCCGACGCCGCGCACCTCGTCGCGCAGCACCTCGGCGTCGAGCGAAGGAAGCGCCTGTCCCGGTGCGGCCACCACGAAAACCGGCGCACAGCGGCGCTTGAGAATGGCCACCATGTGCTCGACGAGGGTGCTGCCCTCGTAGGGAAGCGTGGCCTTGTCCCGGCCCATTCGGCGAGAAGCCCCGCCCGCCAAAATGATCGCGGCAAGGCCCACGGTGGTCGTCATGGCTGAGACGTTAGTCGACCATCCACGTGTCTTTACCCCGAAGCAGCGACTGCAACGCGGTCGTGTCGTGCGGTTGGCCTTCCCTGGCCGCGACGACCTGCTGGCGGGCGGCGTCGTCGTAGGTCGGCCTGTGGACCTGTCGGAAGACGCCCATCACCATGTGTTCGAGGTTCTGCTCGGAAAGCCGCGACAGCGCGAACGCATACGCCGAGTCCTCGTTGTGCGCGTCGTGCACGACGATCTCCTCGGCCGACACATCGGCGGTCTTGGCGACCTCGAGGCCGTAGCCGGATTTCACCACGCAGTACTCGCCGTCGGCGCCGAAGACCACCGGCTCACCGTGGGTGAGGTTGATCAGGCGCTCTTCAGCGCCCTCCTTGCGCAGCGCGTCGAACGAGCCGTCGTTGAAGATCGGGCAATCCTGCAGGATCTCGACCAGCGCCGCGCCGCGGTGCGCGGCCGCAGCACGCAGCACCTCGGTGAGGCCCTTGCGGTCGGAGTCCAGCGCGCGACCGACGAAGGTCGCGTCCGCGCCAAGCGCCAGCGAGACGGGGTTGAACGGGTAGTCCAGCGAACCCATCGGGGTGGACTTCGTGATCTTGCCGACCTCCGAGGTCGGCGAATACTGACCCTTGGTCAACCCGTAGATCCGGTTGTTGAACAGCAGGATCGTGAGGTTGACGTTGCGGCGCAGCGCGTGGATCAGGTGATTGCCGCCGATCGACAGCGCGTCACCGTCGCCGGTGACCACCCAGACCGAAAGGTCCTCGCGGGCCAGGGCCAGTCCCGTCGCGATCGTGGGCGCCCGGCCGTGGATCGAGTGAAACCCGTAGGTGTCCAGGTAGTAGGGGAAGCGGCTCGAGCAGCCGATACCGCTGATGAACGCGATGTTCTCGCGGCGCAGACCCAGCTCCGGCAGGAAGTTGCGGATGGTGTTGAGGATGACGTAGTCACCGCAGCCCGGGCACCAGCGCACCTCCTGGTCGCTGGTGAAATCCTTGCCCTTCTGCGGCTGGTCGGTCGTGGGCACCCCACTGGTGCCCGATGTCAGGCCGAGGTCAGCTCCAACCAGATCTGTCATGCGTTCGCTCCCACACCAGTCGCGTCGGCTGCTTCGGCCTCGATGGTGGCCGCCGCCAGCCGCGCGAACTTGGTCTTGTCAGTTTCCTTGTCGCCCAGCGTTCCCTCGAGCGCGGCGTCGATGATGCCTTCCACCTCGTCGGCCAGGAACGCCATACCTTCCACCTTGGTCACCGACTGGATGTCGACCAAGAACTTGCCGCGCAGCAGCAGCGCCAGTTGGCCAAGGTTCATCTCCGGCAGCACGACCTTGGGGTAGCGCCGCAGCACCTCACCCAGGTTGGCCGGTAGCGGGTTGAGGTTGCGCAGGTGCGCCTGCGCGACCTTGATCCCGCGGCGCCGTGCGCGCCGGCACGCCTCGCCGATGGGGCCGTAGCTGCTGCCCCAGCCCAGCATCAGCAGTTCGGCATCACCGGTCGGGTCATCGACCTCGATGTCGGGCACCTTGATGCCGTCCACCTTGGCCTGCCGCAGCCGCACCATCAGATCGTGGTTCTTCGGCTCGTAGGAGATGTTGCCCGAACCGTTGGCCGCCTCCAGCCCGCCGATGCGGTGTTCCAGACCTGGGGTACCGGGAATGGCGAACTGACGTGCCAGGGTCTCCGGATCGCGTGCGTACGGCTGGAACGGCTCACCGGATTTGGCGAAGGTGTGCTCGATCGCCGGGTACGTGCTGAGGTCTGGAATGCGCCACGGCTCAGAGCCGTTGGCGATCGCGCCGTCGGACAGGATCATCACCGGCGTGTGATAGGTGACCGCGATGCGCACGGCCTCCATGGCCACTTCGAAGCAGTCGGACGGCGAGCGCGGCGCGACGATCGCAACCGGCGACTCACCGTTGCGCCCGAACATCGCCTGCAGCAGGTCGGCCTGCTCGGTCTTGGTCGGCAGGCCGGTGGACGGGCCACCGCGCTGCACGTCGATCACGATCAGCGGCAGTTCGGTCATCACCGCCAGGCCGATGGCTTCGGACTTCAGCGAGATCCCCGGCCCCGACGTACTAGTGACGCCGAGCGCGCCGCCGTAGGAGGCGCCGATCGCCGCACCGATCCCGGCGATCTCATCCTCGGCCTGGAAGGTCAGCACGTTGAAGTTCTTGTGCTTGGACAGCTCGTGGAGGATGTCGGACGCCGGAGTGATCGGGTATGTGCCGAGTACGACCTGCACCTCGGCCAGCTGGCCAGCGGTGACGATGCCGTACGCCAGCGCGGTGTTCCCGGAAATCTGGCGGTATTCACCGGATTTCAGCTTGGCGGGCGCCACCTCGTAGGTGCTGGCGAACGCCTCGGTGGTCTCGCCGTAGTTCCAGCCCGCCTTCAGCGCCAGCACGTTGGCTTCGGCGATGTCGGGCTTGCGGGCGAACTTCTCGCGGATGAAGGCCTCGCTGTGCGACAGCTCGCGGCCATACATCCACGACAGCAAGCCGAGCGCAAACATGTTCTTGGCGCGTTGGCCGTCCTTCTTCGACGCGCCGATGGATTCCACCGCGCCGAGGGTCAGCGTGGTCATCGCAACGGGCTGCACGACGTAGTCAGACAGTTCGTCGCTCTCGAGCGGGTTGGACTCGTAGCCGACCTTGGCGAGGTTGCGCTTGGTGAACTCATCAGAGTTGGCGATGATCAGGCCGCCGCGGGGAAGGTCGGAAACGTTTGCTTTTAGCGCGGCGGGGTTCATCGCGACCAGCACGTCCGGTCGGTCGCCGGCGGTGAGGATGTCGTAGTCGGCGATCTGGATCTGGAACGACGAAACACCGGGCAGCGTGCCCTGGGGGGCTCGGATCTCGGCAGGGTAATTCGGTTGCGTGGCAAGGTCGTTGCCGAACAGCGCGGCCTCGGTGGTGAATCGGTCACCGGTGAGCTGCATACCGTCGCCGGAGTCACCGGCGAACCGGATGACGACTTTCTCTAGCTTCTGCCGAGTTCCTGGACTGGCGCTGTTGCCGTTGGCCCCCACTCGCCTGCCTCTCTAGTTTGTGGACCGACGAACGTCGTTTGCGTCGCCGTCAGCATGACCCGCGCCGTCAGACGTTCACCCAAAATTTTTTATGTCACTGCCAGTACCGATTATTGCACTTTCCTTAGGTAGGCCTACACCGGACTCGCGGGGGACACTCGGACCAGGGTAGCCCAAACGCGCTGCTCACGTGTGTGCGGGGTGCCCTCGTGAGACAAAACTGTGCTTTTCGTCACCCCGCCGGGCGTCGCGATTTCTAAGGAAATGGTTACCGGGCAGTAGCAGCTGGCTAGCACGCCGCCTTCAGGGCGACGGCCGCAGCGGCGCTTCGCTACGCGAGCCGCTCGGCCACGGCCGCGGCGCGCCGCTCATGCCAGCGCAGACGCAAGAGCAGCAGGTTCTGGTGCGCGCGGAACCCGGCCGAAAGCGGATCACGCCACGCGCGCGTACGAGCCTTCGATGCGGTTTCAAGATGCACGAATCCATTGTGCCGGTTCGCGGCGACAGCGGCGAGTCCAACACGTGTGGGCTGCGCCCTAGGCTGGACACATGCCGTCGAGCAGTAGACGCGCCGACGCCGGCGCCGCGATCGGGCAGGAGAGGGCGTAATGGGCCGGGTCACCGCGCGGCGCCGCGTTCAGCACGTGACCGCGGCGGACACCGTCGCCCGACCGGACACGCTGGTGGTCGAAGAGCCGCTGGAGATCCGGGTCAACGGCACCCCGATCACCGTCACCATGCGCACACCCGGCTCCGATATCGAACTGGCGCAGGGCTTTCTGCTCACCGAAGGGGTGATCGCGCATCGCGAGGACGTGCTGACCGTGCGCTACTGCAAGGGCACCAGCCCTGATGAGTCCGGCGTTGCGGCCAACACCTACAACGTGCTCGACGTCACGCTGGCGCCCGACGTCGCGATGCCCGACGTGGATGTGACCCGCAACTTCTACACCACGTCCTCATGCGGTGTGTGCGGTAAGGCCTCCCTGGAAGCGGTGCAGTTGAGCAGCCGACACGGCCCCGGCGATGACCCGTCGACCGTCACCGCGCGGACCCTGACGACCCTGCCCGCCCTGCTGCACGACGCGCAGAAGGTGTTCGCCAGCACCGGCGGCCTGCACGGCGCCGCGCTGTTCGACACCGACGGCGCCACGCTCGCGGTCCGCGAAGACATCGGCCGCCACAACGCCGTCGACAAGGTGCTCGGATGGGCGCTGGAGCAGGACCGGATCCCGCTCGGCGGCACGGTGCTGCTGGTCAGCGGACGCGCATCGTTCGAACTGACCCAGAAGGCGGTGATGGCCGGTGTCCCGGTGCTGGCCGCGGTGTCGGCGCCGTCGTCGCTGGCCGTCGATCTGGCCAGCCAGTCCGGGCTGACGCTGGTGGCTTTTCTTCGCGGCGACTCGATGAACGTCTACACCCGGCCAGACCGGGTCCTTTAGCGCGTGCGCGTGCGATAACTGGCCGCTGGACCAGCCCGGCTGCGTTAAGCGCTCTTGTCGCGGCGCTCGTTACGGGACGGCTTGCGCGGCACGATCGTCGGCAGCACGTTGTCCTGGACCGTCTCCTTGGTGACGACGACCTTGGCGACGTCGTCGCGGCTGGGGATGTCGTACATCACCGGCAGCAGCACTTCCTCCATGATCGCGCGCAGCCCGCGGGCACCGGTGCCGCGCAGGATGGCCTGATCGGCGATGGCCTCCAACGCGTCGTCGGTGAACTCCAGCTCCACCCCGTCCATCTCGAACAGCCGGGTGTACTGCTTGACCAACGCGTTCTTGGGCTGGGACAGGATCTGCACCAGCGAGTCCTTGTCCAGGTTGGTGACCGAGGCCACGACGGGCAGCCGCCCGATGAACTCGGGGATCAGGCCGAACTTGATCAGGTCCTCGGGCATCACTTCGGCGAAGTGGTCCTGGGTGTCGATCTCGGCCTTCGAGTGCACCTCGGCGCCGAAGCCCAGCCCGCGCTTGCCGACGCGGTCGGAGACGATCTTCTCCAACCCGGCGAACGCACCCGCCACGATGAACAACACGTTGGTGGTGTCGATCTGGATGAACTCCTGATGCGGATGCTTGCGTCCGCCCTGCGGCGGCACCGACGCCTGCGTGCCCTCGAGGATCTTCAGCAGCGCCTGCTGCACACCCTCACCGGAGACGTCGCGGGTGATCGACGGGTTCTCGCTCTTGCGGGCGATCTTGTCGACCTCGTCGATGTAGATGATCCCGGTCTCGGCGCGCTTGACGTCGTAGTCGGCGGCCTGGATCAGCTTGAGCAGAATGTTCTCGACGTCCTCGCCGACATAGCCGGCTTCGGTCAGCGCCGTGGCGTCGGCGATGGCGAACGGGACATTGAGCATCTTGGCCAGCGTCTGCGCCAGATACGTCTTGCCGCAGCCGGTGGGACCCAACATCAGGATGTTGGACTTGGCCAACTCGACCGGCTCGGAGCGGGAGTCACGGGTCTTCTCGGAAGCCTGGATGCGCTTGTAGTGGTTGTAGACCGCCACGGCCAGGGTGCGCTTTGCGGTGTCCTGGCCGATGACGTAGCCCTCGAGGAAGTCGCGAATTTCAGCCGGCTTGGGAAGCTCGTCGAGTTTTACGTCGTCGGCGTCGGCGAGTTCCTCTTCGATGATCTCGTTGCAGAGGTCAATGCACTCATCGCAAATGTAGACCCCTGGTCCCGCAATGAGTTTCTTGACCTGCTTTTGGCTTTTGCCGCAGAACGAGCACTTCAGCAGGTCACCGCCGTCTCCGATGCGCGCCATGGTGGTGGGGTCCTACTTTCCTCGCAGTCGGTACTGAATGTTCTTGTGTGGTTGTCGTCGAGCTTTTCTGGGGAGTTGACTCGACGCTACCCGTTTGTTCCCGCACGGTGCGACCGATAAAGCCGAATCGCGTGGTTGGTATTTAGCTGTGTCGCGCCAACATATCGTCTGAGGCCGCCGATCGCCGACCGGAACGCGCACTGTGTCCCTGGCGTGTCGCCGCCGTTATCGCTTCGGGAGCCGTCCGACACCAAAGTACCCGTCGGCGAGCAGATATCCAGCGCGCGAGCTCAGCGCCTGCCCGGGCCTCCCGGACCCACCGGGCCCGGACCCACTGGGCCTGGTCCCACCGGCCCGGGGCCGACCGGGCCGACCACTCCCCCGACGCCGACCGGACCTGCGGGACCCAGCACCGGGTTCGGGCCCAGAATCGGCGTCGGGTTCAGATATACGTCGACGGCCGAATACGGGATGCACTGGTTGGTGTAGACGTCCCAGTACGTCCCCGCCGGACAGGGTTCTTCTTGGGCATGGCTCACCGCCGGCGACGCCACTTGAAGCGCCAACCCCACGGCACACGCGGCGATGACGCCGCCGAGTCGTGTCCCCACCTGCATCACGCTCTCCTGCCGTCTGATCCCCCGGATGGCTGCCGGAAAAGAGTGCCACACGGCGGGTTGCGACGTAGGTAAACGACGCGATTGGAACTCAGGCGGTCTGCGCCGAGAGCTTGCGGTACTCCAGCACCGTGTCGATGATCCCGTACTCCTTGGCGTCTTCGGCCGTGAGGATCTTGTCGCGGTCGGTGTCCTTGCGGATCTGCTCGGGCGTCTTGTCGGTGTGGCGGGCCAGCGTCGTCTCCATCAACGTCCGCATCCGCTCCACCTCGGCGGCCTGGATCTCCAGGTCGGAGAACTGGCCTTGGATGACGCCGGACAGCGCCGGTTGGTGGATCAGGACGCGGGCGTTGGGCAACGCCATGCGCTTACCCTTCGTGCCTGCCGCCAACAGCACCGCCGCGGCCGAGGCGGCCTGCCCGAGGCACACGGTCTGGATGTCGGCGCGCACGTACTGCATGGTGTCGTAGATCGCCATCAACGAGGTGAACGAGCCACCGGGTGAGTTGATGTACATGGTGATGTCGCGGTCGGGATCCAGCGACTCCAGCACCAGCAGCTGGGCCATGATGTCGTTGGCCGACGCGTCGTCGACCTGCACGCCGAGGAAGATGATGCGTTCCTCGAAGAGCTTGTTGTACGGGTTGGACTCTTTGACACCGAAGCTCGAGTGCTCGATGAACGACGGCAGGATGTAGCGAGCCTGCGGCGTAAGCCGGGCGTCAAGCGACGGATGGATGTGATCGGTCATTTGTCTAGTCCTGCTCCCGGTCCTTGGCCGTTGACTGACGCGCTGGTGATGATGTGGTCGACGAACCCGTACTCCAGCGCTTCCTGTGCGGTGAACCAGCGGTCACGGTCGGAGTCGGCCTCGATGCGTTCGACGGTCTGCCCGGTGAACTCGGCGTTGAGCCGGAACATCTCCTTCTTGATGACCGCGAACTGCTCGGCCTGGATGGCGATGTCCGAGGCGCTGCCGGTGACACCGCCGAGCGGCTGGTGCATCAGGATGCGCGCGTGCGGCAGGGCGAACCGCTTGCCCTTGGTTCCGGCGGCGAGCAGGAACTGCGCCATCGACGCGGCCATGCCCATGCCGTAGGTGGCGATGTCGCACGGCGCGAGCACCATGGTGTCGTAGATCGCCATGCCGGCGCTGATCGAGCCGCCCGGTGAGTTGATGTAGAGCGATATGTCCTTGGTGGGGTCCTCGGCGGCCAGCAGCAGAATCTGCGCGCACAGCCGGTTGGCGATGTCGTCGTCCACCTGCGAACCCAAAAAGATGATCCGCTCGGACAGCAACCGCTCATACACCGAGTCGACCAGGTTGAGCCCGTGGCCGTTCGACCGCATGTCAGTCACGACTTGGTACCTGCTTTCTGTCAAAGTCTCGTTCTCACCGACACTAACCAACCGGGGCCGTCGCGCAGTCCCCAGAGGGGCCGCGTTCGCTCACAGCGTCACTTGGTGTCGGCGGGTTCCTCGTCGGCTTCGGGTGCGTCGTCGGCGGCTTCTGCTTCCGGTGCTTCGGTCTCCGCCTGCGCATCGGCGCGGCCGAAGAACTCGGTGGTGTCGATCTCGGTGCCGTCGCTGTCGGTGACGGTGGCGCCCTGCACGACGGCGGCCACGGCCAGCCCGCGTCGCACATCGGCGAACATCGCCGGCAGCTGGTTGTTCTGCTGCAGGGCCTGCAGCAGCTGCTGTGGCTCCATGCCGTACTGCTGCGACATCAGCACCAGGCGCTCGGTGATGTCGTTCTGGCCGACCTGGACATCGAGCTTGTCGGCGATCGCGTCTACCAGCAGCTGGGTCTTGATCGCCTTCTCCGCGTTGGTGCGGTTGTCGGCGTCGAACTCCTCGCGGCTGCTGCCTTGGGCCGCCAGCGCCTCGGCGAAGCGGTCCTCGTCGTGGTCGAGGTTGTGGATCGCGCTGTGCAGGGTGTCGTCGACCTGAGCCTGAACGACGTTTTCCGGCAGCGGCACCTCGACCTGCTCGAGCAGGGTCTCCAGCGTCTTGTCGCGGATCTGCTCGGCCTGCTGCACCCGCTTGGTGCGCTGCACCTGCTCCCGCAGGCTGTCACGCAGCTCGTCGATCGTGTCGAATTCGCTTGCCAGTTGGGCGAAGTCGTCGTCGGGCTCGGGCAGCTCGCGTTCCTTCACCGACTTGACGGTGACGGTGACCTGGGCCTCCTTGCCAGCATGCTCGCCCGCGGCCAGCTTGGTGGTGAAGACCCGGCTCTCGCCTTCCTTGAGCCCGACGATCGCCTCGTCGAGGCCCTCGATCAGCTGTCCGGATCCGACCTCGTGTGACAGACCTTCGGTCGCGGCCTCGGGCAGGTCCTTGCCGTCGATCGAACCCGACAGGTCGATGGAGACGAAGTCGCCGTTCTGCGCGGCGCGGTCCACCCCGGACAGCGTGCCGAAGCGGGCGCGCAGCGACTGCAGTTCCGCGTCGACCTCTTCGTCGGTGACCTCGATGGGGTCGACGCTGATCTTCAGCGCGGTCAGGTCGGGCAGCTCGATCTCGGGGCGGACGTCGACCTCGGCGGTGAAGATCAGGTCCTCGCCGTATTCCTTCTTGGTGATCTCGATCTCGGGCTGCCCGATCGGGTTCACCTGCGTCGTCGTGACGGCTTCGGTGTAGCGGCCGGGCACCGCGTCGTTGACCACCTGGTCCAGCATCGCTTCGCGGCCGACGCGGGCTTCGAGCAGCTTGCGGGGCGCCTTGCCGGGGCGGAAGCCGGGCAGCCGCACCTGCTTGGCGAGCTGCTTGAACGCGCGGTCGAACTCGGGCTCGAGTTCAGTGAAGGGCACCTCCACGTTGATGCGAACCCGGGTCGGGCTCAACTTCTCGACGGTGCTCTTCACGTTCATGCTCCTTCAAATACTGGTCTGGTTCGTGTTGCAGTCGGGGTGACAGGATTTGAACCTGCGACCTTCCGCTCCCAAAGCGGATGCGCTACCAAGCTGCGCTACACCCCGCGTCCGTCGGCCGTCCTGGAAACACACAACGACCACGCGAGATACTACGGGCTGGACACGCGATGCCTTTAATTGGATTTGGTTCCGGTGCCGCCGGTACAGTCTGCTGGTGCTGCACACGCGGGCGTAGCTCAATGGTAGAGCCCTAGTCTTCCAAACTAGCGACGCGGGTTCGATTCCCGTCGCCCGCTCCAACACCTCCGGTCGGCCGCGTCAACGGGCGCTGTCACGAGCGCCGGCCTCCGCATCAGATGCCGTCTTTTGCGGCGCATCGCGTCGACGTCGAAAAAAGTATTGACGAGACCGTAATCCCCAGCGCCAAAATAAATCGATTAGCTTGCACGTGAAGACATACATCTGATGGATATTGCTGAGCAAAGCTATATCGAGTTCCTCCAGCTCGTTGAATTACGATCATATACTGTTCAACGCTCCGCCCCCCAAAACTGATCCAAAACACGCCAATCGAAGCAAACTACTGTAGTTTGCTATAACCGGACGTCGATGAGACCGGAAGTTCGCCCATCGCGTCCGAGCAGGCATCGGATATCGAGGGGAAGAACCATGGGGAAAGCGGCACCGATCGGTCGAGTCGGGGTGCTGGCAGTAGTGCTCGGCGTTGGGGTCGCAGCCCCGGGGGCGGTGGCGTGGGCGCAACTCACGCCAGGCCACGTATCCATCTCGCGTAACGGTGAGGTCGAGATGCAGCGCGGCAATGCGACGGCAGAATCAGTCGCGACCGCGGCTGGGGGGTCGGACGCGATCGCCAGGGGCGACGGCGCCGAGGCCGTCTCGTACGGCAGCAACAACAGGGCCGTGGCGATCGGCGACAGCAGCTTGGCTTTAGCCGGAAACAGGGAAGACCCAACAGGTTCCACGAACAACGTCGTCGACATCAGCGGATTTGCGAGTAAGGGCCGGGCGCAAGACGGCAGCGGCAACCGCCTCGACGTCATGGGTGATGGCCACTACGTGCGCGTCTTCGGCGGCGGCCACAACACCGTCACCGTCGACGGCTACAACCACCACGTGGACAGCCAGAGCGGCAGCAACAACACCATTGTGGTCAGCGCCGGTTTCCAGAACCGGATCATCAACAACAGCAGCCGCAGCACCATCAAGTCCGTCGACGTCGAACGGGGCGATGAGGTCACGATCACCCAGGACGGCACAAACTTCTGTCGTGGCACCGGGTGCCCACCGACGGGCGGAGCGTTGGGGGCTGCGGCCCTGCCGAGCGCGTTGTTGATCGGCGGTCGGCCGCTGATCGGCGATGGTATCGACGCTCCTCCGAACTGCCCCATGTGCGATGGCGGGGACGGTGGCCTGCTGTATGGCAATGGCGGCAACGGCGCCAACGGCGGCAAAGGCGGGGCAGCCGGGATGATCGGTAACGGTGGCAATGGCGGGAATGCCACCGCCACCGCGGCTGCGGGAGCCGGTGGCCCCGGCGGGTGGTTGTTTGGAAATGGTGGCGTCGGCGGTACGGCGAGTGCGGCGTTCCCGATGGCCGGCAGAGGCGGTGACGCCAGGTACTTCGGCCATGGCGGCGCCGGCGGGAAGTCGCCGGTGGACAACGGAACCGGCGGCGCCGGCGGGCGCGGTGGGGTGATCTGGGGCCAC
Source organism: Mycolicibacterium sp. XJ662 (assembly GCF_053484035.1). Classification (NCBI taxonomy): domain Bacteria; kingdom Bacillati; phylum Actinomycetota; class Actinomycetes; order Mycobacteriales; family Mycobacteriaceae; genus Mycobacterium; species Mycolicibacterium sp. XJ662. The sequence goes on along the minus strand of NZ_JBEFTL010000005.1, from coordinate 199,321 downwards.
GGCGGCGCCGGCGGCGATGCGACCGGCGACAACGGGATCGGCGGCGACGGCGGAGACGCAGGAATGTTCGGCCGCGGCGGGGCCGGCGGGGCCGGGGGATCGAGCACCGTCGGGACGGGATTCGGCGGCAACGGTGGCACCGGCGGAGCGATCGTCGGCGACGGAGGTGCCGGCGGATCAGGAACCGGAACCGACACCGGACTTGGTGGTTTCGGTGGCAACGCCCGCGGGTTCGGCAACGGCGGCGACGGAGGTGCCGGCACGGCCACCAGCGAATCGGGTGTGGGTGTCGGCGGTGACGGCGGCAACGCCGGGAACATCGGCAACGGCGGCTATGGCGGGACGGGCAGCGGCCCCTATGCCGGCGTCGGCGGCGACGGCGGGCACGGCGGATCGTTGTCCGGCAACGGCGGCGAGGGCGGTGACGGCATCTCCGATGACGACACCGGCATGGCTGACGGCGGTGACGGCGGCAACGCAGGCGCACACGGTAACGGCGGCGACGGCGGTGACGCCATCGGCGGCGACTACGGCAGCGGTGGCCCCGGCGGAACCGGCGGCACTGTGCGCGGCGACGGTGGCGACGGCGGCTTCGGCACGACCGAGGGCGGCAACGGAGGCGCCGCCCCGCGCAACGGCAACGGTGGCAACGGCGGCGACACCGGCGCGTCCGGCACGCCAGGCACCGGCGGAAGCGGCGGCTCGGAGTCCGGCGCCGACGGCAGCGACGGGCAACGCGCCGACTGACCGCGCTTCAGAACCGATGAGGCTGGTTACGTACGTGTCTCATCGGAAGGCATTGAGCCCGGTGATCGCGCGTCCAACGATGAGGGACTGAACCGAGTCGGTGCCCTCGTAGGTGTACACGGCCTCGATGTCGGCATGGTGCCGCGCGACGTGGTGATCAAGCAGGATGCCGTTGCCGCCGAGAATGTCCCGGGCCATCGCGCAGACCCGGCGGGCGGCGTCACCTGTGTTCAGCTTCGCCAGCGCGGCGTGCTCGATCGACACCTGTCCGCGGGCCTGCAACTGCGACATTCGGGTGCACATCAACTGCATGCCGGTGATGTCGCTGAGCATGTGCGCCAGCTTGTCCTGGATGAGCTGGAACCGGGCCAGTGGACGACCGAACTGCTCGCGTCGCAGCGCATAGGTCAGCGCTGCCTCGTAGGCGGCGACCGCGTGGCCCAGTGCTTCCCAGGCGACGGTCTGTCGGGACTTCGCCAGCACGTAGTTGGTGTCGTTCCAGGTGCGGGCCTTCGCCAGCCGGGCGTCGGCGGGAACCCGCACGCCGTCCAAGCGGATCTGGGCCTGCCACACTCCGCGGTTGGCTGCTTTGCCGACGATCTTTCTGGCGTGATACCCCGGCACCGGGTGCTCCGCGCCGTCGGGGTGTTCCACAACGAAGGCACCGACCTGACCGTCGTCGTCCCTGGCCCAGACGACCACCACATCGGCGACCGTACCGTTGCCGATCCACCTCTTGTGCCCGTCCAACACCCACTCGTCGCCCTGGCGCCGCGCCCGGGTTTCCAACGCCACCACGTCGGACCCGTGCTTGGGTTCGGTCAGCGCAAAGGCGCCGAGAGTTTCACAGGTCGCCATCCGCGGCAAATACCGGGCCCGCTGATCTTCGGAGCCGAGCATCGCGATGGTCGTCATCGCGAGCCCGGAATGCACGGCGTTCAACGTGGCGATGCTGCCGTCGCCGCGGGCCAGTTCGGCCGCGATGACGCCTTCGGCGAGAAAGGACACCCCTGGGCAGCCGTTCCCGACGATCGAGGCGCCGGCGATCCCGAGCCGGCCATAGCCCTCGGCCAGGTCGACCGGGAACTCCGCTCGTTCCCAGAAACCGGCAGCGGCCGGCGCCACCTCGCTGTCGCACCACTGCCGAACGCGGTCCCGCATCTCTCGTTCCCGGTCGGTGAGCAGTTCATCGAGCAGGTAGAAATCGGTGCCCCGAGAAATCGCCAGATCAGCACCGCTCGGCAACTCGTTGTCGGTATCGCGGTAATCCTGCTCGGTCGCTGGACTGGTCGGCGCGTTCATGCGTGGGTCCTGCTTTCACGTTCAGATGGGTACGCGGGGCATGCGGGCCCGTCAGCCCTGAATCCGGCTGCTGTGGCCGGCCCACTCCTTGTCGCGCAGCGAAAACTTCTGCAACTTTCCGGTCGACGTGCGCGGTAAGGAATCGACGAACTCGATCGCCTTGGGCACCTTGAAGCGGGCGATGTGCTCCTGCAGGTAGGCGATCAGCTCCTCCTCGGACAGCTCGAGGTTGGGCTGGCGCACGACGAACGCCTTGGGCCGCTCACCCCACTTCGTATCCGGCACGCCGATGACGGCGACTTCGGACACCGCGGGGTGCGCCTCGATCGCGTGCTCGATCTCGATCGTGGAGATGTTCTCGCCACCGGAGATGACGATGTCCTTGGAGCGATCGCGCAACTCGACATACCCATCGGAGTGCTGGACGCCGAGGTCCCCCGTGCGCAGCCACCCGCCCTGGAATGCCTTGTCGGTGGCCTCCTCGTCGCGGAAGTACCCGGCCATCACATTGTTGCCACGCATCACGATCTCGCCCATAGTCTGGCCGTCGCGCGGAACATCGTTCATCTGATCGTCAACGACCCGCACGGGATCGGACTGGATCATCGCGACGCCCTGTCGTGCCTGTCGGCGCGCCTGTTCGGCCGCCGACATAGCCGACCAGCCGGCCTGCCACTCGTTGAGGGCGTAGGGGCCATACGACTCGGTCATCCCGTACACATGCACGATCCGGGCGCCCAACTCGCGCATCCGTGCGATCACCGTCGGCGCCGGCGCGGCGCCCGCTACCGTTGCCACCAGCCCCTGATCGAGCGGATGCGCCTGCGGCGCTTCGGCGATCGTCACCAGCACCGTGGGTGCACCGTCGAGATGTGTCACACGTTCCTCATCGAGCAGCCGCCAGATCACGTCGGCGCGTACGGCCCGCAGGCACACGTGCGTCGCACCGATGCCGGTCACCGCCCACGGCGTACACCAACCGCTGCAGTGGAACATCGGCAGCGTCCACAGGTACACGCTTTCCGGGTCGAAGCGCTGGTGGATGATCTCGCCCAACGCGTTCAGGTACGCGCCGCGGTGGGTGTACATCGCGCCCTTGGGTCGGCCGGTCGTGCCCGAGGTGTAGTTGATCGCGATCATCCCGAGCTCGTCGTCGACCTGCCATGGCAACGAGTCCGCCGAGCCGCGCGCCATCAGCTCGTCGTAGGAGATGTGCGCGTGCTCGGTAGCCGCGATCGAGGCGGGCCCAAGCGGGTCGTGCAGCGCCACCACCTCTTGAACGGTTTGCAGACTGGACAGCACCGGGGCCAGCGACTCGAGGTACTCGGTGTCGGCCACCAGCAGCTTGGCCCTGGAGTGATCGCAGATGTACTGGACTTCTTCGGCGGCGAGCCTGACATTGATCGGCACCATCACCGCACCTGCCAGCGGCACCCCGAAGTTGGCCACCAACATCTCCGGGATATTGGGGCACAGATACGCCACCCGATCGCCGCGTTCAATGCCTGAAGCGCGCAGTGCATTCGCCAAATGCGTTGCCGCCGCACCGAACTCGCTATAGGTCAGCCGGTGGTTGCCGTAGGCGATGGCGGTTTTGTCGGCGAACACGTCCAGTGACCGCTCGAGAAACGTCAACGGAGTCAGGGCCGTGTACGAGCCAGATGTCGTCACGTCCCGACCCGCCGGCAGGTCAACTGTGGGTGCCATGAACCCTCCGCATCGTAAGAATCGATACACACGGCCGTGTAGACGACGGTAGACCGCTGGCGCACGCAATACCCCTCGGTCCCGCGGAGTGGAAATCCCGGATCGGGCGAACTGGTTCCGGCGAACCGCAGGCGTATATAGCGGGTCCGCTCTCGGCGTAACCCAGCGCTGGTCGCGGCCCTGATCTGAGGGTTTCCTGTCGGTACGCTGAACGCCATGAACGCCGTGCTGCTGGTCCTGGTCGTGCTGGTCATCGTCGCGTTCGGCGTGCTCGTCTACGCGGCGATGAAGGCTTCGGACAAGCGCAACGCGGCGGCGCTGGACGACGCCAAGGCCGACGCGCGTCGCGTCATCGAGCGCCTCGGCGGTCAGGTGATCAGTCTGACCGGCACCGACGAGGCGTCCAAGCAGGCATTGGCCGACGCGTCGGAGCGCTACACCGCCGCCGGTTCGCAGATCGAGCAGGCCACAACCGCGCGCCAGGCCGAGTTGGCCAAGGAAAGCGCGCTCGAGGGCATGTACTACATCCGCGCCGCGCGCATCGCGATGGGCATGGACCCCGGACCCGAGTTGGAGACGCTGTCGGGTCAACGGTCGGCGGGAGCGGTCACCGAGGCCCGTCGCGTCAACTTCGAGGGTCGCGCGATCGAGGCGTCGCCGACGCCCTCCGAGCGCACCCCCAACTACTACCCCGGCGGCCAGGTCGCCGGCCGCCCAGTGCCCGCCGGGTGGTACTCCGAACCGTGGTGGAAGCCGGCCCTGGTGGCCGGAGCGTGGGGTGTCGGCTCGATGCTGCTGTTCAACGCGCTGTTCTCCGGGATGCACGGCAGCGGGTACGAGCAGGGTTTCGCCCAGGGCTACGACCAGGGTTTCGATCAGGGGATGGGCGGTGACGCCGGCGGCGGCGACGGTGGCGGCTGGGACTTCGGCGGCGACTTCGGAGACTTCGGCGGCTTCTAGTTTCTTGGCGCGAGCAATCTCTTAGCCCGAGCGATTTTTTGGCGCGAGCAGACGCAAAGGCCCCAATTCGCCGGTAATTTAGGGCCTTTTACGTCTGCTCGCCGAGAAAAAGTGGGCCTACTTCTGACAGGTCGGGCACCAGAACAGGTTGCGGCCCTCCATCACCGCGGTGCGGATCTCCGTCCCACAGATGCGGCACGGCTCGCCGGCGCGACGGTAGACATAGGTGCGGGGCCGGTCCGGACCGTAGGCCGGCGCGCCGTGGTCGTCCTCCGGGCGCATCACGATGATCTTGCCGCGGCGCAAACCGACCTTCATCAGCGCGACGAGATCGGTCCACATCGCGTCGAACTCGGCCTCGTCGATCTTTGTGCCCGGGCGGTACGGGTCGATGCAGTGGCGGTACAACAACTCGTTGCGGTACACGTTGCCCACCCCGGCGATCACCGACTGATCCATCAGCAGCGAGCCAATCGCCCTGCGCGACTTACGGATTCGCTCCCAGGCCAACGAGCCGTCGGCGTCGCGGCGTAGCGGATCGGGACCCAGCCGCGCGATCACGTCGTCGATCTCGGCCTCTTCGATCACCTCGCACACCGTCGGCCCACGCAGATCGGTGCCGTATTCCTCGCCGATCATCCGCATCCGCACCTGCCCGACCGGCAGCGGCATCGGCAGCCGCATCTCGGTGAAGGTCCCGTACAGCCCCAGGTGTACGTGCACCACCCGACCACCTTCGTAGTGGTGAAACAGGTGCTTGCCCCACGCGGTCGCTTTGCGCATCACCCGCCCGCTGACCGCGGCGGCCCCGTCGGCGAACCTGCCCTGGGGGCTGGACACCAGCACCGGCGCCCGCGCGTAACGGCGCTGATGCAACCGGGCCAGCCGGTGCAGGGTGTGACCTTCCGGCATGCCTAAGCGCCGGGCACAGGCGGCGCGACGTGGGTGCGCTCGTACTCGGAGAGGATGTCGATACGCCGTTGGTGGCGTTCGGCATCCGACCACGGTGTGCTGAGGAACGCGTCGACGATCGCGAGCATCTCGTCTTCGGTGTGCATGCGCCCGCCGATGCCGATCATCTGCGCGTTGTTGTGCTCGCGCGCCAGTTTCGCGGTCTCGACGCTCCAGCCCAGCGCGCACCTGATCCCGGGGACCTTGTTCGCCGCGATCTGCTCACCGTTGCCCGAACCGCCGAGCACGATGCCCAGGCTGCCCGGGTCGGCGGCCGTCTTCTCGGCGGCCGCGATGCAGAACGCCGGGTAGTCGTCGACCGCGTCGTAGGTGTAGGCCCCGCAGTCGACGGGCTCATGCCCGTTGGCCTTCAGGTGCTCGATGATCCGCTGCTTGAACTCGAAGCCCGCGTGGTCGGCTCCCAGGTAGACGCGCATGGCGGTCACCCTACTTCGGTGTTCGCGAAATCAACATGAGGGTCGTGATCTTGGCGCCTCAACGACCCTGGTGTACGTCTCGCGAAGCACCCGGGGGCCGCGGTCAGTCGAAGCTCGGCGCCTCGGTGCGGCTGCGCTTGAGTTCCCAGAAATGCGGATACGACGCGAACGTCACCGAGGCGTCCCACAGCTTGCCGGCTTCCTCACCGCGCGGGATCTTCGAGAGCACCGGGCCGAAGAAGGCGACCCCGTTGACGTGGATCGTCGGCGTGCCGACATCCTCGCCGACGGCGTCCATGCCCTCGTGGTGGCTCTTGCGCAACGCCTCGTCGTACTTGTCGGTGGTGGCGGCGTCGGCCAGTTCGGCGGGCAGGCCCGCCTCGGCCAGCGACTCCTTGATGACGACGTCGAAGTCCTTGTTGTCCTGGTTGTGGATCCGGGTTCCCATCGCGGTGTACAGGGGTTCGAGGACTTCGCGGCCCTTGGCCTGCTCGGCGGCGATGGCGACCCGCACCGGGCCCCAGGCCTTCTTCATCGCCTCCTGATAGTCCTCGGGCACATCGCGGCCCTCGTTGAGCACCGCGAGGCTCATGACGCGGAAGTTCACCTCGATATCGCGGACCTTCTCGACCTCGAGGATCCACCGCGAGGTAATCCAGCACCACGGGCACAGCGGGTCGAACCAAAAATCGGCGACGGACTTCTCGGGCATCAGGGCGTCCTCTCGTTGACTGCGGTCCGTTCAGCACAACTGCGTAGATGTGCAACGTGTTCCCCAAGCATGGCCGACGAATCTGAGCCTGATGAGAAACGCCTTAATGTACAAACGGTGACCAAACCGTGTTTCTGCTGTGACCGCTGTAATGAATCGTTACCAAAGTGAACAAGCATGTTAATCGAACGGCCCAGACCTTCGCGCTGACCATCGGCGCGACCGCCGCCGCAGCCCTGCTCGCGGCGCCCGCCCACGCCGATCCGGTCGACGACGCGTTTCTGGCCGCGCTTCGCGGTGCGGGCATGACGGTCGACAATCCGGTGGACATGGTCGCCCTCGGCGAATCGGTGTGTCCGCTGCTCGTCGAGCCGGGCGAGAACATCGCGAAGGTGTACACGCGGGTGTCGGACAGCGGTATCCCGCCGGGCGTCGCCGCGTTCTTCACCGGCATCGCGATCAAGTCGTATTGTCCGCAGATGCTGGCCTCGGTGGGTAACGGCACGGTGCTGGACTGGCTGCCCGCGGCGCGGGCGATCCCGGGCCTCTAAGCGCTGCAGCGGGCGGCGCTGCGCCAGCCGATAGGTTGGTTGGGTGGCCTTACCCAACCTGACTCGCGATCAAGCCGTCGAGCGCGCCGCGCTCGTCACCGTCGACAGCTACCGCATCGTCCTCGACGTCACCGACGGTGACGGTAACCCCGGCGAGCGCACCTTCCGCTCCACCACCACCGTCGAGTTCGACGCGCTGCCCGGCGCCGACACCTACATCGATCTCGCAGCCGACGCCGTTCACCGCGCGACGCTCAACGACCGCCCCATCGACGTCTCCGGGTACGACGAATCCACCGGCATCCCGCTGACCGGGCTTGCCAAGCACAACGTGCTCGTCGTCGACGCGGACTGCCGCTACTCCAACACCGGTGAGGGCCTGCATCGCTTCGTCGACCCGGTCGACGATGAGGTGTACCTGTACTCGCAGTTCGAAACCGCCGACGCCAAGCGGATGTTCGCCTGTTTCGACCAGCCCGACCTCAAAGCCACCTTCGACATCACCGTCACCGCCCCGTCGCACTGGGAAGTGGTGTCCAACGGCGCCACCCTGGGCATCGAGGACGACGGAAAAGCCAAGCGGCACAGCTTCACTGTGACACCGCGGATGAGCACCTACCTGGTGGCGCTGATCGCCGGGCCGTACGCGCGCTGGGATGACACCTACTCCGACGAGCACGGTGACATCCCGCTCGGCCTGTTCTGCCGCAAGTCGCTGGCCGAGTTCATGGACGCCGACCGGCTGTTCACCGAAACCAAGCAGGGATTCGACTTCTACCACCGCAATTTCGGCATCCCTTATGCGTTCGGCAAATACGACCAGTTGTTCGTGCCGGAGTTCAACGCCGGAGCGATGGAGAACGCGGGCGCCGTAACGTTCTTGGAGGACTACGTCTTTCGCAGCAAGGTGACCCGGGCGTCCTACGAGCGTCGCGCAGAAACGCTGCTGCACGAGATGGCGCACATGTGGTTCGGCGACCTGGTCACCATGGTGTGGTGGGATGACCTGTGGCTCAACGAATCCTTCGCCACATTCGCCTCGGTGCTGTGTCAGGCCCAGGCCACCGAGTACACCGAAGCGTGGACCACGTTCGCCAACGTCGAGAAGTCGTGGGCGTACCGCCAAGATCAGCTGCCGTCGACGCATCCGGTGGCCGCCGACATCCCCGACCTCGCCGCCGTCGAGGTCAACTTCGACGGCATCACCTACGCCAAGGGTGCCAGCGTGCTCAAACAGCTCGTCGCCTATGTCGGCGAGGACGAGTTTCTGGCCGGGCTGCGGGATTACTTCCGCGACCACGCCTTTGGAAACGCCACCTTCTCGGATCTGCTCGGCGCGCTGGAGAAGGCCTCGGGACGCGACCTGTCGGGTTGGGGGCAGCAGTGGCTCAAGACGACCGGGCTCAACACGCTGCGACCGGACTTCGACCTGGACGCCGACGGCCGGTTCACCCGGTTCTCGATCAGCCAGAGCGGCGCGCAGCCGGGTGCCGGTGAGACGCGGGTGCACCGGCTGGCGGTCGGGATCTACGACGACGACCCGGCCGGCACCGGCAAGTTGGTTCGCGTGCACCGTGAGGAGCTCGACATCGAAGGGTCGATGACCGAAGTACCTGCGCTGCAAGGGGTTTCGCGCGGGAAGTTCATTCTGGTCAACGACGACGACCTGACGTACTGCTCGCTGCGTCTGGATCCCGATTCGCTCCAGACGGTGCTGACCCGCATCGCCGACATCGCCGAGCCGCTCCCCCGCACGCTGGTGTGGTCGGCGGCCTGGGAGATGACCCGCGATGCGGAGCTGACGGCCCGTGACTTCGTGGCGCTGGTCTGCGGCGGTGTGCACGCAGAGACCGAAGTCGGTGTGGCGCAACGGCTGTTGCTGCAGGCGCAGACCGCGCTGAATTCCTATGCCGACCCACAGTGGGCCGGCGAGGAGGGCTGGCCCGAGTTCGCCGACCTGCTGCTGGAATCGGCCCGCAACGCCGCGCCCGGTTCGGATCACCAGTTGGCGTTCGTCAACGCGTTGTGCGGCTCGGTGCTCAGCCCGCGCCACATCGAGGTGCTGTCGGCGCTGCTGGACAGCGACCCGGCCGACAAGGGACTTCCCGGGCTGAACGTGGACACCGACCTGCGCTGGCGCATCGTCACCGCGCTGGCCGCGGCCGGCGGGATCGACAGCGACGGGATGGCGACGCCGTTCATCGACGCCGAGGCGCAACGGGATCCGACGGCGGCCGGACAGCGCCACGCGTTGGCCGCCGCGGCGGCCCGTCCCGAGCTGGCGGTCAAGGAAGCGGCCTGGGAGCAGGTCATCGAGGACGACACGCTGGCCAACATCACCGCACGATCGATCGTCGGCGGGTTCGTGCAGCCGGGTCAACAGGAGCTGCTGCAACCGTTCCGGGACAAGTACTTCGGCGCGATCTCCGGGGTGTGGCAACGACGCTCCAGCGAGGTCGCGCAGACCGTCGTCATCGGGCTGTACCCGTCGTGGGATGTCAGCCAGGAGGGGCTGGACGCCGCCGACCGGTTCCTGGCCGATCCCGACCTACCGCCGCCGCTGCGCCGGCTTGTGGTCGAAGGCCGCGCCGGCGTGGAGCGCGCGTTGCGGGCACGCCGGTTCGACGCGAGCCTTTGACGCGAGCCCCCTTTTGGCGCGAGTGTGCGTGTTTGCGGCCGACACGCCGGAGTTTTGCGGAACTTTACGCACGCTCGCACGGCATCCTCGGAAGGTGGCCGTCAACCGGAGCCGTCGGGCACGCGCTGCCCGCAAGCGCAAACGTCGGCTCAGCGCCGTCGACAACGACCTCACGGCCGACCAATGGGCGGCGATCAAAGCCGCGTGGAACGGTTGCGCCTATTGCGGCGCGACCGAGGGCCCACTGCAACGCGACTGCGTCATGGCGATCTCGCGGGGCGGGCGCTACACCATCGACAACGTGGTGCCGGCGTGCGCGTCGTGCAACACCAGCAAGTGCAACGAAGAGGTCACCGGCTGGATGCGCCGCAAGCGCCTCGACGAACGCAAGTTCCTGACTCGCTACGTCGAAATCCGCGCCACGTTCGCCGACGAGCGTGCGTAAAGTTCGGCAAAACCTCGGCGTGTCGGGCGCAAACACGCACGCTCGCGGCCGAAGAGGGCCAGCAACACTAGCGGGGCCGGACGCCCGCGCTCATCACCTCGACGGCCTCGATCAGGCCGTCGATCAGCTTGCCGTCCTTGAACGCTGCTGCGGCGGCCGACACCCCTTTGGGTGCGGAGTCCTCGATACCGCGGCCCTTGACGTCGTTGCCGTACACCACCTCGATCGCGCGCTGGTTAGGCGAGACCGCGAGCAGCACCGCATTGTCGGGCGTGGGCACCGTAGCCAGGACCTCGCGGGCACCTGCAGCGGTGTCAGCGCCGAGATCGCCGAGGTACACCGCGAAGCGCGCCCGCGCGGCGCGGGAGCCATACTTCAGCGCGTTGTCGAGGAAGACCAGGTCCTTGACGGGAAACGGGTAAGACAGCGAGGGCTCGTCGGGTTCGTTGACCCCCGAAATCCGTCCGCTGCTGGTGACGACCCAACCGAGCGGCAGGTCCGCCGATTCGATGGTCGTAACTTCACCACTTGCCACTGGCGCCGCCTCCTACGGTGAACGGGTGTGAATCATGGCCGCCGTGGCCATGGTCAGCAGGTTCGTCGGACGCCCACAAGATCGGTTCGTGCGTCCACTTCTCGGACAACTCGTAAGTCTCCGGGTGCACTCCCTTGCCCCGCCAGATCAACGCGGCCAGCACAGCGGTCAGCGCCAGCGGCACCAGGATCACTATCGCGTATGAAGTTGCGTCGCTCACGTCCGAAACCGTATACCAGCCGCGGTTACGCCGCGCCTTCACCCAGGTATCGCACCCACGACGGATCGAGTTCCTTCACCGACGACAGCAGCCGCCAGTGCTGTCCCTTCGGCGGCAGCGGAACCGAACGCAGCGTCCATCCCAGCTCGCCGAGCAACCGGTCGGCCTTGCGGTGATTGCACGTCGAGCAGGCCGCAACGCAGTTCTCCCAGGAGTGGTCGCCGCCGCGGCTGCGCGGCACCACGTGGTCGACGGTGTCGGCCTTGCCTCCGCAGTAGGCGCAGCGAAACCGGTCGCGATGCATCAACGCCGCCCGGGTCATCGGGATGCGGGCCCGGTAGGGCACCCGCACGTAGGCCTTCAGCCGGATCACCGAGGGCACGACGATGGACCGGGTCGCGGAGTGGATGACCGGCCCGGCCGGGTCGTCGTGCACGACGTCGGCTTTTCCGCACATCAGCATGATGACCGCCCGCCGCATGGGCAGAGCGGTCAACGGTTCGTAGGTGGCGTTCAGCAGAAGGACTCGGCGACGCCCCCAAAAGGAGCCGTCGCTGCTACTTGGTGGATGGGTCTCGACGCTGTGCAGAACACGCGTCTGGGCGCGCGATGTCGCGGCCCCGGACAAGCCCGCTCTTCTGGACGGGCCTTTCTTGCGATGCGCCATACGTCCTCCGACGGACAGTAAACCCTTGTTTCGCGCCGATCGCACGGTCTTTCTCCCCGTGTTCGCAGGTCAGTCCGATGAACAACCGGTAGCCGACCGTCTGACCAGCCACATCGGGCGACAAGACACAATGGGGGCGTGACCCAGTCCCAACGATCGTTCTACGACGAGGTCGGTGGCCACGAGACGTTCCGCGCGATCGTGTCGCGCTTCTACCAACTCGTGCGCGACGACGAGATCCTCTATCCGCTCTACCCGGAAAACGACCTGGACGGCGCCGAGGAGCGGCTCAGGATGTTCCTCGAGCAGTACTGGGGTGGACCGCACACCTACTCCGAGCGGCGCGGCCATCCTCGACTGCGGATGCGCCACGTCCCCTACCGCATCGGCTACCTCGAGCGCGACGCCTGGCTGCGCTGCATGCACACCGCGATCGCGGAGATCGACTCCGAGACGCTTGACGACGTCCATCGCAAGCAGTTGCTGGGTTATCTGGAGATGGCGGCCGACTCGCTGGTCAACTCGCCGTTCTGATGCCCGCGCGCTGGTGGTCTTCGGCCGTCTTCTACCAGGTGTATCCACGGTCGTTCCGGGACAGCGACGGCGACGGTGTCGGCGACCTCGACGGCGTCGCGGCCCGACTGGACCATCTGCAGGGCCTCGGCGTCGACGCGATCTGGCTCAACCCCGTGATGGTGTCGCCGATGGCCGATCACGGCTACGACGTGGCCGATGCGCGCGACGTGGATCCGCTGTTCGGCGGCCTCGGCGCGCTGGACCGGCTCATCGAGGCCGCCCACGGACGCGGCATCAAGATCACCATGGATCTGGTGCCCAACCACACCAGCTCACAGCATCCGTGGTTTCTGGCGGCGCTGCGGGCCGGCCCGGACAGCGCCGAACGTGAGCGCTACATTTTCCGCGACGGCGCCGGGCCCGACGGCAGCCAACCGCCGAACAACTGGGTCTCGATCTTCGGCGGCCCGGCGTGGACCCGCGTCGTCGAACCCGACGGCGCAGCCGGCCAGTGGTACCTGCACCTGTTCGACGCCGAGCAACCCGACCTCAACTGGGACAACCCGGAGGTGTTCGAGGACCTCGAGAAGACGCTGAGGTTCTGGATGGAACGCGGCGTGGACGGGTTCCGCATCGACGTCGCGCACGGGATGGCCAAGCCGCCGGGGCTACCGGACATGGAGGTCGCCAGGGCCGAGATGCTGTTGGCCGATATGGACAAGGATCCCCGGTTCAACAACGACGGGGTGCACGAGATCCACCGTCAGATCCGCCGCGTGTTCGACGATTTCGAGCACGCGGTCGCGATCGGGGAAGTGTGGGTCTACGACAACGAACAGTTCTCCCGCTACCTGCGCCCCGACGAGTTGCATCTGGGCTTCAACTTCCGATTGTTGCGGTGCCACTTCGACGCGGCCGAGATCCGCGAAGCGATCGAAAACTCCATGGCCGCTGCGGATCTGGTGGACGCCACCCCGACGTGGACGTTGTCGAACCACGATGTCGACCGCCCGCCGACCCGCTACGGCGGCGGGCAGGTCGGGCTGTCGCGGGCGTTGGCCATGGCGTTGGTGATGTTGGCGCTGCCGGGCGCGGTGTTCGTCTACAACGGCGAGGAACTGGGCCTGCCCAACGTCGACCTGCCCGACGAGGCGCTGCGCGACCCGATCTGGGAGCGGTCGGGACGCACACAGCGCGGCCGCGACGCATGCCGGGTGCCGATGCCGTGGGAAGGTGACGCGCCGCCGTTCGGGTTCTCCACCAATGCCGATACGTGGTTGCCGATTCCGCCCGAGTGGGCGGCGCTGACGGTCGAGAAGCAGGTCGACGACCCCGATTCCACGCTGTCGCTGTATCGTCGCGCCCTCGAATTGCGCCGCACACGACGCGAATTCGAGGGTCGCACGGTTTCGTGGCTCGACTCCCCTGCCGACAGTGTGGCCTTTGCGCGCGACGGCGGCTTGGTGTGCGTACTCAACGCGGGCGACGCCGCCATCTCGCTGCCCGACGGCGAGGTGCTGTTGGCCAGTGCCCCGCTGGTCGACGGCAAGCTGCCGCCCGACACCGCCGCCTGGCTGTCCCTTCTTTAGCCCTTCTTTAGCCGCGAGCAGACGCAGAAGGCCCCTTCGGAGCCCCTCAGAGGGGCCTTCTGCGTCTGCTCGCGGAGATATCGGTCACGGGTCTGTGGGAGGGAGCAGCATGTGCTGCCATGTCTGGCCCTCGGGCGCACTGCGCGCAAGGTTGGACTGCGTGTAGGTGCGGCCGTCGGATCCGACATAGGTGCCCGAATTCGGGTCGTACTGCGCAATCGCCACCGGCGTCGGCGTTTCGGGGCGAGGTTGCGGAACGGCCTGCCCAGACAACGTCGCGTTCGGGTCGCCCTTCCAGTTGTACCCGTCGTTGAGAGGTACGTAATTCTCTTCGCTCTCACACATTTTGGCGGTCGGAGCCCGCTTGCCGGGGCGGGCGGCGCAGGGCACGTTGCGCAGGCCGCGCACGTTGAACTGCGAGTCCTGCGGCACCCGGCAGTACAGGTCACCGGCGGGACGGTCGGGATAGTCGACCTCGCTGGGTGGTCGTCGCTGTTGAGCCGGCAGATATCCGGTCATACAGGGTGGCGGGAGGTTGAGGTTCAGGTTGAACGACAGGTAAAGCCCGCGGTAGTCCTGTTTCGTGTCGCGGTTCGCCAGACCGGCGCCTTGCAGGATCTCCAGCCCCGGTGGGGTCAGCACCAGGAGCTGTTCCAAGTTGGGTTGGTAGGTGACGGCCACGTCGGCGACGCTGACCAGGTTCGCCATCAAAACCGGCAGGGTCGGTTGCACGCGATCAAGCATGCTGCGAACCGCCTCGGCGGCGTCCGGACCGGTGTCCAAAATGCCGCGCAGCGCCGCGTCGTTCTCCTGCACCTGGCGGGTGATCTGCGCGGTGTTGGCGGCCCACGCCTGAATCGAGTCCGAGGTGTCGATCTGGGTATCCAGAATCGGCTGAGACTCGTCGATCAGGGTGGTCAACGCGTCGAGGTTGTCGCGCGCATCGATGGCCAATGTGGTGCTGGATCTGACAATCCGGGACAGTTCGGGACCCAGACCGCCCACGGCGGTGAACGCTTCGTCAATGGCCGTCTTCAGGTTGTCGTGCGGAATCGCTTGCAGGCCTCGGTTGGTCGCACTCAGAAGCGCGTTGATGTCGGCAGGCACCGTTGTGCGGTCGACGGGAATCACGTCGCCGTTCTTCAGCAGCGGGCCGCCATCGCTGCGCGGCACGAGCGCGATGAACTGTTCCCCCAGCGCCGTCTGGCTGTGCACGCGCGCATCCAGGTCGGCGGGTATATCGATACCGGTCTGCATGGTGAGGACGGCGTCCACCCCGGTCGGGCTCAACCGCACATCCTTGACGAGGCCGACTTCGGTGCCTCGGTAGGTGACGTTGGCATTGGAGTAGAGCCCGGCGGCGACGGGCAGGTTCACGGTGACCTGGTACTGGCCGGCGCCGAAAAGAAGATTCGGCACCCTGAGATACGTCAATGCCATGGCGCCGCCGGCGAACAGGGAGATCACGGCAAAGAACACCAGCTGCAACTGGACTCGTCTGTTGAGATGCATATTAAGGCCCCTGATCCCAGCGGTAAGGCGCCATCAGCGGGTTACTTGCCGTGTAGGGGCTGGGCAGCTGGCCGATGGTGCGACCCCATTGCAGCTCCAACTCCGTGAGGTCGCCCTCCCAGCGAGTTCCGGTGAACAAAGCCGAGTCCATCCGACTGAGGGTCAGGTCCGCGACGACGGTGACGTTGGCGTAGTCGCCGCGCATCCAATTGGTCAGCGTGTCCTTCGGGAAGGGATAGGTGGTCAGTAGGTCGAGCGAACGCGTCAAGGCAGGGCCGGCGTTCGCGAGCGACTCGAGCACCGGGCCGAGGTCTTTGAGTTCCTGAACCAGCGCGGCGCGGGTTTGGTGGACCGAGTCGGTGGCCAGCGCGTTGAACTTGCCCAACTGATCGAATACCTCGACAAGGTTGTCGCGCTGGCTATTGAGGACTGCCAGGCCATCTGGGATCGCTTCGAGCGCCTTGTCGACGACGGGTTTCTGCGCAGCGAACTGTTCGACGAGCCGGTTGAAACTTTCGGTGGCAGCGATGATGTCGCTGGTTTGATCGTTCGCCCGGTCCATGAACGTGTCCAGCTGCACCAGCAGGCTCCGCAGATCGTCTTCGCGACCGGCAAATGCGGTGCTCAATGCCTTCGTGATGTCGTGAACCTGCCCGATTCCACCGCCGTTGAGCAGCAGTGACGCCGCGGCGAGTGTCTGTTCGGTCGACGGATAAGCGCGGCCCGATGACAGGGGAATCACGGAGCCTTGGCGCAGCCTGCCCTGTGGCGGTGTGTCGGTCGGCGGCGCGAGTTCGATGTGCAGTGATCCCAACAGGCTGGTCTGCCCGACCGAGATCGTGGCGTTGGCGGGGACGTTGACGTCACCGTTGAGCCTGATTGTCACCAGTGCGTGCCAACTTTGTCGTTCGATCGTGGTGACCGTGCCGACGTTCACGTCGCCCACGCGGACCCGCGAATTCTGCTGAATGTTGTGCACATCGGGCATCTGCGCCTGGATCGTGAAGGAGCCCGGGCCACGACCTTGAGTGCCGGGCAGCGGAAGGGCGTTCAATCCGCGCCAACCGCACCCGGACAACACTGTGCTCAATACCAGCACTGCCGCCACACCGGCGGTTCGCCACCGTCGTGCCCGCGTCATGGTGCCGCCTCGGGCGGAACCATTATTCCGGGTAACCCTTCGCCCGGATCGGTTTGCCGCCCCGGCTGCTCCGCGCCCGGTATCGGTTGGGGTGGAACGTAATCCGGCCGCATCCAGGCCTCGCTGTAGGTGACTTCGTTGGGACGTACGCTGGCGCCGACGAATGGGTTGAGCCCGAGCGGCAGAAAGTTGTACTGGCGGTTCTTCACGATCGGTGCCAGATACTGCACACACAATTTCGACGACTGTTCAGCGTTCAGCCGTGATGCGGCCTGAATCGCGCCGCACAGAAAGGTGATGGGATCGCTGAAGTTGTTGGCCGACAACGCTCCGCTGAGGGTGCCCTGGGCGGGTTGATACGAGTTGATCAGGTTGGCCTGTCCCGTGGGAGCGGCGTGCAGGAACTGCTTGATGTCGTCGATGCTGTCGACCAGCACCTGGGACACTGACGCCAACTTCTCCGACGTCGTGCCGATGCTTTCGCGGTTGTCGGCAACGAACGCTTTCACCTCGCCAAGGACAGAATTCATGTCCTCGATGGCGTGCGCCACTTCGCCGGGATCGTCGGCCAGCAGTCCCGTGACAGAGGCAAGGTTCCTGTTGAGCTGTCGTATCAGCACCGTACTGTCCTGCAACGCCGACACCAGCGAGGACAGGTTCTTGACGCTGGTGAACATGTCGTCGCTGTGATCACCGAGAGACGACAGCGCCTGCGAAAGTTTGGTGATCGCATCGCGAATCGCCGGCCCCTGCCCCCGCAGGTTGTCAGCCGTGGTGTTGATGAAGGAGCCCAGGGTGCTGACACCACCTGCTTCGGTGGGCTGCAGCGCCTC
Source organism: Mycolicibacterium sp. XJ662 (assembly GCF_053484035.1). Classification (NCBI taxonomy): domain Bacteria; kingdom Bacillati; phylum Actinomycetota; class Actinomycetes; order Mycobacteriales; family Mycobacteriaceae; genus Mycobacterium; species Mycolicibacterium sp. XJ662. The sequence continues at coordinate 181,858 of NZ_JBEFTL010000005.1, read as the reverse complement.
GGTGAGCCGTTCGAGTTGACCGCGGAAGTCGTCCCACTCCATCGGTACCGCAGTGCGGTCTTCGCCGATCACCGCATCGTCGGGCAGGGTCGGGCCTGACCGATACGGCGGGGTGAGCTGAATTGACCTTGCTGTCACCAGTGTTGGCGACAGAATCACTGCCTTGACGTCGGCCGGAACGGAATAGGAGCCATCCACCCAGAACGTGATCTTCACCGTCGTGGGTTGCGGTTCGATGGCGTCGATCTTGCCGACAGTGACGCCTCGGATCCGGACGTCATCGCCGACGAAGACGCCGTTGCTGTTCTGGAAGAACGCCACCACACGGGTGCGGTTCGTCTCGCGCGCGGCCCCAATCAACAGGGCCGCCGCGCCGACCAGGGAAACAATCAAGGTCATGATTACGCCGATACGCGTGTGTGCCCTGCTCATCGGTCACCCTGCCCGGAAGCGTGTTCGGCCGACGGCTGCGCCGGAGGCCCTGGCGGCGGTCCGCCCGGTGGCGGCGGCGGTAGCGGCTCGCGGTACGGATAGCGCGGATCACCGGGTTTACCGGTAATGGCGTCGGGCAGATGTAGCCGCGGCTCGCCGCCCTGCCCGGTGCGCGGAAAGGGCACCGGCGACGCTGGCGTGCCGGGCTGGCCGACCTGCGAATCGGTACGCTCCGAGGGCGCAAGCACGTTCGGATCCAAACCCAAGTCGGAGAACGCGGCATCGACGAACGGTTGTACGAACTGACCGGGCAACAAGTTGGCGACGTAGGCGTTGAAGAACGGCCCGGAGCTCACCGATTCGCTGAGGGCCATCACGTACGCGGACAGGCCGCGGAATGCTTCCCGCACTTCGGCTTTGCGGTTGTCGATTGTTGCGAGCACTCCGTTCAACTTGTCGAGCGCCGGTTTCATGGTCGACCGGTTCTCGGTGATGAACCCGAGAATCTGATTGGCCAGTGCCGAGATGTTGCCGGAGATCTGGTCCAGTGCAGCGCTTTGGCTTTGCAGTTGCGCAAGCATGGCGTTGGTGTCGGAGATGAGCCGTACGATCTGGTCGGTACGCCCAGCCAACACCCCGGTGGCCTTGCGGGCGTTCGCCAGTAGCTCACGCAGGTGTGTGTCGCGTCGGTTGAGGGTTTCGGAGAATCGGGCGATGCCGTCGACCGCGACCTTCAGCTGCGGTGGGGTGTCGCGAAGCGTATCGCTCAGTGTCCGCAACGAATCGGATAACTGGCCGGTGTCCAGGCCGCTGATGGTCGCCGTCAAGTCGCCGATGGCGTCGGGAAGCTGGTAGGGCGAGGTGGTCCGCTCGATCGGGATGGTGCCGGACAATCGGCCCTCCCCGCGCGGCGTAATCCCCAGAACTTTGTTACCCAGTAGGCCGATTGTCTTGATGGCGGCCTCGGTTCGCTCCCCTAGCCGGATGTTGTCAGCGACGGAGAAGGTGACCAGCACGCCCTCGGGTTTGAGGTCGATCCTGCGCACCTGCCCGGCGCGAAAGCCCGATACCTGCACTGGGGCGCCGGTCGTCAGACCGCCCGCTTCGTCGAAGTACGCGGAGTACGTCGTGTCGGAGCTGAGGAACGGCAGCTTGTTGAAGTTGAAGGCACCCACGGCGATGGCTGCGACCGCGGTCAGCGCGACGGCGCCGATGATGATCGGGTTGCGTTCCCTGAAGGGCTTCATCGTGGGGTGCACCTGCCTGTGGATTGACCGGCGACTTTGACGTAAACAGGCTGGCCGCCTTTACCGTTCAACTTCAGAACCACGTCGCACATGTAGAAACTGAAGAAGTCGCCGTAGATCGCCTGCCGGCCCAGCACGCGGTAAGCGTCCGGAAGTGTCGTGAGCAGGTCGTCGAAGTACTCGTGATCGGCCAGCACGGTTCCTGCCGTACGGTCGGTTTCGGTAACCACCTTCTTCAGTGGCTCACGGGCCTCGGCGAGCAGGCCGGCAATACTGCGGGCGCCCTCGTTGGCGTGCGCCATCCCAGTGCTGATGTCCTGCTTGCGCTTCTCGAGCCCGTGCACGAGCTCCGACAGCGAGTCCACAGCCTTGTCGAACTTGTCGGTGTGATCGCCGAGTGAACCCAGCACCGTATTCAGGTTGACGACGACCTGTCCGATCAGTTCGTCCCGATCGGCCAGCGTGTTGGTCAGTACAGCGGTCTGGGTGAGAATCGACCCGATCGTGGGCCCCTGCCCCTCAAACGCCGAGATCAGCTGGCCCGCCAACGCATTTACTTGATCGGGTTCCAACGCTCGAAACAGCGGCCGGAATCCACCGATCAACGCGTCGAGATCGAGTGCCGGCGCGGTCTGGGTCATCGGGATCGTGTCACCAGGGATGAGCTTCCTGGTTCCACCGGCGCCGTCCTCCAACGACAGATAGCGTCCTCCGATCAGGTTGTCGTATCGGATGACCGCCCTGCTGCCCTCCGTCAAGATCACGGAGTCATCGGCACTGAATTCGACCAACGCGGTGGAATCATCCTGGATCGCGATGTGTTTGACTTTGCCGACCTCAACGCCGGCGATGCGGACGAAGTTGCCGTTCTCCAGCCCGGTCACCGCGCTGAAGGAGGCGTGGTAGGTGCTCTCCTCCTGGAACCTGAGTTGGGCGAAGATGGCGATCAGGCCAAAAGCGCCCAGCGCGCACACAACGAAGAAGATTGCCAGGCGGATCAGAAGCCCGGACATACTACGTCGCAAGGCGATTCACCTCTTCCAAATGGTGCTGACTGAGCGGCGTCGGCGTGATCACGATGGCGGTGCTTCCCCGTGATCGGTGGGCCCCGGCCCGGGTGGCGGATGCGGGGGAACGCCCGGATACAGCGTCGTGCCGTCGGGTCCGTACTGCGGGGCACCGTAGGGCGGCGCACCGAAGTACGGAAAAGGACCGGGAGCCGGGCCGCCCGGAGAGCGGATGCTCGGCGGTTCGGGCACCGCCCGAGTGACCGGCAGGTAGTTGGCCCACCCGGGGAAGCCGATCCCGGGATTGGGACGGACGTCCAGGCCGGCCCCGAACCCGGTGTTGGCCACCAGGTAGCGGACAGGCCAGCTGTGCGCGACGTCGGGAAGCGATCCGCAACCGGGCTTGCCGCCGGGGCCGCCCTTGGCCGCGATGACGGGTAGGTTCTGCGGATATCGGTACGGGTCGTCACCCATGAGCAACGCCGCGTCCATGATGAGCGACTTGCCGTTGCCGCCACCGGCGTAGTGCCGCAGCCCGTGGTCGAGGGTGTTCTGGGCGCCGACGAGAAGGCAGGTCAATGACGGGTTGTATTTCATCAGCAGGTTCGTGGTCGGCTCGATCAGATTGACGGCTCTGATCAAACTGTCCTTGCTCGGGCCCAGAACGTTGATCCCGCTGCGCGACATGCCCACAACGCCAAGCAGCAGTGCGTCGAGCTGCCGGGCCTGATCAGTCAACGTCACGCTCGTGGTTGTTGCGGCGCCGAGGGTATCGATGATGTCCTGCGCGGCCGCGCTGTAGGTGTCGCTGACCTCTTCGATTGCTCGCCAGTTCGCACGCATTGTCTCGGATCGCGGATTCAGCGCGATCAGTACCTCGTTTGCGGCTGTCGTGGCCTCCCCCATGCGTTCACCCTGGCCACGCACCCCCTCGGCGAACGCGGCCAGAATCGCATTCAACTTCGCCGGATCGATCTGGTTGATCAGCTCCACCAAGTTTTGGAAGACGGTATTCACCTCGACGGAGACGTTCTTCGACTCCAAAACCGCACCGGCGGAAAGTCGTTGCGGATCCGGATTCCTGGGAAACACCAGGTCGACGAACTTCGACCCGAACAGCGATGTGGCGTCAATACGGGCTTCGACGTTGGCCGGGATGTATTGGACCTGATCGGGGTCAATCTCTAGTCGAAGGGTCACCGCGTCGGACGCACCGGAGATCATGGCGACACGCCCGACCTGAACCCCCCGCATCTTCACCTTTGCGTACGGTTCCATCACCAGCCCCGCGCGCTCCGAAGTCAATGTGACGGGCACCGTCGGCGTGAATGACCGGTTGAACGCGCCCATGCAGACCGCGACTGCGACGGTCAATCCGACAACCAAAAACGCAGCCCACCACTCGGACGCGATTCGCGGAGTTCCCCATTTCGACGACATCGCACTACCCGGAGAAGTTGAATATGCCGGTCTGGCCATAAATGGCGAGAGTGACGAACAGGATCAGGAAGCTCGACGCCACGAGTGAGGTTCGGGTGGCACGCCCGACGGCCTCCCCCACCCCGACGGGACCACCGCTGGCGGTGTAACCGTAGTAGGTGTGAATCAGCATGATCACGACCGCCTGCATGATTGTGACTGCGAACGAACGCATTACATCGCCGGGAACCAGGAACGTGTTGAAATAGTGGTTGTACACCCCCGCCGACTGGCCGTAGAACACCGTCGTGCCGAAGCGAGCAGCGGTATAGGCCATCAACAGCGCGACGGAGTAGAGGGGAAGGACGACGATCACCCCGGCCGCTACCCGCGTTGAGGCCAGGTAGGCAATCGAGCGGATACCCATGACCTCCAATGCGTCAATCTCTTCGTTGATCCGCATCGCGCCCAACTGCGCGGTCGCACCGGCGCCGATCGTGGCGGCCATCGCGATTCCTGCGGTGGATGGCGTGATCAGTCGGGTGTTGAGGAAGGCCGACGCGAAACCGACCAGGGCGTCCACCCCGACCTGGGAGAGTTGGTTGTAGCCCTGCGCCGCGATCAGCCCGCCTGTCGACATGGTCAGGAAGGCGACGACAGCGACCGTGCCCCCGATCACCGCGAGGGCACCGGTTCCCAGGCTCATCGCCGCGACCTGTCGTAACAACTCGGACTTGTACCGGATGAAGACGTCGCCGATCGAAATGATTGTCTGGCCGTAAAACCGGGTCTGATCACCGATTTGCCGCCAGCCCGACCTCGCCCCGTCTACCGCGATCATGGTCCGCGGTAGACGTTGTCGGAGAACGACGCTCGCGCTCACTTGGTGACCTCGAACCCGATCGCGGTGACGACGATGTTGATCACGAACAGCAGGACAAACGAAAACACGACCGTTTCGTTGACCGCATTGCCGACCCCGGCCGGGCCCCCACCGACGGTCGTGCCCTGGTAGCAGGCGATCAGACCGGCTGCCAAGCCGAACAGCGTTGCCTTGACCATGGATATCAACACGTCGCTCAAACCGGTGATGAACGTCATGCCTGCGACGAACGCGCCGGGGGTGACATGTTGGAAGAACACTGAGAACAGGAACCCGCCCGTCAGGCCGGTGAGCGTCACCAGCGATGACAGCAGCAACGCCACCACCGTGGCAGCCAGCACTCGCGGCGCCACCAGGGCCTGCATCGGGTCAATACCCATGACCCGAAGTGCGTCGAGCTCTTCACGGATGGTGCGCGCTCCCAGATCGGCGCACATGGCCGCCGCACCCGCACCGGCAACGACAAGCACGGTGACGAAGGGACCGATCTGGTTGACCGCCCCGATCGCTGCGCCGGTGCCGGAGAAGTCGGCGGCGCCGAATTCCATGAGCAGCACGTTGAACGTGAAGACGGTCATGACGACCAGCGGAATGGACAACATCAGGGTCGGGATGAGTGACACCCTGGCCACAAACCAAGTCTGCTCCAGGAATTCGCGCCAGGCGAACGGTGGTTTGAACATCGTCACGAACGCGTCGAGGGAAAAGGCGCAGAAGCCACCGACGCTGCGCAGAGGTTTCAAAACGATGGCGCGCGGTGAACCAATCGATGTCCGGTTGACATCTCCGGCGCGGCGGATGATCCTCGCCGAAGTTTCAGCGCTGTCGGTGGCCACGACTTCACCTGCTCACGGGTGAGCTGGTTGACGGTTCTCGGTGACTGCGGCCCACGATGAACCTCACGACTGCGCCAAGTGCGCATAGGAGACACGGAGTTCCTTCTTGAGGATCTTGCCGCTCGGGTTCTTCGGTAGCGATTCGACGAAGACCAGATACTTCGGCCGCTTGTAACCACCCAGCACTTTTCGTGCATGTTCCTCGACCTCTTTGGCCGTCAGCCCCGCACCGTCTTTGGGAACGACTGCCGCGGTGACCGCTTCGATCCAGTGCGGATGCGGCACGCCGAAAACGGCGACCTCCGCGACCCCGTCGAGCAGGTAAAGGGCCTCCTCCACCTCACGGGAGGCGACGTTCTCGCCTCCCGTTTTGATCATGTCCTTCTTGCGGTCGACCACCGTGAGATAGCCGTCCGGGTCGATCACGCCGAGGTCGCCAGAATGAAACCAACCACTGCGGTAAGCGACGGCGGTCTTTTCTTCGTCGTTGTAGTACCCAAGCGTGGCGTGCGGTGAGCGGTGCACGATCTCGCCGACTTCGCCGCAGGCAACGTCGAGGTCGTCCTCGTCGACTACGCGGGTCTCCACGTTCAGCGATGGGCGTCCTGCCGAGCCGGCATGTGAAAGCTGTTCCTCCGGACGCAAAATGGTGGCTAGCGGGGCCAGCTCGGTTTGTCCGTAGAAGTTCCAGAACCGCACGTTGGGCAGACGGCGGGAGAGTTCCTTGAGCACTTCCACGGGCATCGGCGATGCACCGTAGTAGCCCTTCGCGAGGCTGGACAGGTCCCGCGCGTCGAAATCAGGATGTCGCAGCAGGGAGATCCACACGGTGGGCGGACAGAACAGCTTTGTGACCTTCTCCCGCTCAATCGTTTCAAGCAACACTTCGGCGTCCGGTCGAGGCAGGATGATGCTGGTTGCACCGAGATAGACATCGACCGAGAAGAAGCAGTCAAGCTGGGCGCAGTGATACATCGGCAGACTGTGCAGCTCGATGTCATCCGAACTCATGTCGCCGTCCACAGCGCAGGAAACGTACTGGCTGATCAGCGAACGTGAAGTGAGCACGACACCCTTGGGCCGGGATTCAGTCCCGGAGGTGTACATCAGCCGCAGCGGGTCATCGTCTCCGATCAACACCTCCGGCGACGAGCTGTCGCCAGCGTCGATCCAGCGGTCGACGTTGTCCCAGTTGCCCGTTGGCGGGCTGCCTGTCATCGGAATCCAGCCCAGTACAGCATCAGAGATGCTCGCCGAGGACAACGCCTGCTCGGCGACCGGGGCCAGCGCATCTTCGGCGATGAGACTCTTGGCGCCCGAATGGGCGAGGATGAAGGCGATCTCTTCGGCGTTGAGCATGAAGTTGATCGGGACCAGCACCACTCCGAGCCGAGCGGTTGCGAAGGTCAAAACGGCGAACTGCCAACAGTTATGGGACAGAATGGCGAGCCGATCGCCTTTGACCAAGCCTTTTTCGGTGAGGTTGTTCGCGCACCGGTTCACCGCAGCATCGAACTCGCGGAAAGTCACTCGGCGGTTGTCGGCAATGACGGCGGTCTTGGCTGGATACCGAAGTGTTGTGCGGCGGAGGAGATCGCCTAAGCCGTGTTGGCGTGCGCGCGCCACTGTTGCCGCGGTCGCCGCAGATGAAGCCGTGCTCGTCATGACCATCCCCTCTGGATTTCAGACAGCTGTTACGCAGACGCCTCGTGTATCGAAGGCCTCGCCGGCGAGTTGAACGTGCGTCGCAGCTTGACCATTGGGTCGAAGAATAGCCCACGGTTTGATCAAAATAAAGCAGTTTTCTAATCTTCTGGGCCTCTAATGGCATCTTTGTGATCAAACTAGCGGTTGCTCGGCGCATCGTCGGCTGGCGCGACCTTCCGGATACCGCGCACGCGCAGAGCTACCGCGGACTACTCCTCCACTGGGTCGCCGGCGAGCGGACGTTGATCGCAGGAGTCGTATTCACGGGCGAAATGGACGAAGAGATCGCTGCGTAACCCCTTCCAGCACGTGACCAGCACCGCACCCACAATCGCTGTGGCAAAGGCGATCACTACCAAGAGGTCGGTCACGTCACGTCCCCTTGAGAAAGTCCGGAGTCGGAAAGAGGTTGCCCCACGCGTCGAACCCGGCACGGTCCGACCAGGTTCGCGATGGGGTGTCATGGTTGACAATCGACATCTCACAAGATAATTCGAGCCTGTGGCCGTCGGGCATGATGAAGTAGGCAAAGATGTTGCCACCCGCACGATGACGACTCACCCCGAGCTCGAGGTGCGTACCAGCCGCGGCGAGGACATCGATTGCCATCTTCACGTGATCGATGCTCGACATCGCCAGCGCCCAGTGGTGCATGCGTGCCTGCCCCAGCGTCACCGCGATGTCATGATGCAGCAGGCCCTTGCGAATGAAGCTGCCGTGCCACATGTCGGAGCTGGGATCCAACTCGATGTGTTCGGTCTCGCGCCAGCCGAGTACGTCGACGAACAACTTCGATGCCGCTTTGACGTCAGCAGACTGAATTGCGATGTGGTCCAGGTCCAATGGCTGAAAACCGCGGCGTGACGCGATGGTCGGCTCTGCGAGCACGTGGTAACGGTTGTCAGCCACCAGCACGTAGTCCACCGCGAGACCGGAATCAAGAACCCATCGCATTCCCTCGGCCTGATTCGGATGCGCTCCGTCGGTGCGAGTCGTCGTCAACCCCGCTTGGTTCAACGCGCGCTCGGCAGATTCGATCTCAGCCACGTCTTCAGCGCGGAAGGCGACACGACTGACTCCCGTGGGCCCTTCTTTGAAGGCGACGTCCCAGTTGCCATCAAACCCACAGCCCAGATAAACCGCATCACCGGTGCGCGCAATTTCGACCAGGCCGACGACATCCTGGTAGAAACGGACAGTCGAGTCGATGTCGTTGACGTAGAGCTCGAGGTGTTCAATCTGCTGAATTCCCACTGTTCCTCCGAGGTTCGGCTGGTATGACAGGCAAGATGACATAAGGCAGTTGACGATCGGACGAGTGCAGGGTGACCGTCCCGCCAAAGACGTCCGCGGGCCGATCCCGGGTGTCCCCGTGCATTGCGTCGGCGGGGTTGTACCAGTCCACCGAGGTTTGGCTGTCGGACGACTCATGTTGATAGTCGTGCCCCTGCACCGTGAGCGCGAGTGTGTAGCCGGCCGGGACGACAATCGACGTCGGCCAGATTTCGACGTCGAGCTCGTAAACGGTCTGGGGCACAAGAGGCGTCGGATCGTCATGGGTATGGTAGGGCCGATAGGGCGTGCTCTGAACGGGATCGAGCTTGCGGTGCGATCCGCGCAGCCAACCCAGCGAGATCGGAGTGTGCGGATCGTTCGCGCCGGCAAAAGTGACTTCGTTGCCAAGGGGGTCGAAGACCCGAAGCACCAGGAAAAGGTCGACGTCACGGGTCGATGACGAGACGAAGATCTTCACGGCCGAGGGCCCGGTGATCTCCGTATCGACGTCGAAAACCGTGCGGTAAGTGAGGCCGCCGCTCAAAGCTTGGTAGCTCGCCTGGCGTTCGCCTGCAGGTGGCTTCTGGACGAGCCTTTGGTCGGAATGATCCAGGTACAGCTTTGTCCAGTCAGTCCCTGGAAGGGGCCAGTCCTGTTCGTATCGAAGCGACGTAGTCCCGTCGACGTGGCGAACGTTGAGAATTACCGGGGGAACATCATCCCAGCCGTTCGGCTCGTCCTTGAGAAAGTGGTCGAAGAAACGCTTTTGCAATTCCCGCCCGTAATCGGTGTAGAAATGGGTCCAGTGCTCGAGGTTGTGAAACTCAAGCCACTTCCGCCGGGATCCCGCGCGTAGGAAGCCCTCGACGTTACCGCGCAAGTGAAGGCCCTGCCCGCCAATGTTGGCCGCAGACAAGAGCGGCACCTCGATGGCCGACAGGTCCGCGTTGAGCGACTCGAAATACTCGTCGAACGTGGGATGGTCGTAAAGCTCCGCAATCAAGTCGGCACGATTTTGCGCACGGACCTCGCTTGGCAAGGTTTCGTCTCCGAAGACCGGCACACCTGTGACGGGATTTCGCCCGCCACCTTCGCCAACGCCGAACTGCGCCTTGTCGATCCGGTTGCGATACCAGCGGACGATGAACGTCGACAGGATCCCGCCGTGCCGGCGTGCGTCGCGGTAGTGATCGGAACAACCCTCCCACGGACAGATGGCCGCCAAGTGCGGTGGTCGCAATGCAGCAACCTGCCACTGATTCATTGCGACATAAGAGATTCCGATGAGGCCGACCCGCCCGGTACTCCAGGGTTGGGTTCCAGCCCACTCGATGCAGTCGTAATAGTCTTGCGTCTCGCGAGGGGACCAGTGGTCCACATATCCGGGGCTGCGCCCCATGCCCCGTGAGTCGACACGCACCACCGCGTACCCGTGTGGAACCCATTTCTCGGGATCGATCGTCTCCCAATTGGCGTACCGATTACTGGAACCCGTGGGTACATCGGGGTGTCGGGTGCAGAGGGCGGTCCATTGATCCGGCCGGCCTGCGGCGAAGTTCAGCCCTTTTCCGTACGGCGTGTAGCAGAGAAGTACCGGATGCCGCCCCTCCGTCGGGCGGTAGACGTCTGCGCGAAGGAGTAGGCCGTCGTCGGCTTCGATCTCGACATCCCAATCAATCTGCATACCTTGGCCGTCGTGGGCCATCTTCACCTCTTTCTGCCCGCTGCACGGTGTACGCTGCCTCCCACGCACGCTACGGACATTTGATCATAAGATGCGCCAATTGCGGGCCGATTGGCCCAATTCGCGGACTTTTTGATCAAATTATTCGCTCGCGCGCGGATGCTCTGCGTCATCCCGCCGGCGGCTAGCCCGCGCGGAGGCGCATTCACCGCGTCGCGATCAGAGCGGGCAGCCTCTTGTCGATCAGTTCGTACGCGTCGCGCATGATCTGATCGACCACCTCGGCGCAACTCGCGACTCCGTCGATCAGCCCTTGGGCCTGACCGGCCCACCACATGCCGCCCTCCACGTCGCCTTTCTCAAGCACTTCCGTGCGGCCTCGCGCGCCTGAGGCAAGGTGCGCGATATCTTCAAACCCCGAACCGTCCCGTTCCGAGATGCTGAGAATCTCCTCAGACACAGAGTTGCGTGCCACCCGAGCGGTGTTGCGGAATTTTCGGAAGACGATCACTGTCGCACGTTCGTCGTTCATCACAATCTGCTTCTTCACGTTCTCGTGCACCGGGGCCTCAGTCGTCGCAACGAATCTGGTGCCCATGTTGATCGCCGACGCACCCAACGCAAGTGCGGCCGCCAGACCCGCACCTGTGGCGAACCCACCACTTGCGATGATGGGAATGGTGAGGCACTTAGCGGCGGCGGGAATGAGCACGAGACCGGGAACATCATCGTCTCCGGGGTGGCCGGCGCATTCGAATCCATCGATGCTGACCGCGTCGACGCCAAGCTTCTCAGCCTTCAGCGCATGACGCACAGCCACCGCCTTGTGGATTACCTTCACACCAGCGCTCTGGAACCGAGGCAAGTGCGGTGCCGGGTTGTTGCCCGCTGTCTCAACGATTTTCACGTCACCGTCGATGATCGCTTCGCGATACTCGTCGTAAGGCACCGGTTTGATCGTGGGGAGGATGGTGAGGTTGACACCGAACGGCTTATCCGTGAGATCACGCGTACGCTGGATCTCCCGCGCCAGCGCCTCCGGCGTCGGCTGGGTCAGCGCCGTCAGGAAGCCCAACGCACCGGAATTCGCCACAGCGGCGATCAACTCTGCGGTGCCCACGGCAGTCATGCCACCGCAGACGATGGGATGCTCTATTCCGAACTCCTCGGTGAACCGGGTGACGAACATGGACCTTCTCTCCTTGCCGGGGACTATGGTTCCCGCATGCTGGCGACCCTGGCAGCGCCGGCGGCCAGGGTCGCGAGATAAGGGCGCCGCGTTCACCCCGTCGCTCAATCAGCCCTGATACCGGGAGGACGGACGCTAGTCACCGACACCGACTGCCGGGGCGGTCGCCGCGCCCTCGATGACGCGCCCGGCTTCGACCGGATCGAAGAACCACGGAAAGGCGTTGGGCGGATGTGAGAAGTTTCCGAAAATGCGCTCCGCCAGGTCTTTTCGCTCTTGCGCGGCGGAGAACAGGGCGAGTTGGGACTGTGACGGCGGGTCCAAGAGGCTGTTGGTGAAGGTATACGCGTACTGCTCGTAGTCCTGCCAGAACGTCTCCCACACATCTGACATCCATTCGGAGTCAAACGGTCGGCTATCGCGCTCCACGATGCGGTGCAGATAGTGGCGCGCGCCTTTGGCAGCACTGTTGGAACCTTGGCCGCTGACCGGGTCCTTCAAGCTCAGCACGTCACCGAGTCCCAACACCTGCGCACCCGATGGCAGCGTAGCCACGGGCCGGCGAACTCCAGGGGTGATTCGGCCGCGGATGGCGCTAGCCGGATCCGCCAGCCGCGCGTTGCGAGCCAGCGCGTATTGGTCCGGAGCGATATCTTGAAGTATCTCCTTGCAACGCTTCAGGATTTCCTCTGGATCCGTCGCATCGTCGAAGCGATCGATCGGCCCACCCGGGACCGCCTCGAAGATCATGAACACCGAGTCGCGCTCGGTTGTGTTGAGAAAGTGCGTCCCGAATATCTCGCCCGCCCCCGCGTGCGCAGCGAAGTACATGCACTCGAAACCAACCGACTCAGCCCAGGCGGGATGACCGTCAACGACGACCATCGCCAGATGCCGCTGGGCCTCGGTGTAGACCGACCGTTCTTGATCACGCTCGAAAAGTCCGCTGATATCCCCCTTTCCCGCGGCGACGATGGTCAGGTCGCTTGCGCCCGCGTACGCCTCGATGTTCTCCAGCCTGGCGTCCTGTATCACCAAGTTGCCACCGCGCCGCTGGAACTCCTCGGCCCACCGGGCGCACTTGAGCCGCAGATCGACTGCCTGCCAAGAAATTTTTTCGGGGTTCCACGGGCCGTCGATCGACAGCGCAACGGTCCCGCCTGGCACGATCATTTCGAAGTGCACGCCGTCTGAGGGGACCAACACGTCATCCCAGAAGTTGACTCCGAGCTCCCGCTCGAAAGCCTGTGCGTCCGGTGAGATCCCCGCCGACGAGGGGACGAAGCCGCGACGAACCTGGCCCGGCGTGCGGTCGGAAACGATCGTCACGTCGTGCCCGTGCTCAAGCAGGCCGAGCCCCAACAGCAGGCCGCTGTGACCCGCACCGATGATCGAGATCTTCCTCATAGTTCATCCTTTGCAAACGAAACATATTGGTGTCCAACAGGTTTTGTGCATTCAGCGGTATCGAGCCTGCCCCTTCGGGCATCGTCGGTGCCATGGAGATCGACTTCGCAGACACGTCCCGTCAGATCTGCAAGATCTGCACCCCTGCGGGCCATCGGCACCTCTTCTATCGGTGGGTCGACCCTAAAGCGCAGATTGCAACCGCGTCAAGCATGTTTGATCACAAAGTTCGCTTTTTGCCATCTTTTTCGTGCGTTCTAGCTTTTCTTTGATCAAACAATGGGTTACTGTTCAGGCCGATGGGACGGACCACCGACCCAGGACCCGAGCGCAACGACGAACGAGAGGCCGTGGATCGCAATGACATCGGCAAGCACGACGTCGGTGGTCGCCATCGAGGAATCGCCGACGGGCACTACACAGACGCGCGTTGATATGGCCGTCAATGCCCTGCAGGATTTGATCGTGTCGGGATCGCTTGAGCCCGGTGCCCCGCTTCGGCTCGCGCCGCTGGCGGAGCGATTGGGCATGAGCATGATGCCGGTTCGGGAGGCGCTGCGGGTGCTGGAATCCCTGGGCCTGGTGGAGCAACAGCCCAGGCGCGGGGCGCGGGTGAGCCTGTTCTCCGTACAAGACCTCATGGACACTTATCGGGCTCGGATCCGACTCGAGACCTTGGCTGTCGAGCTGGCCGCCGAGCGTTTCACGCCCGAGCACGGGAAGGTGGCGCTCGCGCACCTGGAACGGCAATGCGCCGCGGCCGCACGTGGCGCGCTGGAGGAGTCGCGCAAGGCGCACACGTCGTTCCACTTCTCGATCTACGAAGCAGCCGGATCCGCCTGGTTGATTCGCCTGATCACACCGCTGTGGGCGAACAGCGAACGCTATCGAATGCTGTCTCTGCCCCACCGAGGCGCCGTCAAGGACCGCCGACTCGAACACGAGCGGATCTTGGAAGCGTGTATCCGCGGCAATCCTCGCGTTGCGTCACGCGAACTGCACGAGCACCTGGCCAAGACGGTCAACGTCGTGGCCCGTCAACTTGGAGAGGAAGCCCTGTTTTGAACAGCCCTGAACTCACTGAACTCATCCTGCGGGCAGAGGAAATGCCCTGGCGGGCAAAGTCATTGCCCGGTGTTTCCGAACGTATGCTGTGGCGCGACGATGACTCCGGCGCCTCGATCGCGCAGATCAAGATCGAGAAGGGCTGCGGCATTCCGCAGAACCACTGCCACGCCTCGAACCAGTTCATGTACGTGCTGTCGGGCAGCTACAAGTACCTACACAGCGGCGAAGTCCTGACCACCGGATCCTTCTACTGGAATCCCGCCGGCAACTTTCACGGACCGACCGAGGCTCTGGAGGACACCGTCTTTCTGGAGGTCTACGACGGACCGCACTACCCACAACGTCCCGATTGGTATGACAACGATGAAGATGCGAGGTAGCCATGTCCATTTCCGAGGTCTACAGCAAGAAGCTGAACACGCCGTTGGGAGTGTTCTCCCAGGCCATCAAGGTGACTGATCCGAAAGAGTTGCTGTTTGTCAGCGGTCTGACGTCCCGCGCTCCTTCGGGCGAGGTGGTCGGCGTCGGCGACGTCAAGGTCCAGACCGAAACCATCCTCGAGAATATGAAATCCATCCTCGAGGAGGCCGGCGGCAGTCTCGCCGACATCGTCAAGCTCACGGTCTTCATCCGGGACATGGAGCAGTTCGATGACATCCACGAGGTGCGCAAACGTTACTTCTCCGCACCGCTACCGGCGTCGTCGATGTTCGAGGTTTCCCGACTGGTGGACAAAGAACTCCTGATCGAGATCGAGGCCATCGCCGCGATCGGCCAGTCAGGCCGCTGATATGCAGCTTGCCACCTTCCAAATGCCGGGCGGGCAAGCCAAGCCGGGCGCCGTACGGAGGGACGAGGTCATCGACCTCAGCGCGATCTGCGACGAGATCCTCGATCTCGTCGCAGATCCCGCGCTCTTCGACGACGCCAAGCGGGCCGCCGCTGCCAACGAGAGCACCGCTCGTCTCGCGGATGTTCGACTGTTGGCCCCGATACCACGACCAAACCACATCTATTGCGTCGGCTGGAATTATCCAAAGCACTACGAGGAGGGCATCGGCAAACGCGCCGGCCAAGAGACCGACGAGCGCAAGTTCGCGACATTCTTCTCCAAGCCCAACGGCAGCGTGATCGGCCCCGGCGATGCGATCGCCTGGGATGCGGCTGTCACGACCAAGCTCGACTACGAGGGCGAACTGGCGGTCGTCATCGGCAAAGGGGGCCGATCCATCTCTGAAGAATGCGCGAAGGATCACGTATTCGGATACACCCTGGCCAACGACATCACCGCGCGTGACATCCAGCGCCGCCACGGCGGCCAGTGGCAAAAGGGTAAGGGCATGGACACGTACTGCCCCTTGGGGCCCGTGATCGTCACCGCCGACTCACTTGACGAACGGTCTTTGACCCTGCGGTCACTCGTCAACGGGGAAGTGCGCCAAGAGGCGTCGACAGGGTCGCTGTTCTACCCCGTCGAACGGATCATCGCGCAACTCTCGCTGGGTATGACCCTCGAACCGGGCGACGTCATCCTCACCGGCACGCCGTCCGGGGTCGGTTTCGCCCACGACCCACCCCTGTTCCTCGAACCGGGCGACGTCACAGAGGTCGAGATCGCCGAAATCGGGCGTCTGGTCAACCGCGTCGAGAAGATCGCACTCACCTAACTCGCCACCGTCGACCCCTCCCGCGAGGCAGACTTCCCCGGGGACCTACGCGCTCATCAGCCGAGCCGACCCACAAGGAGTAAGCGATGTTGCTGAAACCGTTCGAATACGCGGTTGCTGCATCGGTTGACGAGGCGATCCAGCTGCTTTCCGCACCGGATTCTCGCGTCCTGGCGGGCGGAGCCACCTTGATCAACATGATGAAACTTCGGGTAGCTTCGCCCCACCGGCTCGTCGACATCGGCAGCCTTGCCGACCTCAAACAAATCGTCGTGGGTGACGACGGTTCACTCCAGTTGGGCGCCGGCGTGACCTTCACAGAGATGATCGCCTCCGAGACGGTGCGGGCGCACCGCCCGATCCTGTGCCACGTGGCCGCCACCCTCGCGGATGTGCAGGTACGCAACCGCGCCACCGTCGGCGGCAACGTCTGTCACAACGACGTCAACAACAACCTGCCGCCGCTCATGCTGGCCGTCGGCGCGTCGATGACAGTCGTCGGCGCCGACGGCGAGCGACAAGTCCCGGCCGACGAATTCTTCATCGCGCCGTTCTGGACCGCGGTGAGGCCCGGGGAACTGTTGACCAAGATCGTGATCCCGCCCAGACCACCCCGTCGAAGCGACGGATGGGCGGCGTTGCGCGTCGGCGCCGACGGCCCCGGCATCGTCAATGCGGCAGCGACCCGCATCGGTGACGACGTCCGGATTGCGTTCGGAGGCGTCGCCTCTCGGCCCGTTGCGGTGTCGGCCGCCGCAGAGCCGGACGAGATCCGCGCTGCCATCGCCGATGCGAGTATTTCTCCGCCCCCCGACGTGCACGCCACGACCGAGTACAAACGGCACCTCGTCGGTGTCCTCGGCTTGCGCGCCGCGCAGCAAGCCCTGAGCGAAACGGAGGCCCTGTAGATGAGCGAGCCCACCCGCGCGAAGGCGATCGACCTGCGTGTCAACGGCCGTGCATACCACTGCGAGGTGGAGGCCCGAAAACTGCTTGTGCACCTCATCCGCGACGACCTCGATCTCGTCGGAACACATGTCGGGTGCGACACCGGCACATGCGGGGCATGCACTGTGCTCATCGACGGCCAGTCCACGAAGTCCTGCTCGGTACTTGCCATCCAGGCCGACGGAGCCGAGATCATCACGGTCGAAGGCGTGTCACCGACCGACGGCCTCAGCGATCTCCAACAGGCGTTCTCCGACCACCACGCCCTCCAATGCGGCTACTGCACACCGGGCATGTTGATGAGCGCGACCCACCTGCTGCGGTCCAATCCAAACCCGACACGCACCGAAATAAAGCGTGCGCTGAAGGGCAATATCTGCCGCTGCACCGGCTATTGGAACATCGTCGATGCCATCGAGGCAGCCGCCAGGAAGGAGCGAACGAGTGAGTAGCGACCTCCACGACACCGCAGAGGCTTCCTCGGCAATCACCGCAACCGAAGCTTGGACCGGTCAACGGCTCAAACGCAAAGAAGACCGACGACTCCTCAAAGGGCAAGGCAAGTTCGTCGATGACGTCAAGCGGTACGGTATGGGCTACCTGCACTTCGTCCGCAGTCCGTACGCGCATGCACGCATCGTCTCGGTGGATGTGTCGCAGGCCGAGGCGCTTCCCGGGGTGCATGGAACCCTCACCGGACGCGAGGCAGCGGACCTCACCGATCCGTACTGGCAGGTCGCACCCGGCGATGCAAGCGCCATCACCGAATACTGCCTGGCCGTGGACAAGGCGTGCTGGGCAGGGCACCCCGTCGCTGCCGTCGTGGCGGCCACCCGCGAAATAGCCTGTGATGCCGCTGAATTGGTAGAAGTAGAGTACCAGCCTCTTGACCCGCTGATGGATGCCCGCAAGGCAACCGAGAACGACGCGCCGATCGTGCACGAGGATGCCGGGACCAACGTCGTATTGTCCGCCCTGTTCGACTACGGCGATGTCGACGCGGCGCTGCGAGATGCCGATCATGTACTTCGGATCTCAGAACTCTACTTCCACAGGTTCTCTTCGACTCCGCTGGAATGCTCCGGCTCCGTTGCGGAGTTCGACGCGGGCACAGGTGACTTCACCGTCACCTGCAACCTGCACGGTCCCGGTCCGTCGATCACCTGGATCTCTGGCGCGCTGCGGGTTCCCGCCGCCAAGTTGCACCTGATCACCGGCGACATCGGTGGCGGGTTCGGAAACAAACTCACCGGATACACCTATGTGACCGCGGCTTGTCTACTGGCCCGCAAGCTGGGCCGTCCCGTCAAGTGGACCGAGTGGCGCACCGAACAACAGACCGCGAACGCACACGGTGCCGATCGTTGGTTCCAGGACATCGCAGTCGCCGTGGCGAAAGACGGTACCCTGCTGGGGTTTTCGGCGAAGGCGATAGACGACGTCGGCGCCTTCCCCCGCTACGAGCCAACAGGCGCCGTGCTCTGGACCCAGGTGACACCCGGATGTTATCTGTGGCGGAACATCCGCGTCGACATGAAGCAAGTCATCACCAATAAGACGCCCAGTTCGGCGAACCGCGGCTACTCACGGATGCAGCATCTGTGGTTGACCGAACGGATCATCGACATCGTGAGCCACGAACTCGGCTTCGATCCGGTCGAGATCCGGAAGCGCAATTACATCCCGGCCACGGACTTTCCGTACGAAACTCCCAGCGGGGGGATCTACGACTCCGGTGATTACACGCAGTCCCTCGACATCGCCTTGGAACTCGCAGATTACGACAGGTTCCGAACTCAACGTGGCATCCGCAACAACGGCAAGCTGCTGGGTATCGGCATCGGATCCACCCTGGACTCGGGCACCCAGAACTACGCGCAGGTGCGTCTGGCGAACCCGCACATCCCCGTCTCCGGCAACAACCAGGTCGCGACCATCAAATTGGACCTTTCCGGCGAGGTGGTGCTGTCGCTTGGCTCGGCGCCACAGGGCCAAGGACACGAAACCACCGCCGCACAGGTAGCGGCCGACATCCTCGGTGTGACACCCGATGACGTCGTCGTGCACAGCGGGCACGACTCGCGCCGCAACACGCATGCCGGTTGGTCGGGCACCAATGCCAGCCAATTCGCCGTCACCGGACTGGGTGCGACCAAAGGTGCTGCGGAGAAGCTGGCCGCTGAGATCCGACTCCTCGCCGGCGCGGTGCTCGGGGCACCTGCCGCCGAGATCGTCCTCGCCAAGGGAGCGGCCATGGCTCCCCACGGCGGATCGCTCACGTTTTTCGAGCTGGCGAGTCTGGTGAACGTCGACAACCTCGACTACCCAGCCGATTTGGATGTGACGCTCAACTGTCGTTACGTGTACCGGCCGCCGTTCGCCCTGCCAGATGTGGAACGGAAGTTCGGCAACTTGACGCTGACGTATGCGTCGCAGATCCACCTGGCCGTCATCGAAATCGACCCGGACACCGGGGCAATCGAAATTCTGCGGTATGTCGCCGTTGACGACTGCGGGGTACGAGTCAACCCGATGATCGTGGAGGGTCAGGTGCACGGCGCGCTGGCCCACGGCCTGGGCGCTGCGCTCACCGAAAGCTACGAATACGACGAACACGGGCAGTTGCTGACGTCGAACTTCTACCAATACCACGTGCCGACTGCCCTCGACATGCCAGATCTTCACACCGGCGAGGTCGTCACCCCGTCGCCATTCGGACCGGTGGGCGCGAAGGGGATGGGCGAGGGCGGCGGTGCAGGCCTGCACACCATCAGCGCGGCAGTTCAAGATGCGTTGCGGGCCGCAGGGATACGAGCGGTGGTGCACGAAAGTTTCAACGACCCACAACGCGTGTGGTCACTCATCCACGAACCCGAGGCCAGCCAACGCCGAGTGATCGTGGAGTCACGATGAACTTTGATGGGACCCGCTTGGTGGAGGCATCACCAGAGACGACCTGGGACGCGATCGCCGAGCCCGCCACCTTCCTCGGCTTGATCCCGGTGGTCCAGGACGTTTCGACGCAATCGTCCGGCGAAATCCGCGCGCGCTGCGTATTTCCGCTCGGCCTCGGCAACCTGCACCTCAACGCCAGGGTGAAGTGCGTCGAACGCACACCGGGCGAGAGCGCACGCTTCGCGGGCACCGCACTCGGAGACGGCGTTCACGCCACCTTCGACAACAGGATCGTGTTGGGCGCCGCGCCCGATCCCAACTGCACGACGCTGCGATGGACCGCATCCGTCGTATTGCGCGGCCCCGTCGTCGGGATGACTCAGCACGTCGCGCCGCTTCTGGTGTCACAACAGATCGATACCGCCTTCGCGGCGTTCGTATCGCGCTTGGGTTCGGTCTGAGCCATTGCCACGATTTGACGCAGTGATCATCGGGAGTGGACTCAACTCTCTGGTAGCCGGCGCGCTGCTGACCCGCGCCGGCTGGGGCGTGTGCGTCCTGGAGAGCAGCGACCGCCTCGGCGGCGCCGTGCAGACCGCCGAGCTCACCGCGCCGGGTTACACCCACGACGTCTTCTCCGGGTTTCACGTGCTGTTCCTGCTGAGCGAGGCATACCAGCGGCTCAAACCTGAACTCGACGCCCGCGGACTGCAATACACGTTCGCACCGGTACAGACTGCCTACGCTTCCCCACACCACGACGCGGTCCTGCTGACATCGTCGCACGAGCAGAATGTCGCCGAGTTCACGCGCCACCACCACGCCGACGGCGCGGCCTGGGATCGCCTCTCCGACTGGTTCGGCCGACATCAGCAGACCACCACTCATTTGATGGGGAAAGAGTTTTGGTCGTTGGCGACGCTGAAACTCGGCGTCACTGCCTACCGCCGGCTGGGGCGCGACGGCAGCCTGCGCTACGCAAGCGACCTACTCGAAAGCTGCCGTGACTGGGTGACGGCGGAGTTCCGATCCGAACCTGCCCGCGGCTTTTTCGCACCGCTGCCCCTCCACGGTGGCCTCGGACCGGAGTCCGTGACCTCTGCGTTGATGGCGAAAATGGTCGCGCTGTCGATCGAGATGGTTGGGATGCCGATTCCCCAGGGCGGCGGGGTCAAGCTGATCGAGGCCCTGGCCGGCATCATCCGCGACGGTGGCGGCGAATGCCGAACCAATCGTGACGTCACCCGCATCGAGGTGTCGGGCGGAGCGGCGACCGGTGTTGCGACCGCCGACGGCGAACGCTACGAAGCGCGCCAAGCCGTGCTCGCCAACGTGACTCCCCAACAGCTTTACCTGGATCTCCTGCGGAACGAGGATGTTTCGCCCCCGGTTGCCAGCGACGCTCGGCGATTCCGGTATGGCCGCGCGGGAATGCAGATACACATGGCACTGAACGAGCAGCCTCGCTGGCGGGGCGATTCCCGGCTAGCCCAAGCCGCATCGGTGAACCTGACACCGGGACTCGACGGCGTGTCACGAGCCGTCAACGAAGCGACCCGACGACTGCTTCCCGCATCTCCCACGATCGCCATCGGCCAGCACACGGTCGCAGATCCCTCTCGTGCCCCGAAGGGCGGTGCCACGTTGTGGGTTCAACTCCTCGAGTTGCCGTCCAGTCCTGTCGGTGACGCGGCGGGCGAGATCGATGTCGGAAACGGCGTGTGGACCGAGCATCTCAGAGAGACATTCGCCGACCGAGTTCAGGAGATCATCGCGCAGCACATCACCAACCTGGACTCGGCGCTGGTGGGCCGCGCCGTGTTGTCCCCCGCAGACCTCGAGGCCGCCAACCGCAATCATGTGGGCGGCGACGGCTACAGCGGGTCATTGGAACTCGACCAGAGCCTCATCCTGCGTCCGCGGCCCGGCCGGTCCAGCCATCGAACCATGGTGGATCGGCTACTACACATCGGCGCGAGCACCCACCCCGGACCGGGATTGTCCGCGGGATCGGGTGTCCTTGCCGCAGACGCGCTTCTGCGCAGACGCCGACTTACGCGCATCCTGCCCCGCCGCGGGTGAGCCCAGCACCCGAGACCGAATCTCGCAGTAAGGACGGAAGGTGAACGACACGTTGAACGAGCACAGGATCGCCGTCATCGGCGCCGGGCCGGTGGGGCTCAGCGCCGCCGCCTGGCTGGCCTGTCACGGCATCTCCGTGACGGTGTTCGAAGACGACGCGATGACGTCGTCGGCACCCAAAGCCGGCACGGTCGTTCCGCGAGCGTTGGAATTTTTCGACCGTCTCGGCGTCATCGACAAAGTACTCGAATCGGGCATCCGCATCGAGAGCGTCGACTTCATCAGGCGGACAACAGAAACGCCGTTGATGCGTGTCGACATGACCGAACTCCAACAGGACACCGCGTTCCCGTTCTTCTTGAACTTGCCTCAACATGAGTTCGAGCCGATTCTGCTGCAACGCGCGGTGGAGCTTGGGGCCGAGGTCCGCTTCGGGCACCGGCTGACCGCCCTGAGCCAACGCGACGACGGCTGTCGGCTCACGCTGGAAACCGACGACGGCACCGTCGAATACGAGGCCGATTACGTTCTCGGATGTGACGGTGGCAAAAGTACCGTGCGTCGCCAGCTAGGCTTGCGCTACCGCGAAATCACTCCGGCCGAGCAGTTCATCGTCGTCAACGCCGAGACTGACGTCCGCGGCAACGACGGGCACCCTCCGGATTCACTGTCCTATCTCTGCGACGCCAACGGATTTTTCACCCGGATCCGCCTGCCGAAGTTCTGGCGGTTGGGTTGGGCGGCACCGGCGGACGCCCCTGAACTCACCGATGCCGAAATCGATCAGCGCTTGCGGGAGGAGCTCGGGCCAGATCAGCCGTTCCGGGTGCTCGATTGGGCGCAGTATTCATCTCAGGGACGCGTCCTGGATCGGTTCCGCGTCGACCGAGTGTTCCTCCTCGGCGACGCCGCCCATCTCGTAACGCCAATCGGCGGCCTGGGCCTCAATACCGGCTTCGAGGACGCCTTCAACTTTGGTTGGAAGCTGGCCTGGGTGCTGCGGGGCTGGGCGGGCCCGGCGCTGTTGGACACCTACAGCACCGAACGTCAGCCCATCATCTCCAGCACCGCCTTGGCGATGCAGAATCGCAAGCGCAGCTTCATGGAAGTCAGCGGCAGTCGGCTGATCAATGCGGCCGGCGCGGTGCGGCGCCAGGCAGCTCTGCGCGACCCGCGTCGCCGTTGGGCTGCGGCATACAACGGTTCGCTTCTCGGGCTCAACTACCTTCGGGCACCCGACACCAAGCCGGTTCTGCGCCCACCGATCGCACGCGGAGACCGGGTCCCCGACGGCAGCATCTTCGGCCCCGACGGACGGCTCCGGCGTCTGCACAGCCTGCTCGGCCGCGACTTCGTCGCGCTGACATTCGTCGACTGGCCCGCAGAGGCGCCGTTGCTCACCGATCCCCCACCCGGACTCGCGCAGGTTCTGATCAGCTGCCGCGACGCCCCCCTTGACTCCGGGGCCCGCGGCCGGACCTACTTTGACGTTCGAGGCACCCTGACCAAGCGCTTCGGCGCCAAGAGCGGCACTACCTACCTCGTGCGGCCCGATGACTTCACGGCGGCGATCACCTCTGCGGAACCCGCGGCGATCGTCACCGCCTACCTGACGGCCGTCGGCACGTCCCTCGCGGCAGTGGCGGAGGAACCCGCGTGACCGTCGGCACCATGACGGGGTTGCATCACGTCTCCTTCGCTGTTTCCGACCTGCCGCGTTCGGTGGCGTTCTACGGGTCGCTGGGTTTCGCACATGAACGAACCATCGTCGTAGCCGATGCCGCCGGCATCGGTGGGCGGCTGCGCTGCGCCTTCATGGCTGCGCCGGGGGTACGTCTCGAACTGCGCGAGTACGGTGTCAGCGGTGATCAACGCGCACCCGAGGAACACGATGTCGGATCGGCGCATATCGCACTGCAAGTCGACGACATCGAGGCGTGGCATCGCAGGCTCAGCGCCGAGGGTGTCCGCTTCCTGTCCCCGCCGCTGCACAGCGACACCGCCGCCGCGATGTGGGTCTTCCTGCTCGACCCAGACGGGCTGCCCGTCGAGCTCGTGGAGCCGGACACAGCCGGTGCGCCGTCGAGGAAGGCGCAGGGTATGGACACGGTCCGCGACATATAGTGAGGTTATGACGGTTTTGCCGTGCTGACGCAGACGCTGCGGATGGAGAAGGCTTTTTGAGCGGCACTACGAGTAAGCCGAGGCCTACGACGAGAGTCGAGGACGCGGTGGAGATCCTTCGGGAAGAGATCGTCACGGGCAAGCTTCCTCCTGGCTCACCACTTCGGTTGAAAGCGCTCGCCGACCGGCTCGGGATGAGCATGATGCCGGTCCGCGGCGCACTGCTCAGCTTGGAGTCGCTCGGGCTGGTGGAACAAGATCCTCGCCGCGGCGCGCGGGTGGGCAGCTTCTCGCTCGATGACCTGTACAACACCTACGAAGCCCGGCTTGCACTCGAGGTCCTCGCCGTCGAGCGGGCCGCATCCCGCTTCACCGACGAGGACGAGGAAAAAGCGCGCAAAGCGCTGGACGAGCACACCGCTACTGCAGCGAACACCATGGCATCGCGGGAAGCGCACACGGCGCTGCACTTTGCGATCTACGAGGCCGCCCGGTCTCCGTGGTTGACCAAACTCATCATGCCGCTGTGGGTCAACAGCGAGCGCTATCGGCTCGTGTCGATTCCGCACCGTGGCGACCGCGAGGCACGCCGGCTCGAGCACGAACGGATCATCGACGCCTGCGCCAGGCGAAATCCTCGCGTCGCCGCACGCGAACTCAGCACGCATTTGGCGTATACCGCCAACCTCGTCGCCCGGGAACTCGGCGGCGAGGACATGTTCTAAGCGCTAACGCGCAAGGAAGCCACCGTCCACCGTGAGCGCGGTGCCCACCATGTATGACGCGTCGTCGGATACCAGAAACGCGATAGCAGCCGCGATCTCCTCCGGCTCGGCGCTTCGACCGATGGCGGTGGTTTCTTCACCGACGGCCTGAAAGACAGCGTCCGACTGCTCCTGTGGCATACCGGCATAGAAGTGCTGCAAGGCCATGGTCCGAGTCGGTCCAGGGACGACGCAATTGACCCGGACCCCATCGCGCGCGTACCGGGTCGCCAGTGACGTGGTCAGCTGACGAACGGCGGCCTTGGTGACGTTGTACGCGATCGTGCTTTCTCCGTTGATTTCTTGCCCGACGTATGACGAGATCGACGCGAGGTTGACGATCGATCCGGACCGCTGCGCGATCATCGTCGGCAGGACTGCCTTGCAACACAAGAAGGCGCTGCGCAAGTTCACCGCCATCACCCGATCCCACTCGTCCACAGTGATTTCGACGGGGTCCTTGATGAACATGTTGCCAACAGCGTTGACGAGAATGTCGACTCGTCCGTACGCATCGAGGGCCTGCGCCGCAAGGGCGGTGGCGGTCTGCTCAACCGAAGCGTCGCCGACGACGGGCAGCACCGTGGACTGCGGCAGCGTCTCGACAAGCGCGCGCAAGTAATCGTCGTTGATGTCGTTGACGACCAGGCGACAGCCTTCGTCTGCTAGACGCTGCACTGTCGCACGACCTATGCCGGCGCCGGTGCCCGTGACGATCGCGACCTTGCCGTCGAGTTTCAAGTCAAATCCTCACGCCGTGGCCGGGTTTGATGATCGGCGGCACCCCCCGGTGGAGGTTTTCGCCGCAAATTCACTGTGACCGTATATGATCAAAATCGGCGTCGTCAATGGCGCGTATGCTCGATCCGACGACTATTTTGATCAAATTCGATACATGGCGGCGGGCTCTGTGCTTATCTGTAGACGTGGCCCGCCCGGCACGGCCTTCATCGCTGACGGATGCTCGATCCGGCAGATCGCCGGCGTGTCAAACGCAGGGTGCCACGCTGCTCGACCTCGACCGCATCGAAGACGACGATCAGATCCAGGCCTTGCTGACCGACCTCCTCGCGCCGCATTCCCTTGATGTCGAACGCGGCTGGGCGCTCGATGCGGCTGTACGTGTCCATGCCATCGGCAGGATTCAACTCGTCTGGATCAAGTACGGCGCACCCGTCCTCATCGACGTGGTGCCATCGGCGAGACCGTTTCATTTGGTGCAGATGCCATTACAGGGTTGCGCCGCCATCGCCACAGCCGACGAGGAACTCGTTTCGACCCCGAGCGTCGCGTCCGTCGCGAATTCACGACGACGCTGTGAGATGCGATGGCAAGCCGACTGCTCGGAGGTCGCCGTGCGCGTCGACGACGACGTGCTACAGCGGCACCTGGAGTCCTTGTTGGGCCGCCGGGTCAAAGCTCCGATTCAGTTCACACTCGGAATGCCGCTTGACACAGGCCCTGGACGAAGTTGGCGCGCGACGATCGACTTGCTGGTCGCTGAGCTTCGCCGCGACGAGAGCTTGGTCCATTCGTCGCTGATGGCTACCGAACTGGAAACACTGATCCTCACCGGTCTGCTGACCGCGCAGCCTCACAACTACTCGACGGCCCTGCATTCCGACGCCCGGGCCGTACCCCCACGCGCCATCAGGAGCGCAGTGGAATTCATTGAGACAGCGTCCAACCGCGCGATCACCACCGCCCGCTTGGCTGCCCACGCCGGCGTCAGCGCAAGCGCACTACAACGTGGGTTTCAGGTTCATGTCGGTTGTTCGCCCATGGAGTATCTGCGCGACGTCCGTCTGAGACGGGCCCGGGATGCGCTTGTGGCCGCTGACCCAGCGTCGAATGTCACCGTCACCGAAGTGGCCTTGGAGGCCGGTTTCATGCACCTGGGCCGCTTCTCCGTCGAATACCGCCGCAGGTTCGGCGAATCCCCGTCCGAGACCCTCCGCCGCTGAGGTGCGAACGCCGCACCCCTTCAGTTCGCGATCACCGAGAGGCACCGAAATCCGCCCGAGTGGAAGATCAAGGGCTCACCTCCGCGCGCCTCGTAGCGCTCGATTTCACCTATCAACATGATGTGATCGCCGACATCAACCGTCCGGACGTTGCGGCACTCGAAATGCGCGATCGCGCCCACCAGGACTGGCGTATCGCCGAGGCCGTTGACGACCTCCACTCCAGCGAACTTGTCCGGCGCGGGTTTTGAGAACTGGTGGGCAAGGTGCGCATGTGCGGCATCCAAGACATGCACAGCGAAATGCGATGCGGTGGTGAACGCTCGCGCGCTGGGTGCATCGCGACGAACGCACCAGGTCACCATAGGCGGATCCAGCGATGCCGAGGAAAATGAGTTGACGGTCATCCCAACGGGTGTGCCGTCGAGATCTCGAGCCGTCACAACATTGACCCCGGTCGCGAACTGCCCGAGGGCGCGTCGCAGATCACGAGGGTCAAACTCGGGCCGGCTCAGGCTGGCCAAGTACGCCGCGGCGTTCTCCGCGTCCAGATACCACGAGAAGAAATCCGGTGGGTAGTCAAGGCCGTTGGCGAAGCGGTCGCCGATCTCGGGGTGCTGCGTGGCGGCGATATGCAGCTGGATGGCGTACGGTTCCGGCGGCTCGAGCATCGCGTTCGTCCACTTCGTGACGTATTGCGCATAATCCCAGTAGCGCTCGAACGTGCGCTGCATGAATTCCCGGTCAAATGCGCGGCCGTCGTGCGCAGAGATCGCGTCCAGATAGATGGCGGCGCTCTTGCTCGCGTTGTTCGATCCCTGCCCGGTCAGCGGATCGTTGAGCACCACCACATCGGCCATTCCGAGCACCTCGGCTCCCGAGGGCAGCACAGCCACGGGATGCCGAACCACCGGTGTCAGACGTCCCGACATCACCCCTTGTTCGTCGGTCAGCGCGATGTGGTGGCATCGATCCGCCTCCCACGGCAAGGACTCGGTCAGAATGCGCTTCGAGATTTCCAGATGTTCGGATGCCGACCTCACATCGTTCCAGCAGTCCATCGGACCGCCGATTACCCCCGAGAAAACCATGATGCTGCAGGGGCCGCCCAGCGTCAGAGCGGGAAAGACGAAGTACTCACCTACGCCCGGCAAGATGTTGTAGGACACCTCTGCCGGCTGCGGATCCATTCCGCGCACGTAGGTCAGCGCGGTGACACGTTGCGGCTCGTCGTACGTGGACCGCGCGCTGTCGCGGGTGAATAGGTTTGCGACATCGCCCTTGCCTGCCGCGATCACGACGAGGTCTGACTCCCTGGCATACGCCTCGATATCGTCGACGTCGGCCTTACCCACGACGAATTCGCCACCGCGCCGGACGAATTCGTCGATGTATCGAGGTATCTTGACTCGTTGATCCACCGACTGCGCGATGGCGCCGAGTTGGCCCGTCCACCTGATGGATGGCACCGGTTCACCCGGCTGGTTCGCGATCGTCATCGATACGGCGCCGATCGACGGCGCCTCGTCCCGCCACAGATCCAACCCAAGGGCCCGCTCGTGGCGAAGCGCACGGCCGAACATGCCCTGACTCGATGTCACTGCGCCGGCCGCGATCTCCGCTGGAGTGCGGTCGCTGACCACACGGACGTGATAGTTGTGTGCAAGCAAGCCGATGGCCAGTTGCAGGCCCGACTGGCCGGCACCGACGATCGTGATGTGGTCATGCGTGCTCAAGTGGGCTCCTCGCGTGCTGAGATCACGAGTCAGAAGTTAGCGTTCCCGCCCACAGCGCTGCTATCCGATTGGCCGCGCCACTATCCGCAAAGCATCGCGATCGTGCACAGATTTCGGCGCCCGCCCTGAAACCGCCTGGCTCTCCCCCCTCTTAGCCGCGAGCAGACATAGAGGGCCCCCTTGGAGGGCCTCAGAGGGGCCTTCTATGTCTGCTCGCGGGAGAAAAGTCAGCGCAGCACCACGGCGGGGGCGCCGCGGCGCCGGTACACCGAACCGAACCGCGCGTCGATACGCAACCACGTCGGATGCGCCCGCACCCGCACGATCTCGTCGTCGGCCAACGCCGGCGGGAGAAAACCCATCGCGGTCAAGGCGAATACGCAGCGCATCGGAATTCCGACGCTGTCCTCACCTGCGCTGACCGACATCACATCCTGATCCAGCAGGGATACCGGCGGTCCGTGTGCGCTGGAATGCTCCTTGGCCAGCGCGCCGCCCTGTTCGGCGAGGTCCAGCACGACGCCGGCCGGCACATCGTCGAGGTGGACGAAACCCGTCTCAGGCGGTAGCGCGCCGCGCCACGCGGAGTCCATCGTGAAGCCGGGTTCGACGTGACCGTCAGGCGCCATCGCGGCCAGGCCGGCGGCCAGTGCGTCGGCGCCGACGGCCAGATCGGCCGGTTTGACCCGGCCGCGCACCACCCGGCTGGCCAGCACGTCGAATCCGGTTGCCGCCCAGGCGACAAGCTGCTCGTCCGAGCGCTGCCGCAACCTGACCACCGCGGTGTCGTCGAGCCGCAGAACGCGGTCGGTGAACGTGGCGAGGTCGTCGCGGTGGGTCGCACCGTCGAGCCAGATACCGCGCTCGCGCTCGGTCATCGCGACCAATGCCGCAGATACTCCTGCTGCTCGGGCGAAAGACGCTGCAATCGCTGTTCTTTGATGTGCACGGCGGCCAGTTGGGTATCGGCGATGACGGCCGGTTTCGAGTCGGGCGAGGCGTTGACCGACCTCACCTCGTAGCCGATGGTGAAGTCGACGGCCCGTACCCGCTTGGACCACATGGTCACCTGCAGCGGCGAGTCCACCAGCCGCAGTTGCGCCTTGTACGAGATGTTGACGTCGGCGATCAACAGTCCGATGGTCTCGATCCTTGGCCCGAACGGCTCACGCAGAAACGGGATTCGGGCCTCTTCGAGAATGGTCACCATGGTGGCGTGGTTGATGTGTTGGTACATGTCGATGTCTGACCAGCGGACATGTACCGGCGCCACAAATCCATTCACCCAGAGGTCCCCGTTCCACTTGTGCGCGTCATGCTGCGGATCTGTCGCGCCGCCACCGACAACGTCGCCAGGTCGTGTTGGCCGCTTTCATAGATCTCGGTGAGCGTGCGTCGCGCCCGCGACACCCGCGAGCTGTTCGTCATCTCCCACTCGGCGATCTTCTCCTCGCCGCTCTCGTTCGGTTCGCCGCCGGCCAGCACGTCAAGACACAATGTTCGCAACGATCCGTAGATGTCGTCACGTATCGCCAAGCGGGCCAACGAATGCCACCGATCGTCGCGTGGTAGCCGCGACACCGAGGTGAGCAGCCCATCGGTGCCGAGATGGTCCATCAGCGCGAAGTAGGTTTCGGCGACCTCGTCGGGGTCCCTCTCGATGATGTCGGCGATGTCGATGACGTCGAGCAGACTGAACTGATACAGCCCCGCGGCGGTGACGTACGCGAGATCCTTCGGTATCCCCTGGCTCGTCAGCTCCTCTGCGTTCTTGCTGACGATCGCCTTGTCGTCACCGCGCAGCCATTCCGACATCCGCGGGGTCAGCGCTTCGACGTTCGCGGCGAACCGGTTCGTCTCGGCGCCGACCGCCAACGGCTGCGGACGGTAGTTGAGCAACCACCGGCCGGCGCGGTCCACGAGCCTGCGCAGATCCAACGTCATTCGGTCGGTCACCGCCACCGGGACCCCGTCATCGGCGGTGGCCCGGATTTCCCTCCACCGCTTGCTGATCCCGAAGATGGCGTTGACCGCGGCGTAGCTGCGGACGGCATCGACCGGCCCCACACCGACGTCCTCGTTGATTCGGTACACGTAGGTGATGCCGCTGACGTCGACGACGTCGTTGACGAGCATGGTCGTGACCATCTCCCGGCGCAGCTCATGCCCGCGGATCTCGCTGCTGAACTGCTCACGCAGCTTCACCGGGAAGTACCAGGGCAGCCTCGAGGCGAACGCCTCTTGATCGGGCAGGTCGCTGGCCAGCACGTCGTCTTTGAGCGCCAGCTTGACGTGCGCCATCAACGTCGCGAGTTCCGGTGACGTCAAGCCGATTTCGGCTTCGGCGCGCCGATTGATCTCCTTCTCCGAGGGCAGCGCCTCCAGTTCCCGGTTC
Organism: Mycolicibacterium sp. XJ662; assembly: GCF_053484035.1. Classification (NCBI taxonomy): domain Bacteria; kingdom Bacillati; phylum Actinomycetota; class Actinomycetes; order Mycobacteriales; family Mycobacteriaceae; genus Mycobacterium; species Mycolicibacterium sp. XJ662. The sequence goes on along the minus strand of NZ_JBEFTL010000005.1, from coordinate 151,129 downwards.
AAGCCGCGGTCGCTGACGAAATCCCTGATCATGCGGGCGTGCACCGACAGCAGGCTGGCCGCGTTGACGCGGCTGGTGCCCATGAGATCGTTCTGGTCCTTGTTGTCGTTGAGGACCATCTCGCCGACTTCGTCGGTCATCGACAGCAGCAACTCGGCACGATCCTGCGGGTCGACCTTGCCCGCGGTGACCAGCGAGTCGATCAGGATCTTGATGTTGACCTCGTGGTCTGAGCAGTCGACACCGGCGGAGTTGTCCAGCGCGTCGGTGTTGATCCGACCGCCCGCGAGGTCGAACTCGATGCGCCCCAGCGGCGTCACCCCGAGGTTGCCGCCTTCACCGACAACTTTGGCGCGCAATTGGTTTCCGTTCACCCGCACGGGGTCGTTGGCACGGTCGCCGACGTCGGAATCCGACTCGGTCTCGGCCTTGATGTAGGTGCCGATCCCCCCGTTGAACAGCAGGTCGGCGGGCGCCTTGAGGATGGCTTTGATGAGGTTCGGCGGGGTGAGCTCTTCGACGGAATCGTCGATACCGAGGGCGGCACGCGCCTGCGGGCTGATCGTGATCGACTTCTGTTGTCTGGTGTACACGCCGCCCCCCTCGCTGATCAACGAGGTGTCGTAGTCCTCCCAACTGGACCGGGGCAGGTCGAACAGGCGTTTACGCTCGTCCCACGATCGTGCGGCGTCGGGGTCGGGGTCGATGAAGATGTGCCGGTGGTCGAACGCGGCAAGCAGTCGGATGTGCTTGGACAGCAGCATGCCGTTGCCGAACACGTCCCCGCTCATATCGCCGATGCCGACGACGGTGAAGTCCTCGGCCTGGGTATCCACGCCTATCTCGCGGAAGTGCCGCTTGACGCTTTCCCACGCCCCCTTGGCCGTGATGCCCATCGCCTTGTGGTCGTACCCGACCGATCCGCCGGAGGCGAAGGCGTCGCCCAGCCAGAACCCGTAGGACTGCGCGACGTCGTTGGCGATGTCGGAGAATGTGGCGGTGCCTTTGTCGGCTGCGACCACCAGGTAGGCGTCGTCGCCGTCGCGCCGGACCACGTCGGGCGGCGGGACGATGGCGCCGGTGGTCTTGTCGACGTTGTCGGTGACGTCGAGCAGGCCGGAGATGAACAGCTTGTAGCAGGCGATCCCCTCGTTGCGTTGGGTTTCGCGATCGGCGGCCTCGTCGCCGGTGGCCGTCGGCGGTCGTTTGACGACGAATCCGCCCTTGGCGCCCACCGGGACGATGACGGCGTTCTTGACCGCCTGCGCCTTGACCAGCCCCAGAATTTCGGTGCGGAAGTCTTCACGGCGGTCTGACCAGCGTAGCCCGCCGCGCGCGACGTGCCCGAACCGCAGATGCACGCCCTCCACCCGAGGCGAATACACGAAGATCTCGAATTTCGGCCGCGGCAACGGTAATTCGTCGATCAGACCGGCGTCCAGCTTGAACGACAGCGCGTTGTGTTGACGCGCCGAGTCGGGCCGTGTGACGAAATAGTTGGTGCGCAGGGTCGCCTGGATCATCGACGCGAACGCGCGCAACACCCTGTCGGTGTCCAGGCTGACCAACGCGTCGATGTCGGCGGCCACCGCCGCTGCGGCGGCCTGCGCACTGCGGCGCTTGGCTGCGCCGTCATCTGATTCGTCAACCGGGCGGAACAGTGCCTCGAACAGTTCGACGAGGGAGCGCGCCGTGTCGGCGTTGTCGTTGAGCACCGTCTCGATGTGCGCCTGGCTGTAGAGAAATCCCGCCTGCCGCAGGTACTTTGCGTAGCTGCGCAGCACCGCGACCTGTTGCCAGTTCAGACCCGCACGAAGCACGAGTTCGTTGAACCGGTCGACCTCCACACGGCCCTGCCAGATCGCGGTGACCGCGTCGGCGAAACGTTCAGCGGTGCCGTCGCGTTCGGGCCCGCGCGTCGGCCTGGGAATGGACGTGTGCGGCACGATTTTGAACTGGTAGATCCAGACTTGCAGACCTTCTGGACGCACCACCGTGAACGGCCGTTCCTCGAGGACGATGACGCCCATCGACTGCAGGATCGGCAGCAGGTCGCTCAGCGACGCCGACCGACCGCCCAGGTACAGCGTCAGCTGCGCAGCGCCCTCGTCGGTCAGGTCGATCAGGACCGGCGTGATCGAATCATCCTGCAGCTCTTCGATGATCGCGATATCGTCGATGGCGTCGGACGGCTCGACGGCTTCCTTGTAGAAGTCGTTGAACGCTGTGGCGTAATGCTCGGCGCGGGTCTGATCGATCGAACCGGTTTTCACCGCGCCGATCAGCCGGTCCCCCCAGGTTCTGGCGGCCTCGGTGAGCAGGCCCTGGATCCGGCTCTTGTTCTCGGGCGAGGTGTCGATATCCTGGGGGCGGGTGTTGTCGGGCATCCGGACCGTGAAATGAACCACCGCCCAGGGTGATTCGCTGACCCGGGCGGTGTAGTCGATGCCGACACCGTTGAGTTCACGAACAAGGATGTCTTGCATGTCCAGCCGTACCGCGGTCGTATAGCGGTCGCGCGGAAGGTACACAAGACATGACACGAAGTGGGCCAGCGAATCGACGCGCAGGAACAACAAGGTGCGTCGCCGCGAACCCAGTTCGACGACGTCCTTGACCATGTCGAGCAGATCTGGGGCCGACAGCGCGAAGAGCTCTGATCGCGGAATGGTCTGGATGATGTCGAGAAGGAGCTGGCCTGGATGGTTGGGGTCGCGTTGCGACTGCGCCAACGCGTCCTGGACGCGACGTGAGATCAACGGGATCTCAAGCACATTGGCGTTCATCGCCGCCGCGCTGAACAACCCGACGAAGCGGTGTTCGACCGCGGTCTGACCGGTTTCCTCGCGCACCACGACGATGTAGGGGTAGGCGCCGTACCGTAAGTAGCTGGGAATGGTCGCCTGGGCCAGCACCAGCAGCTCGCCGGGTTCGGTCAACTCCTGAAGCACGTCGCGGCGGGACCGCAACAGGCCCAGCCGGCTCGACGAGTCGACCGAGGATTTTCCGTCGCGCACCGGGCAGCGCTGATAGCCGAGCAGCACGAAGTAGCCGTCGCCCAACCAGCGCAGCAGCGCGGCAACGTCTTTGCGGTCCTGCCCGGGGAACCGTCCGCTGGTGTCGGTGTCGACCTGGTGGGCGAGGTCGGCCAGCGCGGTGACCAGCGCATCGGTGTCCAGCGCGACCTGACGTGCATCATCGAGCACTGTCGGCAGCGATTGCGCTGCTACCGCCACCGCCTTGTGGTCCGCGGTCGGCGCCAGCTGAACGTGAATCCACGCTTCCTCGACGCCGTCGGGGATGTCCTCGGCCGCTGTGGCCGGGCGCAGATCGAGCAGGTCACCCGTCGGGCTGCGGCGGGCCTGGAAGACCGGGTTCATCAGCGCGCTGTACGCGACGCCGCACCGGTGAAGCAATACGGTCACCGAGTCCATCACCATCGCGGTGTAGTCGGTGACGATCTGCAGTGCCGGACCGAAGCCGCCCGCGTCGTCGCCGGTGTACACCGCGACCCGGGTGCTCCCGACCGGTCGCTGTCTGCCGAGCCGGCGATGGGCGGCCAGCAACTCCGGTGACACCACTTTGTGGGCGGCAAGGCTCACCGGCGATGTGACGATGGCGGATTCGGGCGCGTCGGCGTGGGGACCCCGGTAGGTCTCGACATAGGCGTTCGCCACCTGCTTAGCGGCGTCCTCACTGAGTTCCGGTGACGGCGGCGGGACATCACCGGATCTCGGGTACACCGACATAGGACGCTCCTGTCCTCGACGACACGATTCCGCGCTCCGCAGGTGCGACGATATCGTCCCGCAGAGTCCTCCCTGGCCACATCCGGTCGGGAGGTTCGCGCTGGCGCTGCTAAGCGTGCGGATCAGTCGCGGGTCAGTCGCCTGTGGGTCACCCGGTGCGGACGTGCCGCTTCGGCGCCGAGCCTTTCCACCTTGTTCTCTTCGTAGGCGGCGAAGTTGCCTTCGAACCAGAACCACTTGGCCTCGTTGTCCTCGTCGCCCTCCCACGCCAGGATATGCGTGCAGGTGCGGTCCAAGAACCAGCGGTCGTGGGAGATCACCACGGCGCAGCCCGGGAAATTCTCCAGCGCGTTCTCCAGCGAGGACAGCGTTTCTACGTCGAGGTCGTTGGTCGGCTCGTCGAGCAGGATCAGGTTGCCGCCCTCCTTGAGGGTCAGCGCGAGGTTGAGCCGGTTGCGCTCACCGCCGGACAGCACGCCGGCCGGCTTCTGCTGGTCAGGTCCCTTGAAACCGAACGCCGACACGTAGGCGCGCGACGGGATCTCGTTCTGGCCGACCTCGATGTAGTCCAGCCCGTCGGACACAACCTCCCAGACCGTCTTGTTCGGGTCGATGCGCGACCGGCCCTGGTCGACGTAGCTGAGCTTGACGGTGTCGCCGACCTTGACGGTGCCGCTGTCCGGCTCCTCCAGGCCCACGATGGTCTTGAACAGCGTCGTCTTGCCGACGCCGTTGGGCCCGATGACGCCGACGATGCCGTTACGCGGCAGCGTGAACGACAGATCCTTGATCAGCGGACGACCGTCGAAGCCCTTGTCGAGGTTCTTCACCTCGACCACGACATTGCCCAGCCGGGGCGGGGTCGGGATCTGGATCTCCTCGAAGTCGAGCTTGCGGCTCTTCTCGGCTTCGGCCGCCATCTCCTCGTAACGCTGCAGCCGCGCCTTGCCCTTGGCCTGGCGCGCCTTGGCGCCCGACCGCACCCACGCCAGTTCGTCCTTGAGCCGCTTGTGCAGCTTGGCGTCCTTGCGGCCCTGCACCGCGAGGCGCTCGGCCTTCTTCTCCAGATAAGTGGAGTAGTTGCCCTCGTAGGGGAACGCCCGGCCGCGGTCCAGTTCCAGGATCCACTCGGCGACGTTGTCCAGGAAGTACCGGTCGTGGGTGACGGCGAGCACCGCACCCTTGTACTCGGCCAGGTGCTGTTCCAGCCACAGCACGCTTTCGGCGTCGAGGTGGTTGGTGGGTTCGTCGAGTAGCAGCAGGTCGGGCTTGGACAGCAGCAGCTTGCACAACGCCACTCGGCGACGCTCGCCGCCGGACAGGTGGGTGACGGGCTCGTCGGGCGGCGGGCAGCGAAGCGCGTCCATCGCCTGCTCGAGCTGGGAATCGATGTCCCACGCGTCGGCGGCGTCGAGCTCCTCCTGCAGCCGGCCCATCTCCTCCATCAACTCGTCGGAGTAGTCGGTGGCCATCAGCTCAGCCACTTCGTTGTAGCGGTCGAGCTTCTCCTTGATCGCCACGCCCTCTTCGACGTTCTCGCGGACCGTCTTCTCCTCGTTCAGCGGCGGTTCCTGCTGCAGGATGCCGACGGTCGCGCCCGGCTGCAGGAACGCATCGCCGTTGTTGGGAGTGTCCAGACCGGCCATGATCCGCAAGACGCTCGACTTTCCGGCCCCGTTCGGGCCGACGACGCCGATTTTCGCGCCTGGAAGGAAGTTCAGGCTGACGTCGTCAAGGATGACCTTGTCGCCGTGCGCCTTGCGGACCTTCCGCATCGAATAGATGAATTCGGCCATGCCGTGGTGTTGCCTCCTGAGTCTTTAGCTATCTGCGCTGTCTGCGCGGGTTCGCTCGGGCCCCATCCTAGGCGCGGCCTGTGTCGGCTAAGCCGACAGCGTCAGCTCCTCCTCTGCGCTCACCGCGTCGGTGGCGGAGCCGGGCTCGTCCGCGCCCTGGTCGGGACCCGCGGCGTCTCGGTCGGTCGACCGCTGGTCCTCCTGCTGCTTGCCTCGGTCGATACGCGCGACACAACGGGCTAGATCGGGCCCGACCGATGTGGCGCGCACCTCGACCGACGAGCGTCGGTTGCCGTCGCGGTCGTCGTATTCACTCGTGTAGACGTGCCCGACAACGATCACCGGATCACCCTTCACCAGGGCGGCGCTGGCTCCGGTCACCACCCGCCCCCAGCAGATCACCGTCACGAACAACGAGTTTCCGGGCTCCCATGTTCCCTCGGCCGTACGGCGCCGCGAGTTGCTGGCGACGCGGAACCTGACCATTTCCTGATCGCCGACGCGGCGGTGGATCGGGTCGGTGACGATATTGCCGACGATGGTAAAAGGTGTCTCGAACATGATTCCTCCAACTGTTGCGTGACGACGGCCGCTCGGCGCGTCGGTGACACCGCAATTGACCGTCACCGCACCGACAGCGTCGGCTCGCCGGCGGGGCCAGGCCGCGTGCTTGTGGATGAATCCGCCGTTGGGGATAACCCCGCGTCTGCTCTCCGCGAGACCGACGCTTTGGCTGGTTTCGGGCCGACGAATCGACCATTGCGTCGGTTTCGAGCACGCTGACGGGACACCTACGGGCGCCAGCCCCGCGCGAGCAGGGCAGTGCGGACCTGCGCAACGATGTCGGCGCCGCGATCCTCTTTGATGACGTGGACGACGTGCCAGTCGAGGCGCTGCAGTACGCGGTTGACCTGAACGTCCGAAATGTATTGTCGCCGGCTGGTCAGATGTTGTTCGCCGTCATATTCCGCGCCGACCTTGAAGTCCTCCCAAACCATGTCGAGGCGCCGCACATAGCAGCCCGTCTCGTCGCACACCACGAATTGCGTTGCCGGATGGGGCAGCCCAGCGTCGACGAACAGCAGCCGCAGCCACGTTTCCTTCGGCGACTCGGCGCCGCCGTCGACGAGCGGCAACGCCACCCGCAGGCGCCGCAGACCGCGCACACCGCGATGACGTTTCACCAGCAGCGCGACATCCTCGGGAGCGAACGGGCTGGCGTTCATCAACGCGTCCAAGCGCGCGACGGCCCGGTCGCGTGGCTGATGGCGGCCGAGGTCGAATGCGGTACGGGCCGGCACGGTCACCCGGATGCCCCCGATCGTGGTGACCTCGTCGTCCTCCAGGGTCTCGTCGCGGACGATCAGCCCGCGCTGGCGTCGAGCCGCCGAGACCAGTTCGATCGGAATGTCGTCGTCGACCCATTTCGCTCCATGCACTGCGGATGCGGCGACCCCGGCGGTCACCGCTGAGGGCGAGGCCAGCGACACCCCGGCGATCCGCTCGCGCAGCGACACTTCGTATCCGCGGGGGACGTAGATGCCGCGGTACAGCGGCCGGTACTGACTGCGCAGGTTGGCTCGGGTGAGATGGCCGGCGGCTACGGCGTCGCTGCCGATGAACGGAATCTCCACACTGATTTGGACGCACGCGCCACCGATTGGGCTCCCCTGTTGCCGAGTCTGTCGCCGAAACCGACGCAATGGTCGATTCGGCGGCCGGAAATCGACCAAAGCGTCGGTCTCGGCGCCTAGCAGCCCGAGGCGCCGCGCCTATTGGGACTGGCGATCCCGGCGGGACAGTTCGGCCAGCATGTTGTTGTAGGCGGCCAGTTCCTCGTCGTGGTCGCGGTCTGCCGCGCGGTCGAAGCGCTTGGCGGTGCGCTCATCGCTGCGCTGCCATTGGATGAGCAGGGCAATCATCACCACGACGAGCGGGACTTCACCTGCGGCCCAGGCAATTCCGCCGCCGGTGCGCTGGTCGCTGAGCAGATCGGTGTTCCAACTCAGGTCCAGGCCGCGGTAGAACGTCTCGGCCAGGATCGTCTTCGAGCCCATCAGCAACACCCCGAAGAACGCGTGCAGCGGCAGGGACGCGAACACCATCGCGACCTTGCCCAGCTGCGGAAGCTGCCGCGGCGCGGGGTCGATGCCGATGACGACCCAATAGAACAGGTAGCCGCTGAGCAGGAAGTGCAGGTTCATCAGGACGTGCGCGAAGTGGTAGTCGACCGCGGTGTCGTAGAGCCCACCGAAATACAGGCCGTAGAACCCGGCGACGAACACCACGGTGGCCACGATCGGATGGGTGAAAAAGCGCGCGAGCCGCGAGTGCAGTCCGGTCAGCAGCCATTCCCGCATCCCCGGCGGCTCCCCGCGCCCTGCCGACGGCAGCGCGCGCAGCGCCAACGTCATCGGCGCGCCCAACACCAGCAGGATCGGCACCAGCATCGACAGCGCCATGTGCGCGATCATGTGCATCGAGAACATCGCGGGCATGTAGCGGCCCAGACCCGACGAGGTCGCGAACAGCAGCGCAGCGCATCCCAGCAGCCAGCCTGCGGTCCTGCCGACGGGCCAGGCGTCCCCGCGGCGCCGCAGTCGGCGTACCCCCAGTAGGTACACCACGGCCATGACGATCGCGGCGGTGCCGAAGATCAGGTCGAACCGCCAGTCGAACAGCACCCGCTCGAAGGTCGGCGGTCCCGCGAGCTCGTAGCCGATCTCGACCTCGACCACGCTGGGCTGCACGGGCAGCGGCGGCGGTGGGGTTCGGCCCAGGCCGACGGCGATGCCGAACGTCGCACCGAACACCACGGCCTCGACCAGTGCGAGTCGAATCAGCGGCCGGCGCTCCCCCGGATCCTTCTGCAATGCCGCAACGCCGCTGCGGCGCTGTTGCCAGCCGATCACGCCGAGGATGACCAGCGCGAGGACCTTGGCGATGACCAGGCCGCCGTACCGCGTGGTGAATAGGTCGGCCGGCTCGATCCGCACGAATGCGTTGACCACCCCGCTGACGGCCATCACCACAAAACACCACAGCGCCAGCATCGAGAACCGGCGCGCGGCCAAATCGGCGTGCGAACCGTCGCGCAACGCGTGCACCAGCAGCGCGAGCAGGCCGCCGGCCCACAGGGCGCCCGCGAAGATGTGGAACAGCAGGCTGTTGGTGGCCATATCGTGTGAACCGCCGGTGGCCGAATGCCCCGTCAGCACCAACGGCAGCAGTGTCAGCAGCGCACCGGCGAACAGGATCGGCGTCCACGTCCACCGCAGCACCGGCAGGCTGGCCACCGTCACCGCCGCCGCCAGAAACGCCGTCCACCGCCACGCCCCCGCGACGTCGATCATGCTGGCCACCGACCACACGCTGATCGGGTCGAGGACGTGCAACGGCTGCCCGGAGACATCGGACACCGTCAACGGCACCAACAGCACCGCGCACACCGTCCACACCGCCGACGCGGCGGTGCCCAATCGCAGCGACCTGTAGCCGGCGGCGTCGAGCACGCCGTTGTTCTGCGGCGGGGTCAGGAACGCCGCGAACAAGAAGGCGCCGACGGCGACGACGGCCGCGATCTCCCCGGCCGCCCGCACGAACGGCAGCCCGTACGTCGTCACCGGGCCCGGGTCGGGCAAACCGGTGGCCGTCAGCGCGTCGGCCAGCGACAGCCCGCCGATGGCGGCCGCGACGGCACCGGCCAGCAGGCCCACGCCGACGAGCACCGGCCATACCGAGCTACTGCGTACGCCCGCCGCGACCTGCCGGCTGGGAGTAGTCATAGCCCCAGCTTATTGCGCAGGCTCAGGCGGGTTCGCTGCGCAGTGCCTGCCGCTCCATTTCACGGGCGAAGAACTGGGAGCGCGAGATCTGCTCGACGTGGTCCATGTCGCGCAAAATCGCGCGCAGTTCTTCGCGAAACGCGCCGCGCCGCTGCTCGAGATCGGCAGCGGGGGTCAGAAGGTCCTGGTCGGCAGCCACTTGGCGGGCGGTGGTGAACAGCAGCGCCGAGACCGCCTCGTTGCTGCGAATCCGCCCCTGCGCGACGTACTGGTTGCCGAGCCCGAGCGCCTTCTTCGTCAGCTCTTTTTCACCGATCTCGGCGGGGGCCTCGCGCAGCGCATCGGCGACGATCTCGTAGGCCTCGAAAAACGGACGCAGCATGGCGCCGGCGATCAACGGCTTTTTGCCCCGCAACAAGGCGTCGACCTGATCACCTCCGGCCGATACGTGGGCTTCCCAGTCCTCATGCCACGACATCTCCTCGGCGATGTGCTCCCGGAAGGCCGCGGAGTCGGCGAAGTAGAAGTCGAACTTCAACAGGTCGCGCAGCCGCATCGCCTGGTTCCAGAAGGCCTCGAGCCGGTCGCCGTCGGCGCGCGCCGCGCAGGCCAGCGCCAGCTCGACGATGGAGGTCTCCAGGAACGCGTCGATGAGCGTGTTGCGGTAGAACGCCGCCTCGTGCTCGTCTTCGGGCGCGATCCGCCACACACATTCCCGGCCGCCTTCGACCGCGGTGACGGGATGGCGGTTGGACAGCGCATCGAGCGCCGACCGGACGCCGTCGGCTGTGCGTAACCGCAAGGCGCTGTTGGTCATCGGGGTCTGCTTGCGTTCCAGATAGTCCAGCGAGTCCTGAAGCGTGTGGTGGATCTGGTCGAGCGTCAACGCGACGCCGCGCGTGGTGAGCAGCAACGCCGAAACCAGCGCGGTCGCGTTGACCGGCGTCGCCCGCAGGATCCGCCACGACACCTCGAACGCCATCTTCTGCAGCGCAAGGCGTTTGGCGGCGTCATCGGTGCTCATCGACCCGTGCGGCTCGCCGAGGTACTCCCGCATCGACACGGCCTGCGGGAACCGGACGTAGATCTTGCCGTAGTTTCGCTCGCCCTGCGCCTTGATGAAGTTGTACATCCACGACAGGCTTTCGGGCGTTTTCTCGCCGCCGCGCGCATACGCGGCGTATTCGGCGGTCTCGTGTAACTGGTCGAAGCTGATCGACACGGGTTGCAGGAGAATGTCGTCGCTGCGGCCGTCGAGGTAGGCGTCGGCGACGTAGGCGAGCAGTCCGAGCTTGGGCGGCAACATCTTTCCGGTCCGTGATCGGGTGCCCTCGATCGACCAGCTGAGGTTGAACCGCTTTTCGACGATGTAGCCGACGAACTGGCGCAGCACGTACTTGTAGAGCGGATCGTCGAGCTTGCGGCGAAGGAAGATGACGCCGGAGTGGCGCATCAACGGGCCCATCAGGCCGAAGGACAGGTTGATACCGGCGAACGTGTGCACGGGAGGTAACCGGTTCTCCTGCATGGCAACCGGCACGATGACACCGTCGAGGTAAGACCGGTGCGAGAACAGCAGCACGGCCGGATGGTTCTCCAGGTTGCGCCGCATCACTTCGACCTCGGACCGGTCGTAGTCGATGTTGGGGTCGAAGCCTCGGCTGAAGATCGCCCGGCCCAACGACGGGATCAGGTCGACCGAGAACCGGCTCCATCCGGTGGAAAGCTCATCGAGCATCTCGCCGGCGCGTTCCAGCGTCGCACCCGGAATCTGGGCGAGCCCTTCGCGAAACCGCGACGAGGCCAGCAGCTCCGGTTTGATCAGCCGCGGCGACTTGTACTCCGGGCCGAGCAGCCGCAGCTCGACCCGTTCGATCGCCAGGGCGGCACGACGGATAACGAATCGGGCGAACTCCCTGGCGTTTTCGGCGACCGTCGTATCGGCCCACTGCTGGCGGAGCTCGGAGACCTTGGCCGGCTCACCGGCCACCACTCGGGCCCGCGACGGATCTTTGCGCAGGATGCGACGCTGGATGATCTCCGGTGGCCGGTAGGTGTCGCGCCCGGACAGCAGGGCGACGATCTTGGACCGGGTGGGCAGCCCGCCCGGGACCCAGAACACCCGCACCGGCACCACCGACCGGTCCTCGTGGGCTTGAAGTTTCTCGACCAGTTGGGCGAGCACGCCGGGTGGCGGGTCGTCGCTGTGCGGCAAGCGCAGCACCTCGACGTTCGTGTCGGGATGCTCGCGGCGCTGTTGCGCCAACCAGTCGTCGAGCAGTTCCTGCTCAGCCGGTGACGACACCGACGCCAACACCAGCGCATCGTCGGTGGGGGTGAACGGCGTGTAGTGGTCGACGGGTGTCTTCACGACCGGCCTTCCCCGGCGGGGTTTTTCGCCGACTTCTTGGCGGGAGCCTTCTTGGCGGAGGCCTTCTTGGCGGAGGCCTTCTTGGCGGAGGCCTTCTTGGCCGCCGCTTTCTTGGTCGACTTCTTGGCGGGTTTCTTCGTCGACGAGCGGGTGTACAACTCGGGAGTCGGCAGCGTGTCGTGCGGCCAGTCCCTGAGCGTGTCGAGGTAAAGCTGGCGGATCTCTTCGATCCGTTCGGACAGGTCGTCGTGTGTCCAGTCGTCGACGGGTATCGGCGGATACACGACGACGTCGACGGTGCCCGGGTTGAAGGTGCTCGAGTCGCGTGCGGCGATGACCTCCGCGTTGCGGATCACGATGGGCACGATGGGGATTCCCGCCGACATCGCGATGCGGAACGGCCCCTTCTTGAACGGGCCGACCTCCGTGGTGTCCAACCGGGTGCCCTCCGGCGCGATCAGAATCGACAACCCCTTGCGGGCCAGTTCCTCGACCTTCTTGAGCCCCTCGACCGCCTTCTGCGGATCATCGCGGTCGATGAACGCCGCGTCCATCACCTTGCCGAGGGTTCCGACGACGGGGTCTTTTTCGAGCTCCTTCTTGCCGACGGACGTGAAGTCGGTGTCGACCAGCCGTCCCGCGATCAGCGGATCGGCCTGGTTGCGGTGGTTGAAGATGAACACCGCCGGCCTTTTCGCGGTCAGGTTTTCCTTGCCCAACACGTTGATGTTGACGCCGATCGCTGTCATCAGCGCTCGGCCGAAAGCCGCTGTGAAGAAGTTGACCCCGGTGCGCTTGCTGCGGGTGAGCATCCCGAGGCCCAGCGCGCTGGCGGCGATCGGCACCATCGTGGCGATGCCGGCGGCCGTGCGTAGCTGTGAAACCGGGCTGCTGCCGCTGCGGCTGCTGAACCGCAGCACCGGCCAACCGCGTTTGGCGGCGACGGCGGCCAGCTTGCCCTCCGGGTTGGTGGGGCGCGGGTTGCCGACGAGGTACATCAGCGCGACGTCTTCGTCGCCGTCGGCGTAGAAGTAGCTCTTCGACAGGTCCACGCCGTGCTTGGTGGCGAAAGCCTGTACGGCCCTGGCCTTTCCGGGCCCCCAGATGATGGGTCGGCGTACCTCGCCGGTGAGCAGACCGTTCTCGTCGATCTCGAACTTGTTGCTCAGCACGTTATCGATGCCGAGGAACCTCGCGACGGGTTCGACCTGGACCGTCAGCGCCGAAGAGCTGAGCACCACGGTGTGGCCACGAGCCTGGTGGGCCCGCACCAACTCGCGCATCTCGGGATAGATACGGCCGACGATCTTCTGCACGAACAGCCGCTCGGCCAGCTCGTCGATGTCGGCGAGCGAATTACCGCGCAACATGCGGGCGCCCTTGCCGATCAGGTCCTCGAACTCGGAGCGCCCGAGCTGATGATTCAGCCCGGCCTGCACCATGCCGATGAACTCGCCGACCGACATCTGCCGGTGGCGCAACCGATCTCGCGTCATGACCACACCGGTGAAGCCGGCGACCAGCGTGCCGTCGAGGTCGAAGAACGCACCGATTTCCGGACCTCGCGGGCTGGCCTCGATCTCGGCGACCGAACCCGGCAGCCGCATGGTCTGTCTGGTGGGCTGACCGTTTCCCGAAGTCATTTCGACGTGCTCCCGTTTGGTGAGACCGGACTGGACGAAGCGGTGTCGAGCTCGAACGAGGCGGGTACCGCTCGGCCGTCACCGCCGAGAGCGAGGACCTCGTCGAAGCCCTCCACCAGGCAGCGCGCCCATAGATCCGGATCGGTGATCGCCGCGCGGTCATAGCGGGTCGTGATTGTGCAGTACCCGCTGCGCGAGATCAGCACGACCATCATCGCCACCCCCGGGAGCGGACCAAGGCCATACTGTCGCAGTACTTTTGCGCCGGCGATGAAGGTGTCGCCCGCATAGACCGGTACGTTGCTGGCCTGCACGTCGGAGTTGACGATCGATCCCGCCATCGACTCGAGCACGCTGTCGGGCAGAAGGCCGATCACCGGCGCGAGCGCCCCGACCATGTCGATGGCCCGTTCCTCTCGCTTGGTGGTCATCTGCGATCGGATGTTCTTGATGCGCACCTGCGGATTGGTCAGGCCGATCGGCGCGGCGAGATTCACACCGGCGAACCGGTTTCCACCGGCCGGGTCGGCGTCGGACCGAAGGTTCACCGGCACCGCCATCGGTAGTTCGTCGATCGGCACCCCCTTGGCGTGGTGGTAGAACCGCAGCGCCCCGCAGAGCCCGGCCAAATAGGCGTCGTTGATCGATCCGCCGGCCGCCTTGGCGGCACGGTGGAGGTCGCCGAACTCGATGTCGATCGCCTCGCTGCGCGAGGCCAGGCTGCGTCGGCGCAACACCGGTGACGGCTCGGCGACCGGGCCGACGACACGGGCACCCGACATCGCGTACTCGACGGCGTCACCGAACCGCGACAGCGGGTCGCGCACCACCTCACCCACTACGTGGGCGGCCCCGGCCACAACACCGCGGAACCTGCCGAACACCGTGCCGGGCAGTCGGCTGATCCCTTGGCGCATCAGGTCGTTGGGCGAGAGATCCTGCGGGACCGGCAGCGGCGGTGGCGTCTGCGGCGGCGGTTCGCGTTCGAGGTCGTAGAGGTTGGCGAACATCTCCACCCCGCCCACACCGTCGGTGACGGCATGGCTGAGGTGCACCACCAGCGCGGCGCGGCCGTCGGCGAGACCCTCAACCAGCGTGGCCGTCCACAGCGGCCGGGAGATGTCGAGCGGCGACTGCGCGGCGACCTCGGCGAGGTCCAGCACCTGGCGGAAGGTGCCCGGCTCGGGGACACGGATGCGGCGGACGTGGTAGTCGAGGTTGAAGTCGGGGTCGACGACCCAGCGCGGCGCCACGGTGGGCAACGTCGGCGACACCACCTTCTGCCGCAGCCGCAGCACCTTGCGGGAGGTGTGTTCGAATCTGGCGCGGAACAGGTCCCAGTCGGGCGTGGTGTCGAGAATTTCCAGGGTCATGATCCCCGAGCGGGTGCGCGGGTTGGCCTCGCCGCGATGCAGGATCTGGTCGAGGGCGCTGAGTTCCTCAGGAAGTCCTGCCGCGTCCACGTCCGGCAGATCCGTCATAGCTCGTCGCTCCCCTTCCCAAGCCGAATGCTGCTGCCACCACGCTAGCCCGCCACGCGCTGGTGGGAAGGGGCTTTAGTAGCTGTCCGGTGTCGGCGGCCTCAGAAGATAGAATTCTGGGCGCATTGCCTCCGTAGCTCAGCTGGATAGAGCATCGGCCTTCTAATCCGACGGTCGCAGGTTCGAGTCCTGCCGGGGGCGCGATACATTTGCTGGCAGCTTCGAACGGAAATCACGAATGAGCAGACGCGCGGGCAGGGTGGCCACGCTCGTCGCGGCCGCTGGCATCGCGACGGGTGTCGCCGGCGTCGCTGCGCTCCAACCGGCTGCCATCACAGCGCCGCTGGTCGATCTGACCGCGCTGATCGTCGTCGGCAGCTCCACCAACCCGACGGGCGCCGGGGTCGAGAACTTCTTCCAGGGCAAGTTCAACGATCCGATGTACACGGGGCCGAACGGCGATGACATCGTCTACGTCAACTTCTGGTCCGGTGCGGAAGGAATCCAACGGGCCCTCGACGCCAACGCCGGGGAACGCAACGCCATCATCGCGTCGGGCTGGGGCGCGGCCAACGCGAGCCTGCTGGCGCTGAAAAACCGGCCGAACCTCAGCGACACGGTGTTGATCCTCGACAACGACGTCGCCCGGCCCGACGGCGGCTTCGGCACCAGATATCCGTGGTTCGCGCTGATCGGCGTCAACCCGTTTCCCACCCCCAGCGAGGTGCCCGCCCTGCGCGCGGTGAACATCGGATACGAGTACGACTACAACTCCAACGCCCCCGCCGTGCTGCTCAACCCGCTGGCGGCGGTCAACTCACTGGTCGGATATCTGTACCGCCACCGCGACCAGGCCTCGCTCGACCTGCCGGTCAACGCCGACGGCACACCGGCCGTCCACTGCGACGCCAACACTTGCGCGATCACCGTGAGCGGCGCCGTTGTGGATTGCCCCGACGCGCGTTGCGACTCTCCGGAAGACCCCATCACGGCTTACGTGACCACACGGAACAACACCACCTACGTGACGTACGCCGCCGAGGAGCTACCGCTGACCCGGCTCATCGGTGATGTTTTCGGTCGCCGTGTCTCCGCGTTCTTCGACCCGCTTCTGACCCTCCTTGTCGACTCCGCGTACTACGGCGGCAACCCGATTCCCAGCGATCCCAGCGCATACCGCCCCGCGACGCTGTTCCCGTCGCTCATGCGGGTGCTGGACACTGTGGTGCGCATTCCCGGCGCCATCGCCGAGGGCTGGCACGCCGCGACGGCGCCCCCGAAGACGGCGCCCCCGAAGAAGGCGCCGACGCCTACCTCCGACGACGACGTCTCGGTCCCGGAGGAATCCGGTGAGGACACCGCCGAGAAGACATCCTGGACGCAATCGCCCGTCGTTAAACGCGCACTGTCCGCGTGGTCACCCGAACCCGAGCAGTCGTCGGTCGACGAGGAAATTTCCGAAGTTTCCGAGACGGCCAAACCGCGCACCAACGTCGTACGCACCAGCGTCAAAGCCGTACCCGGCATCGCCGCGCTCACCGACAGCACCGATGACGCCGACTCGGAACCGGTTGAAAGCGACGATGTTTCGCTTTCCGACAGTGAGAGCGAACCGTCGCAGGACGACGACGACGACACCGACGACACCCAGGACGACAGCGACGGGTCCGACAGTGCCGACGCCGACAGCGCCGGCGCCGACAGCGCGGCCGCCTAGTACCGGACAAGGCGCCCGGTCGATACACTTTGCGGCGTGAACCTCGCGCGACGCGGCGGAGCCGCGGTCATGGCGATCGGCGCACTGGTTGCGGGCGCGCTCGCCGGTCCCGCGCAGGCCAGCCCGCCCAGCTACGGCAGCAACGGGGTGTTCGGCGTCTCCACCAACCCCACCGAGGGCTGGGCGACGGCCTACATCGCACCGGGCCGCTACCGCGTCGACCAGGCGCCGAGCATGGCGCCGTACCAGAGCGCACCCGGTTTCTGGTACCGGTGTCACTCCTTCCCCTGCAGCCCGAGCTTTCCGGGCAGCGTCATCGCCAGCGGTGCGGCGATCCGCGATGTCCCGACGTTCGTCGACGTGCTGCCCAGCGACGTCGCGGTGGCCCTGCACAACGTCACGTTGACGGCCGCCCCCTGAGCCGCGACGCGTCCGCTCTACGCTGAGCAGCGTGTCTGATCTTGTGTTGGTCCACATCGAGGACCGCGTCGCCGTCGTCACCGTCAACGATCCCGACCGTCGCAACGCCGTGACGTTCGAGATATCGACCCAGCTTCGTGGCGCCGTCGAGGCCGCCGAAGCCAACCCGGATGTGCACGCGCTCGTCGTCACCGGGGCCGGTAAGGCGTTCTGCGCCGGCGCCGACCTCAGCGCGCTCGGCGAGGCGACCGATGAGGGTCTGCTCAAGCTCTACGACGGCTTTCTCGCCGTAGCCAACTGCGCACTGCCGACCATCGCCGCGGTCAACGGCGCGGCCGTCGGCGCCGGGCTGAACCTCGCGCTCGCAGCCGACGTGCGCATCGCGGGCCCGGCGGCGCTGTTCGACCCCCGCTTTCAGAAGCTGGGCATCCACCCCGGCGGCGGCGCCACGTGGATGCTGCAGCGTGCTGTCGGGCCGCAGGCCGCCCGCGCGTCGCTGTTGTTCGGCATGCGCTTCGACGCCGAGGCCGCTGTGCGTTACGGGCTCGCGCTGAGCGTGGCCGACGACCCGGTGGCCGCGGCGCGTGAGCTGGCCGCCGGCCCGGCGGCCGCACCGCGCGACGTCGTTCTCGCGACCAAGGCCTCCATGCGCGCCACGGCCAATCCCGGTGTCGTCGACTCCGATCAGCACCGCATCGCCGTCGACACGGAGCTCGGGCCGCAGGCCACGTCGATCCTGTCCCCGGAGTTCGCCCAGCGCCTGGCCGCCGCCAAACGTAAGTGATCGCTAGAGGTCGAGCAGCGCCCGTTCCGGTGATTCGACGAGGTCGCGCAGTTCGTTGAGGAACGCCGCGACCTGGGCGCCGTCGGCGACGCGGTGATCGAACGCGCAGGTGAGCTTCATCGTCGGGCGCGCGACGACCTCACCGTCGACGACGACCGGCCGCGGCCGCAGCGATCCCATCCCGAGGATGGCCGCCTCCGGGTAGTTGATGACCGGCACGCCGTCGTCCAGACCCAGCGCGCCGAAGTTGGACACCGTGAACGTCGACCCCTGCAGGTCTGCCGGGCGCAGCGTGCCCGCGCGGGCGTTGTCGATCAACTCGTCCACCACGGCAGCCAGTTCCCGCGTCGTCTTGTCCTGCGCATTGCGGACCACCGGCACCAGCAGCCCGCGCTCGGTGGCCACGGCGAAGCCCAGATGCACCGCGGTGTGCAGGTGCACCCGTGGGCCGTCGGCCGTGTCGACCCAGGTGGCATTGAGGTTGCGGTGGTGACGCAACGCGATCGTCAACAGTCGCAGCGTCAGCACGAACGGTGAGACGGGCAGCCCGGTCAGCCGGCTGCCGTCGACCTCCACACCGGCGTGCGCATCCGGTATCTCCCTGCGCGACAACGTCATTCGCTGTGCCATCGCGGCGTGGACGCCGTGCACCGTCACGGTGTCCGCGGCGGCCAGCACGTCGTCGCGCGTGATGACGCCGTCGGATCCGCTGGGAGTCAGGGCGTTCAGGTCGACGCCGGATTCGGCGGCCAGCTTGCGCACAGACGGTTTGGCGCGGGGCCGGCGGCTGCTGCTGTCCAGGTCATCGTCGGCGCCGTAGCCGACCAGCACCGGTTTGCGCTTGGCCTCTGTTTCGATACGCAACAACACTGCGCCGACGTCGAGCGTATCGCCTTCGGCGCCACCGAGTTCGACGATGCGGCCCGCGTACGGGCTCGGGATCTCGACCTCGGCCTTGTTGGTCTCCACGGTGCACAGCGTCTGGTTCAGTTCGACGTCGTCGCCGACGGCGACGGCCCATCCGGTGATCGTCGCGTCTTCGAGGCCCTCGCCGAGGTCGGGAACCAGGAACTCCTGCACGGTCATGGCTGCTCCAGTGTGCGTTCGATGCAGTCGAGTAACCGGTCGACGCCGGGCAGCCACAGCTTCTCCAGCCGGGCAGGCGGATACGGTGTGTCAAAGCCGGTGGCGCGCAACACCGGCGCTTCCAGGTCGTAGAACAGCTCCTCTTGCAGCCGCGCGGAAAGCTCGGCGCCGAAGCCCAGCGTGCGCGGACCCTCATGTATCACCACCGCGCGGCCGGTACGCCGCACCGAGTCGGCCACCGTGTCGAAGTCCAGCGGGTTCAGCGACCGCAGATCGATCACCTCGATGCTCCAACCCCGTTGTTCAGCAGCCAGTTCGGCCGCGCTCATCGCGGTGGCGACCAGTGGCCCGTAGGTGATGACGGTGGCGTCGTCGCCGCTGCGCCGCACCGCCGCGCGGCCGATCGGCAGGCCGGGCACGGCGGTGTCGACGGGTTCGCGCGTCCAGTACCGCCGTTTGGGTTCGAGGTATACGACGGGGTCGGGGGTCTCGATCGCCTGGCGCAGCAGCCAATACGCGTCAGACGGCGTCGACGGCACCACCACTTTGAGCCCGGCGGTGTGCAGCCAGTAGGTCTCGGTCGACTCGGAATGATGTTCGACAGCGCCGATCCCGCCGAACGACGGGATGCGGATCGTCACCGGCATGGCGACGTCGCCGCGGGTACGCATCCGGTACTTCGCCAAGTGGCTGACGATCTGATCGAACGCGGGGGCGGCGAACCCGTCGAACTGGATCTCCGGCACCGGTACCAGGCCGCGGATCGCCATGCCGACCGCGATGCCGACGATCGCCGATTCCGCCAGCGGGGTATCGAAACACCGTTGCGTTCCGAAGTTTTGGGCCAGCCCATCGGTGACGCGGAACACCCCGCCGAGCGTCGCGACGTCCTCGCCGAACACCAGCACCCGCTCATCGGCGGCCAGCGCGTCGTGCAGCGCCCGGTTGATCGCCTGCACCATCGTCAGCGTCGGCGCCACGGGCACCGGGGTCAGCAACGGCCGGCGAGGCTCGTCCTCGCCGTGCGCTGCGGGCCGTTCGATGATCTGCGTCATGTCACACCTCCCGGGCCAGCTCAGCCAATAGAGTTCGCCGCTGGTCCTGCAGGTCCGGGGTGATGTCGGAATAGACGGTGTCGAAGACGTCGCCGACGTCGAAATCGTCTGCGCCGACGACGGAGTCACGCAGTTCGGCCCGCAACCGTTTCGCCTTGGCCACGACGCGTTCTTCGAGCCGGCCGGTCCATACACCTTCCTCGCGCAGGTACGTGCGGTAGCGCTCGATCGGATCCTTTGTGGCCCAGTGCGCTAACTCGTCGGGATCCCGGTATCGGGTGGGGTCGTCGGAGGTGGTGTGCGGGCACATGCGGTACGTCAGCGCCTCGACCAGCGTCGGTCCCCCGCCGTCGCGGGCGCGCGCGGCGGCCTCGGCCACCACCGCGAAACAGGCCAGCACGTCGTTACCGTCGACGCGGATGCCCGGCATGCCATAGCCGATGGCGCGGTGCGCGATCGACGGCGCGGCGGTCTGGCGTTCGACCGGTACCGAGATCGCCCACTGGTTGTTCTGCACGACGAACACGCACGGCGCCTGGAACACCGCCGCGAAATTCAGCGCCTCGTGCGTGTCGCCGGTGCTGGTCGCGCCGTCACCGAGAAACGCCAACGTGACCGAATCCTCGCCCAGCCGTTGCGCGGCCATCGCGGCGCCGACGGCGTGCAGTGGCTGCGTGCCGATCGGGATGGAGATGGGGGCGACGCACTTGTCGGTGAAACCGAGTCCGCCGTGCCACCTTCCGCGCCACACGGCGGCCATCTGTGCGGGGCTGATGCCGCGCAGCAGGAACGCGCCGATCTCGCGGTATTGCGGAAAGAGCCAGTCGGTCTTATGCAGGCATGCCGTCGCGCCGATCTGCGCGGCTTCCTGGCCGCGGCACGACGCGAACAGCGCCAGTTCGCCCTGGCGTTGCAGGTTGACGAACTCGACGTCGAGTTCGCGGGTGGCGACCATCGACTCGTAAAGCCAAGACAGCGTCTCGGGCGGCAGATCTCGGCGGTATCGGGTCTCGGCCGTCGGTGTGCCGTCGGGCGCCACGAGTTGGACCAACTCCGACAAACCAGCCATACCGCCTCCTAGAGTCACTGACGGCGGATCGCGCCGTCAGGCGACTGAGGTGCTCAGCGTTGAGGCGGTCAGAGCAAAACCCCTGGTTGGAGGCCCGTCCGTCAGCTGCCGGGGTGTGGCGCCAACGCGACGATGCGCTCTGCTCGCCGCAGCACTGGGGCATCCACCATTATGCCCTCGAAAGCGAAAGCACCGCGTTGATCGGTTGCTGCGGCCAGCACGTGTCGCGCCCACTGCACCTGCTCTTCTGACGGCGCGTAGCCGTCCCGGATCACCGCGACCTGGGTGGGATGCAGTGCCACCTTGACGTCGAAACCGACCGCGACGGCGTCGTCGACCTCGCGGCGCAGTCCCTCGAGGTCCTTGATGTCGATGTAGACCGAGTCGACCGCGAGCCTGCCGTAGGCCTTGGCGGCCAGCAGCGACTGCGACCGAATGTGCTGGGCAACCTCGCGGTAACTGCCGTCGGGGTAGCGGTTGGCGGTGCCGCCAAGAAAACCGAACAGATCCTCGGCTCCCCAGAAGACACCGATGGTGTTGGCCGCGGCGGCGCACTCAGCGATCTTGAGTGCACCCAACGGGCTCTCCACGATGAACACCACCTCCAGCGGTGCCAGCGCGGTGATCTGCTCGGCCGATTCACACTTGGGCAGCATCACCGTGGTGTACGGGGTACGTTGCAGCGCTTCGAGATCCCGCCGCTGCTCCTCGGTGTCAGCCGGGTTGATCCGGATGACGGTGCGATTGGGGTCCAGCGGGGTGTCGACGATCGCCTCCCGCGCCGCGGGCTTGTCCCCCGCCCCGTCCTCGAGGTCCAGAATGACGATATCGGCTGCTGCAGCGGCCTTTTCGAAGCGTTCCGGTCGGTCCGCCGGGCAGAAGATCCAGGCCGGGCCGGCGTTGTCCAGGGGCACTTAGCTCTCCTCGCTGGGCTTCTTGCGCATCAACGCCTTGCGGGTGGCGGTGGCGACGATGTCGCCGTGCTGATTGCGGCCGGTGTGCACGAAAGTGACGATGCCCTCGCCGGGGCGGCTCTTGGATTCGCGCTTCTCGGTGACGACGGTCTCGGCGTACAGCGTGTCGCCGTGGAACATCGGCTTGGGGAACGCGATATCGGAGAAGCCGAGGTTGCCGACGGTGGTGCCCTGGGTCATCTGGGTGACCGACAGCCCGACCAGGGTGGCCAGCGTGAACATCGAGTTGACCAGTCGGGCGTTGAAGGGCGGCTGAGCGTCCGACCAGGCGGCGTCGAGGTGCAACGCTTGGGTGTTCATGGTCACGGTGGTGAACAGCACGTTGTCGGCCTCGGTGATGGTCCGGCCCGGCGCGTGCTGGTAGCGCACACCGGTCTCCAACTCCTCGTACCACAGCCCACGCTGGACCACTATGCGCTTCTCGCTCACAAGCCCAGCTCCCGCCCGATCAGCATCAGCTGCACTTCCGTTGTGCCCTCACCGATTTCGAGGATCTTACTGTCGCGGTAATGCCGGGCCACCGGGTACTCGTTCATGAACCCGTAGCCGCCGAAGATCTGGGTGGCGTCGCGGGCGTTGTCCATCGCGGCCTCGCTGGCCACCATCTTGGCGATGGCCGCGGCCTTCTTGAACGGCTTGCCCGACAGCATCATCGCCGCCGCGTCGTAGTACGCCGTGCGCGCGGTGTGCGCCCGCGCTTCCATCCGCGCGATCTTGAACGCGATCGCCTGGTTGGCGCCGATCAGGCGGCCGAACGCCTCGCGTTCCTTGGAGTACTTGACGCTTTCGTCGACGCAGCCCTGCGCGGCACCCACCGACAGCGCCGCGATCGCGATGCGGCCCTCGTCGAGGATGCGCAGGAAGTTCGCGTAGCCGCGGCCCCGCTCGCCGAGCAGGTTCTCCTCGGGCACCCGCACATCGTCGAAGCTGAGCGGGTGGGTGTCCGATGCGTTCCACCCCACCTTGTTGTAGGCCGGTTCGACCGTGAAACCCGTTGTCGGAACGGGCACCAGGATCGAGGAGATCTCCTTTTTACCGTCGGTCTCCCCGGTGACCGCGGTGACCGTGACGAGCTTGGTGATGTCGGTTCCGGAGTTGGTGATGAACTGCTTGCTGCCGTTGATCACCCAGTTGCCGTCATCGAGCTTGGCGGTGGTCTTGGTCGCGCCGGCGTCGCTGCCGCCGCCGGGCTCGGTGAGACCGAACGCGCCGAGGGCTTTGCCGCTGGCCAGCAGCGGTAGCCACTCCTGCTTCTGGGCGTCGGTGCCGAACCGGTAGACGGGCATCGCGCCCAGCGACACCCCGGCCTCGAGCGTGATCGCCACGCTCTGGTCGACCTTGCCGAGTTCCTCGAGCGCCAGGCACAGCGCGAAGTAGTCGCCACCCATACCGCCGTACTCCTCGGGGAACGGCAGACCGAACAATCCCATGTCGGCCATGCCCGCGACGACTTCGTAGGGAAACGAGTGCTCCTCATCGTGTTTCGCCGAGACCGGCGCCACCACAGACTGTGCGAAGTCGCGCACGGTCTTGGCCAGTTGCGCGTAGTGATCGGGCAGTGTGCCCGTGGCCAGAAAGTCGGTCATGATTGCGGCTCCTTGCCTGCCGTTATCCGGGCCAGAACCTGGCCCACCTTCACCTGATCGCCCGCGGCGGCGATTAGTTCCACCACACCGTCGACCGGCGCGGTCAGCGCGTGTTCCATCTTCATCGCCTCGACGGTGACGACGACGGTGCCCGCTTCGACCGGCTGCCCGTCCGAGACACCCACGGCAACAACGGATCCCGGCATCGGGCTGGTCAGCTCGGCGTCTCCGGACAGTTCGTCGTCGGCGCGCACCGGCGCTTCGCGGAGCTCTTCGACCACCGCGGTGCGGCCGGCGCCGGACAGCCAGATCTGACCGTCGGTGGCGGCGACGAGGTAGTCGGTGCGCAGCCCGTCGAGCGTGATCGTCAGCCGCTCACCGGCCAACGACGCTGTCAGCGAATGGGTTTCGCCGTGTTCGACGGTGGCGCGGGCGGCCGAGGGGGCGCCGGTGAGATATACGTGGTCGGTGCGCTCACCGGAGTTCAGCCGAAACGTCGTCGGCGCCGGTTCTCCGATCCGCCAGCCCGACGGCATCGCCCACAGGTCGGCCGCCGCACTGTCCCAGCCGCGCAGCCACTTGTAGGCCGCGGCGGCGATCAACGCGTCGTCACCGGGTGGAGCGGGTTGGAAATCGGGCGCACGGCGGTCGAGCAACCCGGTGTCGAGGCGGCCCGCTGCGACGTCGGCGTCGGCCAGCAGAAACCGCAGGAACTCGATGTTGGTGGTCACCCCGAGCACCGCGGTATCGGCCAGCGCCGCGTCGAGCGCGCGGATGGCGTCGGACCGGTCGGTGCCGTGGGCGATCACCTTGGCCAACATGGGGTCGTAGTCGCTGCCGATGACCGTGCCGCGGGTCAACCCGGAGTCCACCCGGATGTCGGGGCCGCGCGGTTCGGCGAGGTCGAGTACGTCGCCGCCGGTCGGCAGGAAGCCGCGGCCCGGGTCTTCTGCGTACACCCGTGCCTCGATGGCGTGGCCGGTGAGGTTGATGTCGTCCTGGGCGATCGGCAGCTTCTCGCCTGCGGCGATGCGCACCTGTTGTTCGACGAGGTCGATGCCGGTGATCAGTTCGGTCACCGGATGTTCGACCTGCAGGCGAGTGTTCATCTCCATGAAGAAGAACTCGTCGGGCCGGTCGGCGGACACGATGAACTCCACCGTGCCCGCGCCGGTGTAGTCCACGCTGCGTGCGGTGTCGCAGGCGGCCGCGCCGATGCGCGTCCGGGTCGCGGCGTCGAGCAGCGGGGACGGCGCCTCTTCGATGACCTTCTGGTGCCGCCGTTGCAGGCTGCATTCGCGTTCGCCGAGGTGCACCACGTTGCCGTATCCGTCGGCGAGCACCTGCACCTCGATGTGGCGCGGGTTGAGCACGTAGCGTTCGAGGAACAGGGTGTCGTCGCCGAATGCGGCGCCGGCCTCGCGCCGTGCGCTGGTCAGCGCGGCGGGCAGCGCCGCGGACTCCTGCACGACGCGCATACCCTTGCCGCCGCCGCCGGCCGACGGTTTGACCAGAACCGGATATCCGACGTCCTCGGCGCCGGCGATCAGGTCCGCGTCGGTCAGGCCGGGTCGCGAAATTCCCGGCACAACGGGGACACCGAACGCCGAGACCGCGGCCTTGGCCGCGATCTTGTCGCCCATGGTCTGGATCGCGGCGACGGGCGGCCCGATGAACACGATGCCGGCGTCCTGCAGTGCAGCCGCGAATTGTGCGTTCTCCGAGAGGAATCCGTAGCCAGGGTGGATCGCCTGAGCGCCGGTGCGCTTGGCCGCGGCGATGACGGCGTCGATGTTGAGGTAGCTGTCGCGCGCGGCCGCCGGGCCGATGTGCACGGCGGTGTCGGCCTCGGTGACGTGGCGTGCGCCGGCATCGGCGTCGCTGAAGACCGCGACCGACCGGATTCCCATCGCGCGCAGCGTGCGGATGACCCGCACCGCGATCTCACCGCGGTTGGCGACCAGCACTGTGTGAAAAGCAGCCACGTTCATCACATCCGGAATACGCCGTAGGAAACCGGGTCGAGCGGGGCTTGCCCGGCGATTGAAAGCGCCAGGCCCAGCACCGTTCTGGTGTCGGCGGGATCGATGACCCCATCGTCCCACAGCCGCGCCGTCGAGTAGTAGGGGTTGCCCTGGTCCTCGTACTGCTGGCGGATGGGGGCCTTGAAGTTCTCCTCCTCTTCGGGGGTCATCTCGCCGCGCACCGTCGCCAGCACCGACGCGGCCTGTTCGCCGCCCATTACCGAGATCCGGGCGTTGGGCCACATCCACAGGAACCGCGGCGAGTAGGCCCGACCGCACATCGAGTAGTTACCCGCGCCGTAGGACCCGCCGATGACCACCGTCAGCTTGGGCACGCGGGCGCATGCGACCGCGGTGACCATCTTGGCGCCGTGTTTGGCGATACCGCCCGCCTCGTAGTCGCGGCCCACCATGAAGCCGGAGATGTTCTGCAGGAACAGCAGCGGGATGACGCGCTTGTCACACAGCTCGATGAAATGCGCGCCCTTCAATGCGGATTCACTGAACAGCACACCGTTGTTGGCGATGATCCCGACGGGATGGCCGTGGATGCGGGCGAAGCCGGTGACCAACGTGCTGCCGTACTCGGCCTTGAACTCGGAGAACTCTCCCCCGTCGACGATGCGGGTGATCACCTCGTGCACGTCGTAGGGAACACGTGAGTCGACGGGAACGACGTCGTAGAGCTCGGTCTGATCGGCCACCGGCTCGACCGTCGGCGCGACGTCCCACGGCGGTTCGGCACGCGGACCCAACGTTGCCACGATGCGCCGCACGACGCGCAGCGCATCGCGGTCGTCATGTGCCAAATGGTCGGTCACGCCGGAGGTTTTGGAGTGCAGGTCACCGCCGCCGAGTTCTTCTGCGGTCACCACCTCGCCGGTGGCGGCCTTCACCAGCGGTGGGCCGCCCAGGAAGATCGTGCCCTGGTTGCGCACGATGACGGCTTCGTCGCTCATCGCAGGCACGTAGGCGCCGCCCGCGGTGCATGAGCCGAGCACCGCGGCGATCTGCGCGATGCCTTTCGCGCTCAACGTGGCCTGGTTGTAGAAGATGCGGCCGAAGTGGTCACGGTCGGGGAACACCTCGTCCTGGCGCGGCAGGAACGCGCCGCCGGAGTCGACGAGGTAGATGCACGGCAGCCGGTTCTGCGCGGCGATCTCCTGAGCGCGCAGGTGCTTCTTGACGGTGACCGGATAGTAGGTGCCGCCCTTCACGGTGGCGTCGTTGGCCACGATCATGCACTCGCGCCCGGACACGCGCCCGACGCCGGCAATCATGCCCGCGCCCGGGCACTCGTCGTCGTACATGCCGTCGGCGGCCAGCGCCGCCACCTCGAGGAAGGGGCTACCCGGGTCGAGCAGCCCGTCGACCCGGTCGCGCGGCAGCAGTTTGCCGCGGCTGACATGTCGTTCGCGGGCACGTTCGGAACCGCCGAGTGCCGCGGCGGCCAACTTGGCCCGCAGCTGCTCGACGAGCTCGACATGCTTCTCGCGATGTGAAACCCGCGTTGCCATCGAAAGAAACCCGTTTCAGTTGAGTTAATGGCGACTAACCGAGGTGGATGTTAGTTATCATTAACCGAAATGTCTACCGTCGCGCGCCTTGAAACACCCCGCAGTCGACGCAAGTCCGACCGCCGCGGGAAGTTGCTGGCGGCCGCTGAGCGGCTGATCGCCGACCGCGGCTATCTCGCGGTGCGCCTCGAAGACATCGGGGCGGCTGCCGGCGTCAGCGGACCGGCGATCTACCGACACTTCCCGAACAAGGAAGCGCTGCTGGTCGAACTGCTGGTGGGTATCAGCACGCGACTGCTGGCGGGCGCGGAAGCGGTCGTCGAACAGGCGGGCGACCCGGAGGAGGCGCTGGACGGCCTGGTCGACTTCCACCTGGACTTTGCGCTGGGCGAACCGGACCTGATCCGTATCCAGGACCGCGATCTGGCACATCTACCCGCTCCTGCGAAGCGTCAGGTCCGCAAGGCCCAGCGTCAGTATGTGGAGATCTGGGTGCGTCAACTACTGCACCGCGGCGTCATGGAGAAGGAGGCGCGGCTGATGGCCCATGCGGCGTTCGGCTTGATGAACTCCACTCCGCATGCGCTGAAAGCTCACGGCGCCAACGGGATCGAGCCATCACGCTCGCGCGCGGTACTGCGGGCGATGACCATGGCGGCGTTGTCCTAGCCGGTCGTCGCGCAAACGACAACGGCGGCCACCCGGAAATCGGGTGACCGCCGCAGAAGTCGGTGGGGTCAATACCAGGCACGCCGGCCGCCGACCGGACGCCCCATACTTCCCAGCAACCAGAAGACCGCGCCGATGACGATCAACGCGATGCCGATGTACATCAACGGCGTCCACAGGAAGTATCCCAACACCGCAAGGATGATTCCGAGCACAATCATCACGCCACTCCTTTGTTAGTAGCCGCTACTGTCAGGCAACGGCTTTCGGGTAGAGCCCAGACGCACTGGGCTCCGGGATGTTGCAATCAACTTTCGGGTTCACGCCCGCGTAGTTGAGCGGCCCGACCAGAACCGTCAATGCCACTCGGGCCGCCGTGGCGCAGTTTGCGTCGCCGGTCTGAAAGTAACCGCGTTGATAGGCGGCCAAAACCCCGATCAGCAACCAAATCAGAACTACGACGCCGATAACTCCTCGCATACCGAGCCTCCGTCCTTGTGGACACCGCCATTGACGTAGCTGTGAATTACCCTCGCGGTGATCGTGATAAACCTCCGAAGCACAGCTAATACGTCAACGCGGTGCCGTCGGCGAAAACGCTGCGAACAGCCACTCGCTCATCGCCTTGAGCAGCACGGCGCGGTTCTCCCGCCGGTCGATCTCGTGGCCGTCGTCGTCGAACACCAGGTATTCCACGGTGCGGCCGAGCCCCTTTAGCGCGTCGTACATCTGCTGCGATTCCGCGGGCGGCACGTTGGTGTCGTTTGCACCGTGCACGAGCAGCAGCGGGGCAGTCAGGTCCCTCACCCGCTGCAGGGGTGAAAGCCGGGCCAGCAGCTCCCGGTCGCCAACGGGGTGGCCGTACTTCGGATAAGCCGCCGCGGCAATCCACGGTTCGGTGCTGCGATACCAGGTGTTCAGATCGCTCATCCCGCAGATGCTGATGCCCGCCGCGAACAGGTCCGGGTGAAACGTGAGCGCGGCCTGGGTGAGATAGCCGCCGTAGGACCATCCGCAGCAGGCGATGCGGTCTGCCGGCGCGTAGTTGTGCTCGGCCAGAAAGTTCACGGAGTCGGCGACGTCGTCGATGGCCGCGAACCGGCGTTCCTTGTCGTCGGCGTGCATGAAACTGCGTCCGAACCCGCCGGATCCGCGCACGTTGGGCAGGAAGACGGCGATTCCGGCCTCCACCAACGCCGGAAAGAACTCGTTGTAGCCGGGTCGGCCTTGGCCCTCGGGCCCGCCGTGCAGGAAGAGCATTGCGCCGATCGTTTCGACATCTTCGGGCGGCCGGAACAACCAACCGCTGAACTCCAGCCCGTCGCGGGCGGTGATGGTCTCCAACGTCGGGTCGGCGCTCACCGGCCCGAGGCTGGGCTCGCGGTCGACGAGTTCCCACTCGCCGGTACGCGGGTCGACCAGCTCGACTGTGGGCGGCCGCGACGGCCCTTCCACCGTCAACGCCAGCATCGAACCGCCCGCGCTGATGCTGAGCTGACTGGCCACCATGCCGGGCAACGGAATCGGTTCGTGCAGAGTGTTGTCGGTCAGTTCGAGAATCTGTAATTGGCTGGCGCCGTGGATGTTCCACAGCATGGCCACGGTCGAGAGGTCGTCGCTGACCGTGAATTCGTCGAGTTCGATTCCGGGCCGCTCGGCGACCACGTGATAGGACACCCCGTCGGGGGTTGCGGTGATTCCGAGCAACCGCGCGTGTTCGGCACCGTTCTCGCTGCGGATGAGGGCGCGCACATAGCCCTCGGTGCCGTCGTCTTCCAAGTGCGTTGCGGGCTGGTACATCTCGGTGAACTCACCCTCCACGCCCGCGCGCAGCCGGCGCGGGAGGTGGTCGTCGAGGATGAGACCGGTGTCGGTGGTGGATCCGGGATCGTATGGCAGCAGCACCATCTCGATGCCGCCGCGCAGCATGATCAGATCCCGGTAGCCACGTGGGCCGACGCGCACCAGCGCGACTCCAGCCCAGGCGTCGACCAACCGGCCGCTCGAGCGGCGGTCCAGCACGGTGGTTTCGCCGGTGGCGGGGTCGATCAGGCAGGAACTTCCGACGCCGTCGTCACCGGTCAGGATCGCCGCCACCAGGGTGCCGTCCCAATTGATCAGCTCGGCGGTGCCCTCGCTGCCGTCAGGCCACGAGTCGATGCGCCGCGCGTCGCGGTCGTCGGGATCAGTTGTCACGACCCAGATCTGGGTGCGGGTGCTGCCGTCCGGGGACACCTCACACGCCAGCCAGTGCCCGTCGGCCGAGTGCATCACCCGGGTGACGGGGCCCTCGACGGGCAGTTCGACGTCACGCGAGGACGTCGCCCGCCAACCGCGCAGGAAGCGCTGCACCGCGCGGGGAAAGCCGCCGTCGTCGACAAGGTGCGCGAACGCGGTCGCATCCGGCGACATTGACGCGCCGTAGACCCGGCGTACCTGTTGCCCCACCCCTCGTATTCTCCATAGCCGGGGGCGCTCGGCGACCCGGCCCGGGGAAGTGCCAGGTCACCGGCGCGGCTTTGGGGCTGATCAGGGACTTATGCGCCGCGACGAGCGCGGTTTGGGCGGCCGCACAGGTACCCTCGCAGCCATGAGGTGGGCATGACCGACTCACGCCGCGACGGGCCGGACCCGTCCCAACCGCCGGGCAGCGGCTACCCGGGCTATGCCGATCCGGCGTACGCGAGCCAGGCGTATGGCCCCACCTACCAGGCCCCTACCGGGCCTGCGCCCACGGAGCAGCTGACGGGGTATTCGCCCTACGGCTACGACCCCTATGCGGCCGGCCAGTACGGCCAGCAGTACCCTCCCGGCCCGCCGCCCGACGAACCTCCGCCGGAAGAGCCGAGCACGCCGCGCTGGCTGTGGGTATTGTCCGGGGTGGCGGTGGTGACCGTCGTCGGCCTGGTCGTCGCCCTGGTCATCGTGAACGTGAACCGGTCCCGGCAGGAGACCGTCGTCGCCCCGCCGTCGATGCAGGAGCCGAGGTTCACCGCGCCGTCGCCGACGACCACCCGGCGGCCCACCGTCCCCGTGGTTCCGCCGCCGACGGTGCCCAGCACGCCGCCGAGGACCACGACCACCAACCCGGGGGTCACCGAAACGGTGGTCTACGACGTCACCGGCACCGGCCGGGCGATCAACATCACCTACGTGGACTCCGGCGGGCTGTTACAGACCGAGTTCAACGTGCTGCTGCCTTGGAGCAAACAGGTCGAATTGTCCAAGCCCGCAGAGGGTTCGGCCAGTATCAGCATCATCAACGTCGGCCCCGAGGTGTCCTGCTCGATCAGCGTCAACGGTGCGATGGTGCAGCAGCGCACCGGCGCGGGGCTGACCATCTGCACCGCGCTCGGCTAGTCCCTCGGCACGTGGCGGGGTACGCGTACGGCCAGCATCCCCAGCAGGCCGGCGAGCAGCACCACGAGCAGCCCCGCCATCCCTGCGCGGTCGGCGCCGAACACGGCGATGAAGGTGGAGAACAGAAACGGCGCCAGATACGACACCGCCCGTCCGGTCGTGGTGTAGAGGCCGAACGCGACGCCCTCTTTACCCTCGGCTGAGATCCGCAGCAGCAACGTGCGCGCGGCTGACAGCGTCGGCCCGATGAACAGACACAGCAACAAGCCGCAGATCCAGAACGCCAACGGCCCGGACAGGGCCATCAGCGTGGCGCCGACGGCGATCATCGACGTCAGCGACGTGACGATCACGGCCTTGGCGCCGAACCTGTCGTCGAGCAGGCCGCCTGCGACCGCTCCCACGGCCGCCACCACGCTGGCGCTCACCCCGAACAGCAGCACGTCGGCCGCCGAGACCCCGTAGACGTTGACGCCGAGCACCGCGCCGAACGCGAAGATCCCGGTGAGCCCGTCCCGAAACACCGCGCTGGCCAGCAGGTAGTAGACCACGTTGCGGTCGCGGTGCCACTCGCTGACGATCTCCTTCCACAGGGTGCGATAGCCGCTGAAGAAACCCGCTCTGGCAATGGGTTCTTGAGGCCGCGGCACCGGGCTGCGCACCGCGATGACGACCGGCAAGGCGAACAGCCCGAACCAGATGGCGGTCAACAGCATTGCGGCGCGGATGTTTTGGCCGTCCTCGACCGGCAGGCTCAACAAGCCGCGGGTGTCGCCGTCGCCGGAGACGAAGCCGAAGTACACGATCAGCAGCAGGACCACGCTGCCGAAGTAGCCAAGGCCGAGACCCAGACCGGAGATCTGCCCGGACGTCGTCGGTGTGGACAGCTGGCGCAGCATCGCGTTGTAGGGCACCGTCGCCAACTCGTTGCAGGCCGAGGCGCCTGCCAACAGCAGCAGGCCGGGCAGCAGGTGGTGGTAGTCGTCGCCGATCAGGCTCATCGCCGCGGTGAGTAGCAGCGCAAGGCCGCTGAGCACCCCCAGCACGCGTCGGCGCCGCCACGGCGCGTCGACCCACACGCCGGTGAGCGGCGCGAGCAGGGCGACCACCAGACCCGCGAAACCCAGCGCCCAGCCCAGCAGGCCCGCGGGGCTGGCGCTGCCAGGAAGGTCGTCACCCACGACATTGGTCAGATAGACCGAGAACACGAAGGTCACGACGATCGCGTTGAGCCCCGTCGCGCCGAAGTCCCACAGCGCCCATGCGAACACCTGCCGTTTGGCCGCGCTCGGCAGCGCCGCCGCCGGGCGGGTGTCGCTCATGGGTGCCCACGATATAGTCCCGCCCATGCCAGTACCCGCTCCCACCGCGGACGCCCGGGCGGTCGTCACCGGCGCATCGCAGAACATCGGTGAGGCGTTGGCCGTCGAGCTCGCCGCCCGCGGACACCACCTCATCGTCACGGCTAGGCGCGAGGACGTGCTCACGGCGTTGGCGGAGCGGCTCACCGAGCGCTATGGCGTGACGGTCGAGGTGCGCCCGGTGGACCTGGCCGATCCGACCGCGCGCACCGAGTTCTGTGACGAGCTGGCCACCCGCAACATCTCGATCCTGTGCGCGAACGCGGGCACGGCGACGTTCGGTCCGGTCGCCGAGTTGGATCCGGCCGGCGAGAAGGCGCAGGTACAGCTGAATGTGCTTGGCGTGCACGACCTTGTTCTCGCGGTGCTGCCAGGGATGGCGCAGCGCCGGGCCGGCGGCATCCTGATTTCCGGTTCGGCGGCGGGTAATTCACCGATCCCCAACAACGCGACCTACGCGGCGAGCAAGGCGTTCGTCAACACGTTCAGCGAGTCGCTGCGCGGTGAGCTCAAACGCGACGGCGTGCATGTCACGCTGCTGGCGCCGGGACCGGTGCGCGAGACACTTCCGTCCGAGGATGAGCAGTCGCTCGTCGAAAAACTTATCCCGGATTTCTTGTGGATCTCCACCGAGTACACCGCGAAACTGTCGCTGGATGGCTTGGAGGCCAACAAGATGCGGGTGGTGCCCGGCGTGACGTCGAAGGCGATGTCGGTGGCCAGCGGGTACAGCCCGCGCGCGATCGTGACGCCGATCGTCGGCGCGGTGTACAAGAAACTCGCCGGCGGTTAGCGCCTGCGCCGCCGACGGCCGGTGCCGAAGATGGAGCGGGTGATCTCGCGGCCGATGACGGTGCCCGCCGAGCGCATCGCGCTCTTGAAGGCGGGGCTGTCCATCACCTTCTCCAATACGCCGGGTTCCTGAACCGGGGCGGGCATTGGCGGCGGCACCGGCACGTCCGGGGGCGCAGCCTCGGTGACGTCGGGCGCCGGCGCGAGCTTGGCGGCCAGCCGCTCATAAGCCGAGTCGCGGTCCACGGTCTGGCCGTATTCGGCCTGCAGCGGGCTGGCCTTGGCGGCCGCGGCGATCGCGTCGTCGCCGATGGTGTCCATGAGCGAGCGCGGTGCGCGCATCCGCGTCCAGGCCACCGGCGTCGGCGCGCCCTTCTCCGAGAGCACCGTGACGATCGCCTCGCCGATACCGAGCGATGTCAACGCCGACTCCAGGTCGTACACGTCGGTTTTCGGGTAGGTGCGCACGGTCTTGGACAGCGCCTTCTGGTCATCGGGGGTGAACGCGCGCAGCGCATGCTGGATGCGCGCGCCGAGTTGGGACAGCACATCGTTGGGGACGTCGGTCGGCAGCTGGGTGCAGAAGAACACACCGACACCCTTGGACCGGATCAGCTTGACGGTCTGCTCGACCTGCTCGAGGAACGCCTTGGAGGCGTCGGTGAACAACAGGTGCGCTTCGTCGAAGAAGAAGACGAGCTTGGGCTTGTCGAGGTCGCCGACCTCGGGTAACGACGTGAACAGGTCGGCGAGCACCCACATCAGGAAGGTGGAGAACATCACCGGGCGGGTGGCCTGGCTGCCGAGTTCGAGCAGCGTGATGACGCCGCGGCCCTGGTCATCGAAGCGCAGCAGGTCCTGGGGCTCCAGCTCGGGCTCGCCGAAGAACGTGTCACCGCCCTCGGCCTCGAGGTTCACCAGAGCGCGCAGGATCACCCCGGCCGTCGTCGTCGACACCGCGCCCAGCGACTTCAGCAGGGGCTTGCCCTCATCGCTGGTGAGGTACTGGATGACCGACCGCAGATCCTTGAGATCCAGCAGCGGCAGGCCCTGCTGGTCGGCCCAGTGGAAGATCAGCCCGAGGGTCGACTCCTGGGTCTTGTTGAGCCCCAACACTTTCGACAGCAGAATCGGCCCGAAACTGGAGACCGTCGCCCGTACCGGCACACCGATGCCGTCGGTGCCCAGCGTCAGGAACTCCACCGGATACGCCGTGGGTGCCCAGCTGTCGCCGGTATCGGCGGCGCGCTGATCGATCTTGTCGCCAGCCTCACCGGGCCGTGACAGCCCCGACAGGTCGCCTTTCACGTCGGCCATTAGGCACGGCACGCCGGCGGCGGAGAGCTGTTCGGCGATCAGTTGCAGCGATTTGGTCTTGCCGGTGCCGGTGGCGCCCGCGACCAGCCCGTGACGGTTGATCATCGCCAGCGGAATGCGGACCTGCGCCGACGGGTCGCAGACCCCGTCCACGACGACGGCGCCGAGTTCCAGAGCCTGGCCCTGGACGGCGTATCCGGCGGCGATCTCCTGGGCGGGATGCTCAGTCGTCATGGTCGAGAACAGTACTGTGATCGTCTGGGCGAGCGATGCGCCCACGCCCGAACGACAGGGGACGACGGGAAGGGGTGCTGTGCGCGACGAACTGGTGTGGATCGACTGTGAGATGACGGGGCTGGATCTGGCGACCGACCGGCTGATCGAGATCGCGGTGCTCGTGACCGACGCCGACCTCAATATCCTGGGCGAGGGCCTCGACGTCGTCATTCACACCGACGACGAGGCGTTGTCCTCGATGATCCCGGTGGTCACCGAGATGCACACCAAATCGGGGCTGATAGAGGAGGTCCGGGCCTCGTCCGTGGACGTCGCCGCGGCGGAGGAGATGGTCCTCGACTACATCCGCACGCACGTCAAACAGGCCAAGACCGCACCGCTGGCCGGCAACTCGATCGCCACCGACCGCGGCTTCATCGCCCGCGACATGGCCAAGCTCGACGAGTTTCTGCATTACCGGATGATCGACGTCAGCTCCATCAAGGAATTGTGCCGCCGCTGGTACCCAAGGATCTACTTCGGCCAGCCCGAAAAGGGGCTGGCCCACCGCGCACTGGCCGATATCCACGAGTCGATACGTGAGTTGCGCTACTACCGCCGCACCGCGTTCGTCCCCCCGCCCGGGCCGTCGACCAGCGAAATCGCGGCAATCGCGGGAGAGTTGGGAACGAACGGCGCCGACTCGAACGTTACCGATTCGGCCGCGGAGCGGTCGAGCGGATAGTATCGACGGCGCCGCAGCTTCGGCCGCGGCAATGGTGGCTGTAGTTCAGTTGGTAGAGCACCAGGTTGTGATCCTGGCTGTCGCGGGTTCGAGTCCCGTCAGCCACCCCGACGGGTCAGGGAGCGGATTTCCGCTCCCTGACCTTTTTGCGGCTCAGATGTTGGCGTTGCCGGCCTTCCACGTCTCCCACGGGATGTTCCAGTCCCCGAGGCCGTCGGTGCCCGGCAGCGTCGAACCGACCGAGTTGACCACCTCGACGATGTCACCGCGCTTGGAGTTGTTGTAGTACCACTGCCCGTTGCTGGTGCTGACGTTGACGCAGCCGTGGCTGACGTTGCTGTGGCCCTGGCTGCCCACCGACCACGGCGCCGCGTGCACGTAGATGCCGCTGTAGGAGATCTGGGTGGCCCAGTCCACCTCGGTGCGGTACCCGTTGGCCGAGTTGACCGGCACACCGTAGGTCGACGAGTCCATCACCATGTGCGCGCGCTTCTCGCCGACGATGTAGGTGCCGTTGTTGGTCGGCGTGCTGTTCTTGCCCATCGACACCGGCATCGTCTTGATGACCTCGCCGTTGCGCTTGACCGTCATCGTCTTGGTGTTGTCGTCGATCGTGGAGATGACCTCGTCGCCGATCGTGAAGTGCGTGGAGACGTTCTCCTGCCCGAACAACCCGTCGCCCAGATCCACCCCGTAGGTGTTGACCGAGACGTCAACCGTCGTACCGGGCTTCCAGTAATGGGCTGGGCGCCAACGAACCTCGCGGTTGTTCAGCCAGTAGAACGCGCCGTCGACGTGCGGCGTGGTCTTGATCTCGATCGCCCGCTGGGCGGCCAGCCGGTTCGGGATGTTCTCGTCGAACCGGATCGCGACCGGCTGACCGACGCCCACGACCTCACCATCGCTGGGCACCACGTAGGGCATCGTCAGGTTCTCCGGCGAGTGCGTTTCGAACGTCATCTGCCTGCTGGTGGCGCCACCGAGACCCATCGACTCCGCGGTCAGCGTGTAGCGCTTGTTGTAGCCCAGCGGTTCGGAGGTCGACCAGGTCAGCCCGTCTTGGCTCAGCTTGCCGTCCACGGTGCGGCCGTTCTCGTTCACCATCGTGACCGAGCCGAGCACGCCCGACTCCGCGCTGACCGTCACCGGGGCGTCGACGCTGACCCCCACTGCGCCGTCCTTGACCGAGGAAACCAGCTTGGGGATGAGCAAATCCCCGAAGGGGGTGCCCTTGTCGTCGATCACCTGGGGCTCCGGCGGCGCGGAGGTGCTGCTGCACGCAGACAGCCCCAACGCGACCACGGGGACAAGGGCAATGGCAGTCAGCCATGCACGACGTCGACGCGGACGGGTCACCGTCGGGACCTGCCACATTCTCTTTCCACCTCGCAAACAGGAACAACCGAGCAACGCTTCTTTAGCAACAGTGTATGGGCAAATTCGACTACGGGTCGCCTCGACGGGCTCGCCTGTGACCGTCTGCGCTCGGGATTTCACCCAGCGCCAGAGCGCCTGTTATTGTCGCACACGCGCGCCGTTAGCTCAGTTGGTAGAGCAGCTGACTCTTAATCAGCGGGTCCGGGGTTCGAAACCCTGACGGCGCACTCACCGCGGTCGATCTGTCGACCTCCATGGCGCGGCCCCGCCGGCCGGGGCGGCGCCTACCCTTCATGTGCCCGCCCGACGGGTAAACGTCTCCCCCACCTGCCTCGCAGCGGTGTGACCTGGGCTGACCAAATCGTTGCGGTTAACGCCGACGTAAATTACGCTCCCCGCTCAGTAGCTCAACCGAAGGCTGTGTGCTGGTGAAGGCATAAGCAAAGTTATGGCCGAAGTCACACGCCGCGCATAAGAGTTGCGGAGGGAACATGGTCGCCGCCTAAATTCCAGGTTTTAAGCTGCTAGAGGTGGATATCTCTGCTACAGTTTCGGTTAGCTGACCACAGGTTCACGGACCACAGGTGAGCAAGTTGCACAAAGGGATGGGGAATTAGCTGATGTCGCAGATGAGCGGATCGCTTACGGCTGGTGCCGGGGGTTCGCATGCTGGCGATGAGGTAACTGCGGACGGCCCCATCGCGGTGTACAACTGCAGTCGCATTGGTCGAGTCGCCAATCCGCCGACTTTTTCTTTCGCGGACTGGTTCCGCTCCGCGCGGCGCCGCGGCTGAGGGCGTCAGCCCTGCTTGATCCGACGTACCGTCAGCACGAGCAGCAACGCACCCACGCCGGCCAGCGACATCGCCACAGCCGGCTTCTTGACGAACCGCACGACGCCGGCCTTGAGATCCTCGGCCAGCCTGCTGGGGTTGGCCCGTTCGGCCAGAATGTCCACAGTCGACGCCAACTGATCACGTGCCTGATCGATGTCCCGCTTGATGGTGTCGGGATCGCGGTCTGCCACTTGCGCCTCCAAGCCGCCTGAGAAGTCGCCACTCCGCTTCGGAGCCTGTCGATCTACCCTAGAGCAGCCCGCGCTCACCGCAGCGCACCGGTCAACAAGAAGGGATGCTCAGGCGTGGCACAGACACCGCGACTCGAGGTCGGCGACAAAGCCCCCACGTTCAGCCTGCCGGATGCCGACGGCAACACCGTCAAGCTCAGCGACTACAAGGGCCGCAAGGTCATCGTCTACTTCTACCCGGCCGCGTCGACGCCCGGTTGCACCAAACAAGCCTGCGATTTCCGCGACAATCTCAGCGAGCTCAACGACGCCGGCATCGACGTCATCGGCATCTCACCGGACAAGCCGGAGAAGCTGGCGAAGTTTCGCGATGCGCAAAAGCTGACCTTCCCGCTGTTGTCGGATCCCGAGCGCAAGGTGCTCACCGCATGGGGTGCCTTCGGCGAGAAAACCATGTACGGCAAGACCGTTCAGGGCGTCATCCGCTCGACCTTCCTCGTCGACGAGAAGGGCAACATCGAGGCGGCCCAGTACAACGTCCGTGCTACCGGTCACGTCGCGAAGCTACGACGCGATCTGTCCGTCTGAGCCCAGCTTCGCCAGCAGCAGCGCCTCGGCGGTGGCCGCGCGCTCCAAGACCCCCAGGTGCAGGCTCTCGTTGACGCTGTGCGCTTGTGTCGCAGGGTCTTCCACGCCGGTCACCAGGATCTTGGCGTCCGGGAACGCCTCGGCGAACTCCGCGATGAACGGTATCGAGCCGCCCACACCGGTGTCGACGGCCTCGGCGCCCCACGCCTCGCGGAACGCCGCCCGGGCGGCGTCGTAGACCGGGCCGCTGGCGTCGATTGCGTAGGGCTGGCCGAGATCCCCGGGCGTGACGGTCACCTGCGCGCCCCACGGTGCGTTCTCTTCGAGGTGCCGCGTCAAGGCCGCCAGGTGTGCGCCGGCGTCACCGCCGGGGGCGACCCGCATGCTGATCTTCGCTTTGGCCCGCGGAATCAGCGTGT
The DNA here is from genome assembly GCF_053484035.1 of Mycolicibacterium sp. XJ662. Lineage (NCBI taxonomy): Bacteria > Bacillati > Actinomycetota > Actinomycetes > Mycobacteriales > Mycobacteriaceae > Mycobacterium > Mycolicibacterium sp. XJ662. Next base: position 112,201 of record NZ_JBEFTL010000005.1, on the reverse strand, counting down.
TCGACGACTTGTCGATCGACGTCGTGTCGATTCCGATCACCGTGATCGCCGGCTTGGCCCAAAGCCGTTGCGGCGCAGAGCCTGAGCCGATCTCAGAGACGCCATCGAGCAAGCCGGTCTCCTCGCGCACCCTCTCGGGTGGATAGTCGACATCGGACGCGGTCGCCTCGTGCAGTCCCGCAACCGCCACGTTGCCGTCGTCGTCGTGCAGGCTCGCCAACAACCGCACCAACACGCTCAGCGCGTCGGGCACCACACCGCCCCACAGCCCGGAGTGCAGGCCGTGATCGAGGGTGGCCACCTCGACGACGCAGTCGGCGAGCCCGCGCAGCGCGACCGTCAGCGACGGCACCTCGGTGCTCCAATTGTCGGAGTCGGCGATGACGATGACATCGGCGGCCAGTGTCTCGCGGTGGGCGGCCAGCAGCCGCGACAGTGACGGCGACCCGGATTCCTCCTCGCCTTCGACGAACACCGTCACCCCGACCGGCGGGTTACCGCCGTGGGCCCGAAACGCCGCCAGATGCGTTGCGATTCCGGCCTTGTCATCAGCGGTGCCGCGGCCGTAGAGCCGGCCGTCGCGCTCGGTCGGCTCGAACGGCGGCGAGTGCCATTGGGTGTGGTCGCCCTCGGGCTGGACGTCGTGGTGGGCGTACAGCAGCACGGTCGGCGCTCCGGGCGGCGCCGGATGACGCGCGATGACGGCAGGCGCGCCGCCCTCGCTGACGATCTGGAGGTCGCCGAACCCTGCGTCCGACAGCAGTTTCGCCACCGCGTCCGCGCTGCGGTGCACCTCCGGACGGCGGGCCGGATCGGCCCACACCGACTCGATACGCACCAGGTCCTCGAGGTCACGCCGTACCGACGGCAGCACCTCACGCACTCGTCGCACGAGATCGTCCATGCACTCGAGGTTAGTGGGTCCTCACCTGGGTGCGAGCGTGCGCAAACTCGCGCTCTTGCGTGGCGTGCCGGCCTCAGACACGCACGCTCGCGGAAAGGGGGCCTAGCGTTCTTCGAGGATGGCGACCGCCGCGGCGGTGTCGGCCTCGTGGGTCAGCGACAGATGGATCGTCACTTCCTTGAGATGCTCGGCGATCGCCCCGGTGAGCCGCACCTTGGGCCGGCCCCACATGTCGGTGATGACCTCGATGTCGCGGTGGATGCCCTCGGGCAACACCGGCCGCTTGGCGAACCGCGAACCCGACCACGCCTTGATGACGGCCTCCTTGGCCGCCCAGCGCGCGGCCAGGTGCCGCGCCGCCGACGAACTCTTGTCGGCGGCGTCGCGGCGCTCACCGGGGGTGAACGTCTCGGCGAACACCGTGCCCGGCTGGTCGACCTGCTCGGCGAACTCGGGGATGGACACCAGGTCGATCCCCACCCCGACTATTGCCATGGGCGCGACGTTATCTCACGGTGTCGGTGCCACATACACGTCGCCATCGCCGAGCCGCGACGCCGGGTTGAGCAGCATCTCGGCTTCCTGCCGCTTCTCGGGCGCGTCGGCGCCGAACCGGCGGTCGGCCGGCTTCTCGTACAGGGCCGGACCACCCGCGATCGCCGACGCCAACCGCAGTTGTCCCGCCAGCACCCGAGCGTTGGCCCGCTCGCGGTAGTCCTCCCGCTGCTGCGGGCTCAGCGCGGCGAGGAACGCCTGCGGATGCACCAGCGCCACCAGACCCGACACGTGTCCGAAGCCGAGGCTGGTCACCAAACCGGCCTTCAGCGGGAACCTTTCACCGAACCGCAGGGTGTCGCGGAGCCAGACCAGGTGCGCGGCGCCGGCGAGTTCGTCGTCGACGCAGTCCAGGCTGCGGTTGGGCGGGATCACCCCGTCGCGCAGGATCTGGCACAGGCCCATGATCTGGAACGCCGCGGCGCCGCCCTTGGAGTGGCCGGTCAGGCTCTTCTGCGACACCACGAACAGCGGTGCGCCCTCCGAACGGCCCAACGAGTCGGCGAGCCGTTCGTGCAACTCGGTCTCGTTGGGGTCGTTGGCCAGCGTCGAGGTGTCGTGCTTGCTCACCACGGCGATGTCGTCGGCGCCGACGCCCAGTTTGGCGAGCGAACGCGCCAGTTCGGACTGGCGCCCGCCGCGGCCCGCGCTGAGCGCGCCCATACCCGGGGCCGGGATCGACGTGTGCACGCCATCGGCGAAGGACGACACGTAGCCCACCACCGCCAGCACCGGCAGACCCATCTTCAGCGCCAGGTCGCCGCGGGCCAGCAGCACGGTGCCACCGCCCTGCCCCTCGACGAACCCGAGCCTGCGCCGATCGTTGGCCCGCGAGAACTTCGAGTCGCTGATGCCCTTGGCGCGCATCATCTCGGTGTCTGCGGTGGCCGACATGTCCCCGAAGCCGATGATGGCTTCCAGCGTCAGGTCGTCGTAACCACCGGCGACGACGAACTCGGCCTTACCCAACCGGATCTTGTCGGCGCCCTCCTCGACCGACACGGCCGCGGTGGCGCACGCGCCGACCGGGTGGATCATCGCGCCGTAGCTGCCGATGTAGGACTGCACGACGTGGCCCGCGTACACGTTGGGCAGCACTTCCTGCAGGATGTCGTTCGGCTTGTTCCTGCCCAGCAGGTTGCCGTGGTACATCGTCTGCATCGACGTCATACCGCCCATACCGGTGCCCTGCGTGCTGGCCACCAGGCTGGGATGCACCCACCGCATCAGTTCCGCCGGGGTGAACCCCGCCGACAGGAACGCGTCGACCGTGGTGACGAGGTTCCAGATCGCCAGCCGGTCAATGGAGTTCATCATCTCCTGGCTGACGCCGTAGACCATCGGGTTGAACCCGGTCGGGATCTGCGCGCCGACCGTGCGTGACAGCTTGGTCTTGCGCGGAACCCGGATCTCGGTGCCCGCCTTGCGGGTGACCTGCCAGTCGCCGCTGTCGGGCACCGGCGCGATGACGGTGTGCTCGGGATCGAACTGCACGAACGCCCTGGCCTCTTCCTCGCTGGACACCACGAACGTGAAGTCCTTGTCCAGGAAGACCGAAACCAGCAGCGGCGCAGCGTGATCGGGGTCGATCGCGCCGTCGTCGACGAACTCGCGGATGCCGACCCGTTCGACGACGGCGTCGTGGTAGCGCTCCACCAGCTCGCCCTCGTCGACGAGGTCACCGGTCTCGGTGTCGTACCAGCCGGGGGTCGGATCGTCCTCCCACTTGACCAGGCCGGTGGTCCACGCCAGCTCCAGCACACCGGCGGCCGACAGTTCGTTGTCGACCTCCATCTCGTAGCGGGTCCGAGACGAGCCGTACGGGCCCAGCTCGGCGCCGCCGACGATGACCACCAGATCGGCCGGGTCGACGTCGAGGTCGTCCCATGCGGGCGGCGGTGCCGGACGGTGACCGCGCGGCGGAGACGGCAGCGCCCTGATCATTCCGTGCTCTTCGGGCTCCTCCTCGGTCGACTCCGACACCATCTCGTCGCGGGCCTTGGCCGACAGCTCCGCGAGGTCGAGCTCGACGTCGGCCAGTCCGCCGGTGAGGTCGGCCTGCAGCGGTTCACGGGCGGCGGCCACCTTGGCTTCCATGCCGCACAGCTCGAGCAGCATGGCCGCCATCTGTTCGGTGGTGTAGGTGGTCACCCCGGCCTCTTCGACGGCGTCGACGATCGCGTCGTTGTGCCCCATCAGCCCGGTGCCCTTGGTCCAGCCGATCAGCGCGTGCGCCAACGAGACCCGTTGCGCCCACGACGTTTCGGCCTTCCAGCGGGAAACCAGAGCATCGAGCGAGGCCTTGGACTCGCCGTATGCGCCGTCGCCGCCGAACATGCCGCGGTTCGGCGAGCCTGGCAGCACGACGTGCAGCCGCGCGGCCACGTCGCGTTCGGCGCCGACGTGCGACAGCCCGCCGATCAGCCGCTGCACCGCCCACAGCAGCACCTTCATCTCCATCTCGGCGCGCGACCCGGCGTCGGAGAGGTCACCGGCCACCCGCGGCGCCGCGAACGGGAACAGCAGGGTCGGCGTCAGCGCATCCTTGAGGTGAATCGACTGCGGCCCAAGGCTTTCGGTCTGTTCGGTGCCGACCCAGGAGACCAGCGCGTCGATGTCGGTGTAGGACGCCATATTGGCGGGCACCACCCACAGCTTGGCGTCGAACCGGGCGTGGTCGCGGTACAGCGTGCGGTAGAACGCCAACCGGTCGTCGTCGAGCCTCGATGTCGTGGCGATCACCGTCGCCCCGCCGTCGAGGAGTTTGGCGACCACGGACGCGGCGATCGACCCCTTCGACGCGCCGGTCACCACCGCGACCTCGTCGTTGTAGCGGCCCTTACCGGGGTTCTCGGCGCCTGCGGCGGCGCGCCCGTACAGCGAGGCGTGGACGTTGCGGCCCGCCGCCAGCGCCTTGCCCTGCCACCAGGTGGCCTGCTTGCCGACGATGTGGCCGGTGCCCTCGAACCGCTCGGAGAGCCGCGCCCAGTCCGCGTCGACCTCGTCGTCGTCCATTAGCCACAGCTTGGCCAGATCCTCACGCGCGCTGGCCCAGCGGTCGTCGAACAGCACCGCCTTGCGGCCGTCGAACACCGGAGCCACCAAACGCGGCCAGTCCGAACCCAACTCGGCGCTGACCAGATCGATCAGCTCGGCATCGGTGGTCTCCGGCACGCTGACCGGAGTGTCCAGCCCGAGCTGGTTCAGGATCAGCCGGGCCGTCGAGGCAAGCACCCCGTCGGGGCCCGTCACCTGTGCGGCGAACTCGCCCAGCGCGGCCGAGTCGACCACGCCGCCTCCGGCCCCTGCGGCCGCCGCGGGCAGCGACACCGCGACACCCTGGCGCGCGCCCACCGCGGCGACGGCGGCGTCGATCACCTTGTCGACGGTCGCCGCGTCGGCGAGCGCGCCGTCGTGCAGACCGCCGAGGTCACCGCCACGCACGCTGGAACCCTCACGGGTACCCAGCGCGACCTCGACCGTGACGTGCTTGACCCAGCCGTCGCCGAGTTCCCAGGTCTTCTTGACCCGCTCGGCGATGTAGGCCGGACGCTTCCCGGACGGCCCGAGCACCGTTCGCAGCTGATCGTTGATCGCGTCGGAAAGCACTGGGCCGAACGGTTTGTAGGTGCGGGCCAGTTTGGTGACCTGGCCCTTGAGCCCGGCCAGGTCGGCCTCGGCGGCACCGTCGATGGCGCCGAGGTTCAGCTCTGACCCCAGGTCCACCAGCAACTGGTTGCGCCGCGACGACGCGCCGTCGGTGATGGACTCGATGGAGTCCAGCGGCTCGATCTGGTCGACGCGCATCTTCGCCGACAGCGCGATCAGCGCCATGGTGGCATCCGACGCGTCGTAGCCGAGGTCGTCGGGTCGCGGACCGCCCGACGGTGCCGCCGGGGCCGCGGGCGCCGCGGCGACCGGAGCCGCATCGACCGCTTCGACCGCCGGTGCCGGTGCGTCGTCGAATTCGACCTCCGGTTCGGGGTCGGTGTCGGTGGCGAACAGCACCGCGGCGTCACGCTCGGCGTTGAGCACCTCGGTGGTGTTGTGCGAATACTCCGGCAGCTTCAGCGTGTTCTGCGCCAGGCCGGCGACGGTCGGTGCGGACTTCACGCCGATCTCGACGAACCGCTCGACACCCAGGCCGCCCGCGGCCTCCTCGATGAACAACAGGTCCTGGGTCTCGATCCAGCGCACCGGGCTGGCGAACTGCCAGGCCAGCAACTCGATCACGACCTTGCGGCACAACTCGGCGGGCCGCTCGTTACGCCAGGTGTCGTAGTCGGCCAGGATCTCGTCGAGCGGTTCGGCCGGAACCAGTTCCCGGATCTCTTCGATGAAGTCGCGGTCGAGCGTGAACGGCCGCGGCACCAGGTTCGGGATGTAGCGCCCGACAACGAGTTCCGGATCCGTCTCGTCGGGCATCACCCGTTCCAGCGCACGCCGGAAGTCGTTGACGCCGATGCGCAGCACCGAGGAGTGGAACGGCACGTCGATACCCGGCACCAGGATGAAGGAGCGCTTCCCGCCGCTGAGCTCGCGGCGCTTCTCGACTTCCTCCTCCAGGGCCTCCAGGCCGGCGACGGTGCCGGCGATCGCATACTGCGAACCGCGCAGGTTGTAGTTCACGATCTGAAGAAATTCGCCTGTGCGCTGCGAGATTTCGTCGATGAAGGCGCCGACGTCGGCGTCGTCGAGGTCGATCTGGGACGGCCGGATGGCCGCCATCCGGTAGTCCGAGCGGCCCTGCGCGTCGCGCGGGACGATGTCGTGCATCTTGGAGCCGCGGTGAAAGACCGCTTCCAGCAGGCCTTCGAGCTTGTACACGCCGATGACGCACGCCAGCGCGGTGTACTCACCGACCGAGTGGCCGCAGGCGATCGCGCCTTCGACGAACGCGCCCTGCTCGCGCATCTCGGCGACCTGGGCCGCGGCCACCGTCGCCATCGCAACCTGGGTGAACTGGGTCAGGTAGAGCACACCCTCGGGATGGTGGTAGTGCACACCGGAAGCGATCAGGCTGGTCGGGTTGTCGCGCACCACATGCAGCACCGAGAAGCCGAGCACGTCGCGGGTGAATTTGTCGGCGCTGTCCCAGATCTTGCGGGCGGCCTTGGAGCGTGCCCGCACCTCCATCCCCATGCCCTTGGACTGGATGCCCTGGCCGGGGAAGGCGTAGACGGTCTTGGGCGCCGCCAGCTGCGCGGTCGCCGACATCACCAGCTCGTTGCCGACACGTGCGGCGACCTCGATCACCTCGGCACCACGGTCGATGCCGACGCGGTCGACGCGGAACTCGATCTCGTCGCCGGGCAGCACCATGCCCAAAAACCGGGAGGTCCAGCCCACCAGGCGCGCGGGCGGGGTGGCCCGGCCGTCGGTCGCGGTGACGACGTGCTGGGCCGCCGCCGACAGCCACATCCCGTGCACGATCGGGGTTTTGAGCCCGGCCAGCAGCGCGGCCGCCCGGTCGGTGTGGATCGGGTTGTGGTCACCGGAGACCACCGCGAACGCGCTCATGTCGGTCGGGGCGGTGACGGTGACGTCGCGGCGACGGCGCCGCGGCGTGTCGGTCGCGTTGTCGGTCATCGCGCCGCCGGCGCGCGGCGGATCGGCCAGTTCGGCCGCGCCGGTGCGCCCGCGGATCGCGAACCGCTCCTCCAGCCGGGCCAGCACGGTGCCGTCGCCGTCGGCGATGCTGACGCCGACCGGGATGACGCGCCCGTACTCGGTGTCATAGGCCTCAGAAACCGTTGCGGTGACGGTCAATTCAGCCGTGGTCTTGGGCATCGGCGCGAGCAGGTGCGCGGCGTGGTCGAGGTGCACGAGGTTCAGCAGGCCTTCGACGACGGGGAAACCTTCCTCGCTGGTGGCCGATCCGATGACCGCGAACACGGCGGGCCAGCAGTGCCCCACCAACGCATCGGGCACCAACGTGAGACCGGGGGCCAACGGCGCACCGAACGTCGCGGTGACCCCCGTGTGGTCGGCGACCTGCTCGGGGTCCCAGCCCACAGTCACCGTCGCGGTGTTGCCGTCGACCGGAGGCAGCGCATCGGGGGTGCGCGCGCCCGCGGCGATCGCGAGAACCGAACGCATCGCCGCCGATGCGTCCTCGACGGTGACGACCGGCATACCGCCGTTGACCGTGCAGGACGGCAGCGTGAACCGGATGTTGATCCAGATGTCGGAGAGCGGAACGCTCAGCGTGACGCCGTCGGCGCCGAGTTCGAGCCGGGCGCCGGTGGAAGCGTGTGTGGCGCTGGGCTTTCCGGGTACATCATTGACCTGCCACTCGTCGGGCGGGCCGATGCGGTGCACCGGGTTGATGGCCGTGCGCCCGGCCCACAACACGTCCGGCGAGTCGAGCACGACCGCGAGCGGACCGCTGATGTCGGCGCGCGCGAAGCGACGCGACACCACCGGTACGGGGTGGCCGTCGGTGGCGAGCGCCTGATCGATCGCGGCCTGCTCGAAGCGGTCCAGCAGGTCACCCACCGGTTCGTCGACGCGGGTGATGCCGGCCACCGCCTGGGTGCCCGGGATGATGCACACCTGCTCGGCCGCATACCGCGCGTCGTGCGCCTGCCACAGCGAGTCGCTGCGCCACCAACGCCGCACGTCCTTGTCGATGACGGGCACGAAGTTCACCGGCTTACCCGGGGTCTTGCACAGCGTGATGAAGAACGGCACGTCGGCGGGATGCAGCTTGAGGGTCTCGGCCTCTGGGTAGCGCGCCAGCAGCGCGGCGATCGCCTGCTGCGGATCCTCCAGCAGCGCAGCATCATCGAAGAGCGTTTCGATCGTTCCGGAGTCCTGCGGATGCAGTCGGGCCTCGGCGCGGTGCAGCATGTCTGCGAAGCGGTCGCGCCAGGTGTCGGCCAGCCACGGGCTGCCCGGCGCCGCAGTGTCGGCGGTGCTGTCGCCGTCGCCGATCGTGAGCTCGACGTAGCGCTGAAGCCACTGCAGGTAGGTCATTTCGCCCACGTCGCCGAAGTAGGGCTTGCAGGTGGCGGCCATCGCCGCAATCAGCTCGTCGCGTCGGGCCGCCACTGCGTCGGCGTCACCGGCGACCTCGTCGAGCAGCCGGCCGCAGCGCGATGCCGCGTTATCGATCTCGTGGATGTCGGCGCCGAGCTGGCTGCGCGAGGAGGCCATGCCGCCCTGGGCTTTTCCGGCGCTGATCCAGTGCTCGGTGCCGGTCGTCTCGACGAGCATCTGCTTGACCGCCGGGGAGGTGGTGGCCTCCAGCGTCGCCATCGCCGCGGTGCCGACCAGGATGCCGTCGACGGGCATGGGCGGGAAGTTGTAGGCCTTGGCCCAGTCGCCGAACAGGTATTCGGCGGCCCGCTCGGGGGTGCCGATACCGCCACCGACGCAGACCGTGATGTTGGGTCGCTTGCGCAGGTCGGCGTAGGTGTCCAGGAGCAGGTCGTCGAGGTCTTCCCACGAGTGGTGCCCGCCTGCGCGGCCGCCCTCGATGTGCACGATGACGTCCTTGCCGGGCACCTCGGCGGCGATGTTGATCACCGATTTGATCTGGTCGACGGTGCCGGGTTTGAACACCACGTGGCTGATGCCCACGGTGTTGAGTTCGTCGATGAGGTCGACGGCTTCGGCGAGTTCGGGGATACCCGCGCTGACGACGACACCGTCGATCGGTGCACCGGACTGACGGGCCCTCTGCACCAACCGCTTTCCGCCGAGTTGCAGCTTCCACAGGTACGGGTCGAGGAACAGGGAGTTGAACTGCACGGCACGGCCGGGTTCGAGCAGGGCGGTCAGCTCGGCGATGCGGTCGGAGAAGATCTCCTCGGTGACCTGACCGCCGCCGGCCAGCTCCGCCCAGTGCCCGGCGTTGGCAGCCGCGGCGACGATTCTGGCGTCGACGGTCGTCGGCGTCATGCCGGCGAGCAGGATGGGCGAGCGCCCCGTCAACCGGGTGAACTTCGTCGACAGCTTCACCGAGCCGTCGGGCAGCGAAACGGTGCTCGGCGCGAAGCTCGACCAGGCCGGCGGCACCTCGGGTTCGGCGCCGACGGTGAACAGGTTGCGCTGACCGACCCGGGTCGCCGCAGGCACCAGACCGATGCCGAGCCCCCGCACGATCGGCGCGGTCACCCGTGTCGCGGTGTCGCTGGGGCCGAGGTCGACGATCCACTTCGCTCCCGCGTCATGCAGGCGCTCGACTTCGGCCACCCAGTCGATGGGCCGCACGAAGATCGACTCGGTCATCTCGTGGGCCAGCTCGGCGTCGATTCCACACTTGGCGGCCCAGCGGTCGACGAGCTCGACACCGTCGGCCAGCCGTGGCGTGTGGAAGCCCACCTCGACCTGCACGCCGTGAAACACCGGTGAGAACACGGCGCCGCCGCGGACCTTGCTCTTGCGTTCGGCTTCTTCCTTTTCGGTGATCTTCGCGCAGTACAGCTCGAAGCGGCCGAGTTGTTCGGGCGTGCCGGTGATGACGACCGAACGTCTGCCGTTGCGGATCGAGAGCACCGGCGGCAGCACCGTGCGAACGTCCTGGGAGAACTCCTCGAGCAGTTCGGCGATGCGGTCGGGATCGACGTTGGTCACCGACACCATCGGGGACTTGTCGCCGCGGCCGACCATGCCGCGGCGCCGCGAGATCAGCGAGCCCGCCGCGCCGATCAGCTGCAGCAGCGCCAGCAGTTCGGCGTCCCTGGCGCCGTTGGCACGCAGCGACTCACAGGCCATCAGGCCCTGGGAGTGCCCGGCCATCGCCACCGGAGGCCTGCCCTGCAGATCCAGGCCCTGACGGGTGAGCGCACGAATGGCGGCCATCTGGGTCAGCAGGATGCCCGGGCCCGAGATCGCGGCGGTGATCAACTGCTTGTTGGTGGGCAACGGCTCTTCGGCGGCCAACGCCCGCACCCACTTCATGGGTTCGAAACCGATGGGACGCACCACGACCAGCTCCCGGGCCACCGGTTCGAGCAGCAGCTCGGCCTCCCCGACCACCTCGCTGAGCTCGGACTCGATACCGGCCGAGCTGACGAGCTCTTCGAGATTTTCCAGCCAGGAGCCGCCCTGGCCGCCGAACGCCACGGCATAGGGTTCGCCGGCGTTGAGCCGATCAACGAGGGCGTGCGTACCGGCAAGGACGGCTGCGCCCTGCGTCTTGCTGTCGGTGGGCGCCCCGCGCTGCTCGTTGATCGTCACGTCTTGTCGTCTCCTCGGTCCCGCGTTACTGCTCGTCGTGTGTGGCCGTCGGCCGGGGTGTTTAGGTGGCTGTCGCGCGTCGGCGCAGCTCTGCGATTCGGCGTTGAATCCCGACTGGTCTGGGTCTGTTGGCCAGACGAATCCGCGACCGTACGCGCGGACCTGTCCAGCCGTACTAAGAGTGTCATAAGAACGTGGCAATTTTGGCCGCTGAAATGGTTACTGGCGAGTTCTACGCTTTAGTAACCGTGACTTCGGTAACGCGCGGTTCTGCGCGGGCCGAAGGCTTCTGGGACAAACGTCCTGCATGTAGGTGGTTACGGTGGAGTAAGGACAATTTCCCTGATCAAGGCAGTATTGTTATCGAATCGTTATCTAAGAATTTTCGGCCCTTCCGACCAGCGGGATCGGAGTCGCGGAAGGCGACAACGCGACCGGAATTGTCCACGCCGTCACAGCAGCCACCCAAGATCGTTTGCTGGAGTTACTTACTCTTCGGTAAGGTTTCGCCCCCTCGCCCGGCGCGTGGTTTGAGGACGTGGTCGATGTCCGCGCCGGCACCTCCCACTGCGACGCCCGGCGTCGGGTTTGCCGTACCGGTAGGAGGCGCGTCCCGCTACGCGGGGGGTTTCCGCTGTCGGCGCAGCGCCTTGTCCAGCTCACCGGCCACCACCCGGCGCCACATATCGCGGTAATCCCGGACCACCCTGCTCATCTCCTGAGGCTCCGGTGTCTCGGTACCGAACCGGTCGGCCACACATTCGTCGAGCACCGCGGCAAGTTCGTCTGCCATACCGGCGATCGCGGGCCGTGCCGTTTCGTAGATCCGCAGCAGCGCACGAACGTAGGGAAGGTGATCGGAGCTGCCGGCGATCACGTCGCCGATAGTGGGATCGGTGAGCACGACGGCGCCGTCGATGAGCTGGGCCAGCCCGTATTCGACCAGCCGCCGCGCCTCGTCGCCGTCGGGATCGATGTCGATGCCGCCCGACGCGTCGGACCGGCCTTCATCGGCGGCGTCGGCGGCGGGCGGGCCGAGCACGGCGCGTTGAATGCCCAGGATGTCGGCCAGATCCGCACCTTGGCGCATGCTCGTGAAGAATTCGGCGATGTGCGCCGAGTTGTAACCGCGACGATGCAGCTGGTTGATCGTGCGCAACTGCGACAGGTGGTAGTCGTCGTAGAACGCCGACCGTCCCACCCGGCGCGGCGGATCGAGCAAGCCGCGTTCGCGGTAGGCGCGGATGTTGCGGGCGCTGACGCCTGAAATCCGCGCAAGCTCTTCGAGTCGGTACTCAGCCAACCCGGATTCTCCCCGCCGCGCGCGGGGTGCACGCCGATTCGGCACCACCACGAATCATGCGACCACTGTAACCGCGATTAGGTAGGTGTGAGCGAAGTCAGCCATACCTCCGACTTCTTTGCTAGCTGTTGTTTGCAAGAGCAGCTAGCAGTATTTATTGGCAGTCACCGTCCGTTGCGCACTGTGCAGGTGCTCAACTTTCAGCCAACTTCGAGCTACCTCGCGGCGGGCCGGGAAACTGAGCTCCTCACCACACGATTGGCGCCGACAGTCGGCGTTACGCAACGATGGTCCGGGCAGACATCACACCGATGGGTCAGCGAGGTTCGTTGTGCGTCCCTGGATCGTCTGGGCCACCGGACTGTTCGCATACATCGTCGCCGTGCTGGACCGCACGACGTTGGGTGTTTCCGGCCTGGAAGCCGCCAACCGGTTTCAGGCCAGCCCGAGCGTGCTGTCCACGTTCGTCGTCTTGCAGGTGGTCGTCTACGCCTGTGCCCAGGTCCCCGCCGGCGTGCTGCTGGACCGCTTCGGCTCCAAGACCCTGATCATCGCGGGTGCCACGCTGATGGCCTCGGGCCAGTTCGCGCTGGCGTTCACCGAGTCGCTGCCTGCCGCCATCGGCGCTCGGGCGGTGCTCGGTCTCGGTGATGCCGTCACGTTCATCTCGGTGCTGCGGCTGGTACCTCACTGGTTCAAACCGCGCCAGGTCCCGTTGGTGACCCAGCTGACCGGCATCTGCGGGCAACTGGGCCAAGTGCTCTCCGCCGTCCCGTTCTTCGCGCTGCTCCAGGCCCAGGGGTGGACGACGGCCTACGCCTCGGTGGCGGCGCTGGGCGTGGTATCGATCATCTTGACGCTGCTGCTCGTGAAGAACACCCCCCACGGCAACGTCGTCAAGGTCGAGACGGCCTCCGTAGTCGAAACCCTGGCGAGCGTGAAAACCGTGTGGTTGCGGCCGGGCACCCGGTTGGGTTTCTTCACCCATATGGGCACGCAGTTTTCGGTGACGGTTTTCGCGCTGATGTGGGGCGTTCCCTACCTCACGGTCGGCCAGGGCGTCTCCGCAGGCACCGCGGGGGCGTTGTTGACGATCTCGGTTGCCGCCGCCATCTGGTCGGGGATCGCGATCGGAATCTTCACCGGTCGACACCCGCACCGTCGCTCACGGCTGGTGCTGGTGATCATCGCCAGCAACGCCCTGATCTGGTCGATCGTGCTGGCCCTGCCCGACCGTGCGCCCCTGTGGTTGTTGATCACGTTGGTGGTCGTGATCTCGGTCGGCGGACCGGGTTCGATGGTCGGCTTCGACTTCGCGCGCACCTTCAACCCGAGCGCCACCTTGGGCACCGCACAGGGGATGGTCAACATGGGCGGGTTCGCCGCCTCGCTGTTGGTGATGCAGACGATGGGCCTCATCCTCGACGCTGCCGGGGGCTTCTCGTTCGAATCGTTCCGGCTCGCCTGGACCGTCCAGTACGCGATCTGGGTGATGGCCGTCGTCGGCATCCTGATCACCCGGCGTAAGGCCCGCCGCCTGATGGGCCTCGAGGGCGCCGCACCCGAACTGATGCGGCAACGACTGCTACTCGAGACGCTGGACGTCAACCCGCCCGGCCGCGACTAGCGGTTGCGCGACGTCGCGCGCCGATTGGCCTTCTTGATGGCCGCGACCAATTCGTCCTTGTTCATGTTGGAGCGGCCCGAAATGTCCAGGCGCCGCGCGACATCCACGAGGTGCTTCTTCGATGCATTGGCGTCCACACCCTCAGCGGTCTTCCCCTTGGCGTTGGGTCCCCCACTGCGCGCCCGCTGGTCCGACGGCCCCTTCTTGGACTTCGGTTCCCAATGGTCGCCGACCTTTTCGTAGCTGTGCTTGAGCGCGCTGTAGGCGACCCGGTGGGCGCGCTGGCCTTCGCCGTACTCCTTGACCGCCGCATCGTGCGCCTTGGCGAAGGTGCGCTGCGCCTTGGCGTCCGACTTCTTCAGGGTGCTCGGCAACTCGCTTTTGCGAGCGCTTCCGCTCTTCGTTGTCTTCGGCATGATGGACCTCCTCGCTGCACTACTCGTCTTGGTGTTACGTCCAAGGGCCGCCTACCGGGTTCCCGGGCGTTCGCTCACTAAACGTGCTAACCAAGCGACCGAGCGAGGGCTCATGCCGAAAAGACGCGTAGCGGACTACGCGTGTGCGCGCCGGCCACCGGTTTCACGATCAAAACGTGGACCAGTACTCACTGCACCTGCTCGGTGGGTTCGCCGTGCAAACAGCCGACCGCACGGTGGACCTGCCGCCGGCCTGTCAACGGCTCGTCGCGCTGCTGGCATTGAAACGCCGGCCGATGCACCGCCTGTGGGTGTGCGCCACGCTGTGGCCGCACACGCAGACCCGCAAGGCTGTCGCGAGTCTGCGATCGGCCGTGTGGCGGCTGCGGCCGGTGGGCGCCGACACGCTCGTCGCGCAGGATTGCCAGTACGTCGCGCTCGCCGAGGGCGTGTCGGTCGACTGGCACCGTGCGGTCGACCTGATGGAGCGGCTGCGCGGTGGTGCGGTCGAATCGCAGTTGGTGGCCGAGCTGCTGCCGCTTCTGCGGGCCGGAGAGCTGCTGGACAATTGGGCCGAGCAGTGGGTGCGCCCCGAGCGCAGCCGCTATCACGCGATGCGGAAGAGCGTCGTCGAGACGCTGGGTCACGGCGCCGAAAAGCCGACGTCACACCATCAGCGCAACACGATCCGCTCGGTGCACACCGGGCGCCCCGTGACCCGACGCCATATCGACTCCGGCGATCCGAGGCAACCGTGAGCGCCGTGCTGATGGTCAGCGTCGCGCTCGGCGTGCCGCTGGTCGCGGTCGGCCTGTATGACCTGCAGGTCCGGCTCGAACAGTGGGATCACGACCGCCACGCAGAAGACTGACGCACCGCAGTGCCAAGATACGAGGATGCGTGTGTTGTCGGAGCCCTATGCCGTTGCGGTGGTGCTGGCCGCCGGCCTGGGTTCGCGGGTCGGCGCCGACGGCAACAAGGCCTACCTGCAGGTGGGTGGCCGCGCCATGGTGGCCTGGTCGTTGGACACCCTGACACGGGTAGCCGACGTCGCACGGATCGTGCTGGTGTACCGGCAGGGTGAGCGCGACCTCGCCGAGGACACGGTGGCGGATGAACTACCCACTGCCGCAGTGGAGTTCGTCGAGGGCGGGGCAAGCCGACACGCATCCGAGTTCAACGTGTTGCGCTACCTGGCCGCCGACATCGAGTCCGGGGCGATCGACGTGGTGCTGATCCACGACGCCGCCCGTCCGGTCGCAGGCCCCGCCATGTTCGTCACCGCGGTGTCGGTCGCCCGCGAGTTCGGCGGCGCGGTGCCGGCGTTGCCCCTGCCCGACGCGGTGAGCGCCGCCGGCCGTCTCGAGGCGTCACGCCGCACCCAGACGCTGCTCCGGGTCCAGACCCCGCAGGCGTTTCGGGCCGCTGCCCTGCTGCAGGCGTACCGGGTTGCCGACGGCCAGCGGTTCGAAGGCACCGACACATCGTCGTGCATCGAGGCGTTCACCGACCTGGAAGTGCGCACCTTCACCGGCGAACAACGCAACATCAAGGTGACCTACGCCCGCGATATCGCTGTCGCCGGACGCCTTCTCGCGGGCCCGGTCAGCTCGAATCGTGGTGCCGGCTCGCGATGACGGCCTCGAAGAACGCGGCGTCGGCGGGCAGAGCAGCGCGGAAGCCGTCGGGGTCACCGGCGACGACGGTGATTGGCACGCCGGCGCGGTCGGCCTCCTCGATCTCATCGAAGTGCTCGGTTGTGCGACGCGAAAGTAGTTGAGCCAGTTGCTCGACGGCGAAGCCGCGCGGGTATTGCGCGGTCGCCAGCGTTGACCGATCCACCGTGGCGATCACCGAACCGCTTGCGTCGACGGCCTTGACGCTGTCGGTGACCGGCAGTGTCGGCACCACGACACCGTCGGCCAAGCCTGCGATCACCCGGTCGCGCACCTCCGGCGACACCAGTGGTTGCCGGATGTCGCCGACCAGCACATGCGTCGTCGAGAGCTCATGCTCCCGAAGGTATTCCAACCCTGCGCTCAGACACTGCGCCCGGGTGCCGGACATGCCCGTCGCGGCGACTGCGACCGCCAAAAGCCCGCTGTCGGCAAGCGCGGCGTGCACGTCGGCGACAAGCGGTTCGGCTGCCGCCACCACAACCCGGGCCGGTTCGGCGACCGCGCCGAGCAAGACATCCACGACCCGCACCAGGGGCGGCTGCCCGGCCAGCGGCAGAAAGGCGGACGCGGCGTTCTGTGCGACCGAATCCGGCAGCGGCACAATCGCCGAGAGCTTCACCGCCGCGGTACCCTAGACTGGGTCGAACTGCGCGATCAGCCAGCGGCCGTCGATCTTTTCCATGCCGACCTTGACGCTGCTGGCGGCGAACGCGCCGTCGGGGTTCTCCTTGCTGGTCGTCACCTGGTTGACGAACACGAGCACTTCAGCGGAGCCCGGCTGCATTTCGGCGACCGCCGCTCGAACCACCGCCGCCGACGTCTTGACGTTCTTCTCCATGGCGGCGGGCCGTACGATCTGGTCGGTGAACTGCGTGTAGTAGTCGAGGAACTCACCGGTGAGGTTCGACTTCGCCGCCGCGAAATCCTCGTCGAGGCTGTCCGGTGAGTACGACAGCATCGCAACGGTGCCGTTCTTGGCGGCCTCCAACACGACGTTTTCGGCCGCCTCATCGGTCTGCTGCATGGGCCGGTACAAGGTGAAGTAGATCCCCGCGGCCGCGCCCGCTGACGCGACGAGCGCGATGACGACCAGGATGACGCCCAGATGGCGCCGCACGGCGCGCATCAAGCGCCGGAACGGACCGGGCTCGGCGACCTTCGCGTCCGCGCTGGTCTCCTCGGTGTCCTCAACGGTCTCGCTTGTCGGCGCGGTGATCTCGACGGCCTCGCTGGTCTCATCCACGGTCACGGTACGAACTCGACTTTCGACATCTTGATCTGGTCGCCGTCGCGCTGAAGGTCGACCGACAGCCGCCACGCGCGTGGCTCCTGTTGGGCGCCTGCGGCGTTGGTCACCCGCGACGTGGCGGCAACCAGCACCACGGCCGAGTCCTGGCTCATCGTCTCCACCGCGGTGGAGTTCACCGTGACATCGGTGACCACCTTCGAGTCCTGGGCCACCTGGACGAAATCCTTCGCCTGGGCCTCGAAGTCCGTCCGGAACTGGCCGGTCGAGTTGTCGATGATGCGCTGCACGTCGGCTTCGGCGTTGTTGAAGTCCAGCGACATCAACGTCACGACGCTCTGCCGACCCGCTGCGGCGTATTCCGCCTCCAACTTCTGGACGTCGCTGGCCTCGCGGTGCTGCCACACCATGTAGCCGCTGGCCGCCAGCAGCGCACCCGTGCAGAGAATGGCCAACGACATCGCGACCGCCTTGAGGATGCGGCCCCAGCGGCGAGGCGATCGGGCGGTTTCCCCAGCGTCGTCGGAGGCGGCGTCGACGGTGGCCTCAGCGGGTTCCTCGTCGGAGTCGGTCTGCTCGGCCTCCTCGGCCTCCTCGGCGGCTTTGGCCTCCTCGGCTTCCTGGCGCATCCGGATCTCGCGTGCCCTCGCGCGCGCCGCCTCGGCGGCGGCCTCCGCCTCGGCCGCCTGCGCCTCGGCCTCCTCGGCGAGCGTCAGCGCCTTGGCCGTCTCCGACCCGCCCTCGGGGGTCGTCGGCTCTTCGATGCGATCAGTGTCGCCCGCCGGCTTTCGGCGTCTCAATGACGGCACGGCGACCTCCTCATTCTTTACACGCACCACTGCTGAAATGCGGTTATCCGGTTCTGGGTATCGCCGCGACGATACCCCTATTACGGGCTGTGCTTGCGCTCAGCCGCTGTTGTCCTGAAGGCGGTCCTTCATCACCTTGCCGGTGGCGTTCATCGGCAGTTCGTCGAGGAACTCTACATATCGCGGCACCTTGAAGCCCGCCATTCTTTCGCGGCTCCACGCGATCAGGTCCTCGGCACTCACCGCGCCGGTGCCATCCTTGCGCACGACGAACGCCTTGCCCACCTGACCCAACCGCTCATCGGGAACCCCGATCACCGCGGCCTGTACGACCCCGGGATGCTCCAGCAGAAAGCCCTCGATCTCGGCGGGATAGGCATTGAAGCCGCCGACGATGAACATGTCCTTCTTGCGGCCGACGATGCGCAGACGCCCAGAATCGGTGAACTCGCCGAGGTCGCCGGTGTGCAGGTAGCCGTCGGCGTCGATCGTTTCCGCGGTCGCGACCGGGTCGTCGAGGTAGCCCTGCATGACGCCGTAGCCGCGTACGAGCACCTCGCCGTCGTCGGCGACGCGCACCTCGACGCCCTCGCACGGCAACCCGGCGGTGGTGGCGACGTCCTCGAACGAATCGCCTGGGCGCGACAGCGTGACGTTTCCGGTCTCGGTCAGGCCATATCCGGTCATCAGCGTCTGGAACGGAAGCTCGTCGTGGATGCGGCGAACCAGTTCCACCGGAATGTCAGCGGCCCCGGTGACGGCCGCCCGCAACGTCGCGAGCCTGTCCTTGTCGTCGACGGCGAGCAGGGAGTGATACAGCGTCGGTGGGCCGGGCAGCATGGTGATCCGTTCGCGCTCGACGAGGTCGACGACCCGGTCGATGTCGAACGCCGCGACCGGCACCATCGTCGCGCCACGCAGGAACGACGCCACCAGGCCGGC
This sequence comes from Mycolicibacterium sp. XJ662, assembly GCF_053484035.1. NCBI lineage: Bacteria > Bacillati > Actinomycetota > Actinomycetes > Mycobacteriales > Mycobacteriaceae > Mycobacterium > Mycolicibacterium sp. XJ662. Next base: position 93,534 of record NZ_JBEFTL010000005.1, on the reverse strand, counting down.
CTTGAGCCCGAAAGTGTGGAAGTACGGATTGATCATCAGGTAGCGGTCGCCCTCGCGCAGGTCGGCGAGCGTCGCCCACTCCTCGTACATCCGCAGCGTCTGCAGGTGGTTCATCTTCGCGCCCTTGGGCCTGCCCGTCGTGCCGGAAGTGAAGATGATGTCGGCGATATCGGTGCCGTCGACGCCCTCGCATACGAAAGGTTCACCGCTGGACAAGAAGTCGGATTTCAAATCGATCACGGGCGGACGCCGGCCAGGCGTCGAAATAGGCACTGAATAGTCCAGGCCGAGGAAATCTTTTTGCACCAGAACGACTTTGGCACCGCTGCGGCCGATGATGTCGGCGGCTTCCTCCGATTTGAACCGGGTGTTGACCGGGACCAGCACTCCGCCCGCGGTCAGCAGGCCGAAGGCCGCGATGATCCATTCCGCGGAGTTTGGCGCCCAGATCGCCGCCGGCTCACCTTTGCCGATGCCGGCTTCAGCGAATGCCCCTGCCGCACAACGGATCCGTTGCACCAGATCGGCGTAGGACAAGCGCAGCGGACCGTCGACAACCGCTTCCGCGTCGCCGAAGCGGTCCGCTGCGCTCAAGACCATCTCACTGATGGTCTCCCAGCGTTCGTATGTCACACGGTGACGAGGCGGCCGAGGTTACCGCCCATGATCTTGGCCTGATCCTCCACCGACAGGTGCTCGAGCGCGGTCACGTAGTGGGTGGGTTCGGCCAGGCCTTCCGGGTGGGGCCAGTCCGAGCCGTACAGCACCTGCTCGACGCCGATCAGGTTGATCAGGTCGTCGATGCCCTCCTCGTAGAAGGGGCTGACGTGGATGCGGTTCTTGATCTCCTCGATCGGGTTGCCGGGAAACGCCTCTGGCGCCTTCTTGTACACCTCGGCCATCGAGTCCAGCAGCGGGAACATCCATTTCGACCCGGCTTCGACGATCCCGACCTTCAGCTTGGGATGCCGGAACAGCGCACCGTGAATCACCCAGGAGGCCACCGCGTCTTGGATCGGGCGCCACTCGTTGAGGATCGACATGGCGTTCGTCTGGAACGGCAGCATCTCCTGGGCGGCGCCGTCCCACTCGGAGGTATAGCGCGAGTAGCCGCTGTCCGAGGAGTGCATGCCGATGAACACGTCGTACTCGACGCACTTCTCCCAGAACGGGTCGAACTCCGGCAGCGCGAACGAACGCGGTCCGCGGAAGCCGGGCACCGGCGCCGGACGGATCAGGATGGCGCGGGCACCGCGCTTGACGCACCACTCCAGTTCCTCGATCGCCTTCTCGACGATCGGCAGGGTGATCACCGGGGTGGTGAAGATGCGGTTCTTGTAGTTAAAGCCCCACACCTCGTCGAGCCACTGGTTCAGCGAGTGGATCAGGACGTGGATCGCGACCGGATCGTCGCGCAACCGCTCCTCGATCAGGCTGGCCAGGGTCGGAAACATCAGCGAGCGGTCGATGCCGAGTTCGTCCATCAATTCCAGGCGCGGGCCGGGTTCGAAGAAGGCGGGGATCGACCTCATCGGCTCGCCGAACAGCTCACGCTTGCTCTTGCCGTCGGGGTTGCCGAACTTGAAGTACTCCTCCCACGCGCCCGGCTTGGCGACCACCGAGAAGGTGGGGTTGGGGATGTAGTTGCTGATCTGACCGCGGATCGCGATCTTGGTCCGGCCGTTGACCTCGACGTACTGGACGACGTCCTGGTAGTCCTTCGGCAGGTACTTGGTCATCGCCTCCGGCGGTTCGTAGAGATGGTTGTCCGCATCGAACAGCGGAAACGGGATGTCGACCCGGTGCGAAAGTTGTCCCACGGAACACTCCTTTTCTTCTTACGAGAATCCTATTCTCATTGGCGTTCGGTTTGCAACGACCTCTGCGGGGTGCGGCGGTCGCCCATTCAGTTCGCGAGCGTTACACCAGGGCTGTGGATCGCCATCGATTTACGACCCTGGTGTACGTCTCGCGAGCGCGGCCACGGCGCCCGCGCCCTGTTGCGCCTCCTGCTGCACGCGTTGACGGATCATGAACTTCTGCACCTTGCCGCTCGCGGTGCGCGGAAAGTCCTCCCCCTCGGCGACGCGGTGCAGTTCCTCGGGCCACTTCTGGATCGCGACGCCCACCTGCCTGAAGTGCGTGCGCACCTCGTCTAGCGTCGGCATCCGGTGACCGTCGCGGATACGCAACACGGCGGCGGTGCGCTCCCCCAGCCGCGCATCGGGTGCGGCAACCACCACGGCTTCGGCCACGCTCGGCATGCCCAGCAGCACCTCCTCGACCTCGAGGGCCGAGATGTTCTCGCCGCCGCGGATGATGACGTCGGCCTTGCGGTCGGTGATGGTCAGGTAACCGTCCTCGTCCAGCACGCCGATGTCACCGGTGTGGTACCAACCGTCGTCGTCGAACGCACGCTGGGTGAGTTCGTCGTCCGTGTAGCCCAGGCACAGATCCGGTCCGCGGGAAAGGATTTCGCCTTCGTCGGTGAGCCGGATCTCCACACCGGGGCGAGCATTGCCGTCGGTGTAGAGCCGCTTGTCCTCGGGTGCCGACGGCCGCGACCCGGTGATCGACGGATGCTCGGTGCTGCCGTAGGAGCGGAATACGAACATGCCCATGTCGGCGAGCCGGCGCGTCACCGCCGCAGGCACCGTCGACCCGCCGAGGCCGACGGTGGTGAACCGCGCACGGTGCGCATCGGTGCAGTCCGGGTGGTCGAGCAGGCTGGTGACGAAATACGGTGGGCCGCCGCCGATCGACATCCCCTCGGTGTCCATGAGTTTGAGTACCTTGCCCGGATCCCATACGTCGCACAGGTCGATCGGCGCACCCTCGAGGACCGGGATGAGAAACGCTCCGACCATGCCGATGAAGTGGCCGACCGGCGTGGCCGTCAGCTGCCTGCCGCGGTCACTCGGGTAGTTCTCCAGCAGCTGGCGCGTCTCGAAGCCCAGCGTCTGGTGGCTGTGGATGACACCTTTGGGCTTGCTGGTGGTGCCCGAAGTGAAGGCGATCAGCGCCGGGCTCGCCGGGTCGGTCGGCAATGTGCCGGACATCGGCTCGTCGGCGAGCAAATCGTCGAAGTTCTCGCCCACCAGCCCGACGACCGGGATGTCGGCGCACAGATCGGGCGCGAACCGCATCCGGCCGAACTCCTCAGCGGTGATGAAGACCTTGGGCCGCGAAGTAGCCAGGATGTGGCTCAACTCGTTGCGGCCGTAGAAGTGCACGATCGGCACCACGACCGCGCCGAGGAACGTCGACGCCCAGAACGTGACGGCGGCTTCCATCCAGTTCGGCAGTTGCATGGCGACCACGTCGCCGGGGCCGACGCCCCTGGCGCGCAGACCGGCGGCCAACCGGCGGGCGGCGCGCTCCACATCGGCGAATGTGCCTGCGAACGGCCGGATGTCGGAGTGCACGCAGAAGCCGGTATCCGGATGGGCCGCGAGGTTGCGTGCCAACAGGTCGCCGAGCGTGTCGGGGGTCCACCACCCCTCTTGCTCGTAGCGCTTCGTCAGCTCGACGGGGATGTTTCGCATCGACCTCTGTTCTTCGGGTGTTCTTCGCGCCACCGGGTCATCGGAGGCGATGCTATTCTCCAATTCTGAGAATGCCAATACCGCACATGGAGAATGGTTGATGGTCGAGCTCGAGTGGGACGGCGCGTTGGCGGTCATCACCATCGACCGTCCGGAGGCGCGCAACGCGATCGCGCCGGAAACCATGGAGCAGTTGGACAAGGCGCTCGACGGCGCCGAGGGTGCGGGCGCCTTGGTCCTCAAGGGCGCAGGCGATCGGGCGTTCGTATCCGGCGGCGACCTCAAACAACTGGCGGCCATCCGCACCGAGGAGGACGCCGCCGCGATGGCCTGGCGGATGCGCTCAGTGTGCGACCGGATCGCGGCCTTCCCCTCGCCCACCCTCGCCGTGCTGAACGGGCATGCGCTCGGCGGCGGCGCAGAGTTCGCGGTAGCCGCCGATATCCGGCTTGCCGCCGCCGACATCAAGATCGGATTCAACCAGGTCACGCTGGCGATCATGCCCGCGTGGGGTGGCGCCGAGCGGCTGACCGCGCTGGTCGGCTACAGCAAGGCCCTGCTGTTGGCGGGTACCGGCACCATCCTCGAGGCCGCCGAAGCCGAACGCGTCGGGCTCATCGACCGCGTGCTGCCTCGCGAGTCGTTCGACGAGGCGTGGCGCACGATCGCCCGGAAGCTGGCCACCCGTCCGGCCGGCGAGGTCAAGCGGGTGATGCGCGGGGTCTCCACCACCGAGGCGGTCACCGCGTTCGCGCGGTTGTGGGTCGCCGACGAACACTGGGCGGCGGCCGATAAGGCGATGAAGCGCGCCAAGTAGCTGCAGCCTCTCAGCCGCGAGCTGGGCCCACGCCGAAGGCAGGGGAACGCGCGCTACGAGAGGGTGCGGATCGGGTCGCTGCCGTCCCAGCTCGCAGCGGCGTCGCGGACGAACTGCGCCATACCGGTGGTGACCTCGGTCAGCTCCATGATCTCGATGACGGCGGCCGGGCGGTTCGGCGGCTCAACGTAGGCGAACCGGGTGCCGACGTCCTCGCCGCCCGACCACACCACCGGCCAGCCCGCGGCCGCCACCGTCTGCATGGTGGCGTCGAAATCTTCCGCCCAGTAAGCGAGCTGGTGAAACCCTTCGACGCCGGCCGCCAAGAACTCGGTGAAGATGCTCGGTGTCTGGTCGTCTTGCTGGATGAGCTCGACCTGCAGCTCCCCGCTGTTGGACAACGCCAACGACTGCGTGACCTGACACGGCTTGCCGCGGTAGCTCGCAGTGAGCGTCAGCCCACGCATCACGAACCACGGGCCGACACCGAGCTCCAGCCAGCTTGCCAACGCCCTGTCGAGATCGCTGACGACATAACCGATCTGGCGGATCGGCCCGGGCAGGATCGTCACGTCAGCGTCTCCTCTTGGCGGCGAAGTCGGAGGACGCCGCGCTGATCATCTCGACGAGCGTGCGTCGATCGACCGTCCACACTTGCGATGCCGTCGCTCGGTTGTTCTCTCCGACAACGAAAGTCGGTCCGTTGCCGAGGTTGGCGATGATCTCGCCGGCGACGTCCTCGGAGCGCATCTGGGTCTGCGGGTCGTATTCAACACCCATACGGGCCAGCGCCGGCGTGTAGGTCATGCCGAGCGGGGTGCAGCAGACGTCGACGCCGTGCGGCCGCATCTCGGCCCACAACCCTTCGGCGAACGTGTGTTGAAACGCCTTGACGGCCGAGTAGACCGCGAGTGTCGCCGAACCTGCCAGGCACGCCAGCGAGGCGACGATCACGATGCCGCCGCGTCCCCGCTCACGCATGGCGGGCCCGAACTGGTGAACCAGGGCCATCGGACCGACGCAGTCGAGCGCCACCTGACGCAGCGAGTATTCGAGTTCGTTGTCCAGGAACGGCGCAGTGCGATCCGATGCGCCCGCGTTGTAGATGAGCAGGCCGACGTCGAGATCCTCCGTGGCGGTGGCGATCTGCGTTACCACATCGGGCGCGGTCAGGTCCGCGACGACGACGCGGGTTTGCACGCCGTGCCGATCGCGGGCCGCCGCGGCCACCTCGTCGAGCAGCGCGCTGTTTCGGGCGATCAGGACGAGATCCATTCCGCGCGCGGCCAGTTGGTCGGCCAACGCGGCGCCGATACCCTCCGATGCACCGGCGATCAGCCCCCATCGCCCGTACTTGGCACGAAAGGCGCCGTCGGGCCCCGTCACGGTCCGGTGTCGGCCGCGCTCATCACGCGCGCGATATTGGTGGTCCGCTTGTTGATGCGCCAGCCGTCGGCGGTGCGGGTCAGTTCGTCGTCGTAATGGCCGAGGGCGTCGATCCAGCTGTTGGCGTCGTTGGGCACCGCCATGAGCACCGCGCGCACATAGGACCGCGCGGTGGCCCGGTCGCCGTCGACGCTGACGACGATGTTGGAGATCCGGTGATAGGTCTGGCCCATGCCGTCGTGCACCTGCTTCATCAACTCGGTGAACTTGTCGGCGTCGGTGAACGTGCCGAGGTCGCCGTAGTCGATGTCGACCTCGTCGGTCCAGCAGGTCCGAAACAGCGCCCAGTCTTTGAAGTCGATACCGGTGGCGTAACGAATCAGCACCTCGGCGATCTCAGCTTTGTCGGCGTACACGGCCGAAGGCTAGCACCTGTTCTCTCTAGACGAGAACGTCATTTCCAATTATGGTCAACGACGTGTCGACGCAGCAGATTGCCCTCGCGCCTGGAATCTCCACCTGGCCCGACGAGAACCCCCAGTTGATCGGAAGCAGTTGCGGCGCCTGCGGGGCCACCGCCTTCCCGGTGCAGCAGCGCTGCCCCAAGTGCAGTGCTGCCGAAATGTCGCAGGTCAAGCTGCCGCGCCGCGGCACCCTGGTGGCGTGGACGACGCAGGGCTTCCCGCCCGGCCCGCCCTACAAGGGCCCCACCGGTAAGGACTTCGTGCCGTTCGGGGTCGGCCTGGTCCAACTCGACGACGTCATTCGCGTCGAGGGTCGGCTCACCGAGAACGATCCGGCCAAACTGCAGTTCGGCATGAACGTCGAACTGACCATGGTGCCGTTCACCACCGACGACGACGGCAACGAGGTCGTCACGTTCGCGTTCAAGCCGGTCTAGAAAGGAACCCCCATGACTAACGATGTCGCGATCATCGGCGTGGGCCTGCACCCCTTCGGCCGGTTCGACAAGACGGCGATGGAGATGGGCGCCGAGGCCATCCACGCCGCGCTCGCCGACGCCGGCGTGGACTGGAAGGACATCCAGTTCGGCTTCGGCGGCAGCTATGAGGTGTCCAACCCCGACGCCGTCACCCGCCTGGTCGGGCTGACCGGGATCACGTTCACCAACGTGTTCAACGCCTGCGCGACGGCTGCCAGCGCGATCCAGCAGACCGCCGACACCATCCGGCTGGGCAAGTACGACATCGGCATCGCGATCGGCCTGGACAAGCATCCGCGGGGCGCGTTCACCGACGATCCAGCCAAGCTGGCACTTCCCCAGTGGTACGCCGAGAACGGACAGTTCGTCACCACCAAGTTCTTCGGCATGAAGGCCAACAAGTACATTTACGACCACAACATCAGCCAGGCGACGCTGGCCAAGGTGGCCGCCAAGAACTTCCGCAACGGGGAACGCAACCCGAATGCGTTCCGCCGCAAACCGATCTCGGAGGAAGAGATCCTCAACTCGGCGGTGCTGAACTATCCCCTGACGCAGTACATGTTCTGCGCGCCCGACGAAGGCGCGGCGGCGGTGATCATGTGCCGCGGCGACATCGCGCACAAGTTCACCGATAAGCCGGTTTACGTGCGCGCCAGCGAGATTCGCACGCGCACGTTCGGTGCCTATGAGGTCCATGCGACGTCGGCGCCGCTCGACGAGGATCCCTCGCCGACGGTGTATGCGGCCAGGGCCGCCTACGATGCGGCGGGCATCGGGCCGGAGGACGTCGACATCGCGCAGCTGCAGGACACCGACGCCGGCGCCGAGGTGATCCACATGGCCGAGACGGGCCTGTGCGCCGACGGCGAACAGGAGAAGTTGTTGGCCGACGGCGCCACCGAGATCGGCGGGTCGATGCCCGTCAACACCGATGGCGGGCTGATCGCCAACGGTGAGCCGATCGGCGCCTCGGGGCTTCGACAGGTCCATGAACTGGTGCGCCAGCTGCGCGGGGAGGCCGGCGAACGCCAGGTACCGGGTACGCCGCGGGTGGGGCTGGCACAGGTCTACGGCGCCCCGGGCACCGCGTCGGCGACGATCCTGTCCGTCTGATGCACAAGGCGATTCGGCCCTTTTCGCCACCGCATCGTTCTAGGATTCGGAAATGATGTTCGCGCCCGTGGGTCTCGTCAACGCGCGACGCCGTCTTGTCGCCGTCGTGTCGGCAGTGCTGATGGCGGGCGCCGGCGTCCTGGTCGCCAACGCGACCTCACACGCGCAGCCGCCGCCACCGCCGCCCGCGCTGCACAACGTCAAGTACACGGTGTTCGCCGAGCAACCGTTCAACGTCGCGATCTACTACCGCGACACCGATCCGCCGAATTGGGCGGACTACAGCCACAATCCGTACGTGTTCAGCCCCAAGGTCGACGCCCACGTCGGCCCCGACCAACAGTGGGTGCTCGACGTCATGCTCGCCAACCCCAACGAGTGGGCCATGGTCACCGCGACCAGCGGCCCGTCATCCGATCAGCCGAACATTCACTGCGTGCTCGCGGTGGACGGCGTCGTCGTGTCCACCGATGCCGGACCCAAGGGCGCGCTCTGCTCGATCCGTAACTGGTGACCGTCGCCGTCGACCTCGGGAGGTTCGCCCTCGAGGCGACGAAGCCACTGCTCGCAGAAGTCGAGGATCTCCGCGTGCCCGGTCGACATGCCGAGCGCTTGCTCCACCACCAGGGCCTGCGACACGCTGGTGGCGAACATGGTCCACACGACCGGGGGCACATCGTTGGACTCGACGCCATAGCGTGCAAGCGCGGCCGCGATCGCCTTGTTCTGCTCCGCGCGGAAGCGCTCGGCGTAGTAGACGATCTCGGCGCGCAGCGCCTTGCGGTGGTTGGCCAACCCCATGAATTCCATCGTCAGCCGGGTGGCCTCCGGCCGGGTGCTGAACCGCCACAGCGCCCACAGCGGCTTCGGCGACGCAAGCGCGCTCGAGAGGGCGATGAACCCTGCTTCGGCCATGCGCTGAAACACCGCAAGGAACAAATCTTCCATGGTGCGGAAGTAGTAGTGCACGAGTTGCGGTTTGAGACCCGCTTTCTCGGCGACCCGGCGAGAAGTCACCGCGGCGTACCCCTCTTCGAGGAGCAGTTGTTCGGCGGCGTCGATCAGCACGCCGCGGTTTTTCGCTTCCGGCGCCCCGATCCTTCGCGCCGATGCCATCGCACTCCCCCACTCGATCGTTTCACTGTCTTTCCGCCCCGACACGCAGATGTTAGACGCCGCCGGGCCGTGTTCTCTTGACCATGACTCTACCGCCATGCTAAGCAGGTGCTCAGCATATTTTGTTTCTCGCACGCGTGCGCCGGCATAAACCTTGGGTTCCTGGAGGAAACGCTTCACATGACCACCGATTTCGACTCCGTCGACTATTTCACCGATCCCTCGCTGGTACCCGACCCTCACCCGTACTACGACCACGTGCGCGCGAAGGATCCGGTGTGTTGTCCGATCAGCAACGGCGTGCTGGCGGTCACCGGCTGGGAAGCGGCCAACGCCGTCTATAAGGACAGCGAGAACTACTCGTCGTGCGTCGCGGTGATGGGTCCGTTCACACCGATGCCGTTTCAGGCCGAGGGCGACGACATCAGCTCGTTGATCGAGCAGCACCGCACCGAGATTCCGTTGTTCGAGCACATGGTCACGATGGATGCGCCGCAGCACACCGATGCACGCTCGATCCTGGCGCGGCTGCTGACCCCCAAGCGGCTCAAGGAGAACGAGGATTTCATGTGGCGGTTGGCCGACCGCCACATCGATGAGTTCATCGCCGACGGCAAGTGTGAGTTTCTGGCCGCGTACGCCAAGCCGTTTTCGCTTCTAGTGGTCGCCGACTTGCTCGGCGTTCCCGAATCCGACCACGACGATTTCCGCGAAGCGTTCGGCGCCGAACGACCCGGCACCAACATCGGCAGCCTTGACCACGAAGTGATCGCCGCCAACCCGCTGGAGTGGGCCGACGAGAAGTTCATCAAGTACATCGAAGAGCGCCGGGAATCACCGCGCGACGACGTGCTCACCTCGATCGCGACCGCGAAGTACCCCGACGGCTCGACCCCCGACGTCGTCGACGTGGTGCGCACCGCGACGTTCCTGTTCGCCGCCGGGCAGGAGACCACCGCGAAGCTGCTGGGCGCCGCGCTGCGGATCCTCGGCGACCGCCCCGACATCCAGCAGCAGCTGCGCCAGGACCGCAGCCTGATCCCCGTGTTCGTCGAGGAATGTTTGCGGATGGACAGCCCGGTCAAGAGCGTGTTCCGATTGGCCCGCAAGACAACGGCTCTCGGTGAGACGCCGGTGCCGGCCGGCACGACGGTGATGGTCAGCCCGGGTGCGGCCAACCGTGATCCCAAACGGTTCGACGACCCGCACGAGTTCAAGCTGGATCGACGCAACGTCCGCGAGCACATCGCGTTCAGCCGTGGCATCCACTCGTGCCCGGGCGCGCCGCTGGCTCGGGTGGAGGGCCGGGTGTCGATCGAGCGGATCCTGGACCGGATGGTCGACATCCGCATCAACGAGGAGAAGCACGGCCCGATCGACGCGCGAGAGTACGTCTACGAGCCGACGTTCATCCTGCGCGGGCTCACCGAACTCAACATCGAGTTCACGCCCGCGGACTGAACCTGGGCGCTATCCCCTAGCGCCCCTAGCGCGAGCAGACATAGAAGGCCCCAATTTCGCGGAGAAATGGGGCCTTCTATGTCTGCTCGACAATGAAAGCGGAATTTAGGCGTTGCCGCCGTACTCCCAGGCGGTTCTGCCGTCTCGGGTATTGCAGCTGAGGAACAGGCCGTCCGGCGCCTGGGCGACGTCACCTTCCATGCCCACGCACAGTGCGCCCTCGTTCTTGATCCCGTGCATCTCGGGTGAACGGAACCAGCGCGGTTCGTAGCGCCGCGGCGAGCCGCAGAACACCAGCCGGCCCCACGAGGTCACCCCGAACACGTAGTGGGTGGTGTTGGCGCAATAGGACCCGAGCACGATGCCCGGCGCGATGCCGGGCGTGCAGGCCGGGTGGTTGCAGTCGGCCGCGGGCGGCGGTGGCGGTGGCGGCTGAGCGGACGCCGACGGGGCCGCGATGACAGAGCCAACCGTTGCCAAGGCAGCAGACACTGCGCCGATAAATCGCACCACGCTATCTTCACATGTCCGGCAACGAAATTCTCGCTTTCAGAGAAGGCAAGTACCGGCTCCACGATAGGCTGACCGTATGCGGAAAGTCGGTGCAGCGGGCCTGGTGTCAGCGACCTTTGTCGCGGGCGGTGTCGTGCTCGGAAGTGTAGTCGCGGTGACGCCGGCGCACGCCTCGGATTTCGGAGTCGAACTCAACGGCACCTACCGGGTGATGTCAGATGGCGAGTGGGCCAGGACCAACGAGGTTCTGATCGACCAGGAGACGGTGATCGAGACCTGGACGGTGTCCACCGATTGTGTGAGCCCGATCGAATGCGAAGGCACCGTGGTAAGTGACCGGGGCTGGACCGGCACGGCGCGCCTCGAAGATTTCTGGTACGTCGACCACGACATCCCCAACTGGATCCCGTGTCCCGACGGCACCTTCGCCCCGGGGCATCAGAAGTTCATCCTGTTCGGCATCGATCCGACCACCAACGAACGGCAGACGAAGAATATGACGTTCTTCGGCGGCCGCAACGTGACCAAGGGGCCCAGCGGTGCGTGCGGGCGCAACAAACCCGTCGTAATCGAGCTGCCCGTGCGGGCGGAGAAGATCTCCTAATTCAGCTCGGCAGCATGTCCTGCCACGACTTGGGCTGCTGACCCGCGCCCACATTCTTCAGCTGCTCCACCCGGCCGTCGGGCGTCAGGTACTCGCCCGTCTCCGGGTTGTAGGTGGTGACGGCCACCGACGGCCCCGCCGCAGATGCGTTGCCGCCGTGCGCGCTTGGCGTCGCGGGGACCGCGCCGTGCGGGGCCGGCGGTGCCGGGATCGGCGTCCCGTTCACCGAGTTGCCCGGGGGCGGTGGCGGGGCGACCGGAGGCGGAGCGACAGGCGGCGGCGCGACCACAGGTGTCCCCTGCGTACCGGGCGGTGAAACAGGCGGCTTACCTTTCGGAACCGCACCCGGCGGCAGCGGCGTACCCTCGATCGGCGCGTGGATCCGCTCCTGGAAATCCACCCGGTCATCGACCGGGATGCCCTGCGAGATCAGGTTCGGGTCAATCGGATACGGCCCCGTGTAGTGCTGACGCAGAGCCAGCGGCTGGTAACCCTTGGGGTCGTCGCAGAGTTGCACGGTGGGGGCCCGCTTACCAGGATGCTCGATACACGGGTAGTTGCGCGCGCCGCGGACACTGATCGGAGAGTCCTGCGGCAACTTGCAGTACAACCCGTCCGGGGTATCGATCGTCGTCGTGTCCTCAGGGTTCCGCCACTGCGACGGCGGCAGGAAGCCGACCGTGCAGGCCGGTGGGTCGCCGATGGTCAACGCGAAGTCGCCCGACGGTAGCCCGGTGGGGTTGTTGGTCGGCAGCCCGAACGACTGCTGGGCCGCGATGATCCCGGGGAAGATGACGATCAACTGTTCCAGCGACGGGTTGTAGGTCGCCAGCACCTGACCCACGGTGGTGAGGTTCGCCAACAGGATCGGCAGCGTCGGCTTCACCTCGGTCAGCAGCTGCGACACTTCTTGCGCGAAGCCGGGTCCGCGCTGCAGCAGCGCGCGAATCTCCGGGTCGTTCTGCTCGAGCTGTTGTGTCACACCCGACAAGCTGCGCGCCCACGTCCGGATCGCGTCGGCGGTCTCCACCTGTGAATCCAGAAGGGGCCCACTGTCGTCGATCAGTGACCGCGTCTGGTCGGAGACGGCGTTGGCGTCGCCGGTGATCGTGGCGGCCGAATCAAGCAGAGACTGAAGATCGGGTCCGGCCCCGTTGAACGCCTTGAACGACTCGTCGAGCAGGTCGTCAATCCGGTCACCGGGAATGCTGTCGACCAGTTTGCTCACCTGATCGAGCATCGGCCCCACTTCCTGCGGGATCGTCGTGTTCTCCACCGTGATCACCGAGCCGTTCTGCAGGTACGGGCCGGAGTCGGTGCGGGGACGCAGGTCCACGTACTGCTCCCCGACCGCCGAGACGCTGCGCACCTCGGCCTGCAGGTCCGCGGGGATCTTCGGCGAAGTGTCAAGCGACAGCGTCGCTTCCGCGCCGTTCTCGGTCAGCGCCACCGAGGTGACCTTACCGATCTGCACACCGCGGTAGGTCACGTTGCCGAAGCGGTACAGCCCGCCGGCGGCGGGCAGTTCCACCTTCACGGACAACCGGCCGACACCGAGCAGGGTCGGCACCTGCATGTAGACGAACAGCATCACCGTGACGCCGACGATCGAGGCGATGGTGAAGATTATCAGCTGATTACGAACGAAACGGGTCAGCATCAGCCACCGCCTCCCACCGGCGGTGCCGGCAATTCCTCTTGGGCCGGCGGTGCACCAGCTTCGGCTCCGTATGGTCCGGCGAAGATCTGTGACGTGGTCGTCACCGGCGCCGACGGCAACCAGGGCGCGGCCGGCGGTGGCGGGGACACCGGCAGCAGCGGTCCGCTGACTTTCGGCACCGCCTCACCGGCAGGGGCGTCGGTGCCCGAAGCATTCGCGCCGGTGGGCGGGGGTGCAACACCCAGCGTCATCGGACTGTACGAGTAGTTCGCCCAGTACGGATCCCCTGGCGCGGGAATGAGTTTGGCGTTCTCGTCGCCCCACCGGGTGCCGAGCAACAACGTCTTCTTCAGCCGCGGATAGGTCAGGTCGAACGTCGCAAACAGGTTGATGTAGTCACCCCTGGTGATCCGGTCGGCGAACGTCGGACCGTAGGGAAACGCGGTGGCCCACAACAAAGCGAGGTTCAGGTCGGGCCCGATGTCGGCGATGGCGCCGAGGGCTGGGCCGAGGTTCTCCAGATCCTTGACGAGGTCGTCGCCCGCGTCGTTGACCAGCGTGGTGGCGGTGTTGCCGAACTGGCCGAGTTTATCCAGCGCGGTGGTGAGGTTCGGGCGCTCCTTGATCAACACATCGATCGCCGGCGGAATCTCCTTGAGCGCACGGTCGATCACGTCGCGCTGTCCGGCGAACGTACCGGCGACCCGGTTCAGCTGCTGAATGGTGGCGATGATGTCATCACGCTGGGTGTCGAGAACGCCGATGAAGTTGTCGAGCCGGGTGAGCAGTTCGCGGATCTCGGGTTCACGCCCAGAAATCGCCGCGCTGAAGTTGTGGATGACGTCACCGATCTGGCCGAGCCCGCCGCCGTTGACGACCATCGACAACGACGACAACGTGCGTTCGGTGGACGGATAAGTCGACGATTCACTGAGCGGAATGGTGGCGCCGGGTTGCAGCCGGCCGCTGGGCGCTTCGCCGAGAGGCGGGTTGAGCGCCAGATGCATCGAACCCAACAGGCTCGTCTGCCCGACGGTGGCCACCGCGTTGGCCGGTATGACGACGTCGGGTTTCACCGAAACCTCGACGTTGGCGTGCCAATTGTCCACGGTCATCTTGCCGACGCTGCCGACGACGACGTCGTTCATCATCACCGGCGAGTTCGATTCCAGGGTCGCGACGTTCGCGACCTCGACGTGGTAGGTGACCGCTTCCGCTCCACGGCCGACCGCCCCGGGCAAGGGCAGCGAGTTGACGCCCTGAAACGAACAACCGGTCAGACCGATGGCAGCGCACGAGACTGCGACGGTCAACCGCTTGATCCCGATGATCATGACGGCGGCATCCCTTCAGCCGGGAGCAGGGGGGCGTTGGGTGGCACACCGGGTGCCGGGGTGGGCGGAAGCAGCATCCCCTCGACGGTCGGCGGCTGCGCCGGAATGTTCGACACGATGTGGGGCGGCCCGGGCAGCGGCGCACCGGGGTACAGCGCCGGCGAGGGGGGCACGGGGCCGTCGTTATCGGGCGCATAGATTCCGCGCGGTCCGGGTGGCGCTGCCCAACCCGGTGGCGGTGGCACATCGCCCGTGCCGGTGTAGGCCGACACGGTCGGCGGCGGCTCGGGCGGATCGTTGGGACCCGCACCGCCGGGAGCCAGCTTGGGGTCGGTGTAGATGATCCGCTCGGGGTTGACTGCCGGTCGCAGGTAAGCGTTGATCGGCAACGGAATCTGGTTGGCGTTGAGCAGTCGCAAGGCCGGACCGAGATAGTTCGCGCAGAGTTTGGCCGTCTCGGGTGCGGTGGTGTTCGCGACGGCGCCGATCATGCTGCAGAAGAACAGCACCGGGCTCGAGAAGTTGGTGAGCGAGAACGCGCCGGTCACCGCGCCGCCGTTGGGATAGTAGATGTTCTGGAAGTTGGCGATCGCGTTCGGCGTGATATGCAGGACGTTCTCCAGATCGGTCTGGTGGTCGACGAGAACCTGCGTGACGTTGGCCAGCCGCTGAACCTGTTCGGTCGTTTCGGCGCGGCTGCCCGCTACGAAGCGCTGCACCTCGCCCATCGCCACAGACAGCTCGGAGACCGCGGCGTCCAGATCGGAGCGGCTCTGGTCGAGCACACTGCTCAACGTGGCCAGTCGATTCTCGAACAGCACGATCTGCTGCTTGCTGTCGCGCAGCGCGCTGACGAAAACCTGCAGGTTCTTGATGATGTCGACGATGTTGCCGCTGCCTTCGGCGAAAATTCGTGCGGCCCCGGACAGTTGGGCCAGCGTCTCGCGCAGCTTCTCGCCGTTGCCCTCTCCGAGCGCGTTCGCCGCGCTGTCGATGAATCGGGACACGGAGGTGTCCGACACCCCGGTTTGGGGTCCCAAATCCGTTGCCAGTCGCATCAACTGGTCTTTCACCTCGTCCCACTCGACGGGGACAGCGGTGCGGTCGGACCCGATCACGGCGCCGTCGCGCATGGTCGGCCCGTCCCCGTTGCGGTAGGCCGGTGTGAGTTGCACGTAGCGGGCCGCGACCAGGTTCTGCGCGACGATCACGGCCTTGGCATCGGCCGGGACGGGCACGTCGTGGTCGATCTCCAGGGTCATCTTGGTCTGGGTGCCCTCGGGTTTGATCGACGTGATGGAGCCCACGGCGACCCCCGCAACCCGTACCTCGTCGCCGGGATAGATGGCGGTGGCGGTCGGGAAGTAGGCCGTGACGGTGTACGGACCGAACAACATCTGTCGGGCCAGGTAGACCGCGCCGGCGACCAGCCCGACGGCCAACAGGATGGCCGTGCCGGTCGCCAGCCGCTTACGGGTTGCCATCATGAGGAAGATCTCCTGGCTGCGGAATGCTGTTGACGGGGAACGGGATCTCCGCACGCGGCCCGGCGTTGTCCGGTGGCTGACCGGCGTCCACGCCGCGGCGGAAGCCGAACGCGTAGTCCATGAACGGCTGGAGCAGGTCCGGCGGAAGCGGGATCATGTTGGGGATCAACGCGTTGTAGTACGCCCCGTTGGACACGATTTCACCTTGGGTCAAATAGTATTTGGACGCACCGGGCAGCATCTTGGCGAGGTTGTCGCGGTTGCGCTCCAGCATCGCGGTCACCTCGTTGAGGTGTTTCAGGATCGGCGTCAACTGCTCTTCGTTGTCGGCGACCACAGCCGTCAGTTCCCGCGACACCGCCGCCGTGTTGGCGAGCAGCCGGGTGATCGCATGACGTCGCTCGTTGACCACGGCGAGCAGATCGTTGGCGTTGAGGATCAGCGCGTTGACCTGCTGGCTGCGTTCGGAGAAGATGCCGGTCACCTCACCCGCGGTCTTCAACAGCTCGGCCAGGCTTTCGTTACGGTTGTTGAGCGACCGCGACAGCCGCGACAGCCCGTCGAACGTCGGTCCCAGCTGCGGGGCGATCTGGTCAAGGGTCTCGGCCAGGGTGTCCAGGGATTGATTGAGCGAATCGGTGTCGGTGGCCGCGGTGTTCGCGGTTAAGTCACCGACCGCATCTGTCAGCGAATACGGCGAGGACGTGCGCGTGGTCGGAATGACCTGACTGCGGTCCAGCGTGCCGCTGCCGCCGGACTCCAGCGCCAGCACGCGCTCACCGAGCAGCGTTCCGGTGCGGATGTGCGCGGTGGTGTCCGAGCCCAACGCGTAGCGGCCGTCGATCGTGAAATCGACCAAGGCGTCACCGTTTTCGAGCTCGATCGACGAGACCGACCCGACCTTGATGCCGGACACCGTCACGTCGTTGCCGACGCTGAGCCCGCCTGCCTCGGTGAACAACGCTTGATAGCGCAGCGCCGTTGCCCACTGGTATAGCCGTTCCGGCTGTAACCCCACGGCGATGACCAGGATGATCAGGACTACGCCGATGAAGCCTGCCCTGATGAGTTGGGAACCGCGGTATTTTTGCATTTACTCGTCCACGCACCTTCCCGTTTCTTGCTTGATCCATGGGAAGACCACGGTTTCGCCCTCGAGCGAACTCGCGCGGAAGGTGACCCCGCAGATGTAGTACGGGAAGAATGCTCCATACGAGCCGACCCGCGCGAGCTTGCGGTAGATCTCGGGCAGGCGCTGGATGGTGGCATCCAGGCGCTCCAGGTCGTTGTTGACCAGCGGAGCAAGCCGGTCCAGCGAATCCACGGTGCCTGCAAGCGGTTCACGCGCCCGGCCGAGCAGGTCGGCCAACGACGCGGTGCCGTTATCCAGCGCGGTGATCGCCTCGCCGATCGGATCGCGGTCCGAGGCCAGCCCGCTGACCAATTGCTCGAGCCGGTCGATCGCCCCGGAAAACTCGTCACCGTCTTCTGCCAGCGTGTCCAGCACCGTCCGGAGTTCGTCGATCAACTGCTCAATGACCTGGTTGTTGTCGGCCAGCGAGTTGGTGAACGACGACGTCTTGGAGAACAGCGATTCCAGCGTGCCGCCCTGACCCTGCAGAATCTGCACCAGCGAGCCAGTGAGAGCGTTGACGTCTTGTGGATTCAGGCCCTGGATGACGGGTTTGAGGCCGCCGAGCAGCAGGTCGAGATCCAGTGCCGACGCCGTCCGGTCCTGCGGTATCCGGCCGCCTGCCGGCAGGATCTTCGCCGCGCCCGGGGTATCGACGAGCTCAAGATAACGGTCCCCGACCAGGTTCAGATAACGGATCGTCGCCTTGGTGTTCGTCGTCAGCTTGGTGTCGCGGTCGGCGTCGAAGGAGACCAGAACGTTCTTGTCGTCCAGCAGCGACACGCTGCGCACAGTGCCGACGCGGACGCCGGCGATACGCACGGTATCGCCGGACTCCAGCCGAGACGCATCGGTGAAGACCGCCGAATACTCCTCCGTCGCACCGGTTCTCGATTCGCTGAACACGACGAACAGGAAAGCAGTCAGCACGGCCATGACGACGCCAAACACCAGGAATTTGATCAGCGTGGGAGTTGAGCGCGTCATCCCGGCATTCCAATCTGGGCCGTGTTTCGCGGCGGCCCGTCGAGCGGCCCGAACAACCAGTTCTTGAGCCCCTCCGAGTTCAGGACGATGCCCGAGTTTCCGTACTGGGCCGGGTTTGAGCCGACGTCGCCGACGACCAACGGCGGCACGAAGTTCGGAGGCAGTTCCGGCAGCCCGAGCTCAGCACAGTAGTCGGCGCCGCCGCTGCTGGCCGCGACCTTCGGCAGGTCCCCGGGATAGCGGTAACGCTCGACGCCCAGCGTCAGACCCGCGTTGACGAGGACACCGGAATACTGCGGCGGGGATTTGGCGAACGGGACCAGACCGCCGATCCCGCACCGCACCGACTCTCGGTAGTCGTTGAGCAGGGTCGTGGTGGGCACGAGCACATGGGCGACGTCTGTGAGGGCATCGGTGTTGGAGCCGATGACGTCGTTGCCGATGTCGGCCAGACCGATTGTGCTGATCAGGAATTCATCGAGGTTCTGCTGTTCGTCGACAATGGAGTTGCTCACCGCAATGGTGTTATCGATGGTCGAAAGCAGGTCCGGCGCCGCATCGCCGTAGGCCTCCAGGGTCGGGACGGCGGCTTCGATGTCGTAAGCCAGGTTCGGCAGGCTCGGCTCGATCTTGGCCAGCAGCGCGTTGAAGTCCACCAGCGTCTTGCCGATCTGCTGTCCGCGGCCGTTGAAGGCCGTCGCGATCGCTCCGAGTGTCTCATTGAGCTTGGTCGGTTCGATCTTGTCCAACACCGTAACCAGCTGCTGGAACACGGTATTGACTTCGACCATGACGTGCTCGCCCTGCAGCACCTGGCCGGCGTGCAGCGTCTGTTGTGACGGCTGCGGCGGGGCGTCGAGTTGGACGAACTTGGCGCCGAACAACGTGGAGGACGCGATCTCTACGTTGACGTTCTCGGGGATGAGGTGCAGCTGCGAGGGGTCCATGTCGAGGGTCAGCTCGGCGGTGCCGTCCGCGCGGGAGGCGATGGACTTCACGCTGCCGACTTGCACACCGCGCATCTTGACCTTGGCGTCGGGGTTCATGACCAGGCCGGCGCGGTCGGAGATGACGGTGATGGGCACGGTTTTGGTGAAGTCACCGCGAAACAGCGCGATCGCCAGGGCGATGATGGCGATAATCGTGATGACCATCGCCAGCCCGGTCAACGGGCGCAGTGCACCAGATTTCATCGATCGCCTGTTCTACCCGGAAAGGTTGAAGTTGCCGTTGGAGCCATACACCGACAGCGACACCAACAGCGTCACCGAAACCACCACCACCAAACTGGTGCGCACCGCATTACCCACCGCCACCCCCACCCCCGAAGGCCCGCCGGAAGCGAAATAGCCGAAATAGGTGTGGATCAACAAGATCGTGATCGCCATCAACACCGCCTGCAGAAACGACCACAACAAATCGATCGGGTTCAAAAACGTATCGAAATAATGGTCATACAGGCCCCCGGACTGGCCGAACAACACCACCGTGGTGAACTGGCTGGCCACAAACGACAAGATCACCGCAATCGAATACAACGGGGTGATCGCCAACATCCCCGCCACAATCCGCGTCGACACCAAATACTCCACCGGCCGGATCGCCATCGACTCCAACGCATCAATCTCCTCATTGATACGCATCGCCCCCAACTGCGCGGTCACCCCCGCCCCAAACGTGGCCGCCAACCCGATCCCGGCCACCACCGGCGCCGCGATACGCACATTGATAAACGCCGCCAAAAACCCCGTCAACGCCTCAATACCGATATCACCCAACGACGAATAGCCCTGCACCGCCAACGTGCCCCCCGCAGCCAGCGTCAAAAACCCCACAATGGCCACCGTGCCGCCGATCATCGCCAACGTGCCCGCACCCATCGAAATCTCAGCGATCAACCGCACAATCTCTTTACGAAAATGCACACTGGCATGCGGAATCCCCACCAACGCCCGCACATAAAACAACAAATGATCACCGATACGGCCCAACACATCCACCGGCGCGCGCACCGACCGCGTCACCCGCGGATACGTCGACCGCAAAATCGTCATCGTGCCCATGGGTGCGGCCCTAACCCGCCGTCATCCGGATACCGATCGCGGTCACCACCACATTGATCACAAACAACGCCATAAACGCATACACCACCGTCTCGTTGACCGCATTACCCACCGCCTTAGCCCCACCCCCAGTAATCGACAACCCCCGATAACACGCCACCAACCCCGCGATCACCCCAAACAACGCCGCCTTCACACACGAGATGATCACCTCCGGCACCCCAGTCAACAACGTGATCCCCGCCGCGAACGCCCCCGGATTCACATCCTGAATAAACACCGAAAACATATAGCCACCCACAATCCCGATGACCACCACAAAACTATTGAGCAACAACGCCACCAACCCCGATGCCAACATCCGCGGCGTCACCAACCGCTGCACCGGATCAATCCCCAACACCTCCATCGCATCGATCTCCTCACGAATCGTGCGCGACCCCAAATCCGCACAAATCGCCGTCGACCCCGCCCCCGCCACAATCAACACCGTCACAATCGGACCCACCTGCGTCACCGCACCAAACGCAGCACCGGCCCCCGACAAATCCGCCGCACCCAACTCCCGCAACAAAATATTGAGCGTGAAACTAATCAACACCGTGAACGGAATCGCCACCAACAACGTCGGCGCCAACGCCACCCGCGCAATAAACCAACACTGCTCCAAAAACTCCCGCCACTGAAACGGCCGCCGAAACACAAACCGCACCGCATCAGCCGACATCGCAAACAACCCACCCACAGCCGCCATCGGCCCCGACAAATCACGCACCCGCGGCAACCCAACCGCCCACCGCTCCGGACCCTTAACAGCCACCACCGGCTCCTTCCAGGATGGTGACGGCAGAGACGGCCGTCGGTCCACCGATATTGTGCGCCAAGGCGATTCGCGCTCCGTCCACTTGGTTGACCGCCTCTCCACGGAGCTGCTGGAAAAGCTCAACGCATTGCGCCACCCCGGTGGCCCCCGGGGGATGACCTTTGGCCTTCAGCCCGCCGCTTGGGTTGACCGGCAGCGCGCCGCCGACACTGGTGACGTCGGTCTCGACAAGCTTGTAACCACCGAAGCGCTCTGCGAAGCCCAGATCTTCATAGCTGATCAACTCGATGCCTGTAAAGAAATCGTGGACTTCGGCCACGTCGACGTCGGCGGGTGTCATACCGGCCATGGTGAATGCCTGCTTGGCCGCCCGGACCGTTGCGGGAAACGTCGTCATATCCGGTTTGTGTTGATGCATCACCGAATCCAAGCCCAGGCCGACTCCCCGCACCCACACCGGACGGTCGGTGAAGCGGTCAACCACATCTTCGGCCGCCAGGATCAGCGCTGCTGCGCCGTCGCTTTGCGGAGCACAGTCATACAACCCGAACGGGGTGACGACCACCGGTGCCTGAAGCGCCTGCTCGATGGTGATCTCGAACCGCAACCGCGCCTTGGGGTTGTTGACACCGTGGCGGTGGTTCTTCACCGCGACCATCGCCAGGTGTTCGCGGGTGGCGGGTGACTCGTGCAGGTAGCGCCGAACGTGCAAGGCGAATCCGGCAGGCGAGACGAGGCCCAGCGGGTAGTCCCACGCCATGTCACGGGCCATCGCCTCCCACTCCCACACCATGTCCGCTGACGTGGTGTCGCGCAGCTTATCGGCTCCCATGACCAAAGCGACGTCGAAAGCGCCAGAGGCCACGGCGAACAACGCGTTGCGTACCGCATCGTTTCCGGTGGCGCACGAGTTTTCCACCCGGGTCACCGGCAGGTCGGGCAATCCGAGCGTGTCGGCGAGGATTCCCGCGGGGAACCCGTCGGCGGTGCCCATCGCCCCGAACCATGCAGCCTGCAGGTCGTGTTTGGTGATGCCCTTGTCCACGCTGGTAGCGCACTCGGCGAACGCCATCGGCAGCAGATCCTTCATGCCGAGCGCGAAATGCTCGCCGAACGCTGTCATTCCGGCGCCGACGACCGCCACACGTCTCATGCCGCGACCTGTTCGGGCTCGAACATGTAGCCGTAGTCGGGTACACCGCTGCGCACCGCGACGCGGCGCAGCGCCAACCGTCCGCGGTCACCGATGTCGACCGTGCCGGGCGCTGCTCCGGTCACCTTGACCAGCGCGCGGACCCCGACGCCGTCGAGTTCGACGATCACCAGCGAGTAAGGGGTGCGCAGCCCTGGCACCGGCATCTGCACCGTGGTTTCCGTGTACACCGTTCCCGTTCTGGGCAGCGGTACCAGTTCGTAGCCGGTGGACAGCGTCCCGTCGTCGGCGAGCCGGTAGCGGGGCGGGAAGTCAAGGCCGTCGCTGTCGGCGAACCTGCCTGCTTCCCAACGCGTCTTGGCCTCGAAGGCCCGCTCGTATGCGGCCAGTGAGATCGGCAGATCCGCCTCGGCGATGTACTGACCGTCGGGCATCGGCTGCGGCGCGGGCTCGCGGCGGTGCAATTCGGCCACGCCTTCGGTGACCGTGATGCCGGACAGGGTGGCTTGTTCGACCGCCACCAGCGGCCCCGTCGCGTTTCGTTCGGCCATCCCGGCTAGCGCGAACAGGCTGGAGCTCGCCCCGACGGTCGGCAATTCAGGTGGATCGCCGATGCTCAGCTCCACCGCGGTGGGGTGGTCCACCCCGGCTACCGCGCCCGGGGTGTCCAACCAGGCAGCTTCCAGGGAGGCGACGAGTCCCCGCTCATGCAGCAACCGGGGGTCGCCGTAGTCGTGCACGTCGCCGGTCGCTTTGCGGGTGCGCACCGGAAGGCTGCGTGCGATGCGGGCCGCGGTGCGGACCTTCAGGCCGCGCTCGGCGGTCAGAACGGCGGCGGCACCGGCGGGTTCGAGGTCGCTGCCGATGATCAGCGTGCGCGGCCGGGCCGAGCTCAGCGCGTCGACGGTCGCCGGCGCGCCACCGAGGCGTTCGTCGACTTCCAGTTCCGGATCCAGGCCCAGCCCGGCGAGCAGCACCGCGGCGCTGCTGCTGTCCAGCATCGGCATGTTGCGGCTGACCAGCACAACCCGCTCTACTGCCCCGCTAGCCAGCAACGCCGCACGGCCGGCTTCGACGGCCAGCGTGATGGCGTCTTCGTCGTCGCCCGGCACCCGCCGTGTGGGGCTACCCCAGCACGGCAAGTAGGTGCCGATCGAAGCGACATGGGGCATAGGGTGATCCAGAACCTCTCAGCAACCTAGGTGACCGCGCCGGCCGTCTTGAGTTCGATGATGCGGTCCCAATCCAAGCCGAGTTCCAGCAATATTTCGTCAGTTTGCTCTGCAAAGCCGGGTGCGGGGGCGGTTTCTGGCGCCTTGACATCGAACTGCACCGGGTTCGCGACCAATTCGAGCTCGCCCGCGGGCACCAGGTAGTCGTTCGCGCGGATCTGGGCGTCCTCGGCCGCCTGCAGGGTGTCCTGCACCGGGGCCCACGGCCCGAGCAGCGTCGCGAAGCGTTCGCTCCACTCCGCGAGCGGACGCTTGGCCATGGCCTCCTTGAGGATCTCCGTGGCGGCCTCGGTGTTCTCGGCGATCGACTCGGTGGTGGCGAACCGCGGGTCGTCGATGAGTTCCTCGAGGTCCATGTGCCGGCATACGTCGGCCCAGAACTTGGTGGGCTGCATCATCACAAAGGAGATGTAGCGGTCGTCGGCCGTCGGGTACAGCCCGACAAGCGGATTGATCGGCGAGCCGTGCACGCCCGGTGGAAACGCCTCCATGCGTTGGCCGAGGTGCTTGGTCAGCGCGACGGTATGGCCCAGCGACCACAGACCGCTGCCCAGCAGGGAGACGTCGACGACCGACGTCTCGCCGGTCCGCTCGCGCTTGAGCAGCGCGGCGGCGATCCCGCCTGCGAGGTTGGTGCCGGAGATGGTGTCGCCGTAGGCCGGTCCTGGCGGACCGACCATGCCGGGAGTGCCCGGCGGGGTGATGGTCGCGGCGGTGCCCGCGCGGCACCAGAAGGCGGTCATGTCGTATCCGCCCTTCACCGACTCCTCACCGCGTGGGCCCAGCGCGCTGCCGCGCGCGTAGATGATCGCGGGGTTGACCGCGCGAATGTCGTCCACGTCGATACCGAACTTCTGCCGGTGTGCCGGCAGGAAGCTGGTCAGGAACACGTCGGCGCGTCGCGCGAGGTCCAGCAGGACCTCTTTGCCCTCCGGCACCGACATGTCCAGCCCGATGCTGCGCTTGCCCCGGTTGGCGTGTTCGATGTTGGGGTTGGGGTCCCCTTCGACCCGCAGCAGCCCGGTCTGGCGCAGCCCGCGCTGCGGATCTCCGGTCACCGCGTGTTCGACCTTGATGACGTCGGCGCCCCACTCGCGCAGCACGGCACCTGCCGACGGCACGAAGCCGTACATCGCGACCTCGAGGACGCGGATTCCGTCGAGCGGCTTGCTCACTTGTCCACCACCGTCGCGAACGTCTTGGACTCCAAGAACTCCTCCAAACCTGCGGTGCCCATCTCGCGTCCGATGCCGGACTGTTTGTAGCCGCCGAACGGGCTGTCGGGGCTGAAGTAGTTACCGCCGTTGATGGAGAAGGTGCCGGTACGGATCCGGCGCGCCAGCGCCAGCGCCCGGTCCTGGCTACCGAACACCGCACCGGACAGGCCGTAGATGGAGTTGTTGGCGATGCGCACCGCGTCGTCGTCGTCCTCGTAGGCGATGACCGCCAGCACCGGGCCGAACACCTCTTCCTGGGCGATCTCGCTGTCGGGGTCGACGTCGGTCAGCAGTGTCGGCGTATAGAAGAAGCCCGGGTCGACCTTCTGACCTCCGGTCACCAGCGTGGCGCCGGCGTCGACGGCGCGTTTGACCATGGCGTCGACCTTGTCGCGCTGCTGCTCGCTGATCAGCGGTCCCATGTAGATGCCCTCTTCGGCCGGGTTGCCGTATCGCACCAGACCGAAGTTGTTCTTGACCAGTGCGACGATCTCGTCGTGGTGTGTGCGCGGCACCAACAGCCGCGACGTCAGCGCACAGCCCTGCCCGGCGTGGGTGACCATGCTGAAGGCGCTGAACAACGCGGCGGTGTTGAAGTCGGCGTCGTCGAGCACGATCGCCGCGGACTTGCCGCCCAGCTCGAGAAAGACGCGCTTGAGGGTCTCGCTGGCGGCCGACATGATCCGCCTGCCGGTCGGCGTCGAACCGGTGAAGGTGACCATGTCGACGTCAGTGGCGGTGGTCAGCGCCGCACCCACGTCCGGGTCGGCTCCGCTGAGCACGTTGACGACGCCTGCCGGGATGTCGGTGTGGTTGGCGATCAACTCGCCGAGCGCGAGGGTGATCAGCGGGGTGTCCGGCGCGGCCTTGAGCACGACCGTGCACCCGGCGGCGAGCGCGGGACCGAGCTTGGCCAGGGCCAGCTGGTTGGGATAGTTGTAGGCGATGATCGCGGCCACCACGCCGGCGGCTTCCTTCTCCACCCAGCGGTGATGTTGCATGCCGCGGCTTTCGATGTTGCCGAGGTCTTCGGTCATCGGATAGCTCTTCAGAAGATCGGCGTAGTACCGCACGATCGCGATCGGCTGGTCGAGCTGGGCTCCTGCGCACAGCGCGGGCGTCGCGCCGACCTCGGCAATGGTCAGGTCGGCGAGTTCGTCGCGGTGTTCGACGAGCGCCTGATGCAACTGCTCCAGGCACCTGATACGGAACTGCGCATCCGTCGCCCATGCGGTTTCGTCGAACGCGCGACGCGCCGCCGCGACCGCCGCGTGGGCGTCGGCGACGGTGGCGTCGGGGGCGTGGCCGAGCACCTCGCCGGTGGCCGGATTAAGAGAAGGAAACGTCCGCGTGGTCTCGAGCAGCTGCCCGTCGATCAGCATGCGCCGGTCGGCTTTCGCGGCGGTGGTGTCCGCCGGTTGATTGCCGTTCGGGATCGTGGTCGCTTCCTGCATCATCCTCCTCAGCACACGTCCCATCTGGTGCAATGTGATGGAAACTTCATTCTCATCCTCGGCGAATCATACATTCGTACGAAGAGAACTCAAGGAAATGATCAGAATCCCCGCTGCCTGCGCTTTAATGGTGCGACAATCGTCGGCCCAACGTCTCATCGATGCGAATCGACCAGGCGTGATGTCTTGCGGGATCGCAGTTGCCGAGAGTACGGTTCTCATAATCGGAAGGACGATTCTTGATAGTTGACGTTCGGGCGGTGGCATGAAGAACGCCGTCGTGACCGGTGGTGGTTCGGGCATCGGAGCGGCCGTCGCGCAACGGTTGCGCGCCGACGGTCTGCACGTCGCCACGATCGACATCACCGCATCCGACGCCGAGTTCGCCTACACCGCCGACGTGACGGACCGCTCGCAGATCGATGACGCCCTCGCCGCGGTGCGCGCCCAACTCGGGCCCGTGACGGTTCTGGTGAACGCCGCCGGCCTCGAACGCTTCAAACGCTTCACCGACATCACGTTCGAGGACTGGCAGAAGGTCATCGACGTCAACCTCAACGGTGTCTTCCACTGTGTGCAGGCCGTGCTGCCCGACATGATCGAGGCCGGCTGGGGACGCATCGTCAACATCTCCTCCTCCAGCACCCATTCCGGGCAGCCGTACATGTCGCCGTACGTGGCGGCCAAGTCGGCGGTCAACGGGTTGACCAAATCACTGGCGCTGGAATACGGGCCGAGCGGCATCACGGTCAACGCCGTGCCGCCCGGGTTCATCGACACCCCGATGCTGCGCAAGTCCGAAGAACGCGGCTACCTCAAGGTGCAGGAGAGCATCGACACCACGCCGGTGCGCCGCATCGGCAGGCCCGAGGACATCGCGGCCGCTTGCGCATTTCTCGTCTCGGAGGAGGCGGGCTACATCACCGGACAGATCTTGGGCGTCAACGGCGGCCGAAACACCTAATTGCCGATAACGAAAGGACACAACGAAGTGGGACGCGTACAAGGAAAGGTCGCATTCGTCACCGGCGCGGCGCGCGGACAGGGACGCAGCCACGCGGTGCGGCTGGCCGAAGAGGGCGCCGACATCATCGCGGTCGACCTGTGCCAAGACATCCCGACCATCGGCTACCCGATGGCCACCCCGGAGGACCTCGA
Organism: Mycolicibacterium sp. XJ662; assembly: GCF_053484035.1. Taxonomy (NCBI): domain Bacteria; kingdom Bacillati; phylum Actinomycetota; class Actinomycetes; order Mycobacteriales; family Mycobacteriaceae; genus Mycobacterium; species Mycolicibacterium sp. XJ662. Next base: position 66,333 of record NZ_JBEFTL010000005.1, on the reverse strand, counting down.
GGAGACCGGCAAGCTCGTCGAGAAGACCGGCCGCACCGCGGTGACCGCGCAGGCCGACGTCCGCGAGGCCGCCCAGCTGCGTGAGGCGCTGGAGCGCGGCATCGGCGAGTTCGGCAAGGTCGACATCGTCGTCGCCCAGGCGGGCGTCGCCGGCATGAAAGGCCAACCGCCGCTTCAAGCCTGGGTCGACGTCATCAACACCAACCTGGTCGGCACGATCAACGCGATCAACGTCGCGCTGCCGCACCTGTCTGAGGGCGCGGCGATCGTGGCGACGGGATCCACCGCGGCGCTGATGGACACCCACCAGAAGAACGATCCCGGCAACGACCCGGGCGGGATGGCCTACGTGCACTCCAAGCGCGCGCTGTCGGCATACGTCCACGACCTGGCGACCGAACTGGCGCCGCGCGGCATCCGGGCCAACGTGGTGCATCCGACCAACTGCAACACCGACATGTTGCGCAGCGAACCGATGTACCGGTCGTTCCGCCCCGACCTGGAGAAGCCGACGCTGCAGGACGCCGAGCCGGTGTTCTATGTGCAGCAGGCGATGAAGGTGCCGTGGATCGAGCCCGAGGACATCAGCAACGCCGTGTTGTGGTTGGCCTCCGACGAAGCCCGTTACGTGACCGGGATGCAGATACGGGTGGACGCCGGCGGCTATCTCAAGTGGTACGACTACCACAACTAACCGGAGGTCAACGCAGATGAAGGTTTACGTCGACTCGGAACGGTGCCAGGGCCACACCCTGTGCGCGATGATCGCGCCGGAATCGTTCGAGCTCAGCGATATTGACGGCACTTCGTCGCCGGTCAACGAAGTGGTTCCACCCGATCAGGAGGACGCGGTGCGCGAAGCCGCGCACTCCTGCCCAGAGCAAGCCATCACGATCGAAGAGTGACCGAGCAGAACACAGGAGACCAGACGTGAGCGTCGACGACTTGAGCGCCGCCGACAGCGATCGCAAGAAGAATCGGTATCACTTCGATCGCCACACACCGGAATACCGGTTGCAGTTCGAAAAGATCACCGAGGAAATGCAGTCCCGGTGCCCGATAGCGTGGACCGACACCTACAACGGGCACTGGGTGGCCGCCGACAGCAAGTACGTGTTCGAGTTGGCGCGCTGCCCGGCGGTGTCCAACCATCACGACATCACCGGTGAGACACCGTTTCAGGGCATCACGATCCCGAAAGCCAGCCGGGCCACCGTGGTTCGCGGCGGGATCCTCGAGATGGACGAGCCCGAGCACAGCACCTACCGCGGTGCGCTCAACCCGTACCTGTCGCCGGCGGCGATCAAGCGCTGGGAACCGTTCGTCGACGAGATCACCCGCGCCGCACTCGACGAACACATCGAAAGCGGCCGCATCGATTTCGTCGAGCATCTGGCCAACGTGGTGCCCGCCGTGTTCACACTCGCGATGATGGGCATCGAGTTGAAGAAGTGGAACGTCTACAGCGAGCCCACCCATGCGTCGGTGTATACGCCCGAGCACGCACCCGAGCGCGAGAAGATCAACGAACAGCACCGCGAAATGGGCATCGACATCATCAACAACATGATGGAGATCCGCGAGAATCCGCGTCCCGGCCTGGTCAATGCGCTGCTGCAGTTGCGCATCGACGGTGAGCCCGCGCCCGACATGGAGATCCTCGGCAACCTCGGCCTGATCATCGGCGGCGGCTTCGACACCACCACCGCGCTCACCGCGCACGCGCTGGAATGGCTCGGCGAGCACCCCGACGAGCGCGAACGGCTCAGCCGTGAGCGCGACACGCTGCTGCACCCGGCGACCGAGGAGTTCCTGCGCTTCTTCACCCCCGCGCCCGGGGACGGCCGCACCTTCGCCGAGGACGTCGAGGTCGAAGGTCAGCAGTTCCAGAAGTTCGAGCGGCTGTGGCTGTCGTGGGCGATGGCCAACCGCGACCCCGCGGTGTTCGACAAGCCCAACGAGATCGTGCTGGACCGAAAAGGCAACCGCCACTTCAGCTTCGGTATCGGCGTGCACCGCTGCGTGGGGTCCAACGTCGCGCGCACGGTGTTCAAGTCGATGCTGACGGCGGTGCTCGACCGGATGCCCGACTACGTGTGTGATCCCGAAGGCACCGTGCACTACGAGACGATCGGCGTCATCCAGGGCATGCGCAACCTGCCCGCCACCTTCACCCCGAGCAAGCCGCTGGGTCCTGGCCTCGACGAGACTCTCGAGAAGTTGCAACGCATTTGCAACGAGCAGGAGCTCGCGCGACCGATCACCGAACGCAAGGAACCCGCCGTTATCAGCTGAAAAAGTCACCCCATCCCCGGTCGGGTGGTTTGATATGCAGCCAGGAGGACGTTGGTGAAATCGCTGAAGGCCCTGAAGGCCCTGGTCGCCGTCGCGCTGGCGGCGGCGGCGACGTTGGTCGCTCCGCCCGCTTCGGCGATGATGACGTGGGGCAACTACGACCTGCTCACCAACCGATACAACCGGGCGTCGTGGGTGTGGTTCATCACGCCGTGTAATCCGCACAAACAACCGGACTGCGCCGACGTCAGTGGGATCTCGCGGTTGAAGTTCTACTACGAGTACGACGGCGAGGCCCAGCTGAAAGACGGGCGCTACACGATGACCGTCGACGTGCCCGACGGTCTGCAGTGCCCCGGCCACGTGATGCCGACCCGCGACACCTATTCCTGGGACGAGGTGTCGCTGGCCGGCACCATCGACTCGGTGTACGACGTCGGCTGCTTCGGCGGTCCGCCGGGAACCCAGTTCTGGACGTTCGCGCTGCGCCGACTGTAGCGATTTGTGTGCGTTTAGGAGCGCTCAGCGCAACAAAACGCACACAAATCACGTGTAACCGGGCGGGGTGACGAAGCCACCGCACACTTGCTCGATATGGCGCGCAACCGCCAGCGTGGTGCGGTCCTCGAGGTAGGGGCCGACGACCTGCAGGCCGACGGGCAGGCCATCGGCGGTGCGGCCGACCGGAACGGCGGTGGCGGGTAGGTACGCCACGGTGGCGAGCCCGACCCAACCGAAAAGATCGAAGTACGAACGGCTTTCATCTCCGAACGGAATCAAGCGCTCGATGAACGGCTCGTGATGGTCGTGGGTGACGGCGGGTACGACGGTGATCGGCATCAGCACCACGTCCACGTCACGGAAAAACTCCGCCAACTTGGCCCGCACCAGTTGGCGCCGCTCGTCGGCCGCCATCCACTGCCGGTGTGACAGCGTCGACATCGGGTCCATCAGCGGGTACAGCAATATCTGGTGCAGGCCGACCAGCTCGGCAAGCGTCACCGGGGGTTTCGCGTCGACCAGCCGCGCGCCGGCGTCGGACAGCGCGGTCACGGCTGCGTCTTGCACCGCGCGGACGTCGGACTCCACCGGGTAGTCCGTGTCGTCGAGCCACGTCGCTATCCGCAACTCCCCCAGCGTCGACGCGCGCGCCGGTTGCAGTTCGAGGCGCCAGCCGGCGGCCGACAGCCTGGTCGGTCCCGCGAGGACCTCGAGCGCAACTTCGAGGTCGGCGACGCCGCGGGCCATCGGGCCCATCACCCCGAGATCGCTTTCGGCCAGCGCGCCCGGTGGCGGCGGCAGATGTCCGCGCTGCGGTACGATTCCCCAGCTGGGTTTGTGACCGCACACGCCGCACCAATTCGCCGGCACCCGAATGGATCCCGCGATATCGCTGCCGAGTTCCAGCGCGGTCATCCCGGTGGCCAGCGCAGCGGCCGCACCGCCAGAGGAGCCGCCAGGGGTGCGGGTGGTGTCCCACGGGTTGTTGGTGGTGCCGAAGATCGGGTTGAACGTCTGCCAGTCGGCGGCGCGGGTCGGTGTGTTGGTCTTGCCGAAGATCACCGCGCCCGCCGCACGCAGTCGCCGGACCGCCTCGGCGTCGTGCTCTGGCACACGGTCCCACTCGGGGTGCCCAGCGGTGGTGCGCATCCCCGCGGTCTCGTAGGTGTCCTTGACCGTCAGCGGAACACCGTGCAATGGGCCGACGGCCTCGTTGCGCGCCAGCGCGGCGTCGGCGGCGTCGGCCGCGCGGCGGGCGCCGTCGGGATCCAGTGTCACGACGGCGTTCAGCGCCGGGTTGAACCGCTCGACCCGCGACAGGTGGTGCTCGAGCAGTTCACGGCTGGACAGCTCGCGGCGCCGAATCGCTTCGGCCAGGCGGCGAGCGGGCTGGAGCGCGATATCGGTCATGGTCCCCATCCGTAACGCTGCCGAATTGCGTTGAACCGCCGCCACATCTGCACGATTCGCTCGTCTGTGCTCACGGTTTTACTGTCCTCCGGCAGCACATCACCCAGGTCGGCGGCCTTGACGAGTCGGGTGCGCAGTTCGGCGGGCGCCCCGTCGAGCATGTGCCGATAGGTGAGGTTTCCGCGCTCGAAACCCTGGGTGTCGATCCAGTTGTGGTACCCCGGATCCTGATGTGCGAGCACCAAGCGGATCTTGCCGTCACTGTCGACCGCGGTTCGGCTGGGCGTGTAGCTCACCGGCCGGTACAGGTAGTCCATGCTGGTGAAGAACACGCCCATGTTCGTCAACATCCACAGCCCCTCGTGGGCGTCGAACTCGACGACGAGCGCTTCGTCGGGGCCGATCACCCAGTGCATGTTCGTCGCCGCGCGGCCGCGTTTGGCGTCGGCGTCTGTGCGGTCGACGTCCGGGAAGCGGTTGGGGTGTTCGGCGTCCACCCCTCCGTAGCGGAACGGGTACTCGGGCCAGTCGTCCATCAGCCCGGTCACGAAATCGCCTGCCCACTGCATCGCTTCGATCATCGCGGCCGGGGTGGGCGGCGGTTTGGGCGTTTCCATGCCGACGCGCTCGATGCGCATCCGCGCAGGTTGTTCCTGCCACGAGTCAAAGCCCTGCCGGATGAAGAGTTTTCGTGAGCCCGCTGTGGTGGGCAGCCAGTTCGGTCCGCGCCGCGGCCCGCCGATGTAAATCTCGAACGCGCCGTCGGGTTCGACGTCCAACTGATCGCCGAACAGGTTCACCTCGGGCACATCTCCGAAGGGTTCGGACAGCACCGCGGCCCCCTCGGCCCTCGGCCCTTGCACGGTGATGTTGAAAAAGCGTGCGGTGCCGCGCTGCCCGACGATGCGATAGGTCGACGTCCCGTCGATCCATGCCTGCTGGTAGAGAAAGTCCGCGCAGTCTCCGCCGAGCTTGCGGGTGGGGTTGCAGAAGGTGTGGATGGCCGGGTAGCTGCTGTCTTTGGTTTCCAGCGCCAGGTCGAACGCCTGCCCGAGGTTCTGGGTGAGGAATCGGAAGCCGTCGGCACGCTGCAGACCCGAGGGGGCGTTGTGGTCTTTGAACACGCGCCGGCCCGCCGACTTCAGCCGGTCACAGAAGTCCGCCCACGCCGCGTCCAGCGCGGCATCATCGGGCCCGTCTCCGAACGCCATCGCTGCCCTATGCGCCAAGTCTTTCGAGCATGGTCGATACGGTCTCACAGCCGCGACGCGCCGCGTCGAACTGTCCTTCTGCCTCGATGCGGGGCCCGATCAGTTCCAGGTCGAAGCCGTGCGGGTAGCCGCCCGCGAGCGCCAGCGCGACGAACTGCTCGATCGGGATCGCGCCGTCGCCGGGTACGGCGCGTGCAGGCAGCGCGCGGTCGCCGAGCACGTAGTCGCTCAGTTGGATCTGTCGGGTGATCGGCAACGCCTGCCGCACCAGGCGGGCAAGGCCCGCCTCGGCCCAACAGTGGAACAAGTCGATGCAGACACCCAGCCCCGCCATCTCGGCAAGCGTGACGGTGTCGCGAAGGGTGTGAGCGATGTGCATGTCGGCGTACAGCGCCGAGGCGTTTTCGATCGCCAGCCTCACCCCCGCGTTTTCGGCCTGCCCGATACAGGGTGCGACCGCCGCACAGAACCGTTCGGCGGCCTGCTCCCAACTGTGCTCGCCGCGGCCTCCGGTCAGCATGTAGATCACGCGCGCATCCACCGCTGCCGCGGCGTCGATGACCCGGGACAGCGCCGCGGTGGACGTGAACAGGTGGTAGACCGAGTCGACCACATAGCCGTGCTGTGCGACGAGGTCGACCAGGTGGGGTTCGGCGAGTTGGGTGTCGATGAGGCTGAGCCGTCGCAGGCCCAGGGATTCGCAGTGGAATTGCAGTTCGCGCAACGAGGTGCCGAGAAATGTCACGCTGTGCACCGAGATCCGTTCGTGCACGGTCAGTTCCGCTTCTCGATTTCGACGCCGAACCGCTCGCGGAACGGGCGGAACTCTTCGTGCAGGGCGTCGAGATCCTCACCGATGTCGGTCAGCAGGCTCGTCGAGTACCGGAACTTGCCGTGCCGGTCGCCGGGGTTGTTCACCAGATAGGCCCGCATCGCCGCCTCCGCGTGCGCGCTCAAGGTCCGGCCGCAGAAGTCGTAGAACCGGCGCACGGTGCCGACCTGGTCGGCGATGAAGTCCGCGTAGCGCACGTGCAGGATCCGCGGGTCGCTCACCAGCGGGTTGGTCATCGTGTTCTCGATGCTCTCGCGGGTCAGGTTCAGGTGCGTCTTTGCCGCTGTCCGAAGGTCGACGGCGCCGACGATCCCTTCAGCGATATCGGCCATCATCATCGTGCGTGACGCCGCCACCTGGACGGGATCGCGGTGCAGCCACATCAACTTGGCGTCGGGATAGGCCGCGAACAGGTCGTCGAGCCGAAAGCCGTGAAAACCCTTGAGCACCCACTGTTTAGGTGGCCGGCGGTACTGGAATTGTTGCAGCATCGCCTTGTGGATGCGGTACTGCGCCGCGGGATCGGTGGGCAGGCCGCCGACGACGGTCTGCATCGGCACCCGCCACCACGCCGTCGGCGTCATCACCCGAAAGTCGAAGGCCCAAGTGCGTTCGTCCTCGGGCAGACCGTCGCCGAGCATGTCGTTATACGGGTGGCTGTGCAGCCACTTCGGCAGTTTCGCGTTGATCTCCCGCCAGTCGGAATCCGCACGGGCGCGGCGGGGATCGTCTGGGGCGGCGATACCCGGCGGCGGCGACGGATACATCACCTCCCAGAAGCGCAGGGCACGCGCGTCGGGATCCACCGACATCAGCGCGTGCATCAACGTGGTGCCCGACCGCGGTTCGCCCGTGACGAACATGGGCCGCTCGATCACCTCATCGGCCAAGGGATATCGGCGCCGGTCTTCGAAGAACTGCAGTCGCGACGTCAGCAACCAGTGACACACCCCGGCGGCCTGGCGAGCGGCCTCGGCATCCATGCCGATGCCGTTGAGGTGCTCGACGACCAGCGAGAACCGCTGCGGCAGGCTGACGTCACCGTAGTCCTGTAGCCCGGTGTCGGCCTGGGCCCGGTCCAGCATCGCCGTCGCGTCCAACCGTGCGGTCACCGCACATCTCCGCACAACCGCAGAAGTTCGTCCTCGGCCTCGCGCACGTGCTGCGCCGACGCGGCCGCGTACTGCAGTCCCGCCATAGCGCCATAGTCCAGGATCTTGGGCACGCGCAGGCCCGCATCGACATAATCCTTGACGACGCGCGCGACCTGATTCGGTGTGCCGTGCGGGATGACCGCCAGGATCATCTCGGGCTGCACGCCTGCGAGGAATTCCAAGATCCGGTCGCGGGTGAGAACCGCGGGGTCGATGTCCTGATACCCGCGCCAGTTCTCACCCATCGGGTGCTCGTAGCCGAGGCTGCGCAGCAGCGGCGCCGATACCTGCAGCAGGAACGCCTTCACCAGCGGCGCAGCCAAGATCTCTTGCAGCGCCGCATCGTCGCGGCCGATCAGGCACACCTGGATGTAGCACGGGGTGATGGCCATCGGATCGCGTCCGGCCCGATCCGCGGAAGCCCTTACCGCGCTCAGTTTTTCGGCGTAGTCCTCGGGGGTCCACGCACCGGTCGGCCACCAACCGTCGGCGTACCGTCCGACGATGTCCAGCGTGCGCGGCCCGCTCGCCCCGATCCAGATCGGGGGTAAGCGACCGCCGTAGGGTTCGGTGTCCAGCCGGGCGTGCCGCAGCCGGTAGAACTGCCCGTCGAAATCGACGGGGCCGTCGCTGTCCCACAGCAGCCGGATCACGTGCAGCGCTTCCTCGAAGCGGCTGACCGGCTTGGTGAAGTCGAACCCGTAGGGCACGGTGTTCTCGGTCTCGCCGCTGCCCAGCCCGAGGATGAAACGGCCCTTGGCCAGATGGTCGATGGTCAGCGCGCTCTGGGCAAGCAGCGACGGATGACGTCGCACGGTGTCGACGACGCTGGTCACCAGCGGGACGTTACTGGTCAGCACCGCAGCGGCGGCCGCGACGGCCATCGCGTCCAGGTGGCGGTGCGGTGACGGGGAAACCGTTGCCAGGTCGGTGAATTCCGGTGTCCAGATGGAGTCCGGCCAGAAGCTGACCATGTGATCGGGTAGCCAGATCGAGTGGTAGCGGCCGCTGTCGAGCTCGCTGAGCACCGACAGGTCCAGCGGCAGCGTGGTGCGCAGGTATGCGGCCGGCTGAACCCTCACTCGAACGCTCCTCCGTGCGCCGAACGTGGGTTACCGTCACGTGGAACCGCCCAATGGCGTGACACAATCACACACTCGCGCATCACGGGGGGCTTCACGGCTCTTGCGCCAGAAACGACTGGGAGTGGGCAATAAGGCCGGTCAACGTCTTCGGATCGCCGGTGCATAAGCGAAACGCCGTCTCGGTGATCAGCGAGATGTCCTCGGTGTCGGTCTTGGCCAGGTCGAGCGCGCCGGCGCCCTCGGTGGCGACCGGCTGGGTCGGCGCCGCGGCGTTGACCGCGATGCCGTCGTCGTAAAGTTCGGCCGCAAGGCTTTTCGTCAGCCGGTTCAGCGCCGCCTTCACCGTGCCGTACACCCCGAACCCGGCGCTGCGGTCGAAATCGGAGAACGGCGGCCCGTCGGGCAGGTCGCCGCCGACCGACGTCACGTTGAGCACCCAGCCGCGGCCGCGCTCCCGCATGGCCGGTATCGCCAGCTGGGACAGGTGCAGCGGCGCCATCACGTGCATCTCCATCATCAGCCGCACCCGGCGCTCGGGGAACTCGTCGAGCGGGCGCAGGAAGGTGACCGCGGCGTTGTTGACGAGGATGTCGGGCGCACCGACCTGTTGCACAAGCTCGGCGAACAGCCGGCCGCGTTCCTCGACGTCGGACAGATCCGCGGCCACCGCGACCGCCGTCCCGCCCGCGGATTCGATCTCCTCAAGCGTCTGACGTAGTGAGCCTTGGTATTTGGGATCGGGTTCCATGGTCCGCGCGGTCAGCGCGACCGTGGCTCCTTCGCTCGCGAGCCGCAGGGCGATCGCCTTGCCGAGCCCTCGGCTGCTGCCGGTGACGAGGGCGACCTTGCCGTCACACGCCATGGTGGGACCTCCTGGCCTCAGTTCCGCGGAATACCCGCGAGTTTGTCGGCGAACTTGGCTTCGGCGGCTGCCCTCAGCCGCAGCAGGTGCTCGGACGGGAACACGTCCGGCGCGGGTTCGACGTCCTTGAGCAGCAACCGCGCCAGCGTCACCTTGTGCACCTCGGTGGGCCCGTCGGCCAGTCCGAGCACGAACGACTCCGTCAGGTACTGCACGAACGGCATCTCATGCGAGGTGCCCAGCGAACCGTGCAACTGCAACGCCCGCGCCGACACGTCGTGTAACACCTTCTGCATCATGGCCTTGACGGCGGAGATGTCCGCACGCACCGCCTTGTAGTCGTTGTACTGGTCGATCTTCCACGCGGTCTGCAGCGTCAGTAGCCGGAACGCCTCGATCTCCATCCACGAGTCGGCGATCATCTCCTGCACCATCTGCTTGTCCGCCAGCACCGATCCCTGGGTGTAGCGCGACACCGCCCGCTCCGTGAGCATGTCGAAGATCCGCCGCACCAACCCGACGGTGCGCATGGCGTGGTGGATACGCCCGCCGCCGAGCCTGGTCTGGGCCACCACGAACGCACCGCCGCGCGGACCCAGCATGTGGTCGTCGGGAACCCGGACGTTCTCGTAGCGCACATATCCCTCGCGCCCACCGCCCCCGAGCGGTTGATAGCCCAGCCCGACGTCGCGCAGCACGTTGATCCCCGGTGTGTCGCCGGGCACGACGAACATCGAATAGCGTTCGTACGGCGGCGCTTCGGGATCCGTCATCGCCATCACGATGATGAACGACGCCATCGACGCGAACGACGAATACCACTTCTCACCGTTGATCACCCAGTGATCGCCGTCGCGGGTGGCGGTGGTGGTGAACACTTTCGGGTCGGCGCCGCCGTGCGGTTCGGTCATCGAGAAGCACGACACGATCCGGTTGTCCAGCAGCGGCTCCAGGTACCGCTGTTTGAGTTCGGGCGTGCCGTAGTGCGCGAGGATCTCACTGTTGCCGGAATCCGGTGCCTGGGAGCCGAACACGATCGGCGCGCACTCGGACCGGCCGAGGATCTCGTTGAGCAGCGCGAGTTTGACTTGGCCGTATCCGGGACCGCCGAGGTGCGCGCCCAGGTGGGTGGCCCACAGCCCGCGCTCTTTCACGATCTCCTGCAGCGGGGGGATCAGCGCCTGGCGCACCGGATCGTTGAGGTCGTGTGACTCCTTGACGATCAGGTCGATGGGCTCGCATTCGTTGCGGACGAACTCCGCAACCCACGCCAGCTGCTCGGCCCACTCGGGGTCGGTCGAGAAATCCCAGGCCATCGCCCGTCCTTCCGTCGGCGCTTCAGGTGTCTGACCACTTCTGACGTCGTTGCGCGGCTTCGTCGGTGGCGTGGCTGAGCACCTGGTTGCGGTTCTCCAATTCCATGGCGGCCGCGAGGCCCGCCGCGTCGGTGTTGGTCTGCAGCGCACGCTTGGTCAGTTGAACACCCAGCGGCGACAGACCGGCGATCGTCGACGCGATCTCGAATGCGCGCTCGGCCAACCGGTCCGGTTCGACGATCTCGCTGACCAGCCCCCGGCGGTCGGCCTCCTCGGCGCCGACGCTGCGCCCGGTCAACATCCAGTCCGCCGCGACGCTGGTACCGACGATCCTGGGCAGGTGGTAGCTCATGCCCATCTCCGCACCCGAAAGCCCCAGCAGGATCGCGGCGTTACCGAAACTCGCCGCGGTGGAGCAGATCCGGATGTCGGCGGCCAGGCACAGCGCGAGGCCCGCGCCGACGCACGGCCCGTTCACGGCGGCCACCACCGGTTGCGGCAGGGCCCAGATGGCCTGCGGGAGTGCGGCCATCGTCTCCTGGAAGCGCATCCGGTCGATCGCCGGTGCCGATACCTCCAACATTCCGGCACCGAAATTACGCACGTCGATGCCGGAGCAGAACCCGCGCCCGGCGCCGGTCAGCACCACGGCGTTGACCGAGGTATCGGCGGCGATCTCGGCGAGGGCCTGCGCCAGTTCGTCGCGCATGATCTCGTTGATCGCGTTGAGTTGCCTGGGCCGGTTGAGCTGCAGGGCGACGATGCCGGGTTGGTTGCGGTCGACGATCAGCGCCTCGGGCACGTCAGACCCGCTCGATGATGGTGGCCGTGCCCATGCCACCGCCGGTGCACATCGTGACCAGCCCGGTGTTCAGGTCGCGGCGCTCGAGTTCGTCGAGGACGGTGCCGATGAGCATGGCTCCCGTCGCCCCGATCGGGTGGCCGAGCGCGATCGCCCCGCCGTTGACGTTGACCTGCGCCGGATCGAGGTCCAGGTCGCGGATCGTCTTTAACGGCACCGCCGCGAACGCTTCGTTGATCTCCCAGAGATCGATGTCGTCGGTGGACATCCCGGCTTTCTCCAGACACCGTTGGGCGGCGGGTCCCGGCGCGGTGAGCATGATGACCGGCTCGCTGCCGATCGCCGCCGTGCACCGGATCCTGGCCCGCGCGGCAACGCCGTTGGCGTCCAGCCAGCGTCGGGATGCCACCGCTGCGACCGCCGCGCCGTCGACCACGCCGGAGGAGTTGCCCGCGTGGTGCACGTGCTCGATGGCCGTCAGCCCCGGATACCGGTCGAGGCAGATCTCGTCGAAGGTGGCGGCCTCACCGTCGACGCACGCCGCGCCCATCTGCGCGAACGCCGGCGGCAGCTTGGCCAGCTTTTCCAAAGTCGTTCCGGGCCGGGGATGTTCGTCGCGGTCGAGGACGACCTCACCGCCGGCATCGGTCACCGCGATGACCGATCGGTCGAAGTATCCCGCCGCGATCGCATCGGCCGCGCGCCGCTGGCTCTCGACGGCGTACGCGTCGACGTCCTCGCGGCTGAATTTCTCCAGCGAGGCGATCAGATCCGCCGAGATGCCCTGCGGCACCGTGGGATGACGTTCGCGGAACGCCGGGTTGTCGCCGTCGATCGTCGGCACGCCGACGCCGACGCTCCACCGCGACATCGACTCGACACCGCCCGCGACCACCAAATCCTGCACGCCGCTGGCCACGCCGGTCGCCGCGACCGTGATCGCCTGCTGACCTGAACCGCAGAACCGGTTGAGCGTCATCCCGGGCACGGTCTCCGGCCAGCCCGCGAGAAGCACCGAGAGGCGGGCGATGTCGTCGCCGTGCTCGCCGGCCAGAATTCCGTTGCCCGCGACCACGTCGTCGACGTCAGCCGGATCGAAACCTGTTCCGGCACATAGCGCCTTCAGGCACTGCGCGAACAGCTCCTGCGGGTGGATGCCGTGCAGGGCGCCGTCGGCCCGGCCCCGTCCCCTCGGTGTGCGTACGGCGTCGACGATCCAGGCGTCCATGTCAGCGCCGCGGCAGACCGAGGACCTGGGTGGCGATGATGTTGCGCTGGATCTCCGAGGTGCCGCCGGCGATGGTTCCGGAGAAGCTGCGTGCATAACGCTCGAACCAACTGGCGAAGTAATGGTCGAGGTTCATGTGCTCGTATCGACCCGTCGTCGACGGATGAATCAGCCCGTCGGCGCCTGAGGCGGTGAAAGCGGTGTCCATCGCCCGCATCTCGGCCTCCGAGCCGAACAGCTTGAGCACCGACACCGAGGCGGTGTCCATCTCACCGCGGGCCGCGCGGGCCAACGCCGCCGAACCCATCGCCCGCAGTGCCTGGTAATCCATGATCGCCGTCGCGTATTGGTCGCGCTGCAGCGCATCGCGAGGGCGGAAATCGGAGATCATGTTGTCGATGCGGTCGGCGAAACCCAGCCACATCATGGTGCGTTCATGGCCGAGCGAGCCGTTGGCCACGCCCCACCCGCCGTTGAGCGGACCGACCAGGTTCTCGGCGGGAACCCGGGCGTCGGTGAAGAACACCTCGTTGAAGTCCTTGTTCTCCTCACCGCACAGGTCGGCGAACGGACGGCACACCACCCCCGGGGTGTCGGTCGGGATGATCAGCACGCTGATGCCCTTGTGCTTGGGCGCATCCGGGTCGGTGCGGACGAACGTCAACAGGAAGTCGGCGTCGTGTGCGCCCGACGTCCACACCTTCTGCCCGTTGACGATGAAATGGTCGCCGTCTTGGACGGCACGGGTGCGCAGCGACGCCAGATCGGAGCCGGCGCTCGGCTCGCTCATCCCGAGCGATGCGGTGATCTCGGCCTTGAGCACCGGCACCGCCCAGCGGTGCTTCTGCTCGTCTGAACCGAACGAAAGCAGCGATGCCGCAATGATGTTCACGCCCTGCGGGTTGAAGCTGTGATAGATGCGGCGGCGGCACAACTCGTCGAGGTGGACGAACTGCTGCAGCACCGTGGCGTTGCGCCCGCCGAATTCGGGCAGCTGGGCGGGCAGCAGCCAGCCGTTGTCGAACAGCAGGCGTTGCCAGTCGCGCGCCCACTGCGGCATGTGCGACACCGAACGCGGCCGCTCCAACGTCTGCGTTTCCGACGGCAGGTGCTCGTCGAGGAACGCCGCGAACTCGGCGCGGAACTCCTCGACGTCGGAATCAAAAGTCAGCTGCATGAAACTCCTCGGCGATGATCGCGCGATGCTCGGCGGCGCCGCCGAGCAGGTGCTCGCCGGCCTTGGCCCGCTTCAGCGCGAACTGCAGGTCGTTCTCCCAGGTGAAACCCATCGCGCCGAACAGCTGCAGGCCGTGGCGGAACACCACTGCCTGGGCCTCACCCGCCGACGCCTTGGCCATCGCCGCGGCCAGCCGCCTGCGCGGGTCGTCTTCGGCGATCGTCAGCGCCGCGAAGTACGCGAGCGCACGCGCGCGTTCGGTGGCGACGTGCATGTCGACGGCCTTGTGCTGGACGGCCTGGAACGAGCCGATCGCGACGCCGAACTGCTGGCGCTGCTTGACGTGTTCGAGGACCAGATCCAGGATGCGCTGGCAGGCGCCGACGGTAGTGACGGCCATCCCGGTCAGCGCGACATGGCGGGCCCGCTCGGGGTCGGCGGGAACCCGCGCGTCGTCGGGCACCCGCACGTCGGCGAAGGACACCTCGGCGACGTGCAGCACGGGGTCGAAGACCGGGCTGCGCCGCGTCGTGGTCCGGTCGGCGTCGACGATGAAGACGCCGGCCTCGGTGACGACGGCCAAGCGCTCGGCGCGGTCGCCGTCGAGCACGTGTCGGGCCGTGCCGTTGAGCACCCAACCGTCGGCGTCGCGGTGGGCGGTCACCCCGTCGTAGACCGCGGTGCCGGCCCGTTGCGGATCGAAGCGGTCACCGGCCAGCGGGGCGAACTGGGTCAACGTCGCCAGAAACGGGGTGGGGTCGGTGGCCCGGCCCAGTTCTTCGAGCACGATCGCCAGCTCGACGGCGTTTTCGGCGTCGCTGAGCTCGGTCCAGCCCGCGTCGACGTAGGTCTTCCACAGCGGCGCCGGGTCGACGCCGTTCTCCGCGATCCCGCGGATCAGGGAGGCCGGGCACTGCTTGGTCACCGCGTCCCGCACGGTCTCCTGCCAGAGCCGCTGGTCAGCGTCGAACTCCAATAACACCAAGGCCTCCCGGGATAATCAGACCGTACGAGAATAACATTCTCGTTAGATGCTGTAACCGTTCTCGATAGAGGACTACCACGTTTCGGCCGACGCATGCCAAGCGACTGACCAGCGCACACCCTGACCTGCACAGAAGTAAGCGATCTGCTGGAGAACACAATTCTTGCCTTTGAAGAACAAGGCTTTACTATGGGGATATGCCCGGCGTCTGCACGTGCTGGTGCCCAACATGGAAATCGGTCGACCGGACCGACATCGGAGGCCTGAGGTGATCGAACTTCCCGGGGGCGAGAAGACGCCTGTCATCGACGCGAGCGTGCACATCTTCAGCAAGTCGAACAAAGACCTGCGCGCCATCCTTCGTGAGCCGTTTCGCAGTCGCGGGTTCCCCGACTACGAGATGGACTGGTACGGCGCTCCCGGCGGCGAGTACGCCCCGGGCACCCAAGGGCCCGACCGGCAGTATCCCGGCTCGGATCCCGAACTGGTCGGAAAGCATCTGTTCGACGACGGCGGGGTGGACGTCGCCGTGCTGCACCCGATGACCCGCGGCATCATGCCGGACCGTCACCTGGGCACCGCGCTTGCCGCCGCCCACAACGAGATGCTGGTGTCACGCTGGCTCGAGGACAACCCGTACGCCGAGCGATACCGCGGCACCATCCGGATCAACCCCGACGACATCGTGGGCGCGCTGCGCGAAATCGACAAGTACAAAGATCATCCGCGCGTCGTGCAGATCGGGGTGCCGCTGCAGTCGCGCGAGCTGTACGGCAAGCCGCAGTTCTGGCCGTTGTGGGAGGCCGCCATCGAGGCGAACCTGCCGGTTGCGGTGCACATCGAAGTCGGCGCCGGTGTCGCCGCGGCGCCCACGCCGTCCGGCAACACCCGCACCTACGAGCAGTACGTCGGGTTCATGGCGCTGAACTACCTGTATCACCTGATGAACATGATCGCGGAGGGGGTATTCGAAAGGATGCCCGCGCTGAAGTTCGTCTGGGCCGACGGCGCTGCCGACATGCTCACCCCGTTCATGTGGCGGATGGACTGCTTCGGCAGACCCCATCTGGAGCAGACGCCGTGGGCGCCGAAGATCCCGAGCGATTACCTGCCCGGACACGTCTATTTCATCCAGGGCGCACTCGACGGGCCCGGGGATGTCGAGTTCGCCGGTGAGTGGTTCGGCTTCACCGGCAAGGAGAACATGGTGATGTTCGGCTCCAGCTATCCGCACTGGCAGCACAACAAGCTCACCGTGCCCGCGTCGTACACGCCGGAACAACGCGACAAGCTGTGCTGGCGAAACGCCGCGGAACTCTACGGCATAGACGTCGGGGCCGGCGTTGGCGCAAAGTGATAGAAGACTTCGGATAGGGAGGCCACGATGACGGTCACAGCGACAGAGAGAAAGCCGGCAACCGAGCGCGTCGCCATTCGGTGTGTCGACTCCGACGTGCACCCGACCCCGCGTCGCGGCGAGCTGGTCCAGTACATCCCGGAGCCGTGGCGCAGCAAGTACTTCCTCACCCGAAAAGTCGGCGAGCAGATCTACTACGACGCGCCCGACTACGCGCACTCGTACGCGATGCGCGTCGACACGTTCCCGCCGGACGGCGAATTCGCCTGCAGCGACCCCGATCTGGCGTTCAAGCAGCTGATCATGGAGGCGGGCGCCGACATCGCGATCCTGGAGCCCGCCGCCTACCCGGCCCGCACCGTCGAAACCCAGCACGCCATGTCGGTGGCGCTGAACGACTGGCAGGCCAACCACTGGCTCGACAGCCACAACAACTGGCACGAGCGGTGGCGCGGCTCGATCTGCCTGGCGATCGAGGACCCGCAGGCCAGCGCGCGCGAGATCGAGCGCTGGGCGGGCCACCCCTACATGGCGCAGACGCTGATCAAGGCCGAACCGCGGCCGTCATGGGGCGATCCGAAGTACGACCCGATCTGGGCAGCCGCCACCAAGCACGACATCACGGTCAGCTGCCACCTGTCGCGCAGCCACCATGAAGAGCTGCCGATGCCGCCGGTCGGCATGCCCAGCTACAACCACGATTTCATGGTCACCTACTCGCTGCTCGCGGCCAACCAGGTGATGAGCCTGATCTTCGACGGGGTGTTCGACCGGTTCCCGACGTTGCGCATCGTGTTCGTCGAGCACGCGTTCACCTGGATCCTGCCGCTGATGTGGCGGATGGACGCCATCTACGAGGCCCGCAAGCCGTGGGTGGACATCAAGCGCAAGCCATCGGAGTACGTCAAGGACCACATCAAGTTCACCACCCAGCCGCTGGACTACCCCGAGGACAAGACGGAGCTGACCCGCGCGTTCGAGTGGATGGAATGCGAGAAGATTCTGCTCTTCTCCTCGGACTACCCGCACTGGACGTTCGACGACCCGCGCTGGCTGGTCAAGCACCTGCCCCAGCATGCGCGCGAGGCCGTGATGTTCCGCAACGGGATCGAGACGTACAAGCTGCCAGAGACCGTTCCGGCGCTCGAGGGCCAGGTGCGGGTGTTCTGAGTTGACCGACGAGAAGAAACCGCCCCGGCTGGCCCAGGGGCGTGAACACGTCGTCGCCACAGTCGACGAAATCCCGCCAGGGACACACAAACTCGTGCCTATCGGCCGACACGGCGTCGGCGTCTACAACGTCCACGGGACGTTCTACGCGATCGCGAACTACTGCCCGCACGAAGGCGGCCCGCTGTGTTCGGGTCGTGCCCGTGGCCGCACCATCGTCGACGAAAGCGTCCCCGGCGACGCGGTGATGGTCCGCGATCTGGAGTTCATCTACTGCCCGTGGCACCAGTGGGGTTTCGAACTGGCCACCGGCACCACTGCCGTCAAACCCGAATGGAGTATCCGGACCTACCCGGTCCGTGTCGTTGGTAACGAGGTGCTGGTACAGGCATGACCACAACCGAAGAGAAGTCCGGGCCCACGCTCAAGCGCGGTGAGGAGGTTTTCGAGATCAACGGCGGAAACGTCGTCTACGAGATCCTCGGCAAGCAAGGCGAATTCATCGCGCTGACACCCGGCGGCCGGTTCAGCAAGGACATCGAGGGCCTGCGGCCGCTGGCGCAGGAACTCGTGAAGGGCGGTTACCGCGTGCTGTTGTGGGACCGGCCCAACTGCGGCAAGTCCGACGTGCAGTTCTACGGGCAGAGCGAATCACACATGCGCGCCGAGACACTGCACGCGCTGATCACCGGGCTCGACATCGGGCCGTGCATCATCGCCGGCGGCTCGGGCGGTGCCCGCGACTCGATGCTGACCACGATGCTCTATCCCGAGATCGTGCGGAAACTGGTGGTGTGGAACATCGTCGGCGGCGTGTACGGGTCGTTTGTCCTGGGCTCCTACTACATCGTGCCCAGCATCCTGGCCGTCCGCGGCGCCGGGATGAAGGCGGTTGCCGCGGTCGACGAGTGGAAGCAGCGCATCGCCGAGAACCCCGCCAACCGCGAGCGGTTCCTCGCCATGGACCCCGACGAGTTCCTCAAGCTGATGCTGCGCTGGCTCAACGCCTTCGTGCCGAAACCGGGCCAGACCATTCCCGGCGTCGAGGACGAGATGTTCGACAACATCAAAGTTCCCACGCTGATCATCCGCGGCGGGGAGAACGACATGGACCACCCGAAGCGGACGTCGCTGGAGATCAGCTGCCTGATCAAGGGGTCGACGCTCATCGACCCGCCCTGGCCCGAGGATGCCTGGGAGCGCGCCGGTGAAGCGCGCGCCTCGGGAAAGGTGAAGCGCTTCAACATGTTCGACACGTGGGTGCAGGCCGCGCCCGCGATCCTGAACTTCCTGGACGACTAGATGACGCGCGTCACCGGGTCAGATCGTGTGGATGTGCACTTCGCAGTTGAGCGACGCCTCCAAAGCGGTGTGGATGCGGCTTTCGGGCACCCGCTCCAGATCCGCCTGGCGCAGCGTCACGTGCACCACGTCCCAGCCGTCCTCCCCCGCCACCCGCTCGATCTCGCCGGTCAACCCGAACCCGGCGAGCACCCCGCTGGCGTCGGCGTCGGTGCCGCGGCTGATGTAGGTGAGCACACCCGGCACGGGCGTGGTGCCGAACGCCTTGGCGCACATGTCTACTGCGCGTCGTTGAAGTTCGGCCGGGTCTTCGCCGGCGATCAGGATCTCCACTTCGCGGCGCTGCGGCGGCAACGCGGGCAGGTTGTTGTCCACCACCTCGATACCCGCCGCCGCGACCAGGTCACGGAGGCGCGCCATGCCATCGCTTAGCTGCGCAGGTGTCAGCTCGCCGGCCTTGTCGACGCCGACACGCACCACCGCCGTTCTCATGTCCGTCAGCCTAGCCGCGGCCCGGAAGGACGTGTCATGACCTCAACGACAACGGATCTCACCGTCGCAGCGTGGCCCAATTGCCCACCCCGGCTGCTGCGGCCGGGACAACCGGGACCGGAGACCTACGCCGAGTACGCACAGGCCGGCGGCTACCGGAAGCTGACCGACGCCGATGCGCTGCTGGAACAGGTCGACCTGTCGGGCCTGCTGGGCCGCGGCGGCGCAGCGTTTCCGCTCGGCACCAAGCTCCGAACGGTGCGCGACGCGCGCCTCCGGGGTTCCGACACGGTGGTGGTGGCCAACGGTGAAGAGGGTGAACCCGCTTCGGTCAAGGATCGTTGGCTGCTGCGCACCCGGCCCCATCTGGTGCTCGACGGTCTACGCCTGGCGGCGGCGATCGCCGGTGCGACCCGCGCCTACGTGTACGTGTCCGACGAGCGGTCGGCGACGGCGGTCACCGACGCGCTGAGCGAACTGAGCCCGCAGGCGTTCGGCGACGCCGAGGTCACCGTCCTCACCGTGCAAGCCGGCTACGTCGCCGGTGAGGAGACCGCCGCGGTACGTCGCATCAACGGCGGACCGGCCAAGCCGACCGACAAACCGCCGCGGCCCTTCGAGGAAGGCGTCCTGGGCCTGCCGACGATGGTCAGCAACGTCGAAACGCTGGCGAACCTGCCGTATATCGCCGAACACGGCGGCCAGGGCTTTCGCGCCGTGGGCACGCCGATGTCACCGGGTACGTTCCTCGCGACGATCACCGGCGCCGGGAAGCCCCCGGCGCTCTACGAAATCCCGCACGGTGCCGCGTTTTCGACGCTGCTCGACGTACACGGCGTGGAGGCCGAATCGGTGCGTGGGGTGTTGATGGGCGGCTACTTCGCCGGGTTGCTCAACACCGACGTCCTGGAAGCCACCCTCGATCATGAAACGATCCGGCGCCTCGGCGCCGGTCTGGGCTGCGGTGCGATCTCCATCCTCACCGAAGACTGCCCGCTGGCGGTCGCCGCTTCGGTGATGTCCTACTTCGATCGGGAGAACGCCGGACAGTGCGGATCGTGTTTCAACGGTACGGCGGCGATGGCAGCGGTGCTGTGCGCACTGCGCGACGGCGTGGCCACCGACGAGGACCTGGCCCGGCTGGAGCGGTGGTCGGTGGTGCTGCGCGGGCGCGGCGCATGCGGCACGCTCGACGGCGCCACCAACATCGCCGCCAGCCTGCTGCGCCAGTTCCCCCAGGTGGTCACCCGCCACCTCGCCGGCGAGTGCCCGGCATGTCGGCCCGCGGTGTTTTCCGCTGTGCGGCCCTACGAAGTGGAGGCGGTGGCTCACCCATGAGTGACGGCTTGAGGATCAAGCTCGATCGCACGTTGTGTGACGGCTTCGGGATCTGCGCCAAACACGCACCCGACTACTTCTCGCTCGACGACTGGGGGTACGCCTCGCTGATCGGCGACGGCACCGTGCCCGAAAAAGACCGCGACGCGGTGATGCGCGCGCTACTGGACTGCCCCGTGCACGCGATCATCTACCTGGGCGAACACCGCCCCTCCGAGGACCAGAACAACCCCACGGAGGTTCGGGAGGCACCGGAGCCCGACCCCAACACCGATGACAGCGAGGCGATTTCGGGGTTTGTTCGGTGACACGGCCACTACCTGAGCTGACAGTCCTAAACGAGTTCTTCTGGACCGCAGGCGCAGACGGGGTGCTACGCATCCAAGAGTGCCAGGACTGTCAGGCGTTGATCCATCCGCCGCAGCCGGTGTGCCGGTACTGCCGCAGCCACAACATGGGGGTGCGCGACGTCTCCGGCAAGGCGACGCTGAGCGCCTTCACCGTCAACCACCGGTTCGGCTTCATGGACCTGCCGCCGCCGTACGTGGTGGCCCAGGTGGCCGTCGTCGAAGATCCACGAGTTCGGTTGACCACCAACATCGTCGACTGCGAACCCGACGAACTGAAACTCGGCCAGGCCGTCGAGGTCGACTTCCAGAAGCTAGAAGACGTCTGGCTGCCCGTGTTCCGGCCCACGGCCGACAGCCAAGCCGGACCCGCGGCCGTCGACGACGTCGCACCCGAGGACATCGGCCGCTACGTGCGCACTCCGTTGACCACCGAGAAGTTCGAAGACAAGTCCGCGATCACCGGTGTCGGCGCATCCCGGCTGGGCCGACGGTTGATGGTTCCCCCGCTCTCGCTGACCATCGAGGCGTGCGCGGCCGCGATCGCTGATGCCGGGCTGACATTCGAAGACATCGACGGACTTTCGACATATCCCGGTCTCGACATCGCCGGCATGGGCGAGGGCGGGGTCAGCGCGCTCGAGAACGCGTTAGGGCTGCGACCCACCTGGATCAACGGCGGCATGGACACCTTCGGGCCCGGCGGATCCGTCATCGCCGCCATGATGGCCGTCGCGACCGGCATGGCCCGCCACGTGCTCTGCTTCCGCACGCTCTGGGAAGCGACGTTCCAGCAGCTGATGAAGGAAGGTAAGGCCTCACCGCCCGGCGGTGCCCGCACCCCCAGCTGGCAGATGCCGTTCGGCGCCATGTCGGCCGCGCACACGTTGGCGCTCAACGCGCAACGCCACTTCGACCGCTACGGCACCACCCGGGAGACCCTCGGCTGGATCGCGATGAACCAGCGCGCCAACGCCGCGCTGAACCCCACCGCGATCTACCGCGACCCGATGTCCATGGACGACTACCTCAACGCCCGGATGATCACCACACCGTTCGGGCTGTATGACTGTGACGTCCCGTGCGACGGAGCGGTCGCGGTGATCGTGTCGGCCGTCGACGCCGCAAAAGACATGCCGCACAAGCCCATCCTGTTCGAGGCCGTCGGGACCCAGATCGTCGAACGCACCGACTGGGACCAGTCCACGCTGACCCACGAACCGCAGGTGCTCGGCCAGGCCGCGCACCTGTGGACGCGCACCTCGCTGCGGCCCGACGACGTCGACGTCGCCCAACTGTACGACGGCTTCTCGTTCAACTGCCTGTCATGGCTGGAGGCGCTCGGCTTCTGCGGCATCGGCGAAGCCAAGGACTTCCTGGACGGCGGAAAGGCCATCGCCCGCGACGGCGTCATCCCGCTGAACACCCACGGCGGCCAGCTGTCTCACGGGCGCACCCACGGGATGGGTTTGATTGCCGAGGCGGTGACCCAGTTGCGCGGCGACGCCGGGGAACGTCAGGTGCGAGGAGCCAGCGTCGCGGTGGCCAGCAGTGGCGGCCTCACCCCCAGCGGGGTCCTGCTGATGCGGACCGACACGTGAGCGCCCCGCGTCCGCGCGTCGTGCTCGCCGACGGTGTGCCGATGTCGGGTCTGCTGGCCGAGGTCGACGACCCGCGGGCCGTCATCGTCGCATTCCACGGGGGCTCCAGCACCGCAGCGTATTTCGACTGCCCGGGACATCCGCGGCTGTCGCTGCTGCGGGCGGGCGCCGCGGCCGGCTACACCACCGTGGCGCTGGACCGGCCCGGTTACGGCAGCTCGGCACCGTACCCGGAGGCGATGGCAGAACCTGAACAGCGCGTCGCGCTGGCATCCGGCGCCCTCGACAAGGTGCTCGGCGACAAGCCGCGCGGCGCGGGCGTGTTTCTGATGGGCCATTCGGCGGGCTGTGAGATGGCGGTGCGGATGGCCGTTACCGGCGCTGACGTCATCGGCCTCGAACTGGCCGGAACCGGGGTCCGATACACCCCGGCGATGGCCGACATCATGAAAGCCGCGATGTCCAACCAGCGCCCCGTCGGGCTGCGCGAGCTGCTCTGGACTCCCGAGGACGTGTACCCACCCGAGGTGCTCTCCGGTATGACGAACTCCTCGGGCGGGGCGCGCTACGAAGCCGATATGACGAACCACTGGCCCAGGCGCGATTTCCCCGGGCTCGCAGCGCAGTTGCGCGTGCCGGTCCAGTTCAGCGTCGCGGAATTCGAGCAGGTGTGGCGGACGGACCCGGAGACGTTGGCGAAGATCGGCGCGATGTTCACCTCGGCGCCGCGGTTCGTGCTCAACGAACAACCCGGGAGCGGCCACAACATCTCGTTGTCGGTCGCCGCCGATGCGTACCACGCCAAGGTGCTGGCGTTCGTCGAGGAATGTGTTCTGGCACAACAAGGATTGGAGACGGGTTGATGCGCGTCGGATTCATCGGACTCGGCAGCCAGGGCGGGCCCATGGCGCGCCGCATCGCCGAAGGTGGTTTCGAAACCACCCTGTGGGCGCGCAGGCAGGCCAGCCTCGAACCGTATGCGGACACCCCCGCCAAGACCGCGGGCTCCCCTGCCGAACTGGGCGCGGCCAGCGACCTGGTGTGCCTGTGCGTGGTCGGTGACGACGACGTCAGGGAGGTGCTGTACGGCGAGAACGGCGTGCTGTCGGCAATGACGTCGGGCGGCGTCGTCGCGATCCACAGCACCGTGCACCCCGACACCTGCCGTGAGGTCGCTGAAAAAGCTGCTGCGCAGGGTGTTTCGGTGATCGACGCTCCGGTCAGCGGTGGCGGCCCCGCCGTCGAGGAAGGCAAGCTGCTGGTGATGGTCGGCGGCGAAGAGGACGTCGCCGAACGATGCCGGCCGGTGTTCGCCACCTACGCCGACCCGATCGTGCACCTGGGCCCGTTGGGCAGCGGGCAGGTCACCAAGATCCTCAACAACCTGCTGTTCACCGCCAACCTGGGCGCCGCGACGAGCACCCTCGATCTCGGTGAGACCCTGGGCATCCCGCGTGACCGGCTCGCCGAGGTGCTCAACGGCGGCTCGGCCACCAGCAAGGCGCTGGGCAGCATCTCGATGTTCGGCGGAACCGTCGACGGGCTGGCGCCGATCGCCGGCGCGTTGCTGCAGAAGGACGTTCGGCACGCGGCGAGCATCGCGGCCACCGCATCGGCGCCCGAGGGCGCCGTGTTCACCGCGGCCGACGCGGCGTTGAAGAAGATGGACTTCCCGCGGTGACACGCGTCGGGTTCGTCGGGGCCGGCCGGATGGGTGCGCCCATGGTGTCGCGGCTCGTCGAAGCCGGCCACGAGGTCCGCGTCCTCGGCAGAACCGACGAGAAGTGCGCGGCGATGCGTGATCTTGGTGCGGACCCCGTCACCGAATTCGGCGCGGTCGGCGACGGCGCCGACGTCGTCATCGTCTGCGTGTTCACCGACGCGCAGGTGCAGCAGGTCTGTCTGTCCGGTGACCTGGTGTCGGCGATGACGCCGGGTGCGGTGCTCGTCCTCCACACGACGGGAAGTCCCCGCACCGCGCAGAACATCGCCGCCGAGGTCCCGGCGATCGACGTCGTCGACGCACCCGTGAGCGGCGGACCTCACAACATCGCGTCGGGCACCCTCACGTTGTTCGTCGGCGGATCCGACGACGCGGTGGCCCGCGCCCAGCGGGTGCTCGCGGCGTACGGCGATCCGATCCTGCATGTCGGCCCGCTCGGCGCAGGCCAGGCGGTCAAGCTGGTCAACAACGCGCTGTTCGCCTCGCAGATCGGGTTGCTGCGGGAGGCGGTCGCGCTCGGTGACCGCTTCGGCGTCGACGAACAGAACCTGCTGACGTCGATCTCGCGCGGTAGCGGTGCCAGCCGGGTCGGGGAGTTCATCGCCATGCGTGGTTCGGTGGCGGCGTTCGTCGACGACACCGCCGAGTTCATCGGCAAGGACGTCGCGGTGGTGCGGGAAATCGCCGCCGAACTGGGCGGCGGTCTTGGCGTTCTCGACGACGTCATCAAAGCGGGAATTCGGCAGTGACAACCGGCGATTCCGACTACTCAAGCCCATCCCGTGAGGCATACTATAGGCGTTACATAAATGCAGCCTCGCGTAACGGAAGCGGTCACTAGCCCGCCGCGAAAGAGGAGACCATGACCAAGCCCAAACTGGTGTTCGATCCGGTTTCGCAGGAGTACTTCGACAACCCCTACGAGATCTACCAGCGGATGCGTGACGAGGCCCCGATCTACTACGACGAGGACCAGGACTTCTATGCGCTGACCCGGCACGCCGACGTCGCCGCGGCGCTCAAGGATCACGAGGCGTTCTCGTCGTCGCGCGGATGTGACCTGGCCATGGTGCGGTCCGAGGAAGGTCCCGTGAAGTCGATCATCTTCATGGATCCGCCGGAGCACCGCCACATGCGCAGCCTGCTCAACAAGGCGTTCACCCCGCGGGCCATTCAGTCGCAGCGCGAGTCCATCACCGAACTCGTCGAGCATTACCTGTCGAAGGTCGACCCCGACAACTTCGATGTGGTGCAGGACTTCTCGGGCCCCTTCCCGGTGGAGGTGATTACCCGGATGGCCGGCGTGCCCGAGGAGTTCCGCCAGCAGGTGCGGCGCTGGATCGACACGAGCCTGGAACGCAGGCCGGGCCAGCTCGAGCTGTCCGAAGAGAACATGCAGGCCAACATCGACTCCGGTATGTATTACTACGGCCTGGTGCAGGAGCGCCGGCAGAATCCGCAGGACGACATGATCAGCCGGTTGATCGCCGCGGAGATCCCCGACGACGACGGAAACCTGCGCAAGCTCGACGACCTCGAAATCACCGGGTTCACCACGCTGCTGGGCGGAGCCGGCGCCGAAACCGTCACCAAGCTGGTCGGCAGCGCGGTGGTCGAGTTCGCGCGCCACCCCGAGCAGTGGCAGATGCTGCTCGAGGACCGCAGCCTGGTGCCCGCGGCTGTCGAGGAGTTGCTGCGCTACGTCGGCCCGGTGCAGTACAACGTGCGCTTCACGCTCAAAGAGGCCGAAGTGCCGAGCGGCACCATCCCCGCGCACAAACCCGTCTTTTTGATGAAGGCGGCGGCCAACCGCGATCCGCGTGCCTTCGACAACGCCGAGAGCTTCGACATCACCCGCGACCGCACCCAGGCGCAGAACCTTGGGCTGGGCTACGGCATCCACAGCTGCCTGGGCGCCGCGCTGGCCCGGTTGGAAAGCACGATCGCCCTGGAGAAGCTGCTCGACTTCATGCCGCGCTACGAAGTCGATTTCGACGGTCTGCAGCGCGTCACCATGCAGAACGTCGCCGGGTACCACCACGTGCCGGTGCGGGTGCTGAAGTGACGCGCAAGGTCGTCGTCGACTTCGGGTTGTGCGAAGCAAACGGCATCTGCATGGGGATCATCCCGGAGGTGTTCGACCTCGACGACGAGGATTACCTGCACGTGCTGCAGGACGAGGTGACGCCCGAAAACGAAGAGCAGATCAAAGAGGCGGTCCGGCAATGTCCGCGACAGGCCATCTCGATCGAAGACGCATGACAGCATCCGAAGTCGTCTTCGACCCGTTCTCCGAGGAGTTCTTCAACGGGCCTTGGGACATCTACCGCCGCCTGCGCGAGTACGCGCCGGTCTACTACAACGCCGAGCACGACTTCTACGCGCTGTCCCGCCATGAAGACGTGGCGGCGGCCTACAAGGACTTCGAAACGTACTCCTCGGCTTACGGTCTGGACCTGGCCACGGTGCGCTCGAATGAGCCGATGGTCGCCAAGATGATCATCGTGATGGACCCGCCCGAACACCGTCAGATGCGCAGCCTCGTCAACAAGGTGTTCACGCCGCGAGCCATCGAGGCGATGCGCCCGATGGTCACCGCGACCATCGACCGCCACCTGTCGCGGGTCAACCCGGATCAGTTCGACGTCGTCGCGGACTTCTCCGCGCTGTTTCCGGTCGATGTGATCAGCCAGATGCTCGGTGTGCCCGAGGAGTACCGACAGCAGGTCGGTCAATGGGTCGACATCACGCTGCACCGCGAACCCGGCCAGATCGACATGTCCGAGAAGGGCTTGCAGGCGGTCGGTGAGCTGATGGGCTTGTACTACAACCTGATTCAGCAGCGCCGAGCCGAGCCGCGCGACGACATGTTCAGCCGGCTGATCGCCGCCGAGGTCGAGCGCGACGACGGCGAGAAGCAGCAGCTGGACGACTTCGAGATCGCCGGGTTCGCGACCCTGCTGGGCGGCGCGGGCGCCGAGACCGTCACCAAGTTGATCGGCAATGCCGCGGCGACGTTCGCCCGCTTCCCCGACCAGTGGCAGAAGCTGCTCGACGACCGCAGTAAGATCCCGGCCGCGGTCGAAGAGCTGCTGCGCTACGAGGCACCCAACCAGTACAACGTGCGGCGTTCCATGAAGGAAGTCCACCTGCACGGGGTGACCATCCCCGCGGGCAAACCGGTGTTCCTGCTTGCCGGTTCGGCGAACCGGGATCCCGAGGCGTTCACCGACGCCGATACGTTCGACATCGAGCGTGACCGCTCCGAGGCGCAGAACCTGGGCTTCGGCTACGGGGTGCACAGCTGCCTGGGCGCCGCGCTGGCCCGCATGGAGAGCGCGATCGCGCTCGAACGGCTGCTCGACTTCATGCCGCGCTACGAGGTGCTGTGGGACCAGTGCAAGCGGGTGGCCGCGCAGAACGTCGCGGGCTGGTCCAACGTCCCGGTGCGTGTGTTGCGCTGATGCGGTTCGTGTTCGTACACGGCGGATTTCACGCCGCGTGGTGTTGGGACGCGACGGTCGACGAGCTGCGCGCACTCGGCCATGACGGCGTCGCCGTGGACCTGCCTGGGCACGGGGCCCGCGTCGACGAGGAGTCGACGCTGGCCAACCGCCGCGATGCGATCCTCGCCGAACTGCAATCAGGAGACGTCCTCGTCGGCCATTCCGGCGGCGGGTTCGACGCCACGCTCGCCGCGGACGCCGCACCGGATCGGGTGCGCCACATCGTCTATCTCGCCGCAGCGCTGCCCCGCGAGGGCCGCACGTACCCCGAGGCGATGGCGATGCGCGACTCCGAAGAAGGCGAGTTCGATGCCGACGTCGGAGACATGTTGGGCTACTTGAAGTTCGACGACGACGGGGCGATGTGGTTCGCCGACTTCGAGGGTGCGTGGCGCTACTTCTACCACGACTGCGACGAAGCCACGGCGCGGTGGGCCTTCGAGCGCCTCGGCCCAGAACGGTTCGGCGACACCACGGTGACACCGGTGTCGATGCCGCGGTTCTGGGCGGCCGAGTTGCCCCGCAGCTTCATCCGCTGTCTTCAGGACCGGTCGATGCCGCGTTGGCTGGCCGATACGGTGACGCGCCGCCTCGGTGTCGAGCAGCTGACCATCGACGCGTCGCACTCACCGTTTCTGAGCCGCCCGCGCGAGTTGGCCGAGTTGCTGGTGCACGCCACCACCACCAGCCCGATCGGCCCGCTGATACCCGACTGACCCGGCCCTCGCGGCAGCGCGACTACATGCCGTGGAGGATGACGCCGTTGCAGTCGGCCGCGGCCTGCCGCAGCTTGGCGGCGGCCTGATATTCGTCGGAGTAGTACCACTTCTTGGCCGCCTCCTCCGACTCGAACTCGAGAAGGACGGTCTGCGTGCCGTGCCAGGTGCCCTCGATCACCTCGGCCTTCTGGTCGAACGCCAGCACCGTGGCGGCAGCCATCGTCTGGCTGGCCGCCTTGCCGTACTCGGCCATCCCGGCCGGATCCTTGACGTCCTCGGTGATGAGGATATAAGCCTTGGCCACTGAAACTCCTTATGGGTCAGTCGATCTCGCTGATCGCTTGTTCTGGACAATTCTGAATCGCGTCCTTGGCGGCCCCTTCGAGTCCGGCGGGAACCTCAGCCGGATCCGCGACGGCCCAGCCGTCGTCGGTCATGTGAAACACCTCGGGGCACAGCGTCAGGCACATGCCGTGGCCGGCGCAGCGGTCCTCGTCGACGTTGACCCTCATCCGGCGTCGCCCTTCACCACATCGAACTCCAGATGCAGCTGGGTCAGCCCGCGCAGGATGTAGGTCGGGATGTAGTTGTAGCGACGCTCCCCCGCCGGACCGTGATGGGCCTCGCTGATCCGGATGTCGGTGGTGCGGTCCAACAGCCGCTCCAGGCCGACGCGCGTCTCGGCGCGGGCCAGCGGTGCGCCCGGGCAGCTGTGAATGCCGCGGCCGAACGCCAGGTGCTGGCGGGCGTTCTTGCGCTCGGGGTCGAAGGCGTCGGGATCTTCGAACCGGCGCGGATCCCGGTTGGCCGCACCGTTGATCACCATCACCGTGCAGCCGGCACCCAACGGTTGATCGCCGACGGTGGTCGGCACCCGCGACAACCGGAAGTCACCCTTGACGGGGCTCTCGATGCGCAGGCACTCCTCGATGAAGTTCGGCAGCAGGCTGCGATCCTCGCGCAGCCTGCGCTGGATGTCCGGGTTGTCGCCGATCACTTTCAGCGCGGTGCTCAGCAGCCGCACCGTGGTCTCCTGCCCGGCCGAGAACACGTTGGTGGCCACCCGCACGACGTCACCCACCTCGGGCACCGTGCCGTCCGGGAAGTTCGCGGTCGCCAGCCCGGTCAGCACGTCGTCGCGGGGGTTGGCCCGACGATCCTCGACGTATTCGGCGAAGACCTCGTAGAGGTACTCCAGCGGCGTCTTGGCCAGCGTCTTGTCGGCGTTACCCAGCCCGCTGCCGTGCGTGCCGCGCGCCAGCCGTTCGAGAAGCTCGGGACGGTCCTCCTCGGGCACGCCGAGCAGATCGGCGATGACGCGCAACGTGAACGGCGCCGCGAAGCCGGCGATGAACTCACCCTCCCCCGTCGCCAGGAAGTCGTCGAGGATGTCGTCGGCGAGCTGCCACATCGCGTCCTCGTTCTCCTTGAGGCGCTTGGGCGTGATCAGCCGCATCAGCAACGCGCGGTGGTTGGTGTGCGTGGGCGGGTCCAGCGTCGGAAGCTGGTCGCTGAACGGGATCTCGTCGCGGTGCTTTTCGATCAGCTCGGTGATGTCGCCGTCTTCATGACCTTCCAGCGACACCGGGAACCCGGGGAACGGACCGGTCACCGAGATACACGAGGAGAACGCCTCCGCGTCGTTGTAGACATCGACGGCTTCCTGCCAACCGGTCACCATCGTGACGCCGTAGTGGTCCTCGCGGCTGACCGGGCACTTGTCGCGCAGCGCCGCGTAGAACCGGTACGGGTCGTCGGTCAGGCGACCGTCCCGGAAGAAGTCCACCGTGGTGAGGTCCTCCGCCATGCAATGCTCCGTTCGACGATCTCAGCTCTGAGAATGTGATTCTCGTCAGATAAGTATTAGATTTCCATAGCCGGACGTCGCCGTCAACGAGGGCGCTGTGCACCCGCCCAGCATTTCAGGCAACTCACTGAATGGGTTCGTCCCCGAGGATGGTGGTGCGCAGCATCTCGCGCGGCGAATCCGGGTCGTATGGCGTCGCCCGGTGCAGCACACCGCGGTTGTCCCAGATGACGGTGTCGCCGACCGACCACTTGTGGCTGTAGACCTTGTCGGCCCCGGTGGCGCGGTCCAGCAGGTCGGCCAGCAGCGCGCGGCCCTCCTCGACATCCATCCCGACGACGTAGTCGGCCGACGCTCCCAGCACCAGCGATTTGCGTCCGCTGCGGTGCGTCCACACCAGCGGGTGCTCGTGGGTGGGCCGGGCCCGCCACCGCGCCAACTGCTCGGGGGTCGGATCCGGGGTCACCCGGCGCTGGGAGGCCTCCAGCGAGTGCACGACGCGCAGCGACGCCAACCGCGCCTTCTCGTCGTCGCTCAGCGCGTCGTAGGCCCCGTAGGCGCTGGCGAACTGCGTCTCACCGCCGCGCTCGGCCACCTGTCGCGCCGAGAGCACCGTGGCCATCTGCGGGTACTCGTCGCCGGTGGGCGTGCAGCCGTCGATGTGCCAGTCGAAGGTGGCCCACAGGTAGGCCGCCGACGCGTTCTTCGACTTGTCCAGCGTCACCGGGTAGATCCCGGCGACCGGGTGGTGCCCGTCGGAGGAGTGATCGATCTGGCCCAGCCGTCGGCAGAACGCGACCTGCGCCTGCGGGTCGAGGTGAAGGCCAGGAAAGACCAGCACGCCGTTGTCTTCCAGCGCCTCGAGCACCGCGGCGCCGAACGCGTCGTCGGATGCCAACGTCTCGGAATCGAGCCCGGGCACCTCCGCTCCGACCGAGGACGTGAGCTTGTTGATCGTCAGCAGACTCATGGCTGCCCTGCACTTTCCGTCATGGCACCGGCGCGCTGACGCGGTGCATGACGGCGTCAGCGGAGTCGGCGGGCTTTTGGGTTCCGAAGATCTCGACGGCCATGGAGACCATGACCATCGAGTAGATGAGGTGCAACAGGTTCAGCACATCGTCGGGCAGGTCGTCGAGCGGGAACTTGTCGCAGTAGTCGATCGCCTCCTCGAAGCGCGGCGTGAACGCGTCGTAGAACCGCCGGATGTCGGCCATCGGCGTGTTCATCCGGGTGTCCCACCGCTCGGCTTCTGTTGCCAGGCACCACTTCTCGGCGAACGGCTCGAACTCGGCGAAGGCACTGGGGAGTCGGGGTTCGGCCATGGTCACACCCCCACCGGTTTACGCTCGGCCTTGTACTGCTCGACCCAGTCGACGGCCACCTTGTGCAGGTGGCGCACCAGGATCTCCTGGTCGCTCAGCGGGAACTCGTCGACGATCGGCTCGTCCAGGCCGTATTCCAGCGCCGCCTGCGTGCCGCCCAGCATCCCGGCATCCTGCAGGGCGAATTCCTTGAGCACCACCGAGGCGACCTCGTGTTCGACGCGCTCACGCACGGTACGGGCCGGGTGAAATGCGGTGTACGCCTCGAACTTATGGGTGTTGTGCGAGGTGGGCCAGTACCGGTACAGCAGGTACCAGCCGTGGTAGATCAGGATCTCCAGGTTCGGGAAGATCTGGAAGTTCGTGATACCCCACGGCTCGATACCGCCGGGGTTCAGCCCGGCCGAGAAGTGCGTCTCCGGCGTGTGCCACGGCCCCACCAGGCCGCTGCGGGTGGCCCGTTCGACCGGATACATGTACTCCGGGTCCAGCAGCCATCGACGCGTGCCCGCGGTGGACACCAGCCGGTGCGGTCCGTCGATCTGGAAATGGCCACACTCGAACGTCGCATTGGGCTGGCGCACAGCCGAAGGCACCTGTTGGGAGTGCAGCGAGGGCACGTGGTAGTACTCCTGGAACGCGTCGGCGAAGATCTTCCAGTTGCTGTTGTTGTGCGCCTCGAACTCGTAGCGCTCGGTCATCAACTCGAAGGGGTAGTCGTCGAGCGCGGTGATCATCGGGCCGAGGAACTCGCGCAGGCTCATCCGGGGCTCCGGATCGAAGTTGATGAAGATGAAGCCGTTCCACACATCGCAGTTCACCGGGCGCAGGCCGCGCTGCGAGGCGTCCAGGTCGAAGAACTCGCCCTCCTGCTGGACGAAGGTGAGCGCGCCGGTGAGGTCGTAGCGCCAGCCGTGGTACTTACAGGTGAACTGCCGGCAGGTGCCCTTGACGTCCTCGTTGGGATAGTCGTTCCACACCAGCTTGTTTCCCCGGTGCCGGCAGATGTTGTAGAAGGCGCGGATCTTCTCATCGCGGCCCTTGACCACGATCACCGAGACCTTGGCCGCGTCGATCTCCTTGGTGAAGTAGCTGCCGACCCGCGGCACCTCCTCGACGCGCCCGATGTTGAGCCAGGCCCGCTTGAACACGGCCTCACGTTCGAGTTCGTAGAACTCCGGTGAGGTCGAGTCCCGAAACGAGATCGGCCCGGTACCCAGCTCCGGGTAGTGCTCCGTCCAGCTGCCCTCCGCGGGCTTAGGCCACTTACCCATGCGAACCTCCCTGTGTCAGTTGGAACCTCATCACATCACCGATCCGCCGTTGACTCCGAGAGTCTGGCCGGTGATGAAGCCGGCTTGGTCAGAACAAAGGAAACCCACCGCGGCGGCGATGTCGTCACCGGTGCCCAGGTGACCCAGCGGGATGCTGGCGGCCATCTGGTCGTTCGGCGGCAGGTGCCCCGCGGCCTGCGACTGATGCTGCATGGGTGTCTCGATGCCCGACGGCGGAATGTTGTTCACCGTGATACCGGCCGGACCGTACTCGCGGGCAAGCGATTTGGTCAGCGACAGCAATGCGCCTTTGGAGGCGGCGTAGTGCGCCATCCCGGGTGACCCGCGTTGGGCGCTTGACGACGAGATCATCACGATGCGGCCCCAGCCGGCGTCGAGCATGTCGGGCACCGCGACCTGACAGCAGTGAAAGGTGCCGGTGAGGTTCACGTCGATCAGCCGCTGCCAGGCCTGCGGGCTGATTTCGGTGAACGGCGCGAAGTCCACGGCGCCCGCGCTGGTGACCAGGATGTGCACCGGCCCCAACTCGGCGCGCACCTTGTCGAACGCCGCCTCGACGGCCGCCCGGTCGCTGACGTCGACCGCGTGCGCGTGTGCCGTGGCACCGGTGGCGCGCAGGTCCTCGGCGACCCGTTGGGCCGCCTCACCGTTGAGGTCGAATACCGCGACCTTGTGACCCCGCCTGGCGAGCTCATGACAGGTCGCTTCGCCCATGCCGGAAGCGCCTCCGGTAACCACCGCTACGCGGCTCATCGAATTCGCTCCATCGCAGGACCTTTCACCTCTACTCGTAGACCACGTGCACCGTTGGGCTGGTGGGCAGCGACTGGCAGGTCAGCACCCACCCCTCGGCCACCTCGTCGTCTTCGAGCGCGTCGTTGTTGAGCATTCTGGCGCTCCCGCTGACGATGCGGGCCATACATGTTCCGCACGAGCCGGTCTCGCACGACGACGGTGCGCGCAGCCCGGCCATGCGCGCGGTCTGCAGCAACGTGTTGCCTTTCCGGTAGTCCGCCGTGGTGGTCTTGCGATCCAGTTCGATGATGATTTTCTCGGTGACCTCGGCGGAGGCGGCGACGGCGTCGCTGGGCAGTGGCTCGACGTGAAACCGCTCCAGGTGCAGGCGGTTGCGTGGCACGCCGGATCCCAGCAGGCTCTGCTCGGCGGTGTCCATGAAAGGTCCGGGACCGCAGATGTAGTAGTCGGCGTCGACGCCGCCGTCGAGGAACGCCTCGACAGCGGCCTGACTGACGACGCCTGACTCGTCGTCGAAATGGTGTGTCACGGTGAGCCGGTCGGGATTGGCCGCGGCGAGCGCGGTCAGCGAGGCGGCGAAGATCACCGATTCGCGGCTGCGGTTGGCGTAGAACAACCGCACCCGCCGTGTCGAATTCGCCAGCGCGCTGCCGATCAGCGAGAAGATGGGCGTGATGCCGCTGCCGCCGGCGAACGCGACGATGTCGCGCTCGTCCTCGCCGAGGACGAAACGCCCTTCCGGTGGCGCGACGCAGATCTCGTCGCCCGCTGCGGCGGCGTCGTTCAACCAATTCGAGACCAGCCCGCCCGGATCACGTTTGACGGTGATCTGCAGTTCGTCGCCGCAGTGCGGGAACGACGACATCGAGTAGCACCGCTGATGACGGCCGCCGTCGACGTCGACCTGCAGCGTCACGTATTGGCCGGCCCGGTAGCGAAAGCTCTGCGCACGGTCGGCGGGCACGTCGAGGACCAGCGACACGGCGTCACAGGTTTCGCGCACCACTCGCTTGATGCGCAGCGGCGCAAACTCCTCGGTCATCGCCGCCCACAGTATCAAGTACTTGTGATTGATCTCAAGAGGCAGTTCGTGCCGTCACGCGGGTGCGTATCGCAGCATCGTGACGTCGTGCTCGGGATAGTCGAAGAACACCGGCCGCACCCGCATGCCCACCTCGAGGTCGGACGGGTCGACGTTGACCAACTCGGTGGAGAACCGCGGCCCCTCGTCCCATTCGACGATGGCCAGCAGCTGCGGCACCGCGTCGGCGAAGTGCGGTCCGACGGGCCGGCGCGCCACGGTGTAGGAGTACAGCGTGCCCGCACCGGAGATCTCGCGCCATTCGAGGTCGTCGGCGAGCGTGCGCGGGGCGCGGACCCGCGGATAGAACACGTAGGCGTTCGCCGACGGCGAGTACTGGATCACGATGCGGTGCTCGCGCAGCGCATCCCAGAACGGCGCGGTGGTTGGCGTCTTGACCGGCATCGGGCGCTCAAAGGTCGTCATCGTCAGTCTCCTTCGAGGACCAGGGCGGTCTGTTCGGACAGGATCCCTCCGTTGCCGGAGACGAACGCGCGGTGGCAGTCGCGCACCTGGGCGGCATTGGCGCGGCCCATGATCTGTCGAGCGGCGTCGCAGACGTGGTGCATGCCGCCGGCGAGTCCGGCCTGACCGAACCCGAGTTGGCCGCCCGCGGTGTTCAGCGGGAAGTCGCCGCGAAAGGTCAGGTCGTGGTCGGCGACGAACTTCATCCCCGTGCCCTTCTCGCAGAACCCGGCGTCCTCCAGGCTCAGCAGCACCGTGATCGTGTAGCAGTCATAGATCGACACCATGTCCATGTCGGCGCGTCCGAGTTCGGTCATCCCGAACGCGGTGTCGGCGGCCTCGGCGATCGGGGTGTGCAACAGGTCGGCCGCGTAGGTCGGGGTCTTGAACGGCACGTGTTCGCCAAAACCCTTGACCCACACCGGACGGTGGCGGGTGCGGCTGGCGATGTCGGCGTTCGCCAGCACCACTGCGGCCCCGCCCACGCATGGCATCACGATCTCGAGCATGCGAAGCGGGTCGGCGATCACCGGGCTGGCGAGCACGTCGTCGACGGTGAGCGGCTTGTCCTTCCAGATGGCGCCCTCGGTGTGGTTGGCGTTGATCCGTTGGTCGACGACGATCTTGGCCATCGCCCGTTCGTCGTAGCCGTACACCGCGCCGTAGCGGGTGGCGACCTGACCGTAGGGCCCGTTCTGGCCGAGGTTGCCGTAGGGAATCTCGAATTCCGCTTGCGGTGAGCCGTACTGGTTGCTCGACGAGCCGAAGAACACGGCGTCGACGAGCGCTTTGGGCTTCTTCTCCGACATCGGCGTGATGTAGCGCGCCGGCAACGCGCACAGCACCACGTCACACAGTCCCAGTTCGATCGCGGCCGCCGCGCGCCACACCATGGCCGCGGCGCTGGCCCCGCCGAGGTCGACGAGCTCAGCGAAGTTGGCTCTCACGCCGAGATATTCGGCGATGGTGGACGGTACGAAGATCTCGGATTCGCCGAGATGCGACGTGACGATGCCGTTGACGAGTTCACCCGAGAGACCGGCATCGGCGAGCGCATCTGCCGAAAGTTCGGCCCACTGCTCGAGCGTGAACGGTGCTGGTGACGCCTTGTTCATCCGCTCCGGTGGCAGCTCGACGTACCCGACGATCGCGGCTTCGCCCCGTAATCCCATGGTGGCCCTTCGCTTGTGGTTGACGGCTATTTGCGCGGTAAGCCGAGGATCATCTGCGCGACGATGTTGAGCTGGATCTCCTTGGTCCCGCCGCCGATCAGTTCGGCGGGCACCCGCAGATACGGCTGCGCGACAGGCGGATCGGATTCGGCGACCATCGCCAGCCGTCCGGTCGACCCGAGCGTGGTGGCGAACGTGCGGCGCAACAGTTCGTTCATCGCGATCTTGGCGACGCTGGAGGCGGCGCCGGTGGTTTGGCCGTCGAGCAGCCGGATGGTCTCGCGCACGCCCAACGCCTTGATCGCATGCGTGTAGGCGTCGAGCTCACCGAGTTCGCGCACCAGGTCGTCGTGGATCTGCTGCGGCGACGCCGCGAGCCGGCGCAGCGCGGCCGCCCTGTCGAACTGCACGTAACCGCTGATCGCCGAACGCTCTTCGGCCATCGTCGCGATGGCCAGCCCCCATCCCCCGGTGGGCTCCCCGAGGAGCATCTCGTCGGGCACGAACACGTCGGTCAGAAAAACCTCGTTGAACTCCGTCTCGCCGCTGGCCTGTCGGATCGGCTGCACCTCGATACCCGCCGACCGCATATCGACGATGAAGTAGCCGAGCCCGCGGTGCTTGCGCACCCCCGGGTCGGTGCGGGCGAGCAGCGCCCCGTAGTCGGCGCGGTGCGCCGACGACGTCCAGATCTTGTGTCCGGTGATGTGCCATCCGCCGTCGACCTTGGTGGCGCGCGTGGTCAGCGCGGCCAGATCTGAGCCCGCGCCCGGCTCGCTGAACAACTGACACCACGCGAGGTCGCCGCGCAGGGTCGGCGGGATCAGCCGCTGCTGCAGTTCCGTCGAGCCGGCCCGGATCATCGACGGCAGGATCCACTCGGCGATCCCCAGCGACGGGCGCACCAGCCCCGGGCGCCGGGCGAACTCCTCGTCGATGATGAGTTGCTGCAACGGTGTGGCGTCGATGCCCCACGGCCGCGGCCACTGCGGTGCGATGAGCCCCGCCTCGGCGATGAGCGTGCGCTGCGCTCCGGTGGCAAAATGCTCGTAGTCGCCCTGCTTTCCGGGTCCGTCGTTGCGCTGTGCGGCGGCCGCGTCCAGCGCCTCGGCCACCCGTGCCCGGAAGTCGGCTTCGGCGTCGCCGAGGTTCACCGAGAAGTTGCGTTCGGTTTGTACGGTCGTCTCGCCCAGTCGCCGGGCCCACCCGCTTCTGGTGCCGATCGAACCGGCCAGGCTGGTGGCCCGTCGCCAGTGCACGTGCAGGTCGTGTTCCCAAGTGAAGCCGATGGCCCCGAACATCATCAGCGTGTCGAGCACCAGGCCCGGGCACGGCAGCACCGCCATCAGGGCCGCGCCGGCCGCCGCCATCCGGTGCTGTTCGAGGGGTTCGTCCGCGGCCCGCACGGCGTCCCACGCCGACGCGTTGGCCAGCTCGCTGTTGACCAGCAGCATCGCAGCATTGTGTTGCAGCGCTTGGAATGTGCCGATCAGCGTGCCGAACTGTTCGCGGGTGCGCAGATGCTCGGTCGCCGCGTCGACACACCACTGGGTGATCCCGGCGGCCACACACGCCGCGAGCGCGACCGCGACGTACTCCGCGCGGTCCGCGTCGATCCCGTCCAGCGTCGCGTCGTCGGCGACCGGGTAGTCCTCGAGCCCCAGAAAACCGATGTCGGTGAGCAGGTCGGTGCCGACGACGGGCTGGGTGCTCGCCGACGGCTGCGTGGTGTCGACGGCCACCCACAGCGTCTCGCCGTCGTCGGTGCGGGCGCCGACCAGAGCGACGCCGGCAGAACAGATCCCGGCGATCACCTCCGAGGCGCCGCTGACCAGCCAGCCGTCGTTGGCCGGCCGCGCGCGAAACGTTCCGTGCTGCGGCAGGATCAGCGCGGCCGGGGTTCCCGCGGCCAGCTGGGTGAGCAGGGTCTGCGCCGACGGTGACGGGTGGGCGAGCAGTGCGACCGCGCCGGCCACGACCGTCGGCACCAGCGGACCTGCCAGGGCCGCTTTACCGGCGGCCTCGAGCACACAACCGGCGTCGAGCAGTTCACCGCCTTGGCCGCCGTAGCGCTCAGGTAGATGCACGGCGTGAAACCCGTTGGCGGTCAAGTCGTTCCACCACGTCGGCAGCTCGCCCTGGGCCAGCGCATCGAACACCTCCCGTGTCGATGCCATCGGGGCGTGCCGCGCAGCGAACCGGCCGACCGAGTCGGCGAGCTCGCGTTGCTCCGGCGTGAGTGCCAGGCTCACAGCGCCCGCTCGCTGCTGGGGTTGCTCATCGCCGCCACGGACTTGATCGGTACGCGTTGTCGTCGGAACCCAGAAATCCGCCTGCTCCGATAACAAGCTTCTTCGTCACTGGCGGGCCCCGGAATCCTCTGGTCTTTACGAGACGAACCGTCTCGTCTTGCAAAGGTTAGTAGTTGCTGTCACCATCTGTAAAGGCCGTCAGATGCGGAGTCGTTCAGTGGTCACCGAAGCGCGCGCCCCACGCCGTCGCAGCGAGAGATCTCGGGTGGCGATCGTCACCGCGACAAAGGAACTGCTGCTCGAGCGCGGATTCGACGGGCTCAGCATCGAGGCCGTGGCCGCGCGCGCCGGGGTGGGTAAGCAGACCATCTACCGGTGGTGGCCGAGCAGGCCCGCGCTCGTCGCCGACGTGCTGCTCGAAGACGCCGACAAGATCTTGCGTGCCGTCGAGCACACCGAGGACCTGACCGCCGAT
Source organism: Mycolicibacterium sp. XJ662 (assembly GCF_053484035.1). Lineage (NCBI taxonomy): Bacteria > Bacillati > Actinomycetota > Actinomycetes > Mycobacteriales > Mycobacteriaceae > Mycobacterium > Mycolicibacterium sp. XJ662. Next base: position 27,292 of record NZ_JBEFTL010000005.1, on the reverse strand, counting down.
CTCACCCGCTGGGCGGTCAAACTCGCGGCCACGCTCACCACCGCCCGGGGACACGCGATGCTGCGCATCCTCACCGTCGCCGGCATCGAGCACGACGACACCCAAGCCCGCATGTACGCCGGCTTCAGTGTGCCGTTGCACGACAGCGTGAGAAACCGGTTGCGCGCCGCCGGCCTGCGCGACGCGGCGGCCCAGGCCGCCGCCGACGCGATCGTCGGCGGGATCGTCTACGCCATCCTCAGCGAGGGCCGGTCCTTCCGCCGCAGCCGCGCAGAGACGATCACCCGCACGGTCCTCGACGGGGTGATGTCCTGAGTGGCGCCTAGTCGCCGATGTGGTCGTCGAAAAGCGTGTGGCCCGTGCCCTTTTCCACCACACGGGCCAGCAGATCGCGCAGCGTGCGTTGCTCTTCGGGGGTCAGCACGCCGAAGACGTCCTCATGGGCGGCGATCGCGTCGCTGACCACCGCGGCGGCGACCTTGCGGCCCTCGGGGGTCAGGTAGGCCTTCAGAATCCGCGCGTGGTGGGGGTCTGGTTTGCGCTCGACCAGACCACGCTGCTCGAGCGCCTTCATCGCGAGTTGCACTCCCTGCGGGGTGATCAGCAGGCGACGCGCAAGCTCGGCGCCCGAAAGGCCGGGCTCGTTGGTGAGCTGACGCAGCACACCGATCTGTGCGGTGCTGACGCCGTGCTGGCTCACCGCGTCGTTGACCGCCGTCAGCGAGAAGTACCAGGCCTGCTTGAGGTGCCACAGGATGTTGTCGGCCAGTTCCATGCCGAGATCCTCTGCCACGACCTAGCTCCCATCGTGCTTGTAGATGCGGCCGTCCTTCATGACAAACCGGACGTCGAGCGTAGTCGCGATGTCGCGGGACGGGTCGGCGGGGACGGCGATGACGTCGGCGCGGTATCCGGGTGCGAGCCGGCCCAGTTCGTCGTCGGCCTCGATCAGCTCGGCGCTGGTGATGGTGGCGGCGCGCAGCGCATCCATCGGTGACATCCCCCGAGACACCAGAGCACACAGCTCTTTGGCGTTCTGGCCGTGCGGTATCGCCGGTGCGTCGGTGCCGCATGCGATGCGGACTCCGGCGGCGATCGCCTTCGGCAACATGGACTGCGCGCGCGGAAACACCTCTTCGGCCTTCTTGCGCAGCTCGGGGGCGATCCGGTCGATGGCCATCGCCTCGGTCAGATACGTCGTCGACACCAGGAAGGTGCCGTGGTCGACCATCATCTGGATCGTCTCGTCGGAGGCCAGGAAACCGTGTTCGATGCAGTCGATGCCGGCGCGGATGCATGCCCGAATCGCGCTGTCGCCCACCGCATGCGCGGCGACCCGCACCCCGGCGCGGTGGGCCTCGTCGGCGATCGCGGCGAACTCGTCGTCGGAGTACTGCTGGGCGCCGGGCGCGGTGCTGTGCGACATCACGCCGCCGGATGCCGACACCTTGATCAGCTTGGCGCCGTGGCGAATTTGGTAGCGCACACAGGCGCGCACGTCGTCGACGCCGTTGGCGATGCCCTCGGCGACCGACAGCGGCATGATGCCGGGGGCCAGCCGCTGAAAGACCGTGGGGTCGAGGTGTCCGCCGTACGGGGTCACCGCATGCCCGGCCGGGTAGATCCGCGGACCCACGTGCCAGCCCTGGTCGATGGCGCGCTGCAGGGCCACGTCGAGCAGATAGCCGCCCGTCTTGACCATCAGGCCCAGGTTGCGCACCGTGGTGAAACCCGCTTCCAGCGTGGTGCGGGCGTTGACCGCGCCACGCAGTGTCCGATACACCGGATCGTCCTGCACCCCGTGCATCGGGCTGGGCAGACCCTCCGGTCCGCCGGGGCCGCCGATGAGCAGGTTCAGCTCCATGTCCATCAGGCCCGGCAGCAGCGTGACGTCGCCGAGATCGATGTCTTGTACCGGATCTTTGGGCTCCTCAACGGGATTGACTGCGGCGATCCGGTCGCCCTTTACCACCAACACCGCCGGTGCGCGCACCTGGCCGGCCTCGACGTCGGCCCAGCGCTGCGCCCGTAGAACGGTGACGGCGTCGGTCACGGCACGGGTTCGATTACGCAGTCCAGCGTCGAGGCGCCCGAATCGGGCACCCGGGGCTGCTTCCAGCACTCCACCGGGAAGGACACCATGATCATGGAGTACAGCAGGCGCATCAGGTTGAGGACATCCTCGGGCATGTCGTCGAGGGTGAACTTGTCGCAGTAAGTGAGCGCCTCCTCGGCGCGGGCGGTGATCGCGTCGTAGAACGCCTGCATGTCGGTCATCGAACTGGCCAGCCGTTTGGCGTAGCGCTCCGGCTCGGTGGCCAAACACCAGTCCGAAAACGGTTCCAGGTCGGCGAATTCCGGTGGCAGCTTCGCGGTCATCGGACTACACCCCCGCCGTCTCGCGTTGGTACTGCTCGACCCAGGAGGCGGTCTCCTTGTGCAGGTGGCGGATCAGCACCTCCTGATCGCACAGCAGGAAGTCGTCGAGCACCTGCGACTCGATCATCGACTGGGTGGCCTCCAGCGTGTTGGCGTCCTGCAGGCCGTACTCCTTGAACGAGACCGCCGCCAGCTCCTGCGCGACGCGCTCCCGCGGGGTACGCGCCTGAGGGAAGTACAGGTTGCCTTCGAAGATGTGCGTGTTGTGCGACGTCGGCCAGTAGTGGTAGGTCAGGTACCAGCCCTGCCCCCAGAACAGGATCGTGAAGTTCGGGAACAGCTGGAACGAGTCCAGGCCCCACGGATCGCATTTGGCGGGGTTCAGCCCAGCCGGCATCTCGCCGAGATCCGGTTTGTCCCAGGGTCCGAACAGCCCGCTCTGACAGATGTCTTCGATCGGTTTGCGCATCTCGTCGGCCATCTCCCAGGCCCGCACACCCGACGTGCTTACCAGCCGGTGCGGGCCCTCGATGCGGTAGTGCGGCGCCTCGAAACCGGCTTCGGCCGCAGCCTTCGAGTAGGCGGTGGGCGACTGGTTCGCATGCAGTACCGGTGCGTGGTAGAACTCCTGGAACGCGTCCATGTAGAGCTTCCAGTTCGCTCCGATCTCCGAGCGATAGGTGAACCTCGTGGTCATCTTGTCGAACGGATAGCCCTCGAGGTCGGTGATCATCGGGCCGAGGAACTCACGCAGCGACTGTTCGGGTTGTTTGGCGAAGTTGACGAAGATGAAGCCTTCCCACACGTCGCAGTGCACGCCGACCAGGCCGTAGCGGCTCTTGTCGAGGTCGAAGAACTCGCCTTCCTGCTGCACGAACGTCAGGTTGCCGTCGAGGTCGTAGCGCCACGCGTGGTACTTGCAGGTGAACTGCCTGCACACGCCGCTGGTCTCCTCGAGCGGCATGTCGTTCCACACCAGCTTGTTGCCGCGGTGACGGCAGATGTTGTGGTAGGCCTTGACCTCACCAGATGTCGTGCGCACCACGATGATCGACGTGTTGGCGACCTTGATTTCCTTGGTGAAGTAGCTGCCCTTGCGCGGAAGTTGTTCGACGCGGCCGACATTGAGCCAGGCCCGCTTGAAGATCGCCTGGCGTTCGGCCTCGTAGAACTCGGGGCTGATCGAGTCGTCGTAGGACACCGGTTCGGTGCCCAACTCCGGATAGTGCTCGGTCCAGCTGCCTTCGGGAGGTTTGGGGAATCGGGCCATTGACTTCTCCTGTCCACGCGACGATGCCGACGGTATATGCTCCCCACCGCAATCGCAAGTAGTTGATACAGCGCCGCGTGCGGGTGGCTGCGCCGATTTCGGCGCGGGAGCACTCCCCCCGCGAGCAGACGCAGAAGGCCCTAATAGCAGGCGGAAAAGGGGCCATCTGCGTCTGCTCGCGCTTAACGCCCCTCCCGCGCCGGCTGAGGGTCACGGAAGCTTGATCGCCGAGACGTACATATCGACGATCGGCCGGTAGAGGTCGACGTCATCGAGTTCGCTGCCGAGCACGATGGCGTCACTGGTCGCGATCAACACTCGAGCCAGCGTCATCGGCGAAATCAGCACCGTCCCCCCAAGCCTGTCGACCCCGTCGACGATGAACTTCGCCAACTTCTCGACCACCTCCGAGCGTTTGGCGGCCACGCGGTCCCGCGCCTCCGGGTTGCGCAGAAGATAGAGGGTGAACTCGTGGCCCAGTGCGGCGTGCTCGGCGCCGCGGTCGCGGCTGAGCTGTCGCCACCGGGTGGCGATGTCGTCGCGCTCACGCGCACCCACCTGCTCGGCCGCCGACATCACCTCGGCGAAGTTGTCGAAGTAGCGCCGCCAGTACCGGTCGCTGACCGCCAGGAAGAGCTCCTCCTTGGTGGCGAAGTGCTTGTAGATGGCGCCCTTGGTATAGCCCGCCGCAAACGCAATGTCATCCAGAGTCGCTGCGGTGAACCCCTTTTCGCCGAACACATTCTCCGCGGCGTCCAACAACAGGGAACGCGTGTGCTCGAGTCGCCGCTCCCGCGTCCACCGCTCGACCATGACGGAAGTCTGCCACAAAGTTTCTAAGAAACCATTGAGTTCTCCAGATACTCATCGGTATATTCACTCGAGTCGCGCTGCCGAGGCGCGCCGAGGAGGCGTCGTGAGCGAACTGTCAGACAAGAAGTCCCCCGCCACCGAGTCACTGAGCACGGTCGGTCGGCTCGAGGAGCCGACCGCGCGGCCCTCGAATCGGGTCAAGATCTGGGCCACGCTCGGCGGGCTGATCCTCGTCTTCCAGATCTACGTGTGGATCCGCTGGATCACCGGGCCCTACTTCACGCCCGTCGATCCCGGCCCGACGGACCCGCCCACCTTCATGAAGGTCGCCCTGATGATGTGGCAGATCGGTTCGCCGGTGCTCTTCCCGGTCGCGATCTGGTGGTTCATCATCCGGCCGTGGCGCCGCGAGCGGCGCATCACCCTCGACGGCATGATCATGGTGTCCACCGGGCTGTTCTTCTTCCAGGACCCGCTGCTCAACTACATCAACACCTGGTGCACCTACAACGCCTGGGCCTTCAACATGGGCTCGTGGGCACCGCACGTCCCCGGCTGGCTGTCCCCCGAGCGGCCCGGCGCGCAAGTCGCAGAACCGTTGGGTATCAACGTCTCCGGCTACGCATTCGGCGTGCTGCTGTGCACGATCTTCGGCTGCTGGGTGATGCGCAAAGCCCAGCAACGCTGGCCGAACATCGGCACCAAGGGGCTGATCGCGGTCGCGGCGGTGTGGGCGTTCTTCTTCGACTTCGTCATGGAAGGCCTGGTGCTCATGCCGCTGGGTATGTACACCTTCCCGGGAGCCATCCAGTCGCTGTCGATCAACGCGGGCACCTACTACCAGTGGCCCATCTACGAGGGGTTCATGTGGGGCGGCGTGCAGGCCGCGCTGTGCTGCCTGCGCTTCTTCACCGACGACCGCGGACGCACCGTCGTCGAGCGCGGATTGGACAACGTCCGTGGCGGTTTCGCCACCCAGCAACTGGTCCGCTTCCTGGCGATCTTCGCCGCGATCAGCGCATCGTTCTTCGTCTTCTACATCATTCCCGCGCAGTTCATGGCGACCCATGCCGACCCGTGGCCCGAAGACGTGCAGAAGCGCTCGTACTTCACCTCCGGCCTGTGCGGCGACGGCACCGACCGACCGTGCCCCGACCCCAACCTGCCCATCCCCACCAGGCATTCCGGCTACATCAACACCGACGGAGAGTTCGTCCTGCCCGAAGGTGTGGAGATGCCGGCGGTCGTGCCGCACGAACGGAGCGAATGAGGTGTCGGCCAACAACCAATCCGCGACGGTCGAAAACCGCACGGCAGCACCGTTTTACCGTCCGGTCGGCGACGAGGCCGAGGTTTTCCGCGCCGCCGCCCGGCGTGGGCTGCCGGTGCTGCTGAAAGGCCCGACCGGCTGCGGTAAGACCCGGTTCGTCGAGGCGATGGCTCACGAACTCGGCCGTGATCTCATCACGGTCGCGGGCCACGAAGATATGACGTCGGCGGATTTGGTGGGCCGGTTTCTGCTCAAGGGCGGCGAAACGGTTTGGGTGGACGGTCCGCTGACCCGGGCGGTGCGCACCGGCGCCATCTGCTATCTGGACGAAATCGTCGAGGCGCGCCAAGACACCACTGTGGTCATCCATCCGCTGGCCGACCACCGTCGCGAACTCCCGGTCGACCGGCTCGGCACGACGTTGTCGGCCGAACCCGGCTTTCAACTCGTGATTTCCTACAACCCCGGCTACCAGAGCGTGTTGAAGAACATCAAAGAGTCGACGCGCCAGCGGTTCATCGCCATCGAGCTCGACTTCCCGCCACCGGAAGTCGAAACCGAGATCGTTGCGCACGAAGCCGGTATCGACTCCGACACCGCACGGATCCTGGTGTCGGTCGGCAACGCGATCCGCAACATCGATGGCTCACCGCTGGGCGAAGTGTCGTCGACGCGCATGCTGATCCTCACCGGCGAGCTCGTCGCCGAAGGCCTCAGCCTGCGCCGGGCCGTCCAGGCGGCCATCGTCGAGGCGCTCTCCGACGATCGCGATCTCATCCGCGCGCTCGGCGAGCTCGTCGACGCCGTGCTACCGCGGACGTGACTGCGTCCGATCCGCAAGGACCCGAACGCTTTCGGCTTCTCGCCGCGTTCGCCGCCGGTCGATCACTCGACCTCGCGGAGGCACCGGTCGGTCAGCCCGCATACACCGACGGGCAGACCATCTTCGTCTCGGCGAGCCGCTCCCCCGCCGAACAACGCCGCGAAGTGGTGTTACAGGCCGCGCTGCTGGGCGCGGGCAGCCTCGACGCGAACCTGGTCAAACCGTTACGGGGGCGGCCCTCACTTACGCGTCGGTACCTGGCGATCGAGGGCCGCAGGGCACTGGCCGAGTTGGCGCAGCGCCTGCCGGTGGCTACCACGTTCGACATCGGCGGATCCCCGAGCACGGCGTCAGCCGCGGAGTCGCTCGAAATGGCTAGGGGCCGAGCTAGAGTGGGAAGTCCGCCGGAGTGGTTCGGCGTCATCAAACCCGCGCGGTTAGCCAAACCTTCGGCGCGACCCGGTGAGCCCGGCACCGATGATGACCTGCGCCTGAAGATCGACTCGATCAAAGCTGCCCAACCCGAAGACGACGACGAGGACGACGACGAGCAGGGCGAGGAAAGCAAGATCCTCAAGCTGTTCGACAACCCGTTGTTCAACTCCGAAGCGGTCGGTGAGTTCCTTCGCAAACTGCTCGGCAGCGCGCGGTCCTCCTCCAGCAGTTCGGGCGGCGGCAAGGTACCCGTCGGCTCCGTGCGGCAGGCCCGCTCGGCCGGCCAGCAGGCCCGGCCGCTGCCCCGCCGGATCCATTTCACCGACGACGGAAATCCGGGTGCCGCCGTCGGCGTCGGCGGGGCACTGCACCCGGAGTGGGACGTCTACAAGAACCGCTACCGACCCGAATGGTGCCGCGTCATCGAGTATCCGCTGACGACGCGCGCCGACGTGTCCGGTGCCGGCGTCGCGCACGACGACGTGCTCCGTCGTCGCCTGTCTCGCATCGGTCTCGGAACAAAAGTGCTGCGGCGCCGCGCGGACGGCGATGAACTCGACATCGAGGCGCTCGTCGATCTGTCCATCGATCTACGGTGCGGCTACTCACCACCCGAACACGTCTACGTCGAACGCCGAAAGGTCGCCCGCAACCTCGGCGTGCTGATCCTCGTTGACGCGTCGGGATCGGCCACCGACGCCGATCCGCAGGGGCTCGCCGTCCACGACCACCAGCGACGTGCCGCAGCCACCCTGGCGGCCACGCTCGAAGACCTCGGCGACCGCGTCGCGGTGTACGGCTTCCGATCCGAGGGCCGCCACGCCGTGCATCTGCCCGCCATCAAGACCTTCGATCAGCGTTTCAACGCGCTCAGCCGCGCCCGACTGAACCAACTGCAGCCCTCGAACTACACCCGCCTCGGCTCGGCGATCCGGGGCGCGGGCGAAATCCTCAAAGCCGAGTCGGGCACCCCGAACCGGCTGTTGCTCGTCCTGTCCGACGGATATCCCTACGACCCGGGTTACGAGGGCCGCTACGCCGAAGCCGACGCGCACAAGTCGCTCGAAGAGCTGCGCTTGGATGGTGTTGCGTGTCTTTGCCTTTCGCTCAGCACCACCACCGGCGCCGAGGCGCTTGAAAGAGTCTTCGGCTCCGCGAGCCACGCCCGCGCGGCCCGGCTGAACGACCTGAGCCCACAGATGGACAGCCTATTTCTGTCGGCGCTGCGTGAACTCGCCGCCCCACGGCCCGCCCAGCGGAGCACCCACGCCGGCATCGGCCGGGAACCGCGCACCGGCACCGTATCAAGTAGTTAACATTTCAGCCGCGGTGCGCTATGACTTAAGGGATGCTCTCCGGAGAGAAGATCCTCATCACCGGCGCGACAGGGAAGATCGCCTTTCCCATCGCCCGGGCACTCGCCCACCACAACGAGGTGTTTGGGGCGGCACGGTTGCGCGATCCGGCCGACCGCAGCCGATTGGCCGACGCAGGCGTCGCGCCGGTCGCCCTGGATATGAGCACCGGTGACTTCTCCTCGCTGCCCGGCGATTTCACCTACGTCTTCCACGCTGCTGTCGACGACGGCACCGGCGATTGGGCCACCTGCCTCGCCACCAACGCACAGCACACCGGTGACCTGTTGTATCACTGTCGCGCGGCAAAGGGGTTCGTGTTCTGTTCGACGGGGTCGATCTACGCATATCAGGGCCGGCGGCCGCTGACCGAGTCGGATCCGCCCGGGGTGCCACTGCGGGCGAACTACAGCTTCTCCAAGGTCGCCGCCGAGGCCGTCTGCACATGGGTCGCCACGCAATACCAGATTCCGCTGACCATCATCAGGATCTGTTCCACCTACGGCCCCGAAGGCGGCGCGCCCGCCGATCGTCTCGACGCAATCTTGGCGCACAAGCCGATACGGCTGCACCCGGACCGGCCAAACAACTACAACCCGATCTACGAAGACGATTATGTCGCGTCGGGCATCAAGGCGATGGAGGTCGCGGATACGCCGCCGATCACGGTCAACTGGGCGGGCAGCGAGACGGTCAGCGTCGAGGAGTACTGCACCTACATGGGTGAACTCGTGGGCGTCGAGCCGACCTTCAGCTACAGCCCCGAGGCCCACACACCGCTGTGGCCCGACGTCACCCGCATGCACGAAATACTCGGGCGAACGAAGGTTCCGTGGCGCGAGGGGTTTCGCCGAATGATCGAGGCTCGCCACCCCGAAATCACCTTGTCACAACCAGAATCGGAGTAGAGGTGTCGATGGAGCTACCCGGTACACCGTCGGACGAGGTGCCCGAAGTCCTCGCGAACGGCGACGGCGACGTCACCACGCTGTTCGTCTCGATGGCCAGACGACACCCCGACGGGGCCGACGCTGACTACCTACGCTGGCATACCCTCGACCACCGCCCCGAACAGCACCGGCTGTCGGCGGTGCGCGCGTCGATGCGGCTGGTGTCCACCCCCGGATGCCGCTCCGTACGCGCGGCGAGCCAAACTCCCTACGACGCCATCGATCACGTGATGACGTACTTCTTCACCGGAGTCGCCGGGATGGAACCGTTTCTGGCGCTGTCCAAGTCGCTCGGCGATGCAAACCGCAAACTGCCGCTGCTACCGCCGGTCGAACGCGGTGTGTACGACGTAACCGACCGGACCGCCGCGAAACGGATCAAGGCCGGCGCCGACGTGCTGCCGTGGTGGCCGAACCAAGGCGTCTATCTCCTGTTGGAGCAGGGCTCGGCCGAGTTGGAACCGCTGGTCGACATCGACGGTGTGGCCGGCGTCTGGGCAGCGACATCACTGCCGGTCGGCACCCGCTTGGCGAGCGCTCCTGCTGGACAAACGATTTCGTATTGCTTCCTCGACCAGGACCCGGTGTGCACGGCTGAACGACTTAGGCCGGCGCTAAAGAAGCGGTGGCGTGGCGGCGATATCCAACCGCTGTTGGCTGCACCGTTTTATCCGGTCGTACCGTACGAGTGGGACCGCTATCTGCCGTAGGGAGTGGACATGAGAATCGGCTTGATGATCGGCTCGGACAAGGAACGGCCCCGTGCCGACCGGTTGCGCGGCCTGCTCGACGACGGAAAGACCGCGGAGAGCGATGGTTTCGCATCGTTCTGGATTCCGCAGGTGCCCGGCTACCTCGACGCGCTGACGGCGGTCGCGCTTCTCGGCACAGCCACCGAACGCATCGAGATCGGCACCGCTGTGGTGCCCATCCAGACCCGCCACCCGCTGATCATGGCGCAGCAGGCACTGACCACCCAGGTTGCGTGCGCGGGACGGTTCACGCTCGGCATCGGCCCGTCACATCACTGGATCATCGCCGATCAACTCGGGCTCGCCTACGAGCGTCCAGCGCGGCTGGTGCGTGACTACCTCGAGGTGTTGCAGGCGGCCTACACCGGACCCGGCGAGGTCGCCGTCACCAACGACAGTTTCCAGGTCAAGAGTCCCCTCGACATCACCGACTCGTTCACGGTACCGCTGTTAGTGGCCGCGCTCGGCCCGGCGATGCTGCGCACCGCAGGAGAGCGCACCGGCGGGACGATCTTGTGGATGGCCGACGAACGGGCCATCGGTGACTACGTCGTCCCGCGCATCACCGAGGCGGCAGAGGCTGCCGGGCGCAGCGGGGTTCGCGTCGTCGCCGGCGTACCCGTCGCGCTGTGCCCCGAACGAGATGTCGACGGGGCCCGGGCCTACGCCAGCGAGGTACTCGGCCACGCCGACTTCTCCCCCAACTATGTCCGGTTGCTCGAGCACGGCGAGGCCGACGACGTCGGGGACACCATGGCGGCCGGTGACGAAGCCACGGTCCTCGCGCGGCTACGCCGCTACCGCGATGCGGGGGTCACCGACCTGGCCGCCAGGGTGGTGCCGCTCGGCGAGACCGCGTCCCAACGCCAGGCTTCGCGGCGACGCACACAAGAGTTCGTCGCGTCGCTGGTCGCCGAACTCGGCTGACTTAGTTAGACAGACGTCAACTATTCCCACGACATAAACCAGCGGCTACACTGCCGCTGTGCCGAATACTGCGTCGACTGCCGATGCTGACGGTGGTCAACGTCGGGCGTCGTTTCAGCGCGCGCGTTCCCACGAGACCAAGCGAGCGCTGGTGCAGGCCGCGATGGCGCTGTGGCGCACCAACGGTTATGCGAAGACCACGGTGGCCGACATCTGTCGCGCCGCCGGCGTGTCCAGGGCGTTGTTCTACTTCTACTTCCCGGCCAAGGAAGACATCCTCTTCGAGGTCGGCCTGCTCTCCACCCGGGCCGCCCAGCAGACCGTGCGGTCACTCCTGCGCACCGACTACGACGTCGAGGCGGTGATCGCCGAGGCGCTGCGCAGCCTGGAACGGTCGATGGCGCGCAACCCGCCCGAGTTGATCGTCGAAACCATCCTGGAGGGCTACCGCCAACAACACCGCATCCTCACCGGGGAGCGCACCGACGACGCCGACGCCGACATGTTCGGCGAGTTGTTCACCAAGGCACAACAAGACGGAAAGATCGCCGCGGGAATCGACGTCGCCCACCTGTCACATCTGGCCAGAATGCATGTCAGCGAAGGGGTTCGGCACTGGGCGGGCGGCACGTTCGGCGACGCGACGTTCGCCGACATCGTCACCGCCGACATCGCCGCGCTGATCACCGGGTTCAACATCAAAGCCAACCGATGACGAAAGCCGTTCACCGGAAATCGAAGGGAGACCGCCATGGCATGGGATTTCGAAACCGATCCCGAATACCAGAAGGTGCTGGATTGGGCGGATGAGTTCGTCCGCGAGGAGATCGAGCCACTGGACCTGGCGTTTCCCGACCAGCAGTACATGCCGTTGGATGCCAACCGGCGCAAGGTGATCGAGCCGCTCAAGGATGAGGTGCGCCGACGCGGGCTGTGGGCTACTCACCTCGGCGGTGAACTCGGCGGGCAGGGTTACGGACAACTCAAGCTCGCGCTGTTGAACGAGATCCTCGGACGGTCACAGTGGGCGCCGATCATCTTCGGTTGTCAGGCACCCGACACCGGCAACGCCGAGATCCTCGCGCACTACGGCACCGCGGCGCAGAAGGAGCGCTACCTGCGTCCGCTGCTCGACGGCGAGATCTTCTCCTGTTATTCGATGACCGAACCGCACGCCGGCGCAGACCCCACCCTGTTCAAGACCTCCGCCGTACGAGACGGCGACGACTGGGTCATCAACGGCCAGAAGTTCTTCTCCTCCAACGCCAGAACGGCGTCGTTCCTGATCGTCATGGTGGTGACCAACCCCGACGTCAGCGCCTACCAGGGCATGTCGATGTTCCTCGTGCCGACCGACACCCCCGGCGTCAACATCGTTCGCAACGTCGGGCTCTACGGCGAACCCGAGGGCGAAGGGTCGCACGCCCTCATCCACTACGACAACGTGCGGGTGCCCGCCGATGCGCTGCTCGGCGGCGAGGGCCAGGCCTTCGTCATCGCGCAGACGCGCTTGGGCGGCGGCCGTATCCACCACGCGATGCGGACCATCGGGCTGGCCCGCAAGGCGCTCGACATGATGTGTGAGCGCGCGCTGAGCCGTGAGACCCAGGGCAGCCGTCTGTCGGAAAAACAGTTCGTGCAGGGCTATATCGCCGACTCCTACGCCCAACTGCTGCAGTTCCGGCTCATGGTCCTCTACACCGCGTGGTCGATCGACAAGTACAACGACTACAAGAAGGTCCGCAAGGACATCGCCGCGGTCAAGGTGGTGATGCCCTCGGTGCTGCACGATATCGCCTGGCGGGCAATGCAAGTGCACGGTGCGCTCGGCGTCACCAACGAGATGCCGTTCATGGGCATGGTCACCGGCGCCGCCGTCATGGGGCTGGCCGACGGGCCCACCGAGGTGCACAAGGCGACGGTGGCCAAGCAGGTACTGCGTGACTATGAACCGACCGATGACATGTGGCCCTCGGAGTGGACGCCGCGCAAGCGCGAAGCCGCGCGGGCGAAGTTCGCCGACTACCTCGAAAGCGAGGTGGGCAACCTGTGACCGATATCGACGTTGGGCGGCTTGCGGATTGGATGGACGATGCGGCGCTGCCCGGCAAGGGTGAACCGCTGCAGACCCGGCTGCTCTCCGGCGGCACCCAGAACGTGATCTACGAGATTCGCCGCGGCGACGAACGCTGCGTGCTTCGCATGCCCCCGCCCGGCGCTCCACCGGACCGCGACAAGGGCATCCTGCGCGAGTGGCGGATCGTCGAGGCGCTCGACGGCACGGAGGTGCCGCACACCAAGGCGGTCGGGGTGTGCACCGACGCCGCCGTGTTGGGCCGCCCGTTCTATCTGATGGGCTACGTCGACGGCTGGTCTCCGATGGAGTTGGCCGACCGGCGCTGGCCGGAGCCGTTCGACAGCGACCCGCAGGCGCGCGCCGGTCTGGCCTATCAGCTCGCCGAAGGTATCGCGCTGCTGTCCAGGGTCGACTGGAAAGCCAAAGGGTTGACCGACCTTGGGCGCCCGGACGGCTTCCACGAACGCCAAGTCGACCGGTGGACAACCTTTTTCGAGCGGATCAAGGGACGCGAGATCGACGGCATCGAGGTCGCCACCGAATGGCTGCGCAGGCATCGGCCGCTGGACTACGTGCCCGGCCTGATGCACGGCGACTACCAGTTCGCCAACGTGATGTACCGCCACGGCGCACCGGCGCAACTGGCCGCGATCGTGGACTGGGAGATGGGCACCGTCGGCGATCCCAAACTCGATCTGGCGTGGATGGTACAGAGCTGGCCGCAGAACACCGACGCCCCGTCAAGTTCCGAGATGAGCTACGTCGACATGCGCCACATGCCCTCTCGCACACAGGTTGTCGAGCACTACGCGAAACTGTCCGGTCGCCAGGTCGACGACCTCGACTACTACCTGGTGCTGGCCAAATGGAAGCTGGCCATCGTGTTGGAGCAGGGTTTCCAGCGCGCCGGCGACGACGAGAAGCTGCTCGCCTACGGCCCGATCATCGTCGAGTTGATGCGCTCGGCAGCCGACCTCGCCGAATCCACCGACTACAAGTGATCCGCGCCGCCGTCTGCCCCGGCTACGGGGCACCTGAAGTCGTCCGCATCGAAGAGCGGCCGACACCTTCGGTGAATCCCGGCCTGGTCAAGGTCCGCGTCAACGCCGCGGCGGTCAACTATCCCGATGTGTTGTTGATCGCCAACGAATATCAGGTCAGCGTGCCGCCGCCGTTCGTGCCCGGCAGCGAGTTCGCCGGCGTCGTCGTCGACACCGGAGCCGACGGGTTCCGCGTCGGCGACAGGGTCACCGGCACCGGCATGTACGGTGCGTTCGCCGAGGAGGTCGTCGTGCCCGCCGCCCACGTGTCCCCTACCCCCGATGGCGTCGACGACCGCACCGCAGCCGCATTCGGGGTGGCGTACCGCACCGCGTATCACACGTTGCGGTCGATGGCGCGAGTGCAGCCGGGCGACGATGTCGTCGTCCTCGGCGCGGGCGGCGGCGTCGGGCTGGCCGCGGTCCAACTCGGTGTGCTTCTCGGCGCGTCGGTCACCGCGGTGGCCTCCTCAGACGAGAAGCTCGCCGCAGCCCGCGCTTACGGCGCAACCAATGTCGTCAACCACCGTTCGGCAGGCCTTCGCGATGCGTTGCGCGGCGCCGTGCCCGACGGCGCGCACGCCGTCGTGGATCCGGTCGGCGGCGCGCTCGCCGAACCGGCGCTGCGGTCGCTGCGCCGCGGCGGCCGGTTCGTCACCGTCGGGTACGCCTCGGGCGTCATCCCGCGGATCCCGCTGAACCTGGTGTTGGTCAAGGGCGTACACGTGCTCGGGTTCCACTTCCAGGACGTCCCGGCTGACGAATTCGACCGAAACGAAACCGAACTGCGCGAGCATCTGGTCAGCGGACGCGTCCACCCGCACATCGGCGCCGTCTACCCGTTAACGCAAACCGTGCAGGCGTTGCGTCACGTCGCCGACGGTCGCGCCATCGGCAAGGTGCTCATCGACCTCGCCTAGATCTGCCGGGCAGAAGAAATCAGCTGGCCGGGATCAGGTCCGCCGCAACGGAGGCCATCATCCCGCTACGAAAGGTCTCGGTATGGCCGACGGCGACACCCGCCTCATCGGCCGCCGACAGCGCCTTGGCCTTGAAAGCCCTTGCCGCCGCGCTCAACCGGTGCTGCACGGAGTCGACGCTGCGGTCCAGTTCAGCGGGCAGGCGCTCGCCCCACACGGTTACTTCGGCAGCGCTCTGGTCGAGTGCATTGCGGACATGGGCCAGTACCCGCGGGTCGCGGTCGAAGAGATCCGCGGCGACGGCGACGGTCTGCGGATGAGGCCGGTCTTCCCATGCGTTGAGCACAGATTCCAGATCCAGTGTCTCGGCGCCGAGAATCTCGAGCGGTCGGACGTCGCCGGGCTGGGCGATCAGGACGGTGACATCCCAACCGGCCATCACCCGGTCATAGACCCAGCCTCCGGCGAACTTCACCGCGTCGAGCACGGTGGGAGCGACGACGTCGAGCCGGTACCTCATTTCGTGCCCCTGGGTGCGAGATCGCGGGCCAACGACTCCGCGTACTCCTTGAATACCTCGCTCAGCGGTATTGACCGATCGAGCAGCCATGAGATCTCCATTCCGTTGATGAAGGCGAGAATTTCCACGGCCTTGTTGGCCGCTTCGAAGTCTGTGCGGTAGGTCCCGTCGCGCTGACCGCGCGTGATGATCTCGGTGATGATGGCGGTGGCGTCGTGGTACCGCTTGTGCAGGCGGTCGTGCAGCGGCGCATCGGGGGCGATGTTCTCCACCAGCAGCACCGTGAAGGTGCCGATGAGTTCGGGTGCCCGGCGGAACCGCTCCGGCACGCGGCTGAGTTCGCTGACGAGGTCGCCCGAGCGGTAGTCGGCGTGGATGGCGTCGTCGGCGTCGCGCGCGTCGAGCACGGCGTTGAGCAGCTGTTCCTTCGACTCGAAGTGGTGCAAGAGGCCCGCCGGCGTGACCCCCGCTTCCTTGGCGATCTGCGCCAGCGAGGTGTTGCGCCAGCCGTTGCGCGCCAGCAGCCGCTCGGCCACGGAAAGGATCCGGTGCCGACGGTCCTCACCCTTGGCGAGCAGCGTCTCGTACGGCCTCGAGCCTGACTCCGGTGTCACGCAAACCCTTCGGTCAACCAACCTAGTGAACACACAGTAGGTAGGTTTGCCGGCTGTGACAAGGGTCTCAGGCGAAAAAGGTTTGGCCGGGCGTCACAGCGCTGGTCAGGCCCGCTTCGGGGTGAACTCGATGTGCAGTTCGGACAGGCCGCGCAGCAGAAACGTGGGGTCATAGGCGTAGCGGCGGTCATCCGCGGGCCCGTGGACCGTTTCGTCGATCCGCAGGTCGTCCACGCGGTCGAGGAGCCGCCGAACGGTGATCTGGCCCTCGACACGCGCCAGCGGCGCGCCGGCACAGGAGTGGATGCCGCGGCCGAACGAGAGGTGCTCGCGCACGTTCTTGCGGTCCAGCCGGAACTCGTGCGGGTCGTCGAACTTGCGCGGATCGCGGTTGGCCGCGCCCAGGCACAGCATGACGACCGTGCCCGCCGGAAGGTGCACATCGCCCAGCGTGGTGGTCTTGCGGACCAGGCGGAAATCGACCTTCGTCGGCGCCTGCATTCGCAGCGCCTCTTCGATGAACGCCGGAATGCGTTTCGGGTCATCGCGCAGAATCTGCTGGAACTCCGGGCGATCCCCCAGGGTCTGCACGGCGGCGCTGAGCAGCTTGGTGACCGTCTCCTGCCCGGCCGCGAACAGAAACGTCGCCGGTTTGACGACCTCGATCAGCTCGGGTGTCGAACCGTCGGGATACAGCGCGGTCGCCATCGCCGACAGCACGTCGCCGCGGGGTTCGCGACGACGGTCGGCGAGGTAGCCGGCGAACTTGTCGTCCAGATACTGCAGCGGATCGCGCCCCACCGGCGCGCCGTCGAGCGCCCCTACGCGGCTGCCGTAGCGCTCCTCGACGCCGAGCGCGGCGAGGAACTCGGGCCGGTCCTCCTCGGGCACGCCGAGCAGGTCGATGATCGCCGAGGTGGCGAAGGGCTTCGCGTACTCGGCGAGGAACTCGCATCGTCCGTTAGCGAGGAACTGGTCGAGCTGGCTGTCGACCAGCCGCCACATGAAGTCCTCGTTCTCCTTCAGCCGCTTCGGGGTCAGCAGCTTGGTCAGCAGCGAGCGGGCACGTGTGTGCGCGGGTGGATCCATCACCACCAGGTGCTCGTGGATCGGGAACAGGTGGCGATGCGCCTCGATCTGGTCGGTGATGTCGTCGCCGTGCGGTTCGAACGGCAGCGGCGGAAACGGGCCACCGATCGCGTTGACGGCGGAAAATGCATCGTGGTCCTTGAACGCCGCCAGCACTTCCTGATAGCCCGTGACGGCGACCACACCGTAGTTCGGTTCCCGAAACACGGGCCCCTGCGAGCGCAGGTAGTCCCAGTAGTCGTAGGGATCTTGGCTGATCGCCGGGTCGGAGAAGTAGTCGACGGATGCGAAATCTGTCACGGACCGGTCCTTTCGGCGCCACCGCGTTTGGTCGATCGATAAAACTGTTAGAGTGCGCTATGCGTACCACGGGGTATGACGGGTGGTCAAGCAAATCGATCGACAGGGGTTTGCGAAATGCCAAGTAGGGCCAAGGCCGCCGACACGGGGGCACGGCAACGGCTGATCGAGGCCACCGCCCAGGTCATCCGCGAGGAGGGCTATGCCGCGGCGACGTCCCGCCGCGTCGCGGCCGCGGCGGGTGTCAAACAAGCGCTGGTCTACTACTACTTCCCCACGATGGACGACCTCTACGTCGAGGTGCTGCGCACCGGTGCGGAAGCCTCGCTGCAACGCATGCGCGCTGCGCTCACCGATGCCGATCCGTTGCGCACGCTGTGGGCGATGAACAGCGACCTTCGGCTCACCGGGCTGAACACTGAGTTCATGGCGATGGCCAACCACCGCAAGGCCATTCGCAAAGAACTCAAGGCCTATGCGGAGCGGGTCCGCGATATCGAGACGGCGGCCGTGGCGGTTGCGCTGCGGGCACGCGGTGTCGACCTCGACGACTACCCGCCGGTCGCGATCTCCATGCTCATCGCACAAACCGCGCGCAGCCTGTGCAACGAGAGCGCCGTCGGGGTCGACCTGGGCCACGACGAACTGCGCGCGTTCATGGAACGCCAGCTCGATTTTCTGGCGGCGGGGCTTTCCGCGCCGAACGCCGGCCGAAGCTCGCGGTGAGCGATCGGTTGACAACCGCAGCCGGCCGGTGACAGGCTCCTGATCGATCGACCAAACTTACCGATTCGAGGAGGGCACATGGGCGGGCGCGTTGAGGGCAAGGTTGCGTTCATCACCGGGCTTCCCGTCACGGTCGACGCCGGCAGCATGCTCAAGTAGCTGCGAAGATCATCACATGAAGCTCGTCTTCAACCTGCCCCACATGCTGCGGCTTCCGGCGATGATGCAGCCGTGGGAAGCATCGGTCACCGGCGCCGACCAGACCCGGATGGCCAAGTGCGCCGACCAGTGGGGCTACGACATGATCGCGGTGCCAGAGCATTTCGTGATCCCCAACGAACACGTGCAGTTGTCGGGGCCGCACTATCTGCAGTCCACCGTTGCGCAGGCCTATCTCGCCGGGGCGACCGAGCGCATCCTGCTCAACTCCTGTATCACCGTGTTGCCGTTGCAGCATCCGATCGTGCTCGCCAAAGCGCTGGCGACCGCGGACTGGATGAGCAGCGGACGGATGATGGTCACGTTCGGGGTCGGCTGGCTCGAGCGCGAATTCGACTTGTTGGGGGTGCCGTTCCGCGAGCGCGGCCGCATCGCCGACGAGTACCTCGCCGCGATCGTCGAACTGTGGACCAGCGAGTCCCCGAGTTTCACCGGCCGCTACGTCTCGTTCGACGACGTGGCCTTCGAGCCCAAACCGCTTCAGAAACCCCACCTGCCCATCTGGATCGGCGGTGACGCCGACGCCGCGATGCGTCGCGCGGCGAAGTACGCGTCGGGCTGGTGGTCTTTTTTGACCCCGCCCGAGCAGATCGCCGAACGGGTCGACTTCCTCAAATCTCAAGACGGCTACGACGGCCGACCCTTCGACGTGGTCCACGGGCTGGGCACCAACCGCGTCGGCGAGGGACATACAGCCCAGGACGACCCGAACGCCCGTCCCGGTATGAGGGCAGCGGAGATCGTGGACCGGATGGGTTATCTCGCCGAACAGGGAGTGACGGTCAGCGCGGTCCCGTTGCCGCCCGTCAGCGGTGTCGACGAGTACCTCGACTACGCGCAGTGGATCATCGAAGAGGTCAAACCCCAACTGCCGTAAGTGCCGCGGCGGTCAGCGGCCGTCGACCACCACGCCCGCGGCGGCTTCGATCGGTTTGATGACCGCGGTGAAATCGGAGTCGGCGCCTTCTTCGCGCAACGTGGTCTCCCACTGCTCGGCGACCGCCGCCGAGATCACCCCGGCCGCGCCGAGGCGTTGCGCCTCCTCGAGGTAGAGCCGCACGTCCTTGACCATCAGGCCGGTCGCGAAGCCGTAATCGAAGGTGCGTGGCAGCACCGAGCGAGGGAACTTGTCTCGGCTGGCATGGGTGCCACCGGAGCCGGCGTTGAGCACGTCGATCATCACGCGGGGGTCCAGGCCGGCCTTGACGCCCATGACCACGACCTCCGACGTCACGGCCAGGGCCGTGGCCGCCACGAGGTTGTTCAGCAATTTCATCGTCTGCGCCGACCCCGGCTTCTCACCGACGTAGATCGCGCGGCCCAGGGTCTCGAAAAGCGCGTGCAGCGAATCGAATTCCGCCTGCGGCCCGGACACCATCAGCGTGAGCGTGCCGTTTTCGGCCCCGGCCACCCCGCCGCTGACGGGACTGTCCAACGCCGCGACGCCGCGTTCCTGCAATGCCCGGGAAACGGCCTGCGAAGCCTCGCTGCCCACGGTCGACAGGTCGACGAACCGTTTGATCCGCGTGCCGTGTGCGACGCCGTGCGCACCGGCGACGACGTCGAGGCACACCTGCCCGGACGGCAGGCTCGCGAAAACCGTCTCCGCGACGTCGGCGACCTCGCGCGGCGCCGACGCCGGCTGTGCGCCGAGTTCCACCGCCGCCGTCACCGCATCCTCGCGGGTGTCGTAGACGACGACGGTGTTGCCGGCGTCGAGCAGACGGCGCGTCATCGGGAATCCCATGTGGCCCAGCCCGATGAAACCCAGCGTCACGGCGCATCCTCCTGTTCGGCGAACACCTCGCGGGCCTGCCGGAAGCTGTCGACGGCGGCGGGCACACCGGCGTAGACGGCGACCTGCAGGAACACTTCGCGGATTTCTTCGCGCGTCACACCGTTGTTCAAGGCGCCACGGATATGCGTGCGCAACTCGTGGGGCCGGTTGAGCACCGAGAGCATCGCCAGGTTGAGCATGCTGCGGATCTTGCGCGGCAACTCGTCGCGCCCCCACACCGCGCCCCAGCAGTACTCGGTGACCAACTCCTGCAGCGGTGCGTCGAAGTCGTCGGCGCTGCGGGTGGCGTTGGCGACGTAGTCGGCGCCGAGCACCTCGGCACGTATTCTGGCGCCCTTCTCGAAGGTCTGCCGGTCCATGTCCGCTCCGTTCGCCGCGACGTGGTGTTACAACCCAAGAGATTTGGCGATGATCACCTTCATCACCTCGCTGGTGCCCGCGTAGATGCGGGCGACGCGGGCATCGGTGTACAGCCGCGCGATCGGATACTCCATCATGTAGCCGTAACCGCCGAACAGCTGCAGGCACCGGTCCACCACACGGGCCTGCATCTCGGTGCAGAACAGCTTCACCCGCGCGGCGTCGGCGCCGGACAGCTCACCTTCGACGTGCAGCGCCACCGCACGGTCCAGCATCGCCTGGGCGGCTTCGACCTCCGTCGAGCACGCAGCCAACTCGAACTTGGTGTTCTGAAACGAGGCCACGGGTGTACCGAACGCCTTGCGGTCCTTGGTGTAGTCGATGGCCGCGGCGATCGCCGAGCGCGCCTGACACACCGATCCGACGGCCACCGTCAGCCGCTCCTGGGGCAGGTTGTGGCCGAGATAGCCGAACGCCTCGTCCAACTCACCCAGCACGTTGGCCGCGGGCACCCGCACGTCGACGAACGACAGCTCCGCGGTGTCTTGGACCTTGCACCCCATCTTCTCCAGTTCGCGCCCGCGGGTGAAGCCCTCCATACCGTCCTCGACGACGAACAGCGTCAGACCCTTACGCCGGTTGTCCGGATCGGTGGAGGTTCGCGCCACCACGATCACCAGGTCGGCCTGCATGCCGCCGGTGATGAATGTCTTGGCGCCGTTGAGAATCCAGTCGTCGCCGTCGCGCACGGCGGCGGTGCGCATCCCCGCCAGATCCGATCCCGTGCCCGGTTCCGTCATCGCGACGGCCGTCAACAGCTCACCGGAGGCCAGGCCGGGAAACCACCGCTTGCGCTGCTCCTCGTTTGCGTAGTGCAGGAAGTACGGCAGGATCACCTCCAACTGGGTGCGTACCGTCGACAGCGTGACCAGCGCGCGCGCCGCCTCTTCCTGCAACACCACGTTGTAGCGGTAGTCGGGGGCACCACCCCCGCCGTACTCCTCGGGGATCGCCATCCCCAGCATGCCCAGCGCACCCATCTGTTTGAAGACCTCGCGCGGCATCCGGCCGCCCTTCTCCCACTCCGGATAGTGCGGCACCACTTCCTTTTCGACGAAGTCGCGCGCAAGTTCGCGGAATGCCTCGTGGTCCTCGGTGAACAGGTCTCTACGCACGGGGCGTCCTTCCTAGGCGATGAGTTCTACTAACGTCGCGTTGGCGGTGCCGCCGCCTTCGCACATGGTCTGCAACCCGTAGCGGATTCCGTTGTCACGCATGTGGTTGAGCATGCGGGTCATCAGCACCGCGCCCGAGGCGCCCAGCGGATGACCGAGGGCGATCGCCCCGCCCAGCGGGTTGAGCTTGGCCTCATCGGCGCCTGTCTCGGCGAGCCAGGCCAGCGGGACGGGGGCGAAGGCCTCGTTCACCTCGAACACCCCGACCTCGTTCAGTGCGACGCCGGCCTTGTGGAGCACCTGCTCGGTGGCCGGGATCGGGCCGGTGAGCATCAATACCGGGTCGGCGCCGGTAACCGCTCCGGCGCGGTAGCGCGCAATGGGCCGCAGCCCCAAGGTGATCGCGTTCTCGGCCGTCGTCACCAGCAGCGCTGCGGCGCCATCGGAGATCTGTGACGAGTTGCCCGCGTGGATGACCCCGTCGTCCTGGAACGCCGGCTTGAGCCCGGCGAGCTTCTCGACGGTGCTGCCGCGCCGCACGCCTTCGTCGGCCACGACCGGCTCGCCTCCGGTGAACACCGGCATGATCTGCGCTTCGAATGCGCCGTTGTCCTGCGCGGCGGCCGCGAGTTCGTGTGAGCGCACCGAGTACTCGTCGAGGCGGGTCCGGGTAAAGCCCCACTTCTGTGAGATCAGCTCGGCCGAGATACCTTGGTTGAAGGCGAAACCTTTATAGCGGTCAAGGACTTTCGGTCCGTACGGTGTGCCCGTGGCCCGTGCCGCGCCCAGCGGCACCCGGCTCATCACCTCGACGCCGCCCGCGACCACCACGTCCTGCTGGCCCGACATCACCGCGTGCACCGCGAAGTCCAGCGCCTGCTGGCTGGACCCGCAGGCGCGGTTGACCGTGGTGCCCGGGATCCGCTCCGGCCATCCAGCGGCCAGCACCGAGTAGCGGCCGATGTTGCTGGACTGGTCGCCCACCTGCGAGACGCAACCCCACACCACGTCGTCGATGATGTCGGGGTCGATACCGGCGCGCTCCACGAGCGCGTTGAGCACGATCGCGGACAGGTCCGCCGCGTGTATCTCCGACAGTCCGCCGTTGCGCTTGCCGACGGGGGTGCGAACCGCCTCGACGATTACGGTCTCACGCATCTTGTCACTCCGTTCTTGGCACTGCCCACCGGCCGGTGAACGTTGCCGTCCGCTTGGCGGCGAACGCCGCGTACGCCTCTGTTGAATCTTCGGTGGCGAAGTTACCCGGCTGTGCGCGGGCTTCGTTGGCCAACGCCTCGCGCAGCGTCACATTGGCGCCGTCGTTGAGCAGCGCCTTGCTCTGCGCCAGCGCGACCGGCGGGCCCGCGGCCAGCCGGCCCGCCAGTTCGTCGACAAACGCGTCGATCTCCTCGGCGGGCTTGACCCAGGTCACCAGGCCCAACGACCGCGCCTCCTCGGCGTCGATCGTGTCGGCCAGCAGCACCAGCCGTTTGGCCTGCTGCAGGCCGACCAGTTTGGGCAGCAGCCACGAGCCACCGAGGTCGACCGACAGGCCCCGCTTGGCGAAGACCTGACAGAACGTCGATTCGGGCGTGGCGACCACGAAGTCGCAGCCCAGGGCCAGGTTCCAGCCCGCACCGACGGCGACGCCGGTCACCTTCGCGATGGTGGGCACGGTCAGTTCGTGCAGCGCAAGGGCGACTTCGGTGAGCCGGCGCAGCTTGTGTCTGGGGTGGATGTCCTCCGGGGTGGAGATGTCGGCGCCCGAGCAGAAGGCACCTCCGGCCCCGGTGATGACCAACGCTCGAAGGTCGGTGTCGCGGGCGGCCGCGCGCAGCGCATCGGCCAACTCTGCCCACAGTTGCGGGTTGATCGCGTTCTTGCGCGCCGGCCTGTTCAACGTCAACGTGCGAACGCCGTCGGTGTCGGTCGAGCGCAGCACGGGCTCGGCGTCGCGGGACGTCACCGGTAGGCCGGTCCGATCACGCCGCGCTTGCGCAGCACCGCGATCTCCTCGTCGTCGATTCCCAGTTCGGCGAGCACGGCGTCGGTGTGCTGGCCCAGCCCGGGGACCGCGCCCATCGGTTGTTCGAACCCGGCGACGACGGCCGGCGGCAGCAGCGCCTGGATCGGGCCCGCCGATGTTTCGACGTCACGCCACCGGTTGCGTGCGCTCAACTGCGGATGCGCCACCACCTCGCTGGGGGTGTTGTAGCGCGAGTTCCCGATGCCTGCCGCGTCTGCGATCTTCTGCACGTCGGCGAGGTCGCGCTGCCCGCACCAGTCCGCGATGGCTTCGTCGAGCACGGTTCGGTTGGCCACCCGGTCGGCGTTGGTCGCGAAGCGCTCATCTTCGGCTAAATCGGTGCGCTGCAGGATCTCCCGGGCAAAGCGCTGCCATTCGCGGTCGTTGGTGGTGCCCAGTACCACCGTCTGGTTGTCGGCGGTGGCGTAGGCCCCGTAGGGCGCCACCGCCGGCGAGCCCATGCCCAGCGGCACCTGGTCGACACCGGAGTGCTGGGTATAGGTGAGCTGGTAGCCCATCACGTCCATCATGGTGTCGAACAGGCTGACCGCGACGTTGCCGCCACCTGCCCGTCGGCCGGTATCGCGCGAATACAGCAGGGCCAGAATCGAAATCGCCGCGTGCAGTCCCGTGGAGACGTCGGCGACCGGCGGCCCGGGTTTGGCCGGGGCGCCAGCCTGACCGGTGACCGCACACGTCCCGGATTCGGCTTGGATCAGCAGGTCGTAGGCCCGCTTGTGCGACAGCGGCCCGCCAGGGCCGTATCCGTCGATCTCCACTGCGATGACGTTCGGATGGCGCGCTTCCATCTCTGCGGGGGTGATGCCGAGCCGCCCGGTGGAGCCGGGCGCCAGATTGGATACCAGCACATCGGCGTTGTCGAGCAGTCGATGCAGGATGTCCAGACCCTCAGTGGTTTTCAGGTCGACGGTCACCGACTCCTTGTTGCGGTTGCACCAGACGAAGTGTGCGGCAAGGCCGTTCACCACGTCGTCGTAGTGCCGTGCGAAGTCGCCGCCCTTGGGGTTCTCCACCTTGATGACGCGTGCGCCGAAGTCGGCGAGCGTCCTGGTGCACATCGGAGCCGACACGGCCTGTTCGAGCGTCACGACCGTGATGCCGGACAGCGGCGCCTGCGGTTGGGAGGTCACTACATCACCATTCCGCCGTCGACCGGCAGCACCTGGCCGGTGATGTAGGACGCCGCGTCGGACGCCATGAACACGAAGGCGCCGGCCACCTCGGCAGGTTCGGCCCACCGCTTCATCGGGATGCGGTTCATCATGTTGGCCGCGAACTTCTCGTTGGTGCGGATGGTTTCGGTCATCGGGGTGGCCGCGAGCGGAGCCAGCGCGTTCACCGTGATGGATTTGGTGGCCAGCTCGCGGGCAAGGGATTTGGTGAACCCGATGATGCCCGCCTTGGCCGCCGAGTAGTTGACCTGGCCCAGGGTTCCGGTCAGCCCGGCAGCCGATGTCACATTGACGATGCGACCCTTGCCGTCGGTCGGGATGTGCGGCAGCGCCGCCTGGGTCACGTTGAAGGCACCCATGACGTGGATGTCGAAGAGCAGCCGAAACGACTCCTGGCTGGTCTTGGCGAACATCGCCGGCTGGGTGACGCCCGCGTTGTTGACGACGATGTGCAACGCGTCACCGGTCAGCGCCGCGGCTTGCGCCGCCGCGGCGTCGGCGGCGTCCCGGTCCGAGACGTCGAGACCCGTCGACTCCGCCCTGCCGCCCGCGGCCGAAATGCGTTCGGCGACCGCGGCGGCGGCGTCCTTGTCGACGTCGGTGACCATCACCGTCGCGCCCGCATCGGCGAGTGCCGTCGCGACCGCTGCTCCGATTCCGCCCGCGGCCCCGGTCACCAGTGCCGATCGCCCGGTGAGATCGAAATAGGTTGGCATCAATAGCGCTCCACTCTCAATAACTACGGGGAAGTCCCAGTACATGCTCGCCGAGAAAGTTCAGGATCATCTCCTGGCTGACCGGCGCGATCTTCATCAGCCGTGATTCGCGGAAGTACCGCGACACGTGGTACTCCTCGGAATAACCCATGCCACCGTGCAGCTGCAGGGCACGGTCGGCGGCGCCGAATCCAGCGTCAGCGCACAGGTACTTGGCGGTATTGGCTTCGCGCCCACAGGGTTTGCCGTTGTCGTAGAGCCACGTGGCCTTGCGCAGCACCAGTTCGGCCGCGTCGAGTCGGGCCAGCGAATCGGCCAGCGGGAACTGCAACCCCTGGTTCATGCCGATCGGCCGGTTGAACACCACCCGCTCGTTGCCGTACTTGACCGCCTTCTCCAGCGCCACCCGCCCGATACCGAGCGCCTCGGCGGCGATCAGCATCCGTTCGGGGTTCAGGCCGTCGAGGATGTACTTGAAACCCTTGCCCTCCTCACCGACCCGGTGTTCGACCGGAACGATGAGGTCGTCGATGAACACTTCGTTGGAGCTGACCGCGTTTCGGCCCATCTTGTTGATCGGGCGGACATCGACGTGGTCAGGGTCGAGGTCGGTGAGAAACAGCGTCATGCCGTCGGTCTTCTTGGTGACCTCGTCGTAGGGGGTGGTGCGGGTCAACAGCAGGATCTTCTCGGACTCCACCGCCTTGGAAATCCATACTTTCCGGCCGTTGACGCGATAGTGGTCGCCCTCGCGCTTGGCGAACGTGGTGATGCGTGAGGTGTCCAGTCCGGCGCCCGGTTCGGTGACCCCGAAGCAGACGTGCAAGTCGCCGTTGACGATTCGGGGCAGCGTCGCGGCCTTGAGCTCATCGGAGCCGTGCTTGACGACGGGTTGCATCCCGAAGATCGACAGATGGATGGCGCTGGCGCCGTTCATCGCAGCACCGGAGCGGGCGACCTCTTCGAGCAGCAGGGTGGCCTCCGTGATGCCCAGCCCGTGTCCCCCGTACTCCTCGGGGATGGTCATGCCGAGCCAGCCGCCCTTGGCGATGGCGTCGTAGAACTCCTGCGGGAATTCGTGCGCCTGGTCCTTCTGCATCCAGTAGTGGTCGTCGAACTTGCCCGCCAGTTCGGCCACGGATTTACGGATCAGTTCCTGATCCTCGGTCAGCGCGAAACTCATCCCGTTCGACACCGCATACTCCTTCGAGTCATCGTCGGCACAGCGCAGTGCGCCGGTGCGATCAACGTACATTCGCACCGGCGACACCGTCAGCCGGTAATCCTGCTCAGTCCGTGTTGCCCGTTATCTGCTTGGCGCTCGAGGCGAAATCCGAGAACGACGCTCCGGTCTTGTCCTTCTTGGATAGCGCTTGGATGGAGACATCGTGACCCTCGGCGGCTTTGCGTAGTGCGCCGACGGTGGCTTGGTCTTTGGGTATGTGGGTGAAGGGGTCCCAGTTGTACCAACGCATGGCGTTTTGGTAGGTCATCTTGTTGATCTCGTCGTCGGGGACGTTGTTGGCGGTCAGCACCTCGTCGAGC